>JAILLP010000016.1 GCA_024693065.1 Paludibacteraceae bacterium
GATCCAACTACTCTTACATCGGTATCTATGGTTGGACGAAGAATCCGTTGACCGAGTACTATATTGTGGACGACTCCTTCGGAGGTGGCGGAAACTTCTACGGTGCGCAAGACAAAGGAACTTACACTGTGGATGGCGTTACATACACCTTGAAAGTTGGTACGAGAGTAAATGCACCTTCTATTGATGGTACTCAAACATTCACTCAAATCTTTGCAGTTCGTTCTTCTTATACAAACTGTGGAACCATCAATGTTACCGAGCACTTCAAGGCATGGGAAAATAAAGGTGTCACTCTAGGTGGTGTCTATGACTGTAAATTCTTATGCGAGTCAGGTGGCGGACAAGGTTCTATCGAATACTCATACGCTTCTATGTGCTGGAATGGCTGCAAGGGCGCAGGTTCCATCTGCGGTGGCGAACTTCCTGAACCAGAACCAACTGAGACAGAGGAGCCATACAAGGGCGCCATCTCTATTCCTGGTAAAGTCGAGGCTGAGAACTACGACAAGGGTGGAAACGGCTTCGGATATAGCGACTCGGATGACGAGAACGAAGGCGGTAAATATCGTAACGATGGTGTAGATATCGTATCTGGTGGATCAAACTACGCAGTAGGGTATACGACTGACAGCGAGTGGTTGAAATATACCATCAACGTGGAGGAAAGCGGTGACTACGACATCTCCGCTAGCGCTTCCAACGGAAACAACGACATCGAACTGGTACTTACTCTGGATAATAAATCATTGATTACCCTCTCAGGTAGTTCAACAAGCGACTGGGATACTTATAAAACCATTAAGGGAAGCAAATCTGTATCTCTCACTAAGGGTGAGCACGCATTGAAAGTGAAGTTCGGTACTAGCTACTGTAACGTGGATTATATCCAAATCGTTAAAGCAGGCACAAGCACTGAAGGACAAGAAGGCCAAGAGGGACAAGAAGGCCAGGAAGGCCAGGAGGGTCAAGAAGGTCAAACTATCGCTTCAGGCGCATCTAGCTTCTTCGATGAAAACGGCGCTTACTTCGGCCCTTCATGCGATAATGGTGAACAAAAAACTTCTGGTGCATACTACACCGGCGTTTACCCTTCTCCATTCAAAACTTATCTCGGGAAAACTGATGATGAGATTCAGGGGAAACTTGATGAACTTTGGAATCATTACTTCAAAGGAAACAGCAACAGCACAGTTTACTACGAAAATGGTAACGAAGCTTACGTCAAGGATATCAACAACAATGATGTTCGTTCTGAGGGTCAATCCTATGGTATGATGATTTGTGTTCAGACAAACCATAAGACAGAGTTCGATAAACTTTGGAAGTTCGCCAAGAGCCACATGCTCCATACATCCGGACAGTGGGAAGGCTACTTCAAATGGAAATGTAACCCTGACGGTTCTGCCCAAGATGCCAACTGTGCTCCTGATGGTGAAATGTACTTCGTAACCTCTTTGCTTTTGGCTGCAAACCGTTGGAATGAGCCTTCTTACTTGCAAGACGCTCAATACTGCTTGTCAAGATTCTGGAAGAATGGCAATGGATCTTTGTTCAACGAATCCTACAAGATCATCACATTCCAGCCATACAACTGCTCAAACTTCGGTGATCCTTCTTACGACCTTCCTGCTTTCATTGAGTTGTTCGCTAGATGGTCTGACACCAACAAAGATAAATGGGAAAGCTGTTTGGCGCCAACCCGTGGTCACTTGGAGAAATCCTGTCACTCTTCGTCAGGTTTGTTCGCAGACTATTCTGAATTTAATGGTCAGCCTACAACTGGAGGATTCAGCCAAAACTCCAACAAGTACATGTACGATGCAATGCGTTGCGCTATGAACGTGGGTATGGACTATTACTTGTTCGGCGCTGACAAGAAGACCCAGAATAACATGATGACACGTTTGATTAATCATTTCGAGAAAGATGGTTACTCTCACGCTCGTTTCAACTGGGACGGTACCGGAGGTTCTGAGTCATACACCCTTGGAGAGTGTGGCGCAAACGCTGTGGGTTGCTTCGCTTTGATGGACGATCCTGCAAACGATGACAAGGTTAAGACTAACTTGAAGAAAGCATGGAACGGACAATTGATGACCGGTCAATACCGCTACTACGACGGTTTGGTTCACTACTTGGCTATGCTCCACTTGTGCGGAAGCTTCAAGATCTGGAAACCTGCTCCTACTATCAAAGAGAAGTCAATTTCAGCTAACTCATACAACGGCGTAACCTACGATAAGGAGACTACTATCGACGCCTTCGAGGATTGCCAACTCTATAAGTTGACTATCAAGCCTACTAACACAAGTAGCGTGGAAGATGTTGAGAACAGCGACGCTATCGTCCTCATGCCTAACCCTGCGGAGAACTTCTTCGTAGTGAAGAGCGCAAAGGAGATCAGCAGCATCGAATTGATCAACGTAATCGGCCAAAGCGTTTACAAACAAGCTAACGGCGACATGGTTCAAATCAACGTGCCAGCTGGTACTTACATTGTGAAAGTTACTACGGCTGATGGTAACATTTCTACTCAAAGATTGATCGTAAAATAATCTGAGTGTTTCCTAACAGTAAGGGGGAGCGTCCAATCGGATGCTCCCCCCTTCGTTTTTCTATCGTCGCTCCTCATTCCTATTACTCCTTCATATCCTTCTCATTCAAATAGATGCAATTCATCACCTCCCGCTTATCTTTGTCATATAGCTTCAGATTGTCCTTGCTGACCCTGAATCGTATCACCTCCGGTATCGCCTGAAAGAAGGCTTCCTCTATCTTTAGCTCCGGACATGCCTTGCGGGTGGATACCACATCCGAAATGGAGATGCTGTCCCCTACTGCCCTAAACTTGCCACTGTACTGGTTACATCCTCCTCCTCCTTTTACCTTCCGGTCTCCGCTGAAGACGAAATAGGAGACATCCCCCTGGTTAGGATACTGCACTTCCTTCCCCTTGATGGAGGTGACTGCCCACATCTTGTCTAATAATAACGGATTGCTATAGGGTTGCTCCACACTGTGCTTCGACGTGCGACAGCTGGTTAAACCAACCAAAAACACCACAAAAATGTACCGCGCTCTCATTTCTTCTTAGATTATATTATTCTTCATCGGACACAAATGTACAAAAGATAGATCGTTCCTCAAATATTCTATGAACACCTGCCTGACACGCTATAACCACTTCCTTCTTAATAGGCAATATCAACGCACGTCTCTACGATGGAATGTCTCGTTGACGGGAACGATGTTCACTTATTATCATGAAAAGTACCGCGAAAATGCAGATGGTTATACCAACGACAACATTTACCGTAAGTGGTTCGGAGAAGACTACCGTGCCTACTATGATGGCGGTTATCGGCTCGAAGGCACCCAATACGGAGGTCTTCGTCGGACCAATCAGTCGTGTCGAAAGGGAAATGGTAAGCATCGAAATCATTGTGGGGAACACAGCTAAACCTGCCAAACAGAATACCTCCGATGTCTGATCTATCCCCTGCATGACAGAGATTCCTTCCCATAACAGATATCCCAAAAATATAACCGACCCGAATATCAACGCATAGAACGTGAGCAACATCTCGGAGATGTGTTTGATCTGTCGCGACTGATTCACGACAACTAGGAAAAACGCATAGCTCAAAGCCGACATAGCCGCCATGATCATTCCTCCCCAATGCAGGGAATAGTTTTCTCCCGAACAACTGAGCAATACTACTCCCACGATGGTGATGACTATGCTCAACATTACCTGCCAAGTAGGATAAACACGCAGAAAAATCATGATTACAGCCACAAATACGGGATACAGATATAGCAATGTAGTGGCTAGTCCGGCTGGTATATACTTATATGATTCGAATAGAAATATGCTGCTTCCGGCAAAGAACATACCCAACACGAAAAGTATTCGGCATTCTCGCCAGTTCACCCTGAAATTTCCATGGTGAAACAATATCCAAATGCCCAAAATGACAGCTGATATGGCATAACGGAAAAACAGCATGGACAATACCGGGACACCACCATCGATCAGGGGCTTGCCGAAAAGTGGATTAAGTCCATACGATATTCCAGCCACCGCTCCAGCTACAAAACCCCAAAAAGTTCTTTTCTGTCCACTATATACTTGCATACCGTTCGCTGATACAGATATTTTCTTCCAGCAAAATTATATATTTTACCGATTAATCTAACTAATACTTATCTCAAGTAATTACATTACAAGAAAAATCTATTCCTCTACCCTACTTCTTCTCCGATACATTCTCCCTTATCTCCTTTACCCTCTCCGGCGTATAAAATTCCAACGTCACACGCCTATTTTGTTCATGTTCTGGCTCAGTTTGCGCATTGCGTATAACACAATCCTTAGGCCCAGCACCTTTGGCTATTATCCGTTGAGGATCCACTCCCCTCTCCACAAGAAGTTTACGGAGGTATTCAGCTCTTACTTGAGACAATTTTAAATTATACTTCTCACTCCCTCGTTCGTCGGTATGTCCTACAACCAAAAACGTGTCATTCGGAAACTTCGAAATAAACGTTGCCATCTCATCCCATTGTGCCATTTCCTCAGGTTTAGGTTCGCGACCATCAAAATCAAAACCATAATAATCCCACTCGAACCTTTTCTGTACCGTATCCCTCTCCTGCATCATCTCCTGCGCCTGTACCTCCTGTCCGGAAAGCATGGAAGTCAGACCGGCCGCCACACCGACCACCTTCAGCGTGTGCCCTGCCATCGCCCTTAACGATAACTGCTCCTCCACGTACTGACGCTCCCGCTCGCAAGCCGGACACGTCCCTATGCAGTCTCCCTCATGGGTACATTCGACAGGCGCATACTGGATACCGTTCAGATCGGCCACCCGCTTCCGAACCGCCCTCAATACCTCGCAAGTTTTCTTCCCTTTGAACATAGGCCCAAGTATTTTTAGCTATATAAAATACAATTTGGAAAATAATCCTTTACCGCCTCCCTTTCCTACGAAGGAACTTTTTCTTACGAATAGACTTTATAGGTTCAACTTTGGGTCCCTCCTTTATCGCCTTTACCCTCTCCGGTGTACAGAATTCCAGTGTCACACGCCTGTTTTGTTCATGCTCAAACTCAGTTCGCGCATTGCGTATAACACATTCCTTAGGCCCAACACCTATAGCCATTATTCGCTGAGGGTCCACTCCCCTCTCCACAAGAAGTTTACGGAGGTATTCGGCTCTAACTTCGGATAACTTTAAATTATACTTCTCACTCCCTCGCTCATCGGTATGCCCCACCACAAGAAAAGTGTCTTCCGGAAACTTTGAAATAAATGCTGCCATCTCATCCCATTGAACCATATCTTCTGGTTTAGGTCTGGCACCAAAATCAAAACAATAAGAGTCCCACTTGAACTTCTGCTGAACCATGTCCCTCTCCTGAATCATCTCCTGCGCCTGCACCTCCTGTCCGGAAAGCATGGAAGTCAGACCGGCCGCAACGCCGACCACCTTCAGCGTGTGCCCTGCCATCGCACGTAACGACAACTGCTCCTCCACGTACTGACGCTCCCGCTCGCAAGCCGGACACGTCCCTATGCAGTCTCCCTCATGGGTACACTCCACAGGCACATACTGGATACCGTTCAGATCGGCTACCCGCTTCCGAACCGCCCTCAATACCTCGCAAGTTTTCTTCCCTTTGAACATGACACAAACAATTTAGTTGGACATATTACAAATATAAAATAATTCGCAAACCGTTCAAAATATGTATATCGCTAACAAATAGTAAATTGTAAATGGTTAAATAGTAAATATCCAATATGGTAAATCATCCCCTATCTCCTCTTCATTCTATGGATGAATTTTTTGCGTTCAATTTTCCCTTTTATCTCCTTTACCCTCTCCGGCGTATAAAATTCCAACGTCACACGCCTGTTTTGCGCATGTTCAAGCTCAGTTTGCGCATTGGGTATGACACAATCCGTTGAACCTGCTCCTATAAATTTTATTCGCAGAGAATCTACTCCCCTCTCTACAAGAAGATCACGGAGATATGTGGCTCTATCTTCTGATAGCTTTACATTATATTTTTTTCCTCCTCGTTCGTCGGTATGTCCTACCACCAAAAACGTGTCATTCGGAAACTTTGAGATAAACGTTGCCATCTCATCCCATTGAACCATATCCTCAGGTTTAGGTCCACGACCAAAATAATCAAAACAATGACAATCCCACTCAAATCTTTTCTGTACCGTATTCCTTTCCTGCATCATCTCCTGCGCCTGCACCTCCTGTCCGGAAAGCATGGAAGTCAGACCGGCCGCTACGCCGACCACCTTCAACGTGTGCCCTGCCATCGCCCTTAACGATAACTGCTCCTCCACATACTGTCGCTCCCGCTCACATGCCGGACACGTCCCTATGCAGTCTCCCTCATGGGTACACTTCACAGGCACATACTGGATACCGTTCAGATCGGCAACCCGCTTCCGAACCGCCCGCAATACCTCGCATGTCTTCTTCCCTTTGAACATGACACAAACAATTTAGTTGGACGTATTACAAATATAAAATAATTCGTAAACTGTTCAAAACATGTATATCGCTAACAAATAGTAAATTGTAAATGGTTAAATAGTAAATATTAACATGAAGAGACAAAAAAGCCCGCCAAGTAACTTGACGGGCTTTACAATTATATGGACTAAATATTAATCCTTAAACTTAGCGCACAAGAACTCACGGTTCATACGAGCGATATTGCTGATGGAGATCTTCTTAGGACACTCAGCCTCACACGCACGGGTATTCGTGCAGTTACCGAAGCCAAGCTCATCCATCTTAGCCACCATCGCCTTCACACGCTGAACTGCCTCAACACGTCCTTGTGGAAGCAGAGCGAACTGTGATACCTTAGCGGAAACGAACAACATTGCGGAACCGTTCTTACATGCTGCGACGCACGCTCCACAACCGATGCAAGTAGCGGAATCCATCGCCTCATCCGCATCCAACTTAGAGATAGGAATTGCGTTGGCGTCCTGCGCTCCTCCACAGTTGAAGGAAACGTAACCTCCCGCCTGTTGGATCTGGTCGAACGCGTTACGGTTCACCATCAAATCCTTGATGACAGGGAATGCGGCCGAACGCCAAGGCTCAACGGTGATAGTCTCACCATCCTTGAAACGACGCATGTAGAGCTGGCAAGTGGTAGCGCCTGTAGCAGGTCCGTGCGGATGTCCGTTGATGAACAAAGAACACATACCGCAGATACCCTCACGACAGTCATGGTCGAATACGATAGGCTCCTCACCCTTCTCAACCAATGTCTCGTTCAAGATATCCAATGTCTCCAAAAACGAAGTATCAGGTGTAGTCTCTACGTCGTTATATGTAACGAACTCACCTTTTTCTTTCGGGCCGGCCTGACGCCAAACCTTCAAGTTGACTTTCATTATATTATCTAATGCCATTGTTTTGTCTGTTTAAGTTGATTAAGATTTATAATTACGAGTTTGAACCTTGATAGCCTCGTAAGTGAGAGGTTCCTTGATCAATTCAGGTTCCTTGGTATCGTCACCTTGGTAGTTCCAACAACCTACGTAGAAGTAGTTCTCATCATCACGTTTCGCCTCTCCCTCTTCCGTCTGGTACTCCTCACGGAAGTGTCCACCACAACTCTCGTTACGGCTCAAAGCGTCACGGGCGATCAACTCACCCATTGTGATGAAGTCCTTCAAATGGAATGCCTTGTCAAGCTCGATGTTCATCGGCTCGTCCACAGTTCCAGGAACGAACAAGTTCGTCTCAAACTCCTTACGCAAATCCTTCAACTTCTTAAGCGCTGTCTCCAAGCTCTCTTTGGTACGTCCCATACCAACATATTCCCACATGATATGGCCCAACTCCTTGTGGATGGAATCCACAGAGCGTTTTCCCTTGATGTTCATGAGCTTATCCATATCAGCCTTGCAGGATTTCTCTACTTCGTCGAATTCCTTTACATCGGTAGAAACCTTAGGCCAAATCTTTTGGTCTGACAAGTAGTTCTGGATAGTGTATGGCAATACGAAGTATCCGTCTGCCAAACCTTGCATCAACGCGGATGCTCCCAAACGGTTGGCACCGTGGTCGGAGAAGTTGCACTCTCCGATGGCGAACAATCCTGGAACGGATGTTTGGAGTTCGTAATCTACCCAAAGACCACCCATCGTGTAGTGGATAGCAGGGAAGATCATCATCGGATTGTAATATTTCACACCGTTGATCTCGTTGGCGAACTCGCCTGGATTAACGTCCGTGATCTCCTCGTACATATCGAATAAGTTACCATAACGCTGGCGAACGACGTCGATGCCCAAACGGTTGATGGCCTCGGAGAAATCCAAGAACACAGCCAAACCAGTGTTGTTCACACCGAATCCGTGGTCGCAACGCTCCTTAGCGGCACGGGATGCCACGTCACGAGGCACCAAGTTACCGAACGCTGGGTAACGACGCTCCAAATAGTAGTCACGCTTCTCCTCCGGAATATCAGATCCCTTGATCTCGCCACGCTGCAACTTCTTAGCGTCCTCGATATCTTTTGGTACCCAGATACGTCCATCATTACGCAATGACTCTGACATCAAAGTCAACTTAGACTGCTTGTCACCGTGAACCGGGATACAAGTAGGGTGGATCTGAACGTAGGATGGGTTGGCCATGTAAGCTCCCTTACGGTAAGCGGCGATGGCTGCTGAACAGTTACATCCCATTGCGTTGGTAGACAAGAAGTAAGTGTTTCCGTAACCACCAGTTGCCAATACAACTGCGTGTGCGGAGAAACGCTCGAATTTACCAGTCACCAAGTTCTTCGCGATGATACCGCGCGCACGGCCGTCCACCATCACGATGTCATGCATCTCATAACGGTTGTAGCTATCTACCTTGCCCGCTTTGATCTGACGGTTCAATGAAGAATATGCGCCCAACAACAATTGTTGTCCGGTCTGACCCTTCGCATAGAAGGTACGGCTTACTTGCGCACCACCGAATGAGCGGTTCGCCAAAAGACCTCCGTAATCACGGGCGAAAGGAACACCCTGTGCCACACATTGGTCGATGATGTTAGCGGACACCTCAGCCAAACGATATACGTTGGCCTCACGTGCACGGTAGTCACCACCCTTCACAGTATCATAGAACAAACGATATACGGAGTCGCCATCGTTCTGATAGTTCTTCGCAGCATTGATACCACCTTGTGCCGCGATTGAGTGGGCACGACGTGGAGAATCTTGAATACAAAAATTAAGCACATGGAATCCCATCTCAGCCAAAGTGGATGCCGCAGATGCGCCAGCCAATCCGGTTCCTACAACAATCACATCCAATTTACGTTTGTTGGCAGGATTCACAAGCTTCTGATGTGCCTTATAATTGGTCCACTTTTCTGCTACTGGACCTTCTGGAATTCTTGAATTTATTTCAGCCATAATTATATATCTTATTTCTTTTATTACTTATTAAAGATTTTGAAGGTATCCCGCTACCACTACTGCGGCAAAGCCTAAGAAAATCAAAGTGGATACGATGTTAGCGATACATTTCAGACGAGGGAACCATGTCTTTCCGTTCAGACCCATCGTCTGGAATGCGCTCCAAAATCCATGAGTCAAATGGAACCAGATGGCAATAAACCATACAATATACAAAAGACAAATGATCGGATTGGCGAAAGTTGCCTTGATCAAGGCAGCTCCATCAGCGAACTGTCCTGCATACTCTGCTTCCGCACCCATGATCTCAGGCAACTGCATCTTCGCCCAAAAATGACTCAAGTGCATGCACAAACCGAGCAATACAATTATTCCCAACACGAACATGTTTCTTGATGCCCACTCCACCTTAGGCTGATTCTCCTGAAAAGCGTAGCTCTGCTCGCCACGGGCTTTTTGGTTACGCAACGTAAGGATCGTCGCGAAGATGATGTGCAAAACAAAACCTCCAGCTAGCACAGCCGTACCAACCAAAGCGTACCAATTCGCACCTAAAAACTCACATATCTTATTATATGACTCGCCTGAAAAAATGGCGACCACATTCATCGACATGTGAAAAATAAGAAACAGAATGAGAAAAAGTCCCGTGATACTCATAATCAACTTTCTCCCGATTGATGAATCAATTAGCCACATAAGTTTTTGAATTTTTAATTAGTTATTTTTGTTATTGTAAATTGTCGTTAATTCAGGCAAAAGTAAGTTAAAAACATAGAATATACAAAATAATACCTCATAAAAATGGCGCTTTCCCGCTTTATTTCTTCGATGAAATGGTACTTTTCTCCTTATTTATATCTTTTTGTTTTCACACCCCTCTTTTTAATTGTTGATAAACTATCTTTTCTCCTGTTGAAAATATGTATGTTTCCTATGATAAATTTTTAATAATTAAATTTTCTATTTCGATTTTTCTTTTTATACAATCGGCTTTACTTTCCCTCCAAATAAGTTTTATGCTTTTTAATATCTTTTACTGACAGATTTTTTATTCGGAAAGTTGAAATTTCAGTTATTAAAATTTGTAGATTTGTGGAAATGTTAGGATGGTTGATAAAGATAAGATTTCTTTTATTTTCAATACTTTATTTTCAACCATACGGAGGAGATTTTGGGGACTGGCTTTTGATTATGGATTTTACAAGAACTTTTTTAGGAAAATTTTAACCATTTCAACACCCTATTATACCCATATCTTTAATATTTATTTTTTTAAAAGTTTAAAAAGTAGATAAAAACAGAAAGGAAAAGTTATGGATCTGAAAGAAGAAATTTTTCGTTTGAAGAAGGAAAAGAACGCTGTTGTCATGGCGCACTACTATACGTTGGGCGATATCCAGGATGTGGCCGACTCTGTGGGCGATAGCCTTGCGCTGGCTCAGGCGGCTGCGAAGACTTCTGCGGATATAATTGTTCTTTGCGGTGTTCATTTTATGGGTGAGACTGCTAAGATATTGTGTCCTGATAAGAAGGTCCTTGTTCCGGATATGAACGCTGGCTGTTCTTTGGCCGATAGTTGTAGGGCGGAGGATTTCGCTAAATTCATCAAGGAGAATCCTGGCCATACGGTTATTTCTTATGTGAATACGACTGCGGCTGTCAAGGCTTTGACTGATGTCGTGGTCACTTCTTCCAACGCTTTCCAAATTGTTAACAGTTTTCCTAAGGATGAGAAGATCATCTTTGGTCCGGATAGAAACCTCGGTAATTATATCAACTCGATCACGGGTAGGAACATGAAGCTCTGGAATGGCGCTTGCCATGTCCATGAGAATTTTTCTTTGGAAAAGATTTTGAAGCTGAAGGAGGTCTATCCTGATGCTCGTATCCTCGTGCATCCAGAGTGCAAAGGTCCTGTTGTGAAGTTGGCCGATAAGGTGGGCTCTACGGCTGCTTTGTTGAAATATGCTGTGGCTTGTGAGGATTGCAATGATTTCATCGTGGCTACCGAAAGTGGTATTTTGCATGAGATGCGTAGGCAGGCTCCTCAAAAGAACTTTATTCCTGCTCCTCCGTCTGATTCCACTTGTGGTTGTAACGACTGCGCTTACATGAAACTGAATACGTTGCAGAAATTGTACGATTGTTTGGTCAACGAATCTCCTGAGGTTTTAGTTGATCCGGCTATCATTGAGCGTGCTTGCTTGCCTATCAAACGTATGCTCGAAATTAGTGCTAAATATGGAATCTGATATTTCTCTCCGTGATCTTCAATCTTCTGTTGATCAGTGGATTAAGACTTACGGTGTTCGTTATTTCAGTGAGCTAACGAATATGGCTTGCCTCACCGAGGAGGTGGGCGAGTTGGCTCGTGTCATGGCTCGTAAATATGGTGACCAATCTTTTAAGTCTTCCGATTTGAATGTTAATTTGGCGGACGAGATGGCCGACGTGCTTTGGGTGCTGGTTTGTTTGGCTAACCAGACTGGCGTAGACCTAACTGAAGCTGTTAAGAAAAACTTTGAGAAGAAGACCAATAGGGATGCTCACCGTCATTTGGATAATATTAAACTTAAATAATTTATGGATCGTTTTGATGCTCTTTTCGCAAAGTATGATATGGATTTGGATGCTGCCCAAATTCAACAGGATGTGAAAAAAATTCTTTTGGATAAATTTGATACTTTTAATCAGAAATCTATTTATAGTCAGATACTTAGCTTTGTAGATATCACTTCTTTAAACCCTACTGATTCGGTTGCTTCGATCACTGAATTTGTGGAGAAGATTAATAAGTTCGATACTAAATTCGAGATACTTCCCCACCCTGCCGCTATTTGCGTTTATCCGAAGTTTGTTCAGACTGTGAAGGATAATTTGGTGGAGGATCTTGAAATTGCTTCGGTGGCTGGTGGATTCCCTGATGCGAATACTTTTATTGAGGTGAAGGTGGCTGAGGTGGCCATGGCTGTCATGGAGGGTGCTACTGAGATTGATGTGGTGATTCCTTCGGGTATGGTTTTTAATGGTGAGTTCGAGGAGATCTTTGATGAACTCTCAGAAATCAAGGCTTCTTGCCGTGACGCGAAGCTCAAGGTCATTTTGGAAACGGGTGTGTTGAATGATCCTGTTTTAATTAAAAAAGCTGCTTTGGTGGCTATGAATGCTGGGGCTGATTTCATCAAGACTTCCACCGGAAAAGTTTCTGTCGGCGCTACGTATGATGCTGTTTATGTGATGGCTAAGACTATTGCCGAGTACAATGCGTTGAATAATGTGAAGGTTGGTTTGAAGGTGGCCGGCGGTGTTTCGACTACCGAACAGGCTGTTTCTTACTATACGATTGTTGCCTCTGTTTTAGGTGAGGATTGGCTGAATGCTTCCTCGTTCCGTTTTGGTGCGAGCCGTTTGGTCAATGCGTTGATTTCCTCGCTTTGTGGACAGGAGGTGAAGTACTTCTGATAAGTTTTTGTGAGACTTGATAGGGTGGGGTAGTTTACTGCTCCACCTTTAATTTTTTCTTTCGATCACGTGTTGGATCAATTCTTCCAATGATTTCTTAATATCTTGTTTTTCAATTATTTCTATTTTTTTCATAGCCTCTTTTTTGTATTCTTTCATCTTTTCTTCGGCATATTTGATGCCTCCTTTTTCTATGGCAAACTGTGTGATTTTTTGTATGCTCTCTTCTTTGTCTTTCTTTGTTTTAATCAGGTCGATGATAGTTTCTCTTTCTTTTTCTGTGCAGTTGTTCAGAGCGTAGATGAGAGGTAGGGTGATTTTTCCTTCCCTGATATCATTGCCAACTGGTTTGCCGATTTCCTTTTCTGAACTGGTGTAGTCGAAAATATCATCTTTGATTTGGAAACAAATACCATATAATTCACCATATTCTTGCATCGCTTTGCATGCTTCTTCGCTTGCTCCGCTGGTGATTGCTCCGCTCTTGGTACATGTTGATAACAATGCGGCTGTCTTCATTCTGATGACTTCCAGATATTTCTTTTCGTCATAGATGCTGTTTCGCATGTTGGTTATTTGTTGAATTTCTCCTTTGGAAATCTCTTTTCCTAATTTGGTGATTTCGTCTATTATTCGGATATCCCTTGTTTCATTAGCTGTGTATAATGCTTGTGAAAGGATGTAATCACCTGATAATATGGATATTTTGTTGTTCCAAATAGCGTTGACAGATTCTTGTCCGCGTCTTTCGTAGGTTTCATCTACCACATCATCATGAATCAGACTGGCTGTGTGCAACATCTCCATTGCTATGGCGGTCAATATGCTTTTTTGGTTTATTTCGCCAGTTGCTTTCGCTGATAGCAATGTCAAAATTGGCCTAATGAGTTTGCCTTTTTTGTTCAGAATGTGTTGGTGGATTTGTTGTAATATGATATTGTCGGTCTGGAATCTTTTTTCGTATTCCTTCTCGAATAATGCAAATTCTTCCTCAATTGGTTTTGTTATTTGCTTTAACGTTATCATATTCTTTCCTTAATTCATCGCGAATTTAATAAATTAATCTTTATTATTTTCCTTTCTCATCCTCATTCGTTTTTTCTCTATTCATTTTTGTAACTTTGTTAACTAAATAGTTTCTGGTTATGGATAAAAAGCTTCTCTTAATTGATGCCTATGCGTTGATATATCGATCGTATTATGCTTTTATTAAGAACCCTCGTATCAATTCCAAAGGTCTTAACACCTCAGCGATTTTAGGTTTCGTGAATGTGTTGCAGGAGGTTATCAAGTCTGAGTCACCCACTCATGTTGCGGTTGCTTTTGATCCTTCCGGACCTACATTTCGTCATGAGGCTTACCCTGAATATAAGGCTCAACGTGAGGAAACACCTGAGGATATAAGACTCTCTGTTCCAATTATTAAAGAGGTTATTTCTGCTTTTAATATTCCTATACTTGAGGTTCCTGGTTTTGAAGCGGACGATGTGATCGGAACGGTTTCTAAGATAGCTGAGTCTAGGGGTTTTACTGTTTATATGTTGACGCCTGACAAGGATTATGCACAGCTGATTTCCGATAAAGTTCTTTTGTATCGTCCTCGTCATGGGGGTGGTTATGAGACATTGGGTGTTTCGGCTGCTTGCGAAAAGTGGCAACTCTCTTCCACCGATCAGATCATCGATTATTTAGGTTTGATGGGTGATGCTTCCGATAATATTCCTGGTTGTCCGGGGGTTGGGGAGAAGACGGCCGTGAAGTTGTTGGCCGAGTTTGGTTCCATCGATAACCTTCTTGCTCATACCGAGGAGTTGAAAGGTGCTTTGAAAAAAAAGGTGGAGGAAAATGTTGAGCTGATTAAGTTCTCTAAATTTTTGGCTACTATTCGTGTGGATGTTCCGATTGAATTTGATGAGGAACTTTTGGTTTACAAAAATCCGGATGTGGAAAAGTTGAAGACTCTCTACACGGAACTTGAGTTTAAGAATCTTCTTTCCAAATTGGATCCTCAACCTATTGTCAAGAAAAATACAGAGGCTACTCAACTCTCTCTCTTTGATGAATATGTGGACGAAGATACAGGAAAAATAAAATATTCAAATCTCAGCGACTTAACTTCTACTCCTCATACCTATCAATTAATTGATAGTGAGGAACTTATCACTGATTTTTTGGCCAATTTGAGTAAACAGGAATTTTTCTGTTTTGACACGGAAACGACTGGTACGAACACGATTTCGGATGAATTAGTTGGTTTTTCCTTTTCTTGGAAGGAATTCGAGGCATTTTATATTCCGATTCCGAAGGGTAGGGCAGATGCCGAAAAATTCTTACAACGATTCAAACCAATTTTTGAAAATGAGTCTGTTCTGAAGATTGGTCAGAATATTAAGTTCGATTTGTTGATGTTGCGTCAATATGGTATTGAGCTGAAAGGTAAAATGTTTGATACCATGATTGCGCATTATTTGTTGCAGCCTGATCTTAGGCATGGCATGGATTATTTGGCGGAGATTTATTTGAATTATAAAACGATCACCTATGAAGAGTTGTGTGAGGGTCGCAATCCTAAAACGACAGATCTGCGTTCGCTTGATATTCATAGGCTCTGTGATTATGCTGCGGAAGATGCGGATGTTACTTTGCGTTTGAAGAATGTTTTCGAGGGTCAGTTGAAGGAGAATAATCTTGAGAAAATTTTTTATGAAATTGAGATGCCTCTTATGCCTGTCTTGGCTGACATGGAGTTTACCGGTGTATCCATTAATTCAGAAGCCTTGAAACAATTTTCGGTTTCATTGAATGAACGTATCGCTGAGAAGGAAAAGCAGATTTATACTCTTTCCGGATATGAGTTCAATATCTCTTCTCCTCGTCAGGTTGGTGAGTTGATTTATGATCGTTTAAAGATTGTTGAGAAACCTCGCAAAACGAAGACTGGTTTATATTCCACTTCAGAGGAAGTTTTAGTTTCTTTGAAAGGAAAGCATCCAATCATTAATCTAATCTTAGAGTATCGTGGTCTGAAAAAATTGTTGACCACCTATGTTGATACATTGCCTGATTTGGTAAATTCCAAGACAGGTAAGATTCATACTTCCTACAACCAGACAGTTGCTGCTACAGGTCGTCTTAGTTCTAGTAATCCGAATCTGCAGAATATTCCTATTCGTGATGAGGATGGTAAGGAGATTCGAAAAGCGTTTGTACCAGATGAGGGTTCCACTTTTCTTTCGGCCGATTATTCTCAGATTGAATTACGTCTCATGGCTCATTTGAGTGATGATGAAAATTTGATAGAAGCTTTCAATAAAGGATATGATATTCATACTGCAACGGCTGCTAAAGTTTTTAAAGTGGATATTGATGATGTGGATAAGGATATGAGACGTAAGGCGAAGACGGCCAATTTCGGAATCATATATGGTATTTCAGCTTTTGGTTTGGCGGATCGTTTGGATATTTCTCGTACGGAGGCGAAGCAACTGATTGATGATTATTTTTTGAGTTATCCTAAAATTAAAAATTATACTGATTCAGTTATTGCTTTTGCACGTGAGAAGGGATATGTGGAGACATTGTTTGGTCGACGAAGATATTTGCCGGACATTAATTCACATAATAGTGTGGTGCGTGGTTATGCGGAACGAAATGCGGTCAATGCACCTATTCAAGGTACTGCTGCTGATATCATAAAGATTGCGATGATTAATATTTTTAGAAGATTTAAGGAAGAAAATATTTTATCGAAGATGATTTTGCAGGTTCATGACGAGTTGAATTTTACTGTTTTAAATAGTGAACTTAAAAAGGTAAAATCTATTGTTGTTTCAGAAATGGAGCAAGCCGTCAAGCTTAAAGTCCCTTTGGTCGCTGAATGTGGAATTGGTAGTAATTGGTTGGAGGCGCACTAATTTTTTAGTTTATGTTCCACGTGGAACAGTGGTAAAGTTAAGGGTGAATTTTAAAAATTCACCCTTAATTATTTTTACACCAGATTGTATTTTTCTTTGATTCCATCGAGGATTTTAATCAATTCATCTTTAGTTTGAGCTCGAAGAATCGCAATCCTTGTTTGTTTGAAATTGTCTATTCCTTTTAGCAGTGGGGTAGAGGCGAGGTGCCTTCTGGTGTGAATGATTCCTCTTATTTCACCCAACCATTCTATGTTTTTTTCTATATGTTCTTTTAGTATTCCGATGTAGTACTCAAATGGTTTCTTTTCCATTCTCTCTCCATTCTTTAGGTAGTATTTGATTTCCTCAAATATCCATGGATTACCGAATGTGGCTCTGCCTATCATCACTGCATCCACACCATACTTGTCGAAGCATTCTTTTGCTCTTTCAGGTGTTGTCACATCACCATTTCCGATGATTGGTATTTTGATTCGTGGATTATTTTTCACCTCTCCAATCAATGTCCAGTCTGCGGAACCAGTATACATTTGTGATCTTGTTCTTCCGTGTATGGCCAAAGCTTGTGCGCCACAATCCTGGATTTGTTCCGCTAGGGTAGTGATGATTTTATTGTTTTCATCCCATCCCAATCTGGTCTTTACGGTGACAGGTGTGTTCACTGCCTTTACAACAGCTTTGATTATTTCAAGCATTTTAGGAATATCCTTTAGCAATCCCGCACCACCACCTTTTCCTGCCACCTTTTTTACAGGACATCCGAAGTTTAAATCGATGATGTCTGGATGTGCCGCTTCAGCCATTTTAGCCGCTTCAGCTATTGGTTCTGGATCTCTTCCGTAAAGTTGGATGACCACTGGTCTTTCTTCGTCGTTTATATTCAGCTTTCTTTCTGTGCTTTGCACGTTTCTGATCAATGCATCTGCTGAGACGAATTCTGAATAGACCATGTCTGCGCCAAACCTTTTGCATAGTAATCTGAATGTTGGATCTGTCACATCCTCCATGGGGGCTAAGAATAACGGATATTCTCCAAATTCTATGTTTCCTATTTTCATCTCTAAAATATAAAATGTTTCACGTGGAACATTATTCTTTTATTATATCGGAAGTGTTTACCCATTTGTATAGTTTGTCCGATGTTCTGATTTTATCGGGAACCGCTATGGAGAATAAGTCACCTTTTTGACACTCTTCCGCCACTGATTCTCCTACGTGCATTTCTCCAACTTTTAGTTCGATGACTCCTGTGGTTGGTCCGATAATCAATACTTCATCTCCCTTTTTAATGCCGTATTTGGTTTCTACCAAAAATTCCGCAACACCTATTTTGGAATAATACTTGGTTCCTTTTCCTACATATACTTTTTTCTTTTTGGCTTCTGAACCGTATGTGGCACTCCATTCACCTAGGCGTTGGCCTAAATAATATCCATTCCAAAATCCTCGGTTGAATACTTTGCTGAGCCTCTCGTCCCACTGCGCTATTTTCTCTTCACTGTATGTTCCGTCCAAGTAGGAGTTTATCGCTTCATCATAACATGAAACCACAGTTTTTACATATTCAGGTCCTCTTGCGCGTCCTTCTATCTTCAATACCCTGACACCTGATTCAATCAGTTTATTGATGAAATGGATGGTTTTTAAATCTTTTGGCGACATCAGATACTGATTGTCTACTTTGATTTCTATGTCGCTGTCATCATCGATTAACCGATAGCCATGGCGGCAAACTTGATAGCAGGCTCCTCTGTTGGCCGATGCGTTGAGCTCGTGCAGGCTTAAATAACACTTGCCCGAAACTGCCATGCAAAGTGCACCATGGCAGAACATCTCAATCTTTATGAGCTCTCCTTTGGGTCCTTTGATCTGCTCTTCCTGAATAGCTTCCCAAATGTTCCTCACTTGATCCATGTTACATTCACGCGCAAGGACAACCACATCCGCATATCTCGCATAGAATTTCAATGCTTCTACGTTCGCTATGTTCAGTTGCGTGGAGAGATGTACCTCGACGCCAATGCTATAAGCGTATGTCATCGCCGCCACATCCGCTGCGATGATGGCACTTACTCCAACCTCTTTGGCGGTGTCGATGATCTCTTTCATCAACTCTAAATCGTCATTGTAGATGACTGTATTTACGGTTAAGTAACTTTTTATGCCGTTCTCTTTGCAGATACTGACGATTTTTCGAAGGTCCTCCGTGCTGAAATTGCTGGCGGAACGGGAACGCATATTCAGTTTTTCTATGCCGAAATAGACAGAATTGGCCCCAGATTGGATGGCAGCTTGCAGACTTTCGTACGAGCCAACAGGTGCCATTATCTCGAAATCTTCTCTCTTTATATTCATATAATTCTCTTTTTATTCTCTATTCTGTGAATCTATCCATATCGTGACAGGTCCGTTGTTGAGCAGTTCAACTTTCATGTCCGCTCCGAATTCGCCCGTTCCTATCGCTTTTCCTAAGTCTGCTTCTACTTGCGCACAGAATTTCTCATACATTGGTATGGCGAAATCTGCCTTGCTGGCACGTATGTAGGAGGGACGATTCCCTTTCTTCGTCATCGCTTGTAGGGTGAATTGGCTGACCACCAATATCTCTCCTTCCACATCTTTCACGGATTTGTTCATCACTCCGTTTTCATCGTCAAATATACGAATGTTGACAATCTTTCCGCTCAGCCATTCTATGTCTTCCTCCGTGTCCCTGTCTTCAATTCCTACCAGTACAAGCAGTCCGTTCCCTATCTTAGACTTTATTTTGCCGTCGATAGTGACCGATGCGTGCGTGACTCTTTGTATTACTATTCTCATATATTTTTTTATATTAATTCTAAAATTATATGATTATTTATTTTTATTGTTATTGAAATAATCTACAATTATTCTTGCTTTATTTTTACCAATCTCAGCGGACAACTCTTCGAAACTAAGCTCCTTGATTCGTTTCACGCTCTTGAATTTCTTGATGAGCGCTTCTTGTGTTTTTTCACCGATTCCTTTGATGTCAAGTTCGGTCCTGATCATGTTCTTGCTTCGCTTCTCTCTGTGAAATTTGATGGCGAAACGGTGCACTTCATCCTGGATGGATGCGAAGAAACGGAAGGTTTCATCCGTTGGGTCGAGGTTAATAATCCTCGGTGGAAAGCCGAAAATTAGCTCTTTCGTGCGGTGCTTTTCGTTCTTGGCCAAGCCGGCGATGGGTATTCCTAAATGAAGCTCGTCTTCTACCACTTCCCTGATCACCTCCATCTGTCCGATGCCACCATCGGCGATGATGAGTTGGGGCAGCGGCTGCTCCTCTTCCATCAGTCGGCTGTATCTTCTTCGGACCACCTCTTTCATGGAGGCGTAGTCGTCTGGTCCGACCACCGTCTTGATGTTGTATTTTCTGTAATCATTCTTCGATGGTTTCGCCATTTTGTAGACTACGCAGGCGGCTACCGCATCGCTTCCTTGTATGTTGGAATTATCAAAACATTCGATTTGAACGGGGATTTTGTCCAATTGGAGCAGGTTCTGTATGGCCTTCAGCATTTTGGTGGCGCGCTGCTCCGGATTGAATTTCTCCATCTGTTTCATGCGGTCGAAACGATATTGTTTCACATTCTGGATGGATAGGTCGAGCAGTTTTCTTTTGTCTCCTTTTTGCGGGATGGTGATCACCGTGTTCTTGAATTCATAGCCGATCTCGAAAGGAACGATGATCTCACGGGAAGTACTTTTGAATCTTTCCCGTAGTTCAGTAATCGCTGTCGCAAGAATTTCCTCTTTTTCCTCATCGGTCCGTATCTTGTATTCCAGGGTATAGGCTTGTGAGATGGTGCCGTTCGTCACCTTCAGGAAATTCACAAAAGCATCGTTTTCATCGATTTCTATGGCGAATGTGTCGATGTTGGTGAGCGAAGGATTTACGATGGTGGACTTAGCTTTGTAGCGTGCCAAAGCGTCCAGTTTGTCTTTGATGTTTTGTGCCTCTTCGAACTTCAGTTCTTCGGCCAAAAGCATCATTTTTTCCTTCAGCGTTTTTTCCAGTTCGCCTAACTCTCCTTTCAATAAAAGCTTGATTTCACCGATGTTTTTGTTGTATTCCTCCAAGCTTTGTAACCCTTCACAACACCCCTTACACTTCTTGATGTGGTATTGAAGGCAAACCTTGAATTTTCCTTCGTTGATGTTATCCGGCGTAAGGTTGAGCTTACAATTCCTGATCGGGTAGAGTTCCGATATGAGTTCCAGTAAAATATGGATGGCGGGCAGGTAGGTGTAGGGTCCGTAATAGATGGATCCATCCTTCACCATGTTCCTCGTTTTGAATATCCTGGGAAAAAACTCGTTCTTCACGCATATCCAAGGATATGTCTTTCCATCCTTCAGCAGAATATTGTAGCGTGGCTGATGCTTTTTGATCAGACTGTTTTCGAGCAACAGGGCGTCTTGTTCGCTTTCGACGACGATGTATTTGATGTCGGCTATCTGTTTCACCAACACTCTTGTCTTTACGCTTTGCTGCTCTTTGTTGAAGTAGGAGGAGACCCTTCTTTTCAGATTTTTCGCCTTTCCAACGTAGATTATCTCGTTTTTGTCGTTCAGATATTGGTACACACCTGGACTTTCCGGAAGGGACAAAACAATCTGTTTTACGTGTGAAACCTCCTTCTCCATACTATCTGCCCATTAGGATTAAGAGAATGTTGATGTCGCTTGGCGAAATGCCAGGGATACGGCTGGCCTGACCGATGGTTTCCGGGTCGATGCGTGTTAGTTTCTGACGCGCCTCCGTCGATAATGATTGCAGGGTAGAGTAGTCGAATCTACCTTTTATCTGTATGTTTTCCAAGCGTTTAAGCTTATCGGCAATCATTGTTTCCCGATCGATGTACCCTTTGTATTTTATCTGAATTTCAGCCGCTTCCGTGATCTCCTCTTTTCGGTTAGGTATCTTATCGAGCGCCGCCTTCAGAGGTGCGATGCCTTCGGATAGCTGTTTGATGGTCAGCTGAGGACGGTTCACCAAGTCCACCAGCTTGCATCCGTTCTTCAGAGCGGATGTTCCGTTCTTCTCTAAGAAGTCGTTGATGAGGTTGGCTCTGATGGAGAAATTCTCGATGAAATCGACAATTCTTTCCACCTCCTTCTTTTTCTCCACGTAGAGATCATAGCGTTCTTTCTTGGCTAAACCGAGCTCGTATGCCTTAGGTGTCAGTCTTGCGTCGGCGTCGTCTTGCCTTAGGAGAATTCTGTATTCAGCACGTGACGTGAACATTCGGTATGGTTCGTCCACTCCTTTCGTCACCAAATCGTCGATGAGCACGCCGATGTAGGCTTCGTTTCTGCTCAAGGTGAATGGTTTGCCGCCGTGGCAGTTGATGTGGGCGTTGATACCGGCGATGATACCTTGTCCGGCAGCCTCCTCATATCCTGTGGTACCGTTCACCTGTCCGGCGAAGAATAGGTTCTTGATCACCTTCGACTCCAGGTTATGGTGCAATTGCGTCGGATCGAAGAAGTCATACTCGATCGCATAGCCCGGACGATAGACGACAGCGTTCTCCAAACCACGGATGGTTTTTAACGCATTTAACTGAATATCAAGCGGTAACGATGATGAAAAACCGTTGAGGTAATATTCTTGTGTGGTCTCGCCTTCTGGTTCGAGGAAGAGCTGGTGCTGTGTCTTGTCCGCGAATGTGACGATTTTCGTCTCTATGCTTGGGCAATAACGAGGGCCGATACTCTTGATTTGTCCGTTGTAAAGGGGAGAATCCGGCAGACCCGCACGGAGAATCTCATGCGTCCTTTCGTTGGTATGGGTGATGAAGCAATCCCTCTGTTTGAGCGGTCTTGGCTTGAAGTCCAGATAAGAGAATTTATGGAAATCATCCTCTCCGCCTTGAACCGTCATGACAGAGAAATCTATCGTCCTACCATCGATACGCACAGGCGTACCAGTTTTCATCCTATCTGTTCGGATGCCCAATTCCTTGAGTTGTTCCGTCAATCCGTAAGATGCTGGTTCAGAGATTCTTCCTGCGGCTATTTGTGTTCTTCCGCAGTGGATGAGGCCCGTGAGGAAGGTGCCGGCGGTCAGCACGACACATTTCGCCTTGAATGTCGCGCCCATGCTGGTGACGACACCCCGCACTTCATTATCCTCGATGATGAAACGGACAACGGAGTCTTGCCAGATATTCAGGTTGTCGGTATTTTCGAGGGTGCTTCTCCATTTCTCGCTGAATTTCTGTCGGTCGGCCTGTGATCGTGGGCTCCACATGGCAGGTCCTTTGGACTGGTTCAGCAATCTATATTGGATGGCGGTGAGGTCCGTGATGATACCCATCTGTCCTCCTAACGCATCTATCTCCCTCACAATCTGTCCTTTAGCGATACCACCAACAGCTGGGTTGCAGCTCATTTGAGCGATTTTATGCATATCCATGGTGATAAGCAGAGTTTTTGACCCAAGATTAGCCGCCGCTGCCGCCGCTTCACAACCGGCATGTCCGGCTCCGATGACGATTACTTCGTAATGAAATTCCATTCTCCAATCTATTTGGAATGCAAAGTACGCAATTTTTTACTTATTAGGGTGTTAGTCGAGTGAAGTATTTTCCTTAAATGTGTTAATGATGGGTGTTTTTTTGTTAATTTGCGGATGATTTGGAAACAGGAAAGCATGAGATAATCTAATGGAAGAGAGAAACGAACATTTACTGAAGATATACAAGGCGTCGGCCGGTTCGGGGAAAACATACCGGTTGACGATGGAGTTCCTCAAGTATATCATCGAGGATCCCACCTGTTTTGAGCGCATTTTGGCCGTGACCTTTACGAACAAGGCGACCGCCGAGATGAAAAACCGTATCATCACCACTTTGTATGGAGTCGCCAAGAATCTTGATGATTCCCAGGGAGATATTACCGTTCTTTCCGATGAATTGGGCGTTTTTGATGCGAAATTCAAAAGTCGTTCCTATATTGTTTCCCAAGCGAAAACGGCCTTGTCACTCATGTTGCATAACTATAGTTCTTTCCACATCGAGACGATTGATTCTTTCTTTCAGACCGTTCTTCGAAACTTGGAGAAAGAGTTGGGCTTGGGGACGCACTTGAACATTGAAATTGATGAAAAGCCCGTTCTTTCCGAGACAGTTGCATCCATGTTGGAGAATATCACAACAGATAGGACCCTTTTTAATTGGGTACAGCTTTTCCTTTCCGATAAATTAGAAAGTGAAAAAAATTGGAATATTTCCGATGAAATCGAAAAATTTGGTGCAGCATTATTTACTGAAAGGTTTCGTAGAAAATCAAAGCCATTGTTCGAATTCCTGATGGATAACGGTGGTCATATGAACGAAGGGAGGCTTCATGCTTATCGGGATAAATTAGAAAAATATAGGGACGGATGTTTAAGTAAGATTCAGGAATCCGCTCAGCGTTTTTTTGATTTCAATAATCAAAACGGATTTGAGTCCGATGATTACTCATATGGATTAAATGGCGGTATTCCAGGATATTTTAATAAAATTGTCGAGGGTGAATATTGGTTTGATGGCAAGGGGCCAGGGAAAAGGATAATTGCGTTTATCGAGGAAAAGAAATTTTTCTCCAAAAAAAGTGAGTTATTGTCTCATATAGATTACATACGTGATTTGGTTGTGGAAACGGAGGACCTTCGGAATCGCTATTTGGTGGAGATTAATACTGTGAATCTGATCATTAAAAATATTTTTAATGTTGGTCTATTGCACTATATGGATGCGTTGATGCAGAAAATCAACGAGGAGAAAAACCAGTTTATTCTTTCCGAGACGCAAACGTTGTTGAATGGAATGATAGAGGGCAGTGATGCTCCCTTCATTTATGAAAAGATAGGCACCTATTTGGATCATATCATGATTGATGAGTTTCAGGATACAAGTGAAACGCAATGGTTTAATTTTAAGCCACTTATTAATGAATGTGCTTCCAGACATCAGAGCAGTTTGATAGTTGGTGACCCCAAACAGTCCATCTATCGTTTTCGTAACGGAAAATGGCAATTACTTTGTGATTTATCCGATGAAATGGCGCATATTTCCCCAAAGGTTGTTCCGTTAAACACCAATTGGAGAAGTGAAAAGAAGATAGTTGAATTCAATAATCTCGTCTTTCAACATCTTCCCGAATTATATCGGGAAAGTGGTATAAACCATCCTATGTTAGAGGATATGATAGAGGCTTACCAGGATGTTTCGCAAATGTGTAAGAAGGGTGAAAAGAAGGATAAAGGGTATGTGAAGGTCCGTTTTTTGGAAGGCGAGAATAAAGATAAATATAGTTTGGATACATTATGTGCCCTTGCGGAGGAGATTAAGATGATGCAACAGCGGGGGATTAAACCCGAGCAAATGGCTATTTTGATTCGCAAAACGAAGGATGTACCGTTGATTGCCGAGTATTTTGCCCAGTTTAAAGACCAAGGTGATAATGCGAAATACTGTTTCGAGTTAATATCCGAAGAGGCCTATATGTTGGAAACATCCGAAGCAATCCAATGTATCATAAGTGCGATGCGGTATTTAGTGTTGTTTGGGGGAGACATTAAAGAAAGTGGATTGAAAAAGAAAAATAATTTAGCGTTGATCCAATTATTGCATGCGTATGAAAGAATAGAAAAAAAAGAAGAGATTGATGTTCCACCCAATCTCAATGATATGACGGTCGAACAATGTGAATTGATCGATTCCATCGAAAAATTAGCGCTTCTTCCTCTTTATGAGATGGTAGAGGAGATTTATCGAATCATGAGGCTTGATCGCATAAAGAATCAGGAGAGTTATTTTTGTTTTTTCCTTGATAGGGTTAATGAGTTTCTAACCAGACGATCTTCTGATCTCCGTTTGTTTCTGAAATATTGGGATGAATCCCTTCATAATAAATCCATTCCGAGTGGTGAAGCTAGCGGTATTAGGATTATGACCATTCATAAATCCAAGGGACTTGAATTTCATACTGTATTCATACCTTTTTGTGATTGGGAGTTGGGGCCGAAATCAGGAGATAAGGCTCCGTTATTGTGGGAAAGTACCGATGAATTGGGAGAAAAATACAATGAATTGCCTTTGGCAGCTGTAAAGATGGTAAAGCAAATGTCCCAGTCACATTTTGCCGAATCATACAATGAGGAATATGTGGAATCTTTTATGGATAATCTAAATGTTCTTTATGTCGCCTTGACCCGGGCGGAGAAAAACATGGTGATATTCGGAAAGAAAAAAGCTGTATCGAAGAAAGGTGAAGGGAAGCCCGATACCCGTATATCACATCGTTTGGCTACTGTTCTCAGGACTTATGCGGGGGAGAAGTGGAACGAGGCGGAAGATACCTTCATTGACGGTGATTTGTATGTGGATGAGGATGTCATGGTTCAGCCAGGTCATTCCAGCAATCCTTTCAAGCGAAATCCTGACAAGTATGGTTTCAGATGTGTCAGTTACCAGCAGAAAGGGAAATTCCGTCAATCCAATAAATCTAACGATTTCATCGAGGATAATGAAGATTCGGAATGGGAAGAACATAACGAATATATCCAACAAGGCAAGTTGCTTCATTATCTTTTCTCCAACATTGCGACGTCGGAAGATGTTGATAATGTGGTGAACAAGATGGAGTTCGAAGGGTTAATTGAAAGTGGGGAACAAAAGAGGAAAATACTAACATCCATGCGAAAGGCGATGGCCACGGAGGAGGCGAAGAAATGGTTCCGTCCAGGGTTGAAGCTTTACAATGAGTGTTCCATCCTCTTTCGTGATGATCGGGGAGAGCTGCAGGTCCGTCGTCCGGACCGTGTAATCCAGGAAGGAAACCATATGACGGTGATCGATTTCAAATTCGGGAAGAAATCCCCCAAATATGAAAAACAGATAGATGAATATGTGAATCTATTGGAAAAAATGGGCTATCAGGCCGAAGGTCATATCTGGTATTTGAAACAATATTTCGAATGGATTTGAGTCATGACTAGTTTTTAAAGTGGTTTTCGACCGGATATCGATTTTTAATGAATCGACCGGGATTATTATAGTTCAACACTTTGGTAGGGACCCCCGCGACAGTAGCGTTTTCAGGAACATTTTTGGTTACTACCGCACCTGCACCAATAGATGAATTGCACCCAATCAATACATCTTCGACGACGCATACATGTGGTCCGATATAGACATTGTCACCGATAGTGGCAGGTGTTCCATGGTTGCTTCCTATGTTCAGGAACTGGGATAGGTTCACATTGTTTCCTATGACGGTCCCTTTGGCCACTACCATACAGATTTCATGTCCGATGTAAAAACCATAGCCGATTTTCGTTGACAAAGAAATCCTCATCTGTGATTTACAGCATGCGCGCGCATACATGGCTACGCAAAAAGGGTAAAGCCAGCCTTTGTATTGGCTTAACCTGAGCCAAAATAACAGGGATGAGATAAAAGGAATAAAATTCCTAAGGATAATGGATAGTGAGGACTCCATTCGTCCAGATAGGCGGTATCTATCGCTTTTAATTAGTTTCATGCAATCAGCGTAACTTTCCGCGATAGGTATATTTATTTGGTAACCGTCTAAGTCGTAATGTTCTATTCTCATTAATAGTAATTATTGGGGTTTATCAAAAAAATTATTTTATTTATGTAATTCACAATTATAAATGATTATAAAACCTAGGTCAATGCCATGTGCGATTTTGTCACAATCACTTGGTTTTCAAACCAGATGGTTGTGCAGATTTATGTTGACCATTTCCTATGTTTCTTTTTTTCAAAGTTAAATATTCTCATTTGATTATAAAAGATGCTATGCATTTTTTTTGTGCGTGTAACTATTTTTGGAAATATGATTAATTGGTTTTAAATTTGTCGCGTGAAAAACGTACGTAATTGTGGAAAAGTAATTATGGGGTTATTTCAAATCGAATGGTAGAGGGTTGAAATAGATTATAGATTATGTCAGAAAAAAAGAAGATTGCATTTGTGGGGAATACCTCATTTTCAATGTATAATTTCCGAATGGGGGTTATGCGCCATTTTATGAGGGATTATGAGGTAGTTGTGATTGCTCCTGAAGACGAATATTCTGATTTTTTTAGGAATGAAGGAATCCGCTATATACCGGTCGCCATGGAGACACGAGGAACAAATGTGATAAGCGATATGGGTTTATTGAAGACCTTATATCGTTGTTATAAAGAAGAAAAATTTGATTTTGTTTTCCATTATACGATTAAACCCGTTATATATGGTTCGATAGCTTGTCGGCTATTGTCAATCAAATGCATTTCGGTAGTCACGGGTTTAGGTTATACCTTCATGAGGGAGAACCTATTGAACAAACTGGTGAAAAACATGTACAGGGTGGCATTGCGTAAGGTGCTACAGGTCTGGTTTTTAAACCGGGATGATCGTGAAGTTTTCGTTAATGACAAAATTGTGGATGAGGCTAAAACCTTTGTCTTGAATGGGGAAGGTATCGATATGGATCATTTCCAGTCGATGGAAAAGCAGGTGAATGACGGCAAGTTCCGTTTCCTTTTGATAGCCAGGCTAATAAAGGAGAAGGGCATAAGGGAGTATGCGGATGCGGCGAAAAGATTGAAGGCCAAATATCCTGATATGATTTTTTCCATACTTGGGAAAATGGATAATGGTGTTGACGACAATATCTCTTCCGAAGAGATTGACGAATGGGTGAGGGATGGATATATCGATTATAAGGGATATTCGATGAATGTGTGTCAGCATATTGCCGATTCGGATTGTGTCGTTTTACCATCTTATCGGGAAGGAATACCTCGTAGTCTGATGGAGGCGATGAGCATGAAGAAACCTATCATCGCATCGAATAGCGTTGGGTGTGTTGAGTTGATAGAGGACGGTGTCAATGGATATAAGATCGAGCCTAAGTCGTCCGATGATTTGTTGGAAAAGATGGAGCGTCTCTATCATTTGAGCGAGGAAGAGCGTGCCGCGATGGGTCAGGCGGGCTTTGATATCGTCGCGAACAAATTTGATGAGAAAATAATCATATCGATATACAGGGAGAAAATCAAAGATTACCTATTATGATGTTTTTATGAATCTACTATCCACACCCCGTAGAATTTCACTGGCGTTAGGATTCTCGCGCTTTCTGAAAATGATATTGGGTTTGGTGGTTTTGTATCTATCTGTTAAATATTTCGGGACAACCTTTCAGCGTGATTCATGGGTATTGTCGATCGCTTTTTGGGGCATCGTCATTTGTTTGATATATTCGCCCATCAATGATATATTCCGTACAAAATACATTTTCATTAAGAGTCGTGAGGGAGAAGAGGCGGCGATCAGATCGGTGAATTCGTTGATGAATCTCTTCAATCTTTCTTACTTGGTGGTTGCGCTTGCCGTATTTGTTTTTGCTACTCCGATTTCCACCCTATTGGCGCCAGGTTTTGACGATGAGATGAGGAGATATTTGTATATAATGATTTTCTCTTTGATCCCTTTCTTCATTCTTCAACAACACAGCAATATTCTAATCGCTTTATTGAACACCTACGAGTCATACTTCTACCCCGAAATCGTATTCCTTCTGGCGAGTATCATAAATATTTTGGCCATCGTTTTCTTTTCGGATACGTTAGGCATATATTCATTGGTTGTGGCCACCACATTGAACAACGTGATAATGGTGTTGGTCTTAACCTGTATGTTAAAGAGGAAAGTCCGCTCATTCCGTCCTATTTCCATGGAAGGGATAAAATGGGCAAAGCCTTTTGTGAAATTGTCGTTGCCGATGTACCTTGGTGCATTATGTAGTCAGGTATATTTGTTTGTCGAGAAATCCCTGTGTACTCATTTCGGCGAGGGGGCGGTTTCCGTGTTTGACTATGCGAGGCAAATTGCGAATATGCCATATGTGGTCTTTTCCTCTATCGTGCCCATTGTGATGACCCCCTTATTATCGATGGCTTTTGTGAAAGGAGATGAGGTCACATTTTCCAATGAGATGCGTCGTCTTGCGCATTTGTTCTTATATCTCACATGTTTTTTTGTCATCCTGATGTCTGTGGATGCGGAACAGGTATCTTATATCTTATTTTCGTGTAAGCATGAAACGTTCATGAAGATACTGGGTTATCTATGTGCGGGTGTGTTCTTCATGACTGTCACTCTGATATGTGGTCAAGCGTTAATCGCTCGTGATAGGGTAACAGATTATGTGATCGCGGTCATTTCCGGCAATATTATTTCTATTCTTTTGTGTTATGTGTGGGTAAATATCTCTGTTCATTTGGAGAATGTTGCTCTTTCCTTCTTATCCGGACAGATCATATCGTCTCTGATCGCTCTGTACAAATTGAGGATAAAAGGCAGGAAATTGTTCCTTAAGAGTCTTTTTTTCATGTTTCTGGCCTGTCTGGCGGCATATGGTTTGACATATTCATTCCAATATTTGATGCGTGGGACCGTATTGTTATCCATGGACAAATTGTATGTGGTGATGGATATGCTGATATGTTCCATAATAATATTTTTTATACTTTTGTGCATGTTGATCGCTTTTGATGCGGAAGAACGTAAAACAATATACGATATGTACAGAAGGTTTGTACACAAATGGTTTAAACATAAATAAACTATGTTGCCTTATGTAATACTCATCTTGTTGGCTCTTATATGTGCCGCCACGGACGTGACTCCGGTAAGAAACCGCATTGTTTTCGCTTTGCCTTTTTTTATGGTTATGTTTATGATGGCGGCGTTCCGTGACCATTTGGGAGGAAGCGATTATGAGATGTATGAGCTATTCTACTCGAAGGTTGTGGGGGTCGGGGACTATCTTAGGGGATCGTACGAGCCATATTATCGCACAAAATCTGTCGAGAGTGGATTTGTATTCCTTTCGTCTATGATCAGGTCTATTGATTTCACCCATGGTCCTTATTTGTTCATGTTTGTAATAGCGTTGATTACGTTCTCTATTTTTATTCCCTCGTTGAAGGAGTACACGCCGTATTTCTATATCGCCATTTTCTTCTATATGTATAAAGCCTATTTTTGGCATGATTTCACGCTTGCCAGGCAGGCTGTGGCGATCGCTTTCTTTACTTACTCCATCCGTTTTGTGAAGAGAAGGGAGTATTGGAAATACATTGTGTTGAATTTGTTGGCTCTTTCTATGCACCATTCCGCTGTGATATTGCTTCCGCTCTGTTTCTTCCTGAACCATAAGTTTAGTGTGAGGACAATCCTTATTGCGATGTCTGTGGCTATTGTGGTGAGTTTAATCGGTCCTTCTCTTTATGAGATGAGTATGCGTTTGACCGAGACGATAGGACTTGGCAAGAGATTGGCTTTGTATGCATCGGAGACGGGCAGAATTAATCCGTTGAACTTCATCGAGATTTTTGTCATATTATTCTGCGCTTTATTTTATCGGGAATACTATGAGCAGAAGGAACCCTATTTCAATATATTTTTGAATCTCTTCATGGTTTCTTCTTTTATTGTCATCGCTTTTTCTTCGTTTGATATTTTTTCCCGCTTCAAGGAATATTTTGTAATCGCATACATGATGCTGGTCTCCTATATGGTCGGACATGTCCGTTCTAACCGGAATAGGTGGATAATCTTCGCTTTTCTCTCCGTATATATCATAATGGGCTATTTCCGTTACATTATGGTTTTTGATGATGGAGGATTGTTGCCTTATAAATGGATTCTATGGTAGGCTATATGGGTAGATTTCAGTGGGAGAGGATGATTGGCGATCTGCTGGTATTCGCATTCTTCTTTGTCCCGTTTATGAAGTTTTCTCCTGTGGCGTGTGGAACAATTCTGTTATGTTCGCTTCTTTTGATTGTGTTTGCTCTTGTTCGAGGGGAGAAGTTGGGGAGGTTGAATATTATATCCCTCGCTGTTTTCGCGTTCATGATGTATGCATCATTGAGTTCCGCATCGCTTCTATCGGATTACCATGATTTTTTCAGATTGCAGTTCCAGATCCGTCTTCCGTTGCTGCTCTTTGCTTTGGCTTTCCTTTTTCGGGACTTGAATTGTTTTTCGGTGGGTCGGGCATTGTTCAGCTTCTCGATGGGTGCTTACGGAATGGCGTTAGTGGCGGTGATAGTCTCTTTTTGTTCGTTGGTGACACATTTCGATAATGTGCCACGTTCTCTCATGAATATGATTCTATGTTTCCAGGCTGTAGTTGGAATGTTAGTGCATAGAACATATATGTGCTTTGATTTGTTGACCGCTTTGTTGGTTGTTTACCTTCGTTTTTCTCATGGGTGGTGTAAACGTAGGATCATCATCTTTTCTATCCTTTTTGCGTTTACCGGATTATTTGTTTTCCTCACGGATGCCAGGATGGCTTTCCTTTCTTTCCTTTTCCTATTGTTCTGTATAGTGGTAATGGAAATGAGACGTCTTCTTAAAGGGTGGCGTTTCTGGGCATGTATAGGGGGTGTCGCTTTGTTGTTATTTGTTTTGTTATTCCAAAGTGAACGAGTGAATAATGTGATGCTCTCTTTTAGAGACGCTTCGTTCTCTTTATCTGATATTGATCCACGTTTTAGGATTTGGAATTGTGGTTGGGAACTGTTTAAGGATTGTCCGCAACCTTTGTGGGGTTATGGATGTGGTGCGGCGAAAGATTTGTTGCAGGATGAATATATGCGGCGAGGTTTCGACTTGGCGGCTAATTCGCAGTGGGAAATGCATAATCAGTTCTTGGAGATTTTGGTGGAGAATGGAATAATGGGCTTACTGCTTTTTATGGGTTTGCTCTTGCTTCCTATGCTTGTGAAGTCTTCTAACAGACGGTTTTATGTGACGTGGATACCGATGTTGTGTATCAATCTGTTTTTTGAGATGATGTTGAGTCGAACTATTGGAACATATCCGATTATCGCAGTGATGCTATTGGCTGGAATGTCCGATGAAAAGGGCGATTATCGTCCAACTTTGGCGTGGAGGAGCTTTTGTCTGATTGGTGCTCTCATTGCGGTTTTGTGCGTTTCTGTGAAGTTCGTTAGAAAGGATAAGAGAATTGAATTTTCAACTTTTCAACGTGGTTTCGAGCGTGTGGATCTCCTACCAGGTGATGTCCCGGAAATATTGAAGGGTGTGACGGGTCTTCGAATAGATAATCAGGTGGAATCAGAGGTTTGGTATGATTGGGCGGCGATGTATTATCGTTTCGACAAATGCTCGGTGGATGTGTCTGATTCCATTTCTTTTTCCCTCTATGTATATGCTTCTGAGGATTTTGACGCGGATGTGTTGCAGATTCGTGCGGAAGAGCGTCAGCGAGAAGCGTATACTGACTCGTATGACTTGCAACGGAAAGGGGAATGGCAAAAGCTCTCTGTTCAGAAAAAAGGACTATATGGGAATGTGGTTTTTGTTGTTTCTTGTTCAAAAAAAGGTGTTCCTGATTTTTCTTCCCTAAAAGGGTATGCTATATTCGCGCAACCAATAGTTAATGTTATCAAAAAGGATGATTAAAGAACTGGGGTTATGGATTCAAGTGAAGAATTAAGGGGGATAGCGGAGCAGACCCGACAGATCATAATGAATTTATTGGATGAACATTCCATGAAAAATGGCTCTATTTTCGTGATCGGTTGTTCGTCGAGTGAAGTGGCGGGTGGTACGATCGGCAAGAACTCGAGCGAGGCGATCGGCAAGACCATCTTCGAGGTGGCCCACAACCTTTTGTCCGAACGGGGCATCTTCCTCGCATGCCAATGCTGCGAACATCTGAACCGCTCGCTGGTGATCGAGGAGGAGTGTGCCGACAAGTACGGCTACGAGCCTGTTTGCGTCGTTCCATGGCTGCATGGCGGCGGTTCTTTCGCTACGGCGGCATACCATGGCTTCCGTCACCCTGTCGTGGTGGAGCATATCAAAGCCTCCGCCGGATTGGACATCGGCGACACCTTGATCGGCATGCACCTCAAGGATGTGGCTGTCCCTGTCCATCTTACGCCTAACCAAATCGGCGCCGCCCACGTGGTCGCCGCCTACTGCCGGCCAAAGCTTGTGGGGGGCGAACGGGCGAGATACGTGTGATGCGCGAGGAATGGGACCGCATGGAGGTGGCCTATCGCTTTCTTCCGTTAATTTTGTACATTCGCGTCGGTAAACATATCGGGCATGGCGCAGCATCTGTTGGATAAGCGGGACTCTATCGTCAAGAACTTTCTCTCCCTGGGATTATTACAGGGGGCGAACGCTATTATTCCCCTCCTTGCCATCCCTTTCATTGTCCGCGCGCTGGGCGTGGAGATGTTCGGAAAGGTTACATTCGCCCAAAGCGTCGTGCAGTATTTCACGATAATCATCAACTATGGCTTCGACTACTCCGCCACGAAGGCGGTCGCGGTCTCCGTAAACGATGGACGCAAGGTCGACAATGTGTTCTGGGGTGTTATCTCGGCGAAATTCTCCTTGTTCGTCATCTCCTCCGCTTTGTTTTTCCTCCTTTCCATCGGATATGGCAGGATAGAGGAGGATCTCCTGCTTTACGTCGCCATCTTTGCCATCAACATCGGCTACGTCTTTTTCCCCTCTTGGTTTTTCCAAGGCATAGAGGATATGCAATATGTCGCCATCCTGAACTTCATCATCAAGCTGGTCGGTATGGGTTTGCCCGTTCTGTTGGTTACTGTGCCGGACGATTACATGATCTATGCGGCCATGCCTTCCGTCGCCTGCTCCGTGATGGGCATTGTCGGTTTCCTCTTCGCCATTCGGCACTATGACATCGAGCGACCATCCGCCGAGGCGATTCGGGAAGAACGTAATGCACAGCTGAAAAGCGGTTTCCCCATCTTCCTGAACACCTTGTTCGCTGCCTTCTACACGGTGGCGAACGTGACTATATTAGGACTGTTCAAAGACGATTATGACGTGGGGATCTACTCCGGTGCCTACAAGATCATCTGTGCCATCATGATGGTGACAAGCATGCCGCTCCATACGGCGATATTCCCCTCCATCGCAAGGGAAATGGACAAGTCGTCCCGTGCGGGCTGGATTTACTATAAGCGGATGACGGTCTACGTCTTTCTGTTCGGACTTGCCGTGAGTCTATGCACCTATTTGGCCGCTCCGCTGATGGTGGAGATCCTTTTGGGGGAGGAGTTCCTGGCGGGGATTCCCCTGTTGCGCCTCCTCTCGGTCATCCCAGCGTTGGTCATCATCGCGAGTATGTTCACCGTGCAAGGGCTTTATGGCTTGGGCTTCACGAAATATGCCCCGTGTGTGGGACTGGCCGTCGGACTTGCCTGCATCGCACTGAACCTTGTCTGGATCCCGCAGTTGGGGGGCATGGGTGCGGCCTACGCATGGATCGTGGCGCAGGTGCTCGAGATACTCATCTCGGGGGCTATCGTGATATGGAATGTGAGGAGATTAACCAATAAGATAGACGGATGGGAAAGGTGAGAGACATAGAGACGAATTTGGATGTGCTGTATCGGTGGCTGAGTTGCTTTTTTGCCCTTTCCATCGCACTTCCGAGACCTCTTTCCACTTGGATTTTCTCCATCTGGGGACTTTTTACCTTAGGCATCATTATCTACGATTCCATCGGGAAAAAACATCCTATTAGGGGAATGGGCAAGGAAGACCTTCCGTGCTTGCTTTTATTGGCGCTCTCCATGTTGGGACTGGTCAGCGCGGGGGTGGCCGAGCATCCCGATTTTGTCTTCCGGAAAACCTTTGGTCCTCGTTTCTCGTTGATCATCCTTCCTCTCTTCGCGTTGCTCCTTCGGAGAGCGGTCGACACCCGTGCCATGCTGAAATGCTTCGTGGCAGGAAATGCCCTTTCCATCGCATTTTCCGTTGGGTTCGTCGCCCTTTCCATGGCGACCTGCACTTCTCCGTATAGCGTTTTGGGGGGATTGTCGAGTGCGGCGTTCGAGCTCTATCGTGATTTCTTTGCCAATTTTACGGAGGTCTGCACCGACTTCACGCATCGCACCTATTCCGGGCTGAATATCCTGCTTTCGTATGCGGCGATAGCGTACCTGGTGAATGGGCGCAGCCTCTCCAAGCGCGAGGCTTTCGTGTGGATACTTTACTTGGCGGTTTCGCTGGCCTTTCTTTTGCTGAACAACTCGCGTATCATCACTTTGTGCCTGCCGTTGTTAGGGATTTCCCTATGGTTTTGCGGTGCGCGGATCACACGTCGTAAGTGCCTGATCGGAGGGGGTGTCATCCTGCTCGTCGTCGCGGCGCTGTTCCTCTTGCCCACACGCTTGAATCAGCTGCTCATGGAGGACGGATTAGGCGGGATGCTGGCGAACGATCCGAGGGCGGAGATCTGGCCGTCGGTCTGGGAGTTGATCCGAAACAAACCGATCCTTGGCTATGGGTTGGATAATATAGAGTCGCCGCTCGTGTCGCTCTACCTCGAGCATGGTTTCAAGGAGGGTGTTGCCTGCGCCTATGCGCCGCACAATGAGTATCTGGGAGAGTGGGCACAGATGGGTATCCTCGGAGTGCTCCTTTTGGTCACCACCCTTCTCTTTTGGGCGATTTCATCGAAGAAAAAGGATCGTATCCTCATCTGTCCCGTAGTCCTTGTCTTCTCCGTAGTCTTCCTTACGGAATCGTTGTTGGATAGGTACATGGGATGTCTCTCCTTCGCGTTCTTCCTCTTCCTGACCCATGGGATCCATGAGAAAGAGGAGAATTCCGGCATGGGGAAAAAATATCTCGGTGGATTGGCGTTTTTCCTTCTCGTCTCCCTCTCCGTCGGTATGGTTTCGATGCTTAAGGCGACCTGTTTCGCTCCAAGGGAGATGGTGAAGGAATCCAATTGCATCAGCAAAAGTGAGGGCTTTCTTTATGGTGTCTGCAAGCAGGATGTCGTCACCTTCATCCATCAGGGAGTTTGTGTGAATCGAACTCCTTTCGCCTTTTGTAACCTGAAGGAGGGGGAAAGCGCAAGGTTCTCCGTCTCCTGCCGATGCACGCCGGACTTCGACGGACAAATCGTTAAACTCATTGCGGAAAAGGACCTTCCGGATGGCACGCACATCCCGACAGAGGTTGCCTATGACCTCACCCGAAAAGGAGAATGGCAGACGCTCTCCGTCGATGTGACAGGGCGGCAGACCATCCTCATCTATTTCCTGGGAGAGGATAAAATCCGTTTCGAAGATTTTTCCGGAGAAGTATATTTCAGAAATCCATGTTTCATCAATAATTAAATTCATTACATTTGTAGCATGGTTTATGTGATTATCGTAGTATGCTTATTCTTTGTGTTCGGTGGATTATATTGCTCCAAAAATAATCCATTCGCTCCCTCTGTGATTACTCCGATGTTGTGGATGTGCTGTATGTTGCTTTATCTGACGGTAGACCATCGTCTGCCCACGTTGAGCACCGCATTCTGCGTCACGTTATTGTGTTGGATTGCCTCGATCACCATCTCTTCCTTGTTGACGCAATCTGTCACTTATAAGCAAGACCAATACAACGATGTGGGTTTTTTCGTCCGTAACGTTTATCTTGTCTTGGCCATCATTGCGTTTCCGTCCCTGATACGGTTCGCCCAGATCGCTATCGTGAATGGTTCGTCTGGTAATTGGGCCTTGGATCTACGTCTTGCGGCATTAGGGAGGGGAAGCGGTTTCGAGGAGCCGTATGGCGGATGGCAGATCGTCATCTGGCCTGTATCCTACATGTTGGAACTCCTCTGCTTCAAGAAGAAGACTTGGTGGCGGTTCGCCATCCCTCTGACGATCTATTTCCTCTTTGGCGTGGTCACGATGTCGAAGATGGTTTTTCTCTCCATCTTTCTTTACACGGGTTCCATCCTTTTCTTCAAGAAGGTCATTCGGTTGAAGCATTTTGTGATGGCGATGGTGCCGTTGGCTATCTTGTTCATCTCGCTTCAGATGGTTCGCCATTCTTCACAATTTTCTGCGGTTTCATCGGATTTTATTCGGACGTATATCTTGGGTAACATGTCAGCGTTTGACACGTTGAGGCCTTGCAGCGCCGAACATTTTGGGGAAAACACCTTTCGTCTATTCTATGCGGTCCTTTACAAAACAGGGTTGTCGTCGACCGAACCCGTGGATGTGATCCTCCCGTGGATCGAGAAGCCACTCGTGACCAACACTTACACGGGAATGTATCCTTTCTACGTCGATTTCGGTGTCGTGGGCGTCATCATCTTCGCCATCATCCTGGGAGGTATCTACGGATGGACATTCAAGAAGGCGCAGTGTGGAAGCAATTTCAATATATTGGTCTATGCGGTCTTTTCCCAGATTGTCTTCACCCAATATGTGGCGGACATGCTCTTCTCGAACACTGCCATATACGTTAAGATGATATTATTGCTGCTTATCCCGTTCTACGTCACGAAGAACAATCTGCTGGTCTGCAAGGAGAAGGTGGTGTCGATCATTAAGTTGTAAGGTATGGATGTTTCTGTCATTATCGTAAACTATAACACTTCGCAGCTGACCATCCAGGCCATCTCTTCCCTCTATGCTTGTGTCGATGAGGGAACGTATGAGGTCATTGTGGTGGATAGCTCCTCCACCGAGGATATATCTGCGCTCAAATCCTTTTGCGAGGAGAAGGAGATAAGGCTTATTTTGCTCGATGAAAACGTCGGTTTTGGCATGGCGAATAACAAAGGCGTGCAGTATGCGAAAGGAAGGAACCTCTTCTTCATGAACCCCGACATCATCCTGTTGAACAATGTGGTGAAAATCTTATCGGACTATCTGGACACCCATCCTGACGTGGCGGCCTGCGGCGGTAACCTCTTTACGGAGGACCGATGCCCATCCCACTCCTATAGCTTCTTCATGCCGTCCATCACACAGGAGGTGGATTTCATCTGCGGACGGGTAATCTCCAGGTTACTTTATCCTGCGGACGCGGATTTCAATCCGACGGAAAACCCGATGCGTGTCGCCTATATCTGTGGGGCGGATTTGATGGTGAAAAGGGAGATTTTCGAAAAAGAGGAGGGGTTCAGCCCTGATTTTTTCCTCTATTACGAGGAGACCGATCTGCAACAACGGATGAAGCAGGACGGGTATGAGGTCCATTCGGTGCCACAGGCCAAGGCCATCCATTTGGACGGAAGGAGTTTCCGTTTTTCCGAGGAGAGGGAAATGCACGCTTTCAACGGAAGAAACGCCTATTTCCGCAAGCATCATCCCGCATTCTACCATTATGTCTCCAATCTGATAAACAAAACGGCTTTGTCGGTCGGCGTGCTTCTCTGTTCCTTGTTGGGGAAGAGGGAGAAGAAAGAGAAATATCGTTTCAGGCTACAGTTGTACAAGAAATCCTATGCCAGCTAAAACCCTTTACATCAACGGACGTTTCCTCACCCAACCCATGACGGGGACCAACCGATTCGCCTATGAGCTGAGCGTAGGCTTGGCGAAGCGTGGCTATCCGTGTGTGGTGCTTGCCCCGAATGGTCCGCTGCGGGAGGATATGTATGACCTTTCGTCGCTGAACATCGAGCAGGTGGGCCCGTTCAAATCGCACCTCTGGGAACAGGTGACGCTTCCTTGGCATATGCGGAAGAAGAAGGATTCATTGCTGTTGAGCCTGAAGGGGTTGGGGCCCGTTTTCATGACACGGCAGGTAGCGACCATCCACGACATGTCCTATCTGGTGAATCCTAAGTGGTTCTCCTTGCCCTATAGACTCTTCTACCGCCTGATGACACCCCTGTTGGCTTCCTATGCTAGACGACTCATCACGGTCAGCGAGTTCTCGAAAGGGGAGATTGTCCGGCTGCTGAAGGTGTCTCCCGACAAGGTAAGCGTCATCTACAACGCACCGTCAGGTTGTTTCCTCCAAGGGGAAGGAGTATGTGGAAATACCTCCGAAAATGACCATTCCACCGATAATTTCATATTGACGGTCTCCTCCTTGGATCCGAGGAAGAACCTCTCCCTGGTCTTTGAAGCCTATGGCAAATCCGCCCAACGGTTGCCCTTGTATGTGGTGGGGGAACGCTACCCTGTCTTCGGGAAGTTGGAAGTCCCGTGGAACGATAACATCAAGTTCCTGGGACGGATCTCTGACGAGGAGTTGCGTAGCTATTATGCCCACGCCTCTTTGTTTGTCTACCCATCCTTGTACGAAGGGTTTGGCATGCCGCCCATGGAGGCGGTCGCTTGCGGTTGCCGTAATGTTGTGCTCTCCGACATACCCGTCTTCCGTGAGGTCTATGGCGACTTGGCGCATTACGTGAAGGTGGACGACTCCGATGCTTTGGCGGCGATGTTCGACACGTTGCCCGAAGCGCTCCATCCTGAGAAAATATCCGATTTCATCGGAAAATTCACATGGGAGGCAAGTGCGGAAAAGTTGATGGAGACGTTGCGTAACGTATAGACGTTTTTTGCCAATTGACAGATTTATATTGTATTCTGACCTGAAAATCCATTGTTTTTGCGCTATTATCACATACGAATAATACAAATTTTCAATCCATAATCAATGCTTATTCGTATATTTGTGACATTAACAACATAATTTTTTACGCCATGAAGAACATATATACATTTTTACTGTCGCTATGCCTCTTAGGGTTGGCGACGACAACAAAGGCGGATCCAGACCCTAATTTCCACATCTATATTTGTTGGGGACAATCGAATATGGAAGGAAATGCACCAGTACCGGAATCAGAACAAAAGAATGTGGATGAAAGATTCCAATTGTTGTATTCCGCGAATGATTGCGGTCGAGGTGACCGTAAGAAAGGGCAATGGTACACCGCCATTCCGCCTTTGGCCCGCTGTTTCCACGGATCACAAATGAACGGACAAAGTATGGGATTCGGTCCCATTGATTATTTCGGACGTACCATGGTCGAGAATCTGGACCCGGCGATCAGAGTGGGTGTAATCGTAGTGGGTGTCGGTGGCGCTGACATTCAACTATTCGAAAAAGACAACTACCAATCGTATCTTAGCTCCGCGGCGAACTGGTTACAGAATTACGCCAAAGAGTATGGAAGCAACCCTTATGGACGAATCATTGAGATGGGAAAAATAGCGAAGGAAGTGGGTGTCATCAAAGGCATCCTCGTTCATCAGGGAGAGACCAACTCAGGACAGTCCAATTGGCCGAACCGACTGAAAGGTGTTTATGAGAACATGTTAAGCGACCTTGGACTGAAGGCTTCCGAGGTGCCTTTGTTGGTGGGTGAAGTACGTTATACGGGTCCTTGTAGCGGCCATAACAACGTCATAAGGAACGTGCCGAATGTTATATCGACCGCACATGTCATCTCCGCACAGGGTTGCGAGGCGGCCAACGATGAGTATCATTTCTCCGTCAATGGCTACAAACTGTTAGGCAAACGGTACGCTGAGAAGATGTTGGAGCTTTTGGGCGACAATCCTGTCCAACAGGTCGACCTCTCCATCTCAGCCGCTGTCACGGTGGAGTCGGAGCCAGGAAGGGTTGAAATTTCCGTGAACAAGGAGAATGAAGCCATCAACAGGGTGGATATCTATGCCGATGGCGAGAAGATAGCCAGCGACCAAATGACTTACGTGTGGGAAGAGGTTGCGCAAGGCGACCATACCATTTGGGCTGTCGGATACGACAACCAGAACAAGGAATACACCACCTCGAAAGTTAAAATAAGCATCATGAAACCTCAGACACCTTTCAACGGCACGCCTGCCAAAATCCCTGGGAGAATCGAAGCCGAGGAATTCGATTATGGCGGTGAAGGCAACGCATACCACGACATGGATGAGGAGAACCGTAACAAAGGGGATCGTAACGAGGGTGTGGACATGAACAATACGGCTATCGGATATACCCAAACCGGAGAGTGGATCGAATACACCGTCGAAGTGGAGAAGGATGGTGATTACATTGTGGAGTCAAGTGTAGCTTCCGGTAGCAACGGAGCCGCTTTCACCCTCTATATGGACAATACATTCATCATCCCTGGTGACGACGGCACGCCGGGTGGATTTGTGAATGTGCCTAATACTGGCGATTGGAGTACCTTCACCACCGTGGAGACGAAACTCAACAAACTCTCCAAAGGTGTCCATGTCCTGAAGCTCGAAATCACGGGAGATTGGGTAGACTTGGATTATATGGATTTCAAGTTGGTCGGATCCGAGGAATCTCATGTGGTCGACCACGCTTCTTCCGGGGATAGTCTCCCTGACGGGTTCTACTTCGCATACGACGCATCTGGTAAGATGGTTAAGACCATTACCATCCGGGACGCATATAGCAATGAATTGGAGCCAGGTTTCTATATCCTCAAGAGTGCCGAGGGTAAGTCCTATCCTATGGTTGTTAAGTAGGAGGTAAGACCTGAAAAGGTGGAATGAAAAATTAAGAATTGAAGCGGATGTCGTTGTAGTGTCTTGAAAGAAAGGACGATATAGATTATCGATTGATTCTTAATGTAATATATAATTTTCTAATATGACAAAAGCCCCAATTTGTGAAAGTTGAGGCTTTTGTTGTTTTATACGAAAAGAGGGTATATCAAAACCGATATACCCTCTCGTCATAAATAGGATGATAAATGTATTAGCTTCTTCTTTTACCCATAATTCGCAGGATGTAAATTAAGAGGTTGATGAAGTCCAAATAAAGATCTAATGCGCCAAGCAGTGCGATCTTCTGGCTATTTTCATTCACTTCATTTCCGTAAACTGCGATCATGTTTTTAATTTTCTGTGCGTCATAGGCAGTTAGTCCCACAAATACGAGTACTCCCACGTAAGAGAGGATGTATTGGAATTTGGAGCTTCCGATGAACAGATTCACGATAGTTGCGATGATCAATCCGATAAGGGCCATTGTTAGGATTTGTCCGATGGACGTTAGATCCTTTTTGGTGAAATGTCCCAACAATGCCATGGCGGTGAAGGTCCCCGCAGTAATGAAGAATGCGGTTGCCACCGACTCGGCGGTATAGGCGAGTAGTATGACGCTCAAGGTCAGTCCATTGATGATGGAGTAGACGATGAACATGATTCCTGCGGCGGCAAATGACAGTTTGTTGATCATACTGGAGATGACCACTACCAAGATAAATTCGGCGATAATCAAGCCGTAGAATACCATTGAGGATCCGTAAATGGCTTGGATCATGCGTTCTGAAGAGGCCACATAAAAGGAGGTCAAGCCCGTCACGACGAGGGCGAGAGCCATCCACCAGTAGACGTTCCTTAACAGTGTACGTTGTGCGGATTGCACCTCCACCTGATTCAAATCTTCGCTTCCGAAGTGGCTGTAATTTTCCATAAAATGATTTTGTTTATTTGTTGTTATTATAATGCTTCCAAGATACGTTTGATTACAGTCTCGGCGGAAATCTCTCGGTTGGCGGCCTCTGGGATAACCAATGACTGAGGGCTCTCGATCACGTCGTCCGTCACAATCATGTTGCGACGCACAGGTAAGCAATGCATGAAGTAGGCGTTGTTAGTGAGGGCCATCTTTTCCGTGCTGATGGTCCATGACATATCCTTGCTCAGGATTTGTCCGTAATTAGGGTCTTGGTAGGCTGACCAGTTTTTCGCATAGACAAAGTCGGCGCCTGCCAATGCTTTGTCCTGATCATATTCGATCTTGGCGTTCCTGACGAACTTTTCGCTCAGTTCGTAGCCCTTTGGGTGTGTGATGACGAAGTCCACGTTCGCCTCGTTCATGAAATCGGCGAATGAGTTAGGTACCGCCTGCGGGAGCGCGCGTGGATGAGGAGCCCATGTCAAAACAACTTTCGGACGTTTTTTTTTCTTGTACTCTTCGATGGTGATGAGGTCTGCGAAAGCCTGCAGTGGGTGTGCGGTAGCAGACTCCATGCTGAACACTGGTTTACCCGAATATTGGATGAACTGATTCAGGATCGTTTCTTGGTAATCGAACTCTTTGTTCTCGAAGCGGGCGAAAGAGCGCACACCAATCACATCGCAGAATGATGCCATGACAGGAATGGCCTCGAGCAGGTGCTCTGACTTGTCGCCGTCCATGACGACACCTCTTTCCGTCTCCAATTTCCATGCGCCCTGGTTCACGTCAAGCACCATCGTGTTCATGCCTAGGTTCATGCCCGCCTTTTGGGTGCTGAGGCGTGTGCGTAGACTATTGTTGAAGAAGACGCACAAAAGCGTCTTGTTCTCGCCCAAATGTTTATAGGCGTATCTGTTTTTTTTGACTTCCAAAGCCTCTTTTACCGCTTTGTTCAAGTCGCCCAAGTCTTGGGCCATTAATAATTTCCTCATCTTTTATGATATTTATGACTAATCTTTCTTTTCGCAAAGTTATAAATTTTGGGTGATTTTGTATGGACAATGGTAGATGGAGTTGTGAAAAACAGTTAATGCCTTGTTAAGGTGAGTTCTTATGGAACCGCCTTCGTTTTATTCTAATGAATACTGCAGTTCACAACCGGATTGGCATAGATCCGAAGGAAGATCTGTTCTAGTTCCGACGGTTCTGCCTCAATGCCGATATGGGCCAATCCATCGTTCATATAGGCGATGAAATCTTTCTTTTCGTCTGCCGAATAATGGTCGGCGAATGCGTTCCCACCATGGAGGATATCGTATGCGATGTAATTTGTCTTGAACAGTTTGTAACTTTTATAAATCCGTTGGTCAATCAATGAAGCCAAGGCGACCATCTTCTCATTTTTCTCCTTTTCATCGCATATTTCAAGTTCTTTCCTTGAGATAGGTTCTGTCATGGAGAGGTGTACTTTCCCTTTTTTCTGCTGTATACCCGTAAGGATGCTGTTCAGGTCCTCATTCTCTCCCTTCACGTACTTTTGAAGCTTGGAGATGTATAATTCCGCCGTTTTGAGGAAATCGCAAGGCTCGTATTCGTAGGAGACGGCGACGGGCGTGATGCTCAGTTCGTCGAGGTTGTCCACGAAGCTCTTATCGCTACTGAGGGAGAACATCTTCAGAACCCCCATTTCCGTCTTGTCGTTGCCATCCTTGGTCCGGCCATTGCGTTGTGCGATCCATACCGACTCGTCCAATTCGGTCACCACATGGCGCATATAGGCGGAAACCTCCAATGAGTTTCTGTAAAAGTCCTTGATGTTTCCCCCGCGGATAATGCGGAACATCTTGTTCAGCTTACCGATGTTGATGACCAGGTTCCCTTTCATCAGATTACTGCCGAAAGTGATTTGGCAGGTCTTGATCTTATGCTCGTACAACAGCAGGTCTAGGATTGCGGAATCCAGTGCGATGTCGCGGTGATTGGCGATGAAGATATGACGCTTCACATCGTCAATTTTATCGAATCCATCGAAGGAAATGCCATCTGTGGTCTTTGTGATGACTGCTTGGATGGCGGGGTACATGACGCGGGTTTGGAACTCGTCGACCGTCTTGATCTGTAATAACGTGCGATTCACTTCATCAATGTCCGCATCGGGCAAACAATACTTCACCACCATCGGGAAGAACGGATCTTCGGTGATCGCCTTCATTGCGGCGGGAACCTCCGAGTCGTTGTAGGGGCGAACTGGTTCAAAATTAAACTCTCCGATCATGGCAATTATCTTTTATCGATGAATTTAACGGGTTTTCTATTCATTTCGGGGAATTGGATCTTATGGATCTCCTCGATAGGTTTGAACATCACGTCAGGCGCCACACGCAGCTTGGCCCTGAAATGGTCTTTCAGTTCCTTGATCATGTTCTCGTTCGGGTTCTTCACGCCGATGTATACGGTGAGATGGTCCATTCCTATCTCGTTGGACGATACCTCGACCAAGTAATTCTCCACGTAATCCGCATTATCCAACACGTCGAACACGGAGGCTGGATAGAGGGTTGTGCCCTTGAACTTGATCATCTGCTTTTTCCTGCCGATGATCGGACTGATACGCATGGTGGTGCGCCCACAGGAACAAGGTTCGTAATGGAACCTCGCCACATCGCCTGTCCGGAAACGGAGTAGCGGCATACCCTCCACGCCTAACGTCGTGACGACCAACTCTCCAGGCTCCCCTTCGTTCACAGGATTGCCGTTTTCATCGATCAATTCGCATATAATCAGTTCCGGGTGATGATGTCCGCCCTTTCCTGCCGAGCATTCGCAGAAGGAGGTGCTCATCTCGGTGGAGGCATAGGTGGAATACAATTCGATGTCCCATTTCTCCTTGATTTTCGTTCCCAACAGATTCAGTGAGAAGTCGTCGTTCCTGAGATTTTCCCCGATGCAAACGGCCTTTTTTACGCTACAGTTCTTATAGTCGATGCCGTGTTCCTCGGCGAATTTGATGATGCGTAGGATGAAGGAAGGGACGCAGATAATCGCATCTGGTTGGATTCGCTTGATAGTGTCCCATTGCAGTTCCGGTATGCCATTGCCGACGCGCACTAGGCCGGCGCCCATCATGCGTATGCCCAAGCAGTAGGCGTATCCAGCCATAAAGCGTTTATCGATCGTCGTCATCAGCTGGTATATCTCACCTGGGTGTCCGCCTGTGCCTGTGAAGGAGATCGCTTCATTGTAGGCGAGGCGCACGAGGTCCTTCTCCGTCATGGCGAAGGTGGTAGGGTCGCTCAATGTGCCGGAAGTGGTGATGTAATCCCTGATCTCGGAAGGCTCGACGCAGAAGAAATCCTTGTTCCTCGTCTGCAGGTCCTCCTTGGTCGTGAAAGGAATCAGACGCAAGTCCTCCAAGGTCTTGACCTTTGCCACATCGATATGGTTTTTTGCGAATAAATCTTTGTAAAACAGAGATTTGGAGGATAGATAGGCCAAATCCTCCCTCAACTTCTCCTCTTGGAACGCTTTGATCACGTTCCTAGGCTGGAATTCAATTTCTGGAACTAAATTCATATACACGTCCTCCTTTCTTCTCCTATTCACTTGTTAGGCAAAAAGCCATTTTGAATAAGCCATGTCTTAAGCAACAATCCCCACTGGCTGGTCTCCGTGGATCTTGTCCGTATCATGCCGAACCCGTGTCCGCCCTGTTCGAACAGGTGGAACTCGCAGGGTATGTTTTTTTGTGCTAGCGCATCGCGCAACACAACGGTATTTCTATAGTCGACCACATCATCATCCTTGCAAGCGAGCAGGAAAACGGGTGGCATATTTTCAGGAATGTGCCTTTCCATCGAAAAACTGTCTGCCATGGCTTTCGTGAAACCCTCGCCGAGGAGGTTCCTCCTAGACTTCACATGGGCGATGCTATCCTGCATGGATACGACAGGGTAGATGGGGCAGACGAAGTCGGGACGCAGGTTGACGGAGGTGTGTATTCCGCGGTCGGCCAAGAAATCGTGGGAAGCGTAAGCGCCACCCATCGTGACCAGATGACCTCCGGCGGAAAAGCCCATACAACCCAGTTTGTGCGGGTCGATGCCGAATCTCTCCGCATTCTCGCGTAGGATCTGCACGCCGCGCTGGAAATCCTCGATCATGGCGGGATGATGGTTGCCATGCATTGAGACGCGGTAACGCAATACCACGGCGGTAATCCCCCATTGCCGCAGGTATTCCGCCACTTCCGAGCCTTCGTTGCGTAGGCCCAAATGATGATAGCTACCCCCAGGGCAGATTAGGACACAAGTGCCATTGCGCAAAGAATCGACCGGAGCGAATACTCTCAGTTCCGGACGTTTCTCCTTACGGGTGGGATGTTTATCCCACAATTTTACAACCTCATATTGGGCGTGTATGCACAAGGAGAAAGACAGCAACAAAAGGAAGTGTGCCAATCTTATCATGGGCATTACTGTATGAGTAAATCATATTCCTTCATGATGACCCCTTTGATGCGTGTCATCGTGAACTTCTCCGCGATAAGGTCATGGGCCCGCTCGCCCATTTTGTCACGGATATGGTCTTTATTCTGCAATAATTTATCGATTGCTTCGGCGAAGGCCTGAACGTCACCATTGGCGACCTCGATGCCGGTGGTGCCATTTTGGTTCAACCAATTCACACCCGATCCCTCGATGGAGAACAGGACAGGGGGTGTTCCGCAGTACATCGCTTCAGCCAGTACAATGCCAAAGGCTTCGTTTTTCGTGATGGAAGGGAAGGCGAATACAGAGGCCGCACGCATGTATAGACGTACCTCGTCATCGCTGATTTTCCCGATGAAATGGATTCTTTCGGAGTTTGCGTTCATCTTCAGCTCGTTCGACAACGGACCTTCGCCCGCAATCAGGATCACACAATCTGAAGTGATTTTCTTTTCAGCCGCGATCAATCGGTCGATGCCTTTGTACGCCACATGGCGACCCATGAAGAATATAATGTCCTTGCCATCGTACTTGCGCTTGATCTCCGCTATCTTCTCGTCATCCCCTTCACGGACGGAAATCTTCTTCTCATTGATTCCGTTAGGTACAATGATCACTTTATCCTTGAATTGCTTTAGCGGGATGGAGTGTTCCGCATAATTCGGACTTGTGGCGAAAATGGAGTCCGCACGCTCCAGCAACTTCTGTTCGAAAGGCTTGAACGCAGTGTAAGTGAACTGCTGCTTCACGATGTCGGAGTGCCAGTGCACAATCAATTTCACGTTGTCCGGAATATAGTGGCAAACAAGCAGGGAGGCATATGGGTTAGGCGTATGGAGGTGTATGATGTCGGGCTGAAACTCCCGCAATATCTTCTTCAACATATTGGGATAGGAGAATGATATGGGCTGACTGTATTTCTGCATTTGTACGCCCAAACGATACACATGAACTCCCTCATATTGTTCCTCAACATTGTTTTTCCCTGTATTAAAGCACAATACGCAATGTTCATAATCAGCCATGGAGCTGACGATGCTATAACATACGTCCTCAATTCCCCCTTTATAAGGTGGATAAAATTTCGATATATGTAAAACCTTCCCTTTAGACATCAGCCTCACATCCAACAATTACCGCTCTATCGTCGTCTCTCATCGATTTACAACAAGATATTACCCATGGTAAAACGACACTAACCACAGTTAGTTATGAGAGTGAAATTACTCAAATTATTTATGAATGCAAAGATAGGAAATTTAGTCTTATATTAAAGAATATGTTTCTAGATTATTTCTTTTATGGGGAATCTGTTTCCGGAACAACTCATACAGACCATTAATCGCCTCATTAGAATTTCATTATCTGGCGACTTCTAGTCCCTGATTCGTCTTCTATCACAATCATATAGATTCCCGCTTTCCAATCATTTAAATAGAAATAGGCATTCGGTTGCTTCAATCGCCGGCTGATCATCTTTCTGCCGTTAGGGGCAAATATCCTGATCGTTGATTTTCCGCTCAGTCCCTCTATGTATAGATCTCCATCCGTATATTTGGGGTAAATGGTCAGTTGATCGTCTTTTACGGAAGGGGAGTAGACTGTTCCCGTATTCCTCAGCAGTACGGGCGTGGCGGCGCAGACATTGCCGCACGACACTTTCCAGTGATAAAAATAGAGATACCAAGGTTTGTTGTTGATCCAAGCCAGATTTGCCCCATCCAAGGAGATTAGGCCCTCGATTTCGTACGGAAAGGCGATATCATCGTCCGTGTGGGAGTGGTACAATGGGGCGGTGGTTCCCTGCGCATCCATCCGGTACTTGCCTGGCGCCAAGGTCACACCGATAGGCAGGCGGTTCTCGCCCGGTGTGAGGCCTTCGAAGGTGCGGGACGAGACGACCTCGCCCGTGGCATCATCCAAAATGCGAATCACGGCGGTCAGGTTCTTGGATGGATAGATGGAGAGCGAATCGATGGTCAGCTCCTTGTAGACCGTGAAGAGCATCCATTCGGAGAAATCGGTGCGGGTCCATGCGTTGGTGGTGAGTCGTTTCTTGCCCACATAGCCCGTATAGGCGGAGGCATCCTTCACATAGAGGTAGGAGGATTGTGCAGGGATCGTATATGGGCATAGATTGCCCTCCCCGATCACCTCCCGCAACGTCGAGTCTTTGTACCATACATAGTTGCCATTGCCTGTCACCTCCAGCGTCACATTGGTGCCAGCGACTCCCTCCACATCCTTCACATCCAGCAATCCGGAGGTAACCGTCACCTCGTCGGAGGCGGATTCGCAATGTGGGGAAGAGACTGTCAAGCGATAGCCGCCCGCATCCTTCACCTGCAGGGATGGCTCCGCATTGTCCAGCAAGGCACCATCTTTTCTCCACTCATATTTGAGCTGGGAAGCATCGTCGGTGATGCTAGCCTGCAGGGTGGCGAAGGAGGTGGCGCAGAGTAGCCGGTCCTCGCCCAAATCGGGCTGCAAGGTGGAGAGCAGGGAGACCGTGTCCCGACCGTTACACCAGCCGCTATCCGCAACCAACACATACGTTCCTTCCTCCCATACCGAGATGGAAGGGCCCTGGGAGAAGCGCTTCCCGTCTCGTAGCCATTGGTAATGGAAGGCGTCCGACTGCCAATCGGGTGCAAACTTGTATGACTTGGAGCCTGTGCACAACGTCTTATCCATGCCCAATTCAGGCTTACGGCAGGATTGATAGGCCACATCCCCATAGGTGGCTCCTATGCGGATATCGTCCAGCCATGTATAGCAGGTCTCGGTGGGGCACCATGTCTCATCATCACCTCCGTGGAAGGTGGAAATATAGAGATTGTCCACTTTGTCGCCGTTGGAGGTGAAACGCAGTCCTTTCAGCAGCAGAACCTGCTTCCCATTCACCCAAATCTCCACCTCTCCGTCATAGGTATCTCCGTCCGTGTTGATCTTGACACGCTCCGCTATGTGGTACCATTTCCCACGTTCGAAGAGCACAGAAGAGCCGTCCGGGTAGAGAAGGTCATGGTCCTCCCCGTACTTATCAGGCTTATCCATGTGGTAGAGATAGAGCACGGCTTTGCCACCAGCTCGCCACATCAGACGGGCGGAGAATCCGTTCGTTCCGTCGCACAGATCGCCTCCGGAGCAGCATGCGCCGCCACACAGCCCAGGTAGTTTGCCACCATAGCTGGTGGTGCCCCACGAGAAGTTTTCGGAAAAACGCAGGTTATAGGATGTGTACGCCTCCTCCCTGCTGTCGAACATCAGCTTCACCTGACAGCCCGTCTCCTCAGGACCATAACCGCCCTCGGGATAGGTGATTCGCATCGATTGCAGACCGGAAGCTGCCTGGGTGGAGTCTATGACGGTACGGGACCCCAAGGCATTGTCCCACGAATCCGTTCGGAACCCGTTCTCCTGGAACAGTGTGCGGGACATAGGGGTTCCGGAGCGCAGATCCTCGAAGTTGGTGGAGGAAATCATCGCGGCGGAGAGGGTGGCCGGCAAAACGAGCGACCCTATAGCGAGCAACCAATGTTTAGCTTTCCGGTATTTCATGATACGTATTATTTGTTTAGCCTAAAGATACGAAAAGAGTTAAAAATTAAGAATTAAGAGTTAAGAATTATGTCTGCATGATTTGTACGATATGGGTTTCAACGGCCAACTATGGCGCAAAAACCAAGGAAGGGAACCCATCCTTTGCAGGATCGATTCCCTTCTCTTATATTACACAATAGAACTGAATTAATATTCTTGCCAAGTCTTGATCTCGATGTCAGTCTCCTTCATGTTGCAGAATGCCTTGATGAAGGCACTTGCCAAACGGGCGTTCGTCATCAACGGAATGTTATGGTCGATCGCGGAGCGACGGATCTTGTAACCGTTGGTCAACTCACGTCTGGTCTGGTTCTTAGGGATATTGACAACCAAATCCACTTGATGTTCCTGTAACAACGAAATGATATTCATGTTGTGGTTCTGCTCATCCGGCCAGCTAACCACTGTGGCTTCAACGCCATGGTCGGCAAGGAACTTCTGCGTTCCCTCCGTAGCGTAGATCTTATATCCACCAGCGGCGAGCAACTTGCAAGCGTCGAGCAAATCCACCTTGCCGCGGATATCACCGGAAGATACCAAAACGCCCTTCTTCGGAACGACGTATCCTACTGAAAGGAGGGCGGTCATGATCGCGCTGTCGAAGTCCTTTCCGATGCAACCAACCTCACCCGTAGAGGACATGTCCACGCCCAATACAGGGTCCGCCTTATGCAGACGGGCGAAAGAGAATTGGGAAGCCTTCACGCCCACATAGTCGATATCGTAAGTAGAAGAATCCGGCTTCTCGAACGGTGCGTCCAACATGATTTTGGTAGCCGTCTCGATGAAGTTGCGCTTCAACACCTTGGATACGAATGGGAAGCTTCTCGAAGAACGCAAGTTACACTCGATCACCTTCACCGCATTGTCCTTCGCCAAGAATTGGATATTGAATGGACCGCTGATGTTCAACTCCTTAGCGATCTTCTTGCTGACCTTCTTGATCTGACGAACCGTCTCCAAGTAGATCTTCTGTGCAGGGAATACCAATGTGGCGTCACCTGAGTGGACACCGGCGAACTCGACGTGCTCGGAAATCGCATATTCAACGATCTCACCATTCTTAGCCACAGCGTCGAACTCGATCTCCTTAGCGCCTTGCAAGAAGGAAGATACAACGACTGGATACTCCTTGGAAACCTTAGCGGCCATCTTCAGGAACGTCTCCATCTGCTCACGGTTGTAGCATACGTTCATCGCCGCACCGGACAAGACGTAAGACGGACGGATCAGGACAGGGAAACCAACCTCCTTGATGAAGTTGTCGATGTCCTCCGAGCTGGTCAACTCGCCCCAACGAGGCTGGTCGATGCCCAATTGATCCAACATAGCGGAGAATTTGTGACGGTTCTCCGCACGGTCGATGGAAACAGGGGAAGTACCCAATACCGGCACATTCTGACGATAAAGCTTCATCGCCAAGTTATTCGGAATCTGACCACCCACAGAGACAATCACACCCTTAGGGTTCTCCAAGTCGATGACATCCAACACACGCTCGAAGCTCAACTCGTCGAAATAGAGGCGGTCACACATGTCATAGTCGGTGGAAACCGTTTCAGGGTTGTAGTTGATCATGATGGACTTATAACCCAATTGACGGGCCGTCTTCACCGCATTCACGGAACACCAGTCGAACTCTACGGAAGAACCGATGCGGTAAGCACCAGAACCCAAGACAACGATGTTCTTGTCGTTTCTGTATGAATAATCGATGCTATGCTCAGTCTCGCCGTAAGTCATGTACAAGTAGTTGGTCAACTCAGGATGCTCCGAAGCGACCGTATTGATGCGGCGTACGGCAGGTACGATATTCTGTTTCTTACGAAGGGCACGCACACGAAGGATTTCCTTCTCCATGTTGTTCGTAGGGTTCTCGGAGAAACGGGCGATCTGGAAGTCGGAGAAGCCAAGGCGTTTCGCTTCCTTCATCACGTTAGCCGGAATATCCTCGATCTTCTTGTATTGACCCAACACCTTCGTGTAGTCCACGATGTTCTTCAACTTACCGATGAACCATTTGTCGATCTTCGTCAAATCGACGATTTTCTCGATGGAATAGCCCTTCTCCAAAGCGGCTGCGATGGCGAAGATACGCAAGTCGGTAGGGTGGGACAATTCCGTATCCAAGTCGTTGAACTCGATGTCATGGTTGCCGACGAAACCGTGCATACCCTGACCGATCATACGAAGACCCTTTTGCATGATCTCCTCGAAAGACTTACCGATGGACATGATCTCACCGACCGACTTCATGGAAGAGTTGATCTCACGGTCAACGCCCACGAACTTGGACAAGTCCCAACGAGGGATCTTCACGATGATATAATCAACCGATGGAGCGACGTAAGCCGAGTTAGGCGTGCCCATCTCACCGATCTGGTCGAGGGAATAACCCAAAGCCAACTTAGCGGCCACGAAAGCCAACGGATAACCGGAAGCCTTGGAAGCCAAAGCGGATGAACGGCTCAAACGAGCGTTGATCTCGATAATACGGTAGTCGTTCGTCTCGGCGTTGAACGCATATTGGATGTTACACTCGCCGACGATGCCGATGTGACGCACCACCTTTTGGGAGATTTCCTGCAACATGCTGATCTGCTCCTGCGTGAGGGAGATGATTGGCGCCACCACGATACTCTCGCCCGTGTGGATGCCGAGCGGATCGAAGTTCTCCATCGGAACCACCGTGAAACAGTGGTCGTTCTTGTCGCGGATCACCTCGAACTCGATCTCCTTCCAACCCTTCAGAGACTCCTCGACGAGGATCTGCTTAGAGTGAGCCAAGGCGCTGTCGCAGAGCTCAACGAACTCCTTCTCGTTGGCGCAGATACCTGAGCCCAAACCGCCCAACGCATAGGCTGAGCGCACCATCACCGGATAACCGATGCGGCGAGCCACCGTCAAGGCATCCTCCATATTCTCGACAGCCTGTGAAACAGGAGTCTTCGCCTCAATCTCCTTCAGTTTCTTCACGAAGAGGTCACGGTCTTCCGTGATCATGATCGCATCCACAGAAGTACCCAACACCTGCACGCCATATTTCTTCAAAGTGCCAGAAGTATACAATTCAGTACCGCAGTTCAAAGCGGTCTGACCACCGAAAGCCAAGAGGATTCCGTCCGGCTGCTCCTTCTTGATAACCTCCTCGACGAAATAAGGGGTGATAGGCAAGAAATAGACCTTGTCGGCCACACCCTCCGATGTCTGGATCGTCGCGATGTTCGGATTAATCAAAACTGTGGAGATACCCTCCTCGCGCATTGCCTTCAGTGCTTGCGAACCGGAATAGTCGAACTCTCCCGCTTGCCCAATCTTCAGGGCTCCGGAGCCAAGCAAAATGACCTTTTTTAACTTCTGACTCATATCATTCAAATTTTAAACATAACATTCGTAAACAAAAAAAATGCGTTGAAGAAAGTCTCAACGCAACATCAAAAAACAATATTAAAAAAACAGAATGAATCGACAACTTTCATTGTCTCCCCGAAATCTATATCCTTATGTATTCCTCTCAAGTTCACTCCGTTTTTTAAATTTTCTGCATCCATTCTAAAATTTCGGCAAAGGTAGTGCTTTTGTATGAAACTGAAAAATAATAACAAATATTTTTTCTAGAGACGACACGACGGATTTATTTGACATAATGGAGATCCATAATCATTTACTATTTAGTTATTTACAATTTACTATTTCCCGAGCGGAAAGTCTGATCTTCTTCTGTCATGTCTCTATGAGGTTCGATCCGCTTCGACCGAAAATTTTCCAAATACCCGCATAACGATTGATACATTCAGGGATTTTAATTATATTTGTATAAACAGAGGTAGAATATGAAGGTAGCGTTAGACGTACATACACATACGATTGTGAGCGGGCACGCTTACAGTACCATACAAGAGATGGCCAAGGCTGCGGCGGAGAAAGGGTTGCAGATTCTAGGCATGGCGGAACACGGACCCACCATCAAAGGGGCGTGCGACGCGGCATACTTCAACAACTTGAGCGTTATTCCGGAAGAGATATATGGGGTGAAGATCCTTGTGGGTGCCGAGATCAACATCTTGGACACCTACGGCTCGTTGGACCTTAGCGAGAAGAGCATCCGCAAACTGAAGATCCGCATAGCGGGTATCCACCACTCTTGTTACCGCCCAGGCACAGTCGAAGAGAACACGGATGCGGTTATCGGGGTGATGAAGAACCCGCTGATCGACATCATCAGCCATCCCGCCGATGGTACGGCCGACCTCGATTATGAGCGGTTGGTGCAGACCGCCAAGGAGACGCGGGCGATGCTGGAGATCAACAACAGCTCCCTCAGCCCGAGCCGAGGCAAGGAAAAGGCTTGGGAATGCCACAAGCAACTGCTCACCCTCTGCAAGAAATATGAACTAATGGTGATCATGGGAAGCGATGCGCATATATCCTTCGACGTGGCCCGCTACGACCACATCTACCGATTGCTCCAAGAGGTGGAGTTCCCGGAGGCTCTGCTTATCAACGACAAGCCCGACCTGTTTTGGCAACGCCTCCAAAGAAAAGAATAAATCAGTTCATATAATGCCGCATCCAGATATCTGGGATATCCCCGTCACACGCCGTTTGGTAGTCTGACGGAAGACAAGCGTAGATTCTTTCGCCTGCTATTGTTGGTATCTTAATCCACCATCTATTATTCAGCCTATTGTGATAGAAGTGGATATTCTTCTCGTTCTCGGAAGGGAAAATCGCCACACGCTCCTCATAGGAACTTATTTCTCTCTTAGGATAATCGCCGTAACGGTTGTCGAGTCCTTCGAGGAAGTGCCAGATGATTTGTGCCGCAAGGGATGCGGTCTGGTCGCTATCGTCAAAGGCGGGGTTAGTCTCGAAAAGGCCGAAAAGGGAGATCCTGTCGCTCAGTCCAGCGTAGTGGGATAGCTGGCAGATTTCCTCGCCCGTCAACCCATTAGGGATGGCGGAGGCGAAGCCAGGCGAATCAGCGTGGCGGACGACGGACATATCAATGCTGAGCAGGTCCGTATCCCGCAGCAATGGTTCGGCGGAAGCGATGTTCCTGAACATCTCCCCGACACGCACCAATTGGCACTTATGCTTCTGCAATTCACCCAGGAAAGGCTTCGGGCAATAATATCCTTGATAACCCAAAAGCCGTAGCTCCTCGTTGTGCGGGTCTTCGATGATACGGTCCATGAAAGCGTTCGCATCGAATATCTGGGAAGAGCTGAACGGGTAGTCCAGTTTACGGTCCACCAATGTGGTCGTTATCTGAGGCAGCTTCTCCCTCATCGCCTCGAAGAGCGGAAGGGTGAGTTCATGGCTACCGCCCATGATGACAGGAATCACACCCATCGATAAAAGCTCTTCCGTGACATTCCTAAGGGCCGCATACGTATCGGCTAATGTCTTGCCTTTCTTTAGATTTCCTAAGTCCCTGATTTTTATATTACTGAATCCTCCTCGCAGGGCATAGAGTTGTTGGCGGATAGCGTCCGGTGCGGTTGCGCTCCCGGGGTTCGTGTCGTTCATCTCGCTTTTCACTCCGATCAGGGCGACGTTGAAATCCTCCTCCACCCAATCATTGGACAGGGAGAATTGGCGGGGGAAACAGACATAGTTGGCGTGGATATCCTCACACTTATCGAAATATAGGTCTAACATCAGCGATACGGTTTTTTACGATTGATACGCGAATTTATGGAAACAAAAAGAGAACTAGGCATCGTGAAGAGGAAAAAACGATTCGTCTCGGGAATAATTGGGGCGGGACGAAAAAAATTCGCCTCTTCGTCAAATATTTATTATCTTTGCAAGAAAACATATATAGCAGTGAAGAGGTACTTCATATACTTTTCTTTGGTAATATCCTTTTTGATTTCTTTTTCGTGCAAAGATGACGAGTCTCTTGTCCCGAACAGTGAAGTCTATGTGAAGACCCGTACGAGTGAGTATAATGAGTTGCGAACGCCGAATCATGTAGTCGTATTCGAAAATGATGGACTTTATCCATCCAATTTCAAGTTAGGATATGGTGGCGTTGCCATTTTCCGCGATCTGGAAGGCAAATTGGGTTGTTGTGACTTGGCGTGTCCGAACGACAAGTCGAGGATGAATCCGATAACGATTAGCATGCCTTTTGCCACGTGTCCACTATGTGGGTCCAAGTTTGACTTGTCGTATAGCGTAGGCAATGCTGTTGGGGGGACATCAAATGTCCCACTCAGAATGTATAGGAATATCCGTGATACAGGGGAATATATTGTTGTGACGAATTAATATCTGTAAGGTTTTCACAAATAATGCGAAGCAAAGGAAGGAATTTTTGGCATTTGATGGCCATCGTGACGATGATTTTTTGGGGTACCAGTTTTGTGTCCACAAAAGTGTTGCTCTGCCATGGATTCTCCGCAATATTCATCTTTGTCGTCCGATTTATCTTCACGTACTTGCTACTACTGCTATTATCGCATGACAACATGTTCTCCAAGAACAAGAAGGATGAGTTTTTTCTGTTTCTGGGGGGAATCATGGGTGGTACGCTCTATTTCTGGTTGGAGAACACTGCTCTTATGCACTCCCCCTCCTCGAACGTTTCGCTCATCGTATGCACGAATCCGTTGATGATCTTTATCGTCGTCAGTCTATTGTTCAAGAAAGAACCATTGAACAGACGCCAGGTGATTGGTTCATTATTGACGTTTTTAGGGATGATACTCGTCGTGCTGAACGGCCATTTTTATCTGCACCTCTCACCCAAAGGAGACCTACTCGCTTTGGGGGCTGCGATCACGTGGGTTATCTATTCCATCAGCGTAAAGAAACTGCACGAAAAATATTCCAGCCTATTTATCACGAGGAAGGTATTCTTTTACAGCTGTCTAACGGCCATCCCGTTGTTGCTGATCGAACGACCAGACATTCCATGGGAGAACTTCAAAACGCCTGTCGTGATACTGAATTTCCTGCTATTATCCATATTCTCGTCATTATTTGGCTATTTGGTATGGAACCTCGTGCTGAAGAACTTAGGGACAGTGTTGGCTTCCAACTATATTTATTCGATTCCGCTTGTCACGATCATCACTGCGGTGATCGCATTGGACGAGCATATCACGTGGGTGGCGCTTCTCGGAGCGTTGGCCATTGTGGTCGGGATGGTGATGGCTGAATACAGAGGGAAAAGCGGATCGAGCTCCGAAGAGGGGTGATAGGTCATAGCGTATCATACATGGGGGAAAAAACGGAGGGCATATCCATGAGTGGATGTGCCCTCCGTTGTTATCGATGACCAATGGCTTATAGCTCGCCGTAAGGCAACGACGCCAACATCTCAGCCATCTTATTCAACATCTCCTTGATGGGTTTCTCCACCATCATCTTAATCATCATGTTGATTTCCGCCTTCAGTGTAATTTTGATGCGGGTATCGTTCGCATCGACAGCCTTGAGTTGTACCCACAGGTTGAAATCGATTGGCGCTTGGTCAGATCCGAACTTGATGGTCTTGTTCGGCTCGCGCTCGATGATTCTTAGGCTGACCTGTCCCAATGGAGGAATGTCGAATCCGCAGCTATCAGCGTCGAAGGTGATGTTTTGAACCTTGTCCTGAGGAAGTTTGTCCTTTAGTTTTTCCAGGTTCCTGAGATCAGAGATGACACTGAATATCTTCTCGTCGCTATACGTTGATTTGGTGATGGTACTTTCTATTGTTGTCATATCATGAAATTATTTACCCCACACATCTGGGTTTTTACGCCATTCTTTCAATGTAGCCATCTCGCTTTCTCCGATACATTTCGTATCCAAAAGATGTTGCAGTACCGCCTCGTAGTTGGAGAGGGTAGTCAGTTCCACCTTCGCCTCTGCGAATTGGTTAGCGGCGAGCGGGAATCCGTATGTGAAGATAGCCACCATGCCCAATACCTGCGCACCAGCCTCACGGAGAGCGTTGACAGCCTTCAGGCTGCTACCGCCTGTGGAGATAAGGTCTTCGATGACGACCACCTTTTGTCCCGCCTTGAGTTCTCCTTCGATGATGTTACCCATTCCGTGGTCTTTAGGGGAAGAACGGACATAGATGAAAGGTTTTCCGAGCAGTTCAGCCACAAGAACACCTTGGGCGATAGCACCTGTCGCAACACCGGCGATTACTTCCACATCCTTGTATTTCTCACGTACGATGTTCGCCAGTTCCTCCTTGATGAGGGTGCGGATCTCAGGATAAGCCAATGTCTTACGGTTGTCGCAGTAGATAGGGGATTTCCATCCGGAAGCCCATGTGAATGGAGAAGAAGGCTGAACCTTGACAGCCTTGATGCCGAGAAGCTTTTCGGCGATCAGATTTTGAACATTGCTCATATCGTAACAGTTTATAAGTTGTATTGATTATTTTTTCGAGATGAATTGTTGGGCGTAATCCGGAGTGATATAGTTCTCTAACGTTGTGCATACGTAGGAGGAGAAATCTATCGCATAGCGGATGATAGCATCCCATTGTGAATTTGACAGTCCGTTTTTCAGATCTTCCAGTGTTACATTCTCCTTGATGAGTCCGTAGATGATGCCGGCATTGAAGTTATCGCCTGCGCCGACGGTGCTGACAGGCGTGATTTTATTGCCGGAGTAAGTCTTGCTGAACTTCTCGCCGAAGACGTGTGCACCCTTTTCTCCAAGCGTATAGATGAAATTCTTGGAATAGAAGCCCACATGGTCGTTGTAGATTTGTTCTGCGCCTGTTTCCCCGTAGATGTTCAGGAAATCCTCGTCGGAGCCTTTTATGATGTCCGCATATTCGAAGTTGTCGAGGATGGTAGGCATTAGGTGACGTACGTCGTTGATATGCGACTTGCGGAAATTCACGTCGTAATAGATGATGGCCTTTTTAGCTTTTGCCACGTCCAGCAAATCCACTAGTTTGTCATGCAATACCGGATTGAGGGCGAAGTATGAACCAATTATTAGGATATCATCCGCCTGAATGTCTGGCATGATATAATCGAGTCTGTCGTGTGGATAATCCTTGTAGAAAAGATAGTCAGCGTTCTGTTTCTCATCGAGGAAAGCCAACGCTAGTGGGGTTTTCCCTCTGTCAAAAGAGTATATGAATTCTGTTTTGACATTATTCTTATCGAGAAAATCTCTGATAATCATGCCAATCTTGTCGTTGCCGATTTCACTGATGAAGATAGGTTCCAGTCCCAATCTTCCTAAGGAGATTAATGCGTTGTAGACCGATCCGCCTGGTTTAGCGCTTACGGGTTGGTCTTCCTTAAACAAAATGTCGAAAACAGTTTCTCCGACGCCGATGATTTTTCTCATTGTATTAGTTTTGATAGTTCAAATCGTCTGCAATCAATTTATTCAAGACCGCCTTTCTAACCTTGTTGGAAATACCGGTTGGGGTGTTTCCTCCGACAAAGACGATTTCCCCGTGTTTGGAGAATATGAATGTGCCCGAGTTAGATAATCCTGAGCTTAGGTCTTTGTGCCAATCGTGTTCCCATGTGATGCCTCCGCTTTTGGAAGAGAAGCATTGTGTGGAATAGGTGCCGTCTTCTTTTTCTCCGCCGACGATGCCCAGTATACCCGAGTATATGAATACATTAGGGTATTTGAGGAATGGGATGGTGCCGTCTGCTTTTTGGAGCAGGCAGGTTTTCCCTTTCGCATCTATCGACCAGATTGTTCCTTGTCCGTTTTGGGTTGCGTAGATGTAGCCGAGGGAGGTGTAGCCTGAAGGGGATGTGAAGGTGGTGAGATTCTCAGTGGAGAATGCGTCGGAAAGGACGGAGATCTTTTGGAAATCCCCTTCTCCCTTCGAATACAAGTATTTTCCCTTCCCATCGTTACCGATCGCCCACATTTTTTCTCCTATTGTGAAAAGAATCTTCTCGATTTCCGTGGAAGCGGATAATTTTGAGAACTTTAGGTCGTTGATATGAGCGGAATAGATTTCCCCGTTGTTTTTCTGCACGTAAATGGAGTCGTTCAGGATGGCTGATGCGGACCAATCCGCATTGTCGATGTCGAGCACTTTCTTCTCCCATGTGGTCAGGTCGGTGGAGGTATAGAGCGTGCTTCCTCCTTCGTTATCGGAGCAGAACCAATAGTTAGTTTGTTTGTAGGTGAATGACTTTTGGGAGGATATTGGTTCTGAGACATTCACGGTCGCGAACTCCTGCCATGTAAATGCCGCCACGTCATAATTGTGTACGCGTATGTCGATGGTGTATTTCTTTTGTTGGCTTTTGTCTTCTGATGTGCTGAGGATCTCCAGTTTGTCAGACAAATCGAGCAATGTGCCGTTTTTAAAGTTGACCCATTCTCCGTCCTTCTTGTATTTGAAAGTTGGTTGGGAGATGTAGCCGTATATGTAGGTGCGTATATGCGTTAGGTCTGTCCCTTTGTCCAATGAATCATAGTTGAATATGATAGCATTCACGTCGTCTATGACGATGTCTGGGTCTGAGGTGATCACCATCCTTCTGATGCGTGGGTCACCAAGATTCTTTTCCTCATTTTGATCCTCATCGTCCTTGCATGCCATAAAAGTTAGTGATGTGCTGAATACGGCAAGCGATATGAAGGCAAATAACTTATGTTTCATTTTCACGAATTTTTCACGAATTTTGAATGCAAAAATAAAAAAAATATAGGAGAATATTTTATCCGGCGAAGTAAATGTGTGCCATCATCCATGCGAAGTAACGGATTCCTTTCCCTATGGCGATGAATAGGCAAACGAACCATGCGTTGCTTCTCAGGTATCCTAAGGCTACTTCAATTATTTCTCCGATGAAGGGAAGGAATCCTAGGATTCCCAGTATGGCTCCCTTATTTCTAAGCCTTACACTCCATATCTTCACCTTTTCCTCCTTAATGCCTAATCGTTTTTCGAGTAGATCCATTCTTCCTAGTTTGCCCAGCCAATAGCATGTCATGCCGCCTAACGTGTTTCCTGCGGTGGCAGAAATAAGGCATAGCGTAGGGTTAGCCCCTGCCAGCAATAGTCCGGACAAAAGGATTTCGGAACTGAACGGCAAGATGGAACCTGCTAGAAACGCACCGATGAATAATCCCCAATAACCATAGTTGGCAAGAAATTCAATCATGGTTTATATCAGGTTGGGTTGGACGAAGTATAGGATTGAACTCACGAGGAATATGGCTAGTAATATTTTAGAGAGTATTGACCACTCCAGCGTGAAGTATTGCCCTATGATGAATGCGCAGAAAAAAAGGCATGTGGGCAGGAACAATTGTGCGTTGCCCATGTCCATGAACATGATGACCAGCGTTGTGAAGAAACATCTTGTGAGGAACACTACTTCTTCCCTGCTTCGGATGTTCTGATGTGAACGTGTGCGCATGAAGTGTAACAGGGAGATGATAAGGAGAACTCCAATGATGCCGAAATATGTTTTGCCTTCGGTATCATGTGCCAAAGATAAGGCGCTATGCAGATTTATCCATGTGCTCCAATATTCTGTCCATTCAGTGAGGTGGTTGCGGTAGGCCGACACGAGGATGCAGTAGAAAAATGGCAGGATAACTCCTGTCAAAAAGGCGAATACAATCTTCACATTCAGTGAATTGCACCTATACAGCAGGATGAAGAATGGGATCGCCAAAATCAGGGATTGCATCGCAAAGAGGGCGGATATGGAAAGGATGAGGCCCGCATCGAATGCCCTGATGATGAACTTGTCGGAGCTGCCTTCCACCAAACGGAATGTGGTGTTCACGAAGAGTACGACGCAGAAGACGATGATCCATGAGGTGGAGAAGCAATGAGGTCGCATCAGCAGTGATGTGATGACCGCGAAGATGAATGCGGGTAGGATTGTTCTCACATTGATGAACGAGAAGGTCTCGTTCAGCCATATCATCGAGTAGGCGGTGATAATGAGGCATGCCAAGGCGATGAGTCGGCTGATCCACCCATTAAACGGAAGGTATTGGTTCCATAGGGAGGCGAGGGGAGAATCTCCTAGTACGATGGACTCCTCACTCACCACCATGCTTGGGAAAAACACTTCGTGCCACAGTACCAGCACAACGATAAGCGATATCAAGATGGTTGATACGTTAGGTAATATGTTGTCTTTGTACTGTAGGTATTGCATCTCAGATCGTTTTAAGGTGGGGTCTAAAATCATTTAGACCCCTTGTTTTTTATCTGTTTGGTTAAGTGGTGACCTTGTGGAATCACCTTAGATCCTTTCCGATGTCGGAGCGGAAATACTTCTTGTCGAATTGGATCTTCTGAGCGTTCTTGAAAGATACGGACAATGCCTCCTCCTTGTCTTTCCCGTAGGAACTGACGGAGATGACGCGTCCTCCACTTGTGATCAATTGCCCATCTTGTACCTTTGTGCCGGCATGGAATACAATGCTATCCTTCACATTCTCGATCCCTGTGATTATTTTTCCCTTCTCGTAGGCTTCAGGGTAACCGCCAGAGACAAGCATTACGGTGACAGCTGCACGCTCGTCCTCTACCAATGTTTTGGAAGCCAATGTGCCTGTTGCCACACCTTCGAAAAGATCAACAAGGTCGGATTTGATACGAAGCATAACAGCTTCTGTCTCTGGATCGCCCATTCGTACATTGTACTCGATGACCATCGGCTCGTTCTTCACGTTTATTAAGCCTAAGAAAATGAATCCTTTATAGGTTATCTTTTCTTTCTTTAGACCTTCTATAGTTGGGATGACGATACGTTTCTCCACCTTTTCCATGAATTGTTTGTCTGCGAATGGGACAGGGGAAACAGCACCCATTCCACCCGTGTTCAGACCAGTGTCACCCTCTCCGATTCGTTTGTAGTCCTTAGCGACAGGGAGGATTTTATAGTCGTTTCCGTCCGTCAATACGAAGACGGAGCACTCGATGCCAGATAGGAACTCCTCGATGACGACGGTGTTGCTGGCAGCGCCGAACTTTCCGTCCAACATATTGCGCAGTTCTTTTTTCGCTTCTTCCAGGTCAGGGATAATCAAAACGCCCTTTCCCGCAGCCAAGCCGTCTGCTTTCAGTACGTACGGAGCTTCCAATTGTTCGAGGAATTTGCACCCTTCGTTTAATGTGTCGGATGTGAAGCTCTTATATCGTGCGGTGGGGATGTTGTGGCGCATCATGAATCCTTTGGCGAAGTCCTTGCTTCCTTCTAGTTGGGCGCCCTCTTTGGATGGTCCAATGACAGGGATGGCCTTCAGCGCAGGGTCGTCGGCGAAGAAGTCGTAGACACCATTTACCAATGGGTCTTCAGGTCCGACCACCACCATGTTGACGTTGTGGCTCACAACGAATTGCTTCAGTGCGGGGAAGTCATTGGCGGAAATGTTCACGTTTTCGCCAACGTTGAGTGTACCTCCGTTTCCTGGAGCAATGTACAGTTTCTCCACTTTTGGACTTTGGGAAATTTTCCATGCCAGGGCGTGTTCCCTTCCGCCCGAACCTAACAATAGTATATTCATATCTCTTTCTTAATAGTTTCTTGACTTAACACCTCGAACTTATAACCTTCCGCTGAAAGGAAGTCGATGGCTTTGGGTAATGCGTAGCGAATATTTTTTTCCGCTTTCAGGGAGTCGTGGAATACGATGATCGAGCCATCTCTCGTGTATTTCTTTACGATTCCTAAAACTTCCTCACCGTTCAATTTGCGGTTGTAATCGCGGGTCACGACATCCCAGAATACAATTTTGAATTTGCGTCGGAGTGTCATAAATTGGATATATCTTAATATTCCATGAGGCGGCCTAAAAAGGGGACTCTTTATGAGCTCGTCTGCCTTTTCCACATTCCTGATGTAATCCTTTGAGGATGTGTAAAGTCCCTGTAAGTGGTTGAACGTGTGGTTCCCCACCTGGTGCCCTTCATCCAATATCCTTTGGAATACCTCAGGATGCTTTCTCACGTTGTCGCCCACGCAGAAAAAAGTGGCTTTTATTCCCTTCTCACGTAGGAAGTCCAATACGAAGGTAGTCACTTCTGGTATCGGACCATCATCGAAGGTTAGGAAAACCGTTTTTTCTTTTCGAGGCAGTCGCCAAACTGTGCCAGGAAAAATTTTCCTGTACACAGTCGGCAATTGTTCTATAAGCATTTTTTACTTATTCAATGTTTTGTATAACTCGTAATATTGGGAAACCATTTTGGCGTCTGCCTCCGCCTCAGGATCCTTTTCTGATTCCTCGATGAGAGCGATTTCGTGGAAGATGGAGAATTGCTCGTTGAACAAGTCGACCACTGAGAAGTTCGTCTGATGTCTCTTCGGCAATCCTTCGATCCATGCCAAGTGTTGGAGTGAGGATTCTTTTAACGCTTGAAGTATCGGTTTCGCTTTCTCGTACTGCTTCAGTTCGGTGTACTGCTTTGCCATCATAAATGATGATGTGCCGTAAGGAACTTGTGGTGAAGGCAATACTTTTTGGGCGAAGTCTAGTACTTCGATGGCACGTTTCTCACGTTCGTCCGCAAATTGCTTAGCCGCTATTGTGTCTATTTGCCTTGCATAATTTGAGATGGCTTCTCCCAATTCGCCGTTGCTCATAGACTCGCTCTTCTCTCCCAATATCTCTATCGCGGTGGTGCGGGCATGGGCAATCAGAGTGGAATCAGAATAGTTGGATTTATTCGTGAGGCGACTGTTGTCGTAGTAAGCGGATGTATATTGCCTAAATGCCGACATATAACGGCTATCGCCGCTCATCAATGCCCAACGAAGCAATTCGCAGTAGTCACGTTTCATTCTTGCTTGCTTAGCTTCCAACAACAAGGCGTCTACCAGACGGAGGAACATATACCTATGCGTTTGTACCATGCGTAAGTTGTTCTCCTCCAAGTAAATGTTCGGATTTTCCGCAATACCACCCCATTTGAATTTATGCAGCATGTTGTCGTACATTTTGTCTGTATTCACACGCTCGTTAGCCAAGAATGGATCTTTCTTGATAGGAACGATACGATAAGCCATACCTTCCAATTGGAGGTAATCGTTTATGCCTGTGAAGCTTTCTTTTCCGACGGTTGTCGCAAAATACATCGGACGTTCCCAGTGGTTGGATGCGAGAAGGTCGAGAATGAATATCTCTTGCTTGCCCAAGAATCTTTTCCCTCCGAATCCGATGTTCATTCTGGAAACGATCTTGTCTTTGTCTTTGGCGTCCACTGTCCCGGATTTAATCACCTCGTCAGGATTGATGTCCAGATATACGTTCTTGGCTGGATAGAACCACAGCTTTTCTTTCGCGTCTCCGAATATCCTTCTTTTGAGGTTCGCATCATTTTCCACCATGATGTTGTTGGCCGTCTCAAGACTGATAGGGCGTCCATCGACAATATCCACAACGTAGGCATAGTCCATTCTTCCGTTCATGTAATGTTGAGGCTTAAATGATATCGGAAGAGCCTTGGATTGGTAAGCGTCACGTCTCATTTGGTCTACGTACCATCCCATTTGCAGGTAACTCAGGTTTGCGACACGCTGATCGGTGCCGACTCCCTCCACCTCTTGGTTGTACCACAATGGGAAGGTATCGTTATCTCCGTTAGTGAAGATGACGCCGTTAGGATCCATGGTCAGCAAGTAGTTCTGTCCGAAATCGCGGCATGTGTATCGGCCTGAGCGGTCGTGGTCATCCCAGTTCTGGGATGCGAGAAGCACAGGTCCCGCCAATAATCCGATTACGGTTGCGATAGGTGCGCCGATCATTGGGGAAATGAATTTCTTGAACAGATCCACTAATGCAGGGACTGCCAATCCGATCCAGATACAGAACGCATAGAACGAACCTGCGTAAGCGTAGTCACGTTCCCTCGGTTGCAAAGGTGTTTGGTTCAGATATAACACGATGGCCAAACCTGTCATAAAGAACAATGTGAAGGTAACCACGAAGTTCTGTATTCCCAGATTCGGGTTTTTCTTGGTCTTTTTGCTGATTTGATAGTAAATACCCAAGATACCCAACAACAAAGGAAGGAAGTAATAGGTGTTTCGTCCCTTATTGTTCGCCAGATCGTCAGGCAAGTTCGTTTGGTCTCCTAAGAACAGGGAATCAATAAAACTGATACCGCTGATCCAGTTTCCGTTGACGATTCCACCATCGGTTGATTGCACATCGTTTTGCCTACCTACGAAGTTCCACATGAAATATCGGAAGTACATGAATTTGACTTGATAGTTGAAGAAGAAGCTTAGGTTCTCTCCGAAGGTAGGAACCATTTTCGTCTTCTTTTGGCCATCTTTGCCAATATAGGTTGCTTTTCTTCCTTTGATGTTTCCCCATGCTTTGTACCCTGCGATATGGTGGGACTGAGTGCTGTACATACGTGGGAATAACATACAGAGCTGATGCTTGTATTTTTTCTTTGTGTCGTATGCTTCGTACTCATCCGATTCGTTCGGGCTCGTCTTTACTTTCTTCGCATAGAGAGTCTCCCCCTCGGTGTAGTTTGGTGTGCCATCGCTTTTGTACTCGTATTCGGAAGCGTAGCTTTCTCCATAGAGCAGAGGTGTGTCACCATACTGTTCACGGTTCAAATAACTCTTCAGGGCGAATACGTCATCCGGCGAGTTTTGATCCATTGGCGTGTTGGCGGCGGAACGGATGATGATTGCGGCATAAGAGGCGTATCCGAGAAGGATCACCGTGCAGCACACTAAGATTGTATTGAGGATGGAGTTGTTGTAGTATTTCTTCCCCAAATACAAGAATGCGGCGATTCCGCCTGTCAAAAGTAAGCCAAGGAACGTGTTGACACGTCCGCCCAAGAATGGGATTCCGAGCAGAAGGATTGAAAGCACGAACGCGGCAATCTTACGGGTTTCCCCGCTATTATTTTGTTGCTTGGAATTTTTGGGGGTGGTGGATTGAACGTTACCGTTATCCATCGTCTCCCATATTCCCCATACCAAGCAACCAACCAACAAGATGGCGTAGATGATCGTTCCTGTGTTGAAGCCGAATCCGAGTGTGTTGACGAAGAACAACTCGAACCAACCTGCTACCTCAACGAATCCTGGAATAATGCCATAAAGCACCATAACGAGGATTGCCACGGAGACGCCCAAGGCTTTGAATGACCCCTTGATCGTCGCATCGTATTTCTTGAAGTAGTAGACCAAAACCAGGGCTGGGATGGTCAGCAAGTTCAATAGGTGAACACCGATTGAGAGTCCCATCAGGTAAGCGATGAGTACCAACCACCGGTTGGCGTACGGTTGGTCCGCCACTTCCTCCCACTTGAAGATGGCCCAGAAAACCACCGCTGTGAAGAGGGATGAATAGGCATATACCTCGCCCTCCACGGCTGAGAACCAGAATGTGTCGGTGAAAGTGTAGGCAAGTGCGCCCACGGCTCCTGCTCCCAATATCGTGATCATTTGATCGAGAGACATCTCCTTGGAATCGTCAGAACCCATAACTAACTTGCGTGTCAAATGGGTGATGGTCCAGAAGAGGAACAAAATACAAAATGCGCTACACAAAGCCGAGAATGAGTTTACCATCATGGCTACGTGCGCAGGGTCTGAAGCGAAAAGGGTGAATAACCTTGCTGTCAGCATGAAGAAAGGTGCTCCCGGCGGGTGTCCAACCTCTAATTTATATGCTGTTGAGATAAACTCGCCACAGTCCCAGAAACTGGCTGTCGGCTCAATCGTCATCAAGTACGTTGCCGCTGCGATAGCGAATACTATCCATCCGACAATGTTGTTCAATAACTTGAATCGCTTCATTTTTATTACTATTAGTGTTTTTTTATTGTCTATTGTTAAAACGGGCAGTGCCGTGATTTATTATTTCGCGATTTTTGCCCAACTATCTTTCAACGCCACTGTACGGTTGAAGACTAGCTTACCTGGCGTAGAATCGGGATCCACATTGAAGTAGCCGATTCTTTGGAATTGGAAGTGTTGGAGTGGCTGAACATCCTTCAACCATGGCTCCACAAATGAATGGGCGACGGTGAGTGAGTTCGGGTTCAACAATTCCCTGAAATCCTTGTCTTTTTCATCCCCAGGATTCTCCACATTGAAGAGGCGGTCGTACAGACGAACCTCGGCTGGAACAGCGTGTTGCACGGAGACGAAGTGGATGGTTCCCTTCACCTTGCGGTCGCTACCCGGCAACCCGCTTCTCGTTTCAGGGTCGTACTCGGCGTAGACCTCTGTCACGTTGCCGTTCGCATCCTTCTTGCAGCCGGTGCATTTGATGATATAGGCGTTCTTTAGACGAACCTCATTTCCTGGAGTCAGGCGGAAGTACTTCTTCGGAGCATCCTCCATGAAGTCATCCTGCTCGATGTATAACTCGCGGGAGAATGGTACCTCATGTGTACCCATCGACTCATCCTCAGGGTTGTTGATAGCTTCCATCATCTCCACCTTACCTTCTGGGTAGTTGGTGAGAATCAGCTTAATCGGATGGATGACCGCACTGGCACGCATGGCCGTCGCGTTCAACTCCTCGCGTATCGTGGCCTCCAACAAGGAGACATCGATGACACCGTCATATTTCGTATAACCGATCCTCTTCACGAACTCGCGGATGGAGGATGGCGTGTAACCACGACGACGCAGACCACAGATGGTCGGCATACGCGGATCGTCCCAACCACTAACGAGGCCTTCCTGAACAAGTTGCAACATCTTGCGCTTGCTCATCACGGTATAGGTGATGTTGAGTCTGTTGAACTCGCGCTGTTTCGGTCTATAGTCACTATCGGCGAATTGATCGATGAACCAATCGTACAACGGACGATGCACCTCAAACTCCAGCGTACACAAGGAGTGGGTCACACCTTCGAAGTAGTCTGACTGCCCATGGGCGAAGTCATACATTGGGTATACCTTCCACTTGTTGCCTGTGCGGTGGTGAGGATGTGTCGTGATGATACGGTAGATAATTGGGTCGCGGAAGTGCATGTTCGGGTTGGCCATGTCGATCTTGGCGCGCAGAACCATTTTGCCGTCCTCGATTTTTCCTTCGGACATCTCCATGAAGAGACGCAGGTTCTCCTCTATCGGACGGTTGCGGTATGGGCTCTCCGTACCAGGGGTGGTCGGCGTTCCCTTCTGCTTTGCGATCTCTTCAGCGGTTTGCTCATCTACGTAGGCTTTACCTTCTTTGATGAAGCGCACTGCCAAATCCCAAAGCTGCTGAAAATAGTCGGATGCGTAGTAGACGTTCGCCCACTGGAAACCAAGCCATTGGATGTCTTCCTGGATGGAGTCCACGTATTCGACATCCTCCTTCACGGGGTTCGTGTCGTCGAATCGCAGGTTGCAGATTCCGTTGTATTTCTTTGCGATACCGAAATCCATGCAAATCGCTTTCGCATGACCAATATGTAGGTATCCATTAGGCTCTGGCGGAAAACGTGTCTGAATCCTTCCTCCGTTGCGTCCCTCTTTTAAATCTTCTTCCACGATTTCCTCAATGAAGTTCAAATTTTTCTTTTCTTCATTCTCCTGAATATTTTCAGCCATTGAATTATTATTTAAGACGTTTTAGGCGCAAAGTTAACTCTTTCGTACGAAATATTCAATTTCAGACCGTTAATTAAGTGAAAGAAATCAAGTACAGAATGTAACCTAAATCCACTTAGCGGAACGAGACGATTCAAGTATATTCGCAATTAACTGTAAATAAGCGACATATGATAAATATACTATAGATAAAAGATGCCTTGACTTTTATATTTGGGAAACATATTAGGAAAATATTGTTTCCAAAAAGATTGCCTATTTCGAAATAATCTGTAATTTTATGGAAAGAGTACCACATGTATTTGGTGTGATGAGTATGAGGATGTGTATGTGTTTGTAATTTAATATTTTGCGTATGAGAAAATTTAGACTTCTTTTGATTCTTCTTACATGTTCGATATTTTCGTCATGGGCGGCCGCTCCTGATTTTGAGATTCCCACAGGAAAAGTTTATGCGAGTGCGGACGAGTGCAGGGTGGATAACGAGATGGTCGCTAAGACTGCCCGGTATTTTTTCACCACCAAGCTTCCTGAGGATGCGGTCTATGTAAAACAGGCTACTAGTTTTGTGATGTCATGGGTACAGGCGTCGGATGAGATATTGGTGGGGGTGTCTAACCAGACCGTCGGCTCCTTCTTCAGTTGCGAAGTTGACTTGTCCCTCATCTTATTGGGAGCCTATGTATGTGGCTGTACGCGTTATAATCGGGATGTCTTGACATCGAAGGAATATACTTTCGAGATGCATTATTACGCATTGGAAGCCGCTTTGCGCTATTACGAGAAGAACAAGGATTACCTTAAAAGTTGTAAGAAGATAGATAAAATGCTGAAATCGTTGAACAGAGGGAAGCTTCGTAAGGAACAGGAGCGTCTTTTTTCGGCTCCGTCGGCGGAGTAGGGAAGTCGCGTAAGGATAAAAATGGGGAGAGCGGCGAAACGTGATGTTTCCCGCTCTCCCTCTTTTTTCAGTGATGCTATAGGTAAATATATCAGTTATATGCTGACTCTCCGTGTTCGTACACATCCAAACCTTCTTCCTCGATTCTCTTAGGAACCCTCTATTTCTTTTGTGGAAGACTATCGAACCATCACTATCCTGCCTCCGACGATATAGACACCTCTAGGCAACCCCTCTATGTCCGAAGAATCTCTGATCTTACGTCCGTCCGTCAGATAGACTCCGTCAGCATATTTCTTCCACCCGTTTTCATCCAAGCTATCCCAACCCGTACTTGTCGTTCCGGGAACATTCAACACTCCCATCTGCTCCAATTGGAATGTACCGCGGAGGAATTCGCAATTCCTTCTATACCCATCTTTCACATAGTCCAGTTCCTCCGTAATCGACGGTTTCAAAGGTACTGGGTTTCCATTCCACTTGTCATACTCCCGCTCCCACGCTCCTGATGTCAGAAACGCTTTCGAATACTCATCCAACCGCTTCTCTATATTCTTTGGGTGGAGCAATGAAGAATAGAGATTCATCAACTTTTGTTTCACACAATCCATAAATCCATCCATATTCTGCAGGACGAGGCCATTGAATGGAGGAATTTTATTGAACAATTCGAATGAAAAGAGTTTATTATTATAGCTTCCATCCCAAGAACCGCTTAGAGACATATCCATATCCCATGGCGAAATCAGGAACTTATGAGCTTTATTAATGTTAACAACGGACAAAAATGTGTTCTTGTAGAGACAATCATCCACATTGAGCGCCATTATAAGGACAATATAGTCGACAAGATTATCCCAATAAAAATAGTCCTGATAATGATTGCGGAAAACCGAATCCGACGGAGCCATTGAATTTAAGTCCATCAAATCCATCAAAGGTTTCCATGTGTCGAAAGAAGGGGAATCACTTGGATACTGCAGTTCCCACCCATTCCAAACGGAACTATTCACATCCTCGTCCTTATAGGATTTAAGGTTGGTATGGACGGTAATCCCCTTGTATAGCAACCCACTTATGGTAGTGTCATTCGTATTCATCTTTTTTAGGCCTAACAATTTACGGTCGATCTTATCCGACATGCAGTACAGTCCATGGTAGTTTCCATTGATGAACACCTCCACAAACACACCCACCGTTCCATTCCTGTTCCCATAATCGGTCTCGTATGGAGTCCCGCTCATATCGTTCCACACATCAAAACAGATTCTGTTCCTCATTCTCGTCCTATCGATGGCCATCGCATCTAAAATCCAACTATTCTCTTCCCTGATACCCAATACATTGGCATTCAGTTTCTCGCCAACATCATCCACCAGTTTGATGGAAAATGACTTCTTCTCGTAACCGACTGATGTTCCGCCCCGATACCTGATCTGACACGGATACTTAACCGATTCGGACAATGAATCCGTCCTTTTCTGGAGGTCGACTATCTCTATTTCACCATTGACAAACTCATTTTTGTTGACAGCGGAAATATCCATAGTTAAATTCACAAGCGGCAACGAACCAGACCATAGTTCACTTCTCATCTGCTCGAACTGGTTTTTGTCCTCCTGTCCTTTCGCAGATCCACATAACAGGCACATCCCCAAGAAGAAAGTCAGGGGAAGCACTTTGAAATGATATGGAAACGACTTGTTGTTCATTTACTTGTGCAATAACAGAAATGATTTCTTAATGATTCTATAACTTTAAATATACCCCGCAATCATTCATTTTTCATACATAAAAACTGGTTTGTCCAATGACATATAGGTGTTTCCCTCTTATTCGGTCCAAAATTAATAATAATCTTTTGTGAACACAACGTAATTTTTTTCTCATTCCCCTATTCTTTATTAGTTTCCGCGCTCTCCTGACATAGGATGCCAGATATGACGGAAGAGATTATCAGCCGCATAGAAAAAAGAGCGTCCTTCGGATCATTCCGAGGACGCCCACACAGTCGGTAGATTTCCGTATATCAGTTATATGCTGACTCTCCGTGTTCGTACACATCCAAACCTTCTTCCTCGATTCTCTTAGGAACCCTCAAACCGTGGATCTTCTTGATCGCGAAGAATACCAGGAATCCTACGCCGAATGACCAAGCCGCTACCGTGGCCTCACCAATCAGCTGAGTCAATACTGAGTATCCGCACTCCTCGTAGGCGAAGACACCCGTGAGGATCGTGCCTGTGAATCCTGCCATACCGTGTACAGAGACTGCACCGACAGGGTCGTCGATGTGGAGCTTCGTGTCAAGGAAGTTGACAGAGAAACACATTACCACGGAAGCGATGGCTCCGATAATTGCCGCGGAACCGATGGAGACGCAGTCGCATCCTGCCGTGATGCCGACCAAGCCTGCCAAGATACCGTTGCAAACCATTGACAATGATGGTTTTCCGTATACCAACCAAGTGTAGATCAATGCTACGATGCCTCCTACGGCCGCCGCGATGTTCGTCGTCACGAAGATGTGGGACATGGCGGACATGTTATCGAGGATGCCTCCTCCGTAAGTCTCAGGGTCTACCGCACCTTGAGCCGCTACCGTTGATCCAGGGTTGAATCCGAACCATCCCATCCAGAGGATCCAAACACCCAAGGCAGCCAAGGTCAAGCTGTGACCTGGAATAGCGTGGGTCTTTCCGTCCTTTCCATATTTGCCCAAACGTGGACCCAAAACGATGGCGCCGGCCAAAGCGATGAAACCACCACAAGAGTGGACTACGGCGGATCCCGCGAAATCATGGAATCCCAACTCGCTCAACCAACCGCCGCCCCATGACCAGTGCGCTTGGATCGGGTAGATGAAAGCGGAGATCAGGACGGAGTAGAGCATGTACATGGAGAACTTGGTACGCTCAGCCATGGCACCTGAAACGATGGTGGCCGCCGTCGCGCAGAAGACCGTTTGGAAGATGAAGTAACACTCCTTCGGCAAGTTGCCGCAAGGGTTTTCCACACCACCGATACCGAATCCGCCCCATCCCATGAACGTTCCGGCGCCGAACATGATGGAGAAGCCTACCACCCAATAGAGGACAGAACCCGCGGCGAAGTCGCAGAAGTTCTTCATCAGGATGTTGGCCGTGTTCTTCGCCCTGGTCAATCCGGCTTCAACCAAGGCGAAACCTGGTTGCATGAAGAATACCAGCATGGCTGCCAAAAGCACCCAAATCGTGTCGACCGCGCTGACAGAAGAGGCTTCCTCCGCCACTTCCGCCACAGCACCGTCTTGCGCCATGGCAGGCAGACCCGCACAGAGCGAACATGCTATGGCTCCGATGCGCATGGCCCTTGATGTTATATGTTTTAATATCGTGTTCATAATTAGTATATTGTTTATCGTTTGAATTAATTGAGTCTTATCTCGCTGTTGTCATTTCTCTTGTTCGGCATTGTAAAGGGCAGTGTCGCCGCGGTCGCCCGTCCTGATCCTGATGGCGTCCTCCACATTGATGATGAAGATCCTACCGTCGCCGATCTCGCCCGTATAGGCGGCTTTCTGGATCGCCTCGACCGTCCGCTCCACGTTCTTGTCACGAACGATGATGGAGACCAATGTGCGCTCGATAACACTTGTGTCATACACGACACCTCTGTAGATGCGTCCTTGTCGCGCCTTTCCGACTCCACGGACATCATAGTACGAGAACCATTCGATATCCGCCGCCAACAAGGCGTCTTTTACCTCCTCAAACTTTGTTTTTCGGATAATTGCTTCAATCTTTTTCATGACTAATAAGTTTTTAATTCCATGACTAATAGGTTTAATGGTCAATCCTCCTTAAAAGCTGACACCGAAGACACCATAAATGTTTTCCGTGTTAGGATTCAAGACCAATTGTGTGAATACCGGCAGGGAGTAATACTCTGTGATTTTCAACTCCTTGGTCGCCTTCAGGGAAAGGTTCACCATGTTGAAATTAGAGGAATAGACGCCCTCCCAAGGAGTGAAGCCTGCCGCGAATTCCAGTGAAACGGCACTCAAGTTCACAGGGTATCCCAGTTCGATGTAGGTGGAGAACTGTTCATCCCCTTCCGCATTCTTATCATTCAGGAAGTAGGTGTTCCATGCGATGCTCAAAGCGAACTTCTTGCAGACTGCGGAGAAGTCGAATCCGACCGTACCCTCCAACATGTGCGAATTATCTGCGAAATACTTAGGTGTGGCGCCATCCTCATACGGACCGAAATAGTCCGTCAGTGCCATCGAGAAACCACCGACCTCGTAACCCAATATCCAATCGAACTCGTTCACTGCCGTCTTAAAATCGGAGGAGGCCCATGCGCTCAGGGACAATCCTTTGTATGAAACACCAAACGTAGGCTGGAAACTGGCCCCCGACACCTTAGCGCCGCGGCACAAATACGAACTTACTAGGTCCGCACCGACGGTGAACTCAACCTTTGATGACATGCTATCTGCCTCACTTGCCCACACTGGGCAGATCATGGTTAACGATAGCAACACAAGCAATCCCAATCTCTTTAGTCTTTTCATAATGCGAATAATTTTAGTTATACAATTATCATAATGATAGTAAAAACACTATATCACTATCATTATGACATTGCAAAGATATAAACTAAAGCAAAATGAACAATAAAGATCTGTGCGCAATTGCAAAACAAAAGTTCGGAAAGTTCAATCCATAAGGAAAGGACAGTGGTTCACTTTTGATTTAATAGATTACTATCCTTTTTTCTGTGAAATAGAATTAATGTGGAAGATGCGTTCGTTTATGAGATGTATCAAAATAGGCTTCGAAGTAGATAGTTTGTACAGGTAAATTAAGACAAACGGCCAAAATAGCCCCCGAATTCAAGGGTCTATCTGGGCCGTTGGTTAAGATTCTATTTCTATTTGTTCTATTACATATCCAATAGTATCAGTACTTCACCATCAAGCTTTTCTGATACTTTCCCCCTTTTGTCGTGACAATCAAAAGATAGGTGCCATTCTCTAATGTGTTTCTCTCGACGGAGAACTGGGTCGAATTCTTCTCCATGAAGAATGAACCGCTTTGCCTGCGTATGCCTGACATATCGATGATTTCCCAGTCAACCTGTTGTTTGGCGGGAAGATTTATCGTCACCTCCGCTGATTCAGTCATCGGATTCGGGCAGATGGACAAACATCCATCCTCCGCCTCCAACATGGAAACGCCTGTTCCTTCATGAATGGTGAATTTGCCGGTCTTCTTCGCATCGCCACCCTCGCCTTTTGCGATGATGATATAATCATACTCGCCTGGTTCGTCATTCGCCACGCCACTGATGGATACCGAATTCTCCTCCATCTTATAGTTGATGCCTGTCGGTAAACCAGTCACTTCGACGGAACTTGCGTTGTCGAAAGTATAATAGAATGGGACAATCTCATCTCCTCGGGTAACCTCTTGGGAGGCCTCTCCTTCACCCTTCTTAACGAGGGAAGCGGGCTCCTTCATATTGGCTAGGTTCTTGTAATAATCCACCGGACTATATCCGAGGTGAGGCGGCTGGTTATATCCACAGTTTTGCCATGCGATGGCCATATCGTAGACATGGTCGTCACGCAACCACGGCAACTTATATTGGCTTTCTGTTGTGGTAGTGTAGATGTTCAGGTAACAATCGTTGCCACTTTCCGCCCAGTAGACGGCCTCCTCACGCCAATCACCGTATAGGTCACATTGCAGGCAAGGGTTATACTTGGTGCTATTGTTATTGTTTGCTCCACCGCCATATTGCCAGACGTCTATGACGCGGTCCCATGTCTTGGTCCTCGAGTTCCACTTGTCGATATGGGAGCGGTCGTGGTATTCACGGAGCAAATCACCGTCCCAATAGATGCAGAAATTGATGGAACTGCTCTTGGTGGAACCCGTGTGCCACTCGGCGATATCTTTTCCGGTCGTCACCGAGAAGAGGTATGCGTTGCTCCAGACGAAAGCCTCCGCCCCGTCATATTGATCGTCACAATCGAAGATGATGCCTCTTCCGGTATCACCACCGGTCTGGTTCTTTCCCCGAAGCACTTTACCTGTCCTCGCGTCAAGAAGCACTCCGTCGTATGGCGCATTTTCCCCCTCCGTGATCATGAAATACTCCATCCCATCGTGGTTCGGATCAAATTCACCCAAGTGCGTCGCATCACCATGTCCATAGCCTGTGCGCCAGAGCAACTTGCCATCATGGTCGAGTGCGGCGGCTCCGACGATGATCTCATCGAATCCGTCGCCATCCACATCCCCACAAGTGATGCTATGTGCTCCTTCTCCATAGATGCCCTGGTCCAGTTGGTCGGAAGTATGTTTCCACAGTTGCTGCAGGTTGTTTCCGTCCCATGTGTAGGCGGCGGCGTACGAATAACCATAGATGCCTCTCGTGGTCACTGCGCAAGGCTTTGGATTACCGTTCACATCGAGGAAGGCCACGCACGCTTTCATCCAGTTTCCCCTGTGTCCGTATTGGTTACCATCCGTTTTACCCTCTCTCGGGTCAGCCCAATCCCTTTGAATATTAAAGTACGGCCAATAATCGACTGTGGCCAACTCCTTACCCGTGCGTCCATCGAAGCAAGTGATCCACTCCTTGCCACCGTCTGTGATGACACCTGCGGAGTTGACGGAAGAGGCATTATGGTTAGCCCCTTGCGCGACACCTTTGGAAAGGAAATTTCCAGTGGCATCCTTGCTGCCCTGTGCCGTTTTGGCGATCAACTCTCCATATCCGTCGCCGTCAAAGTCGTAGCAGAGGAAGGTGAAGCGACATCCCGCCAACACGTTCGGACCAAAGTCGATCCGCCATAATCTCTGACCATCCAGCTTGTAGCAATCAAGGATCTGTGGTCCAGTCTGTTTGGCTGTCTCTCCCGCATTCGAAGGCTCCCACTTCACGATAATCTCCTGTTCACCATCTCCGTCCATATCGAAGGCGGAGCAATCGTTAGGCGTATAGGTGATGGAAGTATTGTTCATCTGATAAGGTTGTGGACGGCTCAGTTTGACCTGATGAAAGAAGTTGCCGTCACACTTCACGCCCTCCTGCGAATCAATCATTTCGCCATTTTTATCATAGACCTCCACGGAGAAGGTCGAATTCGCGTAATTTTTGGAAAGCATAGTGTTTGTGCGGTCGGTGAAGGTATTCACCAACTGTCCATCCGCAAATAGTTTGTAAGAGGTGGATTTCGGCGCATCCGTTCCTCTCATTCGCCAGCTGACGAACACGTTGTCGTTCTTAACTGTCTGACATGCCCATAGTCCTCGCGATGGATCCGCCATAGAAGAGGGGATATTCGCCAAGATCGCCAACATACTGGACAAAAATAGTGTGTGAATGTTTTTCATTTTGGTATATGTGTTATGTTCTTAATTGTATATTATGTTTTTCAAAGTAGAGCAAACTTGAAGTTTGTACGGCAAAAATAATAAATTTATGGTGATAACATAATGAACTACGATAAAAACACAACACTTCTCTCAATGAGAGGAGTGCTACCGGTATCTTGAAATTGTCAATTCTCTGACGTCCGCTATAGTTGGAGTCGTGTTATATGGAGGTGATCAAAATAGGTTTGAATCACCAAATGAAGGCTTCCTTCCCATTTACCAGATACATTCCCGCTGGAAGTTTGATGGATTTATGTTCGCCACTCTCCATGTGGAATCGGCGCACGATTTGTCCGTATATCGTGTAAATTTGAATGTCTAAATCTTCTTCCACCCAGAGAAATAGTAAATCCCGGCCTCCTGACACCTTTAGGTTAGATTTTTCCGCTTGGGAGAAGGGGTTGATCGTTGTGCTTTCTATCCAATTGAAGTAGATGGAAACATCACCTCCTGGCATTTGGAACTTTATTTGATCGTTTGTCGTCATTACAGGTATAGTGTCCTGTTTATACATAGCTACTACGTTATATAGGATATATCCCGAATCGGGTATGAGTGTCAGTGTCACTTCGTTTCCTTCAGCGAAGGCCAGTAAGTCCTCTTTTATTACGCCATGGAAATTATAGACCAATACGTTATGGAAAAAAGCCTGGGAATCTGAGAATGATGGCAAGCTGCTATCATTTAGGCATTCCCAATGGGAGAACGGGGTGTTGTGCTGGTCATTTACCCATTGGTTTAAATCCGCAGTGAGTTGTGGTAAGCTATCCAAGGAGACTATTCCGCAGTCTTTGATGAATCCGGTATTCTCCGCCATTAGATCAGAAGCTTCTCCGATCACATAGCTATGGTTCAAGTTACCCTCATTGGTCCCTACCAGGGAGCCGCCAGATTCTGGCACAAGGACCTTCCCCGAATTGTATACGTTAAAGATGTCTCCAATGGAATTATTCACGCCAACCACGCCTCCTGCTTGCGAGATGGAAGCGGACACCTCTCCGGTGTTGTAGCAATTATAAATATATCCATCGACTCCGTCAAAGCCACCATTATAACCGACTAGTCCTCCCGCCTGTTCGTTTGCGTTCAGGTCGCCGTTGTTGAAATTGTTGAAGACGAGTCCATCGTTTCTACCTGTAATTCCGCCGACTTTTTTCCTTCCGGAAACAAAGGCGGTATTGGAACAGTTTTGGATGATTCCCATGGGAACATTATGGCAATTGCTGCCGGAGGAGATACCCCCGTTGTAGCCAGTCAAACCTCCTGCTCCATTGTATCCGTATATCTCCCCTGAGTTTTCACAACCATATAATCCGCCATAATTATAGCCACAAATGCCCCCTGTTGTAAGCGTGCTTTGAATAGTTGCCTTGTTTTTACAGTTTTTGATGATACCAAAATTACCGCCCACGATACCTCCGGCACATTTGTACGCCTCCACTTCTCCGCCTATGACTTCGCAATTGGAGATTTTCCCACCGTTTGCGCCTGCCAGCATACCAGCCCAAAAGGAAGCGTACATGACACCTTCCACTTTCAGGTTGGAAATGCTCCCTTGGGGCCCGATGTGCCCAAATAATCCTTTGTAGTTTACCCCTCCGGATCTTGAGTAAAGGTTGCTTATCGTATGGCCATCACCATCGAAGGAACCTTCAAAGTAGGTGTCAATTGACCCTATCGAATTCCAATCTCCCAGAGAGACGTTGCATACGGAGGACATATCAATGTCATTGATTAGCTTGAAATGAAGATTTTCACATTCATTCCCTCTGTTGACTTTTTGTGCGAGCTGTTGTAAATCGGCGGCTGATTTTATGAGATAGGGAGAATATTCTGTTCCTTCTCCCTCCCATGATTGAGCGAAAGAGGGGACAGTTGATAATAGTACCCCGATAATTGCAAAAAATCTTTGTGTCAGCTTAATCATGATCTCTCTTTTTATTTATTCATCCCAATTAAATCTTCCTGTTTGCGGGTTGTAGTAATCCGTATAAATCAGATCGATGTCTTTCCCTAGATGCTCGTCGACAAAATCCTTCGAATTGCTCGTATACATTGCTACCTTAAAAGGCATCAGACATCTTAGGCGTGATATTTCCTTGAAATTATCGTTTGTATCATCCACAATGAAATCAATTCTGGCTGTGCCATCCAGAAGATTTTCGACAATGAGCCATGCGAGATTCTCTGCACGTTGAGAATACATCGGATGATATCCCACTTCCCTTAAGCGAATGAAATCCTCCATGGAAAACGCTTCCACATAGACTCTGTCCCTGATCCCCGACAAACTGCGGTCTAGTATGTCCACGTTCGATATTTTGTCTGTTATTAGAAAAACTGAGGGGTGTTCCAGTAGAATTTCCACCACCTCATCGATGGTTATAGGGGTGTGTTTCCCACAAATGAGCTCGGATTTGAAGGATTCAACGGAAAACATGCTGTCGCCTAATTCCGGTCGTCTTGTGTTTATGTGAAAACTTTTCCAATCATGGGATGCCACAAGAATCCCTTCGGATGTCGTGTCCATGTCTATCTCTATAAATGTATATCCACGCTCGATGGATTGAAGTATAGCTTCTTTGCTATTGCTATAGGTGCAATTTTCTATCACGCCAGCCGCACCTCCTCCATGTGCGATGTAATTGGGGAAAGTTTGTGCGTTTACGTGTAGCGTATGCAGCACTATGAATAATATTATAAGAGTAAGTTTATTCATACATTCAGTAGTTTGGTTCAAATAATTCCGCACAAAAATAAAAAAATAATTTCTGTGGCGTATTTCTTGTTGTATTTTTCGCATCCTTATCTTGTATTTCGAAATAAGATTGTATATTTGTGGTGCATTCAACCATTTGTGAATGTGGTATTTATTGTAATTAAACTATTATTATGAGACACTTTATCGCTTTAGGGGCAACATTCTTCATGTGTGTTGTTGCCCTCTGTTCTTGTGAAAAGGGAGGCGAAGAAATTGCGGAGGATCAATCCCTGAAACGCTTAATCGTTGTGAATGGCGTTAATTATCATGCTACGGATACGTATTTATCCATGGAATCTGGTTTGAATTTCAGAGCTATCACCACAGATAAGGAGTTGACGGTTAATCTTGTGATGAAAGAGTCTGAGTTGAATAAGGAATATGACCTCAACGTGGGTGAAAATTGTGGGGCCAATTACCTGCAGGTGCTCTTCTCCAATTTGAGCATGGAGAGCTATTCTGTCGCGACAATGGGACCTAATAGCTTGAATGTCATCAATGAGTGGGGGGCATCCGAACTCCGTGAGTTAAGAAGCGCGAATGCGAAGATTAGCTCGAACGAAGATGGAACCTATTCCGTGTCTATTACGGCGGAAGGGGATGGATTATCGTTTAAATTGGATTATAACGACAAAATAGACCACATTGATTAAACGTTGTTGTAGAAATCATCGGGTCATATTGTTGTTCTATAGATTCTCCATTTTTTAATTGAAAATCGGTCTCGACACGTTGACGAAGGTTTTCTATGCCTTTGTCTTTGTTCTGTCATTCCATTGTTTTTCAACTACTTATGGTAATCATGTCGCATCATTTCCCCGCATGGTTGTCAAATTGTTTCTCCTGAATATTCTTCTTTTGGGCAGGAATCGATCCCACCGAAGTCTGTGGGCGGAGCATGCATGTACTAAAAAAGTCTTTCATTGATTGCATTTCTGGTTGTTTTTTTTAACTTTGTATAGAGTCGTAATGAATTATTACGGGAATGTTATTTGTTGAAATACTTAAAAAGTGCTTGTTTATGAAAATTCTATGTAAAAATATCATCGCTCTTTTGCTGTCGGTGATGTTCGTTAGCAGTTTTTCTTCCTGTCAGAAGGAGGAGGAGATGGAAAGAATGATTCTTACTGGCGTATGTTGGGAAGGTGTTCTACCTCTTAAGGAATACTATGGGCAGGAGAATTACTTCAGCAGATTTTTCTTCTATGAAGAGAATGGCTTCAAATATGGCTACGAGGAATTTTATTATAAGGGTGAGTATCAGAGAACCTATGAGTTCGAGTGGTATTGGCTGGACGACGCTTATAGCGTTGTTGCGCTGAACTATGGAGGACGTTGGCAATCGGATATCGCTTGCATCGATATCACCAAAACAACGAGTAATTATATCTATGGATATTATTTCATGGATATAGCCGATTATTGGAATTATAAGGATGGACATCTTAGTCAGAGAAGCGACCTCTATTTCGAGTTAAAGCATGTTGGTTCTTCGAGACATCAGGAGTAGGTCATTCCTCTGATGATGGTTGATTCGTCTGATGGGGGCAACCCCTTTCTGTAGGCGAACGGATTCTCAGATACCTGGGTGGTAGTTGCGGAGCTCTTTCCTGAGTTCTTTCGAGATCCCTCCGGTGAAGGAGTCCACAAGCGCCCAGAAACGATCACTGTGGTTCATCTCCACAGTATGGCATAACTCGTGAATTAGAACATAATCTATCAAATGTTGTGGAAGCCGCATCAGGTATAAATTCAGACTGATGTGGCTTTCTTTTGTGCAACTGCCCCATATGGACCGCACATTGCGGATGCGGCAGCTTACATATCGTAGACCACATCTTTGTGCGATATACGATAGCCTTTCCGGCAAAACACGTTTCGCTTCCGCCATCATGGCTCGTTCTATCACCTTCCGGATGAGTGTCTGGACATTGTCCGTCTTTATGTCGACGCTCCTCGGGCATGAAATGGTGAGCACCCCATCTTTCAATGACGACTGAAAATGGACGCCCTCCACCCGCACAATACGCACCGTAAACGTCAATGTCTTGTACTCACTTGTCTCATCTAATTCTGCCACCTGGTTTTTAGACAACCGTTCCTCATTCTTTTTCAGCGCATTTTTTATCCACTCCCTTTTCTTATCCAAGAAAAAAAGTGCATCCCTCAAGGTGTTCCGCCTGGGAACAACCAGTATAATCTGCTTCGGTTTTATCCTAATGGATATATATTTCGCCCTTATGCTATAGGAAACAGTAACTTTTCCAATCCCCTCCACCTCTATTTCTTCTTCCTTATAGCCCATGTCATCCTCCATTAATTACTCAATATATATACAAATATAGTTGATTATCAGATATGTAAAAAATAATATTAAAAAATAACCAGAAAAAATTTGCCACTTCAAGAAAAGTCCCTACCTTTGCAGAGCAAAAACAAAAAGTTGGTGCCATAGCTCAGTTGGTAGAGCAAAGGACTGAAAATCCTTGTGTCCCCGGTTCGATTCCTGGTGGTACCACACAAAAAAGGCTGATTCCTAAAGGAGTCGGCCTTTTTTCGTTAGAACCAATGTGATCTTCGTTGGAATAGTAAAATCTACAAGTCCATCCAGCCAGAAATATTCTTTTCATTTATCTTCTTATGGAGACAGGTTTGTATTCCCTGATAAAAAAAGAAAGCCACCCGAATGGAATGGCTTTTCTTTTTAAAAAACGCAAATTAGAACTAAACTACAAATTTATAAGGAAAGCATTTCACAACGCCATTAAGTATAGTACAAAAAGCGTGCCAAACTTTCCAAATCGATAAATTTATTGTTTTACTTCAATTTTTTTACAATAAACACCTACAGGATAATTGGACGACTGAACCTTGGAAGCATCCGCCTTATCGAAGTACTTCATCACCTGACGGAGGTCATATGGCACCTCTGTCGCGATGAGGATCAGATTGTCGATTCCTACTGGCTCGGAGAACTCCACAGGGTACGTGGTCAAATCGATCGTACAATTGCCAGGGATGAGCAGGTGGGACATCGTCGTGGCATCGTCGATTGGTAAGCAGTCATACTTCTCACCGTTCTTGTTGATGTCGAGGATGTTCACGTACAACGGGGTGTCGCTGCTATTCTTGATTCTGAAGACAGCCTGGCTATCCAAGGCTACAACGCCCTCCAACTCGGCCTTAGTTCTTCTGTCGAGGATAGAGAATGAGATGGCGTAATCGGTCTTGGCATTGTTCATGGAGCCCAATGGACTACCATTGTGCTTAGCCAAAATAGCTTTTGCGATATCGTTCTCGATAATATCTCCACGGTAGGTACAACCGGCGGCCTCATGGCTGATTCTATCCGATCCTCCGTTGAAAAGTGATTTGGAGGCATGGGAGACGAAGTTGGAGGCATAGCTCTGCTTGCTCTTGTAGTTGGCGATCAGCTCGCTCACCTTCTGACCGTTGTTCTGGGAGATGGAATAGATCTTCTCCGCCTTACGGTCGATGAAAGACAACGCAGAGTTGTTATCCACACGGATCATATCCGTCAGCTGGAGCGGATCTCTCTTCTGTAGAGCCACCCACTTCCCGTTCGCTTGCTTCTCCGCCTTTCCGATGACGGAGTAGACGTAGATATCTTGTGCGCAGACGAGGCTAACCAGCATCGACAAAAGCGCTATCAAAAAACTTTTCTTCATATTAAACTCCTTTCTTATTAATGTATACTAATATACTAAAATTAGTGCAAAACACATGCCAAACTATTTCTTCTCGAAGAGGATGAAGTTACCCTGTCTGTTCTCGAAGATAGGCATTTGCCTTCCGTTGGTCGCTTGCCTTACCTGGTTGCGGATGTAGAGCTCCAAAGCATCCAACGTGATGTTTCCTTCCTCATCGACTGCCTTACCCTTTATACCTTCGAGCAATGCCTTCGTGAAGATACCGTTCTCCCACTGCTCGGACTCGTTGGACTTCTGCGCCTCGGTGCTGGAGTAGAATCCGATGATGTCAGGCTCTGCCATGGAGAAGGTCTCGGCGGCACCTCTGATGCCATACATCGAACCTGAGTGGCACGCATCCATGAAGATGATGATCTTACATTTCTTGTCCTTCATTCTCTTCAAAGCGCTACGGATGATATCGAAGTCGACCGCGGAAGAGAAGAGGTCATTGCTCTCCGCATTGCATGACAGGAAGTAAGTCTCCGCACCCTCTTTCGCACCATGTCCGGAGAAGAAGAGGAGGATCACATCACCTTGACTTGCTGAGTTCACCAAAGTGGAAAGTCCCTTCTTGATGTTCTTGTCGGAAGCGCCCTTGTCCTGAATCAGGTTTGCGGTCTTCAACGATTGGTATTGAGACAAGTTGCAGGTCTTCACCGTATTCATGAAGTCTGCCGCATCTTTCGCCGCATGCTGTAATCTCAAGTCGGCTTGGTCATAATCGCTCACACCGACAGCAAAGACATGCAATGCTGGTTTCGGACGGTCGCCACGGTAGTGCAGCAACACAACCGCAGGGTCGCTATTTTGTCCTCTGTTATCCTTTGCGATCAATTGCACGCGGCAATCGCTCACACGTGGCAATGTAAGGGTAATTTGTTTTCCAACACGTTTCACCCCTTTTGTACGTGGCATCAACTCACCATTGATGTAGGCGATGATCTCCGGCTCACTACCGTCATGGGTGGAAGTCTCGTAGGTGAAAGTAACCTCAGGAGAGGAGTATTGTGAACCATCCTTAGGCGACAAGATCTTAATGGTCGGCGCACCCTCCACGACATGTGTGACAGTCGGCGTAGGATCCGGTTTGGTCGGCGTAGTATTACCACCCGTAGGTTTGGTCGGTGTAGGGTCAGGTCTCTTCTGAGGCTCCTGTGCCGCAAGATTAGGCGTCTTATAAGCGAACGATTCCAAGTTAGGCACCAATGAGGAAGAGACTCTTCCCTTCGGGTTATTGGCTTGCCACTTATTCGCTGCTGCCTTAGCCGCATTCATATCGGCGAATGTTGGCTTAACGACGAAGTTACCGGCACGGTCGATGGCACCCCATTTCCCTTTGTATTTCACGACAGCAAAATTGCATGTTGCGCTGAAGAGTGCAGTCTTGTCGACGTTCTCGAACACTGGCTTCATGGTCCAGTTTCCTAAATAGTTGATGAAACCGATCTTTTTCACGCCGTTCTTCAAACCGATATAGATGTTATCTCCCAATACGGCCTTCATCTCCCACTCCTTGACAGCCTTGCGGACATCCTCCTTCGAAGTGAAATATGGGTTGATGGCCATCACACCTTCACGGTCCACTGCACCCCATTGTTTGTCGAGTTTCACAATGGCATAACTTTTTCCCTTGTCGAATGTATATTCGTTATCTATCTCCTCGTAGATAGGGCGGAAATACATTTCACCGGTATAATCCACGAATCCCCACTTGTTCTTGGTATTGTCATAGACCGCATATAGGAAAACGCTTCTGTCACCACCCTTAACAGCCAACTTGGCGGCACGGAGAGCCATTTCCTTGGTCACGAATACCGGCTTGCAATAATACTTCCCATCTGTCGCGATGGCACCCCATTTGCCTTGGTACTGTACGATCGCATATCTTTTCCCGCCGAATGCGTTATACTGGTCGTAGTTCTCATAAATAGGTTGAATGACCCATGTGGAACCATTCATGAAACCCCATTTTCCTGTCTTAGTGCTTCTGTTCGCTTTTTGCGCCGGCGCATAGGCGACGGACAAGGCTAACAGACACAATGTCAATAAGTACTTCTTCATTTTTTTATCGATTTTCTATGTTTTCTACAATTTCCTGTTCAAGCGTCTTACCGCCCCGTTTCTTCACTATGATCTTCTGTACCTTGAATAGCAAGAAATAGAACAGTTCGGCCGCATACCCTGCTAGACCAGTACCCAACAAAGCGTAGAGCAATGTAATGTTGTACTGGCGCTCAATAAACAAATACCCTCCTAAAAAGACAAGGGCCAACATCATGATGATCTGTAGGGTGGTGGACAATACACCCGACACGTCGTTGTACTTCTCATTGATCCAACAATAGATGAAGCAATACAAGAAGGTGTACAACAAACCTAAGAGGATTCCCTGTTTTTCGGACATCTGGTTAATCAGTCTTCCTGGCTTGGTCAAGGTCGAGATGGCATATCCATGGATGGTCGTTCCGCAGATACGCCTTGTTCCGTCGATGACAATAGGGATGTCATGGAAATCCCTCAAATCCAGATAATCTCCCACTAAAACGGTTTTGTCTTTTATGAGTTCACGGAAATAGGTGTCGTTGCCCTCAATCTCCTGCAACAACAGTTTTTTCTCCATCGGGTCTTCAAACTCCATCGCATCGATGGCTTTCCGTGCCCTTACGATATCCAGGACTTCAAGTAAGAGGACCTTCTCGAACATGGTTTGCTTGTAATGGATCAGCTCCTCGTTCTCTTCCCTGCTCTCCCAGAAGTTATAGACATCCGGACGTGTCATCCGGACAATCTCATGGACAAAAGTGCTCAGCGTCGTGTCGCCGAAGGTAAGTGTTTTAGAGAATTTACGAATTGTCTCATTCTCCACATTCACGCATGCCTCAATGCAACCGGTGTTTTTCACGAAGTAAGACTCCTCTTTCTTGTACATGTTGATCTTGGACTCGTCTCCTCCAGCCGCCACTTTCTGTAACGGATCGTATTGGGGCACCATCCTGCAAGCCGCTATCACATGATCCTTGCAACGGGCGATGACATGCTCGAGGCTATCATTGGCAAGGGTATCTCCATTCCCGACGCCACCGAAAATAACGTCAAGCGCGACCACTTTGGCGCCTGCATCACACATGTATTCGATTCCGGCGGCGATGTCGGCCCTCGAATAGCACTGCGCCAAATCCAGCACGATAATATCTGGGCTGACGTCCGCCTCTTTGTCCGACTTGTCGTTCTCGGTCTGGAAATAACTATCCGTCATGGTGAAGTTACCCATTATCTGTCCAACGGGATCCAAATAGGAAGAACTATACCGCAACTCGTTCACGATAGCGCATATTGCCACAATAATTAGCATTATTCCTATCGAGTGGAGTATGTACCTAAAAATCTTTTTCATACGCGCGCACTTTGTCACAAATATACAAAAGTTTTTAACTAATGCATAGATTTCCATTAAAATGTGGTTGCGGCACATCTGTCAAGAACAGCCGAGAGTGCCCACGAGAAAACGCACGCAAACATTTTTAGATTGTGAAAAAATAAGTAGTTTTGCCGACGCAATAAAATATTGTATGCTTACGTTTAAATGGAGATTAAAGTATAAAACTAATATTTTGAAAGATACGAAATGATTCCAAAAATCATACACTATTGCTGGTTTGGGAAGGGGGAGATGCCCACATTAGCATTGAAATGCATTGAGTCATGGAAGAAATACATGCCAGAATATGAGATAAAGAGATGGGATGAAGACAATTATGATGTTCGCAAAATTCCATATACTGCCCAAGCGTATGATGCCAAGAAATATGCGTTCGTAAGTGATTATGCTCGATTCGATATTTTGTATGAACATGGCGGGTTGTATTTTGACACGGATGTGGAGATTATAAAAAGTCTGACTCCGCTCGTCGAGCAGGGCGCTTTCGCAGGTGTTGAATGGTTTGGTGAGTTGAATGCGGGTCTGGGCTTGGCATGTCCTCCTAAAATGGAGATTTACAAAGAAGTTCTGGACTCATATGAAAATGAAGGTTTTATAGGCCCGGATGGGAAAATGAACCTTAAAACCGTAGTGGAAAGGGTGAGTGATATATTCGAGCAATATGGGTTTAAGACGCAGAACAAGACTCAGGAGATAAAGGGGGTAAAGATTTATCCTGCTGAATTTTTTTGTCCAATGTCGCAAGAAACCGGAGTAATAACCATTACGGAAAATACGTATAGCATTCATCATTTTGCAAGTTCATGGATGCCGAAACATATACAATTCGCATCGAAGGTGAAAAAGTTTTTGTCGCGGCTTCTGGGGCCTAAGACAATCGACAAGATAATTACAAAGATAGGCCTTAGAAAGTGGAAAGAGAATCAGATGAAATGAATTTAGTCCAAGATTTAGGTGTTTGCATACGTTGAGGATGGGGAATCCTTTTTTCGTATTTCTGGTGTGATATGGGAATGTCCTAGGCTTGTATGTTTTTCTTTTTATCGTATATTTGTTTCGAAAAATATTGGGTCTTTTATGGTTAAATTGAGTGATCTGCAGAAAGTGCGTGCTATCATCGCCTTTTTTATGGTGGCGCTGGTCGTTTCGGGCGCCACGGCTTTCCCTGTCGAGTCTGAGTTGAATTTGCTCTGTTCCATTTTGAACATTAATGCGGAGACGGCTAAGGAATCCCCAGCCATCTTTGGTTTCGTATACTCCATGAAGGAGTCCATTTCGGAAATGAACCAGAACAGCCCGCAGTTGGCTTATGGCTACGATTGGCTGGCTTTCGCCCACTTGGTGATTGCGCTCATGTTCATCGGTCCGTTCCGTGACCCTGTCCGTAACAAGTGGGTCATCCAATGGGGCATGATCGCCTGTGTGGCGATTCTTCCGCTGGCTTTCATCTGCGGCCCCATCAGGCAGATACCGATTTATTGGACGCTTATCGATTGCTCGTTCGGCGTCTTCGGCATTATCCCGCTCATATTTTGCATGAAACTCATTAACCGATTGGAGAAGGAGCAGCAACGCACAGAATAAAAAAGTACAAGAGATGAAGAGACAGGAGACTCAACCCACCATCAGCGTCGGCATTCTGCGGAGCAAAGTGATCCGCTTCACCCTCCACGGGGATTTCCGCATCAACGGCAACGGCTCTGTGGTGACAGGCGACCAAACGGTTTCCGTTCAAGATGGTAAGATATTATACAACAATGATTTATATGACGAGGTAATCTTCTCGCCTTCCTCTGCGACAGATAGTTTCGACCTCTTGGATGTGGTCATCGGTATCCACTTTCACTGGGAGAGGAAGGAGACGCAACGCTTCAACGGTTCGCTGAAGTTCATCGTGATCGACGATGAGGTGCAGGCGATTGATATCGTTCCGACGGAGGATTACCTCACGAGCGTCATCTCCTCCGAGATGAGCGCCACCTCCTCGCTGGAGTTGCTCAAGGCACATGCTGTGATATCCCGCAGCTGGCTGCTGAACAAGTTGGAGAACAAGGAGACGGAGAGCCATGCCGCCTCGATGGTGGTGACGGACGAGCGGATCATACGCTGGTACGACCACCAGGACCATACGCTCTTCGATGTCTGCGCCGACGACCATTGCCAGCGCTACCAAGGCATCACCAAGGCGAGTACGCAAGCGGTGAGGGAGGCTATCAAGGCCACCTTCGGCGAAGTGCTGACCTACGACGGGAAGATCTGCGACGCTCGATTCTACAAGGCGTGCGGCGGCGCTACCGAGCTCTTCGAGAACTGCTGGGAGGAGGTGCATCACCCCTACCTGCTCCCCGTGGCGGATACTGCGGAAGAAAAGCTGCCGGACCTCACCCAAGAGGCGGTAGCGAGGAAATGGATCCTCTCTTCACCGGAGGCCTACTGCAACACACAGAATAAAACGGTCCTTTCGCAAGTGCTCAATAACTACGACCAGGAGACGCCCGACTTCTACCGTTGGAGGGTGGACTACTCCCAAGCGGAGCTCTCCGCCCTGGTGAAGAAGAAGACGGGCATCGACTTCGGAAAAATCATAGACTTGGTGCCGTTGAAACGAGGCGCCTCCGCCCGAATCATCGAACTGAAGATTGTGGGGGAGAAACGGACGATGGTGATCGGGAAGGAACTGGAGATACGCAAGGCGCTATCCGCCAGCCATTTATATAGTTCCGCCTTTGTCGTGGACAAGGAAGAGCGGGAGGGCACCCTCCATTTCGTATTGCGTGGTGCGGGATGGGGGCACGGTGTGGGTCTCTGCCAGATAGGTGCGGCCGTGATGGCGAGCCAAGGCATCGACTATCGTTCCATATTGTCGCACTATTACCCACATTCCAGTTTGACGAAGAGGTATTAACCACTCATGAAGACCCCTGTATGCAAAAGGACCTGACCCAAGGAGGAGTATTCAAGACATTAGTCTCCTTCTCCGCACCATTTTTGTTGGCTTATTTCCTCCAGACATTCTATGGTTTGGCGGATCTCTTCATCATCGGGCAATATACGGGTGCGCCGGAGATCACAGCCGTGGCGGTCGGTAGCCAGGTGATGCACATGCTGACGGTGATGGTGGTCGGGCTGGCCATGGGCACCACCGTGATGATTGGCCGCGCGGTGGGAGGGAAAGACTATAACACCGTGGGACGAACCATTGGCAACTCCATTGTGCTTTTTGGCATATTGTCCATGGTCGCCTGCCTGGCCTTGCTTACCTTTGTCGATGACATCGTCTCGCTGATGTCCACTCCACCGGAATCCGTGGAGCAGACACGTCACTACCTGACCATCTGTTTCGTGGGGGTACCATTGATTGTGGCCTACAATATCATCTCCTCCATATTCAGGGGATTGGGCGATTCGAAGTCGCCGATGTACTTCGTGGCAATCGCCTGCGTCATGAATGTGCTGTTGGACTTCCTGCTCATCGGCGTGATGGACATGAAGGCGGAGGGAGCCGCCTACGCAACTGTCATCGCGCAATTATGCAGTGTGCTCTTTTCTGCAGGATGGATCAGGCGGAACAAAGGCATGTTCCATTTCGGGATAGGCATGCTGAGGGTGGAGGGTCGACCAATGAAGAACATCCTACAAATCGGGCTACCCATCTCCCTGCAGGACGGTTTCATCCAAGTCTCCTTCATCGTCATCACGGTCATCGCCAACCGGCGGGGCGTGGAGGTGGCGGCTGCCGTGGGCATCGTGGAGAAAATCATCTGCATCCTCTTCCTCGTGCCATCCAGCATGCTCTCCGCCATATCCGCCATAGCGGCGCAAAACATCGGAGCGGGCAAGCCGGAAAGGGCGCGCGCCACATTGCGTTTAGGCATATTCGTCTGCCTGGCATACGGGTTCCTCTTCTCCGCCGTGCTCCAGCCGACATCCGATTCCGTCATCTCATGGTTCACGGACGATTCGAACGTGATTCTCTTCGGAGGCCAATACCTACGGCCCTACTCGACAGACTGCGCCTTGGCGGGTGTCCATTTCTGTTTCAGCGGCTACTTCTGCGCCTGCGGGATGTCTATCGTCTCCTTCATCCACAACCTGCTTTCCATCGTCTTGATACGCATCCCAGGCTCCTATTATGCCTCCATCTGGTATCCCGACAACCTCACACCTATGGGTATGGCCGCTCCGTTGGGTTCGCTGCTCTCCATTCTGATCTGTATGGGTGTATATTACCTCTGGAGGAAAAAGCGTTGATGCCTATTCCCCGCTATCATGTGGGTGATGAACCGACAATGATGATTTACCCGTCCTTTTTGTGTTCCATCGCAATTTAATGTATTGATAATTTGGCGGAGATATAGCGTATATTACTGAATATTTTATAATTTCGCGTTGATTAAAAGTATTTGTGTTTTTTTCATTTAATTTTTATGTCCAATAATAACACCATCGTTGGATCCAAAATCAAGGGGATTAGGGAATCCAAGAACATCTCCATCGAGGAGATCTCCGAACGCAGTGGTCTTTCCACAGACCAAATCATCTCAATCGAAAATGATCAATACTTGCCCTCTTTGGGGCCGTTGATTAAGATTGCGAGAGCGTTGGGTGTGCGATTGGGTACTTTCTTGGACGATAATGACGAACTAGGACCTGTGGTTTGCCGCGCTGAGGAGCGTAACAGCAGCATCAGCTTCTCCAACGGAGCTACCGACGCAAGGAAGCACATGGAGTATCACTCCCTCGCCAAACAAAAGGCGGGAAGGCACATGGAGCCTTTCATCATCGACATCCAACCTTCCGAGGAGAAAAACTTCAAACTCTCCGCACACGAGGGTGAGGAGTTCATCTACGTCATGGAGGGTGAGGTCGAAATCGAGTATGGCAAGGAAAAGTATAACCTGAAGGTGGGCGACAGCATTTTCTACGATTCCATCGTGGAACACCATGTTCATGGTGCGACAGGAAAGTCCGCCAAAATCCTCGCTGTCGTATATACTCCATTCTAATTCTTTACAGCTATGCAGCAATTATCAGAAAGGACATTGGGGCAATGGCTCGAGTATTGGGCGGAGAAAACCCCAGATAAGGAATATATCGTCTATTCGGACCGTGACCTCCGTTTCACATGGAAGGTCTTCAACGAACGTGTGGACAACTTGGCGAAAGGCCTGATCTCCATCGGTGTGAAGAAGGGCAGTAACGTGGGTATTTGGGCGACGAACGTGCCGGATTGGCTCACCTTCCTCTACGCCACCGCGAAGATTGGTGCGGTGCTCGTCACCGTGAACACCAACTACAAGCAAAACGAGTTGGAGTATCTCTGCGAGAACTCCGATATGCATACGCTCTGCATCACGAACGGAACATGGGAGTGCGACTACGTCGACATGACCTACAAGATGTTGCCGGAACTGAAGAACTGCGAGCGTGGCCACCTGAACAGCAAGCGTTTCCCTTACATGAAGAACGTCGTGTACATCGGCCAGGAGAAGTATAGGGGAATGTACAACACGGCTGAGTTGCTGTTGCTCGGAAAGAACATCGACGACGAGCAGCTCAACGAGATGAAGAAGAACGTCTCTTGCCACGATGTGGTGAACATGCAATATACTTCCGGCACGACGGGTTTCCCGAAGGGTGTCATGCTGACGCACTATAACATCTCCAACGATGGTTTCTTCACCGGAGAGAACATGCGTTTCACGCAGGATGACAAGCTTTGCGTCTGCGTGCCTCTGTTCCACTGCTTCGGCGTGGTGTTGGCCACGATGAACTGCCTCACGCATGGTTGTACCCAGGTGATGGTGGAGAAGTTCGACCCGTTGGTGGTGCTGGCATCCGTCCACAAAGAGCGTTGTACGGCTTTGTACGGCGTGCCGACGATGTTCATCGCCGAACTGAACCATGCGATGTTCAGCATGTTCGACATGAGTTCGTTGCGTACGGGTATCATGGCGGGGTCGCTCTGCCCTGTGGAGTTGATGAAGCAGGTGAGCGAGAAGATGTACATGACCATCACGAGCGTCTACGGTCTGACGGAGAGCTCCCCGGGCATGACGCAGACCACCCTCGACGACAGCTTCGAGGTGCGTTGCACGACGGTGGGACGCGACTATCCGTTCGTCGAAGTGAAGGTGATCGACCCTGAGACGGGCGAGGAGTGCCCTGTAGGCGTGCAAGGTGAGATGTGCTGCAAGGGATTCAACGTCATGAAAGGCTACTATAAGAATCCTCAAGCCACGGCTGAGGTGATCGATAAGAACGGATTCCTCCACTCCGGAGATTTGGGCGTGAAGGACGAGAACGGCTACTACCGCATCACAGGACGTATCAAGGATATGATCATCCGTGGCGGTGAGAACGTTTATCCGCGTGAAATCGAGGAATTCCTCTACCACATGCCTGGCATCAAGGATGTGCAGGTGGCTGCCGTACCGTCGAAGAAATACGGAGAGGAAGTGGGCGCCTTCATCATCCTGCAGGAGGGTGCAAAGATGGATCCGGAGGATGTGCGCGACTTCTGCAAAGGGAAGATCGCCCGCTACAAGATTCCTAAATATGTCTTCTTCATCGACCAGTTCCCGCTGACGGGTTCTGGCAAGATACAGAAGTTCAAACTGAAGGAAATGAGCTTACAGCTATGCGAGAAAATGGGCATAGAGGTAATTTAACCAATTACCAGAAGCAATTAGACCAAATCATAGAGGCATGCGTCCGAGAAGGGCGCGTGCCTTCGTTGTTGTTGCACAGTTGCTGCGCGCCTTGCAGCAGCTACACGATCGAGTATCTCTCCCAATACTTCGAAATCACCGTTTTCTACTACAATCCGAACATCTACCCCGAAGAGGAGTTCTCCAAGCGTGTGGAGGAGCAGAAACGGCTGATCAGCCAAATGCCTACCCGTCACCCCGTCTCCTTCATCGAAGGGACGTACGACCCGAAGGAATTCTACGCCGTGACGAAGGGCTTGGAGCAGGAACCCGAGGGGGGCTTGCGTTGTACGGAGTGTTTCCGGCTCAGATTGCAAAAAACCGCCATTCTATCGAAAGAAAAAGGGTTCGACTACTTCACCACCACCTTGACGATCAGTCCCCTCAAGGATGCCGCGAGACTGAACGCAATCGGCGATGAAATGGGGAAAAAATACGGAGTCAGCTTCCTCCCCTCCGACTTCAAGAAGCGGGGAGGCTACCAACGGTCCATCCAATTGTCCAGAGAGTACGACCTCTACCGTCAAAATTATTGCGGCTGCATCTTCTCGCAAAGAGAAACGAAGAACGAGACAAGTCTATAGAACCACAAACTATTTTCCGATGGAATGGCTTCTTACCCTCCCAAACGACCATTCCAACGTTCCTAACCAATTGAGATAATGGAGAATTTGTGCAACATTTTGACACAAAATTCAATGCTATGTTCCTCTGCTCCACCTATCTTTGTGGTGTCGGTTGTTAATTAATGAGCAGACTTGTATCAAAGCTATGGTAAAAGCTACCTGATTTGTCTTTGCACCCATTCCTGATTTTTTTTGACGATGCATTCTCGGAAATCAGTTCCGTTGTCAGTTCCCTGCTTTGCGGTGATTCCCCATTTGTTTATATTTGTGTTGTTTATCACTGCTAATTATTTTTCCAAGCTGATGTCAGAAGTAATAATATCAATCGTCTTTTTATTCACACCTTTCTTATTCGTGATTTTGGAGGCAATTTTCTCTAAGAAGAGGGGACAGGATAATATGAAGCATTATATCTATACAGGACCTATTCCTCCATCGAGTAACCCAACCGTACGCAAAAACAGGGAGAAAAAGATTTTTAGTAATAAGAATTATTATGAATCGTATATGACCAGTGAAATTTATTATGCGGCGACACTTTCCGTTATTGCCCTATTTTCCTTGGTGATCAAAAGGGATGGTGTGGTGGACGAACGTGAATTGAAGGTGGCGAATCTCTACTTGAACACACATAAGCGATATAATATATTATTTTCGTACTATAACCAGAGAAAGGAGGATCCCATTGCCGGTCAGCCTCACGACACACGCCGCCGTTGCGAGGAGATGCTGAAGTACTACAATTCATGCGCCAATCTGCCGCACTACAAGCAATGCTGCGAAAACATCATAAAGGCCGGCATCTATTACGAGGCGGCGCTGGACCTGCTGAATGCGTTGTTCCAGGTGGCTTATTCCAGCGATGGCGTGATCAACACCGAGAGGGAGATCCTCTATGGAATCGCCCAAGAATTGAAAATCAGGAGGGAGGATTGGAACGAATTGTCGGAGAAGTATGGTTTCTATCGCACAGATTCCGAAGAGAGAGATTGGAGGGATTCAGCAAGGAATACAAACCAGACAAAATATAGCCAATATAGTTATTCCTCGAAAGGGAAGGAGTCTTCTTCCTATACATACAAAAACACCGATGGATTCGGGGGAAAATACCAAAAAGAGGAGAAGAAGCAACAACAGGAGGAGCCGAAGAAATCCGCCAGCTACGGCTATAAGTTGACGCAAGCCTATAATCAGCTGGGCCTTCTCACCACCGCCTCCGAAGCGGAGATTAAGAGCGCTTACCGTAAGCTGGCCAAGAAGTACCACCCCGACCGCCTCTCGCCTGACGCTACCGACATGGAACGCAAGATCTCGGCTGACCAGTTCCGGCAGATCAAGGAGGCGTATGACCTTATTCGGCTGGAGAGAGGGAATAGATAATTAAGAATTAAGAATTATGAATTAAGAGTTGACGGGATGTGATTCACGTTGCCGAACGTGCCTAAATCCCACATTTGCGTATCCCCACGGCCTGAAAGGCCAACACATTATATAGCCCAGGGCATCGCCCTGGGGCAATTATGAAACGCTAGTTCGACGTAGTCAATTATGAGTTGATGAAGGCATCTCACTACACGTTGTTATAACCTAAGCCCCGAAGGGGCGCCACCCTCCAGGCAGGGGTGTAAACCCCTGTACAATAGGCGAATGGTGCGGTGGGAACCCTGAAAGGGTGACACATTATAATTATGAATTTTGAAACGTTAGTTCGACGTAGTCAATTTTGAATGGGGAGCGTCTCATTGATTAAATGATTTACGTTGCCGAACGTGCCTACATCCCACATTTGCGTATCCCCACGGATTGCCATTTTCATCGATGGAAACGTTGTTTTTTTGCATGATCGGTTTTGTGAGGTGGATGTGGCCAACAAATGCATGTGTGCCTTTTGGGATGCGCTTTTGTTTGCTTAACTTTGTGACAACAATGGTGTTATGACAATTTGAGTTGACATGTCGGAAACAATTCTTCTATTGATTTACATCCTGATATTCTTTGCGATCACCTTCGCAATAGCTTTCGCTCTTCTCTTTTTGTACAATAAGAGGGGGGACAACCAGGAAGCGGAATTTTCGGAAACATCTAAATCGCAAGATCCCTCCTCTGATAATCATACAGGCAAATCCAATAAACATAAAAAAACTTCCAAACGCACTTATGAATATACTTCCAAACACACTTACAGGCCTTGGGAAGAGGAGAAAAAGAATGTCTTCAAAAAAAAGACAGATGCGTTTATATCAATGGATTTAACCCTTTACAAAGCCACGCTCTCTGTCATCGCCCTTTTTTCTTGGGTAATCCGGAAAGACGGATCCATAGGCGACCAGGAGATGAAGGTGGCTCGTGTCTATTTCGATAAACACCCCATCTTCAATGATATCTTGTTTTATTCGCCCAAAGACAAGGGGAATGATCCCATATCGAATCCCCCACGCACTAACATGGGCGATTGTATGGAACTGCTTGAATATTACAACTCCTGCCCGATATTGTTGCGGTATGAGAAGTGTTGCCAATATATCAGGGAAGCCGGCATCTACTACACGGCGGCTTTGGACCTCATCAAGGCTCTTTGCCAAGTGGCTTATTCCAGCGATGGCGTGATCGACTCTGAGGCTAAAATACTCTCTGGCATCGCACAAAAACTGGATATCCGACGTGAGGGGTGGCTCAATCTCATGCGGATGTATGGGATAGGCAAGAATACAAACCAAAAGGGAAAAGACGAATCTTCCAAGCAAAACGACGGTAGGAAGAGTGATAATGCCCATAACCAGGAGAGGGAACGGTCGGAGGAACAACAGAGGAATCAGACAGATGAGAAAAAACAGAGGAAATCCTCCACCTTCGGCTATAAACTAACGCGGGCCTACAACCAATTGGGTCTCCTCACCACCGCCACCGAACCGGAAATCAAGGCTGCCTTCCGCCTTTTGGCCAAGAAATACCACCCCGACCGCCTGCCGAGCGAAGCGACCGATATGGAGCGTAAGATTTCGGCGGACCAGTTCCGGCAAGTCAAGGAGGCGTACGACTATATTTGTCTGGAAAGGGGCATGTAGGAAGAGATGGTAAATGTTTGATATTGCTTTGAGGGGAAAACATATATCCTTATTTTTGCGATATGGTTCCCGATAGATTTCTTGTGTAATATTCGTCGGGACAGTAGAGACCCTAATAGCTGAAATAGACATCCATGAGTAATTTTATATTCGCAGCAGGTATCATTGGCATTGTGGTCATCGGCCTTGTTATCATATTGATAATAGGCTTAGATAGCTTAAAAAAATATCTGCTTATATCATCTCCTTTATTGATTATATGTGCCTACTCGATATTGTTCATTTTTTTTTCAAAATATCTATTCCCCGGGAGTGAGCCATTATTGTATATCCTACTATATATTTTAGTCCTTTTTACTGTTTTATATATAGCCTCATGGGTGGCTAATAAAACTGATCAGAGCAAAAAAGAGGATGGCTCGGAGGATAAAGACGAATCGACACAATCGTCGCAACCCAACCAAAAATCAACCCAATGGCCTAAGGATGAACCCGTTATGGAAGATGGCTTGCGCAAGAGGAATAGGATTTTCAAGGCAAATGACTCAGCCAGTTACAACGATTCCGAGAAAAGGACACTATATACTTCCGCCGTATCTGTCATTGCTCTCTTTTCTTGGATGATGCGGAGGGATGGTTCTGTGGATGAAGTGGAAATGAAAGTGGCGAGGCTATATTTCCAGAATCGTCTAACGTATAATAGAATACTGCAATTGGGACCAGATGGAATGGGTTGGGATCCCGTGTTGGGCATCAACCGTACCTCGATAGATAGTTCTGTCAAGTTGCTGGATTATTATAACTCTTGTCCGAAATTATTACGGTATGAAACTTGTTGCCGCAATATCCTTGCCTCCGGTATTTACTACGGGGCGATTTTGGAGTTGCTGAAGGCGCTTCTCCAAGTGGCTTACTCCAGCGACGGGGTGATTGATTCGGAGATGAAAATCCTCCGTGGAATCGCCGAAAACCTAAAAGTTAAGAAGGAGGATTGGAAGCTTCTGCTGCATAAATTCGGATTCCGCAATACATCATCGTATGCCTATGAGGATAGCTCGGATGAAGACACGAATGCGAAACGCCATAATACCTCGGGAAACCAAGGGAAGTCATCTTCGAAAGAAGGGAAAAATACCGATGGAAACGGCAAAAAAAAGAGTGATGGGGAAGAGTCAAAACGTGAGGAGGAAAAACTGAAATCCTCCACCTACGGCTACAAAATCACGCAGGCCTACAACCAATTGGGCCTCCTCTCCACTGCCTCAGAGCAGGAAATCAAAACCGCTTTCCGCCTATTGGTTAAAAAATACCACCCCGACCACCTGCCGAGCGACGTGACCGACATGGACCGGAAAATCTCGGCGGATCAGTTCCGACAGATCATGGAGGCGTACGACTACATACGGTTGGAAAGAGGAATGTAGATAATTAAGAATTAAGAGTTAAGAATTAAGAGTTGACGGGATGTAATTTACGATGCCGAACGTGCTGACATTCTACGTCTGCGTATCCCCACGGCCTGAAAGGCCATAACATATATAGCCTAGGGCAACGCCCTGGGGGAATTATGAAACGTCAGTTCGACGTAGTCAATTTGGAGGGCGTGCGTATTCCCACACGATGCGCACAACCTAAGCCCCGAAGGGGCGTCATCCTCCAGGCAGGGGTGTAAACCCCTGTACAACAGACGAATGGTGCGGTGGGAACCCTGAAAGGGTGACACGTTGATAATTAAGAATCTTGAATTTTGAATTAAGAAACGTTAGTTCGACGAAGTCAATTTTTGAATTATTTGGGGGTGTATCGTTGATTAAATGATTCACGTTGCCGAACGTGCCGATATTCTATATTTTATCATAAAATATACGTTTCCATCGGAAAAATGACCTCCTTGCCTGCCCAACGGATTATGAATTTAAAACAGAATTTTATATTTTTGTGGAAACAAATGTCTTATATGAACTCCACTACTAAAATCTTTTTATTGGTTCTGTTAGGGATTCTGCTCGCGTCCCTGACAAAGACTTTTTTGCCCATCATTTATGCCGTGATAATAGTAACTGTTATTATCGCGATTTTGTTATATGAAGATAAAAAAAACGAAGGAGACTCGACTCAATCGTCAAATAACTCAAACAACTCAAATAACTACAATAATCAGAATAAAACTGACCAGGATCATGCGAGATATCGCCGGAAGGAGGATACTTCCTATAGCTACAACAATCAGAACACAACCGGTCAGGATGACGCGAGATATCGCCGGGAAGAGGATTCCTCGTATGCCAATCACAATACATACCAATCGTCGCGAACCAAGCGCAAATCAAAACGATGGACTGACGAACCTATCAGGGAGGGGGGCGGCAAACGCACGAGAAACAGGATTTTCCAGGCGAATACCATCCTACAGGGAGGTGTCATCCCTGACGAATATGATAAAGAGCGGCTATACACGTCCGCCATGTCTGTCATAGCCCTCTTCTCTTGGGTGATGCGGAAGGATGGCGGTGCGGATGACGATGAGTTGGACGTGGCGCAACTATATTTCGAGAAGCACCCCGCATTTAATCGAATCCTGCGGCTCTACCCTAATGGACTGGAAAAGGATCCTATTACGAATACCGAACATATCTTGGTCGAAAATTGCATGCAGATGCTCAAATTTTATAACACTTGCCCGAGAATGCTGCGGTATGCCAAGTGTTGTAGCAATATCTTGGCGTCCGGCATCTACTACACGGCCGCCTTGGACTTGATGAAGGCGCTCCTGCAGGTGGCCTACACCATCGATGGCGTGATTGAGCCGGAATGGGAGATCCTTCGGGGTATCGCACAGGAACTGAAGATCCAAAAGGTGGATTGGATGAACCTGGAGCAGAAGTATACGCAGATGGGGAAGGGCCACGCTTCCTCCAAAAAGAAATCGTCCAGTGGTAACAACAACTCCGAGCAGGCGAAATCAGACTGGAAACAATCGAAGCGGCAGGAGAATAATCGCTCACAAGGACAACAGCAAAAACAACAGCAGGATCAGACCAAGAAATCTTCTACTTTCGGCTATAGGCTGACGCAGGCCTACAACCAATTGGGCCTCCTCACCACCGCCACCGAACCGGAGATCAAAGCGGCCTTCCGCCTATTGGCCAAGAAGTACCACCCTGACCGCCTGCCGAGCGACGCGACCGACATGGACCGCAAAATCTCGGCCGACCAGTTCCGACAGGTCATGGAGGCGTATGACCTTATACGATTGGAGAAGGGAATGTAGAGAATTAAGAATTAAGAATTTTGAAACGTTAGTTCGACGTAGTCAATTAAGAATTGATGGGCGGCGTGCCATTGATTAAATGATTTACGTTGCCGAACGTGCTAACATCCTATATTTTCATATCCCCACGGCCTGAAAGGCCATAACATATATAGCCCGGGGCATCGCCCTGGGACATGATGGATTACAAATTACCACCATTTCACCGATGGAATCGCCCATTATTTGCAAACGCCGCAGCTGTTGCAGTGGGACAATTCGCCACGGAAGCGTTGCTCCACAAGCAGGCGTATCTTGTCCTTCACGGCCTCGATCCGTATGTTGTCCAACACGTCGCTCACGAAGGCAAACATGAGAAGCATGCGGGCCTCCTCCTCCGGGATTCCTCTCGAACGAAGGTAAAAAAGCGCCGTTTCATCGATTCTTCCGGTCGATGCGCCGTGGCTACACTTCACGTCGTCCGCATAGATCTCCAAATGAGGCTTCGTGTACATCCTGGCGTTCGGAGACATGCAGACGTTGCGGTCTGTTTGGTAAGCCTCCGTCTTGAATGCGCCCTCGGCCACCATGATCTTGCCGGAGAATGCGCCGGTCGCCTCGTCGTTCAAAACATATTTATAGAGCTCACGGCTCTTGCAGTTCGGTTTGTGGTGGTTGATCAGCGTCGTGTTGTCGATGTGCTGTTTCGCGTCTCCGATCGCCATGCCGCTTAAGGTGGTTTGGCAATGCTCCCCGTCGATGTCGATCTGGATCCTGTTCCTGGTCAGTCCGTTGTGCAACGTGAGGTCGTTCACGATGATCTCCGAACCGCTCTGTTGGCGGATGTTCAGGTTCGCCACGCTGATCGATTTGGAGTGTGTGTTCTCCAACTTATAATGGTCATAAATGGCGTTTTCACCGACAAAAACCTCCGTCACCCTGTTGGAGAGTTGCTCCCATTCGCCACGGGTATGGGCGCAGAGCAGAAGCTTGGCCTGTGCGGACCGCTCCAAGACGATTAGGTTCCTTTGCGTGCCCAACATAGGCACTTTCCCTGTCATCACGCATATCAGTTGGATAGGCTTGTCGATGACCACGTTCTCCGGCACATGCAGGAAGAAACCGTCCTGCGCGAAAGCCGTGTTGAAGTCTATGATCGCATCCGTTCCGCTGACCGCCGCCTTGCCGTAATACTTCGCGACAAGCTCCGGATCAGTCTCTGAGTATTCACGTAAACTGCCGATGGAAACGCCCTTTTTTCGTAGCTCAATCAGACAATTCTCGCTTTCGGGCGGACAGAAGAATGTGTCATTCACCACATAGAAGAGATAGGCGTTGATGCCTGGCACTTCGCAGCGGAAATCCTCCGTGAGGGCGATTCGGTTGAGGTTCATGCCATAATCCACCGCAAAGGCCTCCTTCATGTCGGTGTATTGGTATGCCTCCATGCGTCGGGTAGGGAATCCCCTCCGTTGGAACGACTCGAAGGCGGCATCCCTCAACGCGTCCATGGGTGCGCCGCTATTCCTCTTCAGCACGTCGCGGTACTGCTTGAAAATATCTATGTATGATTGCTCTATCGACATATTTGCCATGAATTATTCACCCAACTCCTTTTTTATCCAATCGTAGCCTTTCTCCTCCAGCTCCAAAGCCAGTTCCTTGCCCGCCGTCTTCACGATCTGACCCTTGTAGAGGACGTGGACGATGTCCGGAACGATATAATCCAAAAGACGTTGGTAGTGTGTGATCACTATGCTCGCGTTGTCGGCCTTTTTCAGCTTGTTCACGCCGTTGGCCACGATGCGCAGGGCATCGATGTCCAATCCGCTGTCCGTCTCGTCCAGGATGGACAATTTAGGCTCCAGCATGGCCATCTGGAAGATCTCGTTGCGCTTCTTCTCGCCGCCGGAGAATCCTTCGTTGACGGATCGGTTCGCCAATTTATTGTCCAACTCCACCAACTCCTTCTTCTCACGCATCAGCTTCAGGAAATCGGAGGCGGACAAGGGGTCCAACCCTTTGTATTTGCGGTGCTCGTTCGTGGCGGTGCGCATGAAGTTCACCATGCTGACACCAGGGATCTCCACAGGATACTGGAAACTGAGGAAGAGGCCCTCCCTTGAGCGGTCCTCCGGGGAGAGCTCCAGAAGATTCTTTCCCTTGAAATAAACCTCACCTTCCGTTACCGTGAAGGTCGGGTCGCCCGCCAACACGGATGAGAGCGTGCTCTTTCCTGAACCGTTCGGGCCCATGATGGCGTGCACTTCCCCTTCGTTCACCGTCAGATTTATACCCCGCAAAATCTCTTTGCCATTGACATTGGCATGTAAATTCTTAATTTCTAATAGCATATATAATAATTATCTATTAACCTACTGATCCTTCCAACGAAACCTGCAGCAGCTTCTGTGCCTCCACCGCGAACTCCATCGGTAATTTGTTGAGCACCTCTTTGGCGTATCCGTTGACGATAAGTCCGACTGCATCCTCGGTGCTGATACCTCGCTGGTTGCAGTAAAAAATCTGGTCCTCGTTGATCTTCGAGGTGGTAGCCTCATGCTCGACGATGGCCGATTCGTTATGGATGTCCATGTACGGGAAGGTATGCGCGCCACACTTGTCTCCCAGGAGCAAGCTGTCGCATTGGGAGAAGTTGCGGGCACCGTCCGCGTTCTTCGAAACCTTCACTAATCCCCGGTAGCTATTCTGGCTGAGTCCCGCCGAAATACCTTTGGAGACGATATGGCTTTTCGTGTTCTTGCCGAGGTGGATCATCTTCGTACCCGTGTCCGCCTGCTGGTAGTTGTTCGTGACCGCCACGGAGTAGAACTCCCCGACGGAATTATCGCCCAGCAATACGCAGCTCGGATATTTCCATGTGATGGCGGAACCCGTCTCTACCTGCGTCCAGGAGACCTTCGAAGAGATTCCCTTGCAGAGGGCGCGTTTGGTGACGAAGTTATAGATACCACCCTTTCCGTCCTTATCGCCTGGGTACCAGTTCTGTACGGTCGAGTATTTGATCTCCGCCCTATCATGCGCCACCAGTTCGACGATGGCTGCGTGCAATTGGCTCTCGTCGCGCATCGGTGCGGTGCAACCCTCCAAGTAGGAGACGTAGCTGTCGTCGTCCGCCACGATCAGTGTGCGCTCGAACTGGCCCGTTTGGGCGGCGTTGATTCTGAAGTAGGTGGAGAGCTCCATCGGGCAACGTACGCCCTTCGGGATGTAGACGAAGGAGCCGTCGCTGAAGACCGCCGAGTTCAGTGCGGCGAAAAAGTTGTCCGTATAAGGCACCACCGTACCGAGGTATTTCTTGACAAGGTCCGGGTAGTTCTTCACCGCTTCGTTGAACGAGCAGAAGATAATGCCCAATTCAGCGAGGTTTTCCCTATAAGTCGTCTTGACGGATATGCTGTCCATGACTGCGTCCACCGCCATGCCCGCAAGGTGTTTCTGCTCCTCCAACGGGATGCCCAGCTTGTCGAAAGTCTTGAGCAATTCAGGGTCGATATCCTTTTCGCTCTTAGGAGAGTTCTTCTTCGGAGCCGCGTAGTAGTAGATGTCCTGATAGTCGATTTCGGGGATGCTGAGGTGCGCCCAGTTCGGCTCCTTCAGCGTGAGCCAATGACGGTAGGCCTTCAGGCGGTATTCGAGCAACCATTCCGGTTCCCCCTTCTTTTCGGAGATGAGGCGCACAACATCCTCGTTCAACCCTTTCGGGATGACCTCGGTCTCAATGTCCGTGACAAATCCGTACTTATAATCCCCTTTGGTAATGGTATCTACTATGTTATCATTCATAATGCGAGCCAACTATTCATTGCGCGAAATTACGAAAGAATTGGCTAAACTAAGGAATGAAAAAAGAAAAACTCTCTGTCTACGTGATTTTTAGTGAAAACATCTTAGAAAAACAGGCAAACAGGTCCTTAAATAGATATATATTCTCTCTTTTCCCCATAAAAAGGGGATATAATGCCATGCCCCAAAAAATTCAAAATTCAAAATTATCGATGTGTCACCCTTTCAGGGTTCCCGCCGCACCATTCATCTATTATACAGGGGTTTACACCCCTGCCTGGGGGATGACGCCCCTTCAGGGCTCGGTTGTGCGCAACACGTAGGAATATGCATACCCCCCAAAAAATTGACTACGTCGAACTAACGTTTCATAATTGCCCCAGGGCTATATATGTGTTGGCCTTTCAGGCCGTGGGGATGAGCAAATGTGGAATGTAGGCACGTTCGGCACGTGAATCATTTAATTAATGAGACGCCGCCCCAAAATTGACTACGTCGAACTGACGTTTCATAATTCATAATTCAAAATTCTTAATTCCCATAAAAAAGGGCCGCCACCAAGTGACAGCCCTTACTATTCCAATTTTTAATTCTTAACTCTTAATTCTTAATTTAAAGCGAGATCGGCAATTCCCTCTTGATGCTCTGCTCGAGGCAAATAAGCGTCTCTGTGGCGGATACGCCCTTGATGCTCTGGATTTTACCGTTCAGTAGTTGCATCAGATGCTCGTTGTCTTTGGCATAAAGTTTCACCATCATGGTGTAAGGGCCCGTAGTGAAGTGGCACTCCACGATCTCAGGGATTTTCTCCAATTCAGGGACCACCTCCGAGTACATGGAACCCTTCTCCAGTTTGATTCCTATATAAGTACAAGTCTGGTAACCTAAGATCTTAGGGTTGACGTGATAGCCGGAACCAATAATCACACCCAGATCGGCCAAGTGCTGGACACGTTGGTGAATAGCGGCGCGCGACACGCCACACTCCGCCGCCACATCCTTGAACGGAATGCGGGCATTTCTGGTGATAATCTTCAGAATATCCTTGTCTAAGTCGTCAATCTTTTCCATTGCCATGTGTTTTTATTCGCCAAAGAGTTTTTATTTGCCAAAGATAGGGATTTTTTGTAATTGGAGCGAATTTACTTAAAAAATAAATTTCGGAGACTTCCTGTTTGGAGGTTTGGAAATCTCCTTGTGTCTCGTATTGGGAGAGTATTGAAACATTATTCCATATTACTCAAGTAATTGAGCGACAAGTCGTCCACATATTATCTTACTTGAAATATTTCCCGATGACCGGTAATGCCTTCAGCGGGAGGTCACGTTTGACGATGAGGGCGAGGAATAACAATAAGAGGATTGTGTCCTGCACATAGCGCAATGCCCCTTTTGCTGGCGAGAAGGTGTGGATGGCGAAGAAAATAGCCGCCACAAGCGTATAGATGAGGATGGATTTGAAGTCATAATTGATCGGGTAGTATTTCTGTCCGAAGCAATAGGAGATGACCGTGATGGTGAAAAAGCAGCAGAGCGAAGCGGAGGCGGAGGCCATATAGCCATATTTCGGCACGAATAGGATGTTCACCAAGAGTGTGATGATTAGACCTATAATAGAGAAATAAGCGCCATACTGGGTCTTGTCCGTCAGTTTATACCACAAGGAGAGGTTGAAGAAGATTCCTTGGAAGAGGTAGGATATAAGAATAATAGGCACCACACGCAGGCCTTCCCAGTAATCGCTTCGGATCAGGTGTTTGAGAATGTCCAGATAGAAGATCATCCCCAAGAAAATCAGGAGAGAGAAGATGATGAAGAACTTCATCGCATCCGCATACTCGTTCTTTTTGTCGCCGCCCTTGTTCTGCGCGAAGATGAAGGGCTCGTAGGCGTAGCGGAAGGCTTGGGTGAACATCATCATCACCATCGCGATCTTGAAGCATGCGCCGTAGATGCCTAGTTGCGCATCGGCCACCTCCCTGTCGGGTATGAGGTAAGGGAAGATGATCTTGTCCAGACTCTGGTTCATGATGCCCGCCACACCTAAGATGAGGAGCGGGAAAGAGTACTTCAGGATCTGTTTCAGCAGTGCGAAGTCTATCCTAAGTTTCGCCTTTAGGATTTGAGGCAATAGCATACAGGTGACGAATAGGGTGGAGATGAGGTTGGAGATGAACACGTAGCCGACGCCGTAGCTCTCGTCGTAGAACCAAGAGATCCATTCGGGGTGTGAAGCCTGAATCTTCGGACAGATGACCAGGAAGAATATGTTGGCGGCGATATTCACCAGTATCATCGCCAGCTTGAGGATGGCAAAACGAACCGGACGGTTCTGGAACCTCAGGTAAGCGAAAGGAATGCACCCGAACGCATCCATGGCGACGATGACGCAGAGCATTGAGATGAACTCGGGATGCTTGGAATAGCCCAGCAGGTCGGCGATGGCTGGGCTGAATACTACGCCCAGGAGCGCGAAGAGTGTGGAGGTGGCGCCGACACAACATAGTACGCTGCTGTATACATTCTCCGCATTCTCCTTGTCCTTGTTCGCATAGCGGAAGAAACCGGTTTCCATGCCGTAAGTGAGGATAACCAATAACAGGGCTGTCCACGCATAGAGGTTCGTCACGATTCCGTATTCGGCGGAATTGGTGAGCACGTACGTGTAGAGTGGAACGAGACACCAATTCAGGAATTTACCCATAATACTGCTAACGCCGTAGATAGCGGTCTGTTTAGCAAGGTTTTTCATCTCAGCCATATTCCAAATATGCTTTCATCTAATTGTTTCACAAAGAAATCTTATTTTTTGCATACAACAAAGTATTATTTTCTCCCTTTAAGATTTTTTTTCAAAAAGCGTTATTGTCGCATCAAAACAATGATATATATATTATTATTAATCAACTTAGATAGTCCGTTTTTTTTTTGATATTAAGAAAATTTTATTATATTCGTATTCGAGTTTACAAAGAAAAGGGCAAAACCTGAATTAAGAAGGATGAAACAGAGTAGACAGGGAGGGGAACTTCTCTGAAAGGGTTTATCGCCCCTAATGGTGTTAATTAAAAACGAATTGCTTATGAAAACACTTATTCGATTCGGACTGACAAGGATAGCGTTCATGCTAGCTGGATTGTCTATAGGGTTTGCGGCGAATGCGGATGTGAAGGTGAATGAAGTAATGCCATGCAACATTTCAACCTATAAGAAAAACCAAAACTACAATGGTTGGGTTGAACTCTTTAACGATGCTAATCATAGCGTTGATCTGAAGGGATATAAAATCGTACACTATAAGGCGTTGAAGGATGGCTCCTTGGAATGGGAGTGGGTGTGGAGCATAAGTGATTCGAAGGAGATTGGCTGTGGAAATTATAAGGTTATCCCTTTTGATGGATCTGAGACAGATAGTAAGACGGAACGTAAATTGGATTCCGATGGAGGCGCCATTGTGTTGAAGGACAAGAATGGTGTGGTGGTTGATTCGTTCAGATACCAGCAATCCTATACTCATATCTCCTATGGCATCTATAACGGGCAAAAGGGTTATATGGAACCTACAGCTGGAAGCAAGAATACCCAATCATATCCGAATTATTCCTCCTCACGTTGCTCCTCGCTATCCTTCGAGGGAATAATGCCTGGCGTCGTTTCATTTAATAACTCCGTCATCAAGATAAAAAACAACACCGAGGGCGATACTATCTACTATACGACGAATGGAAGTGAGCCTACCAGAAAAAGCAAAAGGTATCATTCCGATGGTATTATCGTATCGAATATTATCAGTAACATGAAGGATAATGTCATTATTCGTGCGAGGGCATATAAGGCAGGCATGCTTCCTAGCGAGATTCTGACGGGTACGTTCATCTCCTACGATGGGTTGAGAGAAAGATATAGATGCAAAGAATCCAATCTGCCTATCGTATCCATTGTGACTGACTCGCTGAATCTGTATGACCCGGAATATGGCATCTATACGGAAGGCGCTTCGGACAATCAGTATAGCAAGAACCCGCATACTTCTTGCTTGCCTGATAAGAAACTGAATTATGTGATGGATTGGGCTCGCCCGGCTAATTTTGAATATTTCGTGGGGGATGAGCAAATCCTTTCACACGAGGTGGACATCGCTGTGATGGGCGGCTGCTCCCGTCAATATGATACGAAGTCGTTGAAGATCAAGGCTGGTGATAGAATGGGTTATAAGAACGGGAAATTGAAATATAAATTCTTTGAGGACAAGGAGTGTGAGGAGTATAAATCCTTGCAGTTGAGGAATGGCGGAAATGGCCATGAAGAGCAATACATCCGTTGTCGGGATGGGTTCATGCAGAACATAGCGAAAAACATGGGCATCGACTACCAGGCTTATCAGCCGGTGGCATTCTACCTGAATGGTAAGTACAGAGGATTGATGGGCCTGCGTGAGCGTACGAACAAAGCGTTTGTGGAGACTAATTTCGGGCTGGATAGCAAGGATATCGATGTGATAGAGATCACCAACAAAAATGGTGTTGTGGCGACTTGCGGCGATTTGGAGGCTTACAACAATCTGGTTAATTTCCTTTCCACGAGTGATCCTAACGCTAGCGACTACTATGAGAGGGCCTCCCAAATGATGGATATGGACGAATATATGAACTATCAGATCTTCGAGCAATTCATTGTGAACACCGACTGGCCGGCGAACAACTGCAAGATTTGGAGGGAGCGTAACAATGGACGTTTCCGCTGGATCTCTTTTGACACGGATTTCGGTTTGGGACTTTATGGCGGCGATGCTCCTAATTATTGCAGGGCTGATATGGACATGTTCAGATGGTGCAAGGGGGAAGGCTCTTGTCATAACTGGGGAAATGGAGACACCGATGAGGGTTTCCCGGATAGCACGAAGTGGAAAACCGTCATTTTCTCCAGCCTTATGAAAAACAATACTTTCAGGGAGAAGTTCCTGACGAAGTACCTGATTCATTTGGGTACGTCATTGGACACCGCTAAGATTTCTGGCATCTGGAATAAAATATACAATATGGTTTCCGGTGAATATTGTGCCACTTTCGGGTCCTCATTGAATGATGGGGGCATGGTGAGCTTCGCTAAGAAAAGGCCGGACTACATTTACGCGCAAATGATGCAAACGAAGAATTTCCCTGAGTTGGAAGGATCCAGTTTGGTGAACCTGAAGTTGTCCTCGAACAAGTCCGCAGGACGAATCCTTATGAACGGAGAGCTTATTCCCGCATCGACCATGTCCGGTAAGTACTTTACCAAGAAGACGCTGAAATTGGAGGCGGTGGCTCCGTTCGGGTATAGGTTCCTTGGTTGGAAGAACAACGGACAAACTCCCGCAGCTCCTGTAGTGGAGGAGGATCCAATCGATACCGTTGGATTGGAGTATACGCACGCAAGGATGTGGAAGTACTTCACTTCTAAGGATGGAAAGGATTCCTCCAGTGAATGGCGTAAGGTGGATTATAACGATTCCTCTTGGTTGCCAGGTTCTGGTGTGATGGGTTACAACGATAATGACAACTCCTCATTCAACACTGTGATCGAAAGTGGTAAGGCTGGAAGTCATTACGCTGCCGTTTATTTCAGAAGCCTTCTCAACTTGGAGAGTGTGGACAATATTCAGGCGATTGTAGCCCGCATCACGTATGATGATTCCTTTGTCCTCTATGTGAATGGCAAGGTGGTGAAAGCCAGCAATATAGATGCATGGGTGGGGGGAAATACTTTTGCCAACACTTGGGCGAACGATTCCACTGAAATTGTTGTCATTCCATCCAGCTTCCTGAACAAAGGGGAAAACATCCTCGCTGTGGAGGTGCATCAACATGAGGCCGGAAGTTCCGACTTGAAGCTCTTCTTTGAGGAGTCTGTCGTATATGGATCGCCGAGCGCTGGCAATGTTTCGTCCGGCGAATATATTTCCACCAATCCGATCTGTTATTTGAATGTCAGTGACGATTTGACGTTGACGGCTGTATTCGAGCAATTAAATGATTGTGAGCAACCTAGCATCCGAATCAACGAAATATGCGCCACTAGTGGGGAGAACGCAGGTGCTGTCGATGAATTCGGCAATCACTCCGATTGGTTCGAGATTTATAACGATGGCGCTGATACGGTCAATCTCGCGGGGTTGTATTTGACCGACCAGATCAGGAATATGGAAAAGTACATGATTCCTTTCGGATATGAGGAGACGAAGGTGGCTCCGAAGGGCAGGGTGCTTATTTGGGCGGACAATTATGCATACCGTGGCCCATTGCACGCCGGGTTCAAGCTGAAGAACGAGAAAAACTCTTATGTCGCCATCAACATGAAGTGTGGCGGTGAGACCTTCAGCGTTGACGAGGTTGAGTATGATTACGTGAGCGAGAACATGTCCTATGGGCTTTTGAAGGATGGTGGTGACGAATGGGTTACCTTTGGTGAATGCTTGGGCGGACAGGTGTTCTATCCGACTCCTGGCCTCGCGAATAGCTCTCGCTTCTGTGGCTCTGATGATTGCTCCGAGATCTATACTGATGTGGAGGAGGTTGAACAGGATCAGCCGGTGGCGCTCTCCGTTTATCCGAACCCAGTTGCCGATTACTTAAATGTGAAGGTGAACAATACGGAATCCGTCACCCTCTTCTTGTACGATAACTTGGGACGATTGCTGAATGTTTACGAAAATATGGGCTCTTCCCTTTCCGTTGACTTCAGGAAATATTCCTCCGGAGTTTATTATCTGGAAATATTTACGGATACGGAAATGTACCGTGAAAGCGTCATCAAGGAATAATCTCAGAGTGGGGATTATTCTTGCGGAGTGGGTGATTATGAGGAGCGTATGAAAATATTTTATATATTTGCGGTGTGTTATGAAGCATATATATATCTGGACATACGTATTTCTCTTTACCCATCTGCTCTGCGTCGCACCGTCGTTCGCATTGGACGGATGTATGGAGCATATTATCGTGACGGATCCCGCTACTCTGACGGCGACGGTCAATTTGGACCCTTATCACCGCTATGTCGGTGAACTGGGAACAGACCTGACGCATGAAGAGGATAATAGCATTATCTTCGTATGTGTGGAGCGGGAACAGATATTCTATCATGTGCCGGAAGGGAAGTACATCTATAGGAACAGTAACGGACAATGTCGGGTTGTGGTGGCGATGAAACTGAGGATTGTGGCGGATGATGATGCCGTCATGTTGGAACTTCCTTGCGACTCGACTCCTTTTTCTCCGTATTTCTTCGATATATTGGGCAATGACTATCTTATGACAATCAATGCGGAGCATCCTGCGGAGATTGTGGATAGCCTGATGACGATTCATTTGGTTGAGGCTCCTTCGTTCGTTTCTGTCACGAAGGGAGGCCTCTTGGTGGATATGCCTTCCGATGGAGCTGAAGGCGTTTATGATGTGAAATACTATTTGCGGAATAACATCGGTGTCACTTCGGACACGGCTGTCGCTTCTATCCGTTTCCACAAGTATTGTCCGGAGGAGGTGGAGAATAAACCTATGCCTGAGACTCGCTTGGAGGCGGCAGAATTCTTTTCTCCGAATGGAGATGGCATCAATGATGTATGGGAAATCGCCTCGTTGGATACTATGGGAAGCTATAAATTGAATATATTCGACAGATATGGGAAGCTGATCCGTTCCTATCTGAACGATTATGTCCCTTGGGATGGCACGAGCGGAGGAAAAAAATTACCTTCGGATGATTATTGGTTCTATATCTTTTTCTTTGATCTGGATCGCTCTTTTGTGGGCCACGTGACATTGATGAGATGATTATTTGCTACCTTTGTCCCTAAACGTTTTTGAGGATGGAAAAGGACTGGAAAGAACGGACGAGGCTGCTCTTGGGAGAGCAGGTTATGGCCTCGTTGGAGAAAAAGCATGTGCTGGTGGTAGGTGTTGGTGGTGTCGGTGCGTATGCCGCTGAGATGATTGTGCGGGGTGGTGTCGGTGAACTTACCATCGTGGATGCGGATAAGGTGAACGAAAGCAATATCAACCGCCAACTGGTGGCCCTGCATTCCACGTTAGGGATGGATAAGACGGAAGTGCTGGCGAAACGCCTTCTGGACATCAACCCTGAACTGAAACTGCATGTCCACACCATCTTCCTGAAGGATGAACTCACTTCTCAGCTATTGGATGAGGCGCATTATGATTTTGTGGTGGATGCCATCGATACGCTATCGCCCAAAGTTTTCTTGATTCAATGCGCCTTGGAACGTCACCTCCCGCTTATCTCCTCGATGGGTGCGGGGGCTAAGAGCGACATCACGAAGATCCAGATCGCGGATATCTCCAAATCCTACAATTGCACCCTGGCGAAGGCTGTCCGCAAGCGTTTAGGCAAAATGGGTATCCGAAAAGGTTTTAAGGTGGTCTTCAGTTCCGAACTGCCCGACGAAAAGGCAGTCATGATGGTGGAGGAGCAGAACAAGGTCTCCACCGTCGGCACGATCTCATACATGCCCGCCACCTTCGGCAACTTCATCGCTTGCCATGTCTTATTATCCTTAAGGGAAAGAGCCTGCGAAGAGAACGAGGAATAACTGTTGAGGCGGTTTTACTCGAACATTTACTATTTGACGATTTACTATTTTGTGATTTCCACGTGCATGATAATGTACCGTGCCATGTTTTTTTATTTCACGCTAAAATCGTAAATTTGCGTATTCACTGATGTTATTATAAACTTATACCACAATGGAAACGAATGAATTATTTGCCGCAGTGCGTGACGCCTCCAAGACTTTGGTAGGCCTTGATGATGCGAAGGTTCGCGAAGTGCTGCTGGCGGTGGCCGACGAGGCTGAGAAGCAAACCGACTACATTCTGTCTGAGAACCAGAAGGATTTGGACAAGATGGACAAGTCCAACCCTATGTATGACCGTCTGATGCTGACGAAGGAACGCATTGCGGGCATCGCCTCTGACATCAGGAACGTGGCGGGTTTGCCCTCTCCATTGGGTAAGGTGCTGAAAGACATCGAACGTCCGAACGGATTGAAACTGAAACGCATCAGCGTGCCTTTCGGAGTGATTGGCGTGATCTATGAGGCTCGCCCTAACGTGAGCTTCGATGTCTTCTCCATCTGCTTCAAATCGGGCAATGCCTGCGTACTGAAGGGTGGTTCGGATGCGCATTGCTCCAACACGGCGATTGTCAACGTGATCCATTCCGTATTGCGCAGGATGAACGTGAACGAGAACGTCGTGGCTTTGTTGCCTGCTGGTCGTGAGTCCACGGGTGAACTGCTGAACGCTATCGGCTATGTGGATATGATCATCCCACGGGGCAGTTCGGGCCTGATCAACTTCGTGCGCGAACATGCGAAGATCCCTGTCATCGAGACGGGTGCCGGCGTGTGCCACATCTACTTCGACGAGAGCGGAGACCTGAAGATCGGACAGGATGCGGTCTTCAACGGCAAGACACGCCGCGTCAGCGTATGCAACTCATTGGACTGCTTGATCATCAACGAGAAGAGGCTTCAAGACCTTCCTGCCATCTGCGAGCGCATGGCGGAGAAGAACGTGATCATATATGCCGACCAGCCTTCCTACGATGCGCTGAAGGGCAAATACCCATATCTGGAACCAGCGACAGCCGATTCCTACGGTACGGAGTTCCTGGACTATAAGATGTCCATCAAAACGGTCAAGAACCTGGACGAGGCTTTGGAGCATATCGCCAAATATAGTTCCAAGCACAGTGAGGCGATCATCAGCAAAGATGAAGCATCCATCGAGAAGTTCGACCGCATGGTGGACGCCGCCTGCGTCTACACGAACACGTCCACGGCATGGACCGATGGCGCCCAGTTCGGCCTAGGCGCTGAGATAGGCATCTCCACGCAGAAGATGCACGCCCGCGGCCCTATGGCGCTGGAGGAACTCACCACCTACAAGTGGATCATCAAGGGGAATGGTCAAGTGAGGAGTTAATCTGTCCGCCTATGGGAGCAGTGCCGTTCTTAGAACTTGTTGCGGAGGATTTGACCGCCAAGTATGGTGGTGAGTTGTCCAACTTGACGGTTGTTTTCCCGAACAACCGTGCGAGGCTTTTCTTCAATAATTACTTGGTGAAGAGTGTAGACAAGCCGATTTGGTCACCTTCATATCAGACCATCCAGGATTTGTTCGCCTCCTGTTCGAACCTGAAGGTGGCGGATGAAACGAAGCTTATCTGTGACCTTTTTAAGGCCTATTCCGCACATATCGATTGGGAGGAGCTAGGTGTTGAACCGGAGACGATGGATTCCTTCTATTTTTGGGGAGAGATCATCCTGAGTGACTTCGAGGATGTGGATAATAATCTGGTGCCTGTCCATCTACTTTTCAAGAACATGGTGGACTTGGCGAAGATGGAGGACGATTTCAGTTTCTTGTCCGAAGAGCAAATCGCCTCGTTGCAGCGTTTCTTCCATAACTTCTCCGTGGAACAGAAATCCTTATTGAAACGGAAGTTTATGGCGCTATGGGATGCGCTTCTGCCGATGTACAATGATTTTCGGGAGAATTTGCGTGGACAAGGTTTAGCTTATGAAGGGATGCTGCACCGTGTCGTGGTGGATGAGGTGCTCAAGAAGAATGGGGTGGAATCCTTTCGTTCCGAAAAATATGTCTTCGTTGGGTTTAATGTTTTGAATAAATGCGAGGAGGAACTTTTTTCTCGTCTTTATAAGGCTGGTAAGGCGTTGTTCTATTGGGATACGGACGAGTATTACATGAATATGCCCGATGTGAAACATGAGGCCGCCACGTTTATGATGCGGAATTTGGAGAAGTTCCCGAATGAGTTGCCCAAATCGTCGTTGAACGCTTTCAGAAGTGTCCCTAAACATTTTTCTTTCGTTAGTTCATCTACTGAGAATGCTCAAGCCAAGTATCTGAACGATTATTTGGCGGATTGTAAGGAAAGAGGTTTGTCTGATCCTGAGACGGCTGTCGTCTTGTGTGATGAATCCCTTCTTTTGCCGGTCCTGCACTCCATTCCGCCTTGTGTGGATGACCTGAACATCACGATGGGTTTGCCACTCATACAGACTCCCGTTTATGCTTTGATGAAGGTGTTGGTCGAGATGCAGTGCAATGTGGCGATCGTTGCCGGTAAACAACCTCATTCCGTCCCTTTCCGCCTTGTCAGAGAGACGTTGTGCAACCCTTATGTGCAAATCGCTTTCGAAGGGGTTACGGAGCTATATGACAATATCATCAAGGAACATAAATACTTCCCCACCATCGCCTATTTGAGGGGTGGGAACGACTCGTTGGGACTGCTATTCTCCTTTGTCGATGCAGGCAGTGAGGAGGCATCATCCTCCATGCTGAAGTGGTTGGGGGCTATCTTGAAGAAGGTGGCCATGTATTACCGTAAGAGGACTTCAGATTCCCAGGGAGAGGCTTCTCCCGTGTTGGATGAAGCCATCTATGACCCTTTGTATAAGGAGGCGTTGTTCCGTGCCTACACGGTTGTGAACAGGCTTTTGACATTGACGGAGAATGGCGACCTGCAAGTCAATGTCCAAACCTTGTGCAAACTCTTGGAGAGAATGCTTTCCTCCATTTCGGTGCCCTTCTCAGGCGAACCAGTGAAGGGCATGCAGGTGATGGGTTTCCTTGAGACGCGAAACCTCGACTTCAAGAATGTGGTGATGCTCTCCGTCAATGAAGGGGTATTGCCTAAGGGAGGAGGAGAGGCTTCTTTTGTTCCACATAGCTTGCGCCGTGCCTTCGGCATGACCACCATCGAGCATAAGAACTCATTGTATGCGTACTATTTTTACCGTCTTCTTCAGCGGGTGGAGACGGCCACTTTTCTTTATAGTACGGCGGTGTCTGGTGGTTCTAAGGGACAGATGAGCCGTTTTCTTATGCAGTTGTTGGCGGAGTCGGAGGTGAAGGTGGATTTGTATGATCTGAATTCAGATATTGAGGTCTCTTCGGATAGCGTTTTCGAGGTGACTAAAAGTGATGAGATAATAAATAAACTACGTTTTTCGTACGATAAAAGATATAACCCGAAGGCCTCGAAGCTTTCTCCTTCCATGCTGAACTCCTACATTTCTTGTCCGATGAAATTCTATTTCTCCTACGTCGTGGGGTTGAAGGAGGTGGAGGAATTGGATGATGAGGTGGACCACCGATTGCTGGGATTGGTCTTCCATGCTGCCATGGAGGAGATTTATGGGCATTTTAATGGTGTGCCCATAGAAAAGGAGGACTTGAACCAATTGCTGGGACAGGATGGGAAATTGGGGCAGATAGTAGACAATGCTTTTAAGCGTGAATATTTCAAGGCGGGGGAAAATATGGCCCCCCAATACACGGGACAACAACTTTTGCTTAAGATGACTGTTTTAGCATATGTGAAGAATGTGTTGTCCTCCGATCGGGCTTTCACTCCTTTTAGGATTGTCGGTGTGGAGACGAATGACTTTGCCCATGATATAGAGGTGGATGGTATGTGTTTCACGTTGGGTGGTACCATCGACCGGTTGCAGGTGGAATCCGATGGCACCTATCGGGTGGTTGACTATAAGACCGGTAGCCGTGACAGCAAGGATGGGTTCGTCTCATTCCCTAATATCTCATCGTTGTTCTTCGGTGATGATTCGACGCAAAGCCCAAACAAATCATGGCCGTATGCGTTGCAGGTGATGCTCTACGCTTATTTGTGCAAAGAGGAGAAGGGTTGGAACGTGGTGCCTTCGTTGTCATTTGTGCGCTATAAGGAGGGCCAAGCCCGTTTGAGGATTAGCGATGGTGCCTTGAAGGAGGAGATTCTTTCGATCTCCTTAGAGCAATGCGGGGAGTTGGAGCAAAACCTTACGACTTTGCTGAGGGAAATTTTTAGTCCTGAGTTGCCGTTTGCCCAAACCAATAACCCTAGCAACTGTGCATACTGTCAGTTTGCCGAAATCTGTAGGGGCAAGAAGATTTCATCCAATACGTGATCACATTAGCCTAAATACCTTGGCGGGGTCAATGCAGTAGATCAATATTGCGCTAAGCAATCCGAAGAGAAATCCGACGATGAGTTGCGCATCCGTGTGCCGGTTCAGGTAGAGCCTCGCACTTCCTACGATTCCCGCAAGGAACACGTATACGCACAGTGTGGTGCAGACATCCGTGTATGTGCTGTAACCAGCCACTATGATTGCTCCAGTCATCATACCCATGCTGGTGGCGTGGCCGCTGATTCTCCAGAATTTGGAGACGATGGACTCCACAAGGATGACGAATGATACGCACAAGACGAGGTCGATGACCCACAAAGGCATCGCATTGCGGAATAGCAGGTATGAGCAATAGAGATAGCAACATGCGATGCAGATGTAGGGTAATATCCGCTCCTCTTTCCTTGGCATGCGCACGTCCGAAATCGCTTTAAATAGTTTTAGGATGATAAACGACAGACACGGTAATATGATGCCGAAGATATAGATGGTTGTCTTGGCGGCATGTACGTATTGGGTTGGGTAGTAGGTGAACAACTTCATGTTGAACAACATGAAGGTACCATAGATTGGAATCAGCAGGGGGAAGAATATGAAGGAGATAGCTTTCGCCAAGGTCTTGAACACCTTCTTCCGTTTTTTCTTCGAGAGTTGATCCGTATTATTTCTGACGCCCATTGCCACATCCCCGGTTGGTTGTTGGTTTGTCTCTTCCGAGGCAAATCCCTCTCCTTCGTTATGGTTGGACATGCCGTTCTGATTGGTATCTCCCAGACCCTCCTGGCGGCTCAGTTTCTCGTTTTCCATAATACGTTGTAGTTATAATTCCTTACGTAGTCTTGCGACGGGGAAGTTCAGTTGCTCTCTATATTTCGCCACGGTGCGTCTGGCTATCGTATATCCCTTCTCCGCTAGGATTTCCATAAGACGGTCATCTGTCAGCGGATTCTTTTTGTCCTCATTTTTGATGCATTCTTCCAAGACCGTCTTGATTCCTTTGGTCGAAATCATATCTCCATCGTTGGTTTGTACCGCATCTGTGAATAGGTATTTGATGGGGAATATGCCAAATTCGGTCTGTACGTACTTGCTGTTGCTGACGCGTGAGATGGTGGATACGTCATACCCCGTCTTGTCCGCGATGTCTTTTAGGATGAGAGGCTTCAGTTTCGTTTCGTCGCCAGATAGGAAAAAATCTTTCTGTGCTTCCACTAATGCGTTGATGACGCTTTGAAGTGTTTCGTGGCGTTGTTTGATGGCGCTGATGAACCACTTTGCGGAGTCCAACTTTTGTTTGACGAAGATTGCCGCCTCCTTCATCTCTTTGGTTTGGTTGCTCTTGTTATTGGCATATTCATCAAGCATGTTGGCGAAGTTCTTGTTGATATTCAGTTCCGGGACGGACTCTTGGTTCAAGGTGATGTTTAGTTCCCCGTTTTCGTTCTCGACGATGAAGTCGGGTGTGATTTGGGTATTACTGCCGCTGATGGAACCGTCCCATGAGCTGCCTGGCTTGGGATTCAGTTTGACGATTTCGGATATCGCGTTTTTGATGTCCTTCTCTTCGATGCCAAGGTCTTTGATGATTCGGTCGTAGCGTTTTTGGGAGAGGTCCACGAACGATTTACTGATGATCAGTTTGGCCGTCTCAATCGCTGGGGTGGAAGTTTTACGTTCTAATTGCAGAAACAAACACTCCTCAAGCGAACTTGCCCCTACACCTGAGGGGTCAAATGATTTGATAAGTTCAATAGCGTGCTCGACAACGGATTCGCTAATGATTTTCCCCGTTTGGAAAGAGTAGTCATCCACCATCGATTCCGCGGATCTTCGCAGGTATCCGTCTCCGTCTATGTTCCCGATGACGTATTCCGCTACTTCCCGCAATTCCTTCTTGATGGTGCGGAAGCCGAGCTGATTTAGAAGGTGTTCTTGTAGGGTCTCTCCGTTGAGGAGAGAGAGTCCTTCATTCTTCGCCTCTTGTCTGGACCGCTCCTCTAAGGCATATTCTGGGACGTCATCTTCTGTTTTATAGTCGTTTATGTAATTGTCGTTTTCAAACTCGATTCTGTCGTATTCTTCGTCGCCTTCTTCCCCCTCTGTGTTCTTTTCGTGCGTCTCGTTGCCGTTGGAGGTGATTGGGTCTTCTGTGATTTCCAATGCCGGATTCTCCTCCACTTCCTGCCTGATACGCTCCTCCAATTCGAGTGTAGGTATCTCCAACAGCTTGATGGTCTGTATTTGCTGTGGTGAAAGCTTTGTCAGCAGTTTGAGTTGCAGTTTCTGTTGTAACATATAGGTTTGAAGTGAGTTTGTTTACCGATAGCAAAATTAAGAAACAATGATTATCGGACAAACGAAAATCAATAGTTTTTCAAACCATCGGTGCGCTTTTTCATCCATAAACATATTGGAATGCCGTATCCATGTATTCCTTCCCCTCTTGTCCCTGAAGTGTGTGTGGGCGCATAAAGCGGACGTCGTTTTTGCCGTGTGTATATCATTCGCGATCTCCATCCCACATTCTTCACGAAATGAGTTTTAAAAACCCTCGGAAGTCTTTTTTAACTTTTACCTGCTTCTCTTCCGAATATTAATTGCTACCTTTACATTCTGTTGTGTTTTGTGCCCATGTCGTAACTGGGGAGTGGGGAATTGTCCATTTATCTTAATGTCTAAAGGCAGTGGGTGTTGATGTGAAAGTCATTTTTGAATATAAAGTATATTGTTATAAATATTATGATTAAACGTATTTTCATGGTGGGATGTGTCTCTTCCCTGTTATTTGCCTCATGCTCCGACAAGGCAAAGGTTGATGGCTTCGCTCATTTTTCGTCTGATTTTGACACGACGGTTGCTCGAGGCGATGATTTTTTCCAGTATTCGAACGGTGGATGGTTGAAGAGTCATCCTATCCCAGGAGATAAGAGTCGCTTGAACACCTTCGATGTGTTGAATGACGAGAACCTGGAGCGTCTGCGGGAGATCGTGGAGGAAGCGCGTGACAAACATGCGCCACAGGGTAGCAATGAGCAGAAGATCGGTGATTATTATGCCTTGGCGATGGATTCGCTCAGGCGTCAGCAGGAAGGCATTTCGCCTATCCGTTATATGTTTGATCGGATCAACTCGATGAGTTTTCATGTGAAGGATTCTTCCTTCGCGGCTGATTTGGCCTATTTCCACCTGAATGCGGGTAACCCTTTCTTTGCCGTCGGATGCACGCCTGATTCCAAGAACAGCTCGATGAACATTGCCGAGTTGTGGCAGGATGGCATAGGTTTACCTAACCGTGATTACTATTTCGATGAATCCGAGAAGGGACAAGAAATTATCCGCGGATATAAGCGCATGTTGGCCAATTACTTGAATCTGCTGGGTGCCGATAGCGCGGAGGCGAGGGCTGAAACCGTCTACGCGTTTGAAAAGAAGATGGCGGAACTGATGAACACGAAGGTGCAGAACCGTGATCCGCAGGCGACATATAACAAGGTGACGTTCGATGAATTGAAGAAGTCTTACCCGGGTTTCAATTGGGATGTCTATTTCGATGCTTTCCCTGTGAAGCCGACCGAGTTGACCGTCGGACAGCCTCGCTACTTCTCTCATCTCTTTAATTTGATTGCCGAGACGGATTCCGCTACTTTGAATGATTATGTGTCGATCACCACTATTAATTATGTCGCTTCGTACTTGTCGGACGATTTTATGATGACCAAGTTCGATTTCTATAGCAAGCAGTTGGGAGGTGTTGAGGAATTGAAACCGTTGTGGAAACGATCCTTGGATATGGTACAGGGCAGATTGGGTCAACCTTTGGGACAACTTTTCGTCGAAAAATACTTCCCTGAATCTGCGAAGAAACGTACCATGGATTTGGTCGAACATCTTCGCACCGCTTTCGGCCAGCGAATCGATTCTTTGAAGTGGATGGGCGACAGCACCAAGGCGGCAGCGAAGGTTAAGTTGGCGGCGATTGGCGTCAAGGTAGGCTACCCTGACAAATGGGAGGATTATTCCGAGGCGGTTGTGGATCCATCCCGTAGTTTGGTCGAGAACTACCTCAGCCTGACCAACTTCCACAGCCTGAAGGAGATGCGTGAGGTGGGTCAGCCAGTCGACAAGGAGAAGTGGTACATGACTCCGCAGACCGTGAACGCATATTACAGCCCGTTGACGAATGAGATTGTTTTCCCTGCGGGTATCCTGCAGCCTCCTTTCTTCTATGCGGACGGAGACGATGCGGTAAACTATGGCGCCATCGGTGTGGTTATCGGGCATGAGATGACCCACGGCTTCGATGATCAAGGTAGACAGTTCGACAAGGATGGTAACCTGACGGATTGGTGGACATCGGAGGATGCCGAGCGGTTCAAGGCCGCTTCCTCGAAGATGAAGGAGCGTTTTTCCAATGTGGTGGTAATCGATTCCATGAAATGCAATGGCGAATTGACCTTAGGGGAAAACATTGCGGACCTCGGAGGCTTGAATATCGCCCATCAGGCGTTCCTTAATACGTTGACTGACAATACGAAAGATATGTTGATAGATGGCCAAACCGTTGATCAGCGATTTTTGCTCGCATATTCGAGAATATGGGCTGGCAACTATCGGGATGAGTATCTTCGCAACCAGATCATCACCGATCCTCATGCCAACGGAAAGTACCGTGTAAACGTGCAGTTGCCGATGTTGGACTTCTTCTATTCGGCCTTCGGAATTGACGAAAATGACAAGATGTTTGTCCGTCCGGAAGAGAGGATTGAGATCTGGTAACGACACTTTGCGAGTTTTTTTGTGAAATTTTTAGAAAAAAAGCTCGTTTACCCGTTATTTTTATATCAAAATTCTTTTAGAATAAGAACTAAATTTTCTAATTTTGCAAAAGATATAAAAATATTTTTCATAAATGGCTGATAGTAAAAAAATTAAGACGGCTTTGGTCTCGGTTTACCACAAGGATAAACTGGATGAGATTATACGTGCCCTGCACGCGGATGGTGTTCAATTCATTTCGACGGGTGGAACCCAGTCTTTCATCGAGTCTCTCGGCATCCCTTGCCAAGCTGTTGAGTCCCTCACCACGTACCCTTCCATCCTGGGAGGCCGCGTGAAGACGTTGCATCCGAAGATTTTCGGAGGAATCCTTGCCCGCCGCGCTTTGCCTGAGGATTTGGCGCAGATGGAGCAGTACGAGATCCCTGAAATCGACTTGGTGATCGTTGATCTCTATCCTTTCGAGGATACAGTCGCATCGGGTGCTGAGGAACCAGCCATTATCGAGAAGATCGACATCGGAGGTATCTCGTTGATCCGCGCCGCCGCGAAAAACTACAAGGACGTTGTCATCGTGGCTTCCCAAGCGCAGTACGAGCCGTTCCTGAACCTCTTGAAGGAGCAGGGCGCCACTACGACCCTCGACACGCGTCGTTGGTTTGCCAAGGAGGCGTTCGCCGTATCTTCCCACTATGACTCCGCCATCTTCAACTACTTCGATGGGGAATCGGCTTCGGCTTTCCGCTATACGGCGAACAATTCGAAGATGCTTCGCTACGGCGAGAATCCGCACCAGAAGGGTGTTTTCTTTGGGGATTTCAATAACCTTTTCGAGCAATTGCAGGGAAAGGAGATTTCATACAACAACTTGCTTGACATCGATGCGGCTGTTAACCTGATGTCTGACTTCGACGATATCACGTTCGCTATCCTGAAACATAACAACGCTTGCGGCGTGGCTTCCCGTCCTACGGTTTTGGAGGCATGGAAGGATGCTCTTGCGGGTGATCCGGTCTCCGCATTCGGCGGTGTGCTGATCACCAATGCCGTGTTGGATAGGGCGACCGCGGAGGAGATTAACAAGATCTTCTTTGAGGTGATCATCGCTCCTGACTACGATACGGACGCTTTGGAGATCCTTACCCAGAAGAAGAACCGCATCATCTTGGTTCAGAAGAATGCGAAGCTTCCGACGAGGCAAGTACGTTCCGTCCTGAACGGTGTTTTGGTTCAAGACAAGGACCTGAAGGTGGAAGGTGCGGAAGATATGAAGACCGTGACGAAAAAGGCGCCTACAGCGTCCGAAATCGAGGATATGATTTTCGCGAATAAGATCGTGAAGCATTCGAAATCCAACTCTATCGTCTTGGCTAAGAACAAACAACTCTGCGCGAGTGGCGTGGGACAAACCTCCCGTGTCGATGCGTTGAAACAGGCTGTCGAGAAGGCGGGTAACTTCCAGTTCGACTTGAACGGGGCGGTGATGGCTTCCGATGCTTTCTTCCCGTTCCCTGACTGCGTTGAAATCGCTAAGAACGCTGGTGTTACGGCGGTGGTTCAGCCGGGTGGTTCCATCAAGGACCAAGAGTCCGTCGACTACTGTGACAACAACGGTGTGGCCATGGTGATGACTGGTTTTAGACATTTTAAACACTAAAATAAAAATATAAAGAGACATGGGATTGTTTTCTTTCACACAGGAAATAGCGATCGACCTTGGTACGGCGAACACTATTATCATCCATAACGGGAAGATTGTAGTGGACGAGCCATCTATCGTGGCGTTGGATCGTAAAACAGACAGACTGATGGCGATTGGAGAAAAAGCGCGCCAAATGCATGGGAAGACCCACGAGAACATCTATACGGTTCGTCCATTGCGTGATGGTGTGATCGCCAACTTTAACGCTGCGGAACAAATGATACGGGGTATGATCAAGATGGCATTCCCAAACAACCGTTTGTTCAGCCCTTCTCTGAAAATGGTCGTCTGTATACCTTCCGGTAGTACGGAGGTGGAAATGCGTGCCGTGCGTGACTCTTCGGAGCATGCGCAGGGACGTGAGGTTTACATGATATATGAGCCTATGGCCGCTGCGATCGGTATCGGTATCGATGTGGAGGCGCCGGAAGGTAACATGATCGTCGACATAGGTGGTGGTACCACTGAGATCGCGGTCATCTCTTTGGGTGGAATCGTCACGAACAAATCGATTCGTATCGCTGGCGACGACCTTACGGAGGATGTGATTGACTATATGCGTCGTCAACATAACATCAAGGTTGGCGAACCTACGGCCGAGCAAATCAAGATCAATGTCGGTTCCGCCTTGACGAACTTGGACGAACCACCTGAGGACTATATCGTTAGGGGTCCTAACCAGATGACGGCGTTGCCGATGGAGGTGCCGGTTTCTTATCAGGAAATCGCACATTGTATGGAGAAATCCATTTCTAAGATTGAGGCGGCTGTGCTGAATGCGTTGGAGCAGACTCCTCCTGAGTTGTATGCGGATATCGTGAACAATGGTATCTGGTTGACGGGTGGTGGTGCGTTGCTTCGTGGCTTGAACAAGAGACTAACCGCAAAAATCGGCATTCCGTTCCACGTGGCAGAGGACCCGTTGCACGCTGTCGCCCATGGTACAGGCATCGCGCTTAAGAATGCGGACAAGTTGCCTTTCTTGATGAGATAACAAGCATTGGCTTCCGTGAGAAATATGCAAGGCCACTGGGCGGCTCCCGCACAGTGCGCTTTGTGTTTTTAAACTCCTTGAACCCCGATATTCATGAGAACGCTGATTCTCTTCTTTCTTCGTTTTAAGACTCTTTTCCTGTTCTTGGGATTGGAACTGATATCGTTTTGGCTGATTGTGAATAACAACCAGTTCCAGCGTAGTCATTTCTTGAGTTCGAGTAACGTGGTGGTGGGCAGCGTCTATAATCTGTCGGATAAAATCTACAAGTACTTTTCCCTCGCTTCGGTGAACGCTTCCCTCGCGAAGGAGAACGAGTCTTTGAACACGGAGCTGGTACAGTTGCGTGAGCAATTGGCCTTCTACCGTCAGGACGCTTCGTACACGGGTAGACGGTACCATTCAGTTCAGAATAATTATTCCTTCGTCACGGCGAAGGTCATCCATTTCTCGGCAGGCAATCAGAAGAACTATTTCACCATCAACAAGGGTGAGAATGACGATGTGCATGTTGGCATGGGAGTGGTGAACGAAAAGGGTGTCGTCGGCATCGTCAATAGCACGTCGAGCCATTTCGCCTCGGTCGTGCCGATTGTGAATTCTTCTTCGTGGACAAGCGCCACTATCAAAGGAAAGACGCATTTGGGTCAACTCTCGTGGAAAGGAAAGGATTTCCGCTACGCCTCTTTGCAAGAGGTGCCGTTGTACATTCCTGTCGCCTTGGGTGATTCGGTCGTGACCAGCGGTTACTCCTCCACATTCCCAGAGGGATTCATGGTCGGGAAGGTGATCTCCTTCTCGGAACGTAATGATAACTTTTACGATATCAGGGTGGAATTGGCGGTGGACTTCGACAAGTTGTCGTACGTGGATGTCATCAGGTGTCAATATGCCGATGAAAGGTCGGCTCTAGAGAAGAGAAAGGGCCGTAGCGATGATTGATATTACACTGAAAAGATTGCTTTCGTTTGTAGGATTCCTACTGCTCCAGATATTGCTCCTGAACAATATCAAGTTCCTGGGCTTTATCACGCCCTATCTGTATGTCTATTTCATCCTGCTGCTTCCATCTTCCGTCTCCAAGGAGATGACGTTGGTGTGGGGATTCCTGCTGGGTCTGGTGTTGGATATCTTCTGTGACACGTTGGGTTGCAATGCCTTTGCCACCACTTTCGTCGCTTTCCTGAAGCCTTATTTCCAGAATTTCTTCGGACCAAAGGATGATTTCGATGATTTGACACCTTCTATCGATAGGTTCGGATTCAATATGTTCGTGCAATATGTCGCCTATTTGGTCTTGATCCATCATTTGACGTTCTTCCTGATTGAGGCGTTCACATTCTCTGTCTTTTGGTTCGCTTTGTTGAAGGCGGTTTGTTGCTCCGTGTTCACATTGCTTCTCATTTTAAGTTTCGAGTACTTTAAAGCCAGGCGCCGATGACGAACGATATCTATGCGAACCGAAGATTTGTGATCGCCGCATTGATGTTGTCCGTGGTGCTTATCTACATTGCCAGACTAATCAATTTGCAGTTGGTCGATCAGACTTACCAAGATAAGGCTGATAGCAACGCTTATCTGCGTAAAGTGCAGTTCCCTGCGCGTGGAATCATCCGTGACAGGAATGACAAGGTTTTGGTGTTCAATAAATTGTCATACGACGTGATGGTCGTCCCTCGTGAGATGATCGGTTTTGATACTTTGGAGTTCTGCCATTCCGTCAACATCACGAAGAAGGATTTCATCGAGAAGGTAAGGGAAATGCGCAACCGTGTGGGGTATTCCCGGTATACGCCGCAACTGCTTGTCGCACAGTTGGATGCGCACGATTACGGTGTGTTGCATGAGAAGGGCTTCCTCTATCCGGGCATGTATCTGCAGAAACGTACCCTGCGTGAATATAATTACCCTAACGCCGCTTTGCTCCTAGGCAGTATCGGTGAGGTGGGGCGTAATACGCTGAAGGCCGACACGATCGACCATTTCTACGTGCCGGGCGATTATGCCGGGCAGAATGGTGTCGAATTGACTTACGAAAAGGACCTTCGTGGCGAGAAGGGAGAGGAGATTTTCTTGCGTGACGCGCATGGTAGGATCCAAGGCAAGTTGGAGGACGGATTGTACGACAAGGAGTCCAAGCCCGGCAAGGACTTGCAACTCTCCATCGACATTGACCTGCAGGCCTACGGCGAACGTCTGATGCAGAACAAGGTGGGTAGCATCGCGGCGATTGACCCTTCCACGGGTGAGATCCTCGCATTGGTCTCCAGCCCCACATATGACCCTTCCCTCTTGGTGGGACGTAAGCGTTCGGAGAATTATGATGTTTTGGTGAACGACCCGCTGAAACCGTTGTTCGACCGCCCGATGATGGCTTGTTACCCTCCTGGTTCGACCTTCAAGACGGTGAATGCGCTGGTTCTCCAGCAGGAGAAGATCATCTCGCAATGGACGGCCTTCCCTTGTTCGGAGGGATACCATGTGGGTAGCTTCAAGGTGGGTTGCCATGCCCATTTCTCCCCGCTCAATCTGATACAGTCCATCCAGCACTCCTGTAACGCCTATTACTGCGCAGGTTTCCGTAATATGATGGACCATAGGAAGTACAAGAACATATCGAATGCGTTCGAGGTGTGGAAGAACCATGTGGTCTCGCTGGGCTTCGGTTATAAGTTGGGTGCGGATGTGCCTAACGAAAAACGTGGCTACATCCCTAACTCGGGCGTGTATGACCGCATATATGGCGAAGGACGATGGAAATCCCTTATGATCGTATCCAACTCCATCGGACAGGGAGAAATCCTCGCTACGCCGCTCCAAATAGCCAATTTGGCGGCTACGATAGCGAACAGGGGTTATTACATCGTTCCTCATCTCGTGAAGAAAATTGAGGGTAGGGAAATCGATTCCTGTTATCTCCAGAAGAAGGTCTCCACCATCGACTCCATCTACTTTGAGACCGTGGTGGAGGGTATGGACCTGGTGATGAAGAACGGTACGGGTTGGGCTGCGCGCATCGATAGCATCGAGGTGTGCGGTAAGACGGGTACGGCCCAGAACCCGCATGGTGAGGACCACTCCCTCTTCATGGCTTTCGCACCGAAGAAGAACCCTAAGATCGCTATCTGCGTCGTGGTCGAGAACAGTGGTTTCGGTGCCACATGGGCCGCACCGATCGCCACGCTGATGATGGAGAAGTACCTGAAGGGATACATCCCTAAGCGACGTCTCTATTTGGAGGAAAGAATGTTGAACGCTAATTTGTTGCCTAAGTAATGCCGTCACGTAGAATTAACATAGTGAAGAATCTGGATTGGGTGACCATCGGTATCTACCTTTTCCTTGTCATCATGGGCTGGTTCAGCATCTATGGGGCGGTCTATAACTTCGAGGAGGCTCCGTTCTGGGACTTCTCCTTCCGTTATGGCAAGCAGTTGGTTTGGATCGGTTGCGCCTTGGTGATTGGTGCTGTCCTTCTGATGCTGGATAGCCGTCTCTATAACATGTTGGCGTATGCCTTGTTTGTGGCGATGTTATTTCTGTTGCTATTGACTATTTTCGTGGCGCCGGAGATCAAGGGTTCCCGATCGTGGCTGGTGTTGGGTCCTGTCAGTATACAGCCTGCCGAGTTCGCCAAGACGGCCACCTGCCTCGCATTGGCGAAGTTCATGAGTGAACCGGGCTATTCCATTTTTCGCCCAAGGCATTGGATCATGACCGCTCTCATCATCCTTATGCCGATGCTTCTGATCGTCTTCCAGCAGGAGACCGGCTCCGCGTTGGTCTATAGTTGTTTGTTGCTGGTATTATATCGGGAGGGCATGAACGGAATCTTTCTCTTCCTAGGCTTCCTCCTTGTGGTGATATTCATCGTCTCCATACGTTTTGGCTCGGTCTGCGTCATCCCTGAATTGCCTGACGAATCGTATGGGTTGCTGATTGTGATGGGTATTGCCTTGATCGTGCAGAGTGCCTTCTTGGTCATCTTCATGCATGACAAGAAGTCTGCTTCGATTCTCATGGGGGCGACGATTGTGTTGTTCCTGATAGGCTACATCGTCTACAAGACGTTTGGCTATCCGGTTCCTTTCACCTATATCGGTTATGCGGCTGTTATCGGCTCCTTTGTTTTTTGCCTCGTCATGAGGATCAAGGAGCGTATGCGGGGTTATCTTCTCATCGGGCTCTTCGGGTTGGCGTGCATTGGCATCTCCAGCATGGCGGACAAGGCGTTCGACAGCCTGATGCCTCACCAGCAGACACGTATCAAGGTGACGTTGGGTATGGAGAATGACCCTAAGAAGGCGGGATATAACGTGAACCAATCCATGATCGCCATCGGTTCCGGTGGCTTGACGGGCAAAGGCTTTTTGAATGGTACGCAGACGAAACTGAAATATGTGCCGGAACAGGATACCGACTTTATCTTTTGCACTGTGGGCGAAGAGCACGGGTTCCTCGGGGCAACGCTCGTCCTTGGAATGTTCCTCTTCCTCCTTATCCGTTTGATCATGTTGGCGGAACGACAACGCTCCTTGTTCAGCCGTATCTATGGCTATTGTGTGGCCTCCATTTTCTTCTTCCATCTCTTCATCAATATCGGTATGGTGATTGGTCTGACGCCTGTCATCGGTATCCCGCTTCCGTTCTTCAGTTACGGAGGTTCTTCCCTGTGGGGATTCACGATATTACTGTTCATCTTCCTAAGGCTTGACGCAAGTAGGATGGAGTACTTCGGTCAGTAAGTCGTTGGCTATCAATACTATCTATTTCTATTAGATTTTTTTAACGGGCAATAGGCTTTTATTCCCGCAAATCCGTTTTATATTTGCACAATCGCTTAGAGAAGCGTCCTTTAACCTGCGCAGAGCAGTACATTCTATGGGGATGACTGGATTTGACAGCGGGCAGAGGTGGTAGGTAAGCATGCAGTGCGCTGGTGGCTAGCACTATAATCTGGAGACCAAAAATTTAACTGGCGAGAATAACTTTGCTCTTGCTGCCTAATCGAAGCATAGTAGATTTTGGCTTAATCCGGACACGGGTGTCCGGACAAGACTTCTCCCCGATGCTATCTTCCCGAAGCGGTCGGATATGGAGGAGCAGATAAATCGGGAATAGTTCAGGTAGGCCTCGATGCCTGAATGAAACTTTAGAGGATAAGGCGATGGTTGGTGGTCCTGGTCTTGCCGTCGCTCGAAAATCGAAGTCAGGAATAAGCATGTAGAAAGCTTATGATTTCCCCGTTTGGACCAGGGTTCGAACCCCTGCATCTCCACAAAAACAATGCTCCAGCATATTGCAAGTCAATGTGTTGGAGTTTTTTTATACCCTTTTAAAAAATGGGTGTTTGTGTTTGTAATCCATATTGGTTAGATTTGTTGTGAGGTATCTTTATTATATTTCCTAAATTTAAGAAGGGATGGAAAATAAATCGGGGATAAATATTGCAGGGAAAACTAGAGACTTCCGCTGGGTTCTTCTGTCATTGCTGGCTATGTTTATGACAGCCTGTAGTGGACATCATATCAGTTTCAAACTCGACGAATATGATTTTATCGATCAAGAACTAAAGAAGAATATCAAATCGATTGTCGTTGTGGAGTTCGGGAAAGAACCCGATGTGCCACTTGACATCTATTTTAAGGATCCAAATGGTGTGTCGGTTCCTCCTTATGTTGATGGGAAGATGAAGCCTGTGGAAGCGCAATGTGATATTCGGATTCTTACCCATCATCATGAATATTATGGACAGACTGAAGATAGTTTGCAGAATCAGATCAAGGCTTGCTGCGTGTTGGCGGGTCATATATGCTATATTTACCCGGACGATCGGTATTTAGAGAAAACAGGTCGGCAGCGGAAAATATCGTTCTCACACGATGATAATGTGGTGTGCGATTGTTTGGAAGACGAAGTGTGGCTGAACATGGTAAACCACAATGAAGTACAGATTGTCCAATCTTTTCGATGATGCCTTCCTTGAAACGTGTTTTGGCTTTGTAATCTATATTGCTTAGATTTGTTGGAAGATACTTACTATATCTCCTGATTTTAAGAAAGATAAGAATGGGAAATAAATCGGGTATAAATATTGCGGGGAGGCTCAGAGCCTTCCATTGGGTTCTTCTGGTGATGCTCGGTGTGGCATTGTCAGCTTGTGAGGGACATTATATAAGTTTCAAGATCGACAAATATGATTTTATCGACCAAGAGCTAAGAAAGAATATCGAATCGATTGTTGAAGAACGATTTAAGGATGAACCCGATGTGCCACTTGACCTTTGTTTTATGCCTCGTCCCGGACTACTGCTTTTGGATAATGAAACGGACAGTAGTTATGACACTGCGATGTACAATCTTGAGATTGATTCCCATCATTATTCGTTTTACGGTTATATAGAGGATAGTTTGCAGTATAGGGTCAAAGCCTGCTGTATATTGGCGGGTCATACGTGCTATATTGACCCCGATGAGCGCTATTTTAAAAAGACAGGGTGGAAAAAACGCGTGTTTTATATAACACATGAAGCGGTGTGTCCCTGTATGGAAGACGAAGTGTATGTGAATGTTGTGAACAAAAATGAGATAGAATCTGTTTATGACCGTAATCATGACGATATCTATCGTGTTGTTGAACCATGGCATGAAGACTATGATTTATTGCTTAACAGAAGAGAAGCCATCGATATCCCATCCAAAACACTTATTGACGAAGATGGTAGTGGGGATCTGGACGATATTCCTGTTGAAAAGGTACAAAAGAAGGCATCATTCCCTGGTGGAATACCAAAATTGATGAAATATCTCAAAAAGAACTTAATCTATCCGCCAATCGCATTGAAAGAAGGCACGGAAGGAAAAGTGATTGTAAGGTTCGTCGTTGGTAAGAGCGGAGAGATCAAGGATGTCAAGGTAGTGCGTTCAGTAGATCCGGAGTTGGATCAGGAGGCCATCCGCATAGTTAGCTGCATGCCGAAGTGGGTTCCAGCCATATACAACAACAGACCTTGTGCATCCTTCTACATGTTGCCAGTGAACTTCACCTTGAACAAATAACAAGGAATACTTAACTATTTACGATTTCCAAACTCCCTCGGCGGATCTTATAGGGCAACTTTCCCTATCAAATCGAAATATTCGTAGTCTGTGATCCTGACCTGGTAAAATGCTCCGATGGTTAGTTCTCCGTTGGCGGTTGGTATCAGCACTTCCGGGTCTACCTCAGGGGAGTCGAACTCCGTCCTTCCGTAGTAGTAATCCCCCTCTTTGCGGTCGATGATAACCTTGAATGTCTTGCCCACCTTAGCCTTGTTCAGCTCCTCGGCGATGCCCTCCTGGAGGTCCATCAACAGTCCGAGACGTTTCTCCTTGGTTTTTTCGTCGATATTGTCCTTGAGGTGGTCTCCCGCGTATGTTCCCTCCTCTTCGCAATATGTGAAGGCTCCCATGCGCTCGAATTTGGCCTTTCGGGTGAATTCCATCAGCTTGTTGAACTGCTCTTCCGTCTCGTTAGGGAATCCGACCATCAGGGTGGTGCGGATATGGATGCCCGGCACCTCCTCGCGTATGCGTTGGAGCAGGCTGTTGGTCTCCTCTTCCGTGATAGGACGGCGCATGGCCTTGAGGATATCGTTGTCTATGTGTTGCAGGGCGATGTCGAGGTATTTGCAGACGTTGTTGCGCTCCCTCATCACCTTCAGCAGGTCGTATGGGAATTGGGTAGGGTAGGCGTAGTGCAGACGGATCCACTCCACACCTTTCACGTCGGATATTTTCTCGACCAGTTCCGCGATGGCGAACTTCCCGTATAGGTCCTTCCCGTAGTAGGTCAGGTCTTGCGCGATGATCTGGAACTCCTTCACGCCTTGCGCCACGAGCGATTCGACCTCGGAGACGATCTCCTCAATCGGACGAGACTTGTATTTGCCTGTGATGATAGGGATGGCGCAATATGCGCAGCGGCGGTCGCATCCCTCCGAGATCTTCACGTAGGCGTAGTGGGAAGGGGTCGACAATTTATGGATGTTGGTACAGTCCGAGCGGTACTCGCCTTTGAGGTCCGTTATGATATCCTTCCAAGCAAACTTGCCGTAGAACTTGTCCACTTCGGGAATCTCCGTCGTGAGCTCTTTCAGGTAGCGTTCCGATAGGCAACCCATCACCAGGAGCTTCTCCACGCTGCCACGTTTGCGTTTCTTCGCGAAACTGAGGATCTGGTTGATGGATTCCTCCTTCGCGTCGCCGATGAATCCGCAGGTGTTGATGATGACGATTTTCGCCTTGGATGGGTCCGGGTCGAAGTGTGTCTCGTATCCGTTCGCCTCCAGCTGGTTGGCCAATAGCTCCGCATCCACGAGGTTCTTCGAGCACCCCATGCAGATGATGTCGATCGACTTCTTTTGCATTTCTCTTGGTTTATTTGAACAAAGAATCGACGAATTCTCTCTTGTTGAATACCTGCAGGTGGTCTATTCCTTCGCCTACACCGATGTATTTGACAGGAATCTTGAATTGGTCGGATATGCCGATGACGACACCACCCTTTGCCGTACCGTCCAGCTTCGTGATGGCCAGCGAGCTCACCTCCGTCGCCTTGGTGAATTGTTTCGCCTGCTCGAAGGCATTTTGTCCGGTGGAACCGTCCAAAACCAGAAGCACATCGTGCGGAGCGTTCGGTATGATCTTGCGCATCACTTGCTTGATCTTGGAGAGCTCGTTCATCAGGTTGATCTTATTATGAAGCCTTCCGGCGGTATCGATGATTACGACATCAGCGTTGTTCGCCTTGGCGGACGATAGCGTATCGAATGCCACGGAAGCTGGGTCAGAACCCATCTGTTGTTTGATGACCGGGCAACCCACTCTCTCGCCCCAGATGCATAGCTGGTCCACCGCCGCCGCACGGAAAGTATCCGCCGCACCCAAGTAGACCTTCTTGCCCAGTTTTTGGAACTGGTAGGCCAGCTTTCCGATGGTGGTGGTCTTGCCCACTCCGTTCACGCCGACCACCATGATGACGTATGGTCCGTCGGTCTGTGGGATGGAGAAATCTTTTTCGTCCGTGGTATTGTTTTCCTCCAATAGGGAGGCAATTTCGTCCTTGAGGATATTGTTCAACTCGTCCGTGCTGACGTATTTGTCACGTTCCACGCGTTGCTCTATTCTCTCTATGATTTTCAAGGTCGTGTCCACACCCACGTCAGAGGTGATCAACACCTCTTCCAGGTTGTCCAGCACTTCGTCGTCCACTTTAGACTTTCCGACGACGGCGCGCGCAATCTTGCTGAAAAGGTTCTGCTTGGTTTTTTCGAGGCCCTTGTCGAGCGTCTCTTTTTTCTCCCTTGAAAAAATGCTACTGAATATACCCATACACAAAATATGTTTTACGTTGCAAATATAAGAAATTTATGGTGAACATGTTGTGGTTTGTCTGATAATCGCTTTTGAGTTTAAAGAATAGACCTTATGGCAGATGAAGTGTATGCAAAAAATATTTTGTAACTTTGCGACCGTATAATCTAATTGTGTGTCTATGAAAAGTTTAGGGTTTTCATTGTTGTTACTTTTGCTCTCCTTCCCGGTGTTTTCGCAGTATCAGTTCTCGAATGGCGGGTTTGAGACATGGGGTTCAAATAGTGAACCTACAGGTTGGCACTCCTTCGCCACGGCGGGCGGTACATTAGGCTCGACGGTGCGGAATAATGAGCAACTTGAGAAATCTTCTAGCTCACATTCCGGGAATTACTCCGCATTGATCAAGTCGAGGGATGTCAAGGTGTTTGGTGTTCATGTCGCCTATGCGAACGCTATGCTGACGACGGGACAGATCATCGGAGGTTCCTCCAATGCCCATAGCTCACAAAACCATAATCTAAGCAATATCGACGATGGCATGGCGATGTCTTTCACGGGTAGGCCTGATTCCTTGGCGATATGGTTGAAATCTTCGTTCTTGTCCTCTACCCAAAAGGGGCGTATCCATGTGCTTCTTCATGACAAATCCGCTGTGACGGACCCTGGCACCGACTGGACCAAGGTGGTGGCGGTGGCTGGTTTGAATGTTGGCCAGTCTGCTTCCTGGAAGAGGGTTTCCATCCCGTTCTACTACAAAGGGGAGACATTGTCTATCCTCTGTGATGTGGATGGTTCGTCGAAAACGGAGAACCATACGCCCGCAAGCAGTAGCACCCGACCTTCGTATGTGCTGGCTACGATCGCCTCCAACTATATTGCGGGCGATGGTAGTGCGAATGATATCATGTACATCGATGATGTGGCCATGATCTATAACTCTAGCCTGAAAAGCCTGAAGATAAATGGTTCAGCGGTCTCTGGCTTCAGCAAGACAAAATACAGCTATTCGGTCTCCACCCCCTACCAGGCGGGGTGCGTTTCATATGAGGTGGATGGCCGTGGCGCCACCGCCGAAACCAGCTACAATGCCTCCACATACCTGTACACGATCACGGTGAAGGGTGATGACTACTCCTCGAACAGCAGTAATGTGCATGTCTATACGATCCAGTTCGCCCCGGACAAGGTCTATGAATCGTTGCTGACCAGCCTGAAGGTGAACGGTACGAGCGTGGCGAACTTCAGTTCCTCCACCTTGAAATACACGGTGAACAATGCGGCTTACGCCACCTCGGAGGTGACCTATACGCAGTCTGCCGATGCGACAGTGGAGAAGAGTTTCAATTCATCCACAAATGTGCTAACGCTGAAGGTATCAGGCGGTGACGTGGCGACGAACCCATCGAACGTGCATACCTACACGATAACCTTCCACGCGCCTTTCGAATCGTTGCTGACCAGCCTGAAGGTGAATGGTACAAGCGTGGCGAACTTCAGTAGCAGTACGCTGAAATACACGGTGAACAATGCGGCCTACGCCACTTCGGAGGTGACCTACACGCAGTCGGCTGACGCAACGGTGGAGAAGAGTTTCAATTCATCCACAAACGTACTGACCCTCAAAGTATCAGGCGGTGACGTGGCGACGAACCCATCGAACGTGCATACCTACACGATAACCTTCCACGCACCTTTCGAGTCCTTGCTGACCAGCCTGAAGGTGAATGGTACGAGCGTGGCGAACTTCAGTTCCTCCACCTTGAAATACACGGTGAACAATGCGGCTTACG
>JAILLP010000001.1 GCA_024693065.1 Paludibacteraceae bacterium
AGGCTCCATCCTAAGGATTACAAGGAGGTGGCCTACGTGGGCATGAACGAGCTCTACTACTTCCAAGTCCACAGCCTCTTCCCTGAGGTGAAGGTGGACGCCAAGGCGAAGGAGGCCTTCACGTTCTACTACGAATTGGCAAAGAAACGTTGGCAGGACTTCTCCCTCTACGGTAGGGCGCTGGCCGCCATCGCCTTCCATCGGGGCGGTGACAAGGAGCTGGCGAAGACCATCGTGGAGTCGATCCGTGAGTTCTCCACGACGACCGACGAGATGGGTATGTTCTGGCTGAAGAACGAGAGCGGTTATCTGTGGTACCAAGCCCCGATCTCCGCCCATACGCGCCTGATGGAGGCCTTGGAGGTGGTGGACCCTAAGGTGCAGGAACAGGACGAGATGCGCCTGTGGCTGCTCAACCAGAAGCGTACGCAGAACTGGGACAATACGATCGCCAACGTGGATGCCTTGAACGTGCTGCTCCTGAGCGGTTCCGACTGGCTCTCCAACGATAACCAGGTGACCATCAAGCTGGGAGGCGAGACCGTCCAGCCTGAGAAGACCGAGGCGGGCACGGGCTACTTCACGCACTACATCAATGGCGACGATGTGAAGCCTGCCATGGGACATGTGGAGCTGAAAAGCGAAGCGGGCGGCAATATCTCCTGGGGTGCGCTCTACTGGCAGTTCGAGGAGGAGATCGATAAGGTTTTGAAGAACAAAACAGCGCTCCACGTGGAGAAGATGGTGATGCTGGAGACGCGTGAGAACGGCAAGCCTATCCTGAAGACGATCGAGGAGGGCACGAAGCTCTCCGTGGGCGATAAGCTGGTGGTGCGTGTGACGTTGCGCACCGACCGCGACATGGACTATGTCTCCCTGAAGGACCAGCGGGCCAGCTGCCTGGAGCCTACGCGACAACTCTCCGGCTACCGTTGCAGCGAAGGCACCTGCTACTACCAGTCGCCGAAGGATGCCGCCATGTACTACTTCTTCGACCATCTCTCGAAGGGCACCTACGTCTTCGAGTACCCGCTTTGGGTGACCCATGCGGGCGACTACAGCAACGGAATCACCTCGGCACAATGCCTCTATGCCCCTGAGTTCCTGACGAACACGGGAAGCGTACGGATACGGGTGGATAAGTGATGATGGGAACTCCTAGAAAAGCGAACTGATCTTTTTCCCTATCCAATGGGAGAACAAAAGATTCAGCGACAGGAAGCATATGCCCGCCAATCCAGATAAGAGAAACGAGAGAATCTCTAAATTAAAAGATCCCCAGATGCAGGTGCAGAATGCACAAATAGGGAATAGTATGCCGGCGGTTATCAATCCGGGAACATAGTGCCGACAGACTATCGACGTATAGATGTATGAGAAGAATCCGATGCTGGGGTTTTGTGTGGCGGAAGTCTCCATCCCTGGAACATACCTGCGGATCAAACATCCTTGGATGATATGAACCAGCAGATGCAAGGTGTATGCGAGGAAAATGCCGAAGAGGAAGAGGTCCCAACCCCTTTGTATGGATAGGTAGATTGCCAGCACGATCACGATAGACTCCACTATCACGGCAAATGCGAACGCCTTGGTGTCCATCGTGAGCAGATGGTCAAACACTTTCCCCAGTTTAGGAAGCCGTTGCTTTAGGGTCGGTGCGTTTTTCTGCACCCATTCATGTTGGAAGACAATCTCCTCCACCTCGTGGGCGATAATGCCAAATAGAAATAAAACGATACTAAAAAATAAGACTGCTGCTATTCCATCCATTTTTGTAATCTGTTGTGTATAAGTAAAATAATCAATCAATAAGTACTATTGTGGGATAGTCATATCATATCGAATATTTGTAAAATAGAGCATAAAACAGAATGATAAAGGCATATGCCACCAGTATGATGCCTATGATAACCCCTACCGCCAGCAATATTGTTATCCCAAGGGAGAAGTCGAAGAGATGGTGCAATATGCCGGATATGACGACCAACGCTATTGTGAATGGAACAAGATGAAAGTCTCTGACTATCTCATGGAGAGCCGTCTGAAAGCTACGTTTGTAGGCGTCCCTGTCTATAAATACGTTCTCCAGATCCTTCGGGCGTTGCAGCTGGTCGCATCCCATGAATGCCCATGCCTCGATCCTTTTCAGGGAAGATGGATAGTTGATGGAACGTAACGATTTGCAGTCCTCAAAGGCATAGCTGTGGATGGTCTCCACCCCTTCCGACAACACAACCTCCTCCAGACACGATTCACGGAACGCATACTCTGCGAGCTCCTTCATTGTGGATGGTATCTGAATGGTTTCCAATCTTGTACACTCTTGGAAAATGTTTCCCTCCATGGTGGTTACCCCCTCGGGAATCTCCACATGCTCCAATGATGTGCAGCTTGAAAACATGTGCTCTTCAATGGTTTTTGTGTTGGCGGGCCAACTGAGGGTTTCCAGCCTTTCACAACCGCTGAAGCACCCTCTTCCAATCTCCTCCAGACTCTCAGGAAGCACCACTTCCTTCAGATGCGTGCATGCAACTAATGTGTTTCCACCGATGCGTTTTAACCCTTTTGGGAAGGCAATGCGCTTTAGCTTTTCGCAACTGTCAAACGCATTAGCCCCAATCTCCTTCAAATGCTCGGGAAGGCGGATCTCTTCCAACTTTTTGCAATTGCTGAAGGCGTTTCTGTCAATCACTTCGAGGCTGTCGGGCAACACCACTTTCTCCAGGTTGTCGCAAGAGTTGAACGCCCTGTTTCCGATGACTTTCACCCCCTCGGGAATGACCGCCACCACAATGTCTTCCCTATCACAGTATTTCTCTTCCATCACGATGAGGCATTCCTTCTGCCCGTCATGGTAGCTCTCGTGGCGGGCTTTTGTGGTCTTCGCCGTGACGATGCGCCCTATGAAGGGGGAGTCGTCCTTCTCGAAGTATCGAGGGGCAACCTTTACCTTCGGGTCAATCTCTAGTTTCTTGAGCTTCACGCAATTGTCGAACGCTCCGCTCTCTATTTCCTTCAGGGAGCGAGGCAGTGTGAGCGCTGTCAACGATGTGCAGCTGTCGAACGCGTCCTGAGGAATGGTTTCTATGCCTTCGGGGATGTTTATCTTACTCAGTTGGTGGCAGTTCCTGAAGAGTGAGTCGCCGAACTCCCTCATGGAGTGGGGGAGTGTGACCTCCTTGAGTGCGAGGCAATACCTGAAGGCGTTGTCATCGATCACCTCGCATCCTTCGTCGACGACCACTTTGGTTATCTCATGGTTGAGATAAAAGGCGAAGGCTGATATCCCTTTGATGCCGGAAAGGTGCACTTCCCCTTTGCAGGATGATCCGTCGACTATCCATCCGTTGAGGATGAATGGAGTGCCTTCCTTCTGCCGTGCCTTTTGGTACGGGGTGTTGCGGAATGCGTAACCATATATGCGCAGCTTCTCGTTCTTCGGAAGCACCACCTCCTCCAACGAGGTGCAGTCCCTGAAAATGGCTTCGGACAGGTTCTCCATATTGGCTGGCAACACAACCTTCCTGAGAGAAGTGCACCCTTCGAAAGCTGAGTAGGAAACGAATTCCACCGTGTCGGGGCAGACGACGCTGGTGAGCTTGGTGTTATCAGCGAAAGCTCCGCAGTTCACCCCTTTCACGTAATCTGGTATGACTAGGTCGCCTTGGCATTTCTTTCCGTCGATAATCTCGTTGTTGATGACCACCAAAGGGTCTTTCTTGCGTAGTTCGGTCAGGAAGGCGGTGTTTTCGAACACATTGAGTCTGAAGCTGGTATAGTCTAACGTATCGTCCAGCTCCACTTCCCTTAAGTTGGTGCAGTTGGCGAAGGCTTCGTCCCAGATGTTGATTTCCTGCGTTCCCGGGTGGATGACGACACGCTCCAGGGAGGTGCATCCTGAAAATGCGTTCCCATAGATGTTTCCCAGTCCTTGGGGGAAAATGAGCTCCTTCAGTCGTGGGCAATCCGCGAAAGCCCTATTTCCGATCGATTCCAACCCTTCCGAAAACACAACCTCCTCCAACGCCTCCATCTCTTTGAACGCCTCTTTTTTGATCTCTTTCACGGAGCTTGGGAAGACGATGCGCTTGATTGTGTCCATGTCGCTGGGGGTGTCAAACCATCCTATGGACTCGACATCGTCGTGATAGGTCAGTGTGTTATTGTTTACGGAATAATTCCTCATGCTGCATGGATTTTAGGGGAGGTATGTTTTTAGTTTCTTGAAGATATGGGTACGGATTATTTTTCGGATAATATCAGATACCAACACTTTCTGCAAATATATGGATTCTTGTGACATTCTTTCCCTGCTCCGCTCCCTTTTTTGCGTTGGGGGCGCTGTAAATAGGAAGCCCCCCTGCAGATGCCAGATCTGACCAGGGGGGCTTGCCATAATTGTATCAGGTAGTTATCTATTGGTTTTCAATAGATTCAATTGAATATCCGGGATTTACTCGGTAACGTCACGTACTAGGCGGACGGAGCAACCAAATTTACGAGCGAAATCCCCCACATTGTAATAGACACTGCAAAGATCCCTATTATGGTGTTCGTAGGTCGCAGCCATGCATTCCATATAGATATACATTGCTTGTCCACCGTCATTAGTTTCATGGGAAATAGACCAGTAGGAACCTTCTGTCCAGCTGCTCATTCCTGTGTCATCCGCGTCCCAGAAGTGGTCGGTAAGAACCATTCCTGCGCTAGGCAAGAAAACGGCTCCTTGTGCTTCCATACGAGTCCACAACTCTTTTGAGTAGACATTGCTTCCATAATTCACATCTGCTCCGTAGGATGCGAATTTCTCCATGTCAGGCTGGTCTGTATAAGGTAGGTCGGAGTCGAAATTCCAGTTGTCAGGCAAGAGAACTATTCCTTCCTTCCCACATACTGTTGCAGGTGCGCATAGACTGGTTCTGCCTATCTTTCTGTTCATAAGGTATTCCCACTCCTCTTTCGTGAGGGTACGCCAGATGTTTGGTGTGTTGCCGCCATTGGAGATAGCGTTGTTCACTCCCCAATCGAATTTAGTGCCTGCCGCATCCGAATTGCCCAAACAGTGTGCATAGGACGAGCTATATTCGAAGTGTTGAACAGGGTCAAACGCATAACCCGAGGATGCCCATGAAAAACTATCAAACCATCCATCTTCTGTAACCGTAAAAGATGATCCCCACCATTCAGGGTTCTGAATATATTCATATTGGGCCTCCGCGAAACGCCAAATCTTTGTGTTTTTGTTGTACTGAAGATTTCCTTGCGAGAAATTTACCTGCTTGGTTTCCGAAACTGAGAACTTACCGTTGAGTAGACCAGCTTTCATGTCAACATTTGACAAATCACCCGGTTCGTCAGGGTAATAGTTGTTTATCTCCTCGAGTGTCATCTCACCTTCCGTGGAGGTCTCTTCCGTCGTTTCTTCGCCCATTATTTTTATGGCTGTGCTATCCGGTATCACGAGACGATAAGCACACTTAGATCTGCCGGAGGATTCACTTTCACTAATGAAGCTGTTTTTGTAATAATTACCATTTGGCGTAGGGTAGGCGTGATCGACACGTAGGTCTAAAAGTGTACATAACAAGCCCCAAGACCAGTACTGATCGCATGGCATGAAGACTGCACCTAGCGCTTCCATTCTTGACCATGTTTTCTTGTCATACACGTTGATGGTGTAGTCTTCCGCTTTTGGTGTGAAGGCTAAATCTGAAGGAGTGGTCCAATCATCCGGCAAGAAAACAAATCCTTTCATTCCTCCCACTTCCGCTTTCGAATAGAGTTTGTCCGCATTGTTTCTTTCATATAAGAGATATTCCCACCCGTCATATTTGAGGATTATCCATTGGTCTACTTCTTTTACCGCATCTCGGTCATAGTCGATACGATATCCATAATATGGATCATAGTACCAGGCATAATAAGGGCATTCCATGCCATTTATGGTTCCGAATTCAAAATGGTCGACCCAAGCTTTCGGAGGGTATTGGCAATAATCCATATAACTCTTCCCGAGAATGTCGAGTTGATCCTTGGCGAATCTCCATTCGTTCTTTGTGTTGTGGTATTGCATGATGCCTCTGGAGAAGTGTACTTGTACCCCTTCCTTAATGGAGAACTTGCCTGGCAACACACCGTTTTTAGCGGCAGATTTGTAGACCGTATCTGTAGGAACGGTGTCGGTAGGAATAGTATCCGTGATGCCTGTCGGGATGGTATCGCTAGGAATCGTGTCGACCGGTGGCACCTGCAATTGTGCGGAGATGGAATCCAAAGCCGCCTCGAGCGCCTCGATCTTGCTTTGCCACTCGGCTTCCTTCTCCTCTAAGGCGCTCTGGATCTTGGTGTCGATGATATCGCTCAGGAACTTCTCATCCACCTTTTCAGAGAAGAATGAGCGCTGCGCATAGAGTGCGTAAGGAACGCTCAGCAATTGTGAGGTGACGGAGATGCTCTTGCCGTTCAGCTCGGCTGTGGAGCGGATGTAGAACGGACCATTGCTCCAATCGATGGCGGTGAAGTCGTACGAAGTCAATCCTCCTCCGACCTCAAGTGTGATGACTCCATTGACAGTGGTGGCGGTGGTGTGGTTCTCGGAATAGATAACCGGGCCCTCAATGGAGCCTTGCAGTATGGATACCTGAACCTCCAAATTCTGGTTGGTGATCACGTTGCCTATCGCATCGCGTATTACAGCTTGATAGGTGAGTCTTTGTGGAACTTGCGCCGACAACGACACAAACCACAACATTGTCATCGTGACAATCGTAATAATTTTTTTCATGTGTAATAAAAAGTTAATAATTATTGTTTTTCAAAGTATGTCTGCGGTCCAAGCCTTTCTGCGCCTGTGACCATTATTTTTTGACGATGCTGAACGACTTGACTACCGATTTGCCGCGTGTCAGCGTGAGGTTGTAAAGCCCGGACGCGTAGCGGGAGAAGTCGATGCGGGTCTCACTATCCCTCACGGGAGCGACCAACAACTGCTGCCCCTCCGCATTGGTCAGGGTCATCGTCAGGTTCTTTAACTCGCCCGTCCTTAGCACGAGCACATCTTTCGTGGGGTTCGGATAGACCGTGAGGAGCGAGACGTCGGTGAGCTCCAACCCGGTGGTGGTCGCCACACTGTACGGGATGAGGTTACCCGTCGAGAGGGAACCATCCTCCGCTTCCAAAGCCACCGCATTCCCTACCACATGGTAGAGCGTCATGTCATTTTCCGCTTTCTCGGCCGCCGAACTGTAGACGTTCGTCTGGGAGTGGCATAGTATTGGTACCCCCATCAGCGTCGCTAGCATGAATACTTGCTTTAGCATAATAATGAATAATAATTATTTATTTTACTTTAAGTATGTAATGTGCTTATTAATAGATATTTACAAATTATAAGCAAGCGTAAAAATAGAAGGAAACATACACATTAAACAACCAACAATTACTCTTCAACTTCTTGGAATGCACGCTTGCTCACATGAATATTTGTAAATATTCACATGTAATTATACGCATCAACACTATCAATCAATTAATTCTTTCGCAAAGATAATGGAAAGATTGCCTTAAATCAAAATGTTTGATACGGTAAATTTCTGATAAAGTGTTTTTTTGATGAATAGTCAATTTTTCCCCGTTCTGCTCCCTTTTTTGCGGGGGGGGGCGTTGTAAATAGGAAGCCCCCCTGCAGATGATGGATCTGATCGGGGGGGCTTGCCATAATTGTACCTGATAGGAATCTATTGTTTTTCAACAGATTCAATCGGGGATATCCAATGCTTATTCGGTCACGTCACGTACTAGGCGGACGGAGCTGCCGTATTTAGCGCGAGATCCCGATACCTTATAAATGACATCATAGTAATACCCGAAGGTTTGATCGACGCTATCATAGGAATCCACGTATATGCACATTGCAGATGGAGAAGAGGCCCAATAAGAACCTTCTGTCCAGCTGTCGCTTCCAACGTCACCTATGTCCCAAAAATGACTGGTGAGAACCAATCCTGCGCATGGCAAATAGACAGCTCCTTGGGCTTCCATACGAGCCCATAGCTCTTCTGTATACACGTTTCTGTCGTAAGGAATGTTTCCCTCCTCATTAGGTGTGTCTGTATATGGAAGCTCCGGATCGAAATTCCAATCGTCAGGTAAGAGAATTAGTCCCCTGCTTCCACAAACAATGCCAGGGAAGCAGAGTTTTATTCCATCCTTTTTCCTCCCTATGAGGTATTCCCATTCTTCCTTTGTAGGAGTACGCCAGATGTTTGGGGTGTTTCCTCCGTTGATGATTGGATTGTTCACTCCCCAGTCGAATTTGGTGCCTGCGACATCCCTTGTTTCTAGGCATTGACCATAGCTTTCATCATATTCGAAATATTGAAGTGGGTCGTAAGCGAACCCTGAAGAGGCCCAAGCGAAATTATCCAACCATCCATCGTCTGTTATCTCACGTTGTGATCCCCACCAATTTGTGCTTTGTATATGCGTGTACTGGTTATCGGCGAAGCGCCAAATCTTTGAGTTTTTGTTATACTGTAGATTCCCTTGGGAGAAGTTTACTTGTTTGGTCTCCGACACGGAGAATTTTCCGTGAAGGAGTCCCGCCTTCATGTCAACGTTTGATAAATCAGCTGGCTCGGGAAGATAAGTGCTCGGTGTGGACGGATCCTCTTCGTCTTCGATTTCCTCTTTTTCTGTTGGCTCTTCACTCATGATCTTAACAGCAATGCTGTCTCGTACAACTAGGCGATAGGCGTTCATTGATCTGCAGTTGTATTCATCCCACACGATAAAATCGTTTTCATAATCCCAATAATTTTTTTCTATAGGATATGCATGGTCGGCGGAAAAGTTCAAAAATGCCCCCATCAACATCCAGGACCAATATCTGTCGCATGGCATGAAGACAGCGCCCAAGGCTTCCATCTTTTCCCATGTTTTTTTGTCATAGACATTGCCTGAGCAAGTCTCTGTTTTTGGGGTGAAGGTTAAATCGGCAGGTGTTTCCCAATCGTCTGGCAGGAGGACGTATCCTTTTACTCCAGCCACTTCTGCCTTCGAATAGAGGCTGTCTGCCCTTTCCCTTTCTGATAGGATATAATACCAATCTGATATAGAAGGAACATCCCATTCCCCTATTTTTTCAATTGCATTTGCATCAAGGTTATAGCCGTTGCCGTATAGTGCTTCATCTCGATCCCAGGATAAACATGGACATGCTATTTCGGACAGAGAACCATGCTCAAAATGGTCGATCCATGCTTTAGGAGGATAGTGGCAAAAATCTGTATATTTCCTTCCTGGATTATCGAATTGGTTTTTGGCGAACCTTATCTTCTTCTTCTCTCCATGGAATTGCAAAATGCCTTTGGAGAAATGTACTTGATAGTTCTTTCCCATGGAGAATTTGCCTGGCAATACATCATTTATGGCGGCCGACTTGAAGACTGTGTCCGCAGGTGTCGTATCTGTATGAACAGTGTCGGTAGGAATCGTATCCGTGATGCCTGTCGGGATGGTGTCGGTAGGAATCGTGTCAGCTTGTGAAGCGGATATTTGTGCGGAGATGGAGTCCAAGGTCGCTTCGAGCGCTTCGATTTTGCCCTGCCATATTGCGTCCCTTTCGTCCATAGCGTTTTGCATCTTGTCTTCCCAGATCGCATCCCGCTCCTCCAAGGCGCTCTGGATCTTGGCGGCGATGATGTCCTCCAGGAATTGCTCGTCCACCTTGTTCGCGAAGAATGACCTTTGCGCATAGAGTGCGTAAGGAACGCTCAGCAACTGTGAGGTGACGGAGATGCTCTTGCCGTTCAACTCGGCTGTGGAGCGGATGTAGAATGGTCCGTTGCTCCAATCGATGGAGGTGAAGTCGTATGACGTCTTTCCGCCTCCGACTTCGAGTGTGATTACTCCGTTGACGGTCGTGCTGGTGGCGTGGTTCTCGGAATAGACAACAGGACCCTCCAATGAGCCTTGCAGAATGGAGATCTGAACCGATAAATCTTGGTTGGTGATCACGTTACCCACAACATCGCGTATTACAGCTTGGTATGTGAGTTTTTGTGGAACTTGTGCCGACAGCGACACTATCCACAACAGTGTCATCGCGACAATCGTAAAATTTTTTTTCATGTCTAATAAAAAAGTTAATAATTATTGTTTTTCAAAGTATGTCTGCGGTCCAAGCCTTGCTGCGCTTGTGACCATTATTTCTTGACGATGCTGAATGTCTTAACCACCGATTCGCCGCTTATCAGTGTGAGATGGTAAACTCCGGACGCATAGCGGGAGAAGTTGATGCGTGTCTCGCTATCCCTCACCGTTTCGGACAGCAATTGCTGCCCCTCCGCATTGGTCAAGACCATCGTCAGATTCTTCAACTTGCCTGTCTTTAGCACGAGCACATCTTTTGTGGGGTTCGGATAGACCGAGAGTAGCTCGACGTCAGTGAGCCCTAGTCCAGTGGTGGTCGCCACGCTGTACTGGATGAGGTTACCCGTGGAGAGAGAACCGTCCCCTGCTTCCATGGTTACCACATTCCCCACCACGTGGGAGAGTACCATGTTATTCTCCTCCTTCTCGCCCGCCGAACTGTAGACGTTCGCCTGGGAGTGGCATAATATCGGCACTCCCATCAACGTCGCCAGCATGAAAACTTGCTTTAGCATAATAAATGTTCAATAATGGTTATATTTACTTTAACACAAAAACTATCTTTCGTCAATTTACAAAGGGATAGCAAGCGTGAAAATCCATGGAAACATACACTATAAACAACCAAAAATCACTCTTCACCTTCCGAAAACGGACACTTACCTACATACACTTTTGTAAATATTCACGTGCTTTTATACACATCAACACTTTTATTACACAAATTCCATGCAAATATAGTAGTAACATTATCTAAAATCAAAATAATAAAGTAAAAAATTTTTACCAATCTTGTTTTTCTGTATAATAGTCAATATTGTGATTTTTCAGTTCTCGCAGTATATGTGCGAATATAGACAGGGCGGGAAGACTGCCCGAATGGGTCAGCTTCTCGCCCTGTGATTTTTCGATTATGAATCTTTTATGTTTGGAGAAAGGATTTCCTCAATTTTTTGTGGGTCCCCTCTCTAGAAGCGGTGTTTGCCTACGTCCTTAATCGATGAGGATAGGCAATCCTTCGAGGTCAAGCTTTGCGTTCTCGTCGATAGCGACGGTACCCGCCTTCTTGATGACGATCTTCACGCCCGGATATGCCTTGGCGCTCTCCTTGGCGCAAGATGCAACGCAATAGTCGTAGCACAAACCGACGAGGTGTAGCTCCTTTACGTTGGTGAGGTTCTGCAACACATTGATGCCGTACTCCTCCACGCTGATGTTCATGCCTTTGTTGAGTGTCAAAGCCCTAACCTGCAGGTGGGCGAAGTCTGCATCGATCTCAGCGCCTTTCTCACCCTGTACGCAGTGGTTAGGCCACATGCCCCCCTGCGCCTTGAAAGAGCAGTGGTTAGCCGGGTGCCAGTCTTTCGTGAAGATGATCTGGTCATAATCCTCCCCCTTCACGAGGTCGAAGATCGCCTTCTTCGCCTTGTTCCACTTCTCCACACCAACGCCCATGCTACCGTCGATGAAGTCATTCTGCGCATCGATGATGGCCAGCACCTTCTGGGAAGGAACGAACTTAGGCAGGTTCAGCAATTTAGTTTTCCAGCTCATACCCTTGATCTTCTGCTCGATTTTCTGAGCCACCGCCGGGTCCACCTCGTCGAACTTACCCCTTGCGACCCTTTCCACGTCAGCATAGGTGAAGCCGAGGTTCTCCTCGTCCGTCTTTCCGCACATACCGTCGGAAGGAGCCTTCTTGACGAATTTCTCAGGCAAGCCCAGCTCAAGGCCCAAGTTTATCACATCGTTTACGAAAAGGTTCGCCAACGGAGCGAAATCGCCCGCACCGTCCCCCCACAAGGTGAAGTAACCCATGAGGCACTCGGACAAGTTGCCGTTGTTAGAGATACGACAGTTACCGATTATGGCAGCCACACCATATAGGGTCGCCATCCTTAGGCGAGAAGGCGTGTTCGTCTTGAATTGGGGCGTCAGCTCACCACCCGTCTTGCGCATGATCTCGTTACTGATCCCCACATAGGCATCGTTAATATTGACCTCGTAGCTCTTGATGCCCAAGAACTCGATCAATTGTTTAGAATCCGCGATGTCGCTCTGCACACCGTTCGGCATCATGACACCCACCACTCTCTCTTTGCCCAACGCAGCCACGCAAGCCGCAGCCACCACCGAGCTATCCTTACCGCCGCTGATACCGATCAGCGCCTTCGTGTCCTTGTCTCCGTTCTTGGCGAAATAGTCCCTGATCCAAGCAACCATTTCATCTTTGATCCTCTTCATAACCTATCCTCCTTATATAGTTTTAGAGTTTTACATCCTATAATAACCCGATGGCCAGCGCATGTTCCCACGCCAAGCGCATCATCGCGTTGTAATCGTTTTGGCAAACGATGGACTTCATGTCCGCCTTCTTGACGATGACCGTCTCCAGGAACTCGTCCTCGTCCGGATGGTTCTTCCCGTACCCGTTCACCACCACATGGTAGCAAGTGATCTTGTTCTCCATGAAGGCAGGGTTAGGGCTCGCCGTATACAATTCACTGACGCTAAGAACATTGTCCTTCGTAATGCCCAACTCCTCGTCCAGCTCGCGGTAGAGGGCTTGAAGCGCCTGCTCCCCCTCGTCCACCATCCCAGATGGGTATTCCACCACTTCATGATTGATACCATGTCTGAACTGACGCACCATCACAAAATCATCACTGCCAACCCCCAATTGCACGATGGCACAAACCCAGTCGGGAGCCTTCATGGAAATATATTTGCGCTCCACTCCCTTAGGGTCCACCTTCCTCGTCGTATTGAAGCTTCCGATAGGAGTTTTCAGCAGCACTTCCGTCTCTTTTATTTTCCAATCCATCATATTTATTATTTTAGGCGGGTTCCGACGACCGGAATCATCAGAACCCATTGTTTCGAAATTATTGAATAAACACAATCAACGTGCGGATCACATCTCCGGATGGTTCATCCTCCAGTCGATCGCCCTCTGCAGGTAGTCGACGTAGTCCGGATTCTTGCACATGCCCTTGCCTGGAGTGTCGGATATCTTCGCCACATCCCCTCCGTTACAAAGGGTAGTCTTCATGACGATGTTGAGAGGTGGCACGTCCGTATCGTTCGCGATGAACGTTCCGATACCGAAGGCGGTCTTCGCCTTTCCCTCGAAGTATTTCTTCAGCTTCGTCGCCTTCTCGAAGTTCAGGCTATCGCTGAAGAGCAAGGTCTTCGTTTTAGGGTCGATACCCAGCTTTTGGTAATGTGCGATGAGTTTATCTCCCCACTCGTACGGGTCGCCGGAGTCGTGTCGCACACCGCTGAATACCGTGGCGAACTCCTCGTCGAAGTCGCGCAGGAAGCAGTCGGTCGTGATCGCATCCGTGAGGGCGGTGCCATTCTGCACCTTGTACTCGTTGACCCAAGCGCGTAGCGAATAGAGGTTAGAGTAGGCCGGGTTGACAGAGCGGTTGCCCTGCCCGACGCACATGATCCACTCGTGCGCCATGGTGCCCACCGGAATCAATCCGTATTTCTTGGCGAGGAAAACGTTGCTGGTGCCTACGAATGTAGACTTCCCGTTCATCTTGGCCTCCTTCAAAGCCTTGACCGCCATCTCCTGGCACTCCGCGGAGAGTCGACGGCGCAATCCGAACTCAGAGAATGCGCCCAGTTCGTAGATGTCCTGCTCCAAAAGATTCACCTTCTCGTTCAGCTTGCGGACGAACTGCTGTCGCAACTCGTCGTAGTTGTAGGCGTAGCGGAAATAGACCTCGTTCACGATCGCCAACGTAGGGATCTCGTACATACTGGTGTTCAACCATGTACCCTTCGCCTCGATGCTGAGGCCGCACTCCGCCTTGTCAGTGATCTCGAAATCCTCATATCTAGGGCGCCAAATGCGCAGGAAGTCTATGTAAGAGCCTTTGATCCATCCCCTCTTGACGATGTTGCCGGCAGCGTCACGCTTCGCACCGATGTTCTCAAGGTACGAAAGTTCATCTTCCGTGAAACGTAGTTTGCAATATTCCTGCAACTGATGCTTGATTTCATCGATCATCTCGGATGTGAATTTCACATCTTTGTTGCGGCATTTGAACGTCCACGTGGTTTTGTACCCAGGGAATTGATGAAAAATCGCCTGACCCATAGAGAACTTGTACAGGTCGGTCTCCAATAAAGATGTGATAATTGCTTCCATATGCTATCTCCTTTTAATTACATGTCAAAAGTACGCAATATATTTCATATAAAAAAGTAAAACCTACATAAATCCGCATAAAAAATGTTAATTTGGCTCTCATACGGTATATGGGTGTTCTTAAATGTCATGATTCTATTCTTTCATTGTCAAAAATAATGTAATTTTTCAAAGCGGGCATTATATATCCGAGGAAAAAATTCGTTCGTGGTGAGGGGAGGGTGATTTGTTAACAAAAAGGCGCCTTCACAAAAAGAAGGCGCCTTTCCCGATGTGTCTATTGATTGCCTGCCTTTTTTATCAACGATAATTTCTTTTCCCGCTCGAAAATGTTTTTTGAGACATGTTCTTCATCGTTAGGGAACTTGGAGGCAGTGTTGAACCACGTCATGAATGTATTTAATTGGTTGACGTTTTCTTCGTTCGCCATGAATGCCTCATATTCGGCAGGGAAGGCTTGTCTGTAGATGAATATATTGTATGCCTTCCAGAAGCCTGCCTCGATAACCTTCTTTTGGAAATTGAAGAGCGGGAGGTTATCGTCAGACCCGAAGAGGCTATCGGCTACAGTCGCTCTGATTTTACAGAAGAGGTCGAAATCAATCGTGTCCTTGTAGCCATGCATCATGGCGGCGATGCCTACTTTTGATTCATATGGCACCTCGAAAGAGCTATAGGCGGATTCGAGGGCTTCCATGATTTCTTCTGGTTTCGCATTCTTGCGCATATAGATGTTGTTCCTTTTGGTCAATGTGACATGCAGCGTATCATTTTCCTTCTTTATATTATTCCTTAGGATTTCCACGACACGTTTATTGAGTGCGGCACATTCTTCCGCTTCTGGCTTAAGCAGAGAGAACATCTCCGCGTATATCATTCCCCAGATCGGTTCGGTGGAGCTTAGGTAAAGCATCGATGCCCTCAGGTAGCCGGTCGGGTACAAAGGATCCACCTCGATGCCTTTTTCGTAGTAGGACATGGCCTCGTCGTATTTCCGTTGGTTGAGGTAGACATTTCCCTGCTCCACATACAATACTCCTGCGTTCGGGTATTTCTTCAAACCATCTTGATAGGCTTTCAGTGCTTTGCTAGGCTGTCCCATGTAGTCGTAGGTGTTTCCTATCATCGCGTGTAGCCTGGCGTTCGCTTCCGGATAATTCTCCAGTTTCCTTAGGATCTTATTCGCTTTCTTGAACTCTCCTATTTGACATAGGGTGTAGGTGTACTCGTAATTGACCATATAGTTTTTAGGGTATTTCTTTACTAAATCCTCTAAAATTAATCGGGAAGAGTCTGCCTGGCCTTGGTCTATAAGATTAACGGCGTGGGCTAGTCTCTCATTGTCCACTTCAGACAATGGATAGTTCTGGGAGAAGGCGGTCAACGTGCAAAAGATGCAGGTCAACAGAGAGACGATGGTTCTTTTAGTCGTGTTCATAGGCAATGTGTTTTAGATGGTTAGATATAAACGGGACGCTCAGCATTTGTGGGCGCCCCGATCTTTGGTTATTTCATGTTTTTCAATTCCTGCATCAGGATTTTATTCTCCTCCGGCTTGCCCACCGTGATGCGGAGGCAGTTGCCGCAGAGTTGCACCGTGTTGCGGTTGCGGACGATGATGCCCTTGCTGACCAGATGCTGGTAGGTCTTGTTCGCGTCCTGCACCTTCACCAAGATGAAGTTGGCGTCCGTAGGGTATATCTTCTCGACGATCGGCAGTTGTGCGAGGGATTCTTGCATCAACGTGCGCTCGTTCAATAGGATCTTCACCCATTCCGCTATCTGTCCAGGATTGCGCAGCGTGTCCAACGCCTGCTTTTGGGTGAGGACGTTGATGTTGTAAGGATACTTCACCTTGTTGAAGAGTCCGATGATCTCTTCCGATGCGAAGGCCATGCCCATACGGATACCGGCACTCGCCCACGCCTTCGAGAGGGTCTGCAGGACGATGAGGTTAGGGAACTCACCGAGACGGTCCTTCCAACTGGCTTGGGAGGAGAAGTCTATGTATGCCTCATCCACCACTACGATACCCTTGAATGTCCGTAGAAGTTTTTCTATCTCTTTATCATCCAATGCGTTGCCTGTAGGGTTGTTCGGAGAGCAGAGCCACATGACACGTGTCTTGTCGTCCGCCGTCGACAAAAGGCTCTCCGCCGTGAACTGGAAATGGTCGTCCAGCAGGACGCTGCGGTACTCCACGTTGTTAATGTCGGCACATACCCCATACATGCCGTAGGTTGGCGCAATAGCCACCACGTTGTTCTCCTTCGGCTCACAGAAGATACGGTAGACGAGGTCGATCGCCTCATCGCTACCGTTGCCGAGGAAGATGTTCTTCACCTCGACGCCCTTGACCTTCCGGATCTCCTCCTTCACCTTCAGCTGGAGTGGGTCCGGGTAACGGTTGAAGGAGTCGTTGTACGGATTTTCGTTGGCATCCAAGTAGACGGATGCCTCGCCCTTGAACTCATCCCTTGCGCAAGAGTAGGGTTTCAATTGCCAGATGTTCGGGCGAACTATATTTTTTAAGTCAAACATAATCAATCAGTTTTAATTCAGGAACATACGAATACGATGCGCACGTTGTCCCGCATCCATCATTTACGACGCAATATCACCGCGTTCTGATGGGCGAAGAGTTGCTCGTTGCTGGCCATGATCTCGATCGCGTCGCCGATGCGCTCCAACCCCTCCTTCGTGATTTCCTGGTAGGTGATCTTCTTGCGGAAGCTGTCGAGGTTCACACCGCTGTAGGCCTTGGCGTAACCGTTGGTCGGCAGGGTGTGGTTGGTGCCGGAGGCATAGTCGCCGGCGCTCTCTGGCGTGTAGTGTCCTAAGAAGATGGAGCCTGCATTGTCGATCCGCTCCGCAATCTCCCGGTAACCATTCGCCGAGATGATCAGATGCTCCGGTGCATAGGCGTTGCTCAGCGCTACGGCCTCGTCCATGTTCTTGACAATGAATATCTTACTGTTAGCCACGGACTTTTCCGCGATCTCTTTCCTAGGCAATTGCGCCAACTGCACATCGACCTCCTTCATCACCTTCTCCGCCAACGCTTCGCTGGTGGTGACCAGGATGGCTTGGCTATCCACGCCATGCTCTGCTTGGGAGAGCAGGTCGGAGGCCACGAATACAGGGTTCGCCGTATCGTCCGCCAACACCTCCACCTCGGAAGGACCGGCAGGCATATCGATGGCCACGTCCTTGAGGCTCACCATCTGCTTGGCGGCGGTCACGTATTGGTTGCCTGGACCGAATATCTTATAGACCTTCGGCACGCTCTCCGTACCATAGGCCATGGAGGCGATGGCCTGCACGCCACCGATCTTGAATATCTTGCTCACGCCCGCTGTCTTGGCGGCGAACAGTACGGCTGGATGCACCTTGCCCTCCTTGTTGGGAGGAGTACAGAGCACGATCTCCTTGCAGCCCGCTATCTGTGCGGGGATGGCGAGCATCAGCACGGTCGAGAAGAGGGGAGCGGTTCCGCCAGGGATGTAGAGCCCGACCTTCTCGATGGCCTTCGCCTTCTGCCAACAGGTGACGCCCGGCATGGTCTCCACGCATGGGAGCTCTTGCGCCTGCGCCTTGTGGAACTTCTGGATGTTTCCTTTCGCCAATAGGATAGCCTCCTTCAACGCCGGGGAGACGATGGCTTCCGCCTCCGCCACCTCCGCTTCGGTCACTAGCAGGGAGGAGAGCTCCACCTTGTCGAATTTCAGTTCGTAGGCCTTGACGGCCTCGTCGCCTTTCTCCCTGACATCGTTCAGGACAGTGCGCACGGTGTCGAAGAGCGTCGCGTTGTCGAACGTCGGGCGGGCGAGTAGCTGCGTCCATTCGGAGGCAGCAGGGTATTTATAGATCTTCATGACGATTGCGGAATTAAAGGATCATTTTCTCGATAGGAACCACCAAGATACCCTCCGCACCCAACGCCTTCAGTTGGCTGATGATGTCCCAGAAGGTTTTCTCCGAGATGACGGAGTGGAGCGAAGACCAGCCTTCCTTCACCAATGGAGTGACGGTCGGCGCCTTCATGCCTGGGAGGATCTCGCACACTTGCTTGATCTTATCGTTCGGGATGTTGAGGATGATATACTTCTTGCCCTCAGCGTTCTTGTAGGAGTCGAAGCGGAACAGGAGCTCGTCGAGGATCTGTTTCTTCTCGCCGCTCAATTGAGGGTTGCCGATGAGGATGGCCTCGGAGTTCAGGACCACCTCCACCTCCTTCAGGTTGTTGCTGACGAGGGTGCTGCCGGAGCTGACGATGTCGAAGATGCAGTCCGCCAACCCGATGCCAGGGGCGATCTCCACCGAGCCCGTGATGACGTGGATCTCCGCCTTGAGTCCGTTCTTGTCCAGGAACTGTTGCAGGATGTAAGGGTAGGAGGTGGCGATCTTCTTTCCGTTGAACCATTCCAACCCTTGGTAGTCCACCGCCTTAGGAATTGCCAAAGAGAGGCGGCACTTGCTGAAGTCGAGGCGTTTGATCAGATCGGCCTTCTCGTGGCGCTCCACGTATTCGTTCTCACCCACGATACCTACGTCGGCGATACCGCTCGCCACCGCCTGCGGGATATCATCGTCGCGCAGATAGAGGATCTCGACTGGGAAATTGGAGGCTGGAACCAACAGGGTTCTCTTGCCCGAACTAATCTTGATGCTGGACTCCGACAACATGGTCATCGTCTCTTCAAACAAACGGCCCTTGGCCTGAACTGCAATTCTTAGCATATTGAATATTATTGTTTTGTTATTATTTCCTGAAAAAACAAAAGGCTCACCGAATCTCGGCAAGCCTTATTATATCGCACACACAACCGCTCACCGAACTTATCGTTGATAATGATGATGGTTATGATGGAACTTTGTATTAAACATATCCTGAATTACTTTACGGTGCAAAGGTATGTCTTTTTTTCCAATTAACTTGTATATCCTGTAAATATTTTTCTTTTAGGTTGTTTTCCTTTTAGGATTACATGTTTCTGAATGGGTCTGAGGAATATATGAAATTTACTATTTGACGATTTACAATTTACAATTCGTGGCGTTCGTGGATATTCTTAACTCTTAACTCTCACGGTACTCTGTCATATTCGCCCATGAAGAGGATCAATCCCGTGCTGTTCTCGCGGATGGCGAAGGCGAACGGACGGTTGCAGTCTATATAATATACAGGTTCATGTTTGTTCTCTCCTTCACATATTGATAGGGTAGCTGGGATGGAAGTGACAACAGCCGCTTCGGTACCCTCTTCGCTTACGGACAAGAAATAGTCTTGGCGGATTTGTCCGATTTTTACGTCCCCATCGGGATCGCGAACTGCAGGGTACTTGGAAAATATGTCCTTGATGTTCAAATTACTCAGGATGGATTCGAATGAGTACCACCCCATGCTTTCAAATTTAGGCATGTACAATATACAGTTTTCGGCTCTGAAAGAGAGGGCGTTCCATTGAATGGATGGCAACACGTTGTCGAGCGAATGCCCTTTTTTCGGCAAGACGACAATCATGGAGTAATCTTTATTATAGTATAATTTGACGGCTTGATAGTTACGGGTCTCCGTGTAAGCTAATTGGTAGTCGTCGCGGATGTAGTCGATATTCATGAACGTCGTCAGTTCTGTTTCCCCTTGCGTTCCATAGAATTTACGTTCCTTAGGCATCAACTTAAATTTACATTCCCATTTCGCCCCGAAATAGCAGGCGTTGTTAATCAACAGCCGTGTGGAGTCTGTGATGTCCACACTTAATGATTTGATACGGTCTTTGGTCGCAAGTGCCGCCCAATTGTTGATGGTTGCCGCTGCGGCGCCCGGATTATTCTTAAAATCGAGGTGCCTGACGGTTGAGTAATATTTCTCCTTTGCCGTTTTTATGAAATCATTGCGGACCGGAGTCCCTTGGTTGACCCATAGTGCATTGGCGGTGTGGATCTCCGCGTCATTGGTCGTTAAATTGAGGGAACTGTATAGTTTCTGGTAGAAGTTGTTCATCTCCTCCAGTGCGTTTTCTCCTTGGAATCCAAGGACGTCTGTGATCTCCTTCGCTCCCTTTTCGGAGGCTCCGTTGGCGCATACACCCAACGCTATGTTGAGGCTGATAGGTGAAAAGAATTTGATGGCGGACGAATCCATTTTTCGTAATTGGGCATAGCAATTCATGGCGAACTGGTTATTGCTTTTCACGAATGGTTGCTCCTCTTCCGCCACTTCAAGCGAAATCTGCTCGTCGGATTCGGGTGGCAACACCCAATCGTTCAATTGGCTACTGGTGGTGTCTGAATCCCCCGCAGTGACGCTACTGTCAGCCTTTTCGCGACCAGCCACATCGTTTTGTCCAGGGTTTGGAGTTTGGCAGCCGAACAAGCCTGCTGTCAGCAATGTCATGCCCAAAATTAAGAATGGAGCTCTGTTTTTCATGTTACCATGTTTAAAATCATATGTCTAAGATAGTAAAAAAAATGGTGAGGACAATCAATTTTTGCCCTCACCAATGATTATTTGACTATTCGATCAAGTTAGTTGCCTCCTGGCACATCGTCATACTCGCCCATAAAGAGCAGAAGGCCAGTCGTATTCTCACGGATGACGAAGGCGAACGGACGGTTGCAGTTCATTTTGAATTTAGCTTCAGGAAGCATCATTTTGATATCTGCCACAACGGAGGTAACAACAGCGGCTTCTGTTCCTTCCTCATCCACTTTAACAAAATAATCCTGAGCGATTTGGCTTACATATAATGACTCCATTGGATCAATGATCGCATTAGGGTATCTTGTGAAGATATCACTGATCTCCAATTCTGACAACACATTAGCTAACTGATAATTACCCCTCATTTCAAACTTAGGCATTATCACATTACAAGTTTGTTTTTGGAATGGAATAGAGTCCAGTTGAAGCGTCGGCAACACCTCATCAAGGGTGCGACCCTCTTTCGGTAATATCACGATCATGCTGTAGGCCCACGTTTGGGTCGTATCTTTCATGTCAAAGTCTCCGTTGGCATAGTCCAACACAACGGCTTGGTAATCATTTGTTTCAGCACACTTCATGTATTTACTTTCAATCTCCATGAATTCAGTTCTTTGGGACTGATTTTGTACACCCGAAAATACATTTTCCCCGAGACCTTCGAAAGGGAATTTCCACTTCGCTTTGAAGTAGCAGGCGTTGTTGAGGACGAGTTGCGTATTAGGAATAACATCTATAGAGAGCGATTTTATACGATCGTTGGTCATAAGGGCTGCCCAACTATTTATTGTATCCAATGCGCCTTGTGGATTACTGCCAAAACTCAGATGTCTAACCGTCGCATAATATTTTTCCCTTGCCTGCGACAAGAACTCACCATAGACAGCGGCTCCCTCTTGCACCCATAGCGCGTTGGCGGTGTGGATGTCCACGCTATCGACGTTCGAGTTGAGGGAGAGGTATACCTTCTGGTAGAAGTCGTTCATGTCCTTCAATGCGTTCTTTGATTGGAATCCTAAGGCGTCGGTAATCTCCTTGGCGCCCTCAGTGGACGCGCCGTTGGCGCAGAATCCCAAGGCCATGTTGAGGCTGACCGGCGAGAAGAAATGGAGAGATCTTGGCTCCGTTGATCCTGGCTTCACCGGCAACTTGCGGACCTTAGTGTAGCATTCCAGGGCGAATGCGTTGTTAGCTCGCACGAACGTTTGCTCTTGTGCGCTTAACTTAAGCGGATTCGGCTTGGAGAATGTCGGAGGCATGGTATTCTCCAACAACGGTTGGTACACCTCACCCGGAAATCTCTTGAAGGTGACGCTGTCCACCTCATCGATGTTAAACACTTGTTGTTCACCGTTCTTCAGCCAAACTTGCATGTTGCTTGGCGTCTCGGCGAATGATGCGGCACAGAATGTCAATGCCGCAAACCCTACTAATAAACTTTTTCCCATATCCATCTAATTTTAAATTAATAAAAAGTCTTCGCAAACATTTGCCGAGGAGGAGGCGCGGAGTGTCCGTGCCTCCTCCTCAACAGAATATCATACAGTGGAATCCTTGCGGAGTTCCAAAATCATTCATCGTCTGGTCGACAGGGGTATCCCCCTATCTGTTTAGTCCCTTATGGACGTAAATTATTATAAGTCATAAAGATAAGAAAAACTTTTCAATTTTCAGCGATTGACCAATCTTTTTAATATAAATTTTTAATTGACCATATTGAACCAGCATTAATTTCCTTCCTCCTGTGGCACGAAGTCATATTCTCCCATGAAGAGGATCAGTCCCGTGGCATTCTCACGGATGACGAATGCGAACGGACGGTTGCAGAACATAGAGAAATTTGGGTCATGCATTCCTGTGGTTTCTTCGACCTCAACGGTCGTGACGGCGGCAGCCTCCGTTCCGAGCTCGTCCACCCTCAGGAAATAATCTTGGATCACATTAGAGACCGCATAAGGATTGTCTCCTTGGTAAAGCTCTATCGCATTAGGGAAACTATTGTATATGTCTTCGATGCCCATTGAATTGATGACGTTCAGTCCAGGGGTGGTGTCATTCAGGTTATATCCGCCCTTGACCTTGATCTTCGGCATATAGATATTGCATGCTTTATACTTGAAAGGGATGGAGTCCCATTGGAAGGTAGGCAATAGCTCGTCAAGACTATGGCCCTCCTTCGGCAGTACGACAATCATGCTGTATGCGGTGGGTGATTCATCTCCCCATTCTATCTCCTCTCCGCTTGAATAGTCCAAACTGACGGCGTCATAGTTGTCCGTCTCTGCGCATTTCAGCTTCTGCATTTCGATCTCCATGAAATCTGTTGCCTCAGGATCTCCTACTGATCCGTAAAATATGCTCTTGTTATAAGGTTCGAATGGAATTTTCCATTTCGCGTTGAAGTAGCATGCGTTGTTAAGGACAAGTCTTGTCCATGTGTCTATATCGACGCTAATGTTCTTGATGCAATCGTTGGTCATCAAGGCGGCCCACTTGTTGATGGTGTCTTTTGAGCCGTCAGGATCCCCCCTGAAATTGAGGTGTCTGACCGTCGCATAATACTTCTCCTTGGCAGTCTCCAAGAAATCCTCGAGGACATTGTTCTTATTGTCCGCCCATAATGCGTTGGCGGTGTGGATGTCCACGCTGTCAACATTCGAATTGAGGGAGCAATAGAGCTTCTGGTAAAAGTTATTCATGTCCTCTAACGCATTCTCCGTATGGAAGCCTAGCGCATCTGTGATCTCCTTGGCACCTTCCTCGGTGGCACCGTTAGCGCAGAAGCCTAAAGCGAAGTTGAGGCTGACCGGCGAGAAGAAATGGACAGGTCTCGGTTGAGGTTCCTCTTCTTTCATTTGGTTTTTAGGAAGCTTCCTGACTATCTGGTAACACTTTTGGGCGAACTCATTATTCGCTCTGACGAAAGCCTGCTCCTGTTCATTCACCACAAGCGGATTGGGCTGGGCGAACTTTGGTGGCATGAAGTTCTCTGTCAGCAGAGTAATCTCCGGATTCTTGTATGTGCCGAAGGTGACACTGTCCACTTGATCGATGTCGAAAATCTTTGGTTCCCCGTCCTTCAGCCAGACCTGCATTTTGTCTGGTGTGCCGGCGAACGATGCGGCGCTGATGGTTAGTGCCGCAAACCCTAATAGTAAAGTTCTTTTTTTCATAAGCACTATTTTAATTTAAAATTCAAAACTCAAAATTCCCTAGGGCGTTGCCCTAGGCTATATATGTTACGCCCCTTCAGGGCTAGGAAGTGCGCATCATGTAAAGATACGCACTTCCCTCAATTCTTAACTCTTAATTCTTAACTCTTAATTCTTAACTCTTAATTCTTAATTCTTAATTCTTAATTCTTAATTCTCTGCTTTTGGCACGGAGTTATATTCTCCCATGAAGAGCAGGAGTCCCGTGGTGTTTTCGCGGATGGCGAAGGCGAACGGATGGTCGCAGTACATGTAGAATGATTCCATGACACCAGATCCACCAGCTCCCACGAAGGAGGTTACGGCTGCGGCTTCAGTACCGTTCTCATCCACATTGATGAAGTAGTCTTGTTGAACTTGTTGAATAAATATGTTTTTTTCATTCAATATGACGTTCGGATAATGGCCGAGTTTGAACATGTCCTCGATGTTAAGTTCCTTGAGAATATGATCTAGCGGATAACCACCCATGGTTTTGAATTTAGGCATGTAAATGTCTCCTTTCCTGTATCGGAAGGGGATGGAGTCCCATTGAATGGTCGGAAGTACTTCGTCCAGTTTGTGCCCGTCTTTCGGCAATACGACGACCATGCTATAGGCGCTTGGGGTCGCACTGTTCTGTCCCCCCCATCTTGCCGAAGGTTTGTTCGCCTCCGTTCCGTAATCCAGTTTGATTGCTTGATAATATTCATTCTCCGAGTATTCCAATTGTTCGTCTCTAATAATCATGAAATCTGTGGAGTCTGAGGCGTCCGTCGCTCCGTTGAAAACCATCTTTCCGAGGGGTGTGAATTTCGTCACCCAGTCTCCTTTGAAATAGCAGGCGTTGTTGATGACAAGCCGAGTGTAGCCATCTATTTTTATTCCGAGGTTTTTGATGCAATCGTTGGTCATGAGCGCCGCCCAATGGTCTATCGTGTCCTTTGAGCCTCCAGGATCTTTCATGAAGTCGAGGTTTCTAACGGTCGCATAGTATTTTTCTTTTGCGGTTTCCACAAAATCCATGTTGGCTACGCTGCGTTCGTTGAGCCATAGGGCATTGGCCGTACGGACTGTCACGCTATCGACTCCGGAGTTGAGGGAGAGGTATATCTTTTGGAAGAAGTTGTTCATGTCATCCAAGGCGTTCGCCGAATGGAAGCCTAATGCGTCGGTGACCTCCTTTATACCTTCATCGGTAGCTCCGTTGGCGCAGAAGCCCAGGGCGATGTTGAGGCTGATCGGGGAGAAGAAGTACACAGCCATAGGATTTCCATCGGCGTCTTGGGTGGTTCGTAAAATATTGTAGCACTTTTTCCCGAACTCGTTGGTGCTCTTCACGTATGCCAGTTCCTGTTCCGACAGTTTGAGCGGATTAGGTGCGGCGAACGTCGGAGGCAGGGTGTTCTCCGTCAGTGGCTGGTATTCCTGTTGTTGGGTCACGCCGAAGGTGACGCTGTCCACCTGGTTGATGTCGAAAACCCTTTGCTCACCGTTCTTCAGCCAGACCTGCATGTTTTCCGGTGTGCCGGCGAAGGAGGCGAGGCTGAGCGCCAACGCTGCAAATTCTATGAGTAATGTTCTTTTTCCCATGAAGCTTATATTTAATTCTTAATTCAAAATTGACTTCGTCGAACTAACGTTTCATAATTTCCTAGGGCGTTGCCCCAGGCTATATGTGTTACGCCCTTTCAGGGCTGGGAGTTTGCGCATCGTGTAAAGATACGCATTCTCCCATAATTCTTAATTCAAAATTCATAATTCTTAATTTCCCGGTGCGTAGTCATATTCTCCCATGAAGAGGATCAGCCCCGTTTTGTTCTCGCGGATGGCGAAGGCGAACGGGTGGTCGCATGTCATCGTAAAGCGCTGCTGTACGATAGCTCCGCCAAGAGTTCCCACAATGGAGGTGACAGCCGCGGCTTCGGTACCTTCCTCATCCACGCTGATGAAGAAATCTTGACGAACTTGAGAGATATAGATAGGGAATTCCTCAACAGCATTAGGATAGTCCTCAAATATATCTTTAATGCCTAGTCTAGGCAGTACATCCTTTTCTAGATCGTATCCTCCGTCGCTCTTGAATTTAGGCATGAATAGGTCTCCTTGCATGCTTCTGAAGGGGATGGAGTCCCATTGGATGGTAGGCCATACCTCGTCGAGGTCGTGGCCTTTCTTCGGTAGCACGACAATCATGCTGTAGGCGGCGCTTTCTGCCGATGCATTCTGGGATCCAGTGTTTTTGGACTCTTGCCCATAATCCAGCTTGATGGCTTGGAAATTATCCGTTTCCGAGTAATCCATATACCTGTCATAGATACCCATGAATTCTGCGGAGTCCTTCTTGGTCGTTCCGTTGAATAACGCCTTGCCGACAGGGGTGAATTTCGTCACCCAGTTGCCTTTGAAATAGCAGGCATTGTTAATCACGAGTCTGGTGTCCGATGTTATATTTATTCCAAGGTTTTTGATGCAATCGTTGGTCATGAGTGCCGCCCAATGGTCGATAGTATCTTTGGATCCTAGGGGATCGTTCTTGAAATCAAGGTTTCTGACAGTCGCATAGTAAGATTCCTTGGCGGTGTTCACGAAATTCTCCTTGGCCTTGGTACCCTCATTGACCCACAATGCGTTGGCGGTGTGGATATCCACGCTATCGACCCCCGAATTAAGGGAGAGATATAGTTTTTGGAAGAAGTTGTTCATGTCCGCCATCGCATTCTCTGATGTGAATCCCATGGCGTCAGTGATCTCCTTCGCTCCTTTTGCAGTAGCCCCGTTGGCGCAGAAACCCAAGGCGATGTTGAGGCTGACAGGAGAGAAGAAATGAACTGGTGTCGTGTCCAATTTGCGCATGAGGGCGAAACACTTCGAGCCAAACTCGTTGGTGCTCTTGATGTACTTCAGTTCCTGGTCGTTCACCTCGAGCGGAATAGGCGCGGCGAATGTCGGTGGCATGGTGTTCTCGGTCAGCGGCGTGTATTCCTGCTGAGGACTATTGCCGAAGGTGACGCTGTCCACTTGGCTGATGTCGAAGACGCTATATTCTCCGTTCTTCAGCCATACCTGCATGTTTTCCGGTGTGCCAGCGAAGGAGGCGAGGCAGCTCGCCAATGCTGCAAATCCTATGAGTAATGTTCTTTTTCCCATGAAGCTTATATTTAATTCTTAATTCTTAACTCTTAATTCTTAACTCTTAATTCTCTGCCTTTGGCACAGAATTATATTCTCCCATGAAGAGGATCAGCCCCGTTCTGTTCTCGCGGATGGCGAAGGCGAACGGACGGTTGCAGTACATGTTGAAACTTCTTCCCGAACCACCCCATTGGGATGCCACGATAGAGGTGACCGCCGCGGCTTCTGTGCCTTCCTCGTTCACATTGATGAAATAGTCTTGCCGGACTTGGCTGATGAATATATTTTCCTCCAATACGGCATTGGGATATATTTCAAATATAGTTCTGATTCCCAAGTAGTCTTTAAGTAATCTTTCAAGATCGTATCCTCCGTTGGCTTTGAATGTAGGCATGTAGATGCTGCCGGTCATGCGTTCGAAGGGGATGGAGTCCCATTGGATGGACGGGAGCACTTCGTTCAGGTCATGCCCACTTTTCGGCAATACGATGACCATGCTGTAGGCACTTGGGGTCTGGACATTTTGACTCCCCCATGTTGTTGAAGCCTTGTTCGCCTCCGTCCCGTAGTCCAATTTGATCGCTTGGTAATATTCATCCTCTGAGTATTCCAATGTTTCGCCTTTAAGTGACATGTATTCTGTAGAGTCTGCCTCATGCGTTCCGTTGAATAACGCCTTGCCGGCGGGGGTGAATCTCGTTACCCAGTTTCCTTTGAAATAACATGCGTTGTTAATCACGAGTCGGGTGTTTGAACCTATTTTTATTCCAAGTTTTTTGATGCAATCGTTGGTCATGAGTGCCGCCCAATGATCTATTGTGTCCTTTGAAGGTATGGGGTTTTCCCTGAAATCGAGTTTTCTGACGGTCGCATAGTATTTCTCCTTTACGGTTTTTACAAGATTCATGTTGACGGGGCTTTGCTCGTCGAACCATAGGGCATCGACGGTTCTGATTGTCACGCTATCGACGTTGGAATTGAGGGAGAGGTATAATTTGTTGAAGAAATCGTTCATGCTGTCCAAGGCGTTCAGGGCATTCCCCGATGGGAAGCCCATCGCTTGGGCGATTTCTTTTATGCCCACAGTGTCAGCTCCGTTGGCGCAGATACCTAGGGCCATGTTGAGGCTGACAGGAGAGAAGAAATGGATGGGGAAAGGGTCACCATTTTCCTTCTTGTTTGTTCGAAGTCTCGCATAGCATTTTTTCCCGAACTCATTGGTACTTTTCACGTATGCCAGATTCTGCTCCGACAACTCCAACGGAATAGGGGCGGCGAACGTTGGTGGCATGGTGTTCTCGGTCAGCGGCGTGTATTCCTGCTGAGGACTTGTGCCGAAGGTGACGCTGTCCACCTGGTTGATGTCGAAGACGCTATATTCTCCGTTCTTCAGCCAGACCTGCATGTTTTCCGGTGTGCCGGCGAAGGAGGCGAGGCTGGTCGCCAACGCTGAAAATACTATGAGTAATGCCTTTTTTTTCATGAAAACTATATTAAACTTTTAATCAAAAATATCCATGTTACGCCCTTTCAGGGCTCCTTTTGCTCACTCATTCATCGCACAGGGGTTGACACCCCTGCCTGGGGGATGTCGCCCCTAAGGGGCTTAGGGAGTGTGCATCATGTAAAGATACGCACTTCCCCTAGGGCGTTGCCCTAGGCTATATATGTTACGCCCTTTCAGGGCTATATTGGCACCCTTCGTTTTGCGCACAGGGGTTGACACCCCTGCCTGGGGGATGCCGCCCCGTTGGGGCTTAGGGAGTGTGCGTCATGTAAAGATACGCACTTCCCCTAGGGCGTTGCCCTAGGCTATATATGTTACGCCCCTTCAGGGCTATATTGGCACCCTTCGTTTTGTGGGGGGTGACACCCCTGCCTGGAGGATGTCGCCCCGTTGGGGCTAGGGGTTTGCGCATCATGAAAAGATACGCACTTCCCTTAATTCAAAATTCTTAATTCAAAATTCTTAATTCTTAATTATCCTCTGGTACCGAGTCAAATTCCCCGATGAAGAGGATCAGTCCAGTCCTTTTCTCGCGGATAGCGAAGACGAACGGGCGATTGCATCTCATGATGGTAGGAGGAGTCATATCAGGCTCGCCACTACTCTCCGCATCCATTATGATGGAAGTGACAGCCGCCGCCTCGGTGCCGAACTCATCCACACTGATATAAAAATCCTGACGGACTTGAGAAACGGATATTTTACCATCTATCTCCTCGTCCTCAATAGCGTTAGAGAATTCGTGGAAAATATTATTGATGCCTAAATTCGGTAGGATTCTATCTATGTCATATCCATCTTTGCTTTTGAACTTAGGCATATACAAAGAGACCTTTTCATACTTGAAAGCTATGGAATCCCATTGGATAGTAGGCAACACCTCGTTCAGGTCATGACCGCTCTTTGGCAATATGACGACCATGTCATAAGCGTTGTGGAAGAGTGTGGATTCCGATATGGTGCCGTAATCCAAGTTGACGGCCTGGTAGTTGCTTGTTTCCGCATAATTCTGATACTCGTCAATAATGCTCATGAATTTTGCCGTCTGCGTTCCCTCTTTCCCCTCGAATTCAGCTACCGAATCCTCTGCGAAAGGGGAGATCCATGCGCCTTTAAAGTAGCAAGCATTGTTGATTACAAGTCTCGTCAATTCCGATACTCTTATTTGGAGATCATCGATGCGATTGTTGGTCATGAGCGCCGCCCAATGGTCGATGGTGTCTTTGGATCCTAGGGGATCTCCTTCGAAATCAAGGTTTCTGACAGTTGCGTAGTAAGATTCCTTGGCGGTCTTCACGAAATTCTCCTTGGCCACGGAACTCTCGTTGATCCACAATGCGTTGGCGGTATGGACATCCACGCTGTCGACCCCCGAATTGATGGAGAGGTATAACTTATGGAAGAAATCATTCATGTCTTCCATAGCGTTCTCCGATTGGAAGCCCAATGCGTTGGCTATCTCTGTCGCCCCTCCCTTTGAAGCACCGTTGGCGCAGAAGCCCAGTGCGAAGTTGAGGCTAACAGGAGAGAAGAAATGAATTGGGAGATTAGTCCCGTCTTTCTTTTTTGTCTCACGCAATTTTGCGAAACATTTCAATCCGAACTCATTGTTTCGCTTAATATATGCTAACTCCTGAGCGTTCACCTCAAGCGGAATAGGCGCAGCGAATATCGGTGGCATGGTGTTCTCGGTCAGCAGGTTATGCTCCTGTTGCTGAGCCACGCCGAAGGTGACGCTATCCACTTGGCTGATGTCGAATACCCTTTGTTCACCGTTCTTCAGCCAGACCTGCATGTTGTCCGGTGTGCCGGCGAAGGAGGCGAGGCTGAGCGCCAACGCCGAAAAACTTATGAGTAATGTTCTTTTTTTCATAAAACTATATTTAATTCAAAATTCATAATTGAATACGTCGAGCTAACGTTTCAAAATCATCCATGTTTCGCCCTTTTAGGGCTCCTTTTGCCCACTCATTCATCACACAGGGGTTAACACCCCTGCCTGGGGGATGTCGCCCCGTTGGGGCTTAGGGAGTGCGCATCATGTAAAGATGCGCACTCCCTAAACTCTTAATTCTTAATTCTTAATCCTCCTTAGACACCTCTTCCACCTCCGTCACCTTTCCCATGAAGAGCAGCATGCCGGTGGTCATTTCCCGGATGGCGAAACCGAACGGGCGGTTGACGAACATTTCGGCCATATCCTCTGGAGGAACGGCACCGGTCATCCCGATGGATGTGACAGCGGCGGCCTCCGTTCCCTCCTCATCCACCGCGACGTAGGAATCCTGCACGATTTGTGTCACCGAAGCAGGAGCATTGATGGCGTTAGGACAGCTTGAGAATATGTCTGTGATGCCAAATCCGGCCACTGTTTCATTTAGGTTAAGACTGCTGCGGATTCCGAATTTCGGGAAGCGGAGGAATACGTAGTTAGTGCTGAGTCGCAAGTCATTCCAGTCGACGGAATTGAGCGTCGTGTCCAAGTCTTTGCCCTCCGCAGGCAAGACAATCACCATGCTGTAGGTACCCTTGCCGTTGTTGGATATCATGCGATCTGAAGGACCGTAGACGAGTTCCACCATTTGGTAATCATCTGTTTTCGCGTAGGAGTAATACGATAGCGATTGCATCATGTTGACGCTTTGGGTCTTACTTGGGGCGTTCCAGAACGTATCTTTCCTTGTCATGTTCTTTTCGATAGGGATCCTCCATTTGCCTTTGAAATAGCATGCGTTGTTGAGGACGAGGACGGTGGAATTGTCTATGAGGACACTTAGTTTCTTGATACAATCGTTGGTCATGAGCGCCGCCCATTTGTCTATGGTATCTTTTGCGGCATCAGGATCAGACTTGAAATCCAGGTGTCTGACCGTGGCGTAGTATTTCTCTTGAGCTGCCTTGAGGAAGTCGTCGTACACGGAAGCTCCCCAGACTGGCCATGCGGCGTTGTTCACGCTTAGGATGACGCTGTCCACCTGTGAGTTGAGCGAGAGGATGACCTTGTTGAAGTAGTCGTTCATCTCCTCCAATTGTTTCTTCCCTTGGATGCCGAACGCGTCCGCTATCTCCTTGGCTCCCTTGTTGGTGGCTGCGTTGGCGCAAAAGCCCAAAGCGATTTGCAGGCTGATTGGGGAATAGAACGTGTTGGGGTTGGTACTGTCTATCTCGCAGACAGAGGCGAACGATTTCTTGGCGAATGTGTTGCCTGCGCGGACAAACTCCTTTTGCACGTCGGAAAGCATGAGGGCGGTCGGACTCTCAACCGTAGGGATGTAGGTCCAATCGCATAATGGTTTAAAATCAGGCGTTAAGCGTTCTCCGAAAGTGACACTGTCCACTTGATTGATGTCAAATACTTGTTGTTCTCCGTTTTTCAGCCATACTTGCATTCTGTTTGGTGTCTCGGCGAACGATGCCGCACAGAGCAATAAAGCTGAAAACCCTGTGATGATTTGCTTTTTTTTCATGCGAAAACCTCCTATTATAGTAAACACTATAGTTTTTAATCAATAATGTTTTCCGGAATTAAAAAACCCTTATTGCAATTTGTTGTATAATAATTATATAATAATGGTCGAATGTGTGTCTTTCTGTGCATTTTTCGCAGATCAGGCTAAGATGTCAGATCCGTTTTTTCATCCTAAATAATACACTCCACCTGTTTTTTGCAAATATACAAATGATCGCATTATTTTCAAAGATATCATGTAAAAATGTTGTTATTTGCCAAAAAATACCCATAAATCCCCATTTTGGACACACTTAAAAAAAACTTTCAAAAACATAGTCGAAGATGTTTGGCGAAAATAATAAATTAGTTAAATTCGCGGGTGAAATGCCCAAGTGGTGGAATGGTAGACACGCTAGTTTCAGGGACTAGTGGCCGTACGGCTGTATGAGTTCGAGTCTCATCTTGGGTACAAAAATTTATCGAGAGATGGTGAAAACGCGTATTCTTTCCATCATAGTCTTCCTAGCCATTTCTTTTGATGTTTTCGCTCAAAACTCAGATTTGGACAACGCTGTCGTTCCTGTCTATGCTTTCCTGCAGAAAGAGTTCTCTGTACTGAAACATAACAAGTTAAGCAACGATAGTTCTTTCCTTGATACAAGCAAAAAGAGAATTGACATATATCTATCTAAACATGTGGAAGGTATTGCGTTGAGGGAGGACATCGTCGATCGAATCTATGATTCAGTCTCCGCCTACCTGCCCATGTCGTATAAAAACTATGATCTCACCTTGTACGTCAATCGCTACGAATTACATGATTTGATACCCAACTGGACTCGCAAGGAGATGAAGTTGGATAAGGGTCGCTTTGAGAAGGAGTACTTCAAGGGGCATCAGCTGGTGCGCAATGTGAGCAAACCTTACGAGGTGTCGAAAGGCTTGAGCAACCGTCACATCGCCATGTGGCCGAGCCACGGTTGGTACTTCGAATCGAACTCGAAGGGAAGCCAATGGCAGTGGCAGCGGCCTTGCATCTTTCAGGTGGTGGAGGATACCTATACCCTGGGATATGTCTTGCCCTATATCGCCCCCATGCTGGAGAATGCCGGTGCGACCGTGCTGTTGCCTAGGGAGCGTGACACGCAGTTCAACGAGGTGATCGTCGACAATGACACCAACGGAGACTATCTCTACGAGGAGCTGAACGGCAAGGACTGCATCTGGATGGGCTGCGACTCCGCCGGTTTCGCCAACAAGAAGAAAATGTACGTGGAGGGTGACCATCCCTTCAGCATGGGTACCTGCCGACAGGTGAAGACGGCCAAGGAGAAGAGCGCTGAGGCGCATTGGATTCCGGAGATTCCGGAGGATGGCGACTATGCGGTCTATGTCTCCTACCAAACCTTGCCGGAGAGTACGGCGGAGGCGCACTATAAGGTGAACCATGCGGGTGGCACCACGGAGTTCATCGTCAACCAACGCATGGGTGGCGGCACGTGGATCTACTTGGGTACTTTCCATTTCAAGAAGGGTCTCCACCCTTCCATGGGTATGGTGGTCTTGACGAACCAGTCGCGGGGCGGCAAGGTGGTCACGGCCGATGCGGTGAAGTTCGGTGGCGGTATGGGAAATATCGGTCGTCCGGTGGTCACCGCGGAGGGTGATACGGTGGTGCAAGTCAGTGATAGGCTCCGTTTCCTGGAGGGCGCGCGCTATTGGTTGCAGTGGGCCGGATACCCGGACTCAGTCTTCTCGAGGAATGATGCGCTGAACGATTACAAGGATGATTACATGTGCCGTGGCGAGTGGGTGAACAACCTGATCGGGGGCTCTCCCAGGGCGAAGGATAGGCCCGGCAAACGCATCCCTATCGATCTGGCGTTTGGCCTACATACGGATGCGGGACAGCTCCTGAGGGATTCGATTTATGGAACATTGGCGATATATATGTCCGAGAGTTACGGGAACCGTGACTATTGGAATGGACAAAGACGTCTGGCGGGCCGTGACTTGACAGATATGATCCAGACGCAGGTGGTGGAGGACATCCGCCGTGCCTTCCGCCCTAATTGGACCCGTCGTAAGATGACGGACGCTTCCTACTACGAAGCCCGTGTGCCGGAGGTGCCGACCATGTTGCTGGAGTTGCTCTCCCACCAAAACTACACGGACATGAAGTATGGGCTAGACCCGAACTTCCGATTCTTCGCCAGCCGCTCCATCTACAAGGCGCTCCTGAAGTTCATCGCTTACCAGTATAAGACGGACTATGTGGTGCAGCCGTTGCCTGTGACGAATTTCAGCACTGAGTTCTACGACAAGAAAAAGAGAAGTGTCTTCTTGAGTTGGGAACCGCAGGAGGATAGCCTGGAGGCGACCGCCACGCCTTCCAAATATGTGGTCTACGTCTCCCGAAATGACGGAGGTTGGGACAATGGAACCTTGGTGGACGCACCGCATTATGTGATGCCGATCGACTCGGGCGTCATCTATAACTTCAAGGTGACGGCGGTGAATGACGGTGGTGAGAGTTTCCCTTCGGAGGTTCTCTCCGTGTGCAGGGGCAAATCTGCCCAGACGGCCCTGATCATCAACGGATTTGACCGTGTTTCCGCTCCCGAGTATTTCGATACGGGGGACTACTCCGGCTTTTTGGACGATTGCGACCAGGGCGTGCCGGACCATTATGACCTCAGTTATGTGGGTAAGCAGTATGGTTTCCGCAAGCGTCAGAAGTTCCGTAGCAACGCGGAGCCCGGACATGGGGCCTGTCAGGTGGACTACGAAGGGGTGGTCATCGCCGGCAACACGTTCGACTTCCCTTTGTTGCATGGCAAGTCCATCAAGAATGCGGGCTATTCGTTCGTCTCTTGTTCCAAGGCGGCTGTCACGGAGGGTAGCTACAACATCAGGCGGTTCGCCTTCGTGGACTTGATATTGGGGGAGGAGAAGGAGACCGTGGTGGGTTTGGGCACGCGCTATAAGACGTTTCCTCCACGTATGCAGGAGGAGTTGCGCAACTATCTGTTCCATGGTGGCAAACTCTATGCGAGCGGCGCTTATATCGCTTCAGACTTGATGGAGCGGGATTCCCTCTGTGTCGATGATGATATCTATTTTGCGGAGAAAGTGCTGAAGTACACGTTGCGGCAGAGCAGGGTGGAGACGGAGGGAAGGATATCCAACTATTTTTCCGTCAACAAGGAGTTCTCGAAGAAGTTTTATAACTATAACAAGGCGTTAAGCAAATTTCAATATGCGGTGGAGTCTCCGGATGCCATCGACAGTGTGAATGGCTCCACGGTGGTCCATTCCTTCGAGGGATGCAACCTGCCGTGCGCTGTGGCGTACAAAGGCAGGTACCGGACGTATATCTCCTCGGTTCCTTTTGAATCTATTACCACGCAATCTGCTCGAGACGCTTTGATGAAGGAGGTTGTGGATTTTCTGCTAAAAAAGAAAAAATAGCTTATGGTGGATCTTTTTATGCCTTACGTGCCGGGCGGTGAGACTACTTTGTCCGCGCTCGCAACCGCTGATGGGGTGGGTTCTGTCACCCTGTTGTATACGGGTGCGCAACCTGCTGTGCCGGGTGTGCGTTCATTGCGTATTGACCGTTTGGATACTTGCGACGCCTTGCGTTCGATAGCGGCCACCGCCAGCGCTCCGTACATCGCCCTGGCGTGTGACGCCCGTCCGTTCCGCTTGGGACAGAATGCCTTGAGACGGATTGCCCAGGTGTTGGAATATTCAGACGCCACCATGGCCTACGCTGACTACCTCGAACAGTCTGGTGACGAGGTGAAGCCGCATCCTTTGATCGACTACCAATTGGGTAGTGTGCGGGACGATTTCGACTTCGGTCCGTTGCTCTTCTTCGAGGCGGGTAGCTTTAAGCGTTGCGTCTCGGAGATGGACGAGTCCATCGCTTTCTCTTCCCTCTATGATTTGCGGTTGAGGCTTTCGGAACAGGTGCTCCCTTTCCATTTGAACGAAACATTGTACACGGTGCTGTCGGAGGACAAGACCTCTTCCGAGGAGAAGCAATTCGCCTACGTGGACGCCCGTAACCGGGAGGTGCAGATCGAGCGGGAGAGGGTCTTCACCGAATATCTGAAACGTGTGGGGGCCTACTTGGAACCGTCGTTCATGCCGGTGTCGTTGGATGGCGCTTCCTTCGAATACGAGGCTTCGGTCATCATCCCTGTGCGTAACCGTGTGAAAACCATATCGGATGCTATCCGTTCGGTGCTTTCCCAGAAGACGGATTTCGCCTTCAACCTGATTGTGGTGGACAACCATTCCACGGATGGAACGACGGAGACGATAGATGCCCTCGCGAAGCAGGACGCCCGCATCATACATGTCATCCCTTCCCGTGACGATCTAGGCATTGGAGGATGCTGGAACGAGGGGGTGAACCATCCTAAATGTGGCAAGTTCGCCATCCAATTGGACAGTGACGATGTCTATAGCGGAGAGGATACCGTCCGCAAGATCGTCGCCGCTTTCTACGAGCAACAATGCGCCATGGTGGTGGGCACGTACGCCATCACCAATTTCAGGATGGAGACCATCCCGCCGGGTGTGATCGACCATAAGGAGTGGACCTATGAGAACGGGCGGAACAACGCTTTGAGGATTAACGGGTTAGGTGCTCCCCGCGCCTTCTACACACCTTTGTTGCGTAAGCTCCAGTTGCCTAATACGAGCTATGGGGAGGACTATGCGATGGGACTGACCATCTCACACAACTACCCGATCGGCAGGATATACGATGTGCTCTACCTTTGCCGTCGCTGGGAGGGCAATTCGGACGCTAATCTGGATATCATTAAGCAGAATAAGAATAATCTATATAAAGACAAGTTGCGTACCATCGAGATGATGCGCAGGATTAAGGAGTCGAGGTAATGGACGTCAGGAAATTTTACGAGGAACAACTGGCCGAATGGCCGGAATTTAGGCAGAGAGTAGAACAATTGGAGCAAGTGGAGCTGCGCGAGTTCAGGCTGAACGGTTTCACCATCAAGGCGCAGTTCAACCCGGCCCGCGCCGTCTCGTCGGGTGCCAAGTTGGACAAGGAATCGATCGCTAAGCGCAAGTGTTTCTTGTGCTCCGAAAACCGTCCGGAGGTGCAGCGCGGACTCAAGCTGAACGATCGGTTCATGTTGTTGGTGAATCCCTTCCCGATTCTCAAGGAGCATTTCACGATTGCCTGCGACACGCACTGCCCTCAGGAGATCAAGCCCAATTTGGGCGACATGCTGGACTTTGCCCAGATGATGCCTGACCATATCATTTTCTATAACGGTCCACGTTGCGGAGCCTCTGCGCCCGACCATCTGCATTTCCAGGCGGTGGCGAAGGGCCAGTTGCCTTTGGAGCAGGAGTGGAGGAAGGCGGAGAAGCGCGAGTTGTCCGAGTGGAACGGCCATAGGATGGAGCAGTTGATGGGCTTCGGGAGGAGTTGCGTGCATGCGGAGTCTGACCGGAAGGATGCGTTGGCATCGCTCTTCAACCAGACCTACACGCAATACATGATGATGGAGGGAGGCAATGAGGAGCCTCGTCTAAACCTCTTCGCCATGTATGAGGAGGGGCGTTGGCATCTCTTCATCTTTCCGCGCAAGACGCATCGCCCCACACAGTATTATGCGGAAGGCGAGGCGTACCGCATGATTAGCCCAGGCGCGATCGACATGGCAGGCGTTCTTGTCTTGCCCCGCAAGGCGGATTTCGAGGCATTGACCCTCAGTGAACTGAAGGATGTTTATCTTCAAGTCTCGCTATAGATTATGGGTAAGTTGACGTTGATATTATTCTCTTTTTTGCTGGCGATGGGGGTGTTCGCTGAGGAGCAATCCCCTCAGGTCGGTGATGTCAACATCAGGGAGGTGAGCCGTGGTGGTCTTGGACTATTGCGGACACGGGAAGGTGCTCCGTCCGTCATTTTCATGCGGGAGGGAGGCACAACCCGTTATTTCCTGGAGATGATCACGACGCACCAGTTGGACAATCTGATGCTCTTCTACTTGGGGAAATCCAAGGATCAGGTGCGCGAATGCCTCGAATATTTCCAGAGGATTTTGGAGGAAAAGACGCAGGTCACCGTGAAGGACGATGTCAAGAGTGTCTATTCCATCTCGTATCAGCAGGAAGACGGGCGCAATCTCCGTTTCTCGACCAAAGGCTTTGTGGGGGATGGTTATCTCAGCAAGGCGAACATCAGGAAGTTCATCTCCGATCTGGAGAAATTCGCGGAGTAATTAAATTCTAGTCAATCACTTAGCGCAGCTATATAAACAAGAAAAGACCCAGTGTGTAACACACTGAGCCTTCTTGTAGTCGAGCCGGGAATCGAACCCGGATCTAAGGTTTAGGAAACCCGTATTCTATCCATTGAACTACTCAACCAAACCCATGATATCCTTTTCTGGAATCATTGCGCAAATTTAAGAGAAAAAAGCTCCGCTCACAACTCTTTGCGGAATAAAATTTACGTTTTTCCACATGACGGTTTCATTTAGCCTATTGGATATTTACTATTTAGCTATTTACGGTTTACTATTTTGAGTGAAAACGCACACGATTTTATTCTTCTCTTCAGGATGAAACCGTAGGTGTTTTTTGTAATTTTGCCTAGTAATATACTGTTATTTAGGTTGTTGTGTAGTTTTTGAATGACTATTTCCCTTTCATTTTGGGACCTCTACTCACTTATCATAATACTCGATTTCGTATATGGAGCCATCCTTAAATTCGCCTTTCTCGTAGGTGAGGATTTCCGTGGCGTTTGTGTGGCTATCGGTTTTAGACAAAGTAGTCCGAAACACCTTTCCGTCAAGGTATACCTCGCTTTTCGTAGGACGGTTATATCCTTCGTAGGAGGCAGCCATGGCGAGGTGGCAGTCGCCGTATGCGTCGCAGGAAGTGAAGGCGGTTTCGTTCCCCCATTGGTCGTATTCGAAGATGCTTTTGGAGTCCGCCCATGGCTCGTCCACATATTCGTATGGCGAGACGAAGATCACGTCTTCGTCCGGAATAGTGTTTCCCACCTTCTTGCGGTACTTGTCGCCTTTGCCGTAGTAGGTGGTGACCGACGTCTCTTTCCCATTCTTGTATTCCCAGACCCGTTTTTCCCAGTTGCCATCATTCCCCTTTGTGAGCGATTCCAGTTGGTTGCCCTCCGCGTCGTAGGTGTAGATGTGTTCCTTGCTCATCACGTTTGGCTTGGAAATGTTGCATGTCATCAACCTCACCATCCTGCCGGCCTGGTCGTATTCCACGGAATCCTTGCGGTCCTTCCGCATGTCGTAAGTGCATACGACACGTTCCGAATCATCATAGAGGCGCAGTTCGACGAGTCCTTCACCCTGATGGTAGTACTTTCTGCCGCGCAATTTCCCCAAACTGCTGTATTCGTATGTGAACCGAGATTCTCCGTTCCATTGTTGTTCAACCCTTTCAGTGATTTTACCATCCTTGTTGAAGGTGTTGTGGATGACCGAATAGGGGACGCATTTGTTCTCCGAGTGGGAATAGCTGGCATAGACCGAGTCGAGCATGTTGCCCTGCTTGTCGTAGGTTATCTTCAGTTCGCTGTAGGGTATCTCTTGCGCATGGTTATACCAGTTTGAACCGACCAGCCTATTCTTTTGGTTATAGGAGTTCTTCTTCTCCATGCTCAGTTTGCCTTTCGTGAACACCTGTTCCTCTGCCAATAGATGCTTCCCCTTGAATTTGCGCAACGTTTGTTCGTAGATGACGGAGTCCGAATTGATGAGTGTCTCCTCGATGCAATCACCGTTTTTGTCGTAGCGCATGACTCTCTTCTTCCATGAACAGGCGTATTCCGTGAGTTGTTTTTCCTTGTTGAACTTCCACGTGTTCATCACCTGACCCTTCTGCGGCTGGTCCTTCACCCATTTCACGGAGTATTGGGTCACCGACTTCACATTTCCGACGAATCCGGCTCTTTCAACGTCGTTCTCCTTTTCGGGGTGGGGGAATTCGGACTGCGCGTTTATCGATGTGCAGCATGCAAATACGGAAAGAATGAATAAATATCTGAAATCCATAACAATTGCTTTTTCAATGGGTACTAGAACTCACCTTAACGTAATGTTGCAAATGTAAGGAAAAGGGTTGAAACCACAATATATGGCGGGGCCTCCTTCTTTTTGCGAATCGTATATTATTGATAATAAGCGATTTAAAAACACGTCATAGATTGATAAGATAGTAAAGATTAGTAATCATATATATTTTTATCACAGATTATATGTGATTATATCAACCAAACATAAATTCATTAATGGATCTCTTCTATAGTGAATTTTTCATATGTATAAATTTGCTTTTTAATAAATTTTAAGTTATCTTCGTTATAGTTGAGTGAAAATAAAGAACGAGACTAAAGATATATGGATGTATATATGAATGTAACATGATATAGGCAATAAATGAAGAAGTGAAGTTTACGAATAAAGGGTATGTATTTTTAATTTTTTAGTTATGAGGTTTAATTTGTAGGGAGGAGTTTCGATGGCATCGGGACTCCTCCAAAAAGTTTATGGAGGGGGGTATCTGTCGGGCCGTCATTTCTCTGTGGAGTACATATAGGGATAAAAAAAGTGCGGACACCTAAGCGCCCGCACCTCGTTTTCTGTAATCAAGAAAGATTATTCAGCGATCTCAACGATGTGAGTGATTTTCTCCTTAGCATCGTCCAACCAGTAGCTAACCTTCTTGTTGTTCAAGATTGATTTTTCGATGTTAGCGAAAGGAATCGTATCGAACACGCCGTCCTTGAGGAGGATAACCTCAGCGTCGTTAGCCAAGAAAATCTTCTTGAGGTCGCCAGCAGCTTCGCCGTTAGCGTCAGTGTCCTTCAAGTTGAGGGTCCATCCGCCGTCAGCCTCTTCGTGCAAGCCGAAAGACTTAGCTGCGATACTGTTCTCCTGCAAGAATTTGTTTACAGCCTCAGCTGCGGTAGCTGCTGCGCTTTCAGCGGCATCAACTGTAGCCTCTACAGTCTCTTGAGCCTCGTTCTCTACCTTCTTTTGTTCCTTTTTACAACCAGCCATGATGAGAGCCAAGCAACCCATCAAAAGAAAAATCTTTTTCATTGTACTAAAATTTAATGATTTATAAAATTGAATATTGTTTCTGATTATTTAACGAACACCGTGTCGATGGCGCCCTTAGCGATCTTTTGGTTAGAAACCAAAGAAGCGGAAACCAACTTCGTTGTTCCACCCTTCAAGGCGAACAATACCTTAGTAGGGTCAGCCTCAGCGTCGGCCATCTTGATCTCCTTGTAGTCGTTGCTGATGTAAGAAGCGGCTTGGTCAGCCAACTCGATGACGTCGCCGTCCACTTGGATCGTCACAGCGCCAGCCTTTGCGTCCAGCACATTGACTTCGCCAGTCTTTCCGAGGTGGTTGAAGCGAACCATAGTTGAGTCGCTAAGACCTGATAATTCCAATTCCTTGCTGCCTTGAGCGAAAGTAGTCTCGTTAGCAGGACCGCTGATAGCGGAGTTTGTGCTCTCAGTAGGAGAGATGAGTTTTGTAGACTTTGCGCCCAATGCCAACAATACACCAGCAGGGTTAGCCTCTGCTTTAGCCTTGTTGATAGCCTCCAAAGAGGTGCTCAAGTAAGAGCATCCGGCGTCGGACAAGTTGATTGTCTTTCCGTCGATGATGAAGGTAACGTTACCAGCAGCGATTTTGCCCGCTACGATCTTAATTGCTCCTGCATAGTTCGCATTGTTGCATGCGATGATGTCGTTGGCGCCGAATTTTGCTAAATCGATTGAATTTGCCATCTTTCTATAAGCGTTTAAAAGTTAAAAAATATATGTTCTTCAATATCGAAATTATCAGGTCACTAAGTTATGAATATATTGCGAGAATTCAAAATTTTAAATGGAAGATTCAATCCATTATGAAATAATGGGATAAAAATGTAATATGTACACCAATAAATCATATATTTGCAAAAATAAATAAACATATAAACTCGCATGTTAGATATTTCGACAGGAAGATTTGTAATAAATGAAAGGGAAGGGTGGGAATTTGCTCCGTTCTTCTCAAGAGATGAGTTGATGGGCTCCAAATTTTGGAGGGACAATCAATCGAATAGGACTGACCTTGGCGGAACGGGCAGAACGTTCCTCTTTGACCATCTGCCGATATCTGATCATCGCATGTCGATGGAGCTTCACATCGGGCGGTCTGGCTACATCGATAAAGTGACATTGAGGACGGATCTGGCGGCCAACATCCAGGAATGGTTTTCGAAACCTGGGTGGGAAGAGACAGCGTTAAAGCAGAAGAGAATCCATGACCAATTCCTTGCACATGAAACATCCATGTCGCCCGATTTATTGTCCGAAAAGGACGAGCTATCCATCTCCGCTGAATGGGGCGGCATCACTTCCGTGATGGACCTTTCCGCCGAACCGGATGTCCGTATCGTTATTCGTTACAGGAACCTATCGGAGGCGGACAAAGAGAAATATTTGACATTGGGTAAGAAATACTTGCATGGAGAGAAATGACCAATCGATACGGACTGCCTCTGACCGGCAAGGGGGAGACAAATACCCTGGCATAGATACATACGAATACACTACTTTGAGGAAAAACATGCGTATCTGTGCTCTTGTCGCCTATTGCGAGAATGGCAAGATGAAGCCATGCGAGTTTTATTTTCCTCACAAGGTGTTGTCGCAGGTGGAGCATAACCCTATTCGCCTGAGCCAAGGGCTTCAAATCTCTCCCTGGAGGAACCCGAAGACTGGGGTATATTCTTATCGTACCCGAATCGCCACTTTCATCGTGAAAGAGGATTTCGAAACGGAGTACAGCGCTAAAGTGGAAGAGAATCCGTCTTATGGCAAGGGAGGTTTCCTGCAGTACCACATATCCAAGGAGACTGCTGATAAGTACTTGCTCAAGGAGCCGGAAGACATCTTCCTGCCAGACGGACAAATCAGCGAGGAGGAATATGAGGAGATCATGGAGAAACACCAGCAAATCCTTATCAAGCGTAATCTCTTCAGTTACTTGAAAGCCAAGTCGGACACGCTCGATATACTACAAAATTCGTCAGATGTTCAGGAAAAAGAGAATGCCCAAAAGAATCTACGCATCCTCAATCGCCATATCGAGGACCTTACCATCGACCTCGCCTATTCTCAGGAGAATATAGGAGACATAAAATCGGGGAAGTATGATAGGCTCATCTCTCAACTTGTTATTGAGACAGAGAGCAGAGAGGAAGGCAACGTGTTGGTTATCAGCAACGCTAAGCTGGGGAAGGAGATGGATGAGATGGCGCAAAAGATTGAGCGGGACACCTCTTACATATTGGTGTCTAGCGCCGCCCCGCAAGACGAGGCTATGCAATTGGCTCAAAATATCACGAAAAAAATCAACAGCTATGAGGAGACTGTTTCTAATGGGGGGAAACCTGAGATTGATGTTCCCAAGCAGAATTTGTCCGACTACCTTGTCATTAATCATATCAACAGTCTTTGCAGGAAAGTGTTGGAGAATATTCAGCCACAAGACTACTCCTTTCAGATGCTCGACACGCTCTTGATGCAACGTCAAGATGGTCAACATCAGCGGATACCTATCAATGATATATTCGAAGCCGATTCTGTCTCTGCCATACGGTCAACCCGTAACGGGACATTCAGCGTCCCTTTGCACCTAAAGGGGGATAAAAGGACTGTCAAACTTCTGATGCGGGGCAATAAGCCACAAATGTATTTTTCGCAGACGAAAGAACAACTCGACCAAACATTTGATCGGCTCCACCTTACTCTTGCGCAGAGAGAAACCTTGCATAGTGGAGGGAATGTTATCTTGCGTCAAGGGGTGTTCCGCCTAGATTCTGATATCAATAGTCTAGTACCATGCCTTTGTGCTTCCAAGGGAGAGCAACATAATAAGGTGGAACCATGCGGATTCAACCTACAGCAACGTGGGCCTACGCACTGAGTACTTGTCAGAAGAAGGACTTTCCTCCTCAAGTATATTCCTAATTCATCATATTGGAGAAATCCATTTCGGAGAAAGTGTTTTTTAACTCGGAGGAAGAATCTTTTACCCCTTCATATGTTTGGGAAACTTCGATGTCTTCGAATCCTTCTTGTCGACAGGCTTCCCCGAATGTCATGGATTTTCCTTCCATTGGTAACTCTGTTCCTGTAACCTTGTCTGTGGCTGAGAATGAGGTGTTCCCCAGTAAGTCTTCAACGGAGCTTCTATGCGTTTTATCCAAATGGAGGAAGTCTGCATGTGTATCTGCAGGAGAATAAGCGTCGATTACAGGAGTGGAATATACTTCTGGTGGGACTGCGTTTGGGGCGGGGCGATTCGATTTGCGGTAATCAATCAAATCTTCCCAGTTTGAATCATCGATTTTGCGACTCCCATTCCCTTTCGCCGGGGAATGGACCACTTGTCGGTGTACGGGCTTGTCTGAGGGAACCTCTTTCCTTTTCCTCAATTCATTTTTTGACAACTGGCTTTCACTCCCTTTCACAAACTTGAAATAGAGGAATACGCCCAATTCATATATGCAAAGGGCTACAAAAGCAATCAATAGGAAATTTCCTGTACTAATAGACAACAAACACATATTTTTCACAATATTTCAAGTCAACCGAATACCTTCGCATGCTCTGCATTTAGGAAAATATTAAAGCATTGGAACTTAACATCTTTCCCATCAAAAGCATGTGATTATATCTTGCAAAGATACGAAATATGTTTCGTGTTGACTTCGACAAATTAAAAAATCTAAAAACGAACAAATTACAAATCCTTAGCTTATTCAACAGACAGATCTGTGGCTGGGATTTTTCCCATGCCTCCGAAGTTTTTAAAGAAACTGATCCAAATATTTTTGACCGTGATATTGGAGCGGTCGAACCTGAAGATACTACAACTCTTCTATTTCTTTTGGGGATAGTCCTGTTATCTCCGCGATGTCATCCACGTCCAAACCTTTCTGTTTCATTCTCTTCGCATTGCGTAGGTTGGCGGTCTTCTCTCCTTCGAGTTTTCCTTGCTTCATCCCCTGCTCGGTTCCTTTTTTCAGCCCCTCTTCCATACCTCTCTCGTATCCATGCTGTTCCATGTCGATCTCGTCCTCGAGGTATTTCATGCTGGCCTCGTACTGGTCGTACTCCTCCTCGGAGAGGGCGGACACCTTCGCCTTCTCTATCAGCTTGAGCAGACCCTCGTCCGCTCGCTCGTATACCGATGGGTCAATGTTTTCCATG
>JAILLP010000021.1 GCA_024693065.1 Paludibacteraceae bacterium
CCTTGTGAACGAGATTACGCTCGAACCGGCTGCGATGTTCAAGTTCAATACGGAGAAGAACAGACAGTTGGATATCAATCTGAAGTATATGCAGACGATTCCGGACAACAAGGATTTCTCTTATTGGTTGCAGCTTTCCTATCGCCACACGCTGGATAAGAGCGAGAACAATCCCGCTCCGTTGGCGTTCTATGCGATGGGTGGTATCCGTTACAAGGGATTCCATGTGGGTTACGCCTACCAGTTGGGTCTGACGCAGTTCCAACGCAAGAATGGTGGATCACACGAGATCATGCTGGGTTACACTTGGTGTGTGACGAAGCACTTCTGTAGATAATTTTTTATATATATAAAATATGGCATGTTTCCGATTTTTTTTATTTTTGCATCCGACATGTTGGGTGTTTCTGCGAAAGTTTATTCGAAACGAAGCAGAGGCCCCGAGTGTCCATTCGTTTTTATATATGTTAAATAATAGGGTATAAGTATATGAGAAAGATTAGTTTAATAGCAAAGTGCTTCACGATTTGCGTGCTGTGCATGCTCAGTGGGGGATCGGTTTTCGCCCAGAATAATCTGGTCCTCGTCTCAGGTACGGACTTCTCTTGTTCGGGGAAGGATCCAGATGACCATATCGCATCTGTTGATGATGTGGATGGGGATTTGGGTATCCTCCATCCTTTCCTCAAAACTTCCTTAAGGTTGGCGACAACCACGAAATCCACTGCGGCTTCGTCTGATTTTTTGGGTAGGAATACCTTGTATGCAATTACACCTAATCCTATGTTGTTGGACGAGCGTAGGCTGATGGATGAAGATGGCTGGGGTTTCGTCGTCTCAGGTTTACCGACGAGCCCTCAAGATCAGACTCCTGTGTTGGAGTTTTCCGTGCATGGATTGAAACCTGGTTCCGATTATAGGGTCGAAGTGGAGATGGTTCTTCCTTTGTCTGCTGACTTCTTGGCCGATATGAATTCTTATAATCCTAAGCTTAAGGTTTCTGTAAATAACACGAATCAGGGACAGTCTGGTACTAATTCATCCGGCTTTGATAAAAATAGAGACAGAAGTGGGGCTACCGAAACCATCACCATATCGTGTACGAATGGTAGGATATCCACCACTCCTAATAATGGCGGTAATGATTCGAGAACCATTGGTAGGGATGGCGAATTGAATGTGAAGATTTTCATGCCTCAGGGAGCTTCCCAACAAGCCGTTATGATTAAGAGCATTAAGGTGTATGGTGTGCCGGATGCGAAGATTTTGGGTGCTGAGACTGTTTGTGTGGGAGGTGAAACTGCCACTATTGCTGTAGAGGGAAACTATAAGGACGCCACATATACATGGTATAGGGATAATGCTAAGATTACTCAGACGGGATCGACAATTGTCCATACGTCTGATTTGAGGACTCCTGGTACCCATACTTACTATTATGAGATGACCGTTCCTGATGGTAATGGCGGCACGAAAAAAATAAAGTCTGAGAGCCTTAAGATCACGGATAAGCAGTGCTGTACGAATGATGAGGGCGCTGCCGCATCCCAAAAGTTGATATGGGAGAATGACTTTGGAACATTCGAGTCCGCATCCCGCTTTTATGTGATGGATTATAGCGATTTGGCTGAACCTAAGAAGAAGTATTACAATACGACTGGTAAATATCGTTATTGTTTGGACGATATTGGAATGAGTGCGCCTGAAGGTGCTGGAAACTGTGGATTGACGGGTACGTTTGGTGATAACTACCATACGGTGGCAGCTTGTATGTCAGATGCTTCCGGCTCTGAGTTGGGATGGGCTGCCCAGTTCGGTGGAACTGGTGAGTATTATGGACCTGGGCGTGCGAATGGAGAGTTCTTCATTGACCATACGGATAAGTTCAAGGGAACTGGCAAGATGGGTGCATGCTTGTTCGTGAATGCGGTGAAGGGAGACTATTCTAATTCTCCTTATCGTATTTATCATGAGGATATCCCTGGATTGTGCGACCATACGAATTTGACAGTGAAGTGTTGGATTAATACATTCTCTGATGGTGCAAATGATGTCGCAATTCAAATCCGCGTTTATGAACCATCTAATCCAAACAATTTCCAGCAGTCACAAATCGTGAGGAAAAAGGCGAATGGATCCAGTGCATGGGTTGAGGTGACATTGGATGAGATTTCGATTGATGGAGATGTCCTGTCTTTCGACATCTTGGATTATTCTTCGAATGCTAATGACCAAGGTGATGACTTGCTTTTGGACGATATCCGCGTCTATGCTTGTAGTTCGCCGAAGGTAAATCTTTATTTCGATTTGCCTACCGCAGATAAGGATTCCACTACTTGCGATGGTGACGATATCGTTTTGCATGCCGAGGAGTCGTTGATGCTGAAAAATTATTACACGTCCCATGGTGAGGTGAAATTGGCTTACTATTATCAGTATACTACGGAAGATCCTGAAAAGGAAAGTACCAAGAAGACTTGGAAAACAATAAACACTACTCCTACTAAGGATACTGCGTTCTCCGAAAATATCGAAACGTTGGTAAAAGATTGGAAAGATCGGAATCCTTCACCAGCGGGAACGTTCCCTCCTCTCTATTTCCGTGTTGTTGCGGGTAATATAGATAAATTGACAGACAAGGGTCCGAACTTTTATTACAACCCTGATGATCCTTGTTCCAACTACACGGTTTCCGACCCAATTCCTTTGACGATTTCTTGTCCATCATGTACCGAGCCATTGGATCCTAAGATTTCTGCTTCTGGTGGTACAGTGGATACAAGGTCCAAAATGAAGACTGTTCATCTTTGCCGTGGTGAAACAACCACACTTTCTTCTAATGATGTCAAGTCGAAGGATAAGAATGACGACGATTATGATAACTTCCGTATCACATGGCATAAGGATAAATCTACCGCTGTCGCATTGCACACCGTGAACAAGGGAACGAAGGCTGACGATATCGATGTCTCTTGGGATAATGTGAGCGCAGATGGTAGCATGTACATTTTGTTGGTTCATGATAACTTCGAAAATACGGCGGGTACTCATAGTTGTGACAAGGCTGATACGATTATGATCTACGGAGATACGGTGCCTGTGGCGCCTGTATTGAAGATTCCTGCCTTCTGCGAGGGCTTGGCTTCTGATAATGACGGTGTGAAGCAGTATATCAGAGACATCTCCTCTAAGCTTTCTGGCTACACGGAGACAATTGAGGATGCCGCTGGTGGTCAAACAAACCTGTCCCGCTTCCTTACGGTGTTGGACGGTTTGAGCGCATCGAATAGCCCAGTGACCTTCTCCATCTACGTGACGGATGATGTTACCAAGTGTGTGAGCGACACCTTGGACTTTACCGTGACGATTAACGAAATACCTGTCGTGCCGAATACCAAGGACGTGGATTTTGTTATGGAAGAGGGCAAGACGCATTCGTTGGATACGGCCGCGAGTGTGACGGAGGCTACTTATAAGTTGCAGTGGGAGCCAACGACGCAAGACGGAAGCGAGAATCTCTCTGCTTACGTGGATGATACTCCGGTTATCTCACTGAGCGCTGAGGCAGAGTTCTACTATTACGTACGTCAGGTGAATGCCGCTGGATGTGAGGGCCCTGGCAAGAAGGTTAAGGTGACTGTCAACACTTCACCGCTTCCTTTGAAAATCGATACGGTAGTTTGTGTGAACTCTCCTGTTGACTTGAATGATATAGTTAGCACGACGGATGCGGTATATGAACTGCATTGGTATAATGCGGGCGCTACGCCTGATGGCAGTGGAAGTTTAACTGCACCGAACGTTTTGACGGATGTTCCCGGTAAATATCCATTCTACGTGACGCAGAGGAGCACGGTATCTCCATACCCTGAGAGCAAGATCCAGACTGTTGTTGTTGAGGTTGTCGGGGTCTACGAGCCAGACACGGCGGGCAACACGTACCACTACTGTGCGAACGACCCTGCGGTTTCCCTGGTGGCCAGGGAGAAGAAGGACGAGAGCATGAGCTACTACGCAGACGCGATGATG
>JAILLP010000022.1 GCA_024693065.1 Paludibacteraceae bacterium
CCTTGTGAACGAGATTACGCTCGAACCGGCTGCGATGTTCAAGTTCAATACGGAGAAGAACAGACAGTTGGATATCAATCTGAAGTATATGCAGACGATTCCGGACAACAAGGATTTCTCTTATTGGTTGCAGCTTTCCTACCGCCACACGCTGGATAAGAGCGAGAACAACCCCGCTCCGTTGGCGTTCTATGCGATGGGTGGTATCCGTTACAAGGGATTCCATGTGGGTTACGCCTACCAGTTGGGTCTGACGCAGTTCCAACGCAAGAATGGCGGATCACACGAAATCATGCTGGGTTACACTTGGTGTGTGACGAAGCACTTCTGTAGATAGTAGTCAGGTGATAGAGATGCTGTCAGGAGTCGCATCTACGGCTTAATCCTGGCGACATCTCTGTTTTTCTTTCACCCTTTGGTGGGTATGGTGGTTCTTGGGTGTGTAAGACCAATCGATTGTCGAATATAAGGAGATATAATGAGAGATAACCTAATTCATCTTGCATCGACATCTTCTACCAACGATTATTTACATCATCTAATTGCTTGCGATGATTCGTTGACGGAGGGTTTGGTGGTATGGTCTGATTTCCAGACGGAAGGGAAAGGCCAAATTTCTAACACATGGGAATCTGAGGCGGGTCAGAATCTGACATTCAGTATGTTATTCTTCCCCTCTTGTGTTTCTGTGACGGAGCAATTTCTGCTTTCTCAGTTTGTCTCCTTGGGGATTGTGGATTATCTGCGTGATTGCGTGGGGTTGTCCTCTGTCTCGATAAAATGGCCTAATGATATATATTGGAAAAATAAGAAGATCTGTGGCATATTGATTGAGAATTTGCTTGTCGGTAGTTCCATCTCCCATACGGTTGTGGGCATCGGCTTGAATGTCAATCAAAAAAAATTCCTCTCCGATGCGCCTAATCCTGTTTCGATGGCGATGGCCACGAAACGAACCTTCAATTTGGAGGCGGAACTGCCGAGGTTGGTGGCATGCATCAAGGCGAGATACCTGCAACTCATAAAGAACGATTTTTCGACGATTAGGGCGCAATATTTCGCTTCCATGTATCATGGTGATAATTTCTATTATTACACGGATGAAAAGGGCTCATTCGCGGCTAAAATCGATTCTGTGGCTAACGATGGTATCCTCTCCCTTCGCTTGGTGAACGGTGAGGTCCGCAAATATGCTTTTAAAGAGGTTTCTTTTATTATTTCAAATAAATAGTTTATGAATATAATTATCATTAACGGGCCTAATCTGAACTTGTTGGGCAAACGGGAGCCGGAGATTTATGGCTGCTGTTCGTTTGAGGATTATTTGGAAAGTCTACAAGAAAAGTATCCTGACATCACTATTTCATATTACCAGTCTAACATTGAAGGGGAGTTGGTGAATATCATACAGGAGACAGGTTTCATTTCGGACGGTATCGTCTTGAATGCGGCGGCCTACACGCACACCTCCGTGGCGATAGCGGATGCGATACGTTCGGTGAAGTGCCCTGTGGTGGAGGTCCATATCTCTAATGTGCATAAACGCGAGGAGTTCCGCCATTTCTCTTATCTTTCCCCTGTCTGCATGGGTGTCATCGCTGGTTTCGGGTTAGATTCCTATCGCCTTGCGATTGAGGCGTTAATCAACGCCAATAAGGAACAGCAGGAAGATGAACATTGATCCGTTCCTCTCCGACCGTAATATATCAGGTTACCGTACCTATTTGTTGCTTGAGCGTTCTTTTTCGGAGAACACTTCATCGGCTTATTTAGAGGATCTTTCCAAGTTGCTGATCTATTTGCGGGAAGCGCACATCAATTATCTTGATGTGGACTTGGATGTTTTGCGCGATTTCCTCGTCGGCTTGAGCGATATTGGCATTTGTGGGCGTTCGCAGGCCCGTGTCGTTTCAGGCATTAAGTCTTTTTATCATTATCTTATCCTTGACGGCAAGTTGGAGGAGGATCCGACCGAGTTGTTGGAGTCTCCTAAGATTGGTTTGAAGCTGCCTGAGGTGTTGACCATAGGGGAGATTGACTCCATATTGGATGCGATTGACCTCTCATCCCCCCAAGGTCATCGTAACAGGGCGATGCTGGAGGTTTTGTACAGTTGTGGATTGCGCGTCTCGGAATTGATCAACCTGCAACTCTCCAACCTCTATTTGAAGGAGGAGTATATCGTCGTCATAGGGAAGGGCGATAAGCAGCGTATCGTACCCATCTCACGTTGCGCGATCAAGGAGTTGAACCATTGGATGCAGGATCGTTCCTTCATTGAGCCTAAAAAGGGTGAGGAGGACATTGTGTTCCTCAATAGGCGGGGTACACGTCTTACCCGTAACATGGTCTTTCATCTGGTCAAGTATTATGCTGATTTGGCTGGTATTCGGAAGAGTATCAGTCCGCATACTTTTCGCCACTCTTTCGCGACGCATTTGCTTGAGGGGGGCGCGAATCTACGTGCGATACAGGAGATGCTCGGACATAAATCCATTCTTACGACGGAAATCTACACCCATGTGGATGTGAACCTATTGCGGGATCAGGTCAACCAATTCCATCCGATGAACCGAGATAATTAAGAATTTTGAATTATGAATTATGAATTGAATTGAGGCTTGCTATTCTCCGTGGCTGGCGTCTTCCGCATCGTATTTGTTACTTCCCTCCTTCTTCACGCTAGCACCCGTGTTACCGTCCATACCTTTTTGGTCTCCGCTTTTCTTTGTGGCGCCTGTGTTGGCGTCAGTGTCTTGCCTATTCCTTGGATCGTTGGCGGCCTGGACGATTTCCTGGTTCCACAGCACGTCGTAGAAGTCTGATTCATTGTAGACCACGCCTGCGTTGGCGAACTCGATCATGTTGTAGAGTTTAAGTCTCTTGTGGTCGGTTTGCGGGTCTTTGTGGGGTAGCTGGAATGGCTTGGTGCACTTCCCTGTGCTATCGATGTATGAGATGTAGGCCCTGCCGTAGTTGCCGTCCTCTCTGCGTGAGTAGAAAACGAACCAGTTCGCCTGGGAAGAGAAGTCGTGGTAGCTCTCCGCCTCGTCGCTGTTGGCCTCGTCGCATTTGATCAGTTCCTTCGTCTCCATGTTCATGACGTAGAGGTCAGATTCTCTGTGCGTGTGCGGAGAGGCGCCGAAGTTGGATATGGCCACCAATAGGAATTTATTGTCCGGGGAGATTCTCGGGAAAGTGGCGCTTCTGTCTTGTTGGCTCATGTTCAGCACGATTTCTGGCTGGGAGAATGTTTTGTTTTCGGGGTCGAATTTGATCCTTGCGATATCATACTTCAACCTAGGATACTCGAATTCCGGGAAATTGTTTCTTCTCATCACGGAGTCGGAATGGGCGAAGTAGACATACTGTCCGTCCGGGCTCCATGTCGGGTTGGTCTCCATCTCTCTGGTCTCGGCGACCACGAATATCTCGTTCTTTTCGATGTCGTAGAGGATAAGGTCCGCTTGCCAGTCATATATTTGGACTTTCCCCTTCATCATGGTAGGGAAGTCTTGTTTCACCTCATTCTCGGAGAAGATGATGAAGGGTAACGAAGGATGCCAGGCAGGGTAGGTTGTGCCCTTGAACATGCAATTCACTTTGGTTTCGATTTTGGAGATTTTACCGTTGTATGTGAGGAACAATCCGCCATCCTTCCCTCGATAATAGAACATCTTGTTCTTGGGGTTTTTCTTCTGAGCGCAATGACAGTTCACGCAACTTTGTTCGTGCATCTTTTCTGAGGTCTGGTTCTGGCATCTGCGCATGATGATTTTCTCTTCGCCCGTCGTCATGTTGAATTCGTACAGACCGATCTGACCTGTACTCATGAAGGAAGGTTCAATGAGGCGGTAGGTCACGAAGGAGTCGATGGGTTCGTCCAACACGTTGATGGTGAATGGCTTTAGCTTCTCCCAATTGCCACCGGTTTTCAGGTATGGTGTGCATTGCAGTTTGCCGTTTCCTGTCCCTTCCAAGAGCTTTTTCCATTCCTTTTCGTCGAAAAGGATTTCGTTGTCGCTGGTGGCCTTCTGTATGATGGCCTCACCCTTCTCGTTCGTGATCTCCACGATTGATTCGTCGGACTTGTTCTCGATGATAAAGTTGAGAGGTGCGAGGCTTTTAGGTATGGTGACACCTTTCACATCCGGGTAAGTAGTTACTTCCTGGTTTGTTTCCTTCGCTTCTTTGGGTAGTTGCGATGTGCAGCACGACAAAATGCATATTCCCAGTGATGCGATGTATAATCTGAATAGTCTTTTTCCCTTCATTCTTTCTCGATTTTTAGGTCAGCGCCAACCCCAAAGCTGAAAAAATAGCTATAAGAGTACCCGAATTTCTTTTTCATCTTTACATCCAAATCTTTTTCCTGATAGTGCTTCACGTAGTAATCTGTGAAGTTTGTCACGTACTCGTAGACATCTTTTTCTATGGGGAATCTCTGTAAAATATTCATGTTGTTGGTGAGTCTCGCCTTCAGTACGAGTCCTTCCTGTACGTATCTTGGAAGTTTTCCTTCTCGCAACATATGAGATCTCAGCGTTTCTCTTTCCAATTTATCCAATTGCCTTCTGTAGAGACGAGTGTATAGTCTTTTGATGGCGGTGATGTTGGGGAGTGCAGTGAACCTGTCATAGACGGTTGTGGCACCGCTGAAGATTCCGCTTCTTTCCATGGTTGGTATACCAGCCTTCACCCTTACGAGGTATGGGTATTTCTTGTAGTAATCGTCTGGGTTGGACAAACACTTGGACATCTCTTCCGCCCATTGTTTGTAGAATTGGGTTTCTTTGAGAAGCCTCAGATATCTTTGGGTTAACTCATACTCTTCGTTGATGAAGGAGCATAATGCCATATGTTTGACCAAATAGAGTTTCTTGTCGGTATCGGTAAAGAACTCCATACACCACCTATAACTGATTTGTGGCATGGATCCGAGTAGCATGAGCTCGGGATAATAGGAAACCTCCTCGCAATAGTGGGGGAATAGCGAGTGGTAGTATTTATAGTCGTAGTTGAATATTTTATCGACTAGTTGGTCGGTTGCTATGAGTGCGATGGTCCTATAGGCCGCTATGACCCTTGTGCTCTCTTTCATCTTCCCCATTTCTTTCGTCATCTGTTCCCATTCTCCTATGTGGGCGAGGTGTTGTAACCTAAGTTCGTCGTCGAATGTTTTATGGTGTTTGCATCCTACGGTCACGCCTACCATGAGCAGAATACCGATCGCTATGTTTGCGAAGGGTTGTAGCTTGTGAATCGTGTGTTCCTTGTATAGCTGAAAACTTGTCAATACAATTGCAATGATGGCGTGGGTGATGATTGTCTTGAGATGGAGCGTGAGGTAATAGTCGATAGGCCATGGTTGCAGCAATGCGTACGAGAAGTATCCTGGTGTGACATGGTAGGATGCGTAGCGTGCGGAAAGATAGCTGACGACGATTCCTATCGGGAGAGTTATGCCTGCGATTGTGTATTTCTTGCGGAATAGTGCGTCCGTGAAGAACATCAGCAGCGCAACCATCGGGTATGGTCCCATCCATATGGTGGTTATGGGGGTTAAGAGGACGAGAATGGAGACTCCCACAATCGAGTCTTTCATCCTCTTGTATATCATGAATAATAGCAGGATATAGTAAAATCCTATGATATTACATATTCCGTAAGAAATCTCGAAGGTGTCATATATCTCGTATGTGATTGAATTGAACAAATAGAGCAGGATTGCTGGAGGGAGGAACCCTATGGCGAACCATTTCTTCCCGGTCTGGAATGTCGTGGAGACAAGCATTTCAATGCCTGATAGGAGCAAGGCTAAAATGGCTGCCCCTAAAAGGGGATAGTAGCAGAATTGGAGGATGAATCGTGCGCCCAGGATGATGAGCCCGGCCTTTCGGGATGCTAGTTCCTGTAGGAAAAGGTGGTCGTAGAGGAAGTAGTTGGATTCTTGCAGTTTGTAGAGGAAATCCTCCTTTGCGATGCCCAAGTAGAGCCATGCGAACAGGAAGAAGAGGATCCGTAGTCCCCAGTGCATCACTGTTTCCTTGTCCATCCCCAGCAGTGTGCCGGTTTTCTTTGTCTCGCTCATAATGACCTCCCTTTTATTGGTGAATCAGAATAGATACATGTAATCGTAGTGCACGATCGGTTTTTTCCCTTTCTTGCCGATGAGTTTGGTGGCGTCCTCGCTGGAGTATTGGGTTTTCCCCACACCTAGCTGGTTTTGCTTCTCGTCATATATCTTTACGATGTCGTCCTTCTCGAAGCTTCCCTTGATGGCGGTCACTCCGACCATGAGCACGGAGTTGTTCCCCTCGCATATCGCCTCCGCCGCTTTGGCGTCGATGTGCACTTCCCCCTTGGCGAATCCTTCGCTGTGGGCGATCCATTTCTTGACGCTGGTGGCGGGTGCGTCGCTTGGCAGGAAGCGGGTGCAGACGATATCCTCTTTGCCGGTCAGCAGTTTGAGGAGTATGTCGTCCTTCTTGCCGTTGGCGATGATGACCTCCACGCCCTCGTCCGCCACTTTGCTGGCGATGTTCGTCTTGGTCTGCATGCCTCCTCTGCCGAAGGATGATTTCGAGGTTTGTATGTAGGAGGAAAGGTCTCGTTTCCCCGGATATACCTCTCGGATGACGGACGATGCGGGGTCCGACGGATTGCCGTCGTAGATGCCGTCGATGTTGCTGAGGATGATCAGTTTCTCGGCGTTCATCATGGTGGCGACCATGCCGGAGAGCTCGTCATTGTCGGTGAACATCAGTTCGGTGACCGATATGGTGTCGTTCTCGTTGACGATAGGCACCACGCCATGCTGTAGCATCACCTCCATGCAGTTGCGCTGGTTGAGATAATGGGAGCGTGTGCCGAGGCTCTCTTTGGTGGTGAGCACCTGTCCGCATAGGATGTTCTCCTTGGCGAAGAACTCATGGTAATGGTTGATGAGCTTCGCTTGTCCGATTGCGGAGAAGAGCTGACGGGCTGATACGGCGTCCAATTTATCGTCCGATAGCAATGCGCGCCCTGCGGCTACGGCTCCCGAAGAGATCATGATGATCTCGAATCCCTGTCTGTGGAGGGCGGAGACTTGGGAAACCAACTGCTTGATGCGTGTCAGGTCCAATCCCCCCTCTTTCAGGGCGAGCACGTTGCTTCCTATTTTGATGGCGATCCGTTTCTTCATTTCTTTTTGTCTTCTTCGCGTATTTCAGACCTCTTGATTTTGCCGCTGATGGTCTTTGGCATCTCATCCACAAACTCCACCACGCGCGGGTATTTGTAAGGGGCCGTGGTATGTTTCACGTGGTCTTGAATCTCCTTGACCAATTCGTCTCCCGCTTTGTCCTTGTACTCTTTGGTGAGGACGATGGTGGCCTTGACCACCTGTCCGCGGATCTCGTCCGGCACGCCTGTGATGGCGCATTCGAGCACGGCAGGGTGGGTGAGCAATGCGCTTTCCACCTCGAAAGGACCGATACGGTAGCCGGAGCTCTTGATGACGTCGTCGGTACGTCCGACGAACCAGTAGTAGCCATCCTCGTCACGCCAAGCGATGTCGCCTGTGTGGTAGGCTCCGTCGTAGAAGACTTCCGCGGTCTTCTCCGGGTTGCGGTAATATTCCTTGAATAGACCGACCGGCCTAGTAGGCTCGGTACGGATGATGACTTCTCCTTGCTCACCCTCTTCCACGGGTTGGCCGTCTGGCGTCACCAGGTCTATCTGGAAGTTAGGGTTCGGCTTGCCCATGGAGCCTGGTTTAGGTTCCATCCAAGGGAAGGTGGCGATGGAGACGGTCGTCTCGGTCTGTCCGAATCCTTCCATCAGCTTAATGCCCGTCTCTCTACGGAAATCCTCGTAGATGACCGGGTTCAGTGGCTCTCCGGCGATGAAGCATTGCTTCAGGGAGGAGAGGTCATATTTCTCCAAGCCTTCCTTCATCATGAAGCGGAAGACGGTCGGAGGTGCGCAGAACGAGTTAACTTTGTATTTCTCGATGATCTTCAGCATGTCTGCCGGGTTGAACTTCGCATGGTCGTATACGAAAAGCGTGGCGCCGGAGATCCATTGTCCGTAGAGTTTCCCCCATGCGCATTTCGCCCAACCGGTGTCCGCCACCGTGAGGTGCAGGCTCTGTTCGTTCAGGTTGTGCCAATACTTTCCCGTGACGATGTGTCCGAGCGGGTAGGTGTAGGTGTGTACCACCATCTTTGGGTGGCCGGTGGTCCCTGATGTGAAATAGAGCAACATCAGGTCGTCGTTGTTGTTGCGGGCTGGAGCCACGAAGGCTGGAGCCTTCTCCACCTCTTCGTGGAAGTCCAACCACCCTTCAGGAATGTCCGGACCAACGGAGATACGGTACTTGAGCGAAGGAGACTCCGCCACGGAGTCGTCTATGTGCTTTGTGATCACCTCTTCGCCTACTGCGACGATCGCCTTGATGTCCGCCGCATTGCAACGGTAGATGATGTCCTTGTTCGTCAGCAGATAAGTGGCTGGGATCGCGATGGCTCCGATCTTGTGGAGCGCAATGATTGAAATCCAGAATTCGTACCGACGTTTCAGGATAAGCATCACCATGTCTCCCTTCCCAATGCCGATGGATTGGAAGAAGGCGGCTGTCTTGTCTGTTTCCCTTTTCATGTCCGCAAAGGTGAAATCTAAGTGTTCCCCTTTGTCGTTCGTCCAGCAAAGTGCGACTTTGTTGGGTTGCTCTTCCGCCCATGCGTCAACTACATCGTACCCGAAGTTGAAGTGTTCGGGTACGATGATTTTAAAGTTGTCCTTGAAATCTTCGTAAGAGCTGAATTCTACTCTATTAACAAATCGTTCTATCATTTCTTAGGTTTGTACTCTATCTATCTATTTTTGGTTGTTTCTAAGTTCTGAACGTTTAATTTTTCCGCTGATTGTTTTAGGCATCTCGTCTACGAATTCCACCACACGAGGGTATTTGTAAGGCGCGGTAGTACGTTTGACGTGGTCTTGGATATCCTTGATCAAGGCGTCGCTCTCTTTCCCCTTGTATTCTTTGGTGAGCACGATGGTTGCCTTGACCACTTGTCCGCGGATCTCGTCCGGCACGCCTGTGATGGCGCATTCGAGCACGGCAGGGTGGGTGAGCAGGGCGCTTTCCACCTCGAAAGGACCGATGCGGTAGCCGGAGCTCTTGATGACGTCGTCGGTACGTCCGACGAACCAGAGGTATCCGTCCTCGTCACGCCATGCGACGTCGCCCGTGTGGTATACGCCACCCCTGAGGCAATCCGCCGTCTTTTCAGCGTCGCGGTAATATTCCTTGAAGAGTCCGACCGGGCGTTCCTTCCCTAATCGGATGATGATTTCACCCTGTTCGCCGTCCTCCACGGAGTGTCCGTCCGGAGCGATCAGGTCGATGTCGAATACGGGGCTTGGTCTGCCCATGGAGCCTGGTTTAGGTTCCATCCAAGGGAAGGTGGCGATGGAGACGGTCGTCTCGGTCTGTCCGAATCCCTCCATCAGCTTGATACCTGTTTCCCTGCGGAAATCCTCGTAGATGACTGGGTTCAGCGGTTCGCCGGCGATATAGCATTGCCTCAAGGAAGAGAGGTCATATTTCTCCAAGCCTTCCTTCATCATGAAACGGAAGATGGTCGGCGGTGCGCAGAAGGAGTTGATTTTGTACTTCTCGATCATGGCGAGCATGTTTGCCGCGTTGAACTTCTCGTGGTCGTAGACGAACACGGTAGCGCCTGAAATCCATTGTCCGTAGAGCTTACCCCATACGCACTTTCCCCAACCGCTGTCCGCCACTGTGAGGTGCAGGCAATCCTCGTCGAGGTTGTGCCAGTATTTACCCGTGACGATGTGGCCCAATGGGTAGGTGAATGTGTGCGCCACCATCTTCGGATGACCGGTGGTACCCGAGGTGAAGTAGAGCAACATGATGTCGTCGTTGTCGTTGCGGGCAGGTGCCACGAACGGAGCGGCGGAGTTGATTCCCTTGTGGAAGTCGAGCCAGCCCTCAGGGATGGAAGGGCCGATGGATATACGATACTTCAGCGAAGGAGACTCCGCCACGGAATCGTTGATATGGTTGATGATGATTTCGTCGCCGCAAGCGATGATCGCCTTGATGTCGGCCGCGTTGCAGCGATAGATGATATCTTTGTTGGTGAGGAGGTGGGTCGCCGGGATCACCACCGCTCCGATCTTGTGGAGGGCGATGATGGAGAACCAGAACTCATAGCGGCGTTTCAGGATCAGCATGACCATGTCACCCTTCCCGATGCCGAGGGATTGAAGATAGGCGGCGGTCTTGTCCGTCTCACGCTTCATGTCCGCGAATGTGAAATCTATGTGCTCGCCTTGGTCGTTAGTCCAACGAAGGGCCACTTTGTTTGGGTTTTCTTTCGCCCATGCGTCGACTACATCGTAGCCGAAGTTGAAATGCTCAGGAACATTTAATTTGAAATTGTTTTTGAAGTCCTCATACGAGTCGAACTTCACCCTGTTTACGAATCTTTCTACCATAATTTTTGGTATTTGAAGTATAGTGCTTTTATTACATGATGATAGCGAGGAACTTGACGGTCTTGTTGTTGAGCGCCTTCATTCCATGGAGTTTGTTAGCGTCGAAGTAGATGCTGTCGCCCTCTTCGAGTGTTAATTCCTTTCCATTAATGCTAATGAGCATGCTACCTTCAAGTACCATGTTGAACTCTTGTCCCGGGTGTGAGTTGAGGTGGATAGGAGCGTCGTTAGGCTCCACGGTCACGATGAACGGGTCACCTTTCCTGTCGATGAAGCCGGCGGCCAGGGATTGGTATTTGTACGCTTTGGTACGTTCCATGGCAGTACCTTTCCCCTTGCGGGTGAGGTAGTAGGTCTTCATGTGAGGATCTTCTCCGAAAAGGAGGGAGGTCATCTCGACGCCGCACTTTTGTGAAATACAGTGCAAAATGCTAACAGGGATATCTTTTTCGCCGCTTTCGTAGGCGATGTATTCAGCCGGGGTAATGGAACAAGCTTCCGCCAGTTCTACCGTTGTCATTCCGATGTCCTCGCGCAAGCATTTCATGCGAGAGGCGATTTGTTTGATTTGCTCGTTTACCATATTGTTCGTTGATAAGGTTAATCTTCTTTGTGAATTAGTTATTGGCCTTGATGCCTTTGATGACCGCGTTGGTGAATCCGTATTCCTCCATGGCGTTGAGTCCCTTGATGGTCCATCCGCCAGGGGTGGTCACCTTGTCGATCTCGTACTCCGCGTTGGTCTTGTTCTTGAGGATGAGCTCCGCCGCGCCCACCATCGTCTGTGCGATGACCTCTTGAGCGATGTCCGGACGAATGCCCAGTTCGACAGCACCCTCGGTGGCGGCGCGCAGGTAACGCAATGCGTAGGCGATTCCGCAGGAGGAGACGGATGTGAAGGCGCTCATCTGTTTCTCAGGGATGATGATGGCCCTTCCCAACTTGTTGAAGAGGCCGAGGACGAACTCCTCTTGTTCCTTGCTGGCGTTGAGCGAGCATACGAAGTTCATGCCCGCGAGCAGGGCGACCGCCGTGTTAGGCAATACCCTGAAGAGGGAGTATTCCTTGCCGATCTTCTCGGCGATATGGCTGAGGTCCACGCCGGCGGCGATGGAGATGATGGTTTGCTTCGGGTTGATGGCGCCTTTGATGCCGTCGAGGACGGTGTCCACCAACCATGGTTTCACTGCGATCAGCACGTAGTCGGCTCTCTTTACCGCCTCACGGTTGTCCGTCGTGGTGAAAATGTTCTTATTGATTTTTGAAATGTTCTTCAACGTCTCTTCACTGGCGTCAGCGACGAAAAGCTCGTCCGCCTTGCACGCTTTACTGAGATATAAGCCTTTGACGATGGCGCCTCCCATATTACCGGCGCCGATAAATGCTATCTTCATATCATTAAATATTAAAAACCAATACTAACCAATCTGCAAATTTAGAAAATAATCCAACAATAATGCTTAATTTCGCCATCGAATAAATAAATGTGCGATGAAACAAATACAATTCACACTGAGAGAGGGGGAGTCGTTCATCCCGTTGATCCAGTTGCTGAAGGCGACCCATGTGGTTGGTTCCGGAAGCGAGGCGCAGGAGGTTGTCACGGAGGGCATGGTGCTGCGCAATGGAGCTGTCGAGCTTCGCAAGCGGGCCAAGATTGTCGATGGCGATGTGATCTGTTTCGACGATTTTGAGATCGTCGTGAAGAACTGACGCTCCCTTGGCGTAAAAAAGAAGGGGCGTCGTTTCATCGAAACGACGCCCCTTCTTTTTTAGTATACTTGGTTAATCGTTCAGGAAGTACTTGTTGCAAATAATGTATGCAATCAATCCGAGAACGAACATAATTCCTGCAATGGCCAAAATGCCGTTGCCTCCAATCACGCCGAAGAAGTGGAACATGAGGAGCAACACACCGATAAGGATGATGATAATGCCTAAGTATCTCAATAATTTATTCATCTTGAATTGTATTATCAGTTAATACTTTATGAATTGTTGCGCAAACCATTCCAAATTATTCCTCGTTGTCGGGGGATCCTCCTTCATGGTATCACACATGCCCTGCGTATTCAGGGGTTTTGTTGCGGGAACAAGACTCGAACTTGTGACCTTTGGGTTATGAGCCCAACGAGCTGCCAACTGCTCCATCCCGCATATAGCCGATTGCTATCGAATCGTGGTGCAAAGGTACGGTTTCTTTTTGAAAAAACAAAAAATGGGTTGCTTTTTTTGTGAAAATGTTTTTCTAGGCCTCTCGAATTTTCATGTGGAAGGGGTGGCAGACGATTTTACTTTCCACATTTATGGAATAGTAAATCGCAAATAGCTAAATAGTATATAATTGTTAATTCCTGATATGGCTAATGATGCGTATATACTTATGTTATATGTAGCTCCGCGATCTTTTTAAATGGGCTTTGAAACAAACTTTTTCTTCTCGTCGCGGCATATGAGCTGTAGTGCCCATTTCCCGGAATGAACCGAAGGAGGAATGCCTCCTCCAGGGAATAACCATTGCCCAGCGAGATAGAAATGGTCCAGATTCGGTATCTTCTGATCCAGTTGTTGGATCACATTCTTGGACGTCGGGATGAATCCTTCGTAGGATCCCTTCCATGCCCCTGTGTAACGGATGGTGGTCAGCGGAGTGGCGACGTCACATGTTTCGATGTGTTGGGAGCTGCCGGGATAATGTTTCTCCAAAATCTTTATGGCATCCTCCTCGATCCTCTTTTTCTCTTCGCCATATTCCTCCTTGCTCATTTTCTCCCAGATGTTATACGGACTGTCAAACCGGATGATGATGCAGGATTTGCCTTCGGGAGCCATGGTCGGGTCGAAGTTGTAATTCAGGATCCTATAGTTGTGCTTGAGCTCCGTGCTTCCGATTTTGTCGCCACGTGCTTGCACTACTTGTATGTTATAGTCGGTGTGTAGCTCTTGGTTGATGCCGAACGAAACTTGTACGATGGAGGTGAATAATTTCCAGTTGGCATATACGCGGTCGATCATGGGCGAGCGGAATTTCCCTTTCAGTAGTTTGTAGAGCGTGGTGTAGCCATCGGCGGCGCTCACGACGTAGTCGGCTTCCAGAACGCTGCCGTCGGTCAGCCTTACTCCTCGGGCGGAACCATTCTCCACGATGATCTCTTCCACCTCTTTCTTGAAGAGGAACTCTCCTCCTAATGATTCATATTTGCTCTTCATCCGCTCCGCGACGGCCAGGGAGCCACCAATTGGGTAGCCCGCGTTCTTGCGGAAATACCATCCCATGATCAGTAGGAACGCATAGCAGGCATAATCGCCTTCTCCGTAAATATTCAGTAACTTTTCCCTTAAAATATCGCTTTTTATGTTGAGCGACTTAATGTATTGGGTGAAGTTCTTCCCCCTATGGCGAATGGCGATGTATAGGGAAGGAAAGCACCGAAAGAATGCTTTGAAGTATTGAAATGGCGTGCGGAGCGCTGGCGCGATGTCGAACGGGTGGAGGTGGGAAGCCCTACGGATGTCCCTGGCCAGTTTGTTGATGGCTTTGCCGTCTATGGGGGAGATGGACAAAAGATGCTTTTCCCATCGTTCCAAATTCGTGTAGATGACCAGGTCTGTTCCATCTTTCGCGATGTTCCTGTTGTGAATCTCCGCATTGATGACCTGCACCTGATCGTTTAGGATGTTGGTCTCGCACATCGTGTCGTGGAAGGCGCCTTCCCTCGTCCCGACTAGCCATTGTATGCTGTAGTCGAATCGATAGCCTTTGCGATGCCATGCCGTGCAAATGCCTCCTGCTATGCTATGCTTTTCTATGATCTGTGATTCAAATCCATTCATCTGCGCATAAATGCCTACAGACATACCTGACACACCTCCGCCTATGACGATAATTTTCTTCTTCTCCATTTACATGATTGTCTATAAACCTATGCTTTTCATGTGGTTGATGAATCTTCAACCAAGTGATTGTTGCTTGAATCGGTCCAATTGTTTTATACTTAAATATGCATCCTGTTGATTTGTAAAGAATTAGTTTCGTAAATCTATTGAGCGTCTCTCATAGAGATACATATTTTCGCCACAAATTTAAAAAGAATCCTTGGAATATATACACAATACGCGGAAAATCAGGCAGGCGTGGCTCAATTGTTTCGGAATAGAGATGTTAAACTTTGCCCATCGCTATGGTATAACGTTGTCTAATCCCTATCTTTGTGAAAATTATTGTTCATGAAGAATTTCGTGCAGAGGATGTTCCGCTATTTTGAGCGGCATCGCACATTGTTGAGGGTTTCGCTTTGCGCCGTGATCGCCTTGATGGCCGTGGCGGTGGGGCGTGTGCGCTTTGTCGAGGACATCAGCAAGTTCCTCCCGGAGGACGTGGCGGGTGAGCGGATGGGGGATTTCTTCCAACGCCTCAGCACCTCCAATCGGGTGATGGTCTACGTCTCGATGGCGGATTCCTCCGCCGTGGATTTCCCTCTGTTGGAGCGTGCCGCGGATGATTTCGCCGAGGCGTTGCGCTCTGCCGATTCGACGGGCCTCACTTCGGAGGTCTTCCTGAAGACGGACCCTGAGATGGTCTCGAAAACGATGGATTTCATCCTGGAAAATCTTCCTTATTACCTTGAACCTGAATATTATAAGCGTATCGATAGCCTATGGACGGATAGCGCCATGGCTCATCTGATGGCAGGTAACCGTGACCGCCTTATCTCTCCGACGGGTGGTTTCCTGCAGGCGTTCGTGGTGCGTGATCCGTTGCACCTCTCTTACCCTGTCCTGGAGAAACTGAATGCGCTCCGTCCTTCCGAGGGGGAGCATGTGCGGGACGGTTATTTGCTGGATGCGGAGGAACGGTCGGTCGTGATACCGCTCTCCTCCTCTTTGCCTTCTAGCGAGACCCGGCTGAATAAGCAGTGGATCGCCTCCATCGAGGCCGCTTCCCATGCTGTGACGGAGAAGTATGCGGGGAAGGTGGCTGTCTCGTATATCGGACCGGCGGTCATTTCGGTCGGCAATGCGGAGCAAATCAAGTCGGACACGATATGGTCCACCATCATCGCCCTCACCCTGATCGTCGTGTTACTGGCTTTGTTCTACCGGGATGTGCGGGCGATCCTCCTAATCCTTTTCTCCATCGCATTCGGCTTGCTCTTCGCTGTGGCCTTCCTGGCGCTGCTGAAGGAGGATGTGTCGGTCATTGCGATCGGTATCGGTTCGGTCATCGTGGGCATTGCGGTGAATTATCCGTTGCATTTCCTGGCGCACCTCAAGGAGGGACATACCCGCCAGGAGGCGATGTGCGACATCGTGGACCCGCTCGTGACGGGCAACATCACGACGGTGGGCGCCTTCCTCAGCCTCCTCTTTATCCGTTCGGAGGCGATGCGCGACATGGGGCTCTTCGCCGCCTTGCTTCTTGTGGGTACGATCCTCTTCGTGCTCTTCGTGTTGCCTCATTTCTTCGCAGATAAGCTTTTCAAGGGGCGGACGGGTGGTAAGCTGATGTTCGGCAAGATCGCTAATGTCCAGTTCGAGAAGAACAAGGTGGCGGTTTGCCTGATTGTCCTTCTGACCTTCCCGCTCCTCTATTTCAGCACCAAGACCCAGTTCGAGACCAATATGAACGCCATCAATTACATGACGCCTAATCAGCGTGTGAGGATGGCGAAGCTGACGAGCGAGACGGAGTCGGGCTTGTCGAAGAGCTTCTGCGTGGCGGAGGGAGCGTCGCGGGAGGAGGCGTTGCGCAACCATGAGCGTGTGCGGGCTTCCTTGGACAGCCTGCAGGCGAGCGGTACGGTCGCTAAGGTATCCGGCGTGGGTGTCTTCTTGCCGTCGGAGGATATGCAGCGTGTGCGGACGGAGGCGTGGAACAAGTATTGGGCGGCGCACCCGGAGGCGGCGGACCTCATCCGGCGTCATGCGGAGGCGTGTGGTTTCGCCCCTGGCGCTTTCGACGCTTTCCTAGCGATGACGAAGAGACAATATGCGGTGGCGGATCCGCACCATTTCGATTTCATGTCAGGCAAGATCGCTAAGAATTATGTGGTGGAGGACAACGGAAAATGGTACGTCTACTCCATCTTGGAGCATGCCCCGGAAAGCGCCGAGGCGGTCTCTTCTGCCCTAAAGGAGAGGGGTGATGGACTCTTCGTGTTCGGTAGCCGTTCCATGCTGAATAAGTTGGTGGACTCCTTGTCGAGCGATTTCAACAATGTCCTGTACATCTGCGGATTCATCGTTTTTATCTTCCTGCTGATCTCCTTCGGAAGGACGGAGTTGGCGCTCCTTTCGTTCGTTCCGCTGACGGTGGGGTGGATATGGATCTTAGGCCTGATGGGCTTGTTGGACATGCGTTTCAACATCGTCAATGTCATCCTCGCCACCTTCATCTTCGGGCAGGGCGATGACTATACCATCTTCGTCACGGAGGGGTTGATGCATGAGTATGCCTATGGGAAGAAGGTGCTGGCATCGTACAAGAACTCAGTGATGCTCTCCGCCCTGATCATGTTCATCGGAATCGGCACGCTCATCATCGCCAAGCATCCCGCCATGCGTTCGTTGGCGGAGGTGACGATCGTGGGTATGTTCACCGTCATCCTGATGGCTTATTTCTTCCCGCCGCTGATATTCAATTGGTTAACTAAGTCTAAGGGTAAAAATAGACTCATGCCTATCACGCTGAAGAACCTGCTGCTGACCATCGGTTGCTTTGCGGTCTTTTTCGTGGGGACAATCTACATGTCCCTTTTAGGATTTTTCGTTCTGACGATTGGAGGCAAGACGGAGAGTCATAAGGCGTTCTATCATAGACGGTTGTGCGGTATCTTCCGTGTGTTGGTTAAGCTGATGCCGGGCGTGGAGTGCCATGTGCATAACCCGCAGGGGGAGACGTTGGATCGCCCTGGTATCATGGTCTGCAACCATCAGTCGCATCTGGACTTGCTCTATACGTTGATCCTAAGTCCTAAGATTGTCTGCCTGACGAACAAGTGGGTATGGAATTGCCCGTTCTACGGGTGGATCATCCGTTATGCGGAGTTCCTGCCGGTATCCGACGGGTTGGAGCAGCACGAGGAGGAGCTGAAGGCGGCGATCGACCGAGGCTATTCCATCCTGATCTTCCCGGAGGGCACCCGTTCGGAGGATTGCTCCATCCTGCGTTTCCACAAAGGCGCATTTCACCTTGCGGAGCGTTTCAATGTGGATGTTATTCCTGTGCTGATCCATGGCATCGGACATTTCTTCCCGAAGAAGGAGTTCCTGTTGCGCAAGGGTAGGGTGGATGTGAAGTTCCTGCCGAGGATCTCACCTGAGCATCCTTTCCGGAAGGAGGTGAAGTCGCTGAAGAGTGCCCAGCTGACGCAACACTACTATGAGGAGGAGTATGCGAAGTTCGCCTCCGAGCTGGAGACACCCGCCTATTTCAAGGACTTGGTCTTGCATAATTATATCTACAAGGGACGTGCGGTGGAGCGCAACGCACGGCGCACATTGGAGGCGTTCGATTCCCTCTCCGCCAAGATTGCGGCATTGCCTGAGGAAGGGGAGGTGTCTCTCCATGAGGAGGGGCAGGGCGAGTTCTCCCTGCTGGCGGCCCTGACGAAGAAACGGTTGCGTATTGTGGCGGAGATGGATGATGAGAACCTGCTCGCTCTCGCCGACAATTGCGCATCCAAGCCAGCGAACCTGACCTATCGGTTGAAAGCAGGGGAGAGCCAATTGTCGTCACACACCTAAGCCTTCGGTAAGGAAGCGGCGAAGGTGAAGATGAATGATGCCGTTGTCGTCGTTGCGGCTTACGAGAGGTGTCATTGAAATGACGAATTTAGGGTAGTTGTCATTTATTTTCCTTAAATTTCCAAACTCGCATTCTCTGGTTTCATCGTTGGTGATTAGGTACGAAGCCTGTACATAAATGCGTTGACCTAATGGCTTTGTGCATACGAAATCGATTTCACCCACTTGTAATTGTCCGATGAATACATGGTATCCAAGTCGTAGAAGATGTAGATAGACCACATTCTCTATCACTTTTTCGATATCGCCTTCTCTGGTGCCCCCCACAATCATGTTTCGTAGTCCGACATCACCAAAGAAGGTTTTCCGGTTGCTCTCGAAGATTCGTCGTCCATGTATATCATATCGGTTCACCATGTCAATCAAGTAAGCTTCCGCATAATATTCGGCGTAGTCCAGAATGACATTAGTCGAAATGGGTTGCTGTTGTGACTTCATGTATTTACTAATGCTTGTCGCCGAATTGATTTTACCAACTGTATCTGCCAGAAAAGTGATGAATCTCTTCATGAATGTTATATTGCGGATATTGTGTCGTTCCACGACGTCTTTCATCATTACCGTGTCGAACACGCTGTGAAGATATTCCCAAACATGTTCTTCCTCTCCGAGCCCAATGAGTCGAAGCCCTGGAAGACCTCCGTAATTCAAGTAGGTAAGCAGGCTGTCTTCGTTGTCGTTTAATCCGTGGAACCGCAAAAACTCCAGATAGCTCAGCCCTTGCACTCTGATCTCTTCATATCTGCCAGCCAGTAATGTGCTCAATTCTCCGGAAAGCATTTTTGAATTGCTTCCTGTGATGATAACGTCCGTCTCTTCCTCGGTGCGGAAACTGCGTATTACATGCTCCCAACCATCCACTTCTTGTATTTCATCCACAAGGATGTAGTTGTGTTTCCCTTTGACAAAATGTTCGTCAATGTAATTGCCCAAATGCTCTTGGTTGGTGATGAATCCGAATTGACGTTTTTCTTTGTCGATGTAGATGATATTGGTGTTTTCGTCTTGTTGATGTCGACGCACAAAATCTTTCAATATATAGCTCTTGCCCACACGTCTTTGCCCTGTGAGCACAATGATGACTTCTTTCCCTAACCAAGAATCAACCTTGTTGGCATAATATTCACGTGTTATTATTTCCATTGTCTATAGATTATGAATCATGCAAATGTAATATTTTTGTTGTTTATAGACAATAAAAACAGTTGCTTTTCTTTTTTCGTTGTCTATGGACAATGATGGTTGTGTTGTCGAGTAAGGTTCCTTGCCGAAATGTATAGGTGCAAAAACGAATGCTTCACCTCCCTATGTAGTCCGATTTATATCATAACGTTTATTTAGTTGCAAATCTTTCATCTTTGAACTTTAAATTACATAAAAATGGTATACGGTTACATCTGAGTCAGCAGCGACAAGCAGACGGTGGAGAACCAACGCTTTGAAATCAATAAGTTTTATGAGAGGGAACACCTGCATATTGACGGTTGGGTTGAAGAAACCATCTCTGGCACCAAAGCGTACAACAAGCGACAGTTGGGTGTATTCCCGATTTATGTAAACTCCTTTGAAATGAACGTCTTATGACTTTTGTTAAAGAATTTTCGTGAAACATTTGGCGGAATAGGAAATTAGCATTAACTTTGCGCCCATAAAAATAAGGTTCCTTGGCCGAGTGGTTAGGTACCGGTCTGCAAAACCGTTTACAGCAGTTCGAGTCTGCTAGGAACCTCAATACAAGCGAAATCTTTATGGTTTCGCTTGTTTCGTTTTTGTACTCCGTTATTATGAAAATCTCCCTCCTAAAAATGGATAAATTACATCCGTAAGTTCAAAAAACATACGTTCTTCTTTCCCCGACCTGTCACATGTGGATGTTTTATGCTAATTTCGCGGCAGATTTAATGCTGGAATGGATATGTTTAAGAATACCCCCCTGATGACGTCCTGTCGCTTTCGTGCGGTCTGCGTCCGTCTGCTGTGCATGATGGCGCTCCTCCTTCCCTCGTATGTTTCCGCGGAGGAAAAGATAGAGGAGAACCTGGAGGAGGTGGAGGTCTCGGCGGATGTCAAGTATAGGGAGAAGCGGGTGGAGGAGTTGCCCGTTTCGTCCAGCACTTTCACGATGTCGAATCTGGAGTCCGGCGTGGTCTTCTCCTCCAAGGATATCGCCACGTTCGTCCCGAATTTCCATCTGCCGGACTATGGTTCGCAGATCACTTCCTCCATCTATGTGCGCGGATTCGGCACACGGATCGAGCAACCGGTGGTGGGTATGATCGTGGACAATGTGCCGATCCTCAACAAGAATGCTTTCGACATGGACCTTTTCGACCTCCAACGGGTGGAGTTCCTGCGTGGTCCGCAAGGCACGCTCTATGGACGCAACACCATGTGCGGTCTGGTGAATATCCACACACTTTCCCCTTTCTCCTACCAAGGCACACGTTTGTCCGCCGACTACTCCACGGGCAATACGGCCCGGCTGAAAGCCTCCCTGTACCGTAAGCCTACGGATAAGTTCGCCTTCTCTATCGCGGCGAATGCCCAACATACGGACGGACTCTTCCGAAACACGTATAAGGATGAGTTGTGTGACCCTTCCAATAGCCTCTCCCTACGCAACCGGTTGATGTGGAGGCCCTCCTCTTTCCTCTCTTTCGAGAACAATCTATCCTTGGGGGTGCTGAACCAGGGGGGATATGCTTATGCGAAGGTCGAGGGCGACGACCGTCTCCCTGTCAGCTATAACGATGAGTGCAGCTATGAACGGTTCAACCTGAGTGACGGTTTTGTGCTCTCCCACAAAGGGGAACGGATGACGTTCTCTTCCGTCACGAGTTACCAGTTCCTGGATGATGATATGCACCTCGACCAGGATTTCCAACCCTCCTCCATCTTCACGCTGGAGCAACGTCAGCGGGAGCATGCGGCGACGCAGGAGGTCATCTTCCAATCCCTGCGGCAAGACAAGAAGTGGAACTGGAAGACGGGTGCCTTCGCTTTCCTGAAACATAATGACATGGCTGCCCCTGTCACGTTCAAGCGGGACGGTATCGACCAACTGATCCTTTCGAATGCCAATAACGGTATCCGTCATGTCTTCCCGGACGATAGATTGGACATCCTGGAGGATCAGTTTGTCGTGAACAGCGAGTTCGGTTTGCCGACATACGGATGTGCCGCCTACCACCAGTCGGAGTTCAGGCTGCGGCGGTGGACCTTGACGATGGGGCTCCGTCTCGACTATGAGAAGGCTCGGATGACGTATGACAATGACGCGCGGTTGAATTACATCTTCACCCTCTTCATGAAGGATTATAAGCCGTTGGTTTCGCGGCTGGACGGTGAGGCGGAGAAGACCTTCTTCGAGGTGTTGCCTAAGCTTTCCGTGCAATATGACTGCGGAAGGGGGAACCATCTCTACGCCTACGCCGCCAAAGGCTACAAGGCGGGCGGTTTCAATACGCAGATTTTTTCGGATATCCTCCAAAATGCCCTGATGAACGATATGATGAGGGACTTGGGCGTGAGCTTCGATAATAATATGGGTGTGCCGGATTATGATCCCGCGAAGGCCATCTCGTATGACCCCGAATATTGCTGGACCTATGAATTGGGGGGACATTTCAAGGGAAGGAACATTGATCTGACAACCGACTTCGCCCTTTTCTACATCGACGCCCACGACCAACAGTTGACCGTCTTCCCTGCGGGGAAGAGTACGGGACGCATGATGACCAATGCTGGAAGAAGCCGTAGCTGCGGTGCCGAATTGTCCATGAACTACAAGGTGAAGAACCTGAATCTGACGGGCTCCTATGGCTATACCAATGCCCAGTTCGTCGATTACAACGATGGAAATCATCGCTACGATGGTAATTATGTCCCATTTTCTCCTCTGAATACCGTATCTTTGCAGGCCCTTTACACGTTCTATCTGAACAAGAGACTGATCGATCAGGTGGAGGCTTGCGCGGATTGGCAGGGCGCCGGGAAGATATATTGGGACGAGGCGAATGAGGTCTCCCAAAAATTCTACTCCTTGTTTGGCCTTTCCCTTGCGCTGAAGAAGAAGAGTTTCACGCTGAAAGGATGGTGCAAGAATCTAGGGGATGCACGGTATGACACCTTCTACTTTGTCTCCATGGGTAACCGCTTCTGCCAGGTCGGCAAGCCGAGGAGGGTGGGGGTTTCTCTCTGTTATGAATTGAAATGACAGATCGAAATTTATTTAATTGTTTAATATATAATAATTTAGAAAAAATGAAAAAGAGATTTTTTATCTTGTCAGTGATTGGATTGTTGTCGTTGGGTTTCGCTGCTTGTGGTAGCGATGATGAGGAAGGGGAAAATGGAAATAATCAAAACAACGTTGTTCAAAACGGTGAAGATCCTTTCTTTTCCACCTCATATCTTGGTAAGATGCAGGTGGGTGCTGGCGAGTCCTCTTTCGTGAACGACTCCGCCGTGTGCGCTTACTCTGTTGAAGGGAAGGCCCTTGTGTTGGTGAACGCTAAATTGATGACGGGCATGCCAACTCTCGACACCATTAGGGTGGATGGCGTTTCTTTCACGGATAAGACGGCGGCTGATGTCATTTTCTCAGGAGAAAATATTGTTCCTACATGGAAGGAAAGACCTTTCGAGCAGTATACGTTGACATCGTTGCAGGGATATGTTAGGAACGACTCCCTTATATTCTCTTGTATGATGGGACAATTCCCTGTTAATTATGCGGGTAGATGGATCCCTGTTGATATTATGACTCGCTAATTCTGAGGGAGGAGTACCTTCTCCGACAGCTTTTATGCCCGGTGTGAACATGGATCGCATCGGGCATTTTCATGCTTAACCGTGTGGAGGAAATCCATTCCTCCCTCTCCCCACCATTTATTAAAAAAAGTAAAATTGCCTTAAATATGCCAAAAAATGCCCCTCGCGCAGCGCTTAAAGCGGGGTTATTGCCGAAAACATTATATCTTCGCGGTGGCGGATGGGGGCTTCGCTTATGCACATAGTGTGTTCCCTTTTTAACTTTGTGGGCGTATGGTCAATTTGCGCCTGGTTGTTTATCTCATGTAATTCCCGCCTAAGGTGAAACGTGCTTATGAAGAGGTTATTTTTATTGGTCTTTATGTACATCCCTTTCCTTGCCGTGGCGCAAGAGGGTGAGCAGGAAACATCGTTAACATTAGACTCTTTGATGGTGGAGGATGAGACAGCGGATGAGGATTTGCTGTCCGACTCCCTTAATGCGGACTGGAACACCGAGAAGTTCGTCTTCCATGATTCCATCCCGTGCGATTCTATGTACCATGGCATCTGGGACGGTACGCGTGTGAACCCTTATCAGATACCGATCGACTCCGTGCCGGACTCTTTTCTGGTGGATTGTCGTGGCTTCTATCCTCCGAACGTGAATTTGGTCACCTCCGAGTGTGGTGAGCGCTGGGGACGTTTCCATGCGGGTACGGACATGCGCCTCAAGGTGGGCGATACGGTGCGCGCGGCTTTCGACGGCATGGTGCGCCTGACGCGTGTGGGCATGAAGAAGAAGGGCTATGGCTACTTTATCATGATCCGTCATTACAATGGCTTGGAGACTTTGTACGGACACCTCTCCAAGGTGCTGGTGGAACCAGGACAGAAGGTGAAGGCGGGTGACGTGATCGCCCTCGGCGGTAACACGGGTCGCTCCACAGGACCTCACTTGCATTTCGAGTTCCGCTACCTCGGCAACCCTATCAACCCACGTAAGTTGTTGGAAATGAAGGAGGACAGCGTCTATGCGAAGGCGGACACTTACCTCATCGAACGTAAATCCACTTTCAGCGAATATTACGCTTTCTTGCACTCTCCTGCCCGTTACCACAAGGTGAGACAAGGGGATAATCTGGGAAGAATCGCCAGAAAGTACCATACGACGGTCGCACGCCTTTGCAAACTGAACCATATCAAGAGCACGACGATCTTACGTGTGGGCCGCAGACTGCGCGTGTCATAAATCGTAGAAAAATCGTCAATCGTAAATAGTTAAATAGTAAATACTTGTAAACACTTTGCCCGGCAAGTGAAATTTCCCTGATGTGGGCCGATGATTTTTCGGAAAAAATATTTGCAAGTACAGAAAAAAGCGGTATCTTTGCACCGCCTTTGAAAAACAAGGCGAATGAGGGAGAGCTAGTAGCTCAGCTGGTAGAGCACATCCCTTTTAAGGATGGGGTCTTGGGTTCGAGCCCCAACTGGCTCACCAAAGCGATCAAGGTTTCTTGGTCGCTTTTTTTTGTTATTTTCCGCCGAAATATCCCCTTTTCTTTTTATTCCTCTTCCCATCTCCCCTTAATTCTTCCTCCCAGCTCTGTTTTTTGTCGTTTTTTGTTCTTAAATTTGTCTCCAAAATATGCAATGAGATGAAATATTTAATCATACTCGGAGACGGTATGGCGGACGAGCCGATCGCCTCTTTAGGAAACAAGACGATTCTACAGGCCGCGAACATCCCTACGATGGACATGTTGGCGAAAAAAGGACGAAATGGCCTTTTGTCCACTGTGCCTCCCGGATACCACCCGGGAAGCGAAATCGCGAATCTTACGGTGCTTGGCTACGATGTGAAGAAGGTGTTCGAGGGACGTGGTTCCTTGGAGGCCGCCAGCATGGGCGTGGACATCGAACCGGGCGAGATGGCGATGCGTTGCAACATCATCTGCGTACAGGATGGTAAGATAAAGAACCATTCGGCGGGGCATATCTCCAACGAGGAGGCCTACCAGTTGATTAACTTCCTCAACGAGGAACTGGGCGACGATAAGGTGCGTTTCTTCCCTGGCGTCTCCTACCGCCACTTGCTGAAGGTGAAGGGCGGCGACAAGCATGTCTCCTGCACTCCTCCGCACGATGTGCCGGGCACTCCTTTCAAGGATGTCATGGTGAAGGCGGACTGTCCGGAGGCGGAGCCTACCGCTAAGTTGCTGAACGATTTGATCCTCCGTTCCATGGAGATCCTCCCGAAACATCCGGTCAACGTGAAGCGTGTGGCGGAGGGTAAGGATCCCGCCAATAGCATCTGGCCTTGGTCTGCTGGCTACAAGCCTAGCATGAAGACGCTGATGGAGACCTACGGGCTGAAAAGCGGTGCGGTCATCTCCGCTGTCGACCTGATCCGCGGCATCGGTGTATACGCCGGCTTGAAATCCATCGAGGTGGAGGGTGCCACGGGGCTGTACGACACCAACTACGAAGGCAAGGCGCAGGCTACGATTGACGCGTTGCGGGAAAACGACTTCGTCTACCTCCACATCGAGGCGAGCGACGAGGCGGGCCACGAGGGTGATGTCGCATTGAAACTGAAGACGGTGGAATATCTGGAGAACCGTGTGGTGAAACCGATCTACGAGGAGGTCTCCAAATGGGACGAGCCGGTGGCGATTGCTATCCTTCCGGACCATCCGACGCCTTGCCGGCTGAAGACGCATATCTCCGCCCCTATCCCGTTCCTGATCTACTACCCGGGCATCGAACCGGACGCAGTGGAACGCTACGACGAGGAGTCTGCGAAGGCGGGTGCCTACGGCGTGATGGAGGGCGATGAATTCATCAAGACATTGTTAAACAAATAAGACTATATGGCCATGAAGAAATTTGTTATTTTGGCACTTTCGGCGCTGTTCTCCATGTCGCTCGTTTCTTGCACGGATTCACCGAGCAGGGTGGCTAAGAAGTTCTCGCAGGCAGTCGCTACGGGACAGGTGGAAGAGGCGAAGAAATATTGCACGGAAAGTACGGGCAAAATGCTGGATGTGTCTGCCGCTTGGGGAGGCTTGCAGGAGAACCCGAACTACAAAATGAATATCCTGCGCGATTCGATCGTCGATAACCTCGCTTATGTCTTCTACACGGAGAACGATAGCAATAAGGAGCAGGTGATGAAGCTTAACAAGGTCGATGGAGAGTGGAAAGTCTCTATGAGCGGCAAAAAATAATGCTTTCTCCTACCCGTAATGCGCTATTGGCAGTAGGATGCCTCGTCGCATCCGCATGTTCTAGTCCGTCAGGTGGTTCGCCATCGGACGGACTTCCTTTTGTTGAGGCTGACTCCATGCGGAGCGGCGACCTGGTCTGCCGGTTGGGCAACGGCTATTTCTCGGGTGTTTTCAGGCGTTTTTCGGGCGAGTCCGAACGCTTCTCCCACATCGGGGTGTTCCATCGCGAAGGAGACTCTTGTTTCGTGATCCATGCGGATGCGGACGAGCTGACGGGTGTCGGTGGTGTGAGGATGGAGAGCCTGCCTGAATTCCTGCGGCAGTCCCATGACCACCAGTTCTACCGTTTTGTCGTTGATTCGATTCGATGCGGGGTCGATTCGATAGCCCTCGACTATCTTCGGCAAGGGATCCCCTTCGACAACCGTTTTGACCTTGCCAGCGACTCCTCCCTTTATTGTACGGAGATGGTCGCTGTCGCGATTAATAAGGCGGCTCATGACAAATCCACTGTGCCTCCCTTTTCCATGTCTGGTTCTTTCCGTTATTATCGGATCGATGATATCCTGAATTGTGGCTTGCTCGAGGCCATCCCGGAAGGGGAAAATGCTTCCCTTCGGTGAAATCTTCTTCTTTTTTCCTTCGTAAATTGAACAATATTAATATGTCTGTAAAATTTTAACATTTATTCTTTCTAAATATATATTTTATAAGCATGTTTTTTTTGATTAAAAGGAGAAAAACAATTAACTTTGTTCTGTATTTTTAGGGTAGTTTAATGCATGCATGTAGGGTAGTGAAATATCTATCAATTTCTATCCGGATAAATAGGTGTTTAAATTCGGGTGTTTAGGGATTAATGGACTTCTCCCGTTCATCCTTGTTTTTTGTGAGTCCTGTAAAATTTTACTGTATGTTTAAAAATTGTTTAGCAAAGGGAGTGCGAGCCTGTGCCTTGGGTTTGCTCTCGATGAGTTTTGTTAATGTGAATGCGCAGTCTAATTCGGTTGTCAAGTTACCTGCCATCATTCTTAACTGTGACGATCAAAATGGAGGATCAAGTCTAGACCAGAGATTGGCTGACATGGTTATCTCCACAATCAGTGTGAAGGACGGTGCGGACTTCACTTACTACTGCGCTATGCAGTGGGGGTTGACACATGTGAAAGATGATGGTACTTTGGAGCCTGAGGAGTGTGGTTATACTGGATTGCAGCAGTTGGGTGACGGTAGGCATGTCGCTATTTTCTCCAACTGGAATCCTAAGGTGAGATGGAACGGAGAATCTATCTCTTCCTCTACATCAAGGTTTATCGGAGACGAAACAGTTACCGTGACGATCGGTAATGAAACCCTGAAGACATTTGACAGGTCATGGGACAAGTTGAAAGGTGATTCTGTTTACTGCTACAGCCACGATGGCATCGTCCGTTTCTATACTTATCCTAACGGTACGCTTCCAAACGTGAAGTATCAAAACGGAAATTGGGTTGAGGGCGACAACATGGAGCTCTTGTTCCAATCTACGGAAAGCACAGTTATTACTTACGAACAAGCTAACGAGATCTCTTACGGAATCAAGCCATTCTCCGGCGAAGGCAGGGGATTGCAATCCTTCTACAACTTGGATTGGCAAGAGAATAACTGGTATACTTTCGTGACGAAGTTCTGGCAAGACGGCGACAACACGAAGATCGGATTCTGGCTTCTTGACGTCAATGCGGGTACTTGGGCTCACTACATCACGATGATCTATCCTGAGCGCAATGTTTATGCCACCGCTTCTTTTGGCTCGTTCCTTGAGAACTATGTGCCAACGGATGGCGCTGTAAGGTCTATGTATGCGGCTCCTAGATTCGCTCGCCTTCTTTCAGGTGAATTGTATTACAAAGGAAAGGGTTTGGTTTATGCTTCCGGCAGCGGTAAGGATTTCAACGAGAACTACGTCGCTCGCATAGAGAATTCCACTTTCTTCATGCAGTCTGGTGGTACGGAGAATAATCACTCAGAACTCGATCAGCGTCAATCTATCGAATACACTGACTTCTACAACTCCAACCTCTCTTATGTAGAGTATCTTTTCGAGCCAATCGCAATTCAGTCTATCGCTTACGAGAACGGTTCCCTCGTTTGGGAAATCGCTACGGACAAGTTGCCTCAGTTCTCTTATGAGTACAAAGTGTCTAAAGTGGTGAATGATGCTGAATCTCTCACCTTCATCCCTGTTATCGAGGGCTCTTCTGTTGACCCTGACTGCAGAAGCAAGGAAATCGACCTCTCTACTTTGGAACCAGGTCAATACGACGTGCAACTCACTGTATATGACATCAATGGCAACAAAACCACCACATCTTTCCCTTGGTATGTTAACGAGGAGACTGAGCCTTCTTGCGTTGAGATGATGTACAACTTCACCCCTCAATACGGTGGTTTGCTTGTTGAAGTTCCTATCGAGCAAAACAACACGGAGGTTAACTTGAAGATCGAGGATGAGCAAGGTAACGTGGTATCTCAGTTCAATAGCCCTATGAGCGTCGGCTATGGCCAAAACTCCGCTACTGTTTATCTGAATACCCAAAACCTTTCTCTGACGGGAAAATACTATTTCACGGCTTCTTTGAACGACAAGTCTTGCAAGTCTAAGTTCTCCGTAATCAACGGTGCTTATGATGGCGACGAGCCTGTCGCAGATAATGTACAAGGAATCAAGTACATCTACGCTAACTGCAGTGGCGCTGTGCTCGGATTTGAGGCTTTGGAAGAGACTACCGCAACGGTCGTTATTTCTTCTGTATGGGGCTGGACAGCTAAAACGGAGACCATCCAATTGCAAAAGGGGTTGAATCCTTATGTGATCAACTGCAATGGACTCTCTGTCGGCCAAACATTTACTGTCAATGTGTTTGTCGGCGGTGAGAACTATAGCGAGATGTTCATCGTTAGATAATCATCTCTTATATTCCGTTATTTAATCGGAAGAGGGCGTATCTTCGGGATATGCCCTCTTTTCGTATGTATGGGTCATATGTCGATGATTTTACAATCATTACGTGGTTTCTAAAAAAATATCAAACAAAAAAGGTAAAAATATCCGAGTCTTTCCCGAATAGTTGTTATATTTGCATATTTATTGGATTTTAATTATTAAGACGTTAAAAACATTGGCGTATGGTGGGGAAGATTTTGTCCCCCGGAAACATGGTAAAATATTAGGTGAAAATGGTAAAGACTGACATCGCGACAATCGGATATTCTATGCTTAGAAAGTCCATCTATATAGTTCTTCTCACGTTCACGTTTTCCCAAACATCGATGGGTGGACCGAACCAAAGCTCTTGGCTGAAAAACCAGACGAAGTCGAACGTCTCGTTCGACGAGGTGGCCGCATTGGTGGACCGTGGCGGCTCGGGCTATTGCCTGGCGCAGAAGAATGGTGCGATTTTCTGGAGCGAGGACGGCTCCTCGTGGAACTCAAGCACGGGGACGGTGTCGATGACATTAACCTGTGCGGATTTCTTCGACCAGAACCATGGCGTGGTCGCAGGGAATGGAATCTTCGAATATACGACGAATGGAGGTGAGTCTTGGACTTATAAGGAAATCTCCTTCTTCAATGTGCGGGGTGTCTGCATGACCTCCGCCAACACGGCGGTGCTCGTGGGCGAAGGCGGCAATATCGCCTTGTATACCTTCGGGAACGGCGTGATTATTCCGTATGCCAGCCCCGTGCCGACACGCCTGAACTCCGTCAGCTTCTATGGTGGCACGGGCTACGCTTGTGGAGACAACGGCACAATCCTGAAATTCGAGAATGGCATATGGACTTCCCTCTCTTCGGAGAACGGCCAGGACTGGGTCTCCTACACGGACCCGACGGAGATGGGTCGCACCGCCAACCTGAACACGGTGAAGGCGATCGACGCGCGCACCGTCTATGTGTCCGGCGCCGATGGCGTGCTGCTGAAGACGGTGGACGGCGGGGCGAGCTGGAGCCGCCGCGATGCGGGCACGACGCAGGACATCACCGCGATGACGGTCAAGCCGGACGGCACCCTGAGCCTCAACGCGGGCGGAATACAGCTGACCGTCAACGACCAGACGGACAAATACTCCGTGAAGATGTACTACGACCGCCTCGGAAGGGTGGTCGCTTCACAGAACAGCAAACAGCACGCGATGCGCCCGCAACGCTTCTCTTATACGGTGTACGACGCTCTCGGACGCAACGTCGAGGCGGGCGAGCTGGAGAGCGACGCGGAGCCGACCGACGAGATGATCAACGCTACGGACGTGCGTTTCCCGGACAACTGGAGCCGCAAGCGCTACCAGGTAATCCGCTCGGTGTACGACGAGCCTATCTACGGCGAGTCGACGAACAACGAGATCTACCAGGCGTTCGGCGAGGGCGGACAGCAACACTTGCGCAACCGCATCGCCAC
>JAILLP010000006.1 GCA_024693065.1 Paludibacteraceae bacterium
ACTACAAGGGTTTGCAGGCCTTCTATGTCTATGACCTCTTCACCTCCTCGAAGAAGAACGGGTCATGGTCGCATGAGCTGACCCTCATCTACATCATCAAGAAGACGGAGAAGTACCCTTGCCCGGTAACGTATTGGTGATAGGATGTTAAGTAAATAAGAGTTGAAAGTTGCGTATTCAGGAATGCTAGAATTCGGGACTTCCATTTTTTTTATTGCGATATGCATGTGCAATGACTACAAATTTATACCTTTGGTTAGTATTATGATATTGTTCCATTTTTAAGGATATATGAAAAAGTATTCACATGCTTGGATTGCTTTCATGGCGATCAAGCGATTGGAGACGATTGCGAATGCGTCGTCTGATTCAGTTGTCGTGAAGGGAGTTAGTGAGGATGTCAGGAAACATGCGAAATCGCTCGTGAAATGGTTCATGGATTATAGGGATTTCGTGATTCAGGGAGCCTGGTATCCGGACGAGGTGTTCAAGGACATGAGCACGAGCCATATCGTCAAGTATAAACCGAACGAAGAGGGTAAGTACTGCTCTTTCCGTAGCATGCCGTCGACGCATGCCATCACTGCGTTAATGAAGAAGAAATCCGCGCTTTACAAATGTCCGTACGATATCACTCAAGGCAACTGTGCGGATCGTTGCGAGTCTATCGCCCATAGCATCGTGGATAATTTCAAGATGCTTTACAAAGAGGATAGGGGATGCCCTATTGCGACGACCAACAACCACATCGCTATGCGTTTCTTCATCCTGAGCCATTACGTGGCGGATTGCCATATGCCGCTTCATTGTGACTACCGTCCATTCTCCGATGAAAAGGGGATTCATGGTGCGATTGAGAAGAAATGGGAGGACCAGATAAAAAAATCGTTCAAGATAGATACGGACAACAACAGATTCTTCTACGCACCGGACGGATATCCGCTTCAGACGATGCCCACGACGTTCGTCCAGTCTGTCCTGGAGGAAATCTCGAGTCGTCAGTACGTGCACGGGTGGGGGAATGGTAACTCCAGCACTTGGGACTACATGAGTGGCGCATCGCAATACTCTTACCTTTTTTCGTATTTTTTGATACCCGAGACTTTCCAGAACACGCAGGGCATCAATGAATTCATGGAACAGACGGAGTGGGGCCAACACTTCGATGATTATAACAAGATGATTTTCAGCGATGCCATAGACTCTGTGTCCCGTATTTGGCTGCACGTATGGATAAAGTACAGGTCGTGGATGAAATGATTCGTACTTGAGATGTTGATCTTTATGCGAAGAGTGTAAGAAAAGAAGGGATAGCATGGGAGTATTAGAAAAGATAAGGGAGAAGGACGTCCGGCATTATTGGATATTTCCAGTACTGCATCTGCTTATGGGACTCGTTTCTGCTGTGATACGGTGTAATAATCCGCACGACGATGAACAATATGGGACTATATTGGTTGTTTTTTCATTCCTTTCCATCGTGTGTTTCATATTTGCGATTACCGAAACGGTGGCGTTTTTTGCGGAGAAACAGTCCAAAAAAGCTATTGTTTTGCTCCTTTCGGAGTTGATCGCACTTCCTCTCAGTGTTATCTTCTTCGTTTTCCTGCCTTTTGTTTTGAACCTAGACCTATGATCGGATGGCTGTTCTGAAAAATATTTATATCTTTGAGGAAACAGTTTCACGAATTGAGGAAAGATGAACAAGAATCGGGAGGCATACGATGTCCAAACGCTCCATAGGGTGCTCATATTGGGCAACGGGTTCGATTTGGCGGTGGGTAGGCGCACTATCTACAAGGATTTCTATGACAGCAAGTATTGCCCGAAGGATTACCCCGCGCCGTTGATCAAATACCTCAACGAGAGGCTAGGGAAGGCGTTGGATAAGGTGCGTTGGCTGGACCTGGAGAATGCGCTGCAGGAGTTCGCCAAGGAGCCCTCCAAGGACGATTATTACTCGAAGGACGAAGAGAAGATCGTGAAGTACTACCGCACCTACAGTGACTTCCCGCAAGGCGAACCTCAGTTCTGGGGCGATATGGTCCAGAACATGCTGAAAGAGGGCAAACTACAGCCTTCCCCGTCGGGTGGAGACCCCATCTTCCCTTACAGCGACGATTATTTCAAGTACACGAGGGAACAACGTGACGAAATCGCCCTGAAGATGATAGAGAAGGGACTCGCCGATTACCTGGATGAGGTGGGGGAGAGGGCGCACGTGCAAGAGGCCTATGTGCTGGGGCTTCTGCGGAATTTTTTGGAGGACGATAATGCCTCCGTCTACTCGTTCAACTATACCAAGGTGGGTAGTCTGATAACCACTGATGCGCTGAAAATCAAGGAATACGATGCGAAGGTGCAGTATATGCACGGTTCGTTGCAGGATGGGCATGTGATCATCGGGGCGAAGGATGGCGACTATGGCGACTACGATTTTGTGCAGAAGGCGTTCGACTCGCAGTTTAATCCGCCTCGTCTCCTGAAGAATCTGATGGAGGCGGACGAGGTGATCATCTACGGACATTCATTGGGAGATTGCGACAGCCAGTATTTCGAGCCATACTTCAGGTACCTTGTGACCAATTTCGACAACAAGGATAGGAAAATCACCATCTACACCTACGACGATGCGTCCGAGATCCAGCTCAAGAAGAATCTGAACCGGCTCACGGGCAACAACCTGCGCTCTCTGTACAACAATGCGTTTCAGATCATCAAGACATGTGATTCAGCCAATTGTAGAAGGTAAAAACCTCCGAAAATCTGCAAATGTTGGCAAAATATCCTCCGAAAATCTGCAAAATTATCGAAAAAAACCTCCTAAAATCTGCAAAATATGTTTTATATTTGTGGTAATCAAATATTTAAGAATATATGTTAAAGCGCAAGTTTACAGAATATCTAAAAGAGTGGAAGTCGGTCAAGCAAAAGGAGTGCCTTTTAGTGTGTGGAGCCCGTCAGATAGGCAAAACATTCACGATAGAGGAATTTGCGAAAAACAACTACGAATCGTTTGTGGAACTGAATTTCGAGCAATTCCCAGCATTGAAATCCGCTTTTGATGGTGAACTGACAGTTGCGGAAATGATAAAAAGGATTTCTGTCCATATTCCGACTGCGCGATTCATTCCTCATAAGACTTTGATTTTCCTGGACGAAATCCAAGCCTGTCCGCAGGCTCGCACGTCGTTGAAATTTTGGGCGATCGACGACACCTACGACGTTATAGCATCAGGTTCGTTGCTGGGCGTAAACTATAAGTCTGTCTCATCGTTTCCTGTCGGTTATGAGCGGCAAGTTAATATGTATTCATTGGATTTCGAGGAATACTTGTGGGCTATCGGATTGTCTGAGGATGTGATAGAATCGTTAAGGGAACATTTCATGAATAGAACCAAGGTGGACGATTCCATTCATCGAAAAATGATGGAGTATCTCCGCGAATATATGATTGTGGGAGGGATGCCGGCAGTTGTCAATCAGTTTGTTGACAGCCATAACTTTGGCATAGTCCATCAGGAGCAGGAGAAGATTATTTCTGCATATTTGAATGATATAGCGAAATATGCAGAGGCAACTGAGCGGACCAAAGCGAGGAACTGTTTTCTATCTATTCCACGTCAATTAGCGAAAGAGAACACGAAATTCCAATATTCGGTGGTGGAACGTAACGGTACGGCCCGCAAATTCGTCAATGCATTGGATTGGTTGAGGGATGCGGGCATTGTCTCATATTGCTATAACTTGTCCACTTTGCAGTTCCCTCTGTCCGCATACGTACGTGAGGATCAGTTTCGCATCTACATGAGCGACATAGGGTTATTGACATTCATGTATGGTTTTGAGATGAAGGCAGCCTTGATGGAGGACACATTGACAGGTCCTGCCAAGGGAGGTATCTTTGAGAATCTGATGGCGGATATATTACACAAGAAAAAATATCCTCTCTATTTCTACAAAAAAGACGATTCGTCTGTGGAGATTGAGTTCGTGCTTACATCAGGGATAAATCCTCTGCCATTGGAGGTGAAAGCCAAAAATGGTCGTACGCAGTCGCTCAACACAGTACTTACATGGAGTGGGGTGGTTGAAGGATATAAGTTTGGCAACTGCAATGTGGGTGTTGAGGATAAGAAGATAACGATGCCTATCTATTTGGCTATGTTTATTTAGCTATGTCGTTAGTCGGACCACCGTAGAGACGCAATACATTGCGTCTCCACAATGGAATAACGGCATGAATATACATTAACAAATTGATTTCAATGGATTTAGATATCATTAAAAATATTGCGGTCGTAGGGGCCGGAAGTTTCATCGGTGGAGCGGCAAGGTATCTTGTCTCCGTGATGATGAAAGGCATCGGCAAAGGGTTCCCTTGGGCGACCCTTGCCGTAAATCTGGCTGGGTGCTTTCTGATCGGTCTCATATGGGGTATCTTCAGCCGAAGCGCCAGCGAAGGCGGCAAATGGGCCTTGTTTTTGACCGTTGGACTCTGTGGCGGTTTCACCACGTTCTCAACCTTCTCGAAAGAGGCTCTGATGATGCTTCAATCGGGAAATTTCTGGGGTTTTGCGGGATATATCGCTTTGAGTGTCATTGCCGGTGTCGTATTAGTGGCGCTGGGGTATCATATTTAATAGTTTTCAGCAAAGAAGAAAAATCTGTAGAATTTGAAAATAAAGCCAAACAAATAAGGCGTATTTACTTGGATTGTAGCTAAATACGTGTTAGTACCTAATCCATCATAAATAAAACGACATGAGATGCTATTCTTTATTTATTTTTATTCTATGTTTCTCTTTTTTATCCAAGGCGGCAGAAAACCCTGATAAATACATGAGAAAGGGGAGGGCTATGTTATTTAATTCGGAGGAACTTAATGAGAAAGGAGCCTATCGGAATTTCATGAAAGCGCACGAATTACAGTCAAAAGATGCAGACTTGTACTTAGGGCTTTTTCTTTTCTTTGGCATCGGGACAGAAGAAGATCGTCCTCAAGCAATTTCCTATATGGAAAAAGCATCGGAGCATGGAGACCAATGCATCAATATCCTGTTGGGATTTTGCTATTACTATGGACTTTATGTTGAAAGAGACGAGGCGAAAGCTTTTCATTATTGGATTGAAAAAGGAGAATCACATAATCGAAGAGTTGGATTCCTAATAGAAGAATATTTGTTTGAAAAACCATGGAAATCAACCGTTTCCGGACATGTTGCGGTCAAGGAAAACTTTTGCCCCGTAATGGACTATATCCATTCGGTTGAACGTGAGAGGAAAAGGCATTACAATCGTATATGGATGCAAAAAGACAAATATGGGAATCTATGGGTGGATTATTCTGTACATTGGTTGGACAAACCGACAGAAGAAAAGATAATAAAAAACATAACACTCTCCGAAGCCTATTGTTACGACCAAGGAGTTTTAAACATCATCGAAGGCGATTCAACCTACTTTGAGAGTTGCAGTGACACGACCATCATCGAACGACAGTGGGACACTCCTAGTAATGGAATCGATGCATTGTCGTTATATCATTGTGGAGGCATCGGCATTCTGAAGGATGGACATTTTTATGTCGTTGATAAAAAAACATGGAGTTTAGCCGTGAATTTCCTAGACGTCACACCCTCACACATGGTGCCGAAAGGGCAGCCCATTCCCTCATGGTTAAAATCAAAAATTTATAAATTCATGAGGTCTTATTTGAACAAATGAAATGTTTTGATTTTCATCATTTTAAATTATATTTGTGACAAATGGAATTCTAATCCTTTCTAAAATCCTTCCTGGATTTTTTCGGATATTCTATTTAACATAATATAAATTATATAACATTTATAGGAATCGATTTTTTACGGTTTTTTTTACAGGCGTCGGACGTTCACCGTCGTAGAGACGCAAAATCTTGCGTCTCTAACAATGAACCCCGCATTGCGCACCTTGATTGTCGGTCGGTCGTTGGCATCGTAGAGATGCACGGCCGTGCACGTCCACAATGAACCGCAATTCATGAACATCGCAAAAACGCAAGATTTTACGTCTCTGCAATTAAATCGAATGTTGAACAACAAAACATAAACCCGAAGAAGATTCTGATTCAGAATATGAATTCGATGAATCTATGTATTATAATAATATCGGGAATAATGAAAGCGTCATTAGTAGTGACTCCATTTTGAGGAAACTAAAGGAAAATGATCCGTATTCTCCTGAAGGTGTCCGTTTCTACGTAAAAAATGATACCATCGCAGATAAATTCTATGAAGAACAAAATGTTAAAAATTTTTTTGAATATATAACCCTAAAAGAGGTCTTGTATATGCCTGAGGAACATAAAAATATGAGAATCGCACCTACTATTGGGCCTAATCTTCCTAATGGGTTACTTGAAACCGTAAGAAATGCATACCATGGCCATTACCCGTTGGCTCTTTCTCCCGATGTAATCTGGCTTACTATCTGTCAAGGTATGTCTAAACATATTAATTTGAATTTCAAATCATTAGAGAATAAAATATACAAAAATGGACATCCAAAATCAATCCTCGTAAGAATTGATTCCCTAGCTTTCGATTCCACCCAATGGAGTGTCGCGATCGACTCATTAGCCCAACAAACTCGTCGATACACCGATCCTTATTTTTACGAGGCTTTCGTGCCACAATTCAGCACAACCACCCCTATCGATCATGTCGCCTATCAAATCACACTTTTAGATGCTCAGAAAAAAGCTTTCTCCTATAATTTAGAGTCGGGCTGTGGCTTTCCTTGGATCGTTTTAAGGGGAACTACAGAAGATTGGGAACTGATAAAGAAGAAGTTATCTATATTTGACACCTTGGAGATGACGGAATGGAAGGAGAGCCTCACCCCTATCCTCGACGAGTTCATCGAAGCTTCCCAAGGAAGGGCAAACAAAACGTTTTGGATGAATATTTTCAAAACCGAAGGTGAATACGAAACTTATGCCATCACAGGCTGGATTCTCAAACTCTTTCCATACATCGATTCCGATCAACCCAATCCATTTCTCAATAAAAGAGTTGCTGCCAGCGACAACCTATCGACTGATCGTTTCCCTAGCAGCATATTAAGTGTGCCCTTTGTTTGGCACAACGCTTTCGAAGATAGAACCGACTCGTTATATTTTTGGAGCGGAATATTGGGTGCAAAACAGTATGGCGACAAAACCTTGGAACCTTTCATCTCTTGGGCTTTGACTACAAAAGATTATAAAAAGGAATTTGTAGAAAAATACAAGGAAGAGATACGTCCTTGGAAGAATAATTAACTGATACCATACCCTCACCGTAGAGACGCAAAATATTGCGTCTCTACAATCAAAAACACCCTCCGTATGATATCGCTCGAATTCTGGAAATATCTAAAATGCATGACCTTAATTTGCGTTTTCCTGCAAATAGGTGGTCTTATCGGTGCTGTTTGTCCTCAATTATTAGATTCAATAATTGAATCTAATAATGCAATTAATGCAATTATTGCCTCTGTCCTCTTTATAGTTACTGCATTGTCTCCTTTTTCCCTGTGGTACTACCGCCACACAAACGATGATCATCCTCTTTTGAGAGCCATCTTATTGGTCCTCTTTTCCGCCATTTTAGGCATTGCAATTATGTTTCTTCTGCTGTATTTCATACTGGAGGGTATCGTCTATGTTTTTATGGGCTCTTCTACCGTTGTTGATACGATTGCTGGCATGTCGCTCATTGCTTCCCCATTCATATTGCTTATATCCCTGCTATATACATCCTCGACGGTAGAGGGAACAATAGGCTCTCGTATGTGCCTCCTATTTTGGATATTACTGGCTGTCAGCCTGTTTTTTTTACCGTTGGCTGGATTGTTGTTTATGAAATAGGTTAAATAGGTCGGACACGCACCAAAAATTATATTTAAATCCGCAAATCCGTAACGTAAAGGAGATCCGATATGAAGCCCGTCAAGAACCGTATATTTTGCAGAGCTGTCAGACATACCAAGATGCTGTTCGAGACGCAGGAGAAGGCGGAAAACTTCATCAGATTCAATCGTGACGAGATACTTCAAAGCCGAAGGAAAGCTCCCTGCCGCTGTTACTATTGCTTTTTCTGCATGGGGTGGCATGTGACGAGCAATCAGTCTACGGAGGAAGGAATCCTTCTGGATCAGCGGGATGAAGCCTTGGCGAAGGATCTGCGCGAAAAATACCTGAAACGAAAAGAAAAGGTCTCCCCTATCCCACGACCTAAACTTATGCGATATGCTTTTTACGAGCAGTTGCGTTTGGCTGATGTACATATCTCTATGTTTGATGTCGAGAAGGCGGAATGCTGTTTGGCGGAGTGCCGACGGATACTTCAGGAAGAGGAGCTTGAGTGGCTCAAGAAGGATGCCATGATCGTCAATTACCAACATCAGTGTGCCATATTAGACGGTTTGCGGTCTCTGTTGGCGGACGAGGACGCTCTTCCCGACGAGCAACTGATGAAGTCTTCCATTTACAAAATCTGTGCGAACAACTTGTCGTTGTTGAAAGAGATCGATGCCTCTTACGAGGGTCTGATGGAACTGGCGCAGACTGGGAGCCCTCAGTTCCCCAAGGCTCGCCATGAGCACGTCACACTTATCGCAAAGATAAAGGGAATATGCAAGGAACAATTGAAGGCAGGGCGGATGGAACGGGCGGACGAGGCCGAAGAGATATACCAAACAATATTGAACAACAGGAAAATTGGCGAGGAATCACCGTAGAGACGCATCACATTTCCATGTGTTATCTCCGTGTCCTCCTCATCTCCGTAAGAGCCATTTATCGTGCGCAACAAACGAACGTGAAAAGGATGACCAACAGGACGATGATCAATAGGTTGATGTCTGACTGAAGGTAGCCGGAGCTTGTGGTGGTCCCTGAGACCGTATAGCGCGTCTGGTTGACCGGAAATCTCTTCCGGAGATATAGATATACCCTGTAGGAAAGATAACCCATCAGAAGGCCTAAAATCGTGCCGCAGAGAATGTCCAGCGGGAAATGAACCCCTAAATAGATCCTCGAATAGGCACATAATGCAGCCCAGCAGAAGGAAATCACCGTATATGGCCTGTAACGGAACAATAATGAGGATAACATACAGAAACCGAACGAGTTAGCTGCATGCGAAGACGGAAACCCGAAAAGTCCACCCCTATATTCGCGCACATAAGAGAGCATATCCATGACCGCGGGGTCCCTGCTGGGACGTAGTCTCGCAATCGTGGGTTTCATAATGGACGATGAAAGCTGATCGCACAATAAAAATACAAGAATGACTGTCAAAAAGATGAAAATGGATTCCTTTCGTTTATTTTTCACCACCACATAGAAGAAGAGCAACATCATCGGCAGCCACACAAGGATGTCGGATACCATCCAAAAGAACGAGTCCCAAAAGGACGTGTGCGACTCCCCCAGATTGAGGAGGACCATCGCATCCCTATCCCATTGGATCAAATACTCCAACATTAATTTTATTTGTTTTTTGTGGTCGTTGTAGTCGTTGTCGTAGTCGTCGTTGTGGTCGTCGTAGTTGTTGTCGTAGTCGTCGTTGTGGTCGTCGTAGTGGTATTATCCTTGCTGAGCACAAGACGTAACCCGACGTAATTCATCTTGCTGGACGGGCCACTTCTTTGTCTCATGGCGTTTCTGCAGTACTCTGCCGGGTCGCTGAAGCTACCACCACGAGCTACTCTGTCGGGGTTTTCACTCCTTGGGGCATCTGGGCCTTGAGGGTCAACCTGCAGGGTGTCGTCATATTCGTCGTACCAATCCGCACACCATTCGCGCACGTTGCCGCTCATATCGTAGATGTCCAATTCGTTCGCTTTCTTTTCTCCGGTTTTGTGGGTCTCCTTCCCACTATTTTCCTCGCACCATCCCACCATTTTCATGCCATCTCCGCCCGAAAATTTGTAGGATTTAGACTTCCTTCCTCCTCTGGCGGCGAACTCCCATTGAGCCTCTGTCGGTAGCTCGAAGTTCTTTTTCGTTAATTGATTCAGTTTGGTGACGAACTTTTGACAATCGTTCCAGGAGACGCTCTCCACTGGATAATTGTCGCTTTTGTTTCCTCCCTTGAAGTTGTCGGAAGGGATTGTTCCCATTACAGCCTTCCACAAAGCTTGGGTGACCTCCGTCTTCCCTATATAGTAGTCAGACAAGACCACTTTGTGTGTAGGGATTTCGTCTGCCCAAAAATCCTTGTCGAATGTGGTGTCCGCTCCCATCACGAATGTATCTCCTTTCACGAGTACCATTTTGAACGCCACATTCTTTACGGTGATAGTCATCTCACCTGTATCTGGGTTCGGATCCGGTTCGTCATCGTGGCAGGAAATTGCGATAAAGCTAACCAATGTCAGTATGTAAGCTAATTTAATTTTCATGTTCAAATTCTCCTAACATTAAAGTTTAATTCGATACAATACAATTCAATTTAGTTGCATAATGAATATAGCATGTTAATTTCCTCAGCCCATTTGCTCTCGTCGGGTGTTTCTAATATCATCGGTATGTTGTCGAGCCTTCCGTCTTGCATTAATGTTTTAAAAGCCTCCAACCCTATTTCCCCCAATCCGATGTTTTCATGTCGGTCGACATGCGAGCCTGCTCCTTTCTTTGAATCGTTGAGGTGCATAGCCTTGAGATATTGTAGCCCGACGGTTTTGTCGAATTGGCTGAGCATTGAGGAGACGCCCTCCTCTTTTTTCAGATCGTATCCAGCCGCCATCGCATGGCATGTGTCTATGCAGACTCCTACCCTGCTTTTATCCTCAATTCGGCTGATAATGAACGCAATTTCTTCGAACTTATTCCCCACGTTGCTGCCTTGTCCCGCAGTGTTTTCGATGACAGCGCATACACTCTGCGTCTTGTCCAATGTGATGTTTATCGATTCCGCGATGCGCGACAAGCACTCCTCCGTGGAGATCTCCTTCAAAGAACTACCTGGGTGAAAATTGAGCATTGAGAGGCCCAATTGTTCACATCTCCGCATTTCTTCCAGAAAAGATGCCCTCGATTTCTCGAGTCCCTCTTCCGTCGGATGCCCTAAGTTGATGAGGTAACTGTCGTGTGGAAGTATTTGTTCACTGGAAAAACCCAAATCGGAACAATTCCGCTTAAACGCTTGTATGCTCGACTCGCTTAGTGGGGCCGAGAACCATTGCCTTTGGTTTTTGGTGAACAGTGCAAATGCCTTCGCTCCGATAGCCGATGCATTGAGAGGCGCATTTTCCACACCTCCTGACGAGCTGACATGTGCTCCTATGTACTTCATACTTTGTTCCCCCCTATTCACTCTTTTCTGCAAAATAAGCATTTTTTTGTTAAAAATAGAAATTTTTTCAATCTAAAAATGTTCAGTCCGATAGGGTGTTTTCTATAATTTGTTGATATTTAAATATTTATATTGATATTGTGTTTTTAGGAATACATATTTTCTAATGTAAGATTTTGTATACCAACTCTTTTAGTAGTTCGCCATCGTCGGCAGAGCTGTTTCCTACACCTTTCGCCATTGCGTCGTAGGTGCGGAGTAAGGAGATAATCTCCATTGTTTTTATAGGTTTGAAGTTGGTTGCTGCGGCCATGTATTGTTTCACTGCGAATGGCTTGATTTTCAGTTCTTCCGCCACTTCCTGCATGTTTTTTGTGTTTGTTCCAGGCATATTGGGGATATAGTAATAAACCATTAGGTTTGAGAAAGAGGAAAAGATGGTTGAGATGGTCGGAATGATGCTGAATCCCTTGGATTTCGCCATTTGAAAAGAAATCAGGTTTGCCTTGGATACATTTCTGGCGAACAACGCATTCACCAACTCGAACGCGTTGAAGTCTTTGCTTATGCCTACGTTACGTTCGACCAGCTCGCAGTTAATCGTTTGGGTGTTTTCCGCTTTGGATGTCAACAATTTATCCAGCTCGTTCGCCACTTTTTGCAGATCGTTGCCAAGATAGTCCGCTATGATTGATTTTGCTTTGGGCTCGATGTTTACGCCACGTTCCCGTAGATAGGATTCTATGAAATCCGGTATTTGGTAGTCGTATAGTTTGTCGAATGTATAGAGCGCCTTTGCGGTTTCCAAGTCTTTTGACACCTTCTTGCGCGCGTCGAGTTTCTTATACTTATGGCAAAAGACAAGGATGGTGCTGTTCGCTGGCTTCTGCAGATAGAAGCTAAGATCGTCCATGGAGGGTATCTTTTGTGCCTCTTTAACAATAATTACACGGTACTGTGCGTTAATAGGGAAAGACCTCGCCAGGTTTATTATCTTGCGGATGTCCGTATCTTGCCCATAGATGATATCTTGGTTGAATTGACGCTCCTCCTCCGTGAGTACGTGCTCTGCCACGTAGTTGGATATGATGTCGATGTAGTAAGTCTCTTCCCCTTGAAGGAAATATACTGGCTTATACTTCTTGTTTGAAATATCATTGAGAATAGTTCGATAGTCAATTGTCGTTTTTGCCATCTTTTGTTTAATTTTGCATCGCAAATATACGTAAAAATGTTGGATTTGAATTTGCCAAAATATTCATTCAATGTAAAGAAAAAATCAGACGGTTTCTGCATTTTCGACAGATGCAGGAATAAGTTTGTCGCTCTTACACCTGAGGAATGGGTTCGGCAAAATATGGTGGAGTACCTTATTCAAGTCAAGAAATTTCCTCCGGCTAGGATCGGTAACGAGGTGACTGTCTTGATTAATGGTATGAGGAAACGGAGTGACACCGTTATTTACGACAAGGATATGTCACCCCGTATCATTGTTGAATATAAGGCGCCCACTGTGAGGATTACGCCTAAGGTGTTCGATCAAATCGCCAACTATAATTTCGCCCTGAATGTGGATTATTTAATTGTCTCCAATGGGTTAGACCATTATTGTTGCAAAATGAATAAGGAGGGTGAGAAGTATTCTTTTTTGCGTGATATTCCTGACTATCAATCATTAAACTGGTGAATATTGATGAGGCGTTTTTCCCTTTTTCTTGTTTTTGTGTTTCTGGTCCTGAATTTATTTGGGGAGGAACATCGACTTTACGGTAATGTCATCGATCGTTCCACGGGAACTCCCTTGCCTAATGTTTCGATCTTTTGTGGTGATTTGCGGAAAGGCGGTTTTTCCAATGAGAAGGGTTATTATGAGATCCTTTTCCAGGATGGAGATTATTTTATAAGCGTGGAGTCTGTCGGCTATAAGCCGGTAGAGAAAAAGGTGTCCATCAAGGGGAAGGACAAGCGTGTGGACTTTTCCCTGAACCTTGATTATGAGGAGTTGGAAGAGGTGACAGTTTCCAAACATAGACCGGATGAAAATGTGGCTATGCCGACGTTGGGTGTTCAACATGTAGATGGTTTATCCATGAAGAAGATGCCTTCGCTTATGGGTGAGGTGGACGTCATCAAGGTGATCCAACTGATGCCAGGTGTGCAGAGCGCCGCCGAGGGCACGTCCGGATTTAGTGTCAGAGGCGGGAAAACGGACCAGAATCTGATCCTGCTGGATGACGCGTGTTTGTATAACGCCTCCCATATGATGGGTTTCTTCTCTATCTTTAACAATGATGTGGTGAGTGAGGCAACCTTGTTGAAAGGGGATATCCCTGCGCAATATGGCGGGCGACTTTCCTCCGTTCTTAAAGTCGACACGAAGGATGGTTTCCCCTCGAAATTCCATGGATCTGGTGGTGTGGGACTAATTTCCAGCCATCTTAAGTTGGATATTCCGATTGTTTCTAACAAGACGGCGTTGATGTTGGCTGCTCGAAGAACGTATGCGGATCTTTTCTTGCCGTTATCTAAAAATGAGTCGCTCCGGAATGCGAGTTTGTTTTTCTATGATATGAATGCGAAGTTGTCCCATAGGCTTAATGGTAAAAATAGATTGTATTGGAGTGGATATTTGGGGACGGACAAAATGGGGCTTAAAGATAATCTGGGGTTGAAATTCGGTAACATGAATACAACTTTCCGCTGGAGCCATACGTTTAATCCTAGGACATCTTCCAATTTGTCTGCTGTCGCCACCAAATATATCTATGATATTGATGTATATCTCGCACCTTACGAGTGTTCGATAGATGCAGGGACGAAGGACCTTTCGGTCCAGTATGATTGGAAACGTAAGATTGGGGCTGATGATCAATTCGTGTTCGGTCTCTCTTCCACATTCCATCGATTCAACCAAGGCTCTCTCACTACCCCAGAAAAAGAGCATGACTATTACAACCTTTTCGAGGATCAGATTTTGGAGGAGAGAAAAGCGCTTGAGCATGGCGCATATGCCTCATACGAAAAGAATCTCACAAAGAATTTCCTTGTCAAGTTTGGACTTAGGTTCTCCATGTTCCAAAACATTGGCAAGGAGAGGTTCTATTTGATGGACGAGCATCATAAATGTGTCGATACGATCGACTATGGAAAGGGCGAAATCTTTAACACGGAGTTTCATCCTGAACCTCGTTTGGGGCTCTTGTATAAACTCTCCCCTACGTCATCTGTTAAAGCTGCCTATACTCGCACAGTCCAGTATGCGCAGGTGGCTTGTAATTCCACGGGTGGGCTTCCGTTCGACATATGGTTCCCTACAAGCACTAATGTGAAACCGCAGAAATGTGACCAATGGTCTACCGGTTATTTCCGTAATTTCTCCGGCAATAAATTTGAGACTTCCGCGGAGATTTTCTATAAGAGGATGCAGAATATAATCGATTTCAAGGACGATGCGAATATCTACGGCAATGAAAAAATAGATGGGGAGTTGAGATTCGGAAAGGGATTCGCTTACGGATTGGAGCTTATGCTAAAGAAAAGCACAGGAAAACTGACGGGATGGCTTAGTTACACGTATGCACATACTTACCAGATAGTCGAGGACCTCAATTTCGGTGAAAAATACAGGTCTCCGTTCGATCGCCCACATAATCTCACGGCCGTCATTAGCTATGATTTCAATAAAAGACTTAGCGCATCCGCCAATTGGGTGTTTATGAGCGGACAGCCATGCACTAATCCTTACGGCAGATATACTGTGGAAAATGTATCCTATGCTATATATACGGGTTATCGGAACCAGAGCAATTATCCTAATTATCATCGATTGGACATGTCCCTAACTTGGAAAACCAGGAAAAAGGAGAAATGGGAAAGCGAATGGAACGTATCCGTTTACAATGCGTATGCTAGGCATAATACATGGGCGGTCATTTTTACCCAAGGTGAGAATTATACCATAAAGACCACCAAGATTTATTTATTTTCTTTTGTTCCATCCATTTCTTATAATTTCAAATTCTGATGAGGGCGATTTTTTCCATATTCCTTTCCTTCCTCCCTTTTGTTGGAGTGCTGACTTCCTGTGAAGAGGATATCGTGATAGATGCTGAGACCGGGGACCCTAAAATCGGTATATACGGTAGCATTACGACGGATAGAAAGCATCATAGCATCACCATTAGTCGGACGATGGATTTCTATTCGGATGGTGATATTGAAATGATCTCAGGAGCCTATGTGTTTATTGTCGACCAGACGGATGCCGACACTTTCTTTCTGGCGGAAAGTTCCGCTGGCATATATGAGACGGACTCTGTGGCGGGGAAGATCAATCATTCCTACCAATTGAATGTTGCCGTTCCCGATCGGGGGGATGTGTTGCATTTCTATGCGGAGAGTACGATAGACACGTGTCCTGGCAAAATCGATTCTGTGCAGGTGCTGAAATATACTATGTTTGATGTGGTGAATAACGATGTTTACAAAGTCTGTCCGTATTTCCAAACCACTAAGAAGAATATCTATTACATGTTCGATATGAGCCTTAATGAAACGCCTATCACGGATACGCTGTCAAGAAAGGCGCTTCTGCATTTGGGCGCCATGAGCGGATTGTACTACAACGGGGTGGAAATGTCGGTTATATACAAGGAATTGAATGTCTATCCGCATGGCATCTTTTATTTGGACCAGACATTGACTAAAGAAAAAATACATAAAGGTGATATGATTCATATTACCCTCTATGGCATACCGAAGGGATACTATGGGTATCTTAGTGACATCTCCAATAGCATAGGAAGCAATCCCCTGATGGGTAGCCCGACAAACGTCAGGACTAATATCAGGGGAAAAGAAAAAGAGGCAGTCGGATATTTCTATGCTGCCTCATGTATCCATTTCCAACAGGAGGTTAAAAAACTTCCTGTTGAATAGATTGATGTTCAGGACGAAGCAAGTCGTTGATGACCTTGACAGGACAGAATGTCTCTGTTGGTACCTCTACGAAGATTGTGTTCCAGTTCGACATCGCGCCATTCCATAAACCTGGTAGTTCCAGCGCTTTCAGTTCCTTTCCGTTTTTGGATTTCAGTGAGATGAAGCCCGTATTAGGATCCACGTACTGGGTGAGGTCATATTTTTCACCTTTATAATTTTTTACGCCACAGACGATGTCCACAGGATTGAAGTGGGTCGCATTTCGCAGGATAGCCATTTGTTCTTCGTTGTTCTCGTCGAATTGGGAGCTCTCCAATATTTGTGCGGAGATGGTACCATTCGGATTCTGGCACATGTAGGGTCCCCCACCAGGTTCTCCTTGGTTCTTCACCATGCCACAGACGCGTAATGGCCTATCGAGGACCATTTTCAGGTATGCTATTTTGTCCGCTTTCGTCTCCAATGGATTGAATTTATTGGTGACACAAAGCTTCTTTTGGCAAAAATCCAGCATTTTTTGTATGGTATCGTCGGATAGAGACGAGCCAGACTCCAAAGCGGCGTGAAATTCGAAAATTGTCTTTTGGAGTTTTATCAACATGCCCGCCAGAACGAACTTGTTTTCGATGGTAGGTTGTTTATATATGTCCGGTGAGACGTTGTCGATATTCTTTATGAAGATGACGTCCGCATCGATTTCGTTCAGGTTTGTCAGCAGTGCGCCATGTCCGCCCGGACGGAAGACCAGTTTGCCATCTTCGTCTCGTAGCGGGTTATTGTCCATGTCTACCGCCACCGTGTCCGTCGCTTGGTTCTGGACCGAAAATGACACGTTGAAATTAGCCCCGTATCGGTAGGAGAGATTGTCCTTTTTGCTTTCCCAAAGCGAGTTGAAATAAGGAATATGTTCCTCTGAGACCGTGAAGAGCAGATTCACTTCTCCCCTACTGTTTTTTGCGTACATGGTGCTTTCCACCAAATGCTCCTCGAAGGGAGTACGTGCGCCATCCGCATAGTCATGGAAAAGCAACAGTCCTTTCGGAAGGAATCCGTAATTCAGACCTTTTTTGCTCAATAGGTTATTCACAACATCCAAGTATCTTCCCCTCTCTCTTAGCGCCAGTGCGTCAATGCCCTCGTTGCGTCTACATTTCGAGTTCAGGGAACTGAGGAATGCGAAGTTCTCCAAGTTTTCGAAGAAACTCTCCACGTTTTTATCACTTAGTTCATTTTTCCCCTTGGCAAGAAAGCCGTGGAGGCTCTTGAACATTCGGCTTGCCGCTCCCGAGGAGGGAACGAATTTGATGATCATTTTGTTTTGCGTCAGATAATCACGCCACACATCAATACAATCTTTTCGGTCAGATTCTTCCAAAACAGAGATTCCGTCGGACATAACAGCAGCTCGCTCGACTCTAATAAACGGAAACCCGTTTCTGAATCGGGATAACTGTTCCTCAAACAACTCTTTGGAAATTCCCTTCTCATTCAAATAGTTTATATCCACATCCGTCAACATCATGCTCAATTAATTTTCTGCTAATGTAGCAAAAAAACATGTATGAATCAATAGTAAAATGGTTATTTTTGTAAAAACATGCTAGGATTTCGTAAAGTATGTCACTGGATTGTAAAAGATACTTGGATTATTCAACGTATTTAGCGGGGATTTTCCCCCATAAAATGCAGAAAATATCCGTCAATGGAGGGTTCTCGTGCCCTAACCGGGACGGTTATATTTCCTTGGGAGGTTGCACGTACTGCAATAACCGGACTTTCCATCCCGACTATTGCCAATCCACCAAAAGCATTACCGAACAGATAGAGGAAGGCATAGCTTTTTTCTCTAGGAAATACAAATCCATGCGTTATTTGGCATATTTCCAATCGTACACCAACACGTATGGCGAGACGCAATGTCTCATCGAAAAATACGAGGAGGCACTCTCCCACCCGCTAGTAGACGGGCTCATCCTGGGCACACGTCCCGATTGCATGGCAGACGACCTGCTAGCCTATTTGTCTGAACTCTCCAGACAGAAATATGTTATGGTCGAATATGGGGTGGAATCCACGGATGACGACTCGCTACGTCTGGTCAACAGAGGACATGCTTTCTCTGACGCGCAGGTGGCGATCAGGTGGACCGCTTCTGCAGGTGTGCATACTTGTGCGCATTTGATTCTCGGATTGCCGAAAGAAAGTCGGGAAACTATGTTGGAGCACGCCCGTAGGATAGCAAAACTACCCCTCGACACAATTAAGCTGCATCAACTGCAACTAATCAAGGGGACGGTGATGGCTAGGCAGTATGAGGAGCACCCTGACTGGTTCCATCTTTTTACGGCGGACGAGTATATAGACCTTGTCATCGATTTCCTTGAATTATTGCCACGCACTATCGTGGTGGAGAGATTTGTTTCCCAATCCCCGAAAGATTTACTGATCGCACCCGATTGGGGATTGAAGAATTTTGAGTTCACCGCTAAATTGGAGAAGCGGTTGTCGGAAAGGAACACTTTTCAAGGTCGTCGTTTCATCTCCTCAACTTGTTGATGGTCACACGTGTGAATTTCTGATCGTGGGGATCTCAGGACTGTCTTTTTCTTGGTGAGAAAAAATCCGTGTTCGTCGACCGACTTTTTCTTCCGTGGCGCATAGATTTAACGGGAAAATATGTAAATTTGCAAAATTTTTCATTGGAAGAAAAGTAACAAAAAAGATATCATAGTATGGCCAAGATTCTAAATGACGTTTCAAGAACATTCGGCGAGTTTCTTCTCATCCCCGGATTGACGACAAAAGAGTGTATTCCGAGCAACGTGTCGCTCAAAACGCCGCTTGTGAAGTTCAAGAAAGGCGAAAAATCAGCGATTAACCTGAACATTCCGTTCGTTTCAGCCATCATGCAGGCAGTCTCCGATTCGGGTCTTGCCATCGAATTGGCGAGGAATGGTGGTTTGTCCTTCATCTTCGGTTCCCAACCGATTGAATCTCAGGCCGAAATGGTCAGGAGAGTGAAGAATTTCAAGGCTGGTTTCGTGGTCAGCGACACGAACGTTAAACCGGACACAACCTTGGCGGATGCGATCAGTTTGATCGGTCTTACTGGCCACTCCACCATCGGTGTCACTTCCGACGGAACACCGAACGGTAAGTTGGAGGGTCTTTTGACCAGCCGTGACTACCGTGCGGACAAGGAGGATCTTTCCTCTCCGGTAAAGAATTTCATGACTCCATTCGAGAAACTGACTGTCGGGAAATTGGGCATCACCCTTTCCGAGGCGAACCAAATCATCTGGGAGCATAAACTGAACACCTTGCCTATCGTGGACGCCAAGGGCAATCTGCAATATTTCGTCTTCAGAAAAGACTATAACAGCCATCACGAGAACCCTAACGAGTTGTCTGACAGCGACAAGAAGTTGCTCGTCGGCGCAGGTATCAACTCACGCGACTACGAGAAGCGTGTCCCTGCTTTGGTTGAGGCTGGTGTGGACGTACTTTGCATCGACTCTTCGGATGGTTTCTCCGAGTGGCAAAAGGAGACATTAGGCTGGATCAAGTCTAAATACGGAGACAAGGTGAAGGTGGGTGCCGGCAACGTGGTGGACGCGGAAGGCTTCAACTACCTCGTAGAGGCTGGTGCGGACTTCATTAAGGTGGGTATCGGTGGCGGTTCCATCTGTATCACCCGTGAGCAAAAAGGTATCGGTAGAGGTCAAGCGACTGCCTTGATGGATGTGGCTAAGGCAAGGGCCGAATATTTCGAGAAGACTGGCATTTACGTGCCAATCTGTAGCGATGGCGGTCTTGTGCATGACTACCACATGGTGTTGGCCTTGGCCATGGGCGCGGACTTCCTCATGATGGGACGTTACTTTGCCCGTTTCGACGAGTCTCCTACTAAGAAGTTGACCATCGGCAACAGAATCGTGAAGGAGTATTGGGGCGAGGGCTCCAACCGCGCGAAGAACTGGCAACGCTATGACATGGGCGGAAGCGCAGCCTTGAAGTTCGAGGAGGGCGTTGACAGCTACGTTCCTTACGCTGGTAAGATGAAGGACAACTTGAACCAGACGTTGGGTAAGATCATCTCCACGATGTGCAGCTGCGGATCCATCACGATCCCGGAGTTGCAGGAGAAAGCGAAGATCACCATGGTATCCTCCACCTCCATCATCGAGGGCGGTGCTCACGATGTTATCTTGAAGGAGCAGGGATAATCCCTAAATCAATAAAAGGCAAAGGCGTAACTCATTGAGCTACGCCTTTTTTGTTGGATTATCTGTTATCGTTTAACAACGATGGTTTAGACTCTCACTTTGGCCACAATCTTTTTCGTGATTCCCTCACCGATGATTGGCATGTGGCCATCCTGCGGAAAGAAAATGGCGAAGTCCCCTACCCCCAAATCGATGCGGGTAGACAAGGGAGCGTCATAAAAGGCGATATCCTTGTCCTTGTGGACCTCCACCGGTGCGCCTAAGGCGATTCGTTTCGCATAGACGATTGTCTCTCCCGCCGTGATAGGAATCTGTATGTCGATGTAATCGTCGTGCGTTTCATAGCGTGCCCCTTCCAGGGGACGCAAAGGCACTTCGTCCACGTTGATGTAGATATCATCGTCGACCACAATCCGTCCCGGCTTCAGCTTCGAGAAATCCAGCTGGCGGATAAAATCGAACGCCAACTCGAAGCGAGGATGAAGGGAGACGTACGACAAAAGATTGTCCAAAGAGTCTACCACCATAGTCTTTTATTTTTTGAAATAACGGTTGTACAATCCCTCGAATCCCTTTCCGTGGCGGGCTTCGTCCTTGGCCATCTCATGCACGGTATCGTGGATAGCGTCCAGATTCAGTTCTTTCGCGCGTTTAGCGATTCTCATCTTATCCTCACAAGCGCCCGCTTCCGCGTTCTTACGCTTCTCGAGGTTCGTTTTAGTATCCCACACCACATCGCCCAGCAACTCGGCGAATTTAGCGGCGTGTTCAGCCTCCTCCCATGCGTAACGTTTGAAAGCCTCCGCTATTTCAGGATAACCTTCCCTGTCCGCTTGGCGACTCATTGCAAGGTACATACCCACCTCCGAGCACTCTCCGTTGAAGTGAGCGTTCAAATCCTTGATCATTTCATCGTCGCAACCCTTAGCCACGCCGATCACGTGCTCGGTAACGAATGAAAGGGCCTCGTCAGACTCCTCCAACTTCTTGAACTTAGAGGCTGGCACCTTACATTGAGGACACTTCTCAGGAGCTGAATCACCTTCGTGGACATAGCCACACACTGTACAAATAAACTTAGCCATAAAAAATTGTTTTTTAAGTATTTAATATATGATTCTGATAATTATTCGTTGTCAAATGGTCCCTGTCAGGACAATAGCCACACATTCATCTCAAAGCCATAACAACGTAAAGTTACAATTTTTATGGCACAGAACAAATTACTGATGTAAAATATTTATCTTTGCATTCACATGAAGTATAATGTTTCAAATAACACTAAAAATTTATGAAAACAGATGTGAAAGGAAGATGGGCACTGATCACAGGTGCCAACCGGGGCATCGGCTACAGAGTGACAAAGTTCATGGCTTCGCAGGGCTGCAACCTGATCCTGCATAGCCGTAGCCTAGACCACACGAAGGCTGTTCTGGAAGAGGTGAAGGCAATGGGTGTCGAGGCCTATTGCGTCGCCGCTGAATTGTCTAATCCGAAAGAGGTGGAGGCGATGATCCAGGAGATCAAAGGGAAGGGCACTCAGGTGGACTTGCTCTTCAACAATGCGGCGGTTCAGATCGCCTACAGAACGCAATATTTCGAGACGCCAGTGGAAGACTATTCCACCAGCTTCTACATCAACACAATCGCTCCTATGATGCTCTGCTACGCTTTCGTGCCGGACATGATCAAGCGAGGATTCGGACGTGTGATCAACACGACCAGCGGTATCAAGAACGAACCGGAGCAGGCGGGTTATTCCGCAAGTAAGGCGGCCCTCGACAAGGTGACCGCCGATTTGGCGGGCACAGTGGACGGAACGGATGTCATCATCAGCTTGGCCGATCCAGGTTGGTGTAGGACAGACCTCGGTGGACCTAAGGCACCGAACGACCCGGACTCCACCATCCCAGGCATGGTGCTTGGCGCATTCGTGAACGACAAGAAGAGCGGTAGGCTATTCTCCGCGCAAGACTATGCGGGACTCACGTTGGACGAAGCGTTGAAGCGGGTATAAACAATAACACACGATAACACATTAAACAAAAGCAGAAAGGCAGCTCATGTGAGTTGCCTTTCAATTTTTTTATGTAGTATCGATTACGTGGATGTCCCTTATTCCTTGGTTTCTGAACCGTCTTTCCTCTCCTTGAATTTCAACACAGGCACCATTACGGAGCCTATCAGACCCAACATCTGGGTGTTGGAGCGTTGAAACAAATCCGCCTTTTTGTTGTCATACAAATCACCAAATCCATACGAATAGCGGCATTCCACCAGCACGTGGACCATCTTGCCGATCCTCAGGTCGAAACCTCCCCCACCCGTCAATCCGTAGTCGATATCATGGTGTTCATCTTCGAAACGGTCATCCCCCGCTTGGAAAGCGGAGCGACGCTCGTCACCCTCCGGGATATTCCACTTAACCTCTCCATATTTAGTCATGACACGGATTTCCGGACCCATGTTCACGATGAAGCGCAACCTTCTTTTGCCGAAATAGATATGCGCCAAGGCAGGGATGTCTAAGTATTCCAGTCTTCTGCCCAAATTCACATCCTGCAGATTGAGGCCGTTCACTATGGAAACGCCGGAGTTCTCATGAAACTTCTCCGTCCAGCCGGCTTGTACATAATTCAGCTCCAATTGAACACCGAAATGGTTTTGATGGATATATTTCGCGACAAAACCGAACCGCATGCCTTGCCGTAGCGATTGGTTACCCAACTCGAACAACCGATCATTCATATTATGAAGGAAACTGACCTTGGTGAGGTTCGCCCCCGCATTGACACCCAAGGATACCTCTTGAAGGAAATCCCGCCTCAGTTGTTGTCCATAAGACCATGAGAGGGAGGCAATGGTTAGAATGACCGCTAAAAATATCTTGCGCATAAGACTTGTCCGCAACATCAAATTACTTGTTTTTCTTCTCCTTCTCCTTTTCTTTCTCCTTCTCCTTTTGCTTGTCCATGAGAGGCTTAAACTCGTGAGGAACAGTGCCACCCACCAGCACCACACCATCCTTCCGGTTATGTCTCATCAACATGAAACTGCTGTTGTAGTATCCTCCGTTCTCGAATTTATTGAAGAAGAAGTGAGACTGCAGACCGTTCAAGCGAATTTTGTTCATGCCATGCTCGAAGTCATGTCCATACTTGGAGATCGCCTCGGCGAGGTACATCACGACATCATAGCCCAACATGCCATATTGCGGTTGGCTGTTCACCGGCTCCGCATTGTAGTATTTCCTGAATTGTTTTAGGTAATTTATCACCTGAGGGTCTTCGAAGTCCGTGTAGAAAGGCGTGACGATGTACGTGTTCAAGAGGAACAGATCTTTTGCGATGCTTGGATAACTCTGCCACTCCGAGAAGCCGAAGATGGAAACCTCTTTCTTGTCCGTATTCATCATGTTCACCATCGGGAGCACCTGGCTCAAGGATACCTGATTGGAGGTCAATGGCACCACAATGTTCTCCTTGTGGGCTACCAACTGCGTCCTTATAGTAGACAAAGTGCTGAAATTCACTGAATTGAAGTTTATCTTTTGTGCTTTCAGCATTGCGGCCAGCGTATCACCGAACTCATTTTTATCGTTTTTAGAATTATTGAAACGCACCAACACGATGTTTTTGTCGGAGAAATTCTTGATGAAGAGATCCGCCATCAAGTAGTTCAATTGGTTGAGCGGCGTATTCACTTGGAAGATGTTCGGATTAGAGACCGTCTCCTCCGATTTGGATGAGAAAGGAATCACCATCTTCACATCGTGCAACTTCGTGTATTCGGACATCGCCTTGATTTGCCCCGTATAAGCAGGACCCATCATGAAATCCAGTTTCTCGATGTCGCGGTTCTCCAATAATTTATTCATATCGGCCTCAGTCTCGCCAGAGTCGAATATGTTCATGTTGAAGGAAATACCTGTCTTACGCAAGCTATCCATCGCCAGCAAGGCACCCTGGTAGAACTCGAGGAATTTGTCCATGTTACCATCGATTTGGCTTGTCTCAGAGTATTTGCTAAACTGGAACGGAAGGACGAGCGCCATGTTGATCTCCTTTTTCGGTGTCGTTTGAGGCACGAAGACCACGGCAGGAGTCGAATCGACCGCAGCAGTGTCAACCTGCGCCGCATCCGCCAATTGGGCCGTGTTATCCTTGTTCTGTTGTACCCCGACAGATGGAGGGATAATCAACACCATATTAGCCTTCAAACCGTCCGCTGCCTTAGGGTTCAGGCGGAGCACCTCTTCCTGTGTGACACCATACTCATGGCAAATGCTGAAAAGCGTCTCGCCCTTCTTCACATTATGGTATTTGAACGTTTTAGGAGTTTTATTCTCTACGGAATTCTCCGTCAAGGCAGTGTTGGCGTGTACAGGAGGAATGATTAGTTTCTGGCCCACCTTCACACCATCCTTCACATCCGGATTCAAACGGATAATCTCCTCAGAGGTGATACCATATTCACGGCAGATGCCATAGAGCGTTTCCCCCTTTTTCACCTCCCGGATCACGAACGAAGGCTTCGTCTCCTTCTTCACCTTCGGCAACGTGTCGCTCACCGTCATGTTCTGGCCCGTGATGGTCTTCTTTGTAGGAATCTTGATTTCCGTGCCATATTTCAGCCCGTCCGTCTTTAACGAAGGGTTGAGCGCATATAAATCGTCGTAAGTGACGTCATATTTCTTAGACAATGAGTAAAGCGTCTCTTTCTTGTCCACCACATGCGTGATGTAGGAATCCGCCTTCACTGGAATTAGGATGGTCGAGTTCAACGTCAAGCCGTTCTCCGTACCTGGGTTCACGGACTTGATCTCCTCCTCCGTCACACCGAATTTTTTTGATATGGAATAGAAACCTTCACTTTTCTGTACCACATACTCGTAATACTGCTTGCCGTTAATTTCTTTCTTGGGATAATTCAAGTCAACAGACCATGCTGAAATGACCATGGAAGAGCAAGCTATCACACTACATAAAAATTTCCTCATAATATCTAAAAACTTGAGTTGCAAATTTACATAAATATTTCAAAATTCCCTTGAATATTTGTAATATTGCACTCAATTTGTAAATGATAAATGATGAAACGTAGGATTCTATTTTTGTTGATTTCTTTTTTCGCTGCGGCGAACAGTTTTTCCGGCACTTTCTCCATAACAGAAGGAAAAGGTTTTGTTAGTGGTAAGAAAGCGGATTATATGATATTCGAGAAAGTTAGCAAAGGTTCTTTCTCTTTTTCGACGGATAGTTTTGCTTTGAGAGGACTGAAATGCTATAAAATCACTTTGGGGGAAGATAAAATCGACTCTTTGCTCCTTAAAACGGACGAATATACATTATCGACTGATTCTCAGACGGTAACGTTTGGTAATTTATCTGCGAATACGGGATATTTAATTCAATATAAAGATTATTCGTACGGTGAAGAGCTCGATTCATACGCCTACACATGCGTGGTGGAGTTCAAACCGTTGCAATCTGTATCTTTCCCTAAGGATACGGTCATCTGTAGTGATTTGGAACTTGCGGTTGAGCCTGTCATGGAATATTTCAACGAATATGGTAATGTGAAAAAAATCAGCCGTACGCTCTCCGTGAAATATAAGAGTTTCCTTTTGAAAGGAGAATTCCCTTCTGAGGAAGAGGTTGTAGAGGAAAAGGATGGGACGAGTTCTATCCTATTGAGTGAGATGCCTTATGTGAACACGGATTTTGAGGTGACTGACCTTATGGCTAAGAATGATTTGAAGTTGAACCTCCAGCCAATTGTCACGGATACGTTCTATTCACAGGCTGTGGTGGCCTATCCATACATGGAAACCCGTTCCAAATATGAGCATGAAGGTGATGATGGAACGGATAGCACGCTTCATTTCTACGCTACAATTGAGGAGGCAAAAAGTAACGTCTCCAAGTTCCGTCAGTCAGCTACATTGGTTCTGAATCTATATAGCTATCCTAATGATATGGTCAACCACTACGAGTGGGCATTCGCTGAGGGTGAAAGGGCGAAAGCCGGTGATTTCCAGGGTGCATATACCTATTTTGGAAAGGATATTAACTCTTTTGAAATAAGTGAACCGACCTTACATTGCATCGAGTTGACGGTGAGCAACATTCGTAACGACAGCGTCTGCGAACATAAGTCCTACGCTTGCCTGCAGATCGCCAAGTCTCAACTCTACGTGCCGAACGCCTTCACCCCTAACGGTGACAATATAAATGATGAATTCAGGGTTGGCTACCGCTCCATCGAATCGTTCGAGATCTCCATCTACGACCAATGGGGAAGACGGGTCTACAAATCCGACGATATTACGAGGGGCTGGGATGGCACATTCCGAGGAGACAAAGCCTCCATCGGCGCTTACTACTATGTCATCAAGGCAAAGGGAACAGACGGTGAGGAATACCTGAGAAAGGGTACTATTAGCTTGATTAGGTCGAAGGAATAGGTCCTAGGTTTTAGACTTTAGAAGACGTTAGACACTAAATGTTAGACGCTAGCGTCCTCCTAATTCATAATTGACTACGTCGAACTGACATTTCTTAATTCATAATTTTCTACATTCCCCTTCCGGAAACGACGGTTTTGACAGTGTAAATCAATATCTTCAAATCGACTAAAAGAGAGATATTCTCCAAGTAGATGATGTCATATTGTAGACGCTCGATCATTTTGTCCACGTCTGTCGCATACCCATATTTCACCATACCCCAAGAGGTGATGCCAGGCTTCACCTTGTGCACAATGCCGTAGTAAGGCACCTTTTGCGCTATCTGCGCCTCATAATACGGACGTTCCGGTCTTGGTCCCACGATAGACATATCTCCCTTCAGCACATTGATGAACTGAGGCAGCTCGTCGATACGGAACCGTCTGAGAATACGGCCTATCTTCGTGATTCGCTGGTCATCGCTCGAAGCCAATTGCGGACCAGCCTCCTCCGCATTGCATACCATGGTCCTGAACTTCAGGATGTGAAACAACTTACCGTGCACCCCCACTCGCTCCTGCATGTAGAACACAGGTCCGTCGGACGTGAGTTTGATAAGGAGCGACAATATCAGGCAGAAAGGGGAAACCAGTACAATGACAATGCATGAGAAAATGATGTCGAAAAGGCGTTTGAGGTTCTTCTCAAACTCGTTCATCCGCACATCCATCGCGCTGACGAGCGGTGCGCCGAAAATAGAGGTCATACGCACTCCACCTATCAGGTAGTCATATAGTTGCGGAGCCACCCTCACCGTCACATCATGGTAGTATAGGATATTGAAGATAGGCAGCAAGGCATTCCTGTCGTTATTGTCCAGCGCAATTATCACCTCTTCGATCTGATTCACTTCTATGATATTGTTCAATTGGGACATATCCCCCAATATGAGTGAGCCGTCGACCTCCATATGCTCCTCGCAGGATACGAATCCGTTGATGAAATTGCCCGAAGAGAGCTTCATGGATTGTAATTGCTCATAAATCTGCCTTGCCTTCTCTCCCGTGCCGATGATAATGGTGTTGAAACCGATGGTCCGGTTGTGGATCCTTTCGGTCGTCTTCCTCGTGATCATATACCGGAAGAGATATACCACAGAGAAATAAATGAAGAACAGGACGATAAACGACAGATAATAATCCTTATAGCTGATGACAGGGTCGTTCAGCAACAAGAGGAAGAAGAGTATCGTACAACCGATCAGTGTGCTGAGGAATGTCTGGGCGAACTCTTGAAGGCGTGATTTCAGGAAGGGTTTGTTGTAGTATCCCGAAACCCAGAAAATGAAAAGCCAGAAGAAGGGTATTCCGATGATCAGTTTCTCGAAGTTGTAGATGGGCGAAAACAGTTGTATCTCCCGCACCACATTCGATTCGATCTCTACTCTTCGGAAAAAGAAGAAGAGTGCCCAGGCTAATAAGACTGCCACCACATCAAATAGGATGTACTTGATGCGCTGCATTTTCTTGCTGCCGTGGTTCCTCTTGTTCTGTTCCATTCTTACTCTCTGATGATGGTGACTACTCCACCCTTGCCCAGCTTGATGATGGAGGAAGGCGTGGACGATGTCTTCTCATCCTGCCTGTATGACACGATGTAGTCGACACCCGCTTTGATGACTTCGCTGACCTCCGAGAAGTTGTGTGGAGAGGGTTCCCCGCTTATGTTAGCGGACGTGGAGACGATCGGAATGCGGAACTCCTCGCACAGTTTCTTGGAGAAGGCCTCGTTCGTGATACGGATACCCACGCTTCCGTCCTCCGCTATCAGGTTGGGCGCTAGGTTCTTGGCGCCGTCGTAGATGATGGTCAGCGGTTTGTCGGCACACTCCACCAGGCTATAGGCCACTTCCGGCACCTCGTCCACCACCCGCTCCACTCTGAAGATGCTATCGGTGAGCACCAACATGGACTTGGCGTCCGAACGGTGCTTCAGCTCGAATATGCGCTTCACGGCAGCCTCATTCGTGGCGTCGCAACCTAATCCCCAGATCGTGTCGGTCGGGTACAATATGATGCCACCGGCTTTCAACGTCTTGAGGGCGTTTTTTATGTCTTCCTTGAAATCTTCCATGTCAATTCAATTTATTCTTCAAAAATTCCGCCGTATATGAATCCTTGCATTTCACGAGTTCCTCCGGAGTTCCCTCGAAGACGAGCTTTCCGCCCGCATCTCCGCCCTCCGGACCGATGTCGATGATATGGTCCGCACATTTGATCACGTCCAGATCATGCTCGATGATGATGACGGTATGACCGTTCGCCACCAATGCGTTGAAGGCTTTCATCAGTGTCTTTATATCGTGGAAATGTAATCCTGTCGTAGGCTCGTCGAAGATGAATATCATCGGCTCAGGCTTTTCCATGCCTAATATCTCCGCCAATTTCACGCGCTGGCTCTCACCTCCAGAGAGCGTGTTGGAGGATTGTCCTAGCTTCACGTAGCCCAATCCGACGTCCTGCAACGTCTTCAGCTTACGGATAATCTTCTTCTCAATGGTCCCCGGTTGCTCCGAGAAGAACTCAACCGCCTGATTGACAGTCATGTTCAACACGTCGAAGATATTCTTGCCTCGGTAGAGCACCTCCAGCACATCTGGCTTGAACCGCTTGCCGTGGCAGGATTCACACTCTAGGATCAGGTCCGCCATGAACTGCATCTCCACCGTGACTGTTCCTTCGCCCTGACATTCGTCGCAACGTCCTCCCTCCACGTTGAAGGAGAATGTGGCCGCCGTGTAGCCCATCTGTTTCGCCAAAGGTTGGTCGGCGAAGAGCTTGCGGATCTCGTCGTAAGCCTTGATGTAGGTGACTGGATTGGAACGGGACGATTTGCCTATCGGGTTTTGGTCTACGAATTCGACGTCGTGCACCAGATTCAGGCTTCCTCTCAGCGAGGAGTGCAGTCCCGGTTTGTCCGCCACACCGTCCAACGCCCTTTTCAAAGCATTGTAGAAGACGTCCTGCACAAGGGATGATTTGCCCGAACCGCTGACGCCCGTCACCACGGTGATCACATTCAGCGGGAACTTGACGTCTATGCCCTTCAGGTTGTTCTGGCGGGCACCGACCACCTCGATATAGTTGCTCCATTTCCTACGCAGGCTCGGCACTTCAATCTTGTCCGCACCCAGCAAGTATTTGATGGTATAACTCTCCTCCTGCAGTTTCTTATCGTTCAATAGGTCATCGGTCAATTGGCCTTGGAACACCACATTACCGCCCAATCGTCCCGCATTAGGGCCAATGTCGATGAGGTAATCCGCCGCCCGCATGAACTCTTCGTCATGCTCCACGACGACAACCGTATTGCCTAGCTGCTGCAGCTTCCGTAGCACGGAGATCAGTTTATGGGTATCCCTTGGATGGAGACCGATGCTAGGCTCGTCCAGAATGTACAAGGAACCTACCAAACTACTGCTCAGTGAGGTGACCAGGTTGATGCGCTGGCTCTCTCCGCCTGACAGGGAATTGGAGAGACGGTCCATCGTCAAGTAGCCCAACCCCACATCCATCAGGCATTGCAGCCTTAGGTTAATCTCCGTCAGCAACCGCTTGGCGATCTTCATCTCATCGTCGGTCAAGGTTAGCTCGTCAAAGAATTTCTTCAGTTCGATGACGGACATGGAGACCAGTTCGGTGATATTCTTCCCGCCCACCTTCACATAGTTGGCGGACTCCTTCAATCGGCTACCGTTGCAGGTCGGACAGGTGGTTTTCCCCCTGAATCGGGCCAGCATGACCCTATATTGTATCTTATATTGATTCTCCTTTACGAATTCGAAGAAATCATCTATGCCATGGAAATAGGGCGTTCCCTTCCATAGCATCCGTTTCTCCTCCGCTGTGAGGTCCGCATAGGCGGTATGGATCGGGAAGTTGACCTTCGATGCGTTGTAGACCAGTTCGTTCAGCCACTCCGACATCTTATCACCCCGCCAGCAAATGACGGCGCCATCGTAGACGGAGCGGGATTGGTCCGGGATCACCAGGTCCTCATCAATACCCATCACCTTACCGAAGCCTTCGCAGGTAGGACAAGCGCCATAAGGGCTGTTGAAGCTGAACATCAGGTCGGACGGTTCCTCGAATTGGATACCATCCTCCTCGAACTGTTTCGAGAAGCGTTCCACACTCTCCTCCCCGTTCTCGTAGAATCGGACGAAACAGATGTCGCCGCCCTCTAGGAAAGCGGTCTGGATCGAGTCCGCCAGACGGGTGCGGGTATCTGCGTCGTCACGCACGGAGAAACGGTCCACCACCAGGTTCACACGGTCGGCCTTTTCGCTCAGCTCATTGATGCGCTGGACCGCCTCGTCCATCTTAATCATCTCTCCGTCCACCTCCACACGGCTATAGCCCTGCATGCGGAAGACCTCAATCTGTTGGGCTAAGGTGCGCTCCTTCCGCAGCATGATCGGGGCGAATATGACGCCTCTGGTGCCTTCTTGTTTCGTGTAGATATAATCCACCACATCGCTCACCGTGTGTTTCTTCACCTCACGGCCTGAGACGGGGGAATAGGTCTTTCCTATCCTGGCGAACAGGAGTTTCAGGTATTCGTATATTTCAGTGGAGGTGCCGACGGTGGAGCGCGGGTTACGTGTGTTCACCTTCTGCTCGATCGCTATGGCGGGAGGCAGTCCCTTGATATAGTCCACCTCAGGTTTCGACATCCTGCCGAGGAATTGCCTGGCATAGGCGGAGAGGCTCTCCACATACCGCCGTTGACCCTCCGCATACAAAGTGTCGAAGGCCAAGGATGATTTGCCAGAACCGGACAGTCCCGTCACGACCACGAACTTGTTTCTGGGGATCGTGATGTCAATCCCCTTCAAATTGTGGATATGGGCGTTTTTAACGCTGATTTCACCAATATCGGACATACGATCTATTATACATTCGTCTCTGGCCAATTCATTTGGACGAAGAGGAAGGCTTGGCGCTCTTTTTCAGGAGCCCCAATTTCTTCTTCTTGAGGAATTGGGCTTTCTTCTGCTCATACTCCTCGTATTTCTTTTCCAAATAGTTGTCAGCCATGGCTTACAATCCGTTTTCGACTAAATAACGCTCGCAATCGATGGCGGCCTTGCATCCGCTCGCCGCCGCGGTGATTGCTTGTCTGTAGCGAGGATCCGCCACATCTCCTGCGGCGAAGACTCCCGGCACGTTTGTCTCTTGTGTGCCATGGAATGTCTTGATATATCCAAGCTTATCCAGTTCAAGGTATTGCTCGAACAACGTGGAGTTCGGATGATGGCCTATCGCGATGAACAGACCGTCGACAGCGATGCTGTATTCCTCTTGTTCCTTCTCTCCCCTGTTTTTCATCAGGATAGCGCCCTCGACACCGTCCTCGCCGAAGAGACCAATCACTTCGTGCTTGAAGAGGATTTCGATCTTCTCGTTGCGCAATACGCGTTCCTGCATCACCTTGGAGGCGCGCAAGGAATTCTTTCTTACGGCCAAATATACCTTCTTGCAAAGTCCTGAGAGGTACATGGCGTCCTCGCAGGCTGTGTCTCCTCCGCCTACCACGATCACGGTCCTGTTGCGGTAGAAGAATCCGTCGCAGGTCGCACAGGCGGAAACACCCATGCCCGCATATTTCTTCTCGTCCGGCAATCCCAGATACTTGGCGGAAGCGCCCGTTGAGATAATCACGGTGCTCGCTTGGATCTCCTTCTCGCCATCGATGGTGATGATGTTCTCGTTAGGCTGGAGGACCGCCTTGGTGGCGATACCCACACGGATGTCCGCCCCGAAACGGATCGCCTGTTTGCGAAGATCTTCCATCATTTGTGCGCCTGATATGCCATCCGGATAGCCTGGGTAATTCTCTATCTCCGTCGTGGTTGTCAACTGGCCTCCGGGCATCGACCCTTCGTACAATACGGGGGACAGGTTCGCGCGGGCGGCGTAGATGGCGGCCGTGTATCCAGCAGGACCTGATCCAATGATTAAGCAACGTACTTTATCCATTTGTGTGTGTTTTTTTATTGTAAATCGACCACTTCAACCCCTGGGTGTTGTTTCACGTCGAACACGAAATCCGTGTCCTTGAACTCCTTAGGGGATACCTTCGTGACAGTGAAGTAGGTGTGGATGCCACCCTTGCCGCGAAGCGATATGCTTTCCAGTAATAATGATTTCTTTTCGAAAATAAGATGGATGATCGAGTACGGACTGTTCAGGTCGTCCGGATATAACTCCACCTCCTCGCAAGGCTTTCCATTGACCGTGGAGACGCCCATGTATCGCATCTTATAACCTGTTTTGTACGATTTCATCAGTAAAATCGGGTTCACTTCCTTCAGATCGTCCTTGTCCGGTTTGCTGAGGGTGACCTCCTTTTCCTTCACCATGTGTACCGCTTCAACTTTTCCGTCGAAATAGGTGTCCACGTCTTTGAGGGACAATTTGAACTTCTCGCCCTTCAGCATAGCGCTTCCATTGTATGTTTCCGATTTCGAATCACGTACGTTATCCACCTTGATGGTGAACTGGATCTCCATTCCCTTCTTGTTCTCCATCACGGCCACAGCCTTGTCCAGCAGTGATTTAGCCTTTGGGTCAACGCTCTCCTCCTTCGCCGTGTTTTGCGAGAAGGCGATGTGGGCTGTCAAACATACCCATATGAATAATAATATCTTTTTCATGTTCCCGTGTTGTTTATTGGTTCTTTAATTTGCTGATTATCATATCCAATTGATCCAAGTCGGTAATCTTGACCTCACGAGGCTTGCTTCCCTCCTGCGGACCGACGATGCCAGCCACCTCCAACTGATCCATCAAGCGTCCCGCGCGGTTGTAGCCCAAGGAGAGCTTCCTCTGTATCATGGAAGTGGAGCCTTGTTGCGTGGAGACGATCAGTGCCGCCGCCTCCTCGAACCGTGGGTCGAGCTTGGTCAAGTCCACATCCTTCGGTCCATCGCTCTCACCCTCCGACGGAGGATCCGGCAATGCGTAAGCCTCCTGATAGCCTTGCTGCTCGGAGATGAACTGCGTGATGCGCTCCACCTCCGGCGTGTCGACAAAGGCACATTGCACGCGCTCGAAGTCATTGCCTTGGCTGATGAGCATATCACCTCGTCCGATCAATTGTTCGGCACCATTTTGGTCCAAGATAACGCGAGACTCCAATCCGGTCGACACCTTAAAGGCGAATCGTGCCGGGAAGTTGGCGCGTATGACACCCGTGATGATATTGGCGGATGGTCTTTGTGTGGCAAGGATCATGTGGATACCTACGGCACGCGCTTTTTGGGCGATACGGGCGATCGGTTGCTCCACCTCCTTGCCGACCTGCATGATCAAATCGGCGAATTCATCGATGATTACGACGATATATGGCATGAAACGATGTCCTTTCAGCGGGTTGAGTCTACGGTTGATGAACTTCTCGTTGTATTCCTTCAATTGACGCACGTTAGCGTCTTTCAGCAACATATAACGGTCATCCATCTCGACGCACAATGATTTCAACGTCTCCACTACCTTGTTCACATCCGTGATGATCGCATCCTCAGCATCTGGTATCTTAGCCAAGAAATGCTTCTCAATAGGTGCGTACATGCTGAATTCCACCATCTTAGGATCCACCATGACGAACTTCACCTCCGCCGGATGTTTCTTGTAGAGGATGGAGGTGATGATGGCGTTCAATCCCACGGACTTACCTTGTCCGGTCGCACCGGCCACCAGCACGTGCGGCATCTTGCAGAGATCCACCATGTAGACCTCGTTCGTGATGGTTTTACCGATCGCTATCGGCAGTTCGTATTTCGACTCTTGGAATTTCTTACTGTTGATGATATCCGCCATCGGAACCGTCTGAGGCTTGTTGTTCGGCACCTCGATACCGATGGTTCCCTTGCCTGGGATTGGTGCGATGATACGGATTCCCTTTGCGGCGATACAGAGGGCGATATCATCCCCCAAACTTCTTATGCGGCTGATACGCACACCAGCGGCTGGCGTCACCTCGTAAAGGGTCACTGTCGGTCCGACCGTGGCTTTGATGGAAGATATCTCGACGCCGAAGCTCTTCAATACTTCGACGATCTTGTTCTTGTTCTGCGTCTGCTCCTCCATGTTGATGGTAGGACCACTTACCACGGATTCATCGAACAAATCGGTCGATGGTTTCTTATAGAAGCTAAGTTCCTTCGTCGGATCATATAGTTGCATATCACCCTGATCCACGAAGTCATCCTCCTTGATCTTATCCACCTGGAAATCTACATTGTCCGCCCCCGCGGGAGCGTCAGTGGCAACCGGTTCTTGCCCACCCTTCGGTGTGTCGGTTCCTACATTGGTGGACGATGTGAGGTTATCTCCTTCGTTGTTTGCCTGGGACGGATCGTTTTGCGGTTCGTAATTCTCCGTGTTTCCCTGATTGACAATGAATTCGGGTTCTCCGCCTTTCGTACTGGAAACAGCGTTGTTATCCCCCTCCTTCTCACCCTCTTGTTTGTCAGTGAAAGTGATCGTGTTATCGTCGGTCGGGTCATTCCCCGCCTTGCTCGAATCATCGTTTTCACCGTCATTTCCATCCGTGTTTTTCACGGTGGATTCGCCATTCCCGCCCTCACCGGTCACGTCATCACCATTCGGTCCTACAGTTTCAGGGTCACCCTCCACACCTACAACGGCAGGATCCGTTCCATCGTCCAGTTTCCTCAGCTTGGATACGATGGTCACACCCACTGTTTTCGCCCGTGAAATTGCTGTTTTATAGGCGCAGATGACGAAAAGGATCAATGACAAGATCAGCAGCAGCGCCGTACCAGCCACACCCACGTTGGAGCGTAGCCAAATGGACATGAAATAGCCATGCTCGCCACCCCAGAAAAGATGGGTGGATTCGTAGTTTTTCACGAAGAAGAAACCGAAGAAGAGCGACAGCCAGATCAGGAAGAAGGAGCAGATCAGGAATGTCCTGCACATGCGGAAAGGACGGATATGCATCAGCCACAGCGCACAAAGGAAGTAGAAGAACAGATAGAGGAGACAAGAGATGCCAAAAGTTCTGTTGATGAAGAAATCAGCCAGTTTCGCGCCTCTCAGGCCCGCCCAGTTCCTTACGTTTTCGTTGATGTAATCGATTGTGAATCCCTGTGTGTTCTGCACCAAGCTTTGGTCTTGCCAGCCTGTGAAGAAGAATGAGACGAAAGCCAACGCCAAGTAGAGTCCAAACGTCAGCAGCACCAGCCCGATGGCCGTCTGTATACGTTCGTCCTTCATTTTTTTGAGCAATGGATACAAACCACCTTTCCCTTCTCCTTCTGTGTTTTTCTCCACGTCTGCTCTCTTATCTTGCTCTTTTTTGCCCATTCTATCCAGTTTTCTATAACCGCAAAGTTAATAAAAAGAGTCAAAAATCACCATAGAGAGGAAAAACCTTCGGGTGTTTTTTAGGTGTTTTAACAGATTGCCCGTTATCACCCGCGCAACAACATCCCTACAACCATCTCTAATTTTCCAATTCTTAACTCTTAGCTCTTAATTCTTAACTCATTAGCGTTATTTCTGCCTAATGAAGATGTTGATCGGCGTGCCGGAGAGCTCCCACTGCTCCCTCATCTTGTTTTCGAGGAATCGTTTGTACGGATCCTTCACGTACTGCGGAAGGTTCGCATAGAAAACGAACGATGGAATCTGCGTATTTGGCAATTGCATCACATATTTGATCTTGATGTACTTGCCCTTCGTGGCAGGTGGCGGATAGTTCTCGATAAGCGGCAAGAAGAACTCGTTCAGCTTGCTGGTCGCTATCTTCCGCTTCTTGTTGCCATAGACCTCCATGGCGGCCTCTACCACCTTGAAAATGCGCTGTTTGGTCAGCGCGGAGGTGAAGACGATAGGGAAATCATCGAACGGGGCGAGACGCTCCCTGATGGCCTTCTCCATCGTGAGGGTCGACTTCGAATCTTTCTCTGTGATAAGGTCCCATTTGTTGACGCACACGACGATGCCCTTCTTGTTCTTTTGGATCAGTTGGACGATGTTCATGTCCTGCGCCTCGATGCCCCTTGTCGCATCGATCATGAGGATGCAGACGTCAGAATCCTCGATGGAACGGATGGAACGGATGACGGAGAAGTACTCGAGATCTTCCGTCACCTTGCCTTTTTTGCGGATACCCGCCGTGTCGACGAGGTAGAAATCGTATCCGAATTTCGTGTAACGGGTGTGTATACTGTCGCGGGTCGTCCCGGCGATGTCCGTCACGATATACCTGTCTTCTCCGATGAAAGCGTTGATTATGGATGATTTTCCCGCGTTAGGTCTACCCACGATGGCGATGCGCGGCAGGTCTTCGTCCATCTCCTCCTCTTTCTTCTTCGGAAGTTTTTCAAGGATCAAATCCAACAGGTCACCCGTACCGGAGCCCGACATGGAGGATATGCACTGCGGATCGCCCAAACCTAGTTTGTAGAACTCCGCCGAGTCGTAACGTAACTCGTTGTTATCCACCTTATTGCATAATAAGACAACCGGTTTTTTGTTCTTTCTGAGGATTTGTCCCACCTGCTCGTCGAGGTCGGTCAATCCGCTGCTCACGTCCACGACAAAGAGGATGACGTCAGCCTCTTCGATGGCTATCTTCACCTGTTTGCGGATCTCCTCCTCGAAAATATCATCTGAGTTGACCACCCAACCGCCTGTGTCGACGATGGAGAACTCCACACCGTTCCACTCCACCTTTCCGTACTGGCGGTCACGCGTGGTGCCGGCCTCGTCATTCACGATGGCGCGGTGTGTTTGGGTCAGTCTGTTGAATAGTGTAGACTTGCCGACGTTCGGACGGCCTACTATAGCTACTAAATTACTCATTTCCTTTTCGTTATTCTGTTAGGGTTATCAACGGTTATTCGGGTTGATAGCCAAAATCCTTCAAGTCTTTGTCCTTGTTTCTCCAATCCTTCTCCACCTTGACGAAGAGCTCAAGAAAGACCTTTTTATCGAAGAAAGCTTCGATATCCTTCCTGGCCTCCGTTCCGACCTTTTTCAGCATCTTGCCGCCCTGACCGATGATGATGCCCTTTTGGGAGTCTCGTTCGACGTAGATGACGGCGTTGATATGGATGAGTTTATTATCCTCCTTGAAGCTCTCCACCACGACCTCCACGGCATAAGGCACCTCCTTGTCGTAGTTGGTGAGGATCTTCTCTCGGATGATCTCCGTGACGAAGAACCTGGCCGGTTTGTCGGTCAATGCGTCCTTTTCGAAGAACGGCGGTGAATCCGGCAATAAGCTCTTGATCCTTTTCAGCACGTAATCGAGGTTGAAGTTGTTTTGCGCGGAGATAGGGATGATTTCGGCGTCCGGTAGGATACCCTTCCACTTCTCCACCAACTCGATCAACTTAGGCTGGTCGGTCAGGTCTATTTTATTGATGATGAGCAGAACAGGAGCTTTCTGCTTCTTCACTTTCTCGATGAAATCGGCGTTTTTTTCCGCGCTTTCCACTACGTCCGTCACGTAGAGCAGCACATCCGCGTCGGTGAGTGCGCTGGTGGAGAAGTTCAGCATGGACTCCTGGAGCTTGTAGTTCGGTTTCAGGACGCCGGGCGTGTCCGAGTAGACGATTTGGAAATCCTCCCCGTTCACGATGCCCAAAATTCTATGTCGTGTGGTCTGCGCCTTCGAAGTGATGATGGAGATCCTCTCGCCCACCAAAGCGTTCATCAACGTCGATTTGCCGACGTTAGGGTTGCCCACAATATTTACAAAACCTGATTTATGCATGAGAGATTATTTTTTGCAAAGTTAAGGATTTTTCCGCTCAATAGAAAATTATTTTTCATGGGGAATCGGGCGGTGCGCCTCCTGCGCCGCACAACCCCCTCCATGATGAAGGTCTTATCATACCAATGATTTAGAACGGATACACCCCCTCGTTCGCACCTTTCAGCAAGCCCTCCATGGCTTTTTGGTTCCCGACGGTGCACTTGTCACGGTCGATCACGCTTTTGGATCCGTTCGGTGTGTCCCATAACACGGGGACAATGCCATAATTCTTTGCGGTTTTGGTCAGGAAATAATAGTAGTTCGCACGACACTCCTTAAACTTCTCCTGCCATTCTGCGGATAGTTCACGGTTCATGATGGCGAACTCACCCATCACGACGGGTATGCCCTTATCGACAAATTTCGCTTTGATGGCGGAAAACTCGGATATGACGGTCTCCTCCGTATGCCAAGAGCAGGAACGATTCACTCCATCCACGATTATGTTCTGATAATCCTTTCCCCAGAACCAATGGGCAGGTCCCCAATCGGCATCTTCCTCCATCAACGCATAGGTGTATGGGTAGTAATGGAACTCCATCAGCAGGCGGTTCGGAACAATATCGGTCGGCATGTAGTCGTACTGCACGGCTTTGTCGGCCGCCGTCCCCGCGCATTGAATGACCAGGCATCGTGTTCCATTGTAGCCTCCCGTGGCACGGACCGTGTTGACGAAAGTCTGGTGATACGTCTTGAGTATGGCGGCTTGCTCGTCATTTTCCGTGTCTGGCTCGTTGGCACTGCAGAAGACCAGATGCTCGTCGTAGTTCTTGAAATGGGAGGCGATCTGTCCCCATAGGTTCTCCTGCGTTTTGTTCACAGAGGATTGTGAAGCCGCCTCCACATGCCTCTCCAACCATCCCCCATCCCAATGGATGTTCAATAACACGTACAGATCGTCCTTCATGCAATAGTCCACCACCTCTTGTATGCGCTTCATCCACCATTCCGGTATGACACCTCCATTCGCCTCCGCATAGGTGTTCCACGCCACAGGGATGCGCACGGTATTGAATCCAGCCTCTTTGTAGGCGTCGATGATCTGTTGCGTGATTTTCGGACTGCCCCAACAGCATTCGTTGCTGGAGGTGGTGGAACAGCCGACGGATTCGAACGTGTTGCCGATATTGCAGGCCAGGAACATCTTGGAGGCTAATTGCGTAGCCGTCATTTTCAGCTCCATCTCAGCCGGTTCGTCGGACATGGAGAACGTGATGCTATCCACATCGGCCACATCAAACTGGGTGACGGAACCATCTTTCTGCCAAACATAAAAATAATCTTGCGCACTACTACTGAGATGCGCACAAATAGCACAAACGGCTAAAAATAAACCTCTTATCCTCATAATAGTTTTTTTAGGGAGGGGCTAAGAACCAATCATCTGGCAAATCAACACCCCTCAATTGACAATCGCTGGTAAAGATATGAATAAATTTACTATTTAGCTATTTACGATTTACTATTTACTATTTTAGAATGTGGCGTATATGGATTTTATTCTCCTCTTCTAAAATCTTTGTGTAAACTATAGAAAAAAATATAAAATGGATGGTTGTCAATGATAAATTGTATATATTAGTTTAAAATTACTCACTAATCATTAAAACTAACTATCATGAGGAAACTTTTATTAACCCTTGTCACGTTGATTGTGGCCAGCGCCTCTAATTGGGCACAGGAAACTGTTTTCCAACTCCATGACTCAACTGCCTATGATAAGGAGAAACACATGTACAATGTCACCCTCATCTCCGAGTTTGAAGGGGTAAAGCTTACGGTCAGTGGCAAAAACGGGAAGCATGATTATGTGGATTTAGGATTGCCAAGCGGTGTCTTATGGGCTACCTGCAACATTGGTGCGAAATCACCGGTGGAAACGGGCGATTTTTTCTCTTGGGGAGAAATCAAGAAGAAAAAGGAATACAACTGGAACACATATAAGTGGTCGAAAATCACGAAAAACGGAACCTATAAGGACGCAAACGGGAAGGAAAAACCCGCTTATAAAAAAGTACAAACAAAATATTGCGCCAATAGCTACATCGAGTACGAAGGAAAGAAATATGTGAAGAAAGGGGCGGATATGGACAGCCTGAGAACACTTCTCCCTGAGGATGACGCGGCCACCGCACAATGGGGAAATAAATGGCGCATGCCTACCATAGAGAATATGGAAGAGCTTATCGAATGGTGTGATTGGTTTTGGGTCCCAAACTATAACAAAACTGGCGTTGCAGGTATCATGGGCGTTTCAAAGAAGAATGAGAGCTTCATCTTTTTCCCTGCAGCAGGATTTATGTTTAACAAGTCCCTTAACGAAGTCGGCAAATTCGGAGCCTATTGGTCGTCTAACTTGGAAAAGAACGTGGATTATATGCAAAACATGTTAGATCCTAGCGCCAAATCGATGGGATTCTATTTCGCATGGAGATGGGTACGCACCAATTGGGATGACCGTATGTTCGGCATGCTTGTCCGTGCGGTTTGCGACCCTAAATAACCTTTTGTGATTTACTATATAGCTATTTACAATTTACTATTTATCATTTTGACATTTAACCATTTACGATTTATTAGCGCAGGAATGTTTTTCTGGGCGGCGGAGACAAAGAGAGAGGGTTTTCCAGTTCGGGAAACCCTCTCTTTCTATTACGGTTCTTGTCAGACTTCTTACTTCATCCACGACCAGCGATGATTCACATATGCTTGTCTTAAAGTAATGTGCTTGCCAGCTCGGAGAGGTAACTTCTCTCGCCCTTGATCAGGTTCACGTGGGCGAAGATGTTCTGTCCGCGCATCTTGTCGATCATATAAACGAGACCGTTGGACTGCATATCCAAGTAAGGGGTATCGATCTGCTGCACGTCGCCGCAGAATACCATCTTACAGCCCTCTCCCGCCCTCGTGATGATGGTCTTCACCTCGTGTGGGGTCAGGTTCTGCGCCTCGTCGGCGATGAAGTAGGTGTTGCTCAAGCTCCTACCGCGGATGAAGGCCAGTGCCTCGATGATCAGTTGCTCGCTCTTCTGCATGTCATCCAAGAGCTTCAGTTCCTTGCTGCTTGGCCCGAACTGGTGTTTGATGACGTTCAGGTTATCGAACAGAGGCTGCATGTAAGGAGCGACCTTTTGCTTCTCGTCGCCTGGCAGGAAGCCCAAGTCCTTGTTGGACATCGCCACGATAGGACGCGCCAAGAGGATTTGTTTGTACTTCTCGTGCTGTTGCAGCGCCGCCGCCAAGGCCAGCAAGGTCTTACCGGTTCCGGCCCTTCCTGTGATGGCCACCAGCTTGATGTCATCGTCCAACAGAGCGTTCAGGGCGAACGATTGTTCAGCGTTTCTTCCCTCGATGCCGAAAGCCTTCTCCTTCTTCACCTTCTCCACCAACTTCGTGTTGGCGTTGTAGCGTGCCATCACGGTCGAGCGGCTACTCTTCATGATGAAGCACTCGTTGGCACCCACTTCCCCGTCCAGTTTGAAGTCGTCGAGCGGCAGTCCGGTCGGTGAGGCGTAGAGCTTGTCGATCATGTCCGCATCCACATTCTCGAAGACGGTCTGCGCCTTGTCGAACACGTCTACGTTGGTCACTTTGTCTGTGCTGTAGTCTTCCGCTTCCATGCCCAATGATCTCGCCTTCATGCGGAGGTTCACGTCCTTGGAGACGAGTATGGTCTTCACTTTCGGGAATTTCGTGGCGACGAGGTCCACCACGGCCAGTATCTTGTGGTCAGGAATCTTCTCGGAGAAAGCCTTCGCGATCTTCTCCGGATACTCCGAATTCGTCACAATGAATAGTTTCCCGAGTCCTGCCCCCAAATTCACACCCTTCTGGAAAATGTCCTTGCTACCGCTTATGGAATCTAACTCGCGTACGAATTCACGCGCGTTGAAATTGATCTGATCATTTCCTTTTTTGAATTTGTCCAACTCCTCTAAGACGACAATCGGAAGGTATATGTCATTGTCCTGAAAGTTGTAAATACACTTGTAATCGTGAAGGATAACGTTGGTATCCAATACGAAATTTTTCTTAGCGCCCATGGTCATACAATTTAAGTGTTAATCATTATTTTTTTTGAAGGAAATAATCCTTACCTTCGTATTGGTAAAGTTAGTGATTATTTTGAAAATACAAAGCATATTGATATAAAAATGACATATCAGGAGACAATTGAATATATATTCAGCCGTATGCCTAGTTTTCAGACAGTCGGCACCTCAGGTTATAAGCCAGGCATTGAGAGTATGAAGACGATGGATGCCTATTTCGGACATCCGCATGAATCCTTCCGCACGATCCACGTCGGAGGAACAAATGGCAAGGGGTCTGTTTCCCATACCCTAGCCTCCATCCTGCAATCGGCGGGCTATAAGGTCGGACTCTTCACTTCCCCTCACTTGAGGGATTTCCGGGAGCGCATACGCGTGAACGGAGAGATGGTGCCCGAACAGTTCGTTGTGGACTTCGTGGAGGCGCACCGTGCCTTGATCGAGAAGGTTTGCCCCTCTTTCTTCGAGGTGAACGTGGCCATCGCCTTCGATTATTTCAGGCAGGAGCAGGTGGACGTGGCCGTGATTGAGGTCGGCTTGGGCGGACGTCTGGACAGCACGAACATCATCACGCCAGACTTGTGCGTCATCACCAATATCAGCATGGACCATATGAACCTGCTGGGCGACACGGTGGAGCAGATTGCCGCGGAGAAGGCGGGCATCATCAAACAGGGCATCCCTGTCGTGATCGGTGAGGCGGAGGGCTCCGTCAAGGAGGTGTTCCAACGCAAGGCGGAGGAGGTGAACACGCGTATTTGCTTCGCCCCTCAGGAGGATTGCGAATTCATCGGCATGGAGGCTTCGTACAAGCAACCGTTCCAATTGCTCCGTATCGGGGAGGAAATGGTGCGCACGCCTCTGCTGGGTATCTACCAGCGGAAGAACATGGCGACCGTCCTGAGCGCTGTGAAGGAGTTGCGGCATCTGGGCTACCATATCCCTCGTGAAGTCATGCGCCATGGCATTGAGCACACGTTAGACCAGACCCACCTCATGGGACGCTGGCAACAGTTGAAGGAGACCCCTTATGTGGTGTGCGACACGGGTCATAACGTGGGAGGAATCCAATATGTTGTCCAACAGTTGGAGAGCATGCCATGCAAGACCTTGCGCATTGTCTTCGGTATGGTGGGCGATAAGGATGTGAGCCATGTGTTGGAGCTTCTGCCTAAACAGGCGGTCTATTATTTCACGAAGGCTAATAGCAAACGGGCGATGCCGGAGACGAAGTTGAAGGAACTCGCCGAGCAGAAAGGTTTGAAGGGCAAGACCTACCCTAGCGTGCCTGAAGCGTACCAAGCTGCATTGGACGATGCCGACGATGAGGATGTGGTCTATGTTGGTGGTAGCACCTATGTGGTGGCGGAGATTGTGTGAGTCGCTGTTTTACAATTCAATAGCACTTCCTGCGTCAAACTTGTCCCCTTCCCTAACATCCAAAAACGCATTTTGTTGAAAAAAAATGCGTCGTTTCCTTTGGATATTTCGAAAATAGCGCTACTTTTGCATCGCTTTTCAGGGGAGAAGCCTTGTTGAAATGGCATGAATGTGCTTTCGGTCTTATAGCTCAGTTGGTTTAGAGCATCTGCCTTACAAGCAGAGGGTCCTAGGTTCGAATCCTAGTGGGACCACAAGAAAGGATGTCGGGTGTTTCGGAAAGCGTTCCGATGTGAAACCGTTTCGGTGTCCGTTTGAGTTTAGAAAGAAGGTCTTATAGCTCAGTTGGTTTAGAGCATCTGCCTTACAAGCAGAGGGTCCTAGGTTCGAATCCTAGTGGGACCACAAAAAAAGGATGTCGGGTGTTTCGGAAAGCGTTCCGATGAAATTGTTTCGGCGTCCGTTTGTGTTTAGAAAGAAGGTCTTATAGCTCAGTTGGTTTAGAGCATCTGCCTTACAAGCAGAGGGTCCTAGGTTCGAATCCTAGTGGGACCACAAAAATGGAGCCGCCTAGTCAGGGTGGCTTTTTTGTTTATCCATAACGTCTATGTTTACCGAATGAAGAAATACGTTGTCATCGTGGCGGGAGGGAAAGGCCTGCGGATGGGTACTGATGTTCCCAAGCAGTTCTTACCGGTGGCTGGCGTGCCTATCCTGATGCGGACCGTCCGCAAATTCCATGACTACGACCCTCAAATGGGCATTGTCGTCGTGCTTCCCGCTCATCAGATCCCCTATTGGAATGACCTTTGTGCGGAATATCACTTCGATGTGCCGTACCAGCTGGCTTTGGGCGGAGAGACGAGGTTCCATTCCGTGAAGAATGGTTTGGCGTACGTGGCGTATGCTTCGGACGTGTGCGTGGCTGTCCACGATGGTGTACGCCCGTTCGTGTCGGAGTCGGTCATAGACGCAGCCTTCGTTGAGGCTCAACACTCTGGGGCGGCTGTGCCGGTTGTTCCTGTGGTGGACTCTATCCGTGAGGTCTCGGCGGACGGTTCGAACAAGGCTCGGAACCGTGGGGATTTCCGTCTGGTGCAGACCCCGCAGGTCTTTCGCTCCGATTTGTTGCGTAAGGCATATGAACAACCTTATTGTGAGGCGTTTACGGATGATGCGAGTGTGGTGGAACGTCTCGGACACCCTGTCTGCCTGACGGAGGGGAACCGTGAGAACATAAAAATCACCACGGTGTTCGATCTGAAATGGGCGGAGGCGTTTTTGTCGGAATGATTGTTCTTTCGCGACATTTTTTTATATTTGCAGATTGTTTTTAAAGAGAGAAATATATAATAATATTACTGATAGAAAATGAAAAGGACGAGGATTGTCGAGGCGGTCAAGATGACTCAATACGGCGAGACAGTGAACGTGAAGGGTTGGGTCCGTACCAAACGTGGTAACAAACAGGTGAATTTCATCGCGTTGAACGATGGTTCCACCATCAATAACATCCAGATTGTCGCAGATGTCGATAAGTTTGACGAGGAGTTGCTGAAGTCGATCACCACGGGTGCCTGCCTGAGTGTGACGGGAAAGTTGGTGAAGTCTGAAGGCGCAGGTCAAGCTGTTGAGATTCAGGCTAGTGAGATTGAAATCTACGGATTGGCCGACAATACCTATCCGTTGCAGAAGAAGGGACACTCCATGGAGTTCCTCCGTGAGATCGCCCACCTGAGACCAAGGACCAACACCTTTGGCGCAGTCTTGAGAATCCGCCACAACATGGCAATCGCCATCCATAAGTTCTTCCACGAGAAAGGATTTTTCTATTGGCACTCCCCTATCATCACGGCTTCCGACTGTGAGGGTGCGGGACAGATGTTCCAAGTGACCACGCAGAACCTCTACGACCTGAAGAAGGACGAGAACGGTTCCATCAAATACGACGATGATTTCTTCGGCAAACAGACCAGCCTTACCGTTTCGGGACAGCTGGAGGGTGAGTTGGGTGCGACCGCTTTGGGCGCCATCTACACCTTCGGACCTACATTCCGTGCCGAGAATTCCAATACGCCTCGCCATTTGGCGGAGTTCTGGATGATCGAGCCTGAGGTTGCCTTCATCGACTTGGCTGAGTTGATGGATCTCGAGGAGGAGTTCATCAAGTATTGCGTGAACTGGGCGTTGGAGCATTGCATGGACGACCTTACGTTCTTGAACAATATGATAGACAAGGGTCTGATCGAGCGTCTGAAATCAGTGGTTTCGACGGAGTTCGTCAGATTGCCATATACGGAAGGAATCAAGATCCTGGAGGCAGAGATCGCCAAGGGCAAGAAGTTCGAATTCCCCGTATATTGGGGCTGCGACTTGGCCAGCGAGCATGAGCGTTTCTTGGTGGAGGAACACTTCAAGAAGCCAGTCATCATGATCGATTACCCTAAGGAAATCAAGGCATTCTACATGAAGCAGAACACCGACGGCAAGACCGTTCAAGGTACGGATGTCCTCTTCCCTCAAATCGGTGAGATCATCGGTGGTAGCGTGAGGGAGGAGAATTATGACAAACTGATGGCAAGGATCCAGGAATTGAACATCCCTATGAAGGATATGTGGTGGTACCTCGATACCCGTAAGTACGGTTCATGCCCTCACGCAGGCTTTGGCTTGGGCTTCGAGCGATTGATGCTCTTCGTGACGGGGATGCAGAACATCAGGGATGTCATTCCTTTCCCAAGAACACCTAAGACCGCAGACTTTTAATGAGTCTCATTGTCTGGTATATCCGAATCCTGTAAAAGGGATTCGGATTTTTTTTAGGTTTTTTTGTGCGCTTATTATGAGGTGTTTGTGTTTCTTGTAGGACGTTTCCTTGGGAAAGTTTATGGTTGTTCCTTCCTTTGTTGTATATATTCAACATTTTTTGCTATTTTTGAATCCTTGAAAACTATAAGTGATTTTATGAAATACATTAGTGTGAATTTAAGGCATATAGGTGCATTGATTATTGCCCTTTTGACGTGCCATTCCTCCTTCGCAGCTCTGGAACAGGATGCTGATGGATATTATCTGATTAAGAGCGCCGCTGATTTGGCTGAATACAGGGACGCTGTTAATAATGGTACAGCTATGGATGGACGTTTGGCGGCCGACATTGACATGAGCACAGTGTGTGGCACTGTGAATGGTAAGAAGGTGACGTGGGTGCCAATCAATAGGAAACGTCTCTCCATCAAGTTCGATGGGGCGAACCACACCATTTCCAATCTCTTTATTTTCACGAAAAATACAAATCAGGGACTCTTCTTTAGCGCAGACGTCATTCGTGACTTGACTCTCAAGGATGCTAATGTGAAGGGTGCGAACAATTGTTCCGGTATTGTGGCGAGCGCTTATGGGTCAGCACGTAAGTGTTTGATAGTCAATTGCCATTTTGATGGTGTCGTGATCGGATTGTATAATGTGGGCGGAATCACTTCTGGTGCGGATATGGTCTCCGCTAACATTGTGAATTGTAGCAACAGCGGTACGATTGTTGGTGGGGATAATGTGGGCGGAATCGCTGGATATACGAGAGGTGTAACCTTTGTCAATTGCTACAATTTGGGGCGCGTGAAGGCGGTCACGAATATCGCTTCGGATAACGAAGTGACTTATAATGGCATTGCGGGCGGTCTCGCTGGCACATTTGATGGAGGTGTCTTCTATAACTGCTATAACTACAATAAAATCAGTGGTTTGTCTAACGGACACATGACCGGACAAATCCGAAGCTCGGGTAAGGCTACGATCTCGAATTGTTTCGGAATGGAAGGGATGGCGAACGTCAATGATTATGAGTCGACTCTCAAAATTCAGACTGCATCGGCTTTTAAGGATGGATCGTTGCTGAAACTTTTGAATAATTTCATTGCTTCTACGCCTTCCTTGGATGAGACGTTGTTTGGTGGTGTCGTTTATTTTAAGGAATGGACGCAAGGATCTGATTATCCGATGTTTGAGGATGTTGTTTTGCCTCCTAAAAAAGTTTCCATTGTGACGTATAGGGGAGATTATTTCGGCATGGATGTCTTTTCCGAGACGATGACGTTGCCGTTCTGCAATGAGACGGTTTTCTCCTATCAGTTCGCCAATTCGTTTGACGGCAAGAATGTGACGGGAGATACTGTTGTTCTTGTGACGAAGGTGCTGAAGCAGAACTTCTTGAAGAAGGATAGTGAAGGCTTCTATTTGATCGGTAGTGCGAAAGATCTAGGTCTCTTCCGTGATGCGGTGAATGGTGGCGCTTCCTCCATTAAGGGACGTCTGACCGATGACATCGATATGAGTGAAGTGTCTGCTGATGGTGCTTGGATTCCTATCGGGAACCGGGATTTGTGTTGCGGCACTCCTTTCAGCGGAGTCTTCGATGGTGCTAATTTCTTTGTGTATAACCTGAAGGAATCTGGGGAAAAACAAGTGTTCGCTGGACTTTTCTCCAGTGTCAAAGATGCCTTGATTAAGAATGTTTCCATGAAGAATTCGTCGATTGCGGGTTATTACGCGGGTGCGATCTGCGCCTATGCGGAATCTTCCACTTTCGCCAATTGCGGTAGCGAGGCTTTCGTGTCGGGGAACTTTGTTGACGGTGTGGCGGGCTTTATAGGCGTTGCCATCGATTGTGATATTGTCAATTGCTTTAATTTGGGCGAAATCCATGGAGAAGGGAAAGCGAGCGGATTCCTGGGCTTGGAACAGGATAATTGTAGGATTGTCAATTGCTATGCCTCTTGTTCGGTGACCAGCACATCGGAGTCGACCGGCTTGAGGAGCCCGTTCATGTTTGAGTTCTTGGCGGGCGATATTAATAACTGCTACTACGACAGTATCCGTTTTTATGCTAATTCGGATCTCTGGGGACAGGTGAATGACTCGGTTATCGCCACCACTACTACGTTAATTAAATCCCAGGATTTTATCAACCTGCTGAATAAGAACGTGGATTCCTTAAATAAGATCCAAGATACCATCGTGTACCGGAAGTGGATTGCGGGCCAGATTTCCAGCTATCCTAAGTTTAATGCGACGGAGGAGGCCAGTGTGTACGATTACTCGAATGGCGCCGATATTTTGCCTGCTGTTCTCGTTTATTCTGTGGATAACATGCTGTACATCAAATCGAAGGGAGAGGGTGTTCTGCCTTTGTATAACCGTTCGGGACAGTTGGTTAGACTTGTCCGTGTGGAGGAGGGTCTGACGGAAGTGTCAGGTTTGTCTACGGGCGTTTATATCATCGCAGGCAAAGCTGTTTTAATCAAATGATAGGCTTTCCTCTCATTAGATTTGGATTAGACGATTGTGATATAATGAAAACGCCGATGGAGAGTCCATCGGCGCTTTTTTTCGCCTTCAACTAAAGCAAACCGTTTCGGGCGACGTCTGACGACAGCCAGACAACTTTTAGTTTAAGGGGACAAATGGTCCCTATCATAGGTAAAGGTAATATTTGATAATAAATCAAATCTGTTTAAAAAATATTGTCTCTTTATCTGTGCAAATTTAATCCATATATATTATATTCGCAAGGTCTTTTTTAAGATAATGGTATGTATTTGTTCTCGTTGCCCTATTTTAATGTGTTTCTGGCAATAATGGCTTTTATTGCGGTGATTGTGTTCGTGTCCCTCTATTTCGTGGATGCGGGCTATGGAATCATGTTTGATAAGAAATGGGGCGTTTCTGTGAATAATAAGGTCGGCTGGGTATTGATGGAGGCGCCTGTCTTTTTCGTCATGTTGGCTTGCTGGTGGTTCTCGGACCGCACTTGGGAGTTGGTCCCGTTCATCTTTTTCTTTTTGTTCCAATTGCACTATTTTCAACGCTCATTCATATTCCCTTTCCTGATGCGTGGAAAGAGCCGTATGCCTATAATGATCATGTCTATGGGCGTTATTTTCAATACGTTGAATGGACTGATGCAGGGCGGGTGGATTTTTTTCGTGTCTCCTGAAGGACGCTATTCCGCTGATTGGCTGACGACTCCGCAGTTCATTGTGGGTGTGCTGCTCTTCCTGGTGGGAATGGGCATTAACCTGCACTCTGACCATATTGTCCGTCACCTTCGCCAACCGGGTGACCACAACCATTATTTGCCTAAGGGCGGAATGTTCAACTATGTCACTTCTGCCAATTATTTGGGTGAACTGACTGAATGGATTGGGTTTGCCATTATGACATGGTCCTGGGCGGGGGCTGTTTTCGCCCTCTGGACCTTCGCTAACTTGACGCCACGCGCAAACACTATATACAAGAGATATAAAAGTATGTTTCCGGAAATGGAACGCCTTCATTTGAAGCGAATTATTCCATTTCTTTACTGAAAAGCACAGATTAAAAACGAATTGGTATGGCTTCATTTTTGTTCTCGCCCGGTAAGATCGGGCCTTTGACATTAAGAAATCGGACGATACGTTCCGCCGCCTTCGAGGGTATGTGTCCGGGTAATGCACCGTCCCAGATGTTGCATGATTATCATGTTTCTGTAGCCGCCGGTGGTGTGGGCATGACTACCCTCGCCTATTCCGCTGTCGAGCAGAGCGGACTTTCCTTCCCTCATCAGCTGTGGCTGAAGGAGGAAAATATCCCTGCGTTGCGGAAAATAACGGATGATATCCACCGGGAAGGTGCCGCCGTTAGCATTCAAATCGGACATTGCGGGAATATGTCCCACAGGAAAATCTGCGGGTGTACCCCTATTTCCGCTTCCTCTGGCTTTAACATTTATTCTCCGACCATCGTGCGTGGAATGCGCAAGGAGGAGATTGAACAGAGCGCCAAGGCGTTCGGACGTGGCGTCGAATTGGCCCGTGAGGCTGGCTTCGATGCGGTGGAGTTGCATGCCGGTCATGGATACCTGATCAGCCAGTTCCTCTCCCCTTCCACGAACCATAGGAAGGACGAGTTCGGCGGCTCGCTGGAGAATCGGATGCGCTTCATGAAAATGTCGGTGGACGAGGTGATGAAGGCCGCCAAGGATGATATGGCTGTGCTGGTGAAGATGAACATGCGTGATTGTTGTCACCATGGCATGGAGTTGGACGAGAGCTTGGAGGTGGCGAAGACCCTAGAGCGTTCTGGTGTCCATTGTCTGGTGCTGAGTAGCGGATTCGTCAGCAGTGCACCGATGAATGTGATGCGTGGTGCGATGCCATTCCGTACGATGACTTATTACATGAAACAGAAGTTGATGCCTCTTTTGATTCGTTCGTGTGGCTCGAAATTGGTTCCTCCGGTTAAGTTCAAGGAGGCTTATTTTCTGGAGGATGCGCTGAAGTTCCGCCAGGCGCTGAAGATGCCTCTGTGCTATGTGGGCGGTCTGGTTTCCAAGGATAAGATCGATGAGGTGCTGGGTGATGGTTTCGATTTTGTGGCCATGGCGAGGGCTCTGCTCAATAACCCTCATTTCGTGAATGACATGCAGGCGGATGAGCATGCGCGTGTCTCCTGCGATCATTCCAACTACTGCATCGGACGTATGTATTCGAGGGAAATGGCTTGCCATCAGTGTGTTTTGCGGAATGGCGGGGAAAATATTCCGCAATCATTGCTGGATGAACTTGAAAACAATCGTGAAAAAGGATATTAATCCAATTCTTTTTGCTACTTTTACAAACATATTGCTGGCGGAGGTTTCCCTCTGCCCAAGGCGTTTTTGATTTTAAGTTGTAGATTGATTTTACGATTATGTTTGAAGGTTACAAGGTTGGTTTGGCGTTGAGCGGCGGTGGCGCGAAGGGCATCGCTCATTTGGGAGTTCTGAAGGTGTTGGAGGAGCGTGGCATTGAGGTCGATCATATCTCCGGTGTGAGTGCGGGCGCCATCATGGGCGCGTTGTATGCGGACGGTAATACGCCTGAGGATATCTGCCAGTACATCAAAAAGAGTGACATGTACCACATGCTCTCCTTGACCATGCCTCGTCATGGAGGTATAACCAGAATGGATCAGTTCGGCAAGTTCATCAAGGATAAAATCAAGGCTGAGACCTTCGAGGATCTGCGTATTCCGCTGGTTATCAATGCGACGGAACTGAATGATGGCAAGAATGTATACTTCGACAAGGGACCTCTCCTCGATTGTATCATCGCTTCTGCTTCCGTGCCTATCTTCTTCAAACCGATGTGCATCAACGGAAAGTTATATGTGGATGGTGGCCTGTTTTGTAATTTGCCGGCTAAAATCTTGCGTAAGAAGGGCTGTGACATCGTGATTGGTGTACATGTCAACCCTATCACTCATGAGGACAAATTTGAGGGGATAAAGGACGTTTCTGAGCGCGTTTTCCACCTCTCTGTGAATGGTAATACCATCGAGGAGAAAAAAGAGTGCGATATCCTGATTGAGACCTTCCGTGCGAGGTCGTATGGCATGTTCGACGCTTCCAAGGCCGAGGAGGTCTTCCAAATCGGCTATGAGGACGCTACTGCCGCATTGGATGCGGTGGATTGGGATGAACTGCGGATGAAGGTCAGGGTCTCCTCCAAATACAAAAGGAGGTGATTCCCCACCTCCTTCAATTCAAAATCCAAAATTCATAATTGACTACGTCGAACTGACGTTTCATAATTCTCTAGAATTCCTTCAGCACATTGTAGAGCTTCTGTATCGGAAGCCCCATGATGTTGTAGAAACTGCCGTTGATGTGCTCCACACCGATGTAGCCGATCCACTCCTGCACACCGTATGAGCCTGCCTTGTCGAATGGCTTGTAACGCTCGATGTAGTGGGTGATCTCCTCGTCCGTCAACGTGGCGAAACGGACGTCCGACTGTGCCACGAAGGATACTTCCTTCTCTTTGCTTTTGACGCATACGCCCGTGTATACTTGGTGCGTGTCGCCGGAGAGACTTTTGAGCATCTGTATGGCGTCCTCCTTCGTCTTGGGTTTCCCCATCAGGCCGTTGTCTTTCCATACGATCGTGTCGGCCGTGATGATCAGTTCATTGCTTTGGATGAGTTGGCTGTAGGCCCGCATTTTCTGTTTCGCCAGGTACAAGGGGATCTCTCCTTCCCGCAGGTTGCTGGGGAAATGCTCTTCCAACCCTTTGATGGTTTTCACCTCGAAATCTATCTCTAACCCTGCCAACAATTCTTTCCTTCGTGGGGAATTGGAGGCTAATATGACATGATATTGCTCTAACATAATAGTTCCTCAAGTATCGTTTTTCCTTGCGCGAATTTAGCAGAAATTTCCGTATCTTCGCAGAGGATAATGTGAGATAAAAATCGTATGGAGGAAATTTTAAGCCAACTGAATGACAATCAAAAGGATGCTGTTCTTTACAATGATGGACCCTCGCTCGTGGTGGCGGGTGCCGGCTCTGGAAAGACGCGTGTGCTGACTTATAAAATCGCGGGATTACTGAAATCCGGGTATGAACCCAACCGTATCTTGGCGTTGACATTCACGAACAAGGCTGCGGACGAGATGAAGTCCCGTATCGATAGTATTGTTGGCGATGGGGTCTCCAGACGGTTGTGGATGGGCACTTTCCACTCGATTTTCGCGCGTATCCTGCGCCAACAGGCCGAAAAAATAGGCTATAAACCTAGTTTCACCATCTATGACACCGCGGATTCTAAAAGCTTGGTGAAGAACATCGTCAAGGAGATGGGGCTCGATGAGAAGAAATATACGCCTAAGGCGGTTCTCTCCCGCATCTCCCAACTGAAGAATAGCCTTATCACTCCTGATGTCTACCGTAATCATGCAGATTGGCAGAAGAATGACGCTTATGCGAAGATTCCTCGCCTGTCGGAGATCTATTCCCTGTACTTCGCCCGTTGCTACAAGGCTTGTGCCATGGATTTCGATGATATATTGCTCTATACGAACATCCTATTCCGTGATTTCCCGGAGGTCTTGGCGCAATACCAGGAGGCGTTCCAGTTCATTTTGGTGGACGAGTACCAGGATACGAACTTCGCCCAACACCTCGTGGTGAAGAAGTTGGCGGCGATTCATCATCATGTCTGCGTGGTGGGTGACGATGCGCAGAGCATCTATTCGTTCCGTGGGGCGAATATTGATAATATATTGAAATTCAGGGAGGTGTTCCCGAATTGCAAGGTATTCAAATTGGAGCGCAATTATCGTTCCACACCGAATATCGTCAAGGTGGCGAATAGCTTGATCGCAAAGAACAAGAAGCAACTGCAGAAGAATGTCTATTCCGAGCAGAAGGAGGGCAGCAAGGTGAAGGTGGTTTGCACCTATTCGGACTTGGACGAGGCCACTTCCGTTGTGTCCCAGATTAGTGGTTTCGTCTCTTCCGGCAAGTATGCTTACAAGGATATGGCGGTGTTGTACCGCACCAATTCCCAGTCGCGTGTCTTCGAGGAGGCATTGCGGAAACGGGCTATTCCCTATGTGATACATGGCGGGCATTCTTTTTACCAACGCAAGGAAATCAAGGATGTCCTCTCCTATTTCCGTCTGATTTTGAACCATGAAGACGAGGAGGCTTTCCGTCGTATCATTAACTATCCTGCAAGGGGTATCGGGGATACGACCATGGCTAAGGTCTCGGAGGTTGCCCTGCGTTTCGGCATCTCTTATTGGGCGGTCATATCTGATCCGTTGGGCTATAATTTGCCGGTGAATGCCGGCACGGCCACAAAACTGACGAATTTCCGCACTCTGATCCAAGGATTAAGCGAGGATATGGAGACTACGGATGCCTATTCTTTCACGAAAAAGGTGTTGGCTGAATCTGGAATTCGTAGGGCTCTGGAGGAGGACAAGACGACGGAAGGTATCGGCAAATTGGAGAATCAGGACGAGTTGCTGAACAGTATCCATGAGTTTTGCGAATCCAGCCGTGAGGAGACGGGTCAAGATGCCACTATCTCCGACTTCCTTCAGAAGGTCTCATTGATGTCGGACATCGATGATGGCGGGGTTGATGTGGAGGATAAGGTCACGCTGATGACTGTCCATGCCGCTAAAGGATTGGAATTCAAGAATGTATTCGTCGTGGGATTGGAGGAGGAATTGTTCCCTTCTGATATGTCCCTGAAAAGCGAGGATGGCGTGGAGGAGGAACGTCGTTTGTTTTATGTGGCGATTACCCGCGCTGAGGAGAATTGCATCATCAGCTATGCGAAGTCCAGGTTCAGGAATGGTATTACGAACGACACGTTGCCAAGCCGTTTCCTCAAGGATATAGACGAGAATTTGCTGGATTGCCCTGCTGGGTTTCTTAATCGTTCGGAGTCCCGTGGACGTTATTCCATGTGGGATGATGAGGATGACTTCGCGTTCTCGAACAGGGGTGGCAGTTCCCCTTTCTCGAAGCCGTGGCGGAAAACGTATCAGCCTGATCCTGAGCCTATGCCCCGCTCCACCACTTATGTGGCGCCAAGGAATCTGAAGCCTCTCGCAAGTGTCTCTTCTGTAGGCCGGATGTCCGATGTCCAGCCTGAGCCAATGACGAAGGCTGGTGACATCGAGGTGGGCTGTTGGGTCGAACATGAGAAGTTCGGACGTGGAACCGTGCTCTCGATCGAGGGAGTCGGCGGTGACACGAAGCTGACAATCAATTTCCAGAACGAGGGAGAACGTAAAATCCTGCTTAAATTCGCGCGTCTGAAGAACTTGGGCAAATGATTTTCTGTCAGATATTCCCTTGTGGAGTCCGCCAGAATGTCTGTCGTCGTGCCACAGTGTCATGTTTTGGAGCGGATATGCGGGATGGCAGATTTTTTGATAGGTTATTTATGAGACACTATATGTTTACGCTAATAATGAAAATTTAATATACGATGGAAGAGAATGCAACAATGGATAATCAATCACAGCCGATTGAGAACGAAGAAGTAAAGGCTGAGGAGACTGTGGCTAATCAGGCGGAAGAGACGGCGACTGCCGAGTCCGCCGGGTCAGCGACGACCGAGGCTGAGAACGCTGCATCCGAATCGGGCTCCGAGGAGGATAAGGTGAAGGCGCTGGAGGAAAAGTGCGCTAAATTACATGATGACTATATCCGTTTGTACGCTGATTTCGAGAACTACAAGAAGCAGGCATTGAAGGCCCGTTCGGAGCTGATCAAGTCTGCGGGCGAAGGCATATTTGCGAATATGTTGCCTCTTGTGGACGATTTTGAGCGTGCGATGAAGGCGATGGAGAACGCTACGGAGGTCTCTTCCGTGAAGGAAGGCGTCGATCTGATATACAGCAAGTTCAATTCGTTCCTGGCTCAGAACGGTGTCACACCGATCGAGACGCAAGGTGCTCCGTTCAATGTCGATTTTCACGAGGCTATCACGATGATCCCTGCTCCTTCCGAGGATCTGAAGGGCAAGGTCGTCGACTGTACGCAGAAGGGGTATATGTTGAAAGACAAGGTGCTCCGTTTCGCTAAGGTTATTGTGGGACAATAATTTGTTACGATATGGCAAAGAGAGATTATTATGAAGTGTTGGGGGTTTCCAAAGACGCTTCTGCTGATGAGATAAAGAAGGCTTACCGTAAATTGGCCATTCAGTATCACCCGGACAAGAATCCGGGCGATAAGACTGCCGAGGAGAAGTTCAAGGAGGCTGCGGAGGCGTACGACGTCCTCAGCAATGCCGATAAACGTGCCCGTTACGATCGGTTCGGACATGCGGGTTTGGACGGTTTCTCTGGCGGCGGCGGTTTCGATGGCGGCGGTATGTCTATGGAGGATATCTTCGCCCAATTCGGTAATATTTTCGGTGGCCACTTCGGTGGCGGTTTTGGCGGTTTCAGCGGCTTCGGTGGCGGAGGCGGTGGAAAGAGGGTCCGCAAGGGCTCCGATTTGCGCGTCCGCGTGAAGGTGACACTCAAGGATGTGGCTTTCGGCGTGGAGAAGAAGCTGAAGGTAAAACGTTATGTCAAATGTGCCGCTTGTAACGGAAGCGGTGCGGAAGACAGTAATTCTGTCGTTAAATGTACCACTTGCGGCGGCGCAGGTGTGGTGAACCGTGTCACGAACTCTCTTTTCGGCACTATGCAGGTGCAGTCGGAATGCCCGAACTGTAACGGTATGGGTACGACCATCACAAAGAAATGCAAGCATTGCGGAGGAACTGGTATTGTCCAGGAGGAGGAGGTCATCCCTGTTAAGATTCCTGCCGGCGTGGCTGACGGAATGTATTTCAGCGTCAAGGGAAAGGGCAATGCGGCTCGAAATGGTGGCATTGACGGCGATTTGCAGGTATTGATAGAGGAAGAGCCGGATAGTGAGCTTATACGCGACGAAAACGACCTTATTTACAACGCTTTGTTCTCTGTTCCAATGTTGGTGAACGGAGGTACGGCGGAAATCCCTTCGGTGGACTCCAAAGTGAAGGTGAAAATTGAGGCGGGTACGCAGCCTGGTAAGGTTTTGCGCCTGAAGGGGAAGGGCCTTCCTTCCGTCAATGGTTACGGAAACGGCGATTTGCTGGTGAATATAGGTGTTTACATTCCTGAACATCTCTCGAAGGAGGAGAAGAAGATCTTCGAGGAGCTTGACAAGTCGGAGAACATGACTCCGACGGAAAGTGCGAAGCGTAACTTCTTGTCTAGGTTCAAGAGTATGTTCAACTAATAATTAGTTGTTGAGCTGCGCACCGTATTCTTCGTAGGTGTTGTCCGAGTAGAATACGATGATTTTTTTCACGATACGGGGAGAAGCTGGAGTTGGTTCCGGTTTCTCCTTTTTTTCTTCCTGAGGTTGAACTGGTATGTTCGCCGTCGCTTGGGGTGGATTGTTGTATGTTCCGTTCCATTGCGTGTTTTGTGGATTTTGAAATTCCGGTTGATGGATCGGAGTTTGTTCATGTCTCGGCTCTGTTGTTCCAAATTTTTCCTTTCCTTCCTCGTTGGAATTTATCTCGTTTTCCTTGCCATATTCCTGTGTAGGTATCGGAATCTCCGGAAATAACGACTGCTGGTAAGGATAACTTGGCTGCCTTTTTGTTGTATCTGCTTTATTTTCAATCTGTTCGGGCGATTTTCTGTACATATCGCCAATGCCTGACACGAACCATTCTGGACTAATTCCTCGAAAAGTGTCAAGAATCTTCTGTATGACCTGTAAACTTGGCGCATTTCTACCGCTGAGTAGGTGCGTGACCGCCGACGGTTGTATACCGATGAGCTGGGCGAACTGAGAATTGGTCAAATCCTCCATCTTTATGATCTCCGCAATGCGTTCTGCAACACTTTTTGTCATTTTTATTTTGTAAAATGTTTGATTTACAAATGTAATTAATTTTTCTTTTACCAATGTAAAATTACATTTGAAAAATGTAAAATACATTTGTAAAACACAGTATTGCGTGTTTACATTTGTGCATGGTGTTAGGCACAAAGCCAAATATCATCTTTAAGTAATTTTGATTTCTCAGCTCCGTATGCCTTATATATAGGCTGTTTTCTGTCTATTTTCATATAGACGATAAATAATGTTAGTGGTATTCAGCCGTTAACGTTTTTCACGGATGTGCATCGTCATTTCTGCCTAAATGGACTTTGTAAGGCATAGTGAGCTGTTACCTCCTTTAATGAGCGAAAAAATGGCTTTTAAGACGCTTCTGCCTTGCAGATTTCCCCAGAAATCCGATTGGTATGTTGTTTTCACCTTTAAATACCTTAAATACAAGTGTTATGATGTTTGCTGTATGTTTTGGATCGGAAAATGTAAATCTATATTGATTTTGCACTTCCATTTCTATTTGTATTCTATTAAATAATTACTTATACTTTAATATGTTAATTTTCTGATTATAAATTTATTGAAAAATTCATAGTTGTTTTTTTTGATGTAAATAATGGCTGTAAAATGAATTTCGGCTATTTTTGGTGATTATATTTAAAGTTATAGTTTTATTTGTTATACTTAAAATGCTGATATATAGATTATAATATATTATGTTGTCAGTTTACTAATATGTATATTACGCACGTGTTTCTATTGTTGTAAATGTTTACATATGTATATTTACACATGTGCATTCATGTAAAAATACGTTGTAAATTTGTTATTGTTAGGCAATAAAATTTGCGTTTTTACATTTGTAATATACTCTTTTTGTGAATTTACATATTTACAAGTGTATAAATTCAAGGACTGAATATTTACGTAAGGAAAATGTAGCTGGAATGCCCTTCTATCCTACGTTTCCGTTATGTTTGTAAGGCGTAAAAATTGAATATTTGCTGTGTCGTTGTACAGTTGTATGTAAATATGCGATTCTCGTGGAGTTAAGTTTTGGCTGTTTTTTACTTCAAACCCAGTCCTACTCTATGTTTCACGGTAGAAATTCACGTGAATTTCTATTCGTCCGTTATTCGCCTTTTATTTTTAATTCTTAATTCATGACTCATAAATCTTAATTTTGTAATTTTGTATGTATTATTGTTTAGTGTGAATATAGAGAATGGATAATCCGTGTTCTTCGGTTCTTCTGGATAATGCCGTAAAGGAGTTTTCCAAGTTGCCTGGTATAGGGAAGAAAACAGCCTTAAGGTTGGTGTTGCATCTGTTGCGCCAGAGCAATGAGGATGTGGAGCAGTTCGGTAATGCCTTCATAACACTAAGGAATGGTATTCGGTACTGTAAGGTTTGCCACAATATATCCGATTCGGAGATTTGTGGTATATGTGCGGATGAGCGGCGTGACGCTTCTCAAATTTGCGTCGTGGAGAACATCAACGAGGTGATCTCCATCGAAAACACCCAGCAGTTCCATGGCCTCTATCATGTACTAGGAGGCGTTATTTCCCCTATGGATGGTGTGGGGCCTTCCGATTTGGCGATCGATGAACTGATTGCCCGTTTGGAGGCTGGTGGCATAAAGGAGGTGATTCTGGCTTTAAGTCCGACGATGGAGGGGGATACGACTAATTTTTACCTCTATAAGAAATTGGCTAAATATGAGGTGGAAATCACTACGATAGCTCGTGGTGTTTCTATCGGTGACGAACTTGAGTATGCGGACGAGGTGACGTTGGGACGTTCCATTCTGAACCGTACTCCCTATAAAATGTGATTATTATTTAATACAGATACCATGGATTGGGTAAAAAAATTAACGGTTGCTTTTTGGAGCATTGTGGTTGTTGTGTTGATCGCTGTCGCTTGGGCGTTCTTTCTATACAAGGGCATGACGGTTGTGAACGACCAGTCTGATAGGATTATTGGCGAGTCTATCGCTATTCTCACCATGCTTTTGGGTATACCGCTCTCCCTTTATCTATATCATGTCTATACGAAGGATAAATTGCCGAAGGAGAAGGATGAGAAGCAGATAATCAGGCATATCGTAAAATGGTTTCTGCTGCGTATAGGTGTTGTTGTATTGGCCTTGTCGCTGAATTTCATTGCCTTTGTCTCTTTCGGTTCACAATCCGCCTTTTTGTGCGTGGTGATCTGTCTGATTTTCCTTGTCTTTTTTTGTAGGCCGAACCGTGACGACCTCACTTTCATGTCGAAAAACCATCAAGAGGAGAACCCATGCGAATAGCGGTGGATTTTGACGGCACGATCGTCGAGAATTGTTTCCCTGAGATTGGGGAAGAACGCCCTTTTGCGGTGGATGTCTTGAAGAAGTTCCAGAAGGAGCAGCATCATGTGCTGATATTATGGACGGTCAGGAGCGGCGCATATCTCGACGAGGCGCTGAAGTGGTGCGAGGAGCGTGGATTGGTGTTCGATGCGGTCAACACGCATTATTTCGAGGAGGGGGAGCCCGACTCTTCTGCCTCTTTTTCCTGCAAGGTGAATGCCCATCTCTTCATCGACGACCGAAATTTGGGTGGAGTGCCGGATTGGACGACCATCTACCGTCAGGTGACGGAAGGGAAAGCCTTTTCTATGATAATCCCGGAACGGAAGGAGAATAAGCGGCTCCCGAAGAATATCTTTATCCGTTTCGGCGAATGGTTTGAGAAAGTCAGACAAGAGGTCAATGCGAGGAAACATTAATTGGGCGTTTCCGTACATTTTTCCCTAATTTTCCATTGAATATTACTGAACAATTATGTTGCCTATTCTATTGAAAAGATGTAGGCTTGACGTGTCGTACCCTCGATTCTGAACCTGTTGTCCGCTCGCTCTCCTACTATCCATATAATTTCTCCGTCGGCGTTGGTCAGAACCCATGTGTTTTCCTTTTTTGTCTGCGAATAGTGGTTGTCGATAAAGAAATCACTGGTCTTCTTACGTCCTTTCATGCCGAATGGATAGAAGTAATCTCCTGATTTGCTGATTCTTAGTTGTAGTGGAAAGGAAATCTTGTCACAATCCACGTAACAAGTCTGTTTTTCCTTCCTGATGACTAGTTTTTCGGCGGAAATCTGGTCGATTTTCAGCCGGATGGGCAGATTTTTCACGTCATCGGGGTCCTTGATTGTGTAGGAACCCTCACTCTTTTTTTGGATGGGCACTATCTCCCACTCTGTCCTTTCGCAACGCAATTCGTATTGGTTGGAGAGGAAATGTTTCCCTGTGCCGTCCATCCCCAAACGGAGCATTTTTTTCACGACGTCGGATGAGAAACCGAAAGGACTCAGCGTTTCGTATAGGATGAATTCGCTGTCGGGGTTGGAAAGAATGTTTTGTTTGGGTATTGTCCATCCGTTGCCATGCTGGATTATCCCTGTGAGGGCTGAAAGTTGGTTCGACACGAATCGTTCTGCCATGTGTAGGTGCGAGATGGTCTGCATCATGTTCTGTCGGAAGGCAGGATTGATCTGTTCCAGCATTGGAATGACCTGATTCCTGAATTTGTTCCGCAAATAGACGCTTTCGAAGTTCGTGGAATCGTCCACATACGATAATCCCTGCTCCTCTATGTATTCGAGGATATCTTTCTTGGTGAATCCGAGCAACGGTCTGATGATATCTCCCTGTACTTTTTTGATGCCGGACAATCCTTTGAGTCCAGTACCCCTGGAGAGGTTGATCAGGAAGGTTTCGATGCTGTCGTCCGCATGATGGGCCACCGCAATGTAGTCCGCCTTTACCCTCTCTTTCAGTTCCGCGAACCATTGGTAGCGCAAGTTTCTTGCCGCCATTTCTGTGGATATACTTTTGAGGGTTGCGTATTCGTTTGTGTTGAAATCGATTCGGAAGAAGGGAATTTTTCGCGCATTTGCTTGCGAATGTGCAAATTTAGAGTCACGATTAGCCTCTTCGTTGCGAATATGGAAGTTACAATGTGCTGCAATGCACATATAGCCTTGTTTGTGCAACGAATCTAATAGCGTGATGGAGTCGGCTCCGCCGCTCAGTCCCACTATTATTTTCGCTCCTTTTGGTATAAGTTCGGCAAAGGAGCATTCCGATATTTTTCCCATCTTCTTCTATCTTCAAATTCTTTCCAATACAGTTTTAATGAGACCTTCCATTGTACCCTTGTATGAGGTGTTCATGCTTTTATCGACACGTCCGGCGATGATGCAGCAGACCGTCATGGCTTTATGTCCCAACAGTTTCGCCATTCCTGCGACGGCGGAGCTTTCCATCTCGTAGTTGGTTATTTTTTCGCCATTGTAGTCGAACGACATGATTTTCTTGTTCAGTTCGGGGTCTGCCAAGGGGATGCGCACATATCTTCCTTGAGGGCCGTAGAAGCCAGGAGCGGAGATGGTCACGCCCATCACCATGTCTTTCCCGATACGGTCGACCAGTTCGTTGTCAGCCGAGACCACGTAAGGAATGCATAGTTTTTTCCTCCAATTGGTGTATTCGCAGAATTTGGACTCGAAATCCTCGTCTGTAACGCCTTTCGGGAGGTCGTAGAATCGTAGCATGCCATCGAAGCCTATCGAGCGTTTAGAGACCACGTAAGAGCCCACAGGCGTGAAATCCTGCAGTCCTCCTGAAGTGCCGATTCTGACCATCGTCAGTGTGGTGTGGTGCTCCTTGACGCATCTGGTCTGGAAATCGATGTTTTTCAGTGCGTCCAGTTCGGTGACCACAATGTCGATATTGTCCGTTCCGATGCCATGGGAGACGCAGGATATCCTCTTCCCCTTATGGAGGCCTGTGATCGTGTGGAATTCACGGCTTTGAACGTCACATTCGATGCTGTCGAAGAAGGAAGCGACCATACTGACTCTTGTCGGGTCTCCCACCAAAATCACTGTGTCCGCCAGTTGCTCCGGCTTGATGTGAAGGTGGAATATGGAGCCGTCTTCGTTGATGATCAGTTCGGAAGGTGGTATTATTCTGTTTGGCATAATCCTCTATTTTATGTTAAACCATTTTGACAATGGTGAATTGAAAGAATTCACCTTCTACCAAAGATAATAAAGATTTTGTTTTTTCAAACGGGAAAGTCTTTTAAGTTATCCACAAAAAAAAAGACACCGCTTCTCACGAAGCAGTGTCACACAAAATAATAAAACTATGAATATATGGAAAATATTTACAAATTTACTTTTAGGCAAAGCTCTTTCAATTGTGCTTCGTCTATTGCGGAAGGTGAATCTATCATCACATCTCTTCCCGCATTGTTTTTCGGGAAGGCGATGCAGTCGCGGATAGAATCCAATCCTGCCAACATGGATACGACACGGTCCAATCCGAAGGCAAGTCCTCCGTGAGGTGGCGCACCATATTTGAATGCGTTTATTAGGCAACCGAACTGATCCATTGCTTTTTCTTGGGTAAATCCAAGCAATTGGAACATCTTGTTCTGCAATTGGGAGTCGTGGATACGGATGGAACCTCCACCCAACTCCACGCCGTTCATCGCCAAGTCATAAGCATTTGCGCGTACACGTCCCGGGTCGCTGTCCAAGTAAGGAACATCCTCTGTCTTAGGACTGGTGAACGGGTGATGCATCGCATAGAAGCGTTGGTCTTCTTCGCTCCATTCGAAAAGAGGAAAATCGATAACCCACAACGGTGCGAACTTGTTTTTATCTCTCAGACCAAGACGGTCACCCATCTCCAGTCTTAGATCGTTCATCTGTTTGCGAGTCTTATTTTCGTCATCGCCACAAAGAATCAACATCAGATCACCAGGTTTCGCGTTGAAACGATCCGCCCATTTCTTCAAATCCTCTTGCGCATAGAATTTATCCACGCTGGATTTGAACGATCCGTCCTTTTCGTATTTCACGTAGACGAGACCTTTGGCGCCCACTTGTGGTTTTTTTACGAATTCCGTCAGCTGATCCAACTGTTTGCGCGTATATTCCGCACAGCCCTCGGCGCATATTCCAACGACGATCTTAGCGTTGTCGAATACGCTGAATCCGTGGCCCTCCGTCAAGTCTTTCAGTTCGACGAATGTCATGCCGAAACGCATATCAGGCTTATCTGAGCCGTAAAGGCGCATACATTCGTGCCATGTCATACGTGGAAATGGATCCTTGAAGTCTATTCCTTTCACATATTTGAATATATGCTTTATCATAGCTTCGAAGATGTTCAGCACATCCTCTTGCTCTACGTACGACATCTCACAGTCTATCTGAGTGAATTCGGGTTGCCTATCCGCACGCAAGTCTTCGTCCCTGAAGCACTTGACGATTTGGAAGTATCTATCGAAACCAGCCACCATTAACAATTGCTTGAACTGTTGAGGGGATTGAGGCAAGGCGTAGAACTGTCCCGGATTCATTCTGGAAGGAACGACGAAATCCCTTGCGCCCTCTGGAGTTGACTTAATCAACACCGGGGTTTCAACTTCAAGGAAATGTTGCTCGTCCAGGAATCTTCGAACTTCAAAAGCGATTTTGTGCCTTAGTTCGATGTTGGAGCGGACGCAGTTGCGCCTCAGGTCCAAGTATCTGTATTGCATACGAAGGTCATCGCCTCCGTCTGTGTTATCTTCAATTGTGAAAGGTGGAACTTCCGACGTGTTCAGTATTGTGAGTTTCTCCGCGATGATTTCGATCTCACCTGTCGGGATGTTTTTGTTTTTGCTGCTTCTTTCCGCCACTTTGCCGGTTACTTGGATCACCCATTCCCTACCCAATTTGTTGGCTTGGCCGCATAATTCGGTGTTGATATCCTCGTTAAAAACGATTTGGGTGATGCCATAACGGTCTCGAATGTCGACGAAGGTCATACCTCCCATCTTGCGCGCTTTTTGTACCCACCCCGCCAGCGTGACAACTTCGTCCACGTTAGCGATATTCAACTCTCCACAAGTTCTTGTCCTGTACATATCGATATACGTTTGTATGATGCAAAGTTACATTTTTTTGTGATTGAAGGAGTCCTTTTTATCTTTTTTTTCTCATCGGGAGTCGAATTTTACGCTTTATTATGGCATATTTCTTTAGTCTCACCTTCTTGAAGTAGTGATAAAAACCGCATATCTTCTTCCATGTCAGTTTGGAGAAGAAATTTTGGGTTGTGGTTGTATTGTGTTCATATGCATGATGAATGTACACTTGCGGTAAGCAGACCACTTTATAGCCTTCTCTTTTCATCCTGAAACAGAAGTCCGCGTCGTCAAGTCCGAAAAAGAAATTCTCGTCCCAAAAACCGACGGCGATTTGTGCGCTTCGGCGGATCATATGGCAAGCGCCTATTGTGTAATCCACTTCGAAGGGTTCTGTTTGGTCCATGTCGTAAAGTGTGTCTTGATAGTCTTTACTGAACAATTCCATGTTGAAACGCAACGAGACGTCGTGGATATATGCTTTGACGATGTGGCGGATTCTAGGGAATCTTCTACAGCTTTTTTGCGTTTCTCCGTTTTGACCCTTTAGTTTGCAACTACATAAGCCCACGTCCGGATTTTCATCCATGTAGTTTAACATTGTTTTGTAGGCTATTGGATTGATTTCTGTGTCGGAGTCCAAGAACAGCAGATATTCGCTCGGAAATGCATTGATGATTCCAATGTTTTTTGCGGCGGCGACCCCCTTGTTATCTGTGCAGCATATCATCCTGATGTTAGGGTATGAATATTCCACGGCAGTCCTTGTCTCATCAGTCGAACCATTGTCGATATACAAAATTTCCACATCCTTGTCTTCCTTTAGGAATTCAAGTGAGGCGAAATTCTTTTGTAGGTAGTGCCAAGAATTATAGCCGACAATTATGATTGTCACCCTTTTCATATCCGTTCCCTTTTCTAACGAATATAATAAAAGATGATGAATTTTGCAATTTTCAGTGTTTTTTTGTGCAAAAAAAAGAAGGCGAATGGTAATATCCGCCTTCTTGTCGCATAGTTTGAAAAGGTTTCTGAATTTATTTCTTTGCCTTTACTTCCTCATATTTCTTGTTAACTTCCTTGTATTTGTCGTTCATGCCCAACTTGTAATAGACAGAACGAAGGAATTGGAGGTTCTCCAAATCTTCTTCATTGATTTTGCGTGCGTTTTCGAAGTATGGAAGCGAGTTTTTCAATTCTGCGGTTCCCTTGCTTCTTTCAGCATTGTATTTCTTGATATCCTTTATGCTGTTAGCTTTATCGATGATTTTCTCACCTTTTTTCTCATAGGCCAAACCGCACTCGAATTGTGCGTCGAAATCGTTAGGTGCCAATTCTACAGCCTTTGTGAGACTTGCGATTGCCTCTTCGAATTTCTCCTCTCTAAGGTACATGTTACCTTTGATTTTGTAATATTGTGCATTGTTCGGATCCTTCGAAATGGCTTCGTCCAAATATTTGACAGCCTCTGTCTTCTTGTCGTTATTCAAATAGTAGTTGATAAGATTTCCGATGAGGTATTTGTTGGTTGGATACTTCTTCAGACCCTCATTGATCGTCGAAATCATTTTGTCATTTTGTTTCTCTTTGCTGTATGCGTCACATAACCATTCGTACATGGTCTCATCCTTGAAGGAAATGCTTTTTAGTTCCTCCATGTATTTAATCATGATTGGACGCTTTGCCTCGTCTTGAGCCGCCAAGTTGACAGCGAGGAACTTAACCTCGTTGTAGTATTCACTTTTGTCTATGCCCTCGTCTTTCATGATGCTGTTAGAAGGCAAACTCAAATATTTCTCGTACAATTTGAACGCTTTGTCGAATTCAGACTTCTGTTGGTGTTGTTGTCCTTCCGCTAACAAGTAGTTGGCGTATGTGGCAACATTCTTTTTCACATTTTTCAGATATTTGGTCTTCACTTTTCCTTTTTCATCTGGCAATTGGTCCAATTCTCCGCATTTCAGGTATGCGTCGATTGCTTTAACCAAACTCTCGCTCATCAGATCTTGGTTGTACTGCATCTTACCATCTCTCTTGACGGCCTCTGTCTCGTATATCTTGTAGTAAATTTGACCTGCCACATCGTATGTGTATGCCATATTGCTGGACGAAGGGTCTTTCATGGCAGTTTCAATATCTTTAACTGCTTGGTCAAAATTGATAGGTTGCTCGTACAGATATCCTTCTGCGCTTCTTACCAATTTTTTTTGTGCGAATCCGCTCATGGTCAATGCCATTGCGAAAACCGTGATTGCTATTTTCTTCATGATATTTAATAATTAGTTTTGTTCGTTAATATTGTTCTCATCTCCTAATTCTTGTGGGTTTTCCTCACCCTCCAATTCCTCTTCCTCGTCCGGTTGTGACAGAACCTTGCATACGGATGCTATCTGATCATTCTTCTTCGTGAGGTTGATGAGACGTACACCTTGTGTGGCGCGGCCCATCACGCGGACGTCGGTCACCTTCAGTCTGATGGTGATGCCTGACTTGTTAATGATCATCAGGTCGTTCTCGTCCGTCACGCTCTTGATGGCAACCAAAAGGCCTGTTTTATCCGTGATGTTCATCGTCTTGACACCCTTACCACCCCTATTGGTGATACGGTAGTCTTCGATGTCGCTGCGTTTTCCGTAGCCTTGCTCGGATACGACCATCACTGTTTCCGTCTGAGGGTCGTTGATGGTGATCATTCCTACCACCTCGTCGTCCGGACCATCGAGCGTCATGCCTCGTACACCGGTCGCTGTCCTACCCATTTCCCTCACTTTCGTCTCGTTGAAACGGATGGCGCGTCCGTTGCGGTTCGCCAAGATGATCTCGCTGTTTCCTGTCGTCTGTCTTACTTGGATGACTTGGTCGTCCTCCCTGATGGTGATGGCGTTGACACCGTTAGCGCGAGGACGGGAATAAGCCTCTAGAGAGGTCTTCTTCACGATACCTCGTTTAGTGCAGAACATCAAGTAGTGTGACTTGCAGAACTCTTCGTCGTTCAGTGACTTGATCTTGATGAATGCGTTCACCTTGTCGTCAGCATCGATGTTGAGCATATTTTGGATGGCGCGGCCTTTGGTCGTCTTGCTTCCCTCAGGGATGTCATATACTTTTAACCAGTAGCAACGACCCTTTTGGGTGAAGAACAACATCGTATTGTGCATGGACGCCGGATAGATGTATTCGATGAAGTCCTCGTCGCGCGAGCTGCTTCCTTTGGAACCCACGCCGCCACGGCCTTGCGCCTTGAACTCGTCGAGCGGAGTACGTTTGATGTAGCCGAGGTGGGAGATGGTGATGACCATCTGATCGTCCGAATAGAAGTCCTCAGGATTGAATTCCTCCGAAGTATATTTAATCTCCGTACGTCTTTCGTCGCCGTACTTAGCCTTCACGTCGAGCAACTCCTCCTTCACCACCTGCATTTGGAGGTCTTCGCTGGCGAGGATATCCTTCAAGTGGTTGATGAGTTTCATGAGGTCTTCGTATTTAGCCCTCAGGTCGTCGATGGAGAGTTTTGTCAAAGCACCGAGTCTCATTTCGACGATGGCCTTAGCCTGATCGTCGTCGAACCCAAAGCGTTTCATCAAGCCTTCCTTGGCCGCATTCACGTTCTCGGAGGAGCGGATGATGCGGATGACTTCGTCGATGTTGTCCACAGCGACGATCAACGCCTCCAGGATGTGCGCTTTCTTCTCCGCCTCCGCCAATTCGTAACGTGTCCTACGAACAACGACCTCGTGGCGGTGAGCGATGAATTCTGCGATTAACTCTTTCAGGTTCAGTAATTTCGGTCTTCCGTGAACCAATGCGATGTTGTTCACGCTGAAGGAAGACTGAAGTGCCGTGTATTTGTATAGTTTGTTAAGCAACACGTTGGAGTTGGCGTCTCGTTTCACGTCGATCACGATACGCATACCCTCGCGGTCCGACTCGTCGTTGATGTTGGAGATTCCCTCCAATTTCTTTTCGGCGACCATGTCGGCGATGTCCTTGATCATTTCGGCGCGGTTCACCAGGTAAGGTATTTCGCGGACGATGATCTTTTCCCTTCCGTTCTCGTTTTCTATCTCCACTTTAGAGCGGATGACTACACGTCCGCGGCCTGTCAGGTAGGCGTCGCGCACGCCGGCGTAGCCGTAGATGATACCGCCCGTCGGGAAGTCAGGCGCTTTGATGAGCTTGATCAGGGTCTCTATATCCACATCCTTGTCGTCCACGTAGGCCACGCAGGCGTCGATCGTGTCGGAGAGGTTGTGGGGCGGCATGTTCGTCGCCATACCCACGGCGATACCGGATGCACCGTTCACCAGCAATTGCGGGATACGGGTTGGCAGAACCGTAGGCTCTTGGTGCTCACCGTCGAAGTTGTCTTGGAAGTCGACAGTGTCTTTGTCCAAATCGACCAGAATGTCCTCAGTGATTTTCTGCAGGCGGGCCTCGGTGTAACGCATAGCCGCTGCGGAGTCGCCGTCGATGGAACCGAAGTTACCTTGTCCGTAGACGAGCGGATAACGCAAGGTCCAGTCTTGTGCCAAGCGTACCAAGGTCCCATACACGGATGAGTCACCGTGCGGGTGGTACTTTCCTAAGACCTCTCCTACTATTCTTGCTGATTTCTTTGTCGGCTTGTTGGATACTAAACCCAATTCGCTCATACCGAATAAGACGCGGCGATGAACTGGCTTAAAGCCATCCCTGACGTCTGGCAACGCACGGGACACAATCACTGACATTGAATAATCGATGTACGAAGAGCGCATCTCTTTGTCAATGTCGATTTGGATAATTCTGTCTTGATCAACCATTATATATTCAACTTTATTCTACTCCGTAAAAATATCGTAAAAGTACAAAAAAAACACTACGGAGCAAAACCATGGAATTATTTTTGCGCTTTTTTGGTTAAAAAATGAATAACGGGGCTTTTTTCGTCGCATTCCCACCTTTTTATATTGTATGAGTCTGTCCGTTTTCTTATATTTGCCGAATAAACTAGGAAGAAAAATGGCTCTATATAAATATTCTCAAAACGTAAAGGATGTCTTGTCGTATAGCAGGGAGGAGGCGCAGAGATTGGGTGATTCATGTGTGGCTCCCGAACATTTGTTGTTAGGGATTTTGCGTGATGGTACGGGTCCTGCGAATAAACTATTGTCGATGTTGAACGTGGATGTCAAGGTTGTGAAGGACTTTCTGGAGGATCGGCTTCGTCAAGTGAATGAAGTGGCTATTGACAGCGATTTGCCTCTTTTGAAATCAACAGAGAAGATACTGAAGTATGCTAGTCTTGAGACGCGTATGCTTCGTTGTGAAGAGATGGGCACGGACCATATATTGCTTGCCATCATGCGAGAGAATAACAGTTTAGCGGCGGAGGCGCTTCGCCAGCAGAATGTCACCTATGAACAGCTCTTTTCATTGTCTAGTCATAGCGATTTCGACTTTAGTAATAAGTTGGATTCTGTGGATGATGACGATAGCGATGATCCGGTGTTCAGTTCTTCTCGCCCGAGTGGTGGCGCCCGCATGAATGCGGAGGATGCGCCGACGTATACGAAGCGTGATTCCGATTCGGTGGTGACGGGAAACGACACGCCTGTTCTGAATAATTTCGGTGTTGACCTGACGAAGGCGGCGGAGGAGGGAAAATTGGACCCTGTTGTAGGTCGTGATGATGAGATGGATCGTTTGGCGCAGATTCTGTGCCGCAGGAAGAAGAACAATCCGATACTGATTGGCGAGCCTGGTGTGGGTAAGACCGCTATTGTAGAAGGGTTAGCCACACGTATAGTGAATAAAAGCGTTTCGAGGATATTGCATGACAAGCGCCTTGTCTCCCTTGATTTGGGCTCTGTTGTCGCTGGAACGAAGTACAGGGGACAGTTCGAGGAGCGGATCAAGGCTATTTTGAATGAGTTATCCAAGAATCCAGATATTATTTTGTTCATCGACGAAATACATACGATGGTCGGTGCGGGAGGCACGCAGGGCTCTTTGGACGCTGCGAATATGCTGAAGCCTGCATTGGCGAGGGGTGAGATTCAATGCATCGGATCCACCACATTGGACGAGTACCGCACGAAGATAGAGAAGGATGGCGCCTTGGAGCGTCGTTTCCAAAAGATTCTTGTGGAGCCTACATCCCCTGAGGATACGCTTCAGATATTGAAGAATGTGAAGGAACGTTACGAGGATCATCATAACGTTTCGTATTCGGATGAGGCGTTGGCGGCGTGTGTGCGCTTGACGGGTCGTTACATAACGGACCGTTGCTTCCCGGACAAGGCGATTGACGCCATGGACGAGGTGGGTTCCGCCATGCACATAGCGAATATTTCCGTGCCGGAAAACATTTTGAACCTTGAGGCGGAGATCGAGTCGGTGAAGGGTTTGAAGATGCAGTATGTGAAGTCGCAGGATTTCGAGTTGGCTGCAGATTATCGAGATAAGGAGAAATCATTGTCTGCCCAATTAGCGGCGGAGCGGAAAGCCTGGCTGGAAGGTCAGAAGGAGAATCGATTACTGGTATCCGAGGATGATGTGATGAAGGTTGTCTCCAGAATGTCGGGTGTCCCGGTTCAGCGTATGGCGCGTTCGGAGGGAGAGCAATTGGTGAGGATGAACACGTTGCTTAAGTCGATGATCATTGGTCAGGACGAGGCGGTGGATAAGACCGTGAAGGCGATACAGCGTAACCGTATTGGTTTGAAGGATCCCAACAGACCGGTTGGTTCGTTCATATTCTTGGGTCCGACCGGTGTGGGAAAAACTTACTTGGCTAAGATGTTGGCGAGGGAGATGTTCGGCAGTGCGGACGCTCTGATTCGTGTGGACATGAGCGAATACATGGACAAATATTCCGTTTCCAGGCTGAATGGAGCGCCTCCGGGATATGTAGGGTATGACGAGGGAGGCCAGCTCACGGAGCAGGTTCGACGTAAGCCCTACTCCATTGTTTTGTTCGATGAGATAGAGAAGGCGCATCCGGACGTGTTCAACATGTTGTTGCAGGTGTTGGATGAAGGTCGGTTGACGGACAGTACGGGACGTCATATAGATTTCCGCAACACGGTGATTATCATGACTTCCAATGCGGGAACCCGTCAGTTGAAGGAGTTCGGCAAGGGGATAGGATTCTCCATGTCTAGTCGTGAGGGAGACCGTAAACTGGCTCAGAGCGTGATCATGAAGGCGTTGAACAAGACCTTCTCCCCTGAGTTTTTGAACAGGGTCGATGACGTGATCATGTTCGACCAGTTGACCAAGGAGTCTATATTTAAAATCATCGATTTGGAGCTTGCCCATATCTACAAACGGATGGAGGAGTTAGGTTATACCCTCACGTTGGATGAGGAGGCGAAGTCGTTCATAGCGGAGCAGGGATATGATCCGCAGTATGGAGCGCGACCGATGAAACGAGCGTTGCAGAAGTACATCGAAGATCCAGTGGCGGAAGCCATTTTGGGCAACGCTCCGAAGGCGGGTGATCGGCTATCCATTGTGATGAACAAGGAAAAAAACTCGACGGAATGTACCATCGAGATCTAATATAAAAGCAGGATGTGTAGAAGTTTTGTTTGTCGAATGATATTTCTATGTCTCCTCCTTTCGTGGGTGGGACGGATGGATGTGTCCGCCCAGAAGGTTGGTTTGGTCCTTAGCGGAGGTGGCGCCAAGGGGTGTACCCATATTGGTGTGATCCGAGCTTTGGAGGAGGAAGGCATACCCATAGACTACATAGCCGGAACCTCCATGGGGGCTATTGTCAGCTCCTTGTATGCGATGGGTTATTCGCCCGAGCAGATGGCCGATTTGATAATGTCCGAAAAATTCATGCGTTGGCAGAGTGGAATCATCGATGAGCGTAACCTGTTTTTCTTCAAGCGGGACGACCCTACCCCTGATTTCATCAGTTTTAAGGTCAATGTGCGGGACTCCTCCAGTTCGGGAGCTAACTTCCTGATACCGACTAGCGTGTTGCCGTCAGACCAGTTGAACATTGCGTTCATGGATTTGTTCTCCAAGGCGAACGCAGCGTGCAAGGGTAATTTTGATAGTCTGTTTGTGCCATTCCGTTGCGTGGCATCCGACGTGGCGCACAAGCGCGCGTACGTCCACAGAAAGGGAGACTTGGGCGATGCGGTGCGCACTTCCATGTCTTTCCCGTTCGTTTTCAGGCCCATACAAGTGGATGGCTTGTTGATGTTGGATGGTGGAATATACAATAATTTCCCTGTGGATGTGATGGAGAAGGATTTCCATCCCGACTTCATCATCGGTTGTGCGGTGAGCGACAATCCTTCGTTAGACGCAGGGAACAAGGCTAGTCCGGTGGCATTGCTAGAAAAACTGATCATGGACGAGACCAATTATGAGATACCGGAGGAGAAGGGAGTGCTGATTGATTTCCACTTCACGGATGTCGGATTGTTGGATTTCCATAGGATCAAGGAGTTGGAACAGTTGGGGTATGATTCCACCAAGGCGATGATTCAGCGCATCAAGAGTCGTGTGGCGCGTCGTGTCAGTCTGGAAGACGTCGGGAAGCGACGGGCGCAATTTGTGAAGAAGGAAAAGGATTTGGTGTTCGGTTCCGTAACCGTCCGTGGTGTCAACACGATCCAACGCAAGTACCTGATGAACAGTTTCTTGTTGGGGCGGAAAGATTCTGTGTTGGATATCAACAGTTTCCAACGGGTGTATTATAAAATGTTGTCGGACGAGAAGATATCTGAGATCATACCACATGCGTATTACAATGACTCGTTAGGGAATTACGACCTCCACCTTGACGTCAAGATGAACAGTGATTTTGAGGTGTTGTTTGGCGGAAATATCTCTTCGACGGCCGCTAATAATCTGTTTTTGGGAGTGCAAAAGCGAGGAGTCCATCATTTCGGCTATAATGTGTCATTGGATGGACAGATAGGTTCTTTGTATAAGGATGTCCACATGCAGGCGCGTTTGGATCGTCCCAGTCGTCTGCCGATAGGTCTGAAGGTGATAGCGGATTATTGTCACATCAACTATCTCAATAAGCAGGAACCCTTTTATGAGAATGATATAAAAAATAACATATCGACGGAGGCATATACTTCTGAATTTTACGGTAAGGTCAAGATGATGGTGCCGTTCAATCTGAAGGGAAAGTTGGACATCGGTTTCGGATATGGCCACAAGGATGACCATTACCACTATCTGCCGGAAGAAAAGAATAAATGGAACGAGACGAATTATAATTTGGGTATCGCATTGTTGCAGTACAAGCATAATTCATTGTCCCACAAGCAGTATCCTGTGGACGGAATGCGCATCAGCATAACTGCCCAATATATTTTTGGAAGTCAGTGGACGAAAAAGTACAAAAAGGATGAAAATGACATCATGGAGTTGAATCGAACTGCGGCGGAAGGCTTGCATTGGGTTCAGTTTTCCTACAACAGTGACAATTATTTTGATTTAGGGAAACGTTTTTCCTTGGGGGTCTATTTCGATGGGGTCTTCTCTATGGTCCCGATGATGGATAACTATATGCAGACTTTGTTGATTTCCCCTATGTTCACTCCGTCAAAACACAATAAGTTCGTTTTCAATTCGGCATTTTGCTCCAGCACCTATTGGGCGGGTGGATTGGGACCTATCTATAAGTTCAACAAAGTGTTTCATTTGAGGTTCGAGAATTATGCGTATTTACCATATAGGGCGTTTACGCTTACGGGTAGTTACGGCACCGATTATCGTCCGGTTTTGTCCAAACTCTATTTCTTTAATGAATTGACGATTGTGGCTAACTTGAAATTCATTTCCGCCGCGTTCTATGTGAATCGGTACTCCTATCCAGAGAAAAACTGGAATGCGGGTCTGAATATCGGCTATTTGTTGTTCCATGATCGTATGATTGAAAAGTGACGCATCATTTTTTTCCGCATATTTTCCTCTTTTGTTGAAAATGTTTTGGGTATGAATGTTAGATTCTATAATTTTGGAGCAGAAAAATAGGAACTTATTTTATAAAAATATGAGAAACACATTCGTTTTTTTGGCCAGCTTATTGCTTTTGTCCGGTTTCTTTTGTTCATGCGAGAAACAAGAGGGTGAAGGTGGAGATGGTTCCATCGTTGGTAGGGTTTTCAAAGTTGTGGATGACGGATACATCTATGGTGATGGATCTGTACTTAATGGCAATTCTAAGTTGGTAACGGATTTGATGAATGCTATTACGAGGAATAATGCCGCTTTGAATAAAATTTATGGCAATCGGACTCTTTCGGCGTCGGAGTTAGACTCCTTGAACGAAATATGTAGATATTATAAGATCATCACGAGTCGTATGTTCCATTTCGGAAAGGATACGATCGTCGGATGTGACGAGGATGTGTTTATCATATATGGAAACCATGAATACGGCTTCGATGATAAGGTGAAGACCTCCTACGATGGTTCTTATAGATTCGATTACCTGAATGACGGTAATTACAAGATTTTCGCATACAATGACAATGCGGATGGAAAAAACGCTGTCGTTTATGACGTGAAAGTCGATGGTGGCGAGGTTTATGGTGGCGATTTCTACATAAATGACGGGAAAAATGCCAATTTATGTGGCGTTGTCGGTTATATGGAAACCTTCTCTTCCAAGGGTATTGAATATTTGCCTGGGGTTGATCAACGTGTATATATCAGAGACGAAAAGTCTCTCTCTACGGATGATTGCAGGGTGAACGACAATGGTTTTTATGTATTTTCTAAGTTGAAACCGAATACAGTCTATTATGTTTGGTCGGTAACTGAACCGCAGAAGAACGAAGGTGTTTACGCTAACATTAAGACATTTAAGACGGGTGAGGCTGGTACTATTGTTCCTGGACCGATTCTCCAGTCGGATGTGAAATGATTTGTTTCTGATATAATATATTTGAAAAGGGTGAACATCTGTTCTCCCTTTTTTATTCTCTGGTCCCCTAATGAAAAAGCGCATCTGAGAAATTCTGCAGATGCGCTTAACAATTTAATAACCTTAAAATGAAGAATTTTTTCTGCTCATTAGAACTTTGTATATTTTCTAATCAAAGCAATGACGATCATGTTCAAGCAAACCATTTTGTCTAATATTTTTATGTTTAACTATCCTTTTGTTTTGATGTTGCAAAAATATGTTATAAAACATAATTATGCAATGACTAAATAGGTATTTAACAATGTTTAACGTAGTGGGGAATTGTTAGATAAATGATAGTGTTTATGTGTTGATTTATAGTTGATTATGATAAAGTCAAAATGGTTTGGAATAGTTGAAAGTAGCGGGTTCGGAGAAAAATTCTTTAACGAGCGTTTCAGAGGGGAGTATTTTAGGCTAAAAATGGATGGAAAAACGATTTAAATATGGAGAAAATGTCTATTTCAATGGTGAACAATTGTTACCTTTGTGTGAATGATGAGAGAGCGTATGAAGTTTACTGTAACATCGGACATACATGGTCATTTGCCGAATATCAGTGCATGTGACATTGTAATTATCGGGGGGGACGTATTCCCCAAGGAGATGGATAGGGATATCCCTGCGCAGGAAAATTGGTTCTATGACTATTTCGAGCCATGGGTACGTGCCCTGCCCTGCAAATATGTTATCTTAGTGCCAGGCAACCATGATTACTATTTCGAGGAGCTCTACAAGGGGAAGCGGCTCACTTCGCTCTCTTCGTCCAAACTGAAGATATTGTGCAATAATTCGATGACATTGGAAGGCCTTCGTTTCTACGGGACGCCCAATACCCTGCCCCCGAAGCGTAACATCGCCTTCAGCGAGGAGTCGGCGCAGTTGATGGAGACGTTCCAGAAGATACCCGAAAGGTGTGATGTCCTGATCGCCCACGCCGCACCGTTCGAAATCGGTGGATTGGCGGGTGTGGAGGATGGTCTGGATGTGGGAAGTCCGGAGCTGACGGCTGCGCTTGAGTCTCGTAAGATACGTTACGTTTTTTGCGGACATATCCACCAAGGCAATCATAAAAGGGTGAAATGGAGGGGAATGACCCTCTATAACGTGAGCCGTTGCAATAACATGAAGGAGGTCGCCTACCCTCTTCTGACGCTGGAGATCCCTTCGAAGTGATGCGTTTATGTCCGCAATGCGCATCGTATTGAATCTATTCATTATTCTAAAAAATAAGCAGGTATGGAAAAACAAGTTGTAGCGATAACCGGAGCGGCTGGTAACTTGGGTAGTCTATTGGCTGAGGGGCTCCTCTCCGACGAGGTCGAGTTGCATCTCCTATGGCATAAGAATCCTCTGCCGGAGTCGTTGCTGAAGCATGAGAAGGTGAAGCCCTTCCAAGTGGATTTGCGGGATGAGAACTCCCTGCTCGATTCACTGAAAGGCGTGGACACGGTGATTCATTTCGCAGGCATCCTGTTCAAGGGCAATCCTGAGAAGTTTCTCCCGACCACCAACACACAATATTTCTCGAACCTGCTCCGCGCGGCGAAGTCCGCCGGTGTGAAGAAGGTGATCCTGTTCAGTTTCCCGCATGTGGAGGGGGATACCACCCCTGAGCACCCTGCGACAGGCAGGTTGGACGGCACGCCCAATTCGGTGCATGCGAAGACCCGCTTGGAGGAGGAGAAACTCTTATTGGCGGAGACTGGCTTTGAAAAAGTGATATTACGTTGCGGGATGGTCTATGGGAAGGGCATCCTGATGATAGACGCCGCGCACTGGTTTTCCCGCCATTACTTGTTGGGCATTTGGAAAGAACCGAACTATATCCACTTGATTTCCAAGGAGGATTATGTAGCGGCGACGAAGGCGGCCATTCTCTCCCCGACCGCATCTGGCATATATCATCTCGGCGACGAAGGGGTACAGACGTTGAAGGAGTTCTTGGACGAGGCGGCTAAGGAATGGGGGACCTGCCGTCCGTGGGTGATGCCGATGTGGATGATCCGCACCGCCGCATGGGTGTTCGAGACGGTTTCCAGTCTCACGGGCTGCCGCGCGCCATTGACGCAGGACTTCATCACCATCGGTAAGGTGCCTTATTATGGGGACACGAGCCGCATGAGGGCGGAACTCCTCCCTCAGCTGAAATATCCGACGTTCAGGGAGGGAATACATACGTTGTAGTTTCCCTGAAAAAGCTCTTGTAAACGATTCTATGGTACACCTATCATATTTTTCACTAAATTCGCGGGATACAAATTAGAATTTATGAAGATAATTATTGCAGGTGCTGGAGAAGTGGGTACTCACTTGGCTAAGATGTTGTCGAGGGAGAACCATGACATCATCCTTTTGGATGATGATGAGGAGAAACTGCAAAGGATGGAGTCCAATTATGACCTGATGACGGTCACGGGCTGCACCACGTCCATCAAGGACTTGGAAGAGGCGAATGTTTCCCAGGCAGATTTGTTTATCGGTGTTACACCTTACGAGAGCCAGAATATCACTTCGTGCATACTGGCCCATAACATGGGCGCTAAGAAGACGGTGGCGCGAATCAATAATTACGAATATCTTTCTCCTAAAAATACCGCCAGATTTAAGGATCTGGGTATCGATTCCCTGATTTATCCTGAGGTGCTGGCCGCTAAGGAGATCGTCAACTCGCTCAGAATGAACTGGGTCCGCCAATGGATGGAGTTCAGCGACGGTGAATTGACCCTGATCGGTATGAAGGTGCGGAGTAACGCTCCTATCATCAACCAACCGCTGAAGGATTTGAAACACAGCGAGTTCTATCGTGTCGTAGCCATCCGTCGTGACTTGTCCACCATCATCCCTAAGGGTGATGACGAGATCTTGGCGAACGATATAGTCTACTTCATCACGACGCGCGACTTCATTGCCAATGTGCGTGAACAGGCGGGTAAGGAGGTGATCCAAGTGAAGGATCTGATGATCATGGGGGGTGGAAACATCACGCAACGTACCGTCGATATGCTCCATGACGATATCCATGTGAAGGTCCTCGAGAAGGATAAGAGCAAGATCATGAAGCTGGCGGAGAAGATGGACAACGCCTTGGTTATCTTGGGTGACGCCACGAACTTGGAGCTGTTGCGCGAGGAGGGCATCGAGGATGTGGACGCTTTCGTCGCCTTGACGGACAACTCGGAGGCTAATATATTGGCTTGCATCTCCGCTAAGAGATTCGGTCTTCGGAAGACTATTTCGGAGGTGGAGAACATAGACTACATACCGTTGGCGGAGAACTTGGACATCGGTACGGTCATCAACAAGAAACTGATCGCCGCCAGCTATATCTACCAATACACGCTGGACGCCGACGTCAGGAACGTGAAGGGTCTGACGCACGTGGACGCACAGGTTGTCGAACTGACGCCTAAGGAGGGGGCCTATATCACCAAGGCGGAGATCAAGGGACTCAAGATACCGCGCGACATCTTCATCGGTGGCGTGATACGTGACGGCAAGGGGGAAATCGCAAACGGTAATACCCATATCCGGCCGGGCGATGACGTGATCGTCTTCTGTTTGTCCTCCAGCATACAAAAACTGGATAAGTTATTCAATTAGGGGATGTCCGAAAAAGGACATTACCCTACTCTATCTCAATATGTTACTTGATTCTTCCGTTGGCGTTGGATGGGGCATGGCATGGGCTGTCCTTTCCATAAAATTCAGCGAATTCTTCGGCATTTAAGGATTTTTATTTTACATTTGCGCTATACTGAACGTTGGGGTGATGCGAGGCCGATGCGTCTTGCGTTTGCCCTTTATATCGCACATATCATGAAAACACGTTTATTATCCATTATTACGTTCTCTTTGGCCTTCTGCGCTTCGGCGTGGGCTGATATTGACATCTCGGAGTTATATCTGCAGAACTACGGGTTCGACGACTCGGAACACTTTGATTATAAGGCGAATGAGCAAGGGAACGTGGCGCAGGAGATTCTCCCCGTTTATGGTTGGAGCAAGGATATCGGTGTGGATTACACCGTGACGGGTGTCTATGAGTTGGGGACGGGCAAGACGTTCAACACCAACGGAAAGGTTCCTTCGTCGGGCTATCAGGGCTCGAAGGGTGGCTGTCTGGTGCTCAGCACGGGCTGGGAGGAGTCTTTGAAGTATTATCAGAAAATCACCTTGCCGGCTGGTTCGTACAAGCTGCAGGCCGCCTTCTACAACGGTAGCAACTCCACCAATGGATATAGCCTTTTGGGATGGATTCCGGACAACGGATCCTCTTCCCTTTCCCGCCTCTCCTCTTTCCCCATGAATTGGACGGTGGATGAGGTCACCTTTACCCTTTCGTCGGAGAAGGAAGGAAAGGTGCAGATCGGTTTCAAGGGCGTGGCGAACGGTTCGGCTAATTCCGCCAAGGTAGTGGTCGATTTCGTGAGACTCTATCTGGTGGGTGATAATGGCACCTTGATCGCCGGGATGCGTTCCACACTGCGGACCACCCTCTCCACCGCCAGCACCACCTATGGTAGCGGTACGGGGAACGGTGCGGCCGATCTGAAGGCTGCGATGGACGAGGTGCAGCGTGTGTGCGACGATGAGAGCGCTTCCTATGCGGACCTATACAGGGCGGACGAGGCGTTGAGGGCGCAGCTGGAGGTGTATGGTTGGGCCAACTCCTCCTCGGATCATCCTTCAGACATGACCCGTTTCATCGTGAACCCAAGCTTTGAGGATGGTTTCGAGGGATGGAGCGTGTCAGGCCTACAGACGCAGTCTAACACGTCGTTCTCGCTGAAATCAGGCAACTACTATGCGGAGAAATGGGTTTCCGCAGGCTCTAAGGTGGGTAGTGCGAGTGTTGTCCAAGAGGTTGGTCAGGAAGCTCCCAACGGTGTCTATACGCTGAAGGTGTCGGCGCAGAACACGCAGGACGGAAGGAGTGGTCAGACAGGCGCATGGATCATCGCAGGCAGTGACAGTGTGGCAGTCTCCGAGAAGAAGGAATATACCCTACAATTCACCCACATGGAGGAGAACTTTTCAATTGGTTTTGTGGCTAAAAACGCTTCCGGCAACTGGCTGTCGGTAGATAATTTCAGGCTATTGTACAGTGCGGCTAGCATGGACGACTACGAAGCGGAGATCCAGCGACGTGTGGATGTGGCTGAGAATCTGTTGAGTGGAACGATCTACAAGGCTTACCGTACCCAATTGGAGGGTGAGGTCGCCAAGGCGAAGGAGTGGTTGGGGAATCCGAACGAGAAGGATCTCTCCTCCATCGCGACACGTCTTCGTCAGTATAGCGAGCTGGCGGGTTCGTCGGCCGCAGCGTTCCAGCGTCTTGCGGATGAGGTCGGCTTGGCTGAGAACACCTATCAGGAGGGGAAGAATGGTAGCGCTGAACTGCAGGCGGCCATAGACGAGGCGAAGAGGTATTTAGGCAATGAGTCGATGGGTGTGGATGACCTTGACGGGTGTGTGAAGCGACTCGACGACGCTATATTCACGTTCCAGGTGGCGAATGCGTCGGGGGATATCCCTACGGTCGTGACGGATCCTCGTCATGCGACGGGTGCGACGATGGCCTTCGGACGCGCCACGTTCTCAGGCAATAACATCACGGAGCGGGGCTTCTGCTGGTCCACCTCCTCCAATCCGACGGTGTTGGACGACCGCTCTTCCCTATCCTACAGTAACAACGGAACCATCTATGTCATGACAGGGTTGACCCCTTCCACGGTCTATTATATCCGCCCTTATGCGATCACGAAGTCGAATGCGGTGGGCTATGGCGAGCGCATCAAGATCTGCACCTTGCCGAAGGGTGACATCACCTGGTCGTACAACAATGGAGGCTCCGACGAGGAGAACAAGCGTATCAACGAAGCTGTGGCGGACGCGTGTGATGTGTGGAACAACATCACGAGCATCCGTGGCCTGCATCTGACCGTTTCGTACGGGGCGAGCACGCAGACAGCTGATTGTAGCTATGGAGGTTGGATGAGGGTCGGACCGAACGCCAGCTACCAGCGTACGGGCACGATCCAGCATGAGATGTGCCACGCTGCGGGTGTCGGCACGACGGATAATTGGATGAACTCCTCCGTCTACCGTCAGGAGACGACCAAAGGCTTCTGGTTGGGCGAACGCACGGACCAGATCCTGCATTTCCTGGAGAATGACAACTCCGCCCAATTGAAGGGCGATAACACGCACTTCTGGCCGTATGGTATCAATGGGGCGCATGAGGATGACGGCACACGTATCCTTTATTACGCCAATGCGCTGATTATCCAAGCGTTGGGCGAGGATAACCTGCCGCCGGTGTCAGGTGCCTTCGCTTCCCCAGCCTACACGTTCACGCAGGAGGATTACGAGACCTATTACCTTTTGTCCGCTGCTCAGAATGTAAGCACGCCGACCTCTTTACGGTTGGAGAACGGCAATCTTTCGGTGAAGGCCACGGATTGGAAAACGTTGTTGAAGGAGAACGCCTACGCCTGGAAGATCCATTTCGAGCCTGAAACGCAATTGTATGATTTCCGGAACGTTTCGGAGGATAAATCGCTCTCCTGCGCCAATTCTAGGCTTTCCTTAGGCTCGCAGGAGAAGTATGGTATTCAGCTGATGGGTTCCCGTCAGAATGTCACGAACCAGTATTTCAATCTGAAGTCCTATTGGATGGTCTTCGCCGACGGAACGAACCGTCCGATGGCGCTATCCTCCTCGAACAACAATGTTTCCGCCACACGTTTCGATCATCAGAACTCGGCGAGCCAGCAAAGGTGGATCATCCTTTCCAAGGCTGAAGTGAAGGCTTTGGCGGGTGATTTGACGGCGGTGGATGAACTGCGGAACGAGACCACTTCCCTGCTTGTCTACAATGTGGAGGAGGGCTTCTGCTTCGAGACGGTTGGCAAGGCGCAATGGGTGACGGTTTACGATATGCGTGGTCTGTTGGTGGATCAGTTCTATATGCAGGCCGGTATGCGTGTCGTGAAGCCGATTCAGTCGGGCGTCTATGTGGTGAATGGACAGAAGATTGTTCGATGATATGTTTTTCAATTGGCTAAAGGATATTTCGAGAATCCTCGATATCTAAATCAACCAGTTTTTTTGTGGCAGAAGATGGTTCATGAATCTGTTTGAGCCTTTCAGGCTCAAGTGTGATTGGGGTATATGCCTAACCTATGGCGATGCCATAGGCTATATTTGTATGAGCCTTTCAGGCTCGAGGAGCAATATCACGGGATGTTCAATTTGCCTGCGTTACCAGCCTGAAAGGCTATGATAGATCATTCAAAGAAGAAAAAATAGATGTATCAATTATGTTTAAAAATGTAGGGGCGAAAAATTTTTCGCCCCTACATTTTTCGTCCCTATCTTTCGTCCCTATCTTTCGTCCCTATTTTTCGCCCCTAATTGTATGATTAAATATCTTCCCTACAGAATCAAAACCAATATCTGTGCGGATAGTATGCGCAGGAACATCGTCAACGGATATACCGTGGCGTAGGCGGTGGATTGCGCCTGCACGGGTGCGATGGAGTTGGCATACTCCAAGGCCGGTGGATTGGTGGTCACGCCAGAGAGGAGTCCGCAGATCTTCAGGTAATTGATCTTCATGATGCGTGCGGTGACCGAGATGAGCATCGCGGGCACGAAGGTGATGATCATACCGTAGAGCATCCAAACGTAGCCTCCGTTGGAGAATGTCTCCACAAAATTCGTACCGGAGGAGAGTCCTACGCTACCCAAGAAGAGGATGATGCCCAATTCCTTCATCAACGCATTCGCTCCTGGGGTCATGTAGAAATTGATGTCGAACACCCTACCCTTATGTCCGAGGATCAGCGCCACGATGAGTGGACCGCCCGCCAAGCCCAATTTGGCCGAGGCTGGAAGCCCTGGAATAGCGAACGGAATGCTTCCCAGCAGGATACCGAGGAAGATGCCTAAGAAGATGGCCACGACGTTCGGAACGGCCAATTGTTGGAGCGAGTTGCCTATCTCCTTTTGGATCTCAGGCAACAACGTTTTCTTTCCCACCACGCGCACGGTATCACCCAGTTCGACCGTGGTATCCAGTGTAGGCAAGATCTCCATGCCAGCGCGGAAAATACGGGTTATATTGGCTTCGTAGCGTCTGTAGATACCGATCTGCTCGATGGTCCTTCCCGCGATTTTTCTGTTGGTGACCAACACCTCGAACATGGCCAGTGCCCCGTCTACCTCACGTTTCATGCCCAGCTCCACAGGGCCTACCGCCATCTCTAAGCTAGGCACGTAGTCCTTGTTGGAGACACCGAAGAGGACGTCGCCCTCCTGCAGCACATCGTCGTCGTGCAGTATGTCGAAGCGGTCGTTGTGCAACACGCGGGAGAGCACGAAGTTTTGGCCGAACATGTTTTTGAAGTCGCCTATGGTCCTGCCAATCAGGTTGGTGTTGGTGACCTTCACCTGTACGCTTTCCAGTTTGCCACGTTTGTTGTTGGCTATTTGCTCGGTATATTTGTCGGCCTCGTCCTTGACCTTCACCTTGAAGATCGCCCTGATGAGGAGCATGGTCGATATGATACCGATCACGCCGAAAGGATAAGCCATCGCGTAAGCCATACCCGATTGCTCGATGCCCAAGGCGTCCGTGCCGAGAGCCTGTTGCGCGGCGCCCAAGCTAGGCGTGTTGGTGACGGCTCCGGAGAGGATACCCACGATCACGGATTTGTCCAGCCCCGTCGCGTAGTAGACGCAGATTGTGGCGATCACACCCGCGACGATGTAGCCGACGGCCAGCAGGTTCAGTTTCATGCCATCGTTCTTGAAAGAGCCCGCGAAGCGAGGACCCACGTCGATACCGATGGAGTAGACGAAGAGTATCAGTCCGAATTCCTTTACGAAGCCTAATATCTGCGCATCGAGCGGCGTGGAGCCGAAGAATCCCTTGGCGTGGGCCAGGAATATTCCCACGAACAGGACGCCAGCGATGCCCAAACGAATGCCCTTGATGGATATCTTGCCTAATGTCAGACCTAAAAAGGCGGTGATACATAGGTAGATCAATGTCGAGGCAATGTTTGTTCCCGCAAAAAGATTGATGATGAATTCCATAGATGTATCAATTATGTTTAAAAAATGTAGGGGCGAAATATTTTTCGCCCCTACGGTATTTTATCGAAAAATTTTTCGCCCCTACGAGATGGTATCGTGTCGAAAAATCTTTCGTTCCAACCGTACCTATTATTCAAAGTCGCGGTATCGGATGATCGTCTGTTCGCGGTCTGGACCGACGGAGACGATTTTGATAGGCACTTCGAGGTAATCCTCCAAGAAATCGAGGTAAGCGTTGAATTCTTCAGGGAATTCGTTTTCGCTCTTCATGGCAGACATTTTAGTCTTCCATCCATCCATCTCTTGGTAGATCGGTTCCACCGAGCCTTCCGTCACATCGAAAGGAAACTCGTCGGTCTCGACGCCATTCACCTTGTAGGCCACGCAAGCCTTGATTTTATCGAAGCCATCCAACACATCGCTCTTCATCATGATCAGTTTGGTCACACCGTTGATCATGACCGCATACTTCAGTGCGACGAGGTCGATCCAACCGCAACGACGCTCACGACCCGTCACTGCTCCGTACTCATGTCCGAGGTCACGGATCGTCTTTCCGGTCTCGTCGAACAATTCGGTAGGGAACGGACCCGAGCCCACGCGTGTGCAGTAAGCCTTGAAGATACCGAAGACGTCACCGATCTTGTTCGGAGCGACGCCCAAGCCTGTGCAAGCGCCTGCGCAGATTGTGTTGGAGGAGGTCACGAACGGGTAAGAACCGAAGTCCACGTCCAGCATGGTACCTTGGGCACCCTCCGCAAGGATGGTCTTGCCTTCGGCGAGCATGCCGTTCAATTCGTATTCGCTGTCGATGAATTGGAACTCCTTCAGTTTTTGTACGCCCTCGAACCAATCCTTCTCGATCGGAGCCAAGTCGTATTGGAAATCGTAATGGCTTAGGATCTCCTTATGTCTTGAGATAGCCTTGTTGTACTTCTCCTCGAAGTTATTCAGCAGGTCGCCCACACGGAGACCGTTTCTGCTGATCTTGTCAGTGTAGGTCGGTCCGATGCCCTTGCCGGTGGTGCCGATCTTAGAGGAACCCTTGGCGGATTCGTAGGCGGCGTCCAACAGACGGTGGGTCGGTAAAATCAAGTGCGCCTTCTTGGAGATGTACAATCTGCTTTTCAGGTCATGGCCGGATTTCTCCAACTCCTCCACCTCTTTCTTGAAGAGAGCAGGGTCGAGCACCACACCATTACCGATCACATTCACCTTTCCGCCTTGGAAGATACCAGACGGAATCGAGCGCAACACATACTTCTGACCTTCGAATTCGAGAGTATGTCCGGCATTTGGTCCTCCTTGGAAACGAGTAACGACGTCGTAGCTGGGTGTCAACACGTCAACCACTTTTCCCTTACCCTCGTCTCCCCATTGAAGACCTAACAATACGTCAACTTTCATTTGATATGCAATTTATTTTACTCGAATGCGCCCATGCGCAACATATTCACTTCCTTCTCGGAGAGGAATCTCCATTGTCCGCGTTTGAGGTTCTTCTTCGTCAAACCTGCGAAGTAGACCCTATCCAGGCGAACCACCTTGTAGCCCAAGTGCTCGAAGATTCTGCGGACGATACGGTTTCTTCCCGAGTGGATCTCGATACCGATCTTTCTGTGCTCGTCCTCGTCCAAGAAGCTGATCTCGTCGGCCTTGATCTCTCCGTCCTCCAACATGATGCCCGCCATGATCTTGTCGTAGTCATCCTGCGTAAGGCCCTTGTCCAAGGTTACTTGGTAAATCTTCTTCTTGTTATACTTAGGGTGGGTCAATTTGGCAGCCAAGTCACCATCGTTGGTGAGGAGCAACACACCCGTCGTGTTCCTGTCGAGACGACCTACAGGGTAGATACGTTCGTGGCAAGCGTTCTTCACGATGTCCAACACCGTCAATTTTGCGTATGGATCATCGTTGGAAGTGACGCAATCCTTTGGTTTGTTCAGCAAGAGGTAAATTCTCTTGTCCGGGGAAACCAATTGGTCGTGGATCATGACTTTGTCGCCACGGAGAATCTTTGTTCCCAATTCGCTGACAGTCACACCGTTAACCGTAACAACACCAGCTTGGATCAGTTCGTCAGCCTCACGACGTGAACAGATACCCGCATTGGCGAGGAACTTGTTCAGACGAATCTGCTCGTTCGGATCCTCCACGATGGAGCGGTATTCGATTGGTCTGGTGATATTCTTGAATTGTTTGTTGTTACCACCTTTCTTGAATCCGCCGCCGCGGTTGTTGTTGTAACCGCCGCCACGGTTGTTGTTGTAACCGCCGCCACGGTTGTTGTTATATCCGCCGCCACGGTTGTTGTTGTAGCCGCCGCCATTATTGTTGTAGCGGTTGTTCGGACGATATTCACCCTCATAATTACCGTTCCCTTGGTTGTCGTTGTCTCGGTAATTGTTGTAATTGCGGTTGTTATACCCACCACCGTTGTTGTCATAACCGCCACCGTTATTGTTGTAACGGTTGTTCGGACGATATGGGCGATTGTTTTGATATTCGCCGTCGTTCTCCATGTTGTAACGGGTGGATTCTCCGATCCTTCTTCTTGGACGTTTCACCGAAGGATCCGCATTGTTTCTCACTACCCGGTTATCATTGCTGAAGTTAGGGTTGAAACTTTTTCTCTCTCGTTGAGGTTCCCCCTCATTGTTCTCGGCACTGTAGTTCCTCCCGGAATCTTTTTGCCATTCTTCTTCGTTAGGATACATAATTAATCTTTAATAAAACAAATAAATACACTCAATGTAATAATTTATACTTAGGCTTTTCGTCGGGCTGGCTAATGCGTTTCTCTTTTTCTCGCCGTTCCCGATTTATCGCTAAATTCACTCTCGCTTTTCCACTAGCCCCGCAAATGTACTATTTTTTTAAACACGTGGTACTTTTTGTCGAAAAAAAAATTTCTAAGCCAGTGTTGATTGTGGACTATTTTTCTTTTCGTCTTTATAAATCGACGGACATGGAGTATCTTCTTCAGGGGATGCGTAGGCGGACATTGTGGAGAAATGTTATGGACAAAAAAAAAGGAGTTTCAACAACCCCTCTTTTTTGCAAACTAACTGAAAAAAATCACAATCAAAGTTTAGTTACGTGGTTTTCTAAAAGTTATTCAATATATAGTTTTCATAAAAATCTTTTATCCGTCATGCCTTGGGGAAATAGTCCGGAATCGCCTTCCATTCTTTGCTTACATTATTTCCTTATCGACATATGCAAAGGTATGGGAGAAGCGCTTCCCTCATATGTAATATTTTCCCAAATCCATGGATTATTTTGTCAAATAATATGGATAAAATATATGGATAAAATTGTATTGTACTGATAGTCAGTTATTAATAAATCTGTATTATGAGTACAACTTATCAACAACGAATAACATGAACTTATTTGGAACCAGTCTAAATGCGAAGGAAATTAATTTGTATTTAATGCCAGGGATAGTGACTGCCGACATCTTTTTCCTGCGAATTTGTGTTAGGATTGCCTTGGAAATTTCTACGGGTTGCATTCCGTTTTGTTCGTCGTGCGCCATGATGCTGACTGCTTTTTTCCTTTTGGGTGTATAGGCTGATTCTGGCGATTGGGAAGCCTGGGTGAATTTTCTGCTTTGGGTGAATTCCGTCTTTGCGTCGCCGGGCAGCACACAGCAGCATTGCACGTTGAACTGCTTCATTTCGATGGAAAGTGCCTGTGTGAATATCTTCACGGCCGCCTTGCTTGCGGAATAGAAGCCTTGGTAAGGGATGGGGATGAAGCCCGCCACCGAGGAGGTGGTGATGATTTTACCGCTTCCCTGTTTCCTCATGATGGGCAGGACCTCGTGGACGACGTTTACGGTGCCGAAGAAATTGGTCTCGAACTGGAACTTAGCCTCTTCCGCCGAGGTCTCCTCTATCGCTCCGGCTATGCCGTTCCCCGCGTTGCATATGAGTATATCTATTCTCCCCTCCTTGTCCATGATTTCTGCGACTGCGGTTTTTATGCTGTTGGGGTCTGTCACATCCATTTGCAGCGGTATGATTTTTCCTTGGTGGGTCGGATCTTCCTGGCGCTCCGCCAATCTGCGGGAGGCAGAGTAGACTGTGTAGCCGTTTTGCATCAATAGTTCGGCGGTCGCTTTGCCCAGACCGGCGCTTCCTCCCGTCAGGAAGATAATGTTTTCTTTGTTCATATTATTGTAAATGAATGAATTATACTAATTACACTGATGCGGAACACCCATAGGGGGTCGTCCATGAAACTATCTTAGGTTGAATAGCATGCCTTCGCTTCGTTTGAGCACGATGACTTCCGTGTTCGTCTTAATAGCTTTTTGTACGGTTGACAAGGCTATTTCAGGGCTGTTATTCGTTTTGCTGAGGTGGCAGAGGAAGACCTTTTTCAGGAATGGGGAGGCATATTGCGCCACGACATCCGCCGCCTGTTGGTTGTTGAGATGTCCTCCTCCTCCCATGATTCGTACCTTCAATTGGGGCGCATATGGTCCTGTCTTGAGCATTTCCTCGTCGTGGTTGGCCTCAATGACCAGATAATCGGATATGGAGATGTAGTTCCTTAAATCGTCCGTGATGCATCCGATGTCCGTCGCGAGGGTGAACCGTACGTCTCCGTGCTTGATGAAGAAACCGTTGTTATCCTTGCTGTCATGGGGGATGGAGAAGGGCGTGATGGAGAATTGCCCGATTTCCAGCGGAACGCCCCTCGTCAGGATCCTTTGGTTCCATGGCGATACTTTTTCCGTGATGCCGTAATTGGTGTTGATGCCCATGTGGGAGGCTTCTGTGGCGTAGATTGGTATATGTTGTTTCTCGCTGAAGAAACCGACGGAGCGCACGTGGTCGAAGTGGTCGTGAGTGACTAATACGGCTTTTATCCGTGTCATGGGCACTCCTATCTGTTCCATTCTTTTTCGGATGGTGCGGAAAGGTATACCCACATCTACCAGGAATCCGCATTCGGAATCCCCGAAGTAATAGCTATTACCACTGCTTCCTGTGGCCATGCTGTAAAAAATCAAATCACTCATTTCATCTAAATCCTATCTAATAGGCAGTAAATCAATCATTAATCACATCGACATATTCTTGATAACGCACCATTATTTCTTCCACAAAATTATAAACTTCCTCGCCTCTCAGGTATCCGTGGCGGACCACTGGGTCATTGAAGAATTCCGGTTTGGCTTTCAGTAACACAAAGATTTTCACATCCGACCATCGGTTGGGGCTTTTACCGTTCTTCTCAGCTAAGGCCATCGCGTCGCGGATGTGCCCGACGCCTGCGTTGTAGCTGGCCAGGACAAATTTAGTCCTCTCGCTTTTGTCCTCTATGAATTTGAAGATGTTGTCCACCCTTTTTAGGTAAGTGGCCGCTGTTTTGACGCTCACCTCCGGTTTCCGCATGGATAGACTGTCTGTGCCGAGTTTCTTCGCCGTGCTAGGCATCAATTGCATCAATCCGATGGCTCCGGCCCATGATTTGGCGTTAGGATTGAACCGGGACTCTTGGTACGCTACTGATGCTAGCAATTTCCAGTCCCACTCCAAATCTTTCGAATATTTCTTGAAATATGGATCGTATTCGGATATCTTTTCCTTGCTGAGGTACTTGGGTTTCTCCTTGGAATACTTCTTTTCCTGCTCAAAATACTTATGGTGGAGATATTGGCATGTGTAGTCTCCGTTCGTGGCCTCAAACCATTTATTCACAGTGCTTTCCAATTCGTCGGAGTTTTTGCGAAGTACCCATGCTGACCGTTGAGTGAAGCTTGTTCGCAGTCCGATGTCTATGTTTCGGAAATAGGTTTTGTTCACTTTGGCGATGTTGTCGTCCGCAATCGTGTAGTCAATCTCTCCTTGGGATACTTTTTCGATGAGGGACTCTTCATCCTCTTCGTTGGAGACTGTATTGATATTGATTCCGCCGCCAATCTCATCGTCTAGGTTGATAAGTCTTTTGTGATATTTGGAGTTTTCCACCACCACCACTTCCTTGTCAATCAACTCCACCACATCGTTGATTTGTTCGTATTTATTTTTCTTTTTCCGTTGCACCAACACCTGGAATGTGTTGAACGTGTGTTCGACGAAGGTGACTTTTTCTTTGTTCTCGTTGGAGATGATTACTGGATAGGCGACCAAATCCACCTCTTTATCAATCAGTTTTTTGATCATTTCCGGCTCGTCTTTCGCTGTGATCACTTTTAGGTTGACTCCTAATGATTGGGCGAACTTCTGTGCCAGCTCGAACTCAAAGCCCATCTCCTCCCCTTTGTAGTCGAAATATGAGGTGGAGCGTGAGAGCGTGACCACCCGCAATGTGTCTTCCGCTAAGATTTTCTCCAAATCCGAGCAGCTCGTACCTTTGTCGCTCTTCGAGATACAAGCCAGCAACATTGGTACCAAGATCCATATGATATGGTGTCTTTTCATCTCATCATTTTTGTCCTACAAAGAGTCGCATTGGCGAAAAAACAATCATCTCATTTGTTTTTCACGGTTGCACAAACAAAGATAACACAATTTTTGTTTAAATAGACTATCTTTGTGGGGTAATTTGTGTTTTGAGATGACTTTGAATGAGGTACGAATTTTATTGCGGACGGCTGAAAATTACGCGCTGTTCCGTTTGCCGAACGAAAAGAGGGGGTGTGTCATCTCCTCTTCCTGTCTGGACGTTCTGGATCATCTTCCCTCTTCATTTGTGCGTTTGAACGATTCGTTTGTGATGTTCCCTTTCTCGACGGATCATCATCCGATTTTGGCGATTCCATCGAAGAATTTGGACTTTTTTGAAATGGAGGGGATGCCTATTCGTGTCTCTTCGGAAGCCAAGCGGTCTAGGTCTTTGCCGGATGAAGCTTATAGCTCCTCTTTCCATAAGTTTGTCGAGGCGGTGCGCGAGAGGCGCTTCGAGAAGCTGGTTTTGTCGCGTACTTCGCATTGCGGCATCCCTCAGTTGGATCGTCTGGACTTGTTCCGCAAGGCGTGCGCTGAATACCCGGATGCGATGGTCTATCTCTTCCACTCACCCCTTTCGGGCGATTGGTTGGGCGCCTCGCCTGAACTGCTTCTGACGGGTGACGACGCGCAATTCCGCACGGTGGCCTTAGCGGGTACTATGCGCAACCAAGATGAACATGCCGTGAAGATCTCCGACTGGGGCGAGAAGGAACGTCTGGAGCAGCGCATCGTGGCGGACTATCTCCGTGAGCGCATCGCTTGTTTCGGCACGTTGAAGGATGAGTGGGGACCTTATTCGGTCTCGGCCGGACATGTCTCTCACTTGCGGACGGACTTCTACTTCTTCATGGATAAGGATCGCCGGTCGGAATTCATCTCCGCCATCCACCCTACTCCGGCGGTGTGCGGTCTTCCGAAGGAGGAGTCCATGCGCTTCATCATGGAGAGCGAAGGGTATGACCGCTCCTACTATTCCGGCTTCCTGGGCTGGACGGACGGTAACGGCAAGACGCACCTCTATGTGAATATACGTTGCGTGCGCTTGTCTGATACGGAGGCACAGTTCTTTGCCGGCGGTGGCATCCTCGCCTCGTCCGACCTCCTCTCCGAATGGAACGAGACGGAGGAGAAAATGACTACCATGAAACGTCTTCTTTTCGATTGATATGTATTCTGTAAAGTATAATATTCGACAGCTTGCGGCCTTGATGTTTCGCCATGGTATCCATGACGTGGTCATCTCCCCCGGCTCGCGTAATATGCCTTTGGCGCAGACGTTCTCGGCCTTGGGCGGGATGAACTGCCATGCGGTGACGGACGAGCGGAGCGCCGGTTTCTTCGCCTTGGGCATTGCCCAGCGCAAGAACACGGCGGTGGCGGTCTGTGTCACTTCGGGCTCCGCATTGCTGAATCTGGCCTCTGCGGTTTCGGAGGCTTACTACCAGCAGGTCCCGTTGCTGGTGATCTCGGCGGACCGTCCGCAGGCTTGGATCGGTCAGATGGATGGCCAGACATTGCCGCAGACTGGCGTGTTCGGTACGCTGGTGCGTTTCGAGGCGAACTTGTGCGAGCCTTCCGACGAGACGCAACGATGGTACAATAATAGGCTGATTAACGAGGCGCTGATCGCCCTCACCGCAGGGGCTAAGGGTCCTGTCCATATCAATGTGCCTATCACGGAACCTTTCTTCGACTGTTCGGCGACGGACTTGCCGGAGGAGCGTGTGATCCGTTTGCGCAAGGGAGCATTGGATGGTGAGGCGCTGAACCGTGCCTGGCGGGAGGCTAAGGCTCCTCTGCTGATTGTCGGCCAGCTGGATACCGCTACCGCTGAAGGTCTCTCCGCCTTGTTGTCTGAACTGGACTGCCCTGTTTTGTGCGAATCACTCGCTAATCTGCGGGGAAAGAACCTGATGCGGAACTTTGACCTGACTCTACTATCGGATGCCAACCGTAGGGCTTTGGCGCCTGATTTTGTGATATATATGGGTGGCCATCTGGTCTCCAAACGGCTGAAACAATGGCTGCGGACGGTTCGTCCGGAGGTGTGCTGGCGCATCTCCCCGGAGGGTGTCGTGGCGGATACGTTCCAGTGTCTGACGGATGTGGTGGTGGCGGATGCGGCTACATTCCTGGGCTCGTTGGAGAAATGCGGGTCTGCCGAGCGGCAGTCGTACCTGACGAGGTGGGAGGAGGCGGAACGCGCGACGGTGTCGAAGCGGAAGGCTCCGTCCCTTTTCTCTTCCATCAGTGTGGCCATGGACTTCTGTTCGAGACTACCCCGCCCTTCCGTCTTGGTGTTGGCGAACAGCTCGGCGGTGCGTTACGCCCAGCTGGCGGATGTGCCGGAGGGCCTCTCCGTCTATTGCAACCGTGGGGTGAACGGTATCGACGGTTCGCTCTCCTCCGCTGTGGGGATCGCTTTGGCGGATCCTTCCCAAGAGGTCTTTTTGCTCATAGGCGATTTGAGCTTCTTCTACGATATGAACGCTTTGTGGAACAACCAATTGCCCTCGAATCTTCACGTCTTGCTCCTCAACAACGGTGGCGGGGCGATATTCAGGAACCTGAAGGGCTTGGCGGACACGGAGAGTACCCGCCAGTATGTGATGGCCACGCACCATGCCACGGCCAAGGGCTGGGTGGAGTCGGTCGGTTGTGAATACTTCCCAGTGTTCGACGAGGCCGATTTACAGAAGGATTTGGAGGCTTTTCTAGGGAAAGGAGAGACTCCTCGTGTGATGGAGGTCTTCACGGACGCCCAGTTGGATGAGCAGGCGCACAAGTACTTTTATAGTCAATTTGAATGAATTAAAATTATAGACCATAGATATTATGCAGACAAGAAATTGGGAAACGATCAAGGAGTACAAGGAGATTCTTTTTGATTTTTATAACGGCATCGCCCGTATCACGATTAACCGTCCTCGTTACAGAAACGCTTTCACGCCTACCACGACGGCGGAGATGAGCGACGCGCTCTTGCGTTGCAGGGAGGACCAGCGCATCCAGGTGGTGGTCTTCACGGGTGCGGGCGACATGGCCTTCTGCAGCGGTGGTGACATGCACGTGAAGGGACGTGGCGGATATATCGACGAGGAGGGTGTGCCTAGGCTTTCCGTCTTGGATGTGCAGAAGCAGATCCGCTCTTTGCCTAAGCCTGTGATCGCCGCGGTGAACGGCTACGCCATCGGTGGCGGAAATGTGTTGCAGGTGGTCTGCGACCTGACGATCGCTTCGGAGAACGCTAAGTTCGGTCAGACGGGTCCTAAGGTGGGCAGTTTCGACGCTGGCTTCGGCTCCTCCTACCTGGCTCGTCTGGTGGGTCAGAAGAAGGCGCGTGAGATATGGTTCCTCTGCAAGCAATATACCGCTCAGGAGGCTTTGGAGATGGGTATGATCAACAAGGTGGTGCCTTTCGACCAGCTGGAGGACGAATACGTGGCTTGGTCGGAGAAGATGATGGAGCACTCCCCTCTCGCCCTGCGCATGATCAAGCGTGGCTTGAATGCCGAGCTGGACGGTGAGGCGGGTCTGCAGGAGTTCGCAGGCGACATGACCATGCTCTACTACTGTCTGGACGAGGCGCAGGAGGGCGGCAAGGCCTTCTTGGAGAAGCGTAAGCCTAATTTCAAGGATTACCCTAAATTCCCTTGATGGAATGTTAGGGATGCGAGGCATAGAGACGCAATGCGTTAGGTATGGGATACGTTAGAGACGCAATATGTTGCGTCTCTACAGGACGAACCACGCCCCCCCATTCAAAATTGACTACGTCGAACTATCGTTTCATAATTCATAATTCATAATTCTTAATTCAAAATCATCTTGTATCACGTAACCATTATTCCCAAAACATTAGTGTTCAAGCAGCCTGCGGGCACTTCCCGCGGGGTCTATACCGACCATCAGGTTTGGTATCTGCAGATGACCGACACGGACCGTCCCGGCAAGGTCGGTTGGGGCGAATGTGCCCCTTTGGTGAAGCTGAGCTGTGATGACTTGCCTGATTATGAGACCGTTCTGAAAGGCTTCTGCGAACGGTTCGACGGTACGATCGATTATGAGGCGCTGAAGAATTACCCTTCCATGCTCTTCGGCTTGGAGACGGCGCTCCGTGACCTCAATTCGGAGGATGGCGTGATGTGGAAGAGTGATTTCACGGAAGGGACGTCCGGCATTCTGATCAACGGGTTGATATGGATGGGCACCTATGAGGAGATGGCCGCACGGATCGAGGAGAAACTGAAGGCTGGATTTTCCTGCATTAAACTGAAAATCGGTTCGTTACGATTTGAGGACGAGATGGATCTGCTGAAAAAGATCAGGGGACGATTTTCCAAGGATACCATTACCTTGCGGGTGGATGCGAACGGTGGGTTCAAGCCCGCCGAGGCCATGGAACGGCTGGAGCGCCTTGCCGCGTTGGACATCCACTCCATCGAGCAGCCTATCATGGCGGGACAGTGGGATGAGATGGCCCGTCTGTGCGCCCGCACGCCCTTGCCCATCGCATTGGACGAGGAGTTGATCGGTGTGAACGACACGGAGGAGAAGAATCGTCTGTTGGATGTGATACGTCCCCAATATATTATCCTGAAACCCTCTTTGCATGGAGGCATAAGGGGCTCGGAGGAGTGGATTTCTTTGGCTCAGCGAAGAAACATCGGCTATTGGATCACCTCCGCCCTCGAATCGAATGTGGGGCTCAACGCCATCGCCCAATGGGCGGCCACTCTAGGCATAGAGATCCCGCAGGGACTCGGAACGGGCGCATTGTACGTGAACAACGTCGAACGGCCGCTTGAGGTGGTTGGGGAAAGGCTTTGGTATAGGCGGTAGACTCACTTCTCGATAAACTCCACGTTGTCGATCCATAGGCAATCCCCCACCGCACCGACGTAAGCACCCCCGTATCCGGCGGCGAACCTTACCACGATATGGGTCGGCTCGTCGTTCTCGTCGCCCCAGCCGATTTCGTCCACGAAGCGCATCTCCCCCTTGGAGTTCAGCGCATATTGAGGATATCCCTCATAGTTCAGTTTCATGTAATTTTTGTAGAAAGGTTGGCGGGTGATGTCCCCGTAATGCAGGTCGAGGGTATAGCCGTTGACCCAATCCTTTGTGCTTTCCGTGATGCGGATATAGGCGGTGGCGATGCGTTTGCTCTTGATGTTGCCATCCTTATCCTCCCATCGTTTCTGTAGGGACACGCTCACTTCCGCCGCATTTTTCCCTTCCACGTCCACCTTGCTCATGGCGGACGCCTTGATGCGTTTGCCGCCCGTTTTGGCTTTGTAGTCGAATTTGACTGCCTTCAGTTTTTTGGTGAAGGGAACACCCTGCGACATCTTCTGCATCGGGTCGTTGATGCTCTGTATGGGTTCGATGAGACGGCCGGTGAACAGACTGCCGGTGGCCAGTGCCGTGACGTGGATGAAACCGAAGACGTAGACTTCCTCCAGGCGGGTCTCCAGGCGTGCGCAGTATCCTTCGCCTCGCTTCTCCGGGAAGACGGTGCTGCTGACCTTGTCGATGCCCATGACGTGGGCGTATATGCTGGAGGTCTCCCATGGAGAATCCCCCTGTTTCCATGCCTCCGCCTTGGTGAGGTGAGCGGGCGCCCCCACTTCCCACACGGTTTTCGTCTCCCCGCCGATGAGCCGGCTCTCCTTGATGTCCCGCTGTACCCAACTGTCCATGTTGTTGTACGAGAAGTTCTTCTCCTGGGCGTTCAGTTGCGGCGCCAGGAGCCAAGCGAGGAGCAGGAGTATGGTGTGCCTTCCGGTCATTGTCTTGATGGGTTGTTTATTTATCTTTCTTAGGCATGATCTTATCCCCTCCAACCGTGATGTAGAAAGGCGTCTTAACCTTCTTGTTGCCTACGTTGAAGTAGGGTTTCAAGGAGACTTTCATGCGACTGGCGTCTGGGTTGTCAGCGGCGAGTCCGATGGCGAACTCGAGCAATGCGTCCATCGTGGAGAAGGTCGCCATATTCAGGAGGTTGACGGAGACAGGGATCGACAGCACCTCCGTTTGGTTGGCGCTGATGGATATTTTCTTGTCCATGTTGCCTGTGAGCACCTCCCGCTCATCGACCCAGACGATGTAGTCCACCCCTTCCAGCTTCGCCTCTTCAGTGTTGGGGTTGGTCACGTTGATGTTCACGTTCATGTTCAGTCCGAGGCTCTTGTCCTTGAAGGCTGGGATCAGTTGGAGCAGATCGACGTAGCTCAGGTCCTTGGGAGAGCGGATGTGGGAGACATCGATGCTGGCTAAATGGATATTCGTGACATCCTTATAGTTGAATTGGCAATTCGAGAAGTTTTTCACACCTTGTACGGAGGAGCAGCCTATCAGCAGCGAGAGGCACAAGGCGGGAATCGATAATAGAAAAAGAATTTTTTTCATCGGTTGTATATTAGTCTTTCCAAGAATTGTTCACAATATTTTTGCAAAGGTAAATAAATATCTTGTTTTTCCGTTTTTTAATGAGTTCATTCATCAATATTGGTATATCGTATTATGTCGTTTGTATTCTGTAATGTGTTTTTTTAATGGGGTCATATTGGATTTTTTCTCGTCATGAATATAAGATATAGGACGTTTATGTAATTTTGTGGAGGTGTAGGCATATATCTGAGCTTGCGTTGATTCAATTGGTACAAATGCATTCAAAAGAAAGTGTTATGGATAAATTAGGCAAAATGATAAAATTTACCGACTTAAGATCGGTATGGCCACATGAAGCTAATGATTTCACAAAGTGGCTGGCGTTGGAAGAAAATTTAGCGTTGTTAGGTGACACGATAGGCATAGACCTTGAATTAGAGGAAAGAGAGTCTTCCGTTGGTAGTTTCAGTGTGGATATTTTTGCAAAAGAAGTTGGTTCCGACCGTAAAGTCATTATAGAGAATCAGTTGGAAGACACAAACCATGACCATCTTGGAAAACTAATTACTTATGCGTCTGGTAAGGATGCCGAAGTGATCGTTTGGGTGGTGAAGCGGGCTCGTGACGAACATAGGCAAGCAATAGAATGGTTGAATCAGCACACAGATAACAATCTTGGTTTCTTCTTATTGGAGATAGAATTGTGGCAGATTGGTGATTCAGAGAAAGCCCCTCGTTTCAATATTGTGGAAAAGCCTAATGAATGGACAAAGACAATGAAATCAATAGATGGATTGTCAAATATAGCCTTGTTAAAATTAGATTTCTGGACAGGCTTTAATGATGCGATGGCTGGCAATAGCGATTTTACTCGCAATTTTCATACACGTAAAGCATCCCCACATTATTGGTACAATTTGAGTATAGGGAGTTCCGCCTATCGTATTGGATTAACAATAAATACTCAAAACCAGAGTATTGGAGCTGGAATTTATATATATGACAACAAGGATATTGATCAGTTTAAAAGTCAAATAGATGCAATATCAGGCTTATTGAATAGCGAAGTGGAATGGCGAGAGGCTGAGAAATCTTGTTCTATTGTCGTTACGACAAATATTAATCCTATGAAGCGTGAATGTTGGGCAAAAGCTTACAGTTGGTTTTTGGAGAAAGCCATTGTGTTTAAGTCTATTGCTTCCAAATATGGAGGATGATTTTTTACCTCGTACTTCACGAACAGGCAATTAAATAGCCCATTTGTAAAGGTTAGTAATATTTATAGATGAAACGTTCCATCATTCGCATACTATTGGGTGGCTTGGCGCTCTTCGCCTTGGTGCTGGGGGTGTTTTATATCATCCATCAATGCAAACGGGTTCCGCCCCGTGGCGGGAGTGCGGTCTATGCCTCGGCGAAAGGGAAGGCGCATGCGTTGAAAGCCTATGCGGTACGGAATGGTTACGACACCTGCCATTGTTTCTTGGTGGATTATTCCCTGCCGTCGGGTACACCTAGGTTCTTCATCTGGAACTTCGCGACCGATGAGATTGATTTCGCGGACTTTTGCATGCATGGCGCCGGGAAGGGCAACACGGAGAGCACCCCTATCTTCAGCAATGATTTGGGGAGCAATTGTTCCTCCTTGGGAAGGTTCGCCGTGCGGAAAAACCAATATGGCAAGGTTTTAGGGGAAAAACGGAGCCGGGTGATTGTGGGATTGGACCCCTCCAACAGCAATGCCCTGCGCAGGGGTTTGTTAATCCATGATTCCTATTTCCTTGATGGCCAGTCGCTTATCCCTCGCAAACACCTTCCGTTGAACGGCGCCTCCTGCTCGGGTTGCGTCACGATCACCTCCAAGGGCTTCCGGAAGGCCAAGGCGCTCATCGATGGCTCGCCTAAGGGTATCCTGATGTGGAACTATTGCGGCGGGCGGTGAAGCACGCTGTGGACTCACTTCCCGCACACGCACCAGAGTATCGCATTGTCCGTATGGATCTCCACCTCCGAATAACGCTCCTCTAGAATCCTCCGAACTTCCTCTTCTGTCTGGAAAGGCGGTGTAAACCAACCTTTCGGGGCCAGTACATGGTTCACGACCCAGTCTGTCCGTCGTAATTTGCCACGGACGTAGAAGCTGGCGATGAATTTTCCTCCTTCCTTCAGCACCCGGCAGGTCTCGTCGAAGGCTCTCGGTTTGTCGGGGAAAGCGTGGAATCCGTTCATGCTCATGACGATATCGACGCTTTGGCTCTCGAAAGGGAGTGCGCCCACGTCTCCTTGGCAAAGTTGGATATGCCTCTCCCCTTCCAGCCGTTGGCCCGCTTGTCGTAGCATGTCATCGCTGTAGTCGAGACAAATGATCTTCGAGTCGTTGAGCTCCTTCCATTTATTGGAGGTGAAGACCGCAGTGCCGCAGGGGACGTCCAGTATCGTGCCGGAAAAACCCTCCGGAATGTATGACAGCAACTTATGGGCGAGCGCCACGTCGTCCGTGCCTCCCCAAAAGAATTGTATATAAGCCTTGGCGAATAGGTTTCCCTGCGTCAGGACATCGTCGTAGATGCTCTTGGAGTCATGGTACGCGTCTTTGATCTTTTCTTTCCGTATTTCGTTCATCTTATAGAGTTTTTATGTTTACGGTACAAATGTAGGAAGAGGGTTCTGCAACCGGGTTGCAATGTTCCGTAACGGCAAAAAAAGACATTGGTATTTACTATTTAGCTATTTACGATTTACAATCTAGCTATTTACGATTTAACTATTTACAATTTACCATTTCATAGACGCCTTGCCTAAATGGATTTTTTGCGGGATTTTCCAATGATTTTAAGGGATAGAGAGTGTTTTTTGGTAAATATGATTAACTTTGTTTAATTTCCCATGGAGAGATTGGAGTTTTTTTCTTGGGACGAATGTTTAATAAAAATTTACTACGATGAAAATCAAAGGATTAGAAAATTTAACGAACGAGGAGATAAACAAGGAGCTTGAATTAGGTGGCAAGTTCGTGGTCTTCCCCTATGCGATATCCATATTGATTATGACGTTTAAGAGGAGTAGTGACATCTACTTCCTGAAATCAAATGAATCGGCGATAAAGTACGGTTATAAATTCTTGTTGATCAGTCTATTTGTTGGATGGTGGGGAATTCCTTGGGGACCGATTTATACCATACAATCCATCTTTAAGGCGTTTAGCGGTACAGATGTGACCAAAGAGTTATTGGAGGAGTTGAATAAACCGTTCCATCTGTGATTGACTAAAAGAAGAGAGAGGCGATAGGAATGTTAGCGTTAGTTACAGGGGCCAGTTCGGGTATTGGTGTGCAATACGCCTTCGAATTGGCGAGGAGGGGTCACGATCTGATCATCGTGAGCAATCAGGAAAAGGAGCTTGGCGAGGTGGCGCGGGAGATCGCGGAGACCCACCATGTGGGTGTGGAGTCGATTTGTATGGACTTGGCGAGGAGCGAGGCCGCGGAGGAGTTGTACGGGATGTGCCGATCGGCTGGGAAGAAGGTGGAGATCCTAGTGAACGATGCGGGTGTCTTCTTCTTCAATAGTCTCACGAACACGGACATGAGGCGCATCGACGTGATGCTGCAGCTTCATGTTGTGACCGTCACCAAGTTGTGCCGTCTCTTCGGCGAAGATATGAAGCGGGAGCAGCATGGGTATATCCTGAACATGTCCTCCCTTTCCGCATGGATGATGTTCCCTGGCATCTCCGTCTATGAATCCACCAAAGCCTATCTCCGTTCCTTTTCCGTCGCGCTGTCGTACGAACTGAATCCGTTCGGCGTGGGGGTCACCGCAGTGTGTCCCGGAGCGGTGGATACGGGACTCTACAACCTGAGCATGAACCTTCGTCGGCTGGCGGTCCGCCTGGGCGTATCCATTCCACCGGAGAAATTGGCGAAGAAAGCGATCGCGAAAATGTTCAAAAAGAGGCGTCAGTACATCCCCGGACTCATCAATTATCTGTTTTTGCCCTTCTGCAAGCATTTGCCCGATTTTCTTATTTCGTTGATAATGAAAAAAATAGAATGCTTCCAAAAATAATTTGAAAAAAAGGCGAAAAAAAGTGCTCCAAAAATTTGGTGGAACATAGCAAAAGCACTACTTTTGCAACGTCAAAACGAAAGGACAATGACTCAGTAGCTCAGCTGGTAGAGCAACAGACTCTTAATCTGTGGGTCCAGGGTTCGATCCCCTGCTGGGTCACAAAACAAAGACGAAGAACTTGCGGAGGCGAGTGAGTTTAGAAGATTTGGAGAGATGGTAGAGTGGTCGATTACAGCGGTCTTGAAAACCGCCGTACCGAGAGGTACCGGGGGTTCGAATCCCTCTCTCTCCGCGTAATCCGAAGAGTGCTTCGGATTTTTTATTTTAAGGGCATACTTAAATCAAATATAAAGGAAAGATGCCGGAGTGGTCGATCGGGCCGCACTCGAAATGCGGTGAGCGGGTAACTGTTCCCAGGGTTCGAATCCCTGTCTTTCCGCAATTGCCCTGAAAAAATCTATAGGATGATGATGTTGGCTAGACCGATGATGCCGCCTAGCAATGCTCCCAACCAAACGATAGCTTTTAGTTCCTTATTCAGTACGGAATATGTGATTTTCTCCGTGTCGGACATGTCCATGCCGTTGATGCGGTCCTCCACGATTTTCTTTATGTCGATGGAGTCCATCATGGTGGGCAGTTGCTCCGTTATGATGGTTTTGTAGCTGTTGATGGCTATTCCTTTCACCTTCTCCACGATATTATCCTTGTTTTGGATGAATTCGCAGACAGGCGTGTCCAGGTATGCGGTGATTTCATGGTCCACCAGTTTCGACACGATCTCCCCCGCATTTTCCTTGAGGATATTGTCGAGGTGTTTGCTCAGCGCCTTCTCGATTGGGTCGGATAGTTTGCCCACCAGCTTATCTGCCTGTAGGAACCCGAGGAATCCTTTCCCTGTCTGTTGCATGGCGTATTCCACCACCTTGTGCGAGATGCCTTGGCTGAGGTTGTTCTCCTCGATCTTCCCCCCTATCCTGCCGGAGAACTCTTCGGTGACCTTCCTGACCACCGTGTCGAGGTCGTCGCTAGGAAGGTACTGCGTGATATAGTCGCGTAGATTCTCCTTCTTCTCCTTCAGCTCCGCCACGTAGTCGTCGATGCCCGTCTCGATCTTCGCTATCATATCGTCCGACAGGAGGGTTTTGGAGAGCGTGTCTTTGTTCACCAAGTGGTTGCTCACGGTCTCACCGATGGCGGTCGCGATGCGGCTCTTCTCCTTGGGTATGATGCCTGGCGTGAAGGGTATCTTATGTCCGAAAAGATATTTGGGCTTGTGCGGACGGAATAGCATCATAAGGGCTAGTTCATTCGTGAAAAAGCCGATTATGGCTCCCACAACGGGAGGTATCAAGTAAGTGTACCACATGGTCTTTTAATCATTAGAAGAGCTTCTTTTGGTCCTGGATAGGTTTGTTCTTCCTCTTTTTCCTCCAGATATAGACGATGACTCCGACGAGGATCCACAATGGCCAGATGGTGATGATGCCTAATACGATGGCTTTTATAATATCCCATCCTGTGCAGAATGCTTCGCCCATATCCTTCCAGAAGCTTGGTTTCTCCTCCTCTACGGTCTGAATTGGTTCTTCCTTCCTTTCTTGATCGATGATGATGTACACCAGACTGTAGCTGACGTTGTGGTCGATTACGTTCATCCTGCCCTGCACACGGTCCGTCTCCATCTGTATTTGGTCGATGCGGCTTTGCACCTCCAGCATGTCAGAGATGTTGGTGGTGTTCCTCAGCATTGTGCGGTAACGTTCCAGCATGGCCTCTTGGGTCTTCCGTCTCGACTCGTTGTCACGGTATTCGGCTGTGCGGTCGTTCACCGACACGCTCTTCTCCGTGATGGTCCCGTTTATTCCATGCATGCCGGATAGGAACGAATCCAGGGAGGCGGAAGGGACTCTCAGTTTTATGTTGTATGATTGGGTGCCGGCGGAGGCGTATTGCTCTTTCTCCACGTAGGCTCCGTATCGGGAGGACAAGCTGTCTGTGAATTTCCTGCATCGGGTGATGTCGGATGATTGGATGCATATCCTGGCTTTCTTCTCCAATTTCCTGCCGACAGGGAGGTTCTTGGAATAATCCACGGAGTAGTTCTGACCCTTTGTTGGACTTTCCGATTGGGATTCGGCGACTTCATTGGCGACGCTCAATGCTCTTCTATTCTGGCTATATCCACTTTCGTAATTCCCCTCCTCGTCGTCCGCGCCAAATGATGCGGCAGGTTCAGGTTCAGGTTCCGGTTCTTCTTCGTCATTATAGCTTAACTCTATCGACTCCGACTCTGAATTCTTGTTGTTGCTGCAACCTTGAGCGAATATGCCTAGTAGGAATAAGGTCGTCGCTAAAAATATGTATTTCCTCATATCGATTTGTTTTTTTGTTCCTTGGTATATTATTGGTCCAAATGGATGGGAGTAAAAATAGCAAGAAAAATATAGAAAAAGAAATGCGTGGCGAACAAAATAGAGGGATTTGCGTTAAGAAATGTTACTGCGGTAAGGGCAATGAAACCTTATGGGGATGCGTTGTGGCGCATCCCTTCCTTGAAAATTCGGGTCTACCCCACCTCATGGCGGGGAGCCCGTCGGGCGTCATCAGAGGAATTGCCTGATGAATTTTGACTTACGTAATAGAAAGCTCATTAGGAAGGAGGTGCAGATGACGAAGAGCAGGATCAGCGTCAGCTTGAGGGGAAAGTAGATTTCCCATGTCTTCGTGTAGGTCTGCACGTAGTAGAGTAAAGGCACATGGAATATGTATATGCCCAGTGAATTCTCGGATAGCAAAGCGATGAAGCTGGCGCTTTTGTTCAGGTATTTATTGAACACCCAAATGGTTATATATGCGTCGAAGATTACGTAGCAAGCCTCCAGAATCGTGAAAAGCCTGCTGCCGATATAGTTGTGTTCATTGATAAATAACGCCATCATGACACAGTCAATTGTGAGTATGATGATTGTTCCGATGATAAGCGGTTTCGAAGTCTTCTTAAACCAGCCTAGCCGACGGGCTATCACACCGAAAAGGAATGTCAGGATATATTCGGCGAGTCTGGCGGGTTCGCAGTAGAATACTTTGAATAATACAGTGAAATGGTTGACATAGAAAAAATGCCTGACGAACAGGTTGACGGCGCACAGGATCATGAAACAGCCAAGCAGCACGGGTATCGAGAGCTCAAACTGGTAATCTTCCTTTATCCTCCGTTGTGTCAACTTCCTGAAAAGTGCGTATGCTAGGCAAAAGAGAAAGAGCTCCTGAAGGAACCAAATATGGTACATTGGCTCTGGAATAAAAATCATGCTGTATGCCATGATAACAGAGGCGGGTATCAACAGACGTTTGGTTTTTTTCCAAATAAAGAGTTTGAATCCTTGCTTGTCGTAGCTCGTCGGGACGAAATAGCCTGCCACGATAAAGAAAATGGGCATGCTAATCCACTGATTTATATTGATTAGGATGTTATTCGGAAGACTCTCCCCTGGCAACGATGGGGTGAAATACCAATGTGTGTCTAGTGGCGTATACGGTAACATGGTATGTACAGTGACCACAATCAGACAAATTGTTAATTTCAAATTGTCCAATCCGTAGTTCCTTGATTTATCGGTCAGTGTGTTTGCGTCTCTCATCTTTCTGTTATTTGAATGGAAGCATTATCTTTAATTCCTTTGCCATCCTATCAATGCGAATTGATTCGCAAATGATTGTGGCGTATTGTGTTTGGGTTAATTATATCAAAGGAAGTTCCTGAAAAACTTAAATTTCCGCAATAGAAAACTTATTAGGAAAGCAGCTGCCGAGACGACGACGATGATGAGTACTAATTTCAGGGGGAAGTAAATCTCCCACATCTTCGTGTAGGTTTGCACGTAATAGAGTATCGGCAGGTGAAATAGATAGATACCCATGGAATTCTCGGAGATTGACTCAACGAAATGGTTGCTTTTGTTTATAAACATGTTGAATATCCATATGATCAGTAATGATTCGAAAAGGCAAAAGCTGGTTTCCAATATGGTGGCGAGTCGGCTTCCGATATAATTTTCTTCGGTGATACGTATCTCCTTTATTATGTATGTCAGTATAAACACTACGATAACTTCGACAACTAATTTCTTTGATTTTGGAGTGAACCAATCAAAGCGACGGGCCAATACGCCGAAATAAAACACAAGGACGTATTGCGCCATTTTAGCTGGTTCAAAACTAAATAGGTTGAACAATAGTACAAATTGGTTGATGTAGTATTTCTGACGAATAATTAGGGTGAAGAAACACATGACTAGAAATATTCCTACCAATAGTGTTATTGTGAGTTCTAGCTTCTTCCCCTCTTTTATGCGCCATTTTGTGATTAGTCTGAAAAGGGCGTATGCCAGGCAGAAGAGGAAAAGCCATTGAAGGAACCATATGTGGTACATCGGGTATGGTGTGCAGAGTATGCAAATCGCCCATACGGCGAATGCGGGAATCAGCAGACGTTTGGTCTTTTTCCATAGGAATGTTTTAAATCCTTGTTTGTCGTAACTGATAGGCACGAAATAGCCCGAAATCATGAAGAAGATGGCCATGCCGCAGTTCCTTGAGAATATTATGATTGGATTTAGCGACAATGTCTCTTCTGACAATCCCGGTTCAAAATACCATGGTATTCCTATCCTCGTATAGGGGACCATTACATGTAGAATTACGATGATTATACTCAGTAACAATTTTAGGTTGTCTAATCCGTAGTTCCGTTGAAGTGCATTATTTTCTGTAACCATCTCTTTTGTTCTAATTTTTACGTGTCGAAATCTATATTTCGATATTCTCACATCAGTCATAAGACGAGACGGTGCGAAATTACAAAAAATATTTAATTCTCAAACGGTTATGAAAATTTACAATGAATAATTCACGGCGGCTTCGTTTAGAGGAGGATCCCTAAAGATTGTGCTCTCCGTGTCTTGAAAATAGTAAATCGCAAATAATTAAATAGTAAATAGTGAATGATAAATAGTAAATCGTAAATAGCTAAATAGTAAATATCATAGCTTTTCAATCTCTTTCTCGGGCAAATGTATGATGCGGGATATCTTTTCCTGCGATATGCCCAAGGATTTGAGGTCCTTCGCGTTCTGGACATCGTGCTTGGTGTGGTAGAAGTTGTCGAGGGGCGAGTCCCAAACGGGATGTTCCAGCTCCAGCGACGGATTGTAACGCATCATCTCCACGCATAGATCCTTCTTGTCGATTTTGAAGTCGTCAAAGTCGATGTAAATGGGTTTCCCTTCTTCCTCCGTATTCTGCTCCTCCTCGTTCTCCTTGGGCTTGCAGTAAATGTACATGCCCCCCCGGTTCATAGTAATCCGCTCGATATCAGACCATAGTATATCCATCGTGTCTTCCTGGCGGATAAAAATGCCTCTTTGACTCACAAACATATAGTATTTTCTGGTGTTTTTGCGCCCCTTCCAATAATCTATGAACGCGTAGATAAGGACGAGGCTCATGATAAGGAAGATGATAAGGGCAAATAATGACTTCTCCTGTGACATTATTGCACAAACAACCATTGTGATGGTGTATAGTATCCCGATTATATGGAATAGGGTGATGAGTATATCAGGAAGCGTCGGGTATCTTTTCCCCCGCATGTGGTAAAATAGTTCGTGTTTCATTTTTCCCTATCTGTTGGATGGATTGAATATTTCGTTCAAGTAATTATAAGCTTCGGTGATTTGTCGGAAGAGGGTGGCGGACATCTCCTTCATCTCCTCATCCAGTTCAGCTGGGATAAGGTCTGGGTGGTATTTCTTCGCCAAGTCCCTGTAGGCGGATTTGATTGCGCTGAGCGGATCGCCCGGTTTCAGTCCGAGGATGGTGTAGGCCACCTCCATCTTGTATTTGTAGGCTTGTTCGAGCGCCTGTTGTTGCTTCTCCCTGTTGCTGTACTTCCCGCATTCGTACTTGTATTCCAGCGAGGCGAGGTCCCAATCCTGTATGAGCAGGTATTTGGCGATGCCGCGCAACTGCTCGATTTTATTGTCGTCTATGCCGTTGCAGGTGTACCCGATCTCGAAGAGGACATTGAGCAGTTCAAGGCGGTCGTTGTATTTCAGTACATGGAGGTTTAGCAGGTCCGTGCAGTAGTCGATGTACCGCTTCAGTTTCTTTCCGTTCAGTTCGTTCAGCATGTTGACCGCCCAGATGAGGTGTCCGTGGAAGTGGTGGAAGAAGTACTTCCTCGCGATGTTCAGCTCCACCTTGTCCACCACTCCGTTCATCTTCATCACGATGGAGAAGAGCGCGATGATGTCCCGCGCCACCCTGCCCTCTTTGGTCTTTTCGTAGGAGCGGTTGCTCGACCTGAAATAGACGAAAAGGCATATCCCGAAGAATAGGATGAATATGAAGATCAGCAGTGTATTTATGTCCCTCATGCCTTTTTTTTGCCAAAGGTAAAGATTAAGGTGGGGATTGGAAAATTATTGGGGATGTTTTTTCCTTCGTCGTATGCCTCCCCTGACAGTGCATATCGATCGGTTATTTGTTTTTTTGTTGTAACTTTGTGTTGAATATTGTTATGGCTTACTTCTATGAATATTTTATTGGCCACCCAACATTTGGAAAGAACAGGTGGTACAGAGGCTTTTACGTTCGCGATGGCGACATCCTTGAAAAGGCAAGGATATGATGTGGAGTACTATTGTTTCAAGCGGGGCTGTGTGTCTGACAGGATTGAGGCGATGGGCATTCCTTTCATGTCTCGCAAGCGTTATGACCTGGTGCTCCTGAACCACAAGCCGATAGCCGACAAACTATGCGGAAAGGGGGTCCTGCTCCAAACCTGCCATGGTGTTATTCCAGAGATTGAGCAGCCGTCACGTTACGCCGATATCTGGGTGGGTGTGTCTGACGAGGTGAAGGCGCATGTCGAATCGTTGGGGTTCCCTACTACCACGATATGGAATGGTATTGACTGTGAGCGGTTTAAACCAGTGAACGCATTGCATGAGCGATTGACGACCGTTCTGTCACTGTGTCAGTCCGAGAGGGCGCATGCCATGGTCAAGTCCTGCTGTGATAGTCTGAACGTGGAGTTCCTGCGTGCGGATAAATGGTTGGACGATGTGTGGGAGGTTGAGTCGATGATGAACAAGGCGGATCTGGTCGTCGGAATCGGTCGGTCTCTCTACGACGCAATGGCGTGCGGTCGTGCGGTCGTGTCGTTCGATATGCGGGATTACAACGGGCAGACGAGCGGTTATGGTTACCTTTCCTCCGAAAACGTGAACGAGGCGATGGTGGACAATTGCGTGAACAGACATACGCGCACGCCTCTTGATGCCGAATCATTGTTACGTGAGATTTCTAAGTACAAAAAGGAAGACGGGGAATTTTTCCGGCAGTTCGCTCTGCAGAACCTGAACGTCGACGTGCAGTTGCGGCGTTACATCCAACTCTATGACGAATATCTAGCTAGGGAGAAGGCCACTCCGTTATTGGATAAGCTGAAGAGGAGTATTCCCAAAAAGAAGCATCAGTTCTACGAATGGCAAAAATATTTTTTCAGGGGTAAATCCAGTCAGCGATTTGCCTCTCGGTGACGCTTTGCGTGTCATCTGGAGTATTGGCGAAGGAAATCATTTCCCCGCCATCAGTTCACGAAATATTTCATTGTATCGGCCGAGGTGTTTCTCATATGAGAAGGATTCGGCGTAGGCTTTGTTGTCGAGCGCCATCGAAGGGTTGTTTTTAAATTGTTCGATAGCTTCCCGTATCCTTTTCGCCATGTGTTCAGGCTCGAAATTCTCCCAAAAGAAGACGTGGTCCGCACCGATCTCCTTCAGGGATGTCTTGTCGGATGAGATGACTGGCTTGCCGAAGAACATGGCCTCGATGATAGGCAGTCCGAACCCTTCGAACAGTGACGGGAAGACAAACGCCTCGCAGTGGTTGTAGAGCCACACTTTTTCCGCATGGAGGATTTCGCCCAGGAGGAACACGTTGGTGATACCCTCGTCGTTGATCCGTTTCTGTATCATCTTGGCGTATTCGGTGCTGTTTTTCCCCGCTATGATGAGGTTGTACTCCGGCATCAGCTTCATGACGTCCAACAAGGTATGGAAGTTCTTCTTCGGCAATAGTTGTCCGATGGTGAAGAGGAATTTCTTGTCGTCCGCGCAAGGCAGGTTTGGTTGCTTCTCTGCGGTTGGAGACATGAATTCCACACCGTTGTATATCACTTCTATAGGATGCTCGATCGGGAAGTTTTGCTCCACGTCGTTCTTGGCGAAGTTGGATATGCAGGTGATTTTGTCCGCTCGTTTGATCCTTTTGGTGATTTTGCGGATATATTTCTCCTTGGTCTTCCCTTTCTTTTCGTATAGGAAGTTCAAATCATGGATGGTCAGGATGTTGCGGGTCGACCGACGGGATGGCGTCTGCCTGGCCAGTTGGTGGATGGTGTGCCACACGTCGAAGCGCGGCAGCAGGGAGGGAAAGATTTTGTATATCTCCCGGCTGACGTGGTAGTGCACGTCCGGACCGAATGCGTTGACGAATGATTTGGGAAGCAACAAATGGACTTCGTAATCGAGATCCTTCGCATGTGCTTGATAATATTTCGCATAATTATATGCGACTTGACCCAAGCCGCAGTTGAGGTGTTTTAGGATTGATAAGTCGATAAGTACTTTTCCCATCTAAGCCATTGATTTGGTCGCGAAGGTAATCATTTTAGCGGTAGAACTAGTCAAAAAGTGCTAAGAAACTTAGTCTGACGTGTTCAAATAATTGTCAAGCGCAATGAACTACGGGCATTGAATCGTGTTTTCCCCTGTGCGTTCTTTTATTGGCAGGAATCTTTTTCTCTTTCTTTTTGTATAATATCAAATGATTCTCTTGCGTTTTTTCTTTAAACGTTATAATTCAACGGAAAAAATTCATTAATTTTGCGTGAATTTTTGTGATATGTATGCAGTTTATTTTGAGACTGTTTTGTAATCATATCCTTAGCTGTTTTATTACTCAAAGATATAATGTTTTACAAATAATATAAGGATTCTGGGTTATGTCAAAGCGTTTTATTCAGTATTTAGAGTCGCCTTTCAAAAAGAATTGGGAAGATCTGTGTATGGTTGACCATGCGAGCAAACGAACTTACGCCTACAAAGATGTTGCTCAAAGGATTGCCATGATGCAAATTCTATTTAAGAAGCTTGATATCACGCAGACGGACAAGATAGCCATTGTGGGACCTAATTCGCAGGATTGGTCCATGACCTTATTGTCGATCGTCACATACGGGGCGGTAGCGGTTCCTATCCAAGAAGATTTCCACCCGGAGGTTATTGAGGAGATAATCATTCATTCGGAGTCTAAGATATTATTTATTACCGAATCCAATTTGGAACGGCTCAACAAGGAGCGTTTGTCGGGCTTGGAGTATGTTCTCTCTTTGTCAGACTTAGAGTCCATTCGTCTATTGACTCCAGGGAAACAGGCTGTTGATATGAGTGAAATCCAAACCATCTACAAGGAGACATACCCGAATGGTTTAAGCAGGGAGGATATAAATTTTACGGATAAGGATGACAAGGAGGTCGCCGTAATCATCTATACCTCAGGTACTTCTGGATTCACGAAGGGTGTTATGCTGACGGGTGAGGGCTTCGCTTGCGTCTTGGATTTCTTGCAGGATATGGGTGAAAAGGGTGATAAGGTCATTTCTTTCCTCCCGCTCGCCCACACGTATGCGTTGATGTACGATCTGTTCTTGCCGATCATGAACGGGTTGGTCATTGTCTATTTGAACAAAGTGCCAAGCATCAAGGTGCTGATGTCTGCGATACAAGAGGTGAAGCCAGACTGGATCACTACGGTTCCTCTATTTGTCGAAACCACCTACAAGAAGGCGGTCGTTCCTTACTTCAGCAAACGTTATAGAAGAATATTGTTCCACATTCCATTGATTTCCAATATTATGGGTTCCGTTTTGAAACGTAAGATGATTGATGTGTTTGGCGGAAAAATGAAGCAGTTGGGCGTTGGAGGAGCTGGACTAAGCCATGAAGTGGAGGCGTTTTTCGAAAAGATCAAGTTCCCTTATGTTGTGGGTTACGGAATGACGGAGTGCTCGCCTCTTATCAGTGCGGACTACCATCATTATAGGTCGTATTCCGTGGGAAAGGTTATTCCGAATGTCTCTGTGAGGATTGATTCCTCCAATCCTACATCCGTGCCAGGTGAAATTCTGGTGAAGGGTCTGAATTTGATGAAGGGCTATTATCGTGATGAGGAGGCCACAAAGCAGGTCTTCACGGAGGATGGTTGGTTCAAGACCGGTGATGTGGGTCTATTTGATTCCGACGGTTATCTTTACATAAAGGGAAAAACAAAGAATATGCTTCTCACATCGTCCGGACAGAATGTCTATCCGGAGGAGATTGAGGCGAAGCTGAACAGCGATCCTATCGTGGAAGATAGTTTGGTTGTTTTGCGGGATGGTAAGAAGTTGGTGGCGCTGGTTTATCCGAGCTACCCTACTATAGGAGAGAATGTTGATCCGAAGGCGTTGGCGGAGATGATGGAGACCCTGAGGAAAAAGGTTAACCGCAATCTCGCTTCGTATGAGTATCTTAGTTCCGTGGAGATAATGGCTGAACCGTTTGAGAAGACGGCTAAGAAGAGCATCAAACGGTATTTGTATCAGTGATTAGCTTTAGATTTTTAGACCTTAGATGTCCTGATGTATGTACTTAGACTATAGACATTAGACTTTAGCTTAAAGTCCGTAGACCAAAGTCTAATGCCTAACGTCTAGTGTCTAGCGTCTATATGCTTGCCTAAAGGTTCTTTGGTTCCCTCTCCGTTTTGCAATGCGGAGAGTATATTTCAATGGACAACTTCACATTCACATCGAACGCATCAAAGTATATCCCTATCGAAATAGGAATCAGGGGATACCTGAAATTTATTATATGTAGTTTATTAAGGTTAGCGTAAAAATATACCCATAGGCAACTTCCTTATATTATTTTTTTATGAGATGAAAAGATTTGTTGTCGACCGTGATCACGTATGTGCCGGCTGAGAACCTGTCGCATATCCAGGCATTCCCCTGATTGTCGGAGTGAATGCTGTCGCGGAGGCTTCCGTTCTCCGAACTGATGGCGATCTCGCAGGACGGTGGTACGCCGGTCAACTGGATGGATCTGCTCTTGCTGGAGATGATGCGGATGGCATCGGATAATAACTCTGGAATGGAGGACTTGTTCTCACAGAACTGATAGCCCTTGACATTCTCAACTCTGTATGACCGGTCGTCTGAACTCTCGACCGTCAAACATCCCTTCCGAATCGAAATCATCGGATTGTCTGTGATCGAAAAAGAAAACTTCTTTCCCGAAAAGGTCTCTATCGTCAAATATTTGGACTCCGTCGAAATCGTCCTTGACATAGAGGCTAACAGACCTTGAATTGGTTTTAACAACTTACTACAACTTACCATTAGCATGCAAATAAAAAATTAATGACACTGAATTTATATATTACCCAAAGTCACTAAATGGTTATTACATCATATACACTTAACTTACATCGTTCCAATTTGTGACCCTTTATTTGTAATCTTGCATCACACATCAATACGAATATAGCAAACCGTCTTCTGAATTCCAAATTATATTCTTTAAATTTCTATTTGCCACACTTATTTTGTGTCAATTGGTTAAATAACTTGATTATATTGATTATTTACAATTCCACACTTTTCCCTTGTTTCCAATTCGTTTCTAAATCGTTGAAATTCATGCATTTTTATGTGCCACTACCCTCTCGTTGATTGCTTCCCACATTGCATTGGCGGCTCTGTCCGAGGCGGATTCGTGTCCTAACAGTTCGATGAGTTCGTCATAGTCGCGTAACATCTGTTCTCGGTGGTTCCCCGCACGTAGTTTGTCGATCTCCTCACGTACTTTCTGGACCGTGAAATTCTCGGAAACGAGCTCCTTCACCACCCATTTGTCCGCGATCAGATTCACCAGGGAGATGTAGGGCACACGGATGAAGAGCTCCAGGAAACGGTGTACCAACCACCCTCCCGATATCATATAGACAACCACCTGCGGCACGCGCAACAGGGCGGTCTCCAACGTGGCGGTGCCTGAGCAGACGATGGCCAGCTCCGATTGCTGCAACAGCTCGTACGTTTCGTCGTAGATGATTTTAGCGTTGTGTTTCTTTATGATGGGGTCGTATACGGACGGTTCGATTGATTTCACGCCTGCGACGACCATCTGGTAGTCCTTGTATTGTGAAGCGGCTTCCAGCATGATGGGGAGCGAACTCTTGATCTCCTGCACACGGCTACCCGCCAACAGGGCGATGATGGGTTGTGCGCCTACCTTGGTGCGTGCCTCGAACTCTTCCCTGGATTCGTCCTTGTGTTTCCTCGCCTCCACCGCGTCGACGCACGGATTGCCTACGTATTCGACGGTGTAGCCTCTATCTCCGAACCATTTCACCTCGAACGGTAGGATGGAGAAGACCTTGTCCACGTATTTGCGGATGGATTTCAGGCGATACTCCTTCCAAGCCCATAGTTTAGGCGAAATGTAGTAATACACAGGGACGGAAGGCATGTTCTCCTTCACGAACTGCGCCATCTTCAGGTTGAAGCTAGGATAATCGACTAGAATCAGCACGTCTGGTGCATAGTCCAGGATAGCCTGCTTGCACTGCTTGATGTTCGCCAGGACGGTACGTGCATGGAGCAACACGGTGATGATGCCCATGAAAGCCATCTCCTTGTAATGTTTCACCAATTTTCCTCCTTGCGCCAACATCAGGTCACCGCCAAGGAAACAGAACTCCGCCCCTGCATCTTTCTTCTTGATTGAGGCCATCAGATTGGAGGCGTGCAGGTCTCCCGACGCCTCACCCGCTATGATGAAGTACTTCATACGACGTGCAGGAATAGGAAGGCTGTGATCAATAGGGAGGCTACCACCACACCGTAGTTCGTCTTCCACCGCTCCAGTTTGTAGAGGATGAAGAATAATATGAGGTTCGGAATCATGGCGGTCATCATGATGGTCTGGAAGCCCTCGCTGTTATAGACTTGCTTGAGGAGGTCTTTCAGCCCCACGTCGGGTAGTTCGGAGTAGGTCACCAGACGGATGGTGATGATGGAAAGCAGGACGGCGCCGAAGAGCCCCACGAAGAAGTTGTCGAACGACAGTTTCGGTTTCTTCTCTTCCATCCAGTCCTCGTCGAAATGTTCCTCGACCATGTGTTCGCCGAGCATTTCTTCCTCGAACTCATCCTCCTCTTCGTCGGAATGGTCCTTGTCCAAGTAATCTTCGTTTAAATTGTTATTTGCCATATTTGTATTTCAGTTTGTTTAGATAATTATAGTCTGTGTGGTCCACGAGCATAGGCACTACGGATGCCATGTGGTGCGCAAGCGCCCATTCGTCGGTGTCCTCCGCCTCCGGTTCACGGTTGTGGAACTCTCCTGCCAAGAGGTACGCGTCGGCGTCGTAGGGCATGTACTCCTCGCTCCAGCGGGCATTGGCTTCACGGCAGAAGCGGATCTCCTTCACCTCTCCCTCCGGGAAGTTCACGTTCAGCAAGGTGCCCAACGGCAACGGTGTGCTCAGCACGTCGCTGATCATCTGTGAGATGATGGGCAACGCATCTTCCAAGTCCAGCTTGGCTGCGAACTGCACGCTGGAGAAGGCGATAGAGGATATGTTGTTGACGCATCCCTCGATGGCGGCGCCGATCGTTCCGGAATAGACCGCATTCACCGAGGAATTGGACCCATGGTTGATGCCTGAGATCACCAGGTCGGGGCGTTTCTCCTTGAAGATGGTGTAGAGGGAGAGCTTCACGCAGTCCACGGGTGTTCCGTTGCAGGAGTAGACGGTCATCTCTTCGCTTTCGGAGACTAAGGTCATCTTCAGGGGTACGCTATGGGTGATGGCGCATGATTTCCCTGACTGTTGGCAGTCTGGCGCCACAATCACCACCTTTCCGTGCTGGCGGGCCACCTCCGACAGCTTGGTGATGCCGTCCGATTGGTAACCATCGTCGTTGGTGATCAGTATGACTGGTTTTTCCTTCTTCATCATTCGTATATTTTAATCATGGTCTGTTTCATTGGCGGTTGTTTCTTCCAATACAGGAAGGTTTCCGGTTCGGACTCGTTTCCGTAGCGGTTCACTGCCGTGACAACTATGTTATAGATCGTGTCGTTGAGTTTATACTGAGAGAGGTTGACCTCTGCGTCAGGGGTCAAGCACAAGATGTTCTTTGGGTTGTCGAAGTCGCAGATCTCCGTGTCTTCGAAGGCGTAGACCACATAGTAGGATATCGCTTCTCCCCCTTCCGCCACGACTGGGCTCCAGCGGAGCGTGTCCGAGTCTATGCGCACATTCAGAGGGAAGAACGCCTCCGCTCCCTTTCCGTGGGCAGGTGGCAAGGCTAGGTAAGGCTGGTACGTTGTCTTTAAGCTATCCAGCAGGCCTTGCGGGTTGCGCAGGAAGTAGCAGGTGCTGTAGTAAATGACGCCCTCAATATCAACGCATTGCTCGTTGAAACGCAACTGCCGGGCGAGTTCGTTCGGGGTCTTCCACGCTTTGGTCTTGTTCACAGCGAGGCCCGACGCGTAGAGTCCGAAGTAGAGGTTGCAGTTCTTCACGTTCTCGCGCCACCAAGGAGCCAACACCGCATAGTCCGCCACGGCCTTGCCCACTTCCCAGTATAATTGTGGGGCGATGTAGTCGATCCATCCCTTGTCCGCCCACAATAGCACGTCGGCGTAGAGGTCGTCGTAGTTGGTGCATCCCGCCTTTGTGTTGGAACCCTTCGGGTCTTGCGATTTGTTGCGCCACACGCCGAACGGACTGATGCCGAACTGCACCCAAGGCTTGGTGTCGAGCAACATTTCATGGATGCGTTTCACGATACGGTTGACGTTGTCGCGGCGCCAGTCGCCTTTATCCTTGAATCCGTGGTTGTTGGCGCGGAAGGTGGCCTCGTCGGGGAATTCCTTCCCTTTGATGGGGTATGGATAGAAGTAGTCGTCGAGGTGCAGACCGTCGATGTCGTAGCGTGTGACGATGTCCTTGAGCACTTTCAGTAGGAACTTCGCGGTCTCTTCCTTTCCCGGGTCGAAATAGATTTTCTCCCCGTAGTTGATGAATAATTCAGGCTTTTTGTGGTAGATATGGTTGGTGGCGAGTTGTGCGGTCGGCGTGTTGGTCACACGGTAGGGATTGATCCAAGCGTGCAGTTCCATGCACCGTTTGTGGCACTCCTCCACGGCCACCTGCAGGGGGTCGAAGTCGGTTGACGGGGCTTTTCCTTGCTCCCCCGTCAACCATTCCGACCACGGTTCTATCTTAGACTTATACAGGGCATCGGCGGTAGGTCTCACTTGGAACATGATAGCGTTGACACCGCAGTGGTGCAGCGAATCGATCATTTTAACCAATTCCTCTTTCTGCATTTCGGCGGGAGCTGTTTTGTCCGTCGGCCAGTCTATGTTGGCGACCGTCGCCACCCAAGCGCCGCGCATTTCCCTCTTTTTCTGTGCGGTAGCGTCAGAGAGGAAGGTGAATAATAGAAAGAAGATCGCGAATGCCTCTGATATAACTCTTTTATTTTTCATGTAGTTTCTTGTAAATGTATTGGCCCGACTCCGTAAGGATACGTTTGTCGCAGATCAGGAGGTTACCCTCGTTCCACTTCAGGGTTGCGCTCGCACCACCCTCCGCGCTGAAGCTCCAATTGCACCAGCTGACTTTTTGTCCGCCGAGGTTGTCACCGTCCAGGATCTTCAACCAACGGTCTGTGATGTCAGGTCTGAAGTTGTTCCAACCGCTTGCGTCAGTCGTTCCGAATTCTGTCACAAAGATAGGCAAAGTAGCCAAAATACAAGGCGTATGGGAAGCGGAATCTCCCTCACGCAACGGTTTCATGTAGTCATGTCCTCTGTATGGGGAATCTTTGTCTATGCCGTCGTAGTGGGAAGCTGAGTAGAAGTGGAAGGAGTACATCAGGTTGTCGTAGACGTTACCGTTCTCGTCCTGAGGCTCGTTGCCGATGACCACGTGGGCGTCCTGGCTCCAGTTAGGCGTACCGCAGATACAGATGACGTCCTTGTCGTAGGAACGGATGATCTTCAGCATATCCTCGCAGTATGGCTTGATGTGGTTAGGCCAGGTTGTGGCGCCGTTACGAGGGTTCGGTTCGTTGCAGAGCTCGTAGATTATATGTTTCTGGTTCTGGAAACGACGTGCGCAGTAGGTGAAGAAGTCGCCCGCCAAGTCGATGCCCGACGATGGGTGCTTGCGGTACTGCTTAGCCTCCGGGTTGCCCGGGTTGTGCACGTGCCAGTCGATCAGAAGGTACATACCGTTCTCTCCGCACCATTTCACCGCATTTTCGAGGTGACGGGAGCGGTGGGTCTCATTGTATGCGTATCCGCCCTCCTCGTCCACGTAGAAGACGATACGGAAGACGGAGCAGTTCCAGTCGTTGCGTAATGCCTTGATGTTCTCTTCTGTGATGTCCGCCACACCTGCCCATTGCAGTCCGTGCGAGCTCATGCCCTTCAGTTGGACAGGATTGCCCTTTTCGTCGCAGAGCACGCGCACGCCCTTTTCGTTAGGGGCGACCTTCAGCTTGCCCCATTTGCCTACAGGGGAGTTGGCCGGATACTCCATCGGCGGAAGGATCTCCGCATTCAGCGCATCCTCCGTAATCACGCCGATGCCTGACACTTTCTTGGGTTCCTTACTCTCTACACTCTTTCCTTCACTCTCCTTCGCATCTTTGCCCGCTTGGTCGTTCGTGTTCGAATTTCCGCAAGCCATCATCAAAGTTGCCAAACATGGTATTAGAATACGTTTCAACATAAGCACTGATTTAAAAGTAAAACTTGTTCATACAAATATAAACATTTTTTTCATTCGTGCAATAGATGGCGCCGACAATTGTGGCGGGTCTTTATTATTAAAAAAGAACCCCGGAAGCGTGAAACCTAAATCGTTTCACGCTTCCAGGGTTCAAGCGATTATCGCCGAATCGAACGGTCGGTTTACTTCACTACAGTGGTGAAGGTCTCACCGTTGGTTCTGACGAGATAGATGCCTTTGGCAGGTGCCGTCAGGGTGTGGATATCCGAGGTGGCGATGGAGGTTGAGATGAATCTTCCGTCCAAGTCATAGAGGGAAACAGCGCCCTCCGCACCACAAACGTAGATCGTATAGTCGCTTGTCCATACGGTTACGCCACTTGCAGTAGTTGTGCTTACATTTGTTGATTCAACAAAACTACAACTCAAATCGCCAAGAGAGCTCCTATGTCCTTTCCAAGACATACTTGCGCAAGTGTATTCGATAGAACCAGTTCCCCCACTTACGTCACAACTAAGCTTACAATCGTAGATGTTACCCAATTCCAATCCCAGATCCTCCCAGTTCTTGAAATGCTCTGTCACATTGATGGCACCACATGTCTGCAAGGAAGAACGGACAGCAAAAATTTGTTGGACATTTACTTCCCCTTCGATTGAGGTAGCGTTGGCTCTCTGTCCGACCATCAATTTGTATGTGACGCCATCCACCGTATATGTTCCTTTTTCTGTACAACCGTAAATAGAGCCTAATTCTGGATTGAAAGAGTCTTCCAAAATATAGTACTCAATCAAAGGATTCTTCATCCATCCGTGAATGCCGATGTAAGAATAGCCTCCAGCTGTTCCGCTCTTTGTGTAGTTGTAGACAGCATAGATGTTGCCTAAATCTGTGTATTTCTTAGATGCGGTACTATCATGATAGCCCACGCCAGCTATGAAACCATCGGCACGAGTATCGCCCCAACTTGCCTTGAAAGCGCAGTCGGCCTTTCCTCCGAACACCGTTATGTTTCCTTCGCCTTCTCCAAGGATGAATGTACCTATCTCTGCGGTATAGCCATTGTCAAGAACCTCCAATACGCGATTGCCGCTGTAGTTTACTCCACCGGAATATGCTGTTGTGTATTCGGAAAGATCGACGCAATCATCGATAATATCCTCTATATATTCCACTCTCCAACCTACAGGGATTCTATCGACTCCGTATTCAAGTTCCAGTTCTTTTGAACAGATAAAGGTGCCTGTTGGGGCAACGTTTTTCACCCAATCAGTCGTACTATACCAATCCCATTGCGTAAGACCCACTTCGATTTGGGATAATTTTTTACAACCAGTAAACAGATTTATATAGCAATCATTTGCAATAAATTCCTTAGCTGGCAATTCTGGGGCTCCTGTCAGATTCGAGCAATTCCTGAACATTTCTCTATAGCATCCTTCTGGTAATGTTGTGGCTGGCAACTCTGGTGCTTGTGTGATGCTTGTACAACCTTCAAACATTCCTCTGTAACAACTTCCAGCCAACGTTGTGGCTGGCAACATTGGCGCTTGTGTGAGGTTTTTACAATAATAGAACATCTGACAATAACAAGCTTCTGCCAATGCCGTAGCTGGCAGTTCAGGTGCCTGCGTTAGATTTGTACAACCATAAAACATTCCAAAATAACACTCTTTAGCCATTGTCGTGGCAGGCAATGTAGGAGCTTGAGCCAAACTTGTGCAACTTGCGAACATATCGAAATAACAACGATATGCCAATGTGGTGGCTGGCAACTTAGGGGCTTCTGTCAAACTTTTACATCCATCAAACATGCCAGTATAACATTTGTCTGTCAACGTCGTAGCTGGCAATTCTGGTGCTTGTGTTAAATTCGAGCAGCCGTAGAACATGCCATTGTAACAAGATGCCGCTAAAGTTGTCGCTGGTAACTCAGGAGCTTTTTCTAGATTCGAGCAACATTTAAACATATTGTAATAACAGTATTCAGACAATGTCGTGGCAGGCAATTCAGGAGCTTGTGTCAGACTTGTACATTTTTCGAACAAATGGCAGAAGCCATATGCGTTCGGAATGACGGTGGATTTTCCTCGCTCATCAATCAGACTCATCACGCTTCCGCTGGCCGCTATCTTACCTGTCATTATAAACTTTATATAATTGTCGGATTCCGACAATCCTTCTGGATTGTAACCCCTCAGCAACGCTTTATCACCCTTTTTCTTCAGTGTGACCGTCGCCTCCTCCGTCAGATTAATCCACGTTTTTCCTCCGTCTATAGAATACTGTATGTCAGGGTTGTAATTTCTTAATCCAGCCTCAGAGCCTTCATTAAGTATAGCAAAAGTGGATGATTCCTCTTCCGCAGTGAAGGTCAGATAGTTAGGAGTCATATCCTCTATATATTTCAATATCCAACCTTTTGGTATTCTATCTGATCCTGTTTCCTCGGCAAGTGCTTTCGGGCAAATAAAATAACCGATAGGAGCCACTCCATATACCCACTCAGCCGTTGAGGTTTCATTCCATTCTGTAAAGTTCACTTTTATCTGCATCAGATTCTCGCAATTTATGAACATTCCATCGTAGCAACCCTCAGCCAAAGTGGTGGCTGGCAACTCTGGGGCTTTCGTGAATGTGCACCCTCCGAACATTTTATAATAGCAATAATCGGCTAATGTAGTGGCTGGCAATTCTGGGGCTTTAATGATTCCATCGCATCCACCGAACATCTGAGAATAGCAATAATCAGCCAACGTTGTGGCAGGCAATTCCGGTGCGACTCTGATTTTCGGGCATCTGATGAACATTCCCTTGTAACACTCGGCTGCCAATGTCTTGGCTGGCAATGCTGGTGCTTCGACAAGGCTTGTACAATCGCTGAACATATATTCATAGCAATTGCTTGTCATCTTTTGGGCAGGCAATTCAGGTGCATGGGTCAGACCCGTGCAAAACTCGAACAAATGGGTGAAGCAAAAATCGTTCGGGATGGCGGTGGTCTCTCCTGATCCATCAATCAAGCTCATCACGCTTCCGCTGGCCGCGATCTTACCGGTCATCAAGAATCTTGTGTATAGATAGTATGCTTTAGAGAATCCTTCTGGATTGGTTCCCCTAAGCAGCGCCTGGTCTCCCTTGCTTGCCAATGTGATTGCGGTATCCGCTTTCAAATCGAACCATGTCTCTCCTCCATCCAAAGAGTACTGTAGGTCAGGGATATTATCTCCGTGGTTTTCAATACCAAACGTGACGCTATCCTCCTCTGCCGTGAATGTCAGGTAATTGATATGATGCTTCAATATCCATCCTTTAGGAATTCTATTTACTCCAGTTTCCTCGGCAAGTGCCTTCGGGCAAATGAAATAACCGATAGGAGCCACTCCATATACCCACTCAGACGTTGAGGTTTCATTCCATTCTGTAAAGTTCACTTTAATTTGACTCAGATTCTCGCAACCCGAGAACATTCCGCTGTAGCAACCGTCAACCAATGTGGTGGCTGGCAACTCAGGTGCTTTCGTGAATGTGCAACCTGAGAACATGTTGTAATAGCAATGATCGGCTAATGTCTTGGCTGGCAATGCAGGCGCATTAATGATACCCTTGCAAGCCGCAAACATATTATAATAACAATAATCAGCCAACGTCGTGGCAGGCAACTCCGGTGCGACTATGATTTTTGAGCATCTGATGAACATTCCCTCGTAACATTCTGCCGCCAATGCCTTGGCTGGCAATTCAGGTGCTTGGGCAAGGTTTGTACAACCGCTGAACATATACTCATAGCAGTTGTTCGTCAACCTCTTCGCTGGCAATGCAGGAGCTTGGATAAGGCTTGCGCAATCCTCGAACAAATGGGTGAAGCAAAAACCATTCGGGATCTCGGTGGTCTCTCCGGATCCATCAATCAGGCTCATCACGCTTCCGCTCGCCGCTATCTTACCGGTCATCGTGAATTTTGTATATAGACTTTCTGCTATAGAGAATCCATCAGGATTTGTTCCCCTGATCAACGCTTGGTCTCCCTTGCTCTTCAATGTGATCGCGCTTTCCGCTTTCAGATCGATCCATGTCTTTCCTCCATCCAAGGAGTACTGTAGGTTAGGGGTATTTTCACCATGGCTTTCAACACCAAACGTAGAGTTATCCTCCTCTGCGGTGAATGTCAGATAATTAGCATACTCATCCTTTAAGGATTTCACTATCCATGTCTGGGGGATTCGATCCACTCCATATTCGAGAGGCAACGACTCAGGACAGACAAATATGCCTCCTTGGGTGTTTACATCAGTGACCCAACCGCTGGTATTCGAGTCGAATACACCTTCTCTGACTTCATAATCTTCTCCCCAATCCGGGATGTTCACCGATATTTTCTTTAAAGATCTACATTTCCCGAACATGCCTCCATAACATGGCAAGAATCTGGATGCGTCTCCACTATAATCCTTGAAGAATTTAGTAGCTGGCAAATATGGGGATTCTATCAAATTCTCACAGAAATAGAACATAAACATATAACATCCTGGGAACAACGTTGTCGCCGGCAATTCAGGAGCTTGTGTGAGGCTCGTGCAATCATAGAACATCTCCTGATAACATTGGTTCCTCAATGTCGTGGCTGGCAACTCGGGAGCCTTGGTTAAAGCTATACAGGTGTTGAATAATCTGTAAAAACAACCATTGGAAGGAATAGTGGTAGAGGTTCCCTCTCCGTCTACCAGACTCATCACACTTCCGCTTGCAGCGATCTTGCCAGTCATTATAAACTGGGTGAAATCGTAATAATATTCACCGTCTTGTTCAAAGGCAGTGCTGAATCCATCGGGGTTGTTGCCCTTTAGCAATGCCTTGTCTCCGATGTTTTTCAGTTCTACACGCTCTTTCGGATGTAGGACTATCCACGTTTTTCCATCGTCTAGCGAATACTGCACGTCAGGCTCATTGTCCTCGCTATTGAGAATTCCGAACTTCGACCCTGCCTCTTCGGCGGTGAAAGTCAGATAGTTGGCTGCGAATGCGATACTGATGGCGCATTGCAATAGGATAAGAGTTAGTAATTTTTTAATCATAACATAAGATTTATTATTCAATAAACAACATAATTATATTCCTTAAAGGGTCCATTAGAAATAAACAGGCGCAAATTTATTGATTATTTATGTATGTGTAAAAAATTTCATCTAAAATTATTTAACATTATTTGTTTTAATTGATGAATGGTCGTATGGCATATAACTCCTGATGAGCCGACAAATGTGTCTTGATCATCGGATAATTTGGACAGGCATATTTTTATCATTACACATCGATTTCACCGTTGGTCTCACTTCCCCTTCGCACTCGTTTTTTTCTTGTTTTTTGTGCTTTTCGGCTTTGTTGTTTTTGGGGATGATTCCTTCGTTTTCTCCTTTTTATCGTTTTTTTTCAGCTTTACGGGTCCGATCTGTTTCATCAGGCGGAGGATTTTTTGTTGCCTGCTGCGTATGTATGCGGTGGGGTTGGCTGGGTTGTACCTGCGGGGTGCAGGCAGTGACGCCGCGATGAGGGCGGCTTGCTCTTGGGTTAGCTTGTTGGCGCTTTTTTGGTAGTAGTGCTTGCTGGCTGCCTCGACGCCGTAGATGCCGTTGCCTGTCTCCGCCACGTTCAGGTAGACTTCCATGATGCGCTCCTTGGTCCAGAAGAGTTCGATCAGCACGGTGAAGTAGCATTCCAGTCCTTTCCTCACCCATGTGCGGCTGGGCCATAGGAAGACGTTCTTGGCGGTCTGTTGCGAGATGGTGCTCGCTCCGTATACCTTCTTCCCTTTCTCGTTCATCTTCTTGGCCTTGGAGATGGCGTCGAAGTCGAAGCCCCAATGGCTCATGAAGAGGTTGTCCTCGGAGGCGACGACCGCATTGACCATCTCGGGGGATATCTTCTCGATGGGTACCCATTGCTTCTTGAGTTGGACGACCTTCCCGTCTGTCAGCTGTTCCATGGAGCGTATCAGCATGAGCGGTGTGATGGGCACGGGCACGAAACGATACAGGAGGGTCATGAAGATGCTGGATGCGAAAAAAATGAGCAATACGCGCTTCAACACATATTTCAGGACCCCTTTCCAACCCTTCAAGTCCGGTTTTTGTGTGAATATCTTCAGTATGTTAACATTTTTTTTGATTACACCCATATTTTTTTCGTTTTGCACTTTCAAATATCATAAAAATATGGGAACTTTACAAATGCATAAACATATTATATTTTCTTAGTTATGGTTTAGGTTAAATAAAGTAGAAAAGGGGAGTCTGTGAAGATTCCCCTTTTTTCTGTCGTATGTTTTTATGTGCCTATGAATCAATAGGATTCGTTCTCGTTCGGGAAGTCTCCCGATTTCACATCAGAGATGTAGTGTTGCAAAGCTTCCGTCATCACGTCGAAGAGGTTGGCGTAGCGGCGGAGGAACTTAGGCGAGAAACCTTTGTTGATGCCCAGCATATCGTGCATGACGAGCACTTGTCCGTCCACTCCGTTGCCGGCGCCGATACCGATGACTGGTATATGGAGCTGTGAGGCCACCTTCTTGGCGAGCGCCGCAGGTATCTTCTCGAGGACGAGGGAGCAACATCCCGCTTTCTCGAGCAACAGGGCGTCGTTGATGAGCTTCTGTGCCTCCGCGTCGTCATTGGCGCGCAGGGCGTAGGAGCCGTATTGGTTGATGGATTGTGGCATGAGGCCAAGGTGTCCCATGACGGGTATGCCTCCTGCTATGATGGCGCGGATGGAATCGATGAGCTCTTCGCCTCCCTCGATCTTCACAGCGTCCGCCCCACTCTCTTTCATGATCCTGATCGCTGATTTCACCGCCTCTTCCTTGCCTACTTCCGTGGTGCCGAAAGGCATGTCGACCACCACGAAGGCTCGTTTCGCGCCTCGTACCACGCACTGCGCATGATAGATGATCTGGTCTAATGTGATGGGCAATGTGGTGGCGTTGCCTGCCATCACGTTGGATGCGGAGTCGCCGACTAAGATGATGTCCATACCGGCTTGGTCGATGACGCTCGCCATGGAGTAGTCATAGGCGGTCAACATGGAGATTTTCTCGCCACGGGCTTTCATGTCTGCGAGGACTTTCGTGGTCACTTTCTTGATTTCACTGTGTACTGACATTTCAATACCTCCTTTTTATCGGTTTATATTTTGTTCCACAAAGATAATATGTTATTTCCTAAAAGGGAACAATTGTGAAGGATTAGTGGTATTTCCGCTATTTTACTTTTTGATTGTAAGAAGTATCCTAAATGGGATGAGTGTTGATGTGGCATAGGACAATGTCTATATCACGCTAAAAAAGATCACTGTGGATATTATTGCAATGGCCAATATTATAAAAAAGAGAGTTAATGATACTTTCAGAGCCTGCCGATTATTCTCCATTTCATCGTACATTTTTTTATGGTAATATTTTGTGAAGGCCCATACTCCAAAAGGGAACAGAATAATAGGAACCACAACCCAGGGTTCTTTATTGTAGTTTGATGAAAGAAAGGCGAATATGGGTACTATAATGCCCCAGACAATCCCTGATATATAGGGATATTTCTTCAGCAGGAACAAGAATATGGGTGAGATACAGAACAAGAAGGGAATGTAGAAGAAGCACGGTGGTAAGCAATGTCCGCTACTCTTTTCTGTGGTGATGAGGAAAAGAAGGGTGCTCGATATGAATAAAATGGTGACATAGGGCAATGCCTTCACTACGTTATACATGATTTCTCGTTGGTTCATAGACTATTGTTTTATAAGAATTAACTTGCTTTGCCCTGTCTGCACGGCGATGTAGAGCATGTTGGGTTGCAGTCTCTCTGTGGCTATTTTATTTCCTTGCAGGTCATAGAACTGTGTATCTTTTAGGGAGAACCTCTCCGCAAAGGCCAGCACCTCCGTTATTTTAGTTTTTTGGCTTGGTTCGAACTTCAGCCAATCGAGGTTCACGTAGCTTCCCTCGATCTGCAGTCTCAGGATGTGCTTCCCTTGGGTCAGATGTGCGGTGGAAACGCCTATTTCCTCGTATTGGCTCCAATCGTCGCAGGTCGCTGGAATCGTGTAGGCTTCGGTGATTCCCTTTCCGTCGACATAAAGATGGAACCCGTCCAGTTCCCATGCGTCGGAGACGCGGGCGGTGATGTCGTAGTCGTCTGTTTCCTCCACTTGGATGGTATATTCCACCCATTCTCCTTTTTGCGTGTATCCGATGGCGTATCCTTCCCCATCTGCCGTGACGATATCCACGCATTCATCACGGTATTCTCCTCCGTTGTTCTTGTCGTCGATGTCGTAATATGAGATGGACTGACCTGACTCGTCGAAGTTCTCCGCCTCGATGATGCCTGGCACGGTGGCGATCGTGTTCTTGTATGGGCTGCGGGGAACATCGATGGCGGTCAGCGTGATGCGGTAGGCGTATAGCTCGCTCTCGACCTTCACGGATTGTGTGAAGGGTTTCCCTGTGAGGGTGGTCTCATATTCGTCGATCAGGTCGGTGCCGTCCACCGGTATGTCTTTGTCTTCCCACGTGACGCGCTCTATCTTTATCCTCGCCTTGCCCTGCAGCCATTGTGGCAGTTGCGGGAATACGACGTCCACGTCTCCCACATAGTTGCCTCCCAGCACCACGCTGGCGGTGTGCCAATACTTGTTGACGCAGGCGAAGCCGTCCAATCCGTCGCTCTTGTCGTTAGGGGGTGTGACCATGGTCATGTCGCCCTCCATCTCTCCGTACCATTTGTAGAGCCACCAGCCTCCGCCCCGTTCGTTGCTTTCTGTCAGCAGGCTACCCATGCGTCCGGGCAGGTGGGGGAACCACCAGGAGATGGTGGCGCTCTCCACGTTGTTGCGCTCGAACTTGGAGATGAAGGGGACGCTGTAGCCGGGACATCCCTCGTACTTCCTCATCTCGTAGTCTGAACTGGCGCTGTACTCGTTGATGCAGAGGGGCAGGTCGGGTATCTCCAGCTCCTTCTCCAGCTTGTGGAGGTCCTCCACGGCCGCGACGAATCCGCCACTGCCCCATTGGTGCCAGCAGATTAGGTCTGGCATGCAATCGTTTTCCTTGCAGAATGTCAGGAACGGCTCGAAGTACCCTCTGCTGTAGAAGGAGGTGGCGGGCCCCACGATTTTGGTGTTGGGTTGATAGCGGCGTATCAATCGGTAGGTGGGTTCCCAGAGATCCTTGAGGAAATCTCCGTTGGACTCCTGCCATGTCTCGTTGGATTCGTTCCAGATGACGTAGCTGTCTATGTTCGATGGATTGGCCTCTTCGTGCCGCTTTAGGACCGCCTCCACCAGCTCCAGCCATTTCTTCTGCCCAGGCCATTGGTAGGGCCAGTTGGGGAGCAGGTCGGCCAGCAGGAACTGTACGCTTCCCGTGGTGTTTTTTAACCTTTCGGCCACCACGAATCCGTCGCCGAAGTCATGCTGGTTGCTTGACAACGCCGAGGCGGGTTGGCAGAACACGTTGGGTTTGAGGGGAGCGACCATCTCGTTGATGTCCACCGGAAGAGTCTCCGTCAAACCGTAGAGGGAACCGGAAGCGCAATGGGTTGCGGGGCGGATCGTGTGCGTCAGATCCACCGTCAGCGTATCCGCGGCGACCACGTCCGTCAGGGAAACGCCCGCCATCAAAGCGGTTATTGTGATTATTTTAGCGAAACCATTCATACTCATATCTGCGGGGATGGGGATGAGCCGTTTGCGTCCGACCCGTCATCTCCTATACGCAAATATAATTTTTTTTATTGAATCGTGAAATGGTCCGCGTCTTTGTGTACGGGAAATTTCAGGCGCATTTTTTCCAAGCGCTCCTTGGTGAGCTCTTCCGAGATGAGGAGCGTCTCTTCCTTGCCGCAGTTGAGCAGACTATTGCCCAGCGGATCGAGCAGTACGGACTCGCCTCCCTGTGCGCCGTAGGGGTCCTCGCCTACCCTGTTCACGCCGCAGACGTAGGCCATGTTCTCGATGGCGCGGGCGGGTAATAGCCGGGACCAAGAGGAGATCCGGGACTCCGCCCAGTTGGCGACGTAGAGGATGAGGTCGTATTCGTTGCCGACGTTGCGCACGAAGACGGGGAATCGCAGGTCGTAGCATATCTGCAGGCAGATGTTCCACCCCTTGTAGGAGACGATCACCTTCTCTTTTCCAGCGCTGTAGCTTTCCGCCTCGGTGCCTGGGCTGAAGAGGTGGTGCTTGTCGTAGGTGCGCACGTCGCCGTCGGGGGTGATGAAGAGCCCTCGGTTGTAGTGGCGGTTGTCCTCCTCGATAATGAGGCTGCCGTATAGGGCAAGGTCGTATCGCTGGGATATCTCCTTCAATTGTTGGATGACAGCGCCTTCCATGGTGGTGGCCAGTTCGGCCGCATCCATGCAGAAGCCCGTGGTGAACATCTCCGGCAACACCAGGAGGTCCGCCTCATGGGCTTGTTGGGCGAGTTGTTCCACCTTCCGAAGGTTGGCGGCTTCGTCGCGCCATGCCAGATCCATCTGTGCGATCGCTATTCTCATCGTGCGTTATATGGCGAATGATTCAGGGTGTTTGCCCTTGAATTGGGTATAATATTGCTTGATGTATTGGATATCGGCCGCCTCGTCGTCCGTCGGGATGAAGATCTCGTCGATGCCCGCCACCTTCTTTTCGTAGTCTAGATAGACCAGCAGAATAGGCACGTTGGCGCTTTTGGCGATGTGGTAGAAGCCCATCTTCCACTTGGGGTTCGCCTTGCGTGTACCCTCCGGCGTGATGGCCAAGCGCATCTTGTCGCGCTTCTGGAACTCGTTGACCAGCTGCGTGACGAGCGAGGTGCTGTGTCCGCGGTTCACCGGCACACCGCCCATCGGACCCATGATGTAGTTGAAAGGGAAATTGAACCACTCTTTCTTGATGAGGAAATTGACCTTTCCATCGCCTTCGAAGGCTTGGTACATGATTTCGCCCATGATGAAGTCCCAGTTGCTCGTGTGGGGCGCCACGACGAATACACATTTCGGTGGAATCGCCACACTCAACTGCGCCTTCCACCCGATTCGGTCGAATATAAACTTACAAATTTTCTTTAATGCGCTCATAGAATCTATTTATAGGCGCGAAAATAGGAAAAAAGAATTAAGAATTTAAGAGTTATGTGTTAAGAGTTGAGAGGTATGTGTCGTATTTGGGGAAATATTTCATGCTTCGATTTGAAAGCGCTTGAAAATGAGGTGTTTGATGGTGTTGTGAGTTGATTCGGCTTATTCTCATAGCTATAGTCCTAATTCATGGAAAAAATGTGTAAATGCTTTATACTGAGCTCTATATCAATGCTATTTGATTTAGAACCATCAACATGTAAAAAACTTTTTTTATTTTTGTGGCAATACACCCAAATGGCAAAAGATGTCAGATTTAATTGGCATATTTTTTTTCTATGGCTTTCTCGGTATAGCGATGCTTATTCGTGTGCCAGTGGAATTAGCTATCATTGTTTATTCGATTCTAGGTGGTATCGTGTTCTATAATGTTTTCCAAAACAAAGCGCCTGCACATACCAAGCGGAATAGGATCATTGCCATTGCCTTTTTCTTGGCATTATCCTCTATCATTTACTTCCTAGTCAAATTTAGCGGAATGAAGAATAGCAACGTGGTTGCAATGTCTGCTTTTTTAATATCTGCTTTTTTAATATCATATATATTCACTTTTCCGATATTGGGAGCTGAATTGGCTTATGGAATCTCCAAATACAAAGTTTCCGTACATATCATACGTAATTGCATCATCGCTTTCTTATTTGTCTATAATGCACAGTTTGTATACGCTATAACCCTCGTGAAGATTGATAGTTGGTACGGAATCTCATACGATAGGATTTTACATGATTATATCGGCGTCAAAACGCCATATGGAGAATTCGCTGATAGTGATGACGACCTCATGCACATAAAAATATATGACAAGAATGGTGATTATAATAAAATATATATCTACGATGTGGCTGAATACGATCAATATATTGTTGTTACAGACAGGGGTGGCTCATACATACGCATTGATAATCAATCAAATGTCACTGTGGCGTCATCGTTGTCCGAGTTGCCGGAAAAAGTACAACAGAAGGATTTCGTGGCAGCTAAAATATATACAGAAGATTTGTATTGGAAAGTCCACAACGACAACCATCTCTACGTAGTCAAAGGCCTCATCTCCATCCTATTGTCTGCGTTGGCTACCGCATTGGAATATTTTCTATTCAGAATAGTGAAGAAGGGGATACGGAGGATTAAGAGGAACAAATGCGATACAACCGTATAGAGGATTGTATTCGAATCTGTTTTTACTTGTTTAAGAATCTTATTCGGTTTTATTGTCTGTAAAACCTATAAATTCTGTATTTTTTATAGAGGGGGCTTTTATGTTTTCGATGCTAATATATTAGAAAACACACGAAATGAGTTGTTTATTCTGTATTCTCCCGCTATCGACAGATCCTTTGGACACTGGGCCACCTATCGCTTCTAATTGGCTTCGTCAAACTAACGATTCTTAATTCTTAACTCTTAACTCTTAACTCTTAATTTTTAATTCGTATCACCTTTCCCGGCACTCCCACGACCACCGCGTTCTCCGGCACAGGTTTGTTCACCACGGCGTTCGCTCCGATCTCCGCGTTGTTGCCCACGGTGATGCCGCCGAAGACGATGGCACCCTTGTGGATATGGACGTTGTCGCCGATGGTAGGCACGCCCGGGTAATGGCTGTTACCTCCGCCGATGGTCACCTGTTGTGCGATGGAGACGTTCCTTCCGATTTTTGCGTTCTGGTGGATCACGACGCCGATGCCTCCGTAGCCCAGTTTCGTGCCTGCGCCGATCTCACATTTGTAGGATACTTTGCTGTTGTATATCAGAAAGATAAACAAAGTGATCAGTTTCGGCAAAAAGGGGATGTGATGGAGATAGAGCCATCTCGATATTCGATAGAAGAAGATTGCGTTGATCATGGATGATTGGTTTTATTCTATGTTTGACAATATTTCTTGAATTGTTGTGAAGCGGTATCCGTTGTCGTTCAGCGTTTTCAGCAGGAACGAGTATCCTTGTTCTCCCATGTAGCTCTTGGGATGTCCCACAAGGGTGAAATATCTCCTGTCGGTCTGTTTCTCCATCTCCGCGAGGAAGAGGTTGTGCACCGCTTCGGGCAGTAGGCAGTAGTCCCATGTCTGGCACTCCTTCTCGAACAGGAATTTTATCTTGTCGGTTAAGCTTTTCTTTCCTGGTGTCGATAGGGTCATTTTAGACGCATATAGTTCTTTGGATTGTTGTGTGTTGGAGAGGATGTTTTTCATTCTTTCCCAAGATGCATATTTGCGCCATCTAGTGATTTCCAGACTGCAGATCGGAAGTTCGTATATGTTTGTTTTCCCTATAGTCGGTTCTTCCAGCCGTTCGTCCACGCTCCAGATGCCTTTCTCTTTTGGCAGGTTAAGGTAGTTGTAGTCGGCTTTGGATCCTTGAGAGAAACCTCCGGGAAAGAGAGAACTATCTAGTTTCAGTCCTGTCTCGCGCATTGCCTTCACAATTTTCTCGGATGGGTATGCGTTGTAACTTCCGGCACGTAATGCGGTGCAGTGGTAGTAGGGTTTCACTGGTGTGATGAGTTGTTCCAGCGTCTCTTTGCCCTTGCGTAGCAGTTCGACCATCGAGTATTCCCCTTCCTTGTTGTAGTGTCCCAACCTATGGGAGGAGTCGTCCACGACCCATCCCTCTTCGGTCCATCGAGCGTCCACCCATTGTGGATGAAGGTGTAGCTGCACGTCGTGTCCCTCGCGTACTGCTTCTAGGATTTGTTTCTCCATGGCGGAGATAGGGTTCTGCTCGTAGCCCATCTTGTTGCCGCGTTCCCATTCTTCCTTTATTCGCCAGTATTCGACGACTTCAAAAAAAATGGTGAGGTGGGCGTTGTGTTGTTTGGCAATTTTCAATATACGCTTGGTCGGCTCAACGATATGGCGGAATACATCCCCCTTTCCGTTGCCGAATAATTCATAGTCTAATGTCAGAACGATCTCTTTCATAATTTTCAATCTTTTTTCCTTGTATGGCCTAGGGCGAATTCCTTGCGGGCTGCCTCTGCTAGTAATGTATTGTCTATTACGTATAGGTTGTCGTATCCGAAGCGGACGACCTTCCTGATTGGTTCCGAAAAACGTTTGGCGAACTCGCCTCCCATCATTGTATGTGCGCTTTTGGCGGGATCATGAACCTTCGTGCGGCAAATAATTTCCGCTCCATCTTCTTTCCTTAGTGGCACCTCGAAGAGCTCTTCTGCGTAGTAGAGCGTCTCTTGTTGTTGGTACTTGTCCTCGATCGCATGGAACATCGGCAGATTGACCACGCCAAGCGAAAGTGATTTGGAGGGTTGTGCCGCCAATAGTCTTCCATAGGGTGTTTTGTCGCCGTAGGGGTCTTCTGATTCGTAGTGCAGACTGGCGTATTGTTCCGCATCTTTGCCCCACACGCATACTGCTTTGGTGGGGTGTGCACTTTTCACCACGCCTTCCATACGGGAGAATACATTGGTCATGACACCCATGCCCGAAATAGTGGTTCCCATGTCGAAGACCGCACCGCTTTTGACCCAATCCATCGAGCTAACGGGTGGGTAATAGGGCATCATGATCACACCCTCCTTCCCCACTATCTCCATCAGTGCACGGATAGCATCCTCAGGGGAATATCCATCCGCATTGAGGTTGGCGAAGCTAGAGGTGACGAACACCTTGTCTCCCGTTTGGAGTCCGAGCTGATCTGTGAGGGCCTTTTTGAAGTCCGACAAGGAGGTCTTTTCCGCACGTTTCAGCATATTCCGCATCCGTCGGATATCTCGTTTCACCCCGCTGATCAGAGAGGGGGACAATATGGATTTTAGTATGTTTTTAACCATTATATAAAATATACCTATATCTTCCTTCTGTACGGAAGGAAAGCGAATGAGTTCCTTTGTCGTACCCTATTCGATGATGCGGGTCAGTTCCATTTGGTCCTCATGTCTTAGACCGACGCTGTCGATGCGCAAGGCGCTCCAGTACATCTTGTCTCCTTCGACGGAGATATCCCAGCACTCTCGTGAGTCTTGGGTGGGTTTCAATGACTGTTTGCGCAATGCGAGCCATGTCCCGTCAACCATGTATTGGTTAGTGGTTGTGTGGTTCACCACCCATTCGTCGTTGATTGTGTCACGGTCGAAAGCGAGGAATGTGCCGTCTTCCCGGAATGCCAGTCGATGGTCTGTTATTCCTGGGATACCTGGCATAGCCAACTTGCCTTCCCAGAGTCCGACGATATCCTTCGCAAAGTCTTTTTCGATCTTTCTGTATACGATGAAATGGGGGTTTTGTTGCGTCGTGTCGGTAGCGGAGTATAAGGTCTTCACGTTGGCGCTCATTTGGGATTCGGTGATTGTCTCGACGTTAGTAGCCACCTTTAGAAATTCTCCGGAGGTGAGGCTTTCTGTGATGTCGTTGCCGTAGATGGTGCATTTCATCGATTGTCGGTACATCCAACTTGGATTATTTGTGGAATCCGAAGCGCTCCGATAGGAGGTCCATCCCTCTTGGTAGGTGACAACTTGTTTTTCGTTGGTTAGTACCGGAATGTTGTCCACCGTGGCAATTTCCCATTTGCCCGCTAGCTTGAACTCCACTTCCTCTTGTATTGGATAGACTTTCTCCACATATTCTGCCTGTTTCTGGCAGGAAAAAAGTGCTGTGGCTGCTATCGCCATCCATATTGTATGAAACCGTCCGTTCATTTTTCGCTTCTTATTTAGCAAACAAAGTTACCGTAAAAAACAATAATCACAAAAAAAGATTAAAAAAAACCTTACGATTTCACTTTTTTGAAGAATATATCATCGCATGAGATGTATTGTATTCTGTATACTTGGACGATAAAAAAATCCCCCAGTCCTAAGACCAGGGGATTTTAACTATATGCTAACGAATGATTAGCCCAAGAACGAGATCAGGATACCGGCAGCCACAGCTGAACCGATCACACCTGCCACGTTGGATGACATGCAATAGTTCAACACATGGTTACGGGAATCGTACTTCAAGGCGATATCGTTAGCTACGCGCGAAGCCATAGGAACAGCGCTCAAGCCTGTCGCACCAATCAACGGATTGATCTTCTTCTTGGAGAAGAGGTTCATAATCTTCACCAACATGATACCTCCGAAGATGGAGAAACCGAATGCGCAGAAACCACCGGCAACGATACCGATTGTCTTCAGATTCAAGAAGGCGTCAACCGTCATGGTAGCTCCTACGGACAAACCAAGGAAGATGGTAGCCGCATTCATGATACCGTTGGAAGCCGCATTGAACAAACGAGAAGTATTGTTACCAATCTCCTTGATCAAGTTACCGAACATCAACATACCCACCAACGATACCGCATCAGGGACGATGATCGCCACAATCGTGGTAACCGTGATTGGGAAGAGGATCTTCAACACACGCATGTTCTTGAACTCCTGTTTGTTAGGATACAACTTGTCTTGCTCCTTCATGTTGATCTTTAACTCTTTCTCGGAGCAGGTCAATTTCACTACCAATGGAACGATCACAGGCACCAATGCCATGTATGAATATGCTGCGATAGCGATTGGACCCAACATGGCTGGAGCCAATTTCAAGGTTGTGAAGATGGCGGTCGGACCATCAGCACCACCGATGATGGCCAAAGATCCTGCCTCCTTCATGTCAAATCCACATTGACTTGCTACGATCAACACAGCGAAGATACCAAACTGAGCACCTGCGCCGAAGATAGCCAACTTCAGGTTACGCAACATCGGTCCGAAGTCTGTCAACGCACCCACACCCATGAAGATGATCGGAGGCAAAAGACCTGACTTGATCAACGCATAATAGATGTAGTTCATGATACCGAACTCATGTGCGATGTCATGCAAAGGCATTTTCCAGATATCATACACCTCAATATGGTTCACTAAATTAGCGTCCTGAAGTATCGCATTGCCTTCCAAAGCTGGATCATACCACAGTTTTCCTAGTTGGACAAATCCTTCCTTCATCTCTTCAGTACCCTCCACGAAAGAGAGTACTTGGAAACCGCTATCCAATCCATTGTTCAGGAATTCATTCGAGATGCGGAAAATCTCACCCACACTATTCACCGCTAGCACACCCATGCCACCTCCAGGGAAGTTGGCGATCAGCACACCGAAAGCGATTGGAACGAGCAACAACGGTTCGTACTCCTTCTTGATACCCAAATAGAGCAAGAAGAAGGCCAAAAGAATCATTATGAGGTATGAGGGATTGTCAACAAAGTTGCCAAGCGCCGTCATGCCATATATTTTTTCTAATATTTCTCCCATGATTCCTGTTATTTAATTCTCATCAAAACATCATCTTCTGATACAGAAGAACCACTTGTCAAGCAAATCTGCGTGATGACGCCGTCACACTCAGCTGCGATAGCGTTGAACGTCTTCATCGCCTCTACGTAGCAAACCACTTGGCCCTTCTTTACGGTGTCACCCACCTTAACTGGTGTGTCGCCCGAGTTCTTCACCAAGTAGAACTTACCCTCCAATGGAGAGGTCAATTCAGTTCCTTCGCCAGGAACCGCAGCCACTGCCGCACCCGTCGCTGCCGCAGGAGCGGCTGAACCATCATTCGCACCGATCGTGACGTTGTACTTAACACCATTCACCTCAACGGTTACGGTTTGAGGCAATTCAACACCGCCCTTGCAAGCGGCTCTCTTCGCCTTACGCTCCTCAAGGTCAGCCAAGAAGTCAGCCTTAGCCTTACCAGACTTGTATGCCCTGTACTGTTGTGGGTGCATAGCCAACTCGAACAACTCCTCGTCGTCCTGACCGAAGTCCCAACCCTCTTTCTTCATCTCCTCGCGGAAGGTGTCCAAAGCGTCAGGATAGTTGCTTTGAGGATCCTCTGTATGGAACTCGCGGCCTTGCTCCTTCGCCTTAGCCACCAACTCAGGTGACAACGGACCAGGCAAGTTACCGGACTTACCCAACATCATATCCCAAATATCGTCGGCGATCATAGACCAACGCTCTTTGCCCTTCTCCATCTGCATAACGTTCATCAACGCCATGTTCTTCACATATTGTGAGAATGGAGTCACCAAGCAAGGGTAACCCATCATAGGCCATACATATTTCACCTCGTCGAACAACTTGATCAACAGTTCGTCTTGGCTCATCTTAGGCTTGCCGTTCTTCTCCTTCCACTTGTTAATGGACTCGAGGTTAGTCTCCAAGTCTGTCATCAAGGAACCCATCATACCGCCAGGCAATCCAGGACCGATCAACAAAGAGTTCATCATACGGTTACGAGGAGGAATATAGTAGCCCAAGAAATCATCCATCATCTCTTTGATCAAGGTACGAGCCTCCATGTAAGCCTCCATGTTGATCTCCTTTACCTTGAAGCCGGCGTCTTTCAACATGGCCTGTACCGCGATCACGTCAGCGTGACCAGTACCCCAAGAGAGAGGCTCCATACCAACGTCCACATAGTCGCAACCAGCCTTGCAGACCTCCAAGATGGATGCCATGTTGAAGCCAGGACCAGCGTGGCTATGGTATTGGATGGTAATATCCTTGATCGCTTTTATGTTTCTGGTCAACTCGCCCAAGAAAGCAGGACGGCCAATACCAGCCATATCCTTCAAACAGATCTCGTCACATCCGGCATCGATCAACTCCTTGGCCATTTTCGTGTAATACTCCACGGTATGGATTGGAGAATAGGTGATGCAAAGACAACATTGAGAGATCATGCCACCATCGTGTGCATATTTGATGGAAGGGATGATGTTACGGGTATCGTTCAAACCACAGAACGTACGGGTGATATCAGTCCCTTGTTTCTTCTTAACCACGTAGAAGAGTTTGCGGACATCTGCAGGAACCGGACTCATGCGAAGACCATTCAAGGCGCGGTCCAACATGTGGGTTTGAATGCCAGCCTCATGGAAAGGCTTCGTCCACTGACGAACTGCATTGTTCGGATTTTCTCCATAAAGGAGGTTCACCTGCTCAAATCCACCACCATTTGTTTCTACTCTGTCGAAGCAGCCCATCTTCACGATTACGGGCGCAACTTTCATCAATTGGTCGACGCGCGGCACATATTTGCCTGCGGCTTGCCACATGTCTCTGAATACGAGACTGAATTTAACTTCTTTAGCCATTTTTATTAGATTGTTTTTCTCTTAAATTCTTTCGATTTTGTCAGCCTTTGATTTCCCATTCGTGATCTTACTGATCGCCATGCTGATGGCTTGTGCCACATTGGCATCCACTGGATTAGGTGCTGCTGAAAAAGCATTCGATTTAGGCGCCTCTTCTTCCGGCGCATACTTGTTAATCAACTTGATTAACACGTTCCCTAAGAAAATAATGAGTAATAAAACGGAGAATACCGTCGCCAACCCAATGCCCATTAATTGCAGGGCCATGAAAAAATTATCCATCGTATCCTTACCATTTAAAATTAGCAATAAATATCCCCCAAAGATATGTATTTTTTTTGAGACCCGTGATATATGGGCGAAAAGTTTAAAAATTTACATGCGTATTGATATTATTTACTGTTTCCGACACATTCCTTACAGTTTGTTATTTTTTTCCTGAGACTTATCACACTTCCCTACCCGTCTAATGAAAAAGCGTGGCTCAAATCCGTCAAAAGACATCATTGAGCCACGCCATTAATGTAGAGTCCCGGTCAATTATCCGTAGCGGATAACCGTTTCGGAGATTTGTTCATCACAATTGTTTGCAGACGAACTTCTTTGGATTATCCACCACACCGTAGATGCGGTCGGAAGAGAATGGAACAGAGACCAGATACTCGTATAGGTAGTGGTTCTCCGCATTCCAATAGCGGAAAGTCACATTGTCCGTCTCTTCTCCTGTCCCAATAACAGACAGAAGGAACTTGCCGTCGATGGCTTTCCCGACGCCTCTGCACTCGTCTCCGACGAAAGCGGCCATGAGGTCATTTGCTGAAGCCTTCGATTGAAGTTCGGCGGGAAGTTCGAATACCACCGTCATGGTATAAGCGTAGTTACCTGCGGTAGCCACAGACTTCCAACCTGGGTTTTCGAACGTGTTGCCTGTCGGAACGATTACCGCAGAGGTGTCTTGCACGTCCTCTTCCCCTTCTCCTGACGGATTATCACCTTGGAGTTTCTTTATCAACTCGTCCAGTTTCTTGTTGGTCTCATCCAATTGCTTGTTCGTATTGTCCAAGCTATTCTTCTCCTCCTCCAACTGCTTGATGAGCGCATCTTTCTGCCTCAACTGCTCCTCAAGCGCCTCTAAACCGTCATCATCCTTGTCTTTCTTGCAACTTTGAAAAGTTCCAGTCAGGAGGAGGAAGGATAACGCAATATAAAACCAATTCTTCATAATATACTCTCCCATATTACTTCTTTACAACTTTAAATACTTTAGATTCATCGTTTTGGCTAATCTTCAACACATATGAGCTAGGGATCAAGCCGCTCACATTGATGCTTTCGTCCAAAACATTATTCGATGTGGAAATTTGCTTCTCGAAGATAAGAGCACCTACAACATCGAAGAGTTCGAGCGTCACATCGCCTTCGCCATCCAATCTGCCTGCAACGTTCATCTCGTCAACAACAGGATTTGGATATACGGTCAACGTCTCTATTCCACCCACGTTGAAGTTCAACATATAAGGATGGTTAGGTGAACCATATACTGCGTCACCAGTGAAGGTCAATGTGTTGTCTGCCTCGTAAATGACTCCGTCACGCTCCATCGTGAAACGAACTTTGTCACCTGCGTTAGCCGAAACATTGATGAATTGAAGCGCAAGGTCATTCGTCAAAGCGACTTCCACAACCTTATTCTCCTCGTTTCCGACAAGTGCATGAAGGACATCACCCTCCCTCTTTTCAGGGGCAGATGCGATGATACTCATGTTAGACTCGTAAGCGGAAGACTTCACGCTAACAGAGGCACGTAAAGCTGATGATGATGAAGGATACCTGAACGAGCAAGAATCTCCCGTGTTCTTCAGCATGTAACCGCAGTTAGGTTGCAGGCTCTTGAGAGAACCGATCCACTCATTGCCATAGTACATGGCGAATCCTTCGTTCGACTTGATGACATCGCCATCCTTAGCCTGATAATCAGCCAAAGCGGTTTTCAACGTCATGCTACCAGTCGGCAAATAAGCGATGTAGTTCCATGATTTAGCCTTTACGGAAATCTTCGTCGAATCCAAATTGATATCAGACCCGGAGACAGACAAGGTTTGGTCTATGTCGGAATAAATCTTGAACATGTTCGTGTTGTTCAATTTTATGCCCGAGGTCATCCATTGGTTGGTCGCTGTAGAATAGTTCGCATATGGCGCACTCAAGGTCTTCACGATGCTGTTTGACCCCCATTCCCCACTGCTGAGGTAGGAATTGATGTCTGCCATTCCTTTCTTATTCGCCAGATTGAAGGAAACCCAGTTCCATCCCTTGCTCAACGGAATATTCTGATATCTAGTCTTTCCGTTAGAGAAGACAATCGGTTCGGTTGGTTTTCCGTAAACTGTATCACTGACAAATGAAACATTCTGGGAAGCGACAGCCTCCGACATGAGTCCCTTGCTAGCGTCCCAAGTACGATAAGCCAAGTCGTGGGATTTGGAATCCTTGGAATATACCGTCATCATCGCATACCACAAGTCCATGGTCTTGTCATAGCTCATGTTAGCCACACCGACGCACTCGCCGTTATAGAAGGCGGCAAGCATGTCCTTCTCGTCGTTGGAGAATTGGTTGTCCAACTTGATTTGAGCGAAGACAGCCATGCTGAACTCAAACTTCGAAGGATCGACGCTCCAATCAGGTGTGTCGCCCTCTACCGTCACATTGAGGGTAAGAGGTTCAGTCACGTTATTGGAGTTCGTCAAGTAAACCACCTCGTCGTACGTGCCGACAGCGAGAGAAGGATCAATCTCGAACTCGATGGTCTGCTTCTCCAACGGGTTGATGGAGCCGGATTCAGTAGAGGCGCTCAACCATGAAGGCATGTCCTTCAAACTGTAGTTGATGACAGAGCCACCCTTGTTTACAATTGGCATCTCGAACTGATATGGCTCGTTTTGCTTCTTGTTGACAGTCACAGCGTCATCCATCCACTTCAGTTGGTTGCGGTCGATGTAAGCGCTCCATGTGATTGGGGAAACGATGTAGTTTCCGTTCACATCCTGCACCCTGTTGACTGTAAAGTTGACGATGGTCTTCTCTATGCGATAGTCTTGCTCCTGCAAGCTAATGATCAAGGCGTCGTTATTCACCACCCAGTCGAATGCCAATGAAGCGACAGCTCCCTTGCCCTTCACCGGAGGTATGTTCGTCACCCCATTCACATTACCAACAGCAGTAGCCGTAGTATCCATGTTCACCATATTATTCAATGTGAACTGCATCTCATTCGTTCCCTGCCATTTGATATAATGCTCGAACGGATAATAGAGCAACAATCCGCTCTCGTCACCATTCGATTTCTGGTTGTAGAACGATTCCACTTGAGATTGTTGACGGTACAGGTTCCAAAGACGGATTTCATCCACCTCACCTGTGAAATATTGGTCTACCGTCTTCTTCACACTCTTTTCTTCGTGCCATACACGAGCACCTGCGTACAATTTGTCGGAAGCGATCATGCCCACCTTGTCCGCAGAGAAATACGTGTTCAATGTACCGTCCACATAGATGCGTGCGTTACCTGATGCACGATTCACGGCCAATGTGAAATTATGCCAATTGTTATCGGCGTAGTTCCCTTCGATGGTCGTTGCATAACCATTATGGTTGAAGACGAGAGTGCCTTGCTCGTCAAAACCTACGCTGAATAGTTTCGCAGGATCCTCACCTACATTGTCGATACCATTTCCGTTGGAAAGAATCGTCTGGCTCTTGGCATTTTCCTTTGCATTGAACCAGAACTCCAAGGTGAAGTCCATATCTGAGGTGATGACAGCTGCAGAACTGTTCAATTCCATATAATTGCTACCATCGAACGATGCTGACCGGCCTTCAGGCAATGCCCAAGTACCACCCTTCATGATAAGGTTAGCACCACGAGCCTTGTCCTCCGTAGCTGTTCCCTTAGCCTCCTCCATCTCATAGTATGCAATCAAGTTCAGGTCATTGCCGGAAAGCTGAGATGTGCTGTTTGCTTGGATAGTCGCAGAAGAACGAACTGCATTCCAAATACGGAATTGATCCACCTTCCCATAGAAATTGTTGGATTGGGTAGCCACGTCACGTCCTACTTCGACAATACCATTGCCATTATAAGCATTTACTTCAACGGCATTAATGACAGCTTTGTAGTTCACATAGGCAGTCACTGTCTTGTCTTCGTTGTCATAAACCAATGCGACATGGTTCCATGAAGATTTCTCCCAAGCTGGGACCTCCTCTGAAACGACAGATTTGTCACCCACCTTTACGACAATCTTACCTTTCTTGTCCATACCCATGGAAATAGATGCAGATGCATCTCCATGGCTGAAGAAGGTGGACTTCCGCAATGTGTCTATATTCACCCAGCACTCGAAGGTCAGATCCTTGTTAGCAAAGTTGCGGGTAACCTCGGTCGTGAGGTAATCATTCTTGCCATCCAAAGAGATAGCCACACTATGGTCAGTAACTGCACCATTACGGACACCAGTAATCTCGAAGTTGTTAACCGTCAACATGCCCTCAGCGATGGTCTCATTAAAGTCGATACGGATATCATCATCAACCGTCAAGATGCCATTGGCTGGCTTAGGTGAGCCGAACAAACGAGGGTTGTACATGTCCTTGATACCCGAAATGACTTCAGAAGGATTCTCATACAATTCATTGTTGATGTTGCAGTATGAAACAGCACGCAGATCATACTTTTGGTCTGGCATATCATCCATGTAGAAGTTGTAGTAGATATTGCCCGCATCCTCAGAAGAGATCAGGAACGCATTGAATCCGTTAGCTACGGCATTCTTCGCCATCGTGCTATCCTTGTAGTAATATCCCAATGTCGTCCAATCTTTATCCGAACCAGAAGCTGACTTATACTGCAACTCGATATGCTCGAAGTCAGTATAGTTGACATCAAAGCCAGAGATTGTTATCGGCATATAATGCTTAGCTACTCCGTCGATCGTATCAACAGCGCAATTTGTGTTGTACGTCCAATTGTTGCTTGGTTTAACAATAGCCACATCCGAGCAGGAAGGGATGAAGTGGACGGAGAAGTAAACTGTATCCGAAATCACATCCAAGAAACTTGTCGGGTCTGCCTGACACTTAGAGCAGAGTGCAATAGCCATGTTGTCATAGTTCAAGACAGAACCTTTGGTGACAGCCAATGTCTTCTCCAACACCTGACCTGCAGGAACCAGATACTCAAGAGCAAAACCAGACATGGAATTACCATCGATGCTTGGCACCGCACCATATGGGTTCGTAGCATCCACGAAACGAAGATCGAACCACTGGTCTTCACCCGTCTCAGAATCATTTTTCAGATAAACGGTCAAATATGCATCCTCACCGGAAGGAACGTTCTCAACAAATTTAGTTGGCATGTCAATCTTAGGATTCTCCAACTTCATGGTCGCTGCACTGATCAACTCGTTTTCATGACCTTTCCAGTGGGTAGCCTTGTATGCTCCCTCGTAAGGACATCCTGTGGCACCACCTTTCGTGCTGAACACGAACGTAGAATATGAGGATTTTTTTATCAAACTGTTTTCATCAACACTACCAGAGTTGACGCCATCTATTTCATATGATTCATTCTTATTCTTCTCACGGAACACATCCACACTCAGGTAATCATCATCACCGTCCTCGGCCAAGACGAATCCTTTTGAATGAGATGCTTCCAGCTCGTTCTCGAATTCTCCACCCTGAGTGGTTGCGACAGACTCCTCAAACTCAAATTTGGTCTTAGTGGCAGCTGTCCCCAAATATGAATCATTAGAAATCTTACCGCCGATTGTGATAGAGAACGAATGATTTGACGTAACCGTCGTTGAATATTGTTCACTATACTCAACATTGGCACCTGCATGGAATGAATAATTCTGAAGCTTCAGTTTTTCATTCTTAATCACTGTTGCCTTGATACTATCGTTATTGGAAAGAGCCTTACGCCAATCCTCGATATAGGTGTTCAACGCCTCAATCGTATCTCTTGTTCCTTCTACCGAATTAGACAAGTAAGCCTTGTAATAGCCTTCCATTCCGAAGTGCTCATCGTCCGCATTGACAAAAGAGTAATAATAGTTGACGGAATCCTTATTGGCCTTAGCCTGCAACTTGGATGAATCCGCCTCTTTTGGCAACAACAGCAAGCTGTTCCTTAATTCCTCCAACGTAGGAATCAACACTTGTTCGATATGAACCTGAGGATATGCGAACAACGTTCCAAAACTCTGTCCGACAGTTATTCCATTCGATTGAACCACAGCTAGGCTGTCAGTTACCAAATATGTCTTTTCATAGGCGGATTCACCACCCAACGAATCGTATGTGGCACGACTCACGGCAAGTACATTCTGGCTAGTTCCGAAAGTAATGTTAGTAGAGTATCCGACATACAAGTCTCCATTGGCTCCCACATAAAGAGGATCATCACTGGTTTGGAATCTTGTAGTTGTTGTAACGGTTGTTTTACTTGAGTTATTACCCGTGTATTCCTCTGAATGGCTCACACCGATAGTCGCACCATTATCAATTTCCGCCAAAGTATTAGCAGTTCCCACTGCTGTTCCCACTCCGACTACAGTGATTTGTTGCGTGCGAACCTGAACACCCATGGTGAAATCCTCAGAACCCTCGTTGCTGATAGATCCCGAATAGGTTGATTGTTCGCTAAATGTGACACCCTTCTCCAAATAAGAGTAACTATTTGATCCCGGAGGGTCACGAAGCACACAAAGAAGCTTGTCAGGTCCTGCCGTCACGAAATTAGAACCCGTTTTGTGTGCACCTAAAACATATGCCATGCCATTATCGTTGCCCAACGGGTTAATCCATGCCACACTCGTCGGATTGTCAGACGACCCATATGTGAATGTGGCGGCAATTGTACCAATTGGGGAAGTGATGGATGGTTCACCTGCCTTAAATGTATAGGTGTAATTCTCAACATCTATAGAATCCAGGATGGCCATTTTATTGTTAAACGACACATTCGTTGGTTCCACCTCCACACGATCGGTCTTTGTTGAATCCACCTCCTTTTTAGAGTTGATGTAATAAGGATATTCCTCAAAAACATTATACACGAAGGTATAGTTGGATCCTGTCGAGAATACAGGATAACCCAATGAATATCCAGTCGATTCAGACCAAAGTTGAACGGACTCCTTCTCATTCATCACATTGGTGGATTCAGCCTTGTCATCTCCGAAATATGGCATCTTTTTACCATTCTCATCCACCTGCACCACTTCCATCTGTGCAGTATAACGTTTGGTAAACACCTGTTTCTGAGTGTAGAATACGCTATCTACGTATGGTTTCCTTTCATACCCCTTCGTGTCATCAATTCCGTTGGTATAAACAGAATCAACATACTCGTATTTCTCGAATTGTTCCACCTTGTACGTGGACAAGTTCAGAGAAGAGTTATCTCCGGAAATTTCCTCGTGGCCATATACAGACAACGATATTGTATAATCAATCGGGAAAACCCAAGCGATAAACTCACCTGTTTCATTATTTACGTGGATAGTAATATCCTCCGTATTATAATCTACGGTCGTTTGCAAAGCTTTTGCCTTCGGGTTCCTAGCCAACACACCTTTTAGGATAGGGTGAGTCACCTTCTCTTGATGAGCATTTCCCTGTAAAGGCACAGCCTGAGTTGGTTTCAAAACAATCTTCATGTCTTTCGCCATGTTGTTTTTAGAGAGAGAAAAACCTACAGGATAAGCTTCCTGGACCTCACCACCGCAAATACGTCCGATATATTTCACCTTAGTATTATCATAAAGGGTAATTTTGGTCAATATATCTTGATAATTTCGGTCTGACCCGTCAGAATTACAGATACGGCCATCCAACTCAAATGTATGACCATCCTTCACTGCTTTCACTTCATGGATGCCGACAGGGACATAAATGCTGAATTCTCCCTTCGCACCTGTCTTAACATATTGTCCCTTGTTGTCAAGGGCGATCACGCCATCAATTGTAAAATGAGCTCCTTCCACTGGATATTCACCACCACTATAGTAAATATTTCCAGACACCTTAAACGAACTGTTGTCTGTGAAGTTAACGGTGTGGTGTTGCGCACCTTCTCCGATAAACCGGATTTCCTGTTTTGGAGAGAATTGGTGGTTGCCTTTGCTTGGTATTATCGTATACGCTGTTCCATTGCCATAGTAAGGGACTGCGCGGATAGTGTACACACCCGAACTATCTGTAACTGCACAATACGACAGATGGTTTGTGTTCAAAGAGGATGGCTCTTTGCTAACACCCGATAATGTTCCCGTATTCCCGTGATAATGATCCGTCCCGTCATGGGAAGAATCGAAGAAATATTCACTTGTGATGAAATTAAATGTGTAATAAGCGACCAAGCCGTCCTCGTTTCCAACCAAATATCGCATATAATCATTAGAGATTTCCGCTTTGTTCAGCGCTCTGCTCCACATGCGGACCTCATCTATCTGACCAACAAAATTTTCTCCTATTACGACATTTCCCTTGACATCAATATTTTTCTCAAGATCAGAGACATCTTCTGACGAAGACAAATCACCGTTCAAATAGATTAAGAGTTTTCTGTTACTTTCGTCATATATAGCAGACACATGCGTATATTCCTTAACCTTCAAGGCTTTGCTGGATTTTATTGTCTTATTACCGAAAGCAAAACTTACATATCCGCTGTCCAATGTCAGTCGATATGTGTTATCCTTTTGGATAAGCACGATGCTATCCTTGTCGATCTCTTTTGGCATCACCCAAGCCTGCAAAGAGAAAGAGCCATTATTAATAATGTCAAGATTTGGGATAGAAGCCTTGCCTGTTCCTGTAAATCCAAGCGCATATGAGGAGATAACCTCATCGGACTCTAATCTCACCCGAACCGAATCGACAGCTTGCCCGTTTTCAAAAGTCACGTGTCCATAGAAATCTCCCGTAGGTGTGCGGAAACCAATCTCCGACAACGTATCAACATAAATATTTGATTCGTCGCATTTCTTCATTCCGTAGATTCGATATTCATAGACAACACCTGGCAAACAAGTAGCGTCATCATACGAATAAATCGAACCGGCAGAAGCGTTGACACTTCCTATATACATAAACGGAGCATTCCCATCTTCATACTCTCGACGTTCAATCAATACCGCATCTATTTCCGGCTCAATTTTCCACGTCAAGTTCACTTTGTCCGAATAGTATCCTTTTGAAGCCTCCAAATCGGAAACACTTCCCACCTCCAACACTTTTATTGTGTCAGACAGCATTGTATCCAATTTAGAATAACTACCACCAGGTTCCAAACAGATTGAATAGAGATATCTGGTACAAGGTTGAAGCAGACGATCCTTGAATATTTGTGCTTCATAGCCATCTTTCCCAAATACCCATTCATCTTCCTTCGCTAGGGTTATGTTTGTTCTCTTAATCTTCATTTTGGTACCTTCAGTCCATTTCGAACCACTCTGTCCCCATGTGATTTCCGCATATGGCCTGTTATTCTCATCCATCTTTAATTCCACCTTGTAATCTTGCGGATAACAATGAGCTGTATTTACTTCTATTGAATTCGTTTTTACATATATACCAGCCCAATCCTTCAGTTCGTTCGGCATTTCTCTTTCTACAGAGACGACGTACGTGGAAGTATCTCCATCTTCCAATATCAAATCATAGGAATATGATGTCTGGTCTTTAACATAGTTAACCTTGTGGTTTTCTAATACGGCCTCGTACCTTGGAAAATAATAGGTATGAGTCCTTGTTAAACCCAATGGTATATTAATCGTGTCATAACCGACAACTCTTTTTATATTCACCAAGAAAGGAGTATTTATATAATCCTCACCCGGTGCCGTCGGAATCTTCCACGAAACAACAACCTTTTTCTCATCCATCAAAGGTGTCAAAGAAAGCTCGCTTACCTGGGGGAAGGCTTTAATCACAACCTCGTCACTTTCCTTGATATAATGTAAGCTTGAGTTGAGGGTTGGATCATATTGCTGATGCACTTTGAATTTATGCGCCGTTTCCCAAAACTTATCTGTGACATTCACAGAGAAACTACCTGTGGAAGCAATACATTCTTCTATGTACGTATTCCCATTCCATTGCGTTTTTGAGCCATTCTCATACAAATATAGATTTCCTAATGTGGCACAATTACCACTAGTGGAACGTGACCAATTTATCAACAAATTAGGATATTCATATGTATAAGATGGAGCTTCAAAAGATGTCAACGTCACAGTTAGTGGTATAGAATAACTTACGTTCACATCCTCATCGGAAGAACCTCCTTCTCTCCACCATACACCAGACATTTGAATAGTAGCTTTTTTATTTAAGTTACTCTCAGAAACTGGCTGATCCCAAATTATACGTTTTTCACATTCCCATTTGTATGTTTTACTTGCATCTTCACCATCTTCAGGGTAATCTTTCTGTTTATCATCGTATGTGCTTATGCCATTATGCATTGACAAATTTCCTTTGGAATCAGAACATGCTATTAGAAATTCTGTATAATCACTTCCTATTGTTTGGCCTATTTTAAATCCACCAGGATTTTCATCTTGCCCCATACCTTCCCATCCGGAATTACTTGCACCCCATGTTTGAAAGTATCTTACACTATAATGAATGCATCCAGTTTTAGGGTTCCATTCGTAATAATGACGGTCCTTCATGAATGATCCCATCGCCCCCTGCCATGGCATAATACACATCACACCTAATAGCACCAACCATCGAAATACTGAACTCGGGATTTTTCTCCCCGAAGAGGAATTCCACCCCTTCAACTTATTGGCATAACATATCCTGCTTAGCCAACAAAAAAAACTACCAATTTTCATAAACACTTTATTTAAAAATAATACATCTCTAGCAATCAAGCGAATAAACATACCATTAAGTAGATAGGTACCCTTACAAACACAACCGCCATATTTGTTCTTACAAAGTAGTGGAAAAAAATTTAAAAATCAAATACCTTTGAGGAAAAAGTAATTAACAACGTGTATTTTTTCCCCGACAAATAGCCTATAGTCAATCATATTGCCTAATGGGAATAATCGTCAATGTCATATGACTTCCCATATTCCCCATAATAGAGTTCTACAACATATTCTAAAAACAAGTTCCCTATTTCCATTTTGACATTATCCGCTTTTTCGTTAAATTCGCGTGTAATTTCACTCGGTGTGCCCTGAAGCATCCCGCTTAGGCCTAACGGGTGGATCGTGTGTGTGTAAATGGAAGGGGCGTTCCCTTCGTCCAAACGCATGGTGAATGCCGAAATTTCACCACTATTAAACATAGATTTTTTCACATAGAAGAAGAATGAAGAATATCCGTAACTTCTGTATCATCGCCCATATCGACCATGGTAAAAGTACTTTGGCCGATCGTCTGCTGGAAATGACCAAGACTGTGACAGGAAAAGATCTCCAGGCACAGGTGCTGGATGATATGGATCTGGAACGTGAACGCGGTATCACCATCAAAAGCCACGCCATCCAGATGGACTATATGTACAAGGGTGAGAAATATGTACTGAACCTAATCGACACCCCGGGACACGTGGACTTCTCCTACGAGGTCTCCCGCTCCATTGCGGCGTGCGAAGGCGCCCTGCTCATCGTGGACGCATCGCAGGGTATACAAGCGCAGACTATCTCGAACCTTTATATGGCTTTGGAACATGACTTGGAAATCATCCCCGTCATGAACAAGATAGACCTGCCCGGCGCCATGCCGGAGGAAGTGGAGGACCAAATAGTGGACTTGCTAGGCTGTAAGCGGGAGGAGATCATCCGTGCCAGCGGCAAGACCGGAGAGGGTGTGGATAAGGTCTTGGAGGCGATTGTGGAGAGGATCAAACCGCCTGTGGGTGACCCTGACGCTCCGCTCCAATGCTTGATCTTCGACTCTGTATTCAACCCGTTCCGTGGCATCATCGCCTACTTCAAAATCATCAATGGTACGATCAACAGTGGGGACCATGTGAAGTTCGTGGCGACGGAAAAGGAGTATTTGGCCGATGAAATCGGTATTTTACGCTTAGACATGGAGCCTAAGCAGAGACTCTCCGCCGGCAACGTGGGCTACATCATCTCGGGTATCAAAACCTCGAAGGAGGTGAAGGTGGGCGATACCATCACCACGGTGGCCAACCCTTGCGAGAAGGCGATAGAGGGTTTCCAAGAGGTGAAGCCGATGGTCTTCGCCGGTGTCTACCCTATTGTGACGGAGGATTTCGAGAATCTCCGTTCTTCCATCGAAAAACTACAGTTGAACGACGCTTCCCTGACCTTTCAGGCGGAGTCATCCCTGGCCTTGGGCTTCGGGTTCCGCTGCGGATTCCTCGGCATGCTGCACATGGAAATCATCCAAGAACGTCTGGAGCGTGAATTCAACATGAACGTCATCACCACCGTGCCTAACGTGGAGTATGATGTCTATACAAAAAAGGGCGCTAAGATCGAGGTGCACAACCCGTCCGGTCTGCCGGACCTGACGCTCATAGAGCGCATCGAAGAGCCTTATATCCGCGCCTCCATCATCACCTCCACCGAATACATCGGTCCGATCATGACCCTTTGCCTAGGCAAGAGGGGTGAGTTGGTACGCCAAGACTATGTGTCAGGAAACCGTGTGGAGCTGATCTACGACATGCCTTTGGGTGAGATCGTCTTCGATTTCTACGACAAACTGAAGAGCATCTCGAAGGGATACGCCTCGTTCGACTACCACCCGCACGGTATGAGGGAGTCCAAGCTGGTGAAGCTAGATGTGCTGTTGAACGGTGAACCGGTCGACGCGCTCTCTACCCTAACCCACTTCGACAACGCCTATCCTCTTGGCAAACGCATGTGCGAAAAGTTGAAGGAACTGATTCCGCGCCAACAGTTCGAGGTGGCCATCCAAGCCGCCATCGGCACGAAGATCATCGCCCGCGAGACCATCAAGGCGGTGCGCAAGGATGTGACGGCCAAGTGTTACGGAGGTGACGTCTCCCGTAAACGTAAATTGCTGGAGAAGCAAAAGGAGGGAAAGAAACGTATGAAACAGATTGGAACGGTCGAGGTGCCGCAGAAAGCCTTCCTTGAAGTGTTGAAATTGGATTAATCGTCAATGATGGAATAGTGTAGTGTAACAATATAAACGTATTTTTTAAAAGTAAAAATTATGAAAAAAATTTGTGTCGCACTTGGCGTGCTATTTATGGCTATCGCCTCCGCATTTGCGGACGATAATGAGTTGGTGAAGACGGCTACGTCCATCTCCACAAAGTCTAGTGGCGAAATCTCCACGGATTCCATCTACTGGAAGTTCCCTGGTTCTGTAGGTCTGAACGTCAACCAAGCCTACTTCAGCGACTACTGTATGGAAGGTACTGGTCTCAGCGTGTCAACAGACGCTTTTCTGAACTTGAATGCCAACTACAAGAAAAACAGGGTGAAATGGGACAATAGCTTCTCCGCTAAATACGGAATGATCTTCTCTTCCGAATTCACCAGCGATGAGCCTGTCCGCAAAAACATGGATGAGTTCGGCCTCTATTCAAAGTTTGGCTACAAAATGGCGAAATATTGGTATGCGTCCGCATTAGCTAGTTTGGAATCTCAATTCACTCCAAGTTACAAATATGAGTTGTCTGATAAATTCTCTGCGGAAAAATATCAAAAAGAAAGAGAAGAGGTTGAAAAAATAATGCAGGAACAAGGTTACTATGAGAAGTATTATGATGAATTATTCGAATCAAAAGACAACTTTGAATCAAAGAAAGATACAATTTCCGCTTTCTTTGCTCCTGGTTCCATGAAAGTTTCTTTGGGTTTCGATTATGTTCCGAATAAAAAGATTAGTTTCTTTATGTCTCCGTTGACAGCACGATTTACATTCTGCCGATTGAATGAATTGGCCGCCAATTATGGTATGGAAAAAATTTCAGAGGCGGTAATGGATACAATTGACGAGAATACCGTGGTTGTTAGGAAAGAGTCTCAATACAAAAAATCAAGAAGTGAGTTGGGTGCATATGCCATCTTGCGTTCCGATTTCGACATAACCAAGAACCTTCACTTCTTCAGTTCATTGGAAGGATTCTTCGCATACAACAAAGCCATCTCCGTTTATACGGACGATTATAGGGAATGGTACGGAAAAAAATATGAGAAAAGAGTATGGGACAGGAACAAAAGTATAGAAAAAAATTTAGAACATGACTATCATGCTAGTCTACCATACGACATTGATAAAGAGTCAATTTATGTTACTGAGTATGACAGAGATAAACCAGGAAAAGATATTAAGGAATTTGTCCATGGATGGTCCTTCAAGTGGAAATTGGAGTTGATGGCAAAGCTGACCAAATACATTAACGTATCAGTCAGGACTCAACTCAAATACGACAATGCTGAGATGAAGTCGCTAAAGGATAGGAATTATGGTTTACCATATGCTAGTATACAGTTCTGGGAGGCTACCTCTATAGGTATAGCTTACCAATTCTGATATGAACGAATAAGATAGATAAAACGGAATAGGAGGCGATCCGTAGGGGTCGCCTCCTTTCTAATTGACGATGAAATGGGCAGAAGGCTAGAGGATATAGACTTGAAGGCTTTCCTTTTCGACATGGATGGTGTGCTGTACGACTCCATGCCGAACCATGCGAAGGCTTGGGTGCATGCGTTCAAATCGCTTGGACTGGAATTTACGGATTATGACGTATATATGCGGGAGGGCATGACGGGCTCTTCCACCATCAGCGAGGTGTTCGCCTCCCAGTTGGGAAGAACGGCGACGGAAGAGGAATGCCAGCGCATCTACAAATTCAAGTCGCAATGCTTTGAGAATCTGCCACAACCGCCTAAGATGAAGGACGTCGAGAAGGTTTTATCGGCCATCCAAGCGGCCCAAAAGGAGATCTTCTTGGTCACTGGTTCGGGACAACTCTCCCTAATTGACAAACTAAACCACTCTTTTCCTGGCGTGTTCGCCAGAGAGCGTATGGTGACCGCCTACGATGTGAAAAAAGGAAAACCTGACCCTGAGCCGTACCTTATCGGACTAAAGAAGGGTGGATTGCGTCCTGATCAGGCTATTGTAGTCGAGAACGCACCTTTGGGCGTACGCTCCGCATCCTCCGCAGGCATCTTCACTATTGCGGTGAATACGGGTATTTTACGTGATGAGGAACTCACAAAAAACGGGGCAGACTTGCTTTATCACAGCATGGAGGAACTATACTTGGACTTGCCCCGCATCCTTGGGGTAACCAAAAACCTCCGTTAATACGTCGGAGGCTCCTATCGCCTCCGCATCTCCCTGCACGATTCCATCGCTCATCACCCACATCTGGTCCGCATAACGCAAGGCCAAATCGATTTCATGGGTGGAGATGAGTATACTCTTCCCAGACTGACTCAACTGTTTCAGGATGGCGAAAATCTCTATTCTGTTCCTATAATCCAAAAAGGATGTGGGCTCGTCCAATAAGATGAGGGGCGTGTCTTGCGCCAACGCTCTCGCGATCCATACCCGCTGTCTCTCCCCGTCCGACATCTCCGACAACCTTCTATCTGCCAGATGGCTGATTTTCACCATGGATAGGGCATTTTTCACAATTTCCTCGTTCCTCTCATCCAACGTGCCCACCCAATTGGAATAGGCGTATCTTCCGATGGAAACGACCTCTCTGACCGTCAATCTGCTGGTATCCACATTATTCGTGACGACGATGCTCACATACTCCGCCCTTTTCTCGATGGATAGGGAAAAAAGATCCGTTCCTGCCAAGGAAACCGTTCCCGCAAGGGGTTTGAGCAAACCACACAATGTCCGAAGCAGGGTGGACTTCCCCACTCCATTCGGTCCGACAAGGGCGGTGAACGAACCTCGCCTCAACTGTAGGTTCAGGTTCGACTGCAATGTCCGCACTGCGTTTCCATCGACTTTATAACCTACAGAAAGGTCGCTGGTCAGAAGAATCGGTTCATTCATGGATATATGGATTATTGGCTTTTTCAAACCCGATGGTGGTCTTCGGACCATGTCCGGGCAAAACGGTCGTATCCACTGGCAAATTCATCAGTTTTTCCTTAATGGAACGGATCAGTTCAGGACCATTGCCCCGCTCCAAATCGGTTCTGCCGATGCTGCCCATGAAGAGGGAATCTCCGCTGAAAAGGAGCTTTTCCTTCGGCGCATAGAAACATACACCTCCAGGGGAATGTCCCGGCGTATGGATCACATGGAGCTCCGAATCGCCTAACTTTATGACGTCACCGTCACTCAAATAAGACTTGAGCGGCACGCACTTCAACTCCTCGTCGATGCCGAACTTTCTCCCGTACGTGGGGAAGATATCCAGGAAAAACTCGTCCGATGCATGCGCCTCGGGCTGGATGCCGAATCCATCGAACAAAACCTGACATCCGAAGATATGGTCCAAGTGCAAGTGTGTCTGAATGATACGAGTCAATTTCAGCCCATTTGACCGAATATATCCGACCAACCGTTCCTGCTCCTCCTCGAAGAAACAGCCAGGGTCGATGATGATGCAATTCTTCTCCTCATCGGTCAACACGTACGTGTTCTCCTGGAACATATTGAATATAAACTGTTTGACCTCCATATAATCTTTTACTTACATGATTCCTTTTAGCATGGGGACGAAAGCGCACGTCCCGAAATCCTCCTTGCTGAAGTTCGTTTCAGAGACACGGGCAAGCCGAACCATTCTGAGTCCGCTCTTCTCTTGCACAGGAATGACGATGGAACCGCCTATTTTACACTGCATCAACAAGTTCTGCGGTATCTCCGACGCACCAGCGGTAACGATGATTTTATCGAATGGAGCCATCTCCGCCCATCCCTCATAGCCATCCCCATATTTACATTGCACCTTATAATTCAAACTGGCAAGTCTTTTTTGGGCGCTCTCCGACAGCTCCCTTATACGTTCCACCGAATAGACGGATGCGCCGCAACAAGCCAAAACAGCGGATTGGTAGCCCGAGCCCGTGCCAATCTCCAAGACCTTCTCCCCCTCTTGCGGGTTCAACAATTCAGTCTGGTATGCCACTGTCCACGGTTGCGAAATGGTCTGGTCAGCCCCGATCGGATAGGCGTTATCGTTGTAGGCGAACGGTTCCAACGTGCTGTTCATGAAAAGATGGCGTGGAACGCTGGCTATCGCATTCAACACCCTAGTGTTCTTTATCCCCTTGGCATATAGCTGTTCCGCCAGACGTCGCCTCAACGTCGCATGTCTAGGTGTGTCATTCATGATCATCTATCACAATGGTAAATAAACCGCCTTTTTCGTTTGGAAAAACTCCTCGGAGAAGAAATCCTTGATATTAAAGAGCGAAGCCGCATGCCGGAAAGGACTCACCTCATGCTCCAATTCACCGCCTTTCAGGCAGATTAGTCCGTTGGGAAGGGCATTTTTCGGATTCTTATGCTCCACATTTTTCCGTGTCAACCGAACGAGGTCGCCCAACGGCATGACCGCGCGACTGACGATGAAATCGAACTTTCCCTTCTCATCCTCCACCCTCTCGTGCGCAAAAGTGGTGTTGGTCAAGCCGATAGCGTTGGAGATCTCCGTCGCCACACGGATCTTTTTCCCGATGGAATCGACCAAATGGAACTGACAATTAGGATAATAGATTGCCAACGGAATGGCAGGGAACCCGCCACCCGTACCGACGTCCATGACGCTGGTGCCATCCTTGAACGATAGGATCTTAGGGATGGCCAAGGAATGCAGGACATGATGCTCGTAAAGATTCTCTATGTCCTTGCGGGATATCACATTGATCTTACTGTTCCAATCGATATACAAATCGTATAGCGCGGCGAACTGTTCCTTCTGTTTGTCCGATAGATTCGGGAAATATTTAAGGATAATATCCATGTCTCGTCTTTTCTTTTTCCGCAAATTTAACGATAGTTCCTCTAACGGCAAAATCCACAGGAGGGATAATCACGGCAGGTTCTCAGAAGTGGATGGAGGAAAATATTCACTATTTTAGACAATACCAACAGAGATTTCCCCGTATATTAGTTATATTTGCATAATACGTATTTTTTAAATAGTTCAACAAATCATAGAAAAAACTGATTGTCATGAATATACTTTTTTTGCACGGAATGGCTTCGAGCCACGAATCTGCCACAGCTGAGTTTATCCGTAAATACCTGCCGGAAGCGACTGTCTGGGTGCCGGACTTGTCCATCGACCCAGAGAAGGCTTTCCCTCAAATCGACCGTTTCTTGGCGGAATATCAAGTGGACCTGATCATCGGCCATAGCCTCGGCGGATTCATGGCGCAGAAATATAGGGGAAGGAAAAAAATCCTGCTGAATCCCAGCCTCGGCATGACCTACATGTACATGTTCCAAGGCGACAACAAATACAAGGAAGGAAGAGCCGACGGCAACCAGATATGGCACGTGGACAAGCGTATGTGCGACATCTACAAGGATATGGAGCGGAAACAATACGACGACCTGACACCCGAAGAGGACGCACTGACCATCGGCATGTTCGGACGGAAAGATTTCATGACGCGCATGGCCGCCCATTGGTTCAAGCAGCACTACAGCAACCGAATCTTCATGCCGGGAGGGCACTACCCTCCAGAAGAGTCCATCCGGGATTATGTGGTACCGCAAATCCGCTCTTTCCTGAACGAATAACGCACGCAATTCTTTAAAACGCCAGATACATGAAGATAACCAATATCGACACCCAGGAGTTGCTGGACCACCACATCATCGACGAGGAGGTGGCCAACAATATCATCAACTATTACTTGGAGAAAGAGGGGAATAAGAAAAAATTCCTCACCAATACGACCTTGCCGCTGTGCATCGTCGCAGCCCTCTTTATCATAACAGGTGTATGTTTTCTCCTTGCGGATAACTGGGAGTCCATCCCCCATGCGCTTCAAGTCGTCATCGGATTACTACCGATCATCCTAGGCGCAGCCTCCTGCTATTACGTGTACAAGCACCAATACGAGAGTCGGGCATTTAAGGAAACGGCAGGCATCATATATTGCATAGGTCTGATAACAACCTTATGCTTGATCAACCATATCTTCGGCATGGAGATTGATTTTCCAATCTATGTCTTCACGCTGGCGATATTGGCATACCCCATCGTATTTCTTTTCAGGTCAGTTATCACATCCTCGGTCATCATGACATTTTTATGTATCTCATCAACTTATACGATACTTGACGGAAGAGATTTATTGAGCGTTGTCTTATATCTCATCATCTTCTTCATTGATTTGCTGTTTCTTTACAGAACTTACCATACGGAGAAGGATACCTTCCTTGTCAAATTCAGGACGGCGACCCTCCCCTTAGTCCTTTTCTTTGTGATTATGTGGGGACATATAGCATTAAGAGAAGGAAATACTAATGAGGATATATGCCTAATGATCTCTTCATTTTTTGCGTCCGCATGCATATCATACTCACTACACACATGGATCAAGCAATCCACACATATCCAAAGCAATGCATCTTTTCTGAAAGCAACTACATACCTCGCTAACTTCATAATTCTGGCCATTTTCGCTTTCAGTGTATCCGCAGACCGCAAAGACGAGAATGGACCGACCGAGTTCCCGATAATTGCCATCATACAAATCCTCCTGTTGGAGCTCTCCTTCTTCATGAAATGGAAAAGAGGATTGAGAGCTGAGTTGGACGAGTGGATCACGCTTCCCCTGATTCCTCTTGTCTTGGTTATACCTTATGCTTATTTCTCGTACACATTCCAAAGTCTAATCCTCATTTACTTGGCCTACCTCACATTCGTTAGCATACGGACGATGGATGTGCTGAAACTGAATTTGGCCTTAGTGGGTTGGTACGTTTTCATGTTGTTGACATTGTTCGAATATGATCAATCAATCATCCTAATAGGAACGCTCTCCATCGTCTGGGGCGTTGTGCTTATCCTAATCAATCTATTCATCTCAAAGAAAAAGAGCCATGGACTTCAACAAAATAACTAAAAAGCAACTTCTCCTTGCGGCGCTCATCGTGCCAATCCTTTTGGCTATCATTTGGACGATTCGATGCCAAATAACATCCAGCAAGGAATACACCATCGAAAGACCTATTGTATCATGTACTGTGAATTCAGACGAATATGGATATGCGCTTTCCGTGGATTTTGACAATGGAGATTTTTCTGAGGAGGAATATCATCGTCATAGAAAATATCTCACCTACAAAAAAGACTCCAATGGATATTACTATCCGGACAGGACCCGCATAATACCGCCATTAAACATGCCATTCACTGTAAATAGATATGAAGGGGAGTTCTTTTATGTCGGGAAAGGGGAAGCCTTATGGGTACAGTATTTCCTTAACAAAGCGATAAAGGATGGTCACACTGTCTGTGGCATCAAGCAACTCAAAAATGGCAATGATGAATTCCTAAACATTGAAATCGACGGGAAAACCTGTTCGGATGACATTGCCGACTTGGCCTTAAGCGACTATGCGGAAGCGTTGGATAGCGTGGAAAAGAGCATCGGAAAAGGGGTCTCATCATACTGTAGCAAAGCTATTTGCGACCCAGACAACGATTTAAATTACGTATCTCTGCTAACAGAGAGAATGGATGACCACCTCCCATCTAGCATACTATACTTGATATGCAAGAAAAAGGATGATAGCGAGTTCCGAGAAACACTCATCGAGAAAGGAAAGATTTGGTATAAAAAATATTTGCATGCAGACAAATACGGCAACCTTCAAAACGCCATCCAGCAGCTCACCTCCTCCTATCATTGGGTAAATCAAGAGAACTACAAGGAGCTATACAAGATTTATTATGAAGAAGATGACCACCACGGAACAGAAAATAAGGAGGGCGAATCCATCGCAGAAAAGGACAAGGACGATTTAGAAGGAGAAGTAGAAATAGTAGAAAAAGTCTTATTAGATAGATTAGATAGAATAGGAGAAAAAGCCTTAGATATAGATAAGATAAGCGAGTTTGTTAACTTCCAAGGCACGCCTGATTCTGTGACCATCTACCTCATCGGCTTCTGGGTCCGAAGGTGGAACGATGGTTCCGCGGAGACAATATACAGTGTTTTGAAGAACTTAAATTTGGAATAATCCCCCATTTTTCTTATCTTCATAGAAAGATAAAAAGATTTGAGATATGGAGACCAACGATATTTTGTCATCGGATTTGTTGAAATTTGTCTTAGTCACGCTAATGTCATTGGTTATCGGACTATCACAAAGGAAGTTATACCTGAAGGAAGAGGATTCCAAACATGCGTTCGGTGCGGACCGTACCTTCACGCTGATCGGTATATTGGGTTACATCCTCTACGTGGCGGGGAGCGGGAGCATCGTGCCTTTCCTCTGCGGAGGCGTTACTCTCACCCTATTGTTCGTCGCCTACTACATCCATAAAATCTTCGTGCAGAAGTCCTACGGCATCACCTCCATCGTGATTGCCCTAATCACCTACTGCCTGGCGCCAGTCGTCTGCGAAAAAGACCCGTGGATGGCCATTCTGGTCGTCGTGGCGGTCCTGATCCTCACCGAGATGAAGGACAAGTTCATACAGTTCACCAAGTCGATGAACGACGAGGAATTCATCAACCTCGCCAAGTTCATGATCATTGCCGGAGTGGTATTACCCATGTTGCCGAAGACCGAACTGATAGAAGGCTCAGGGCTCACCCCTTACAGCATTTGGCTCGCTACCGTGGTCATCTCCGGCATCTCCTACGCCAGCTACCTGGTGAAGAAATACGTGTTCAAGGATGGAGGCGTCATCATCACAGGCATATTGGGAGGCATCTACAGCAGTACGGCGACCTGCATCATCCTAGGCAAGAAGGCGAAGGATAAAAACGGAGACCTCTCGGAGTACGTCGCCGCCATCTTCTGCTCCATCGCCATGATGTACTTCAGGATCCTAATCCTTTTGGGCATCTTCAACTTCGAACTGATGCTGCAATACTGGTACCTGTTCGCCATCATGATCGTCACGTTCGCCTTGGTAGCCCTCTATTTCTACATGAGGAAGCGCCGCAACCAATCTGTTGTGCAGGAGTCCCAAGCGTTGGAGATCGAAGACGAGAAGAATCCGTTGGAATTCAAGGTGGCACTACTTTTCGCCGTGTTGTTCGTCGCCTTCACGATCATCACGCACTATGCGTTGATCTATTTCGGAGACAGCGGATTGCGCGTCCTCTCCGTGATCGTCGGCGTAACGGACATCAACCCGTTCATCATCAACCTCTTCCAGACGCAACACGCCGTCGCAGGCTCCCTGCTGATTCTCGCCACATTCCAAGCGATGATCAGCAACAGTTTCGTCAACATGGTCTACGGTGTCGCCTTCTCGGGGAAGAAGTTGTTGAAGGACCTCGCCTTAGGCGCCAGCGTGATTTGTGCGGTGAATATCCTGATATTGGTAATCTTTTTATAGCGGAGTCTAAGAGAACGCTAAAAAACAGCTTATAGACTTTATTTCGGGCATTCAACGAAGTGGACCAAACAATTTCGATAGGGTCCTCTCATAAACGAAAAAAGCGGATATCGATCTCTCAATATCCGCCCTTAATATAGAATCCTACCCTATTTTTGCTTCCTCTTCTTGTCAATACCATATGACAAAATGACCTCATGTGTGTTGGAAGGCAACAAATCGTTGGAGCCCAAACCCAGATCATACGAATAACCGAACCTGAATTTCTTCCACTCCAAGCCTAAGGTAAAGACCATCATGGAAGGGTTCAACTTGTCATGTAAATCTGGACGCCAAGAGAGACCACCCCAATACATTCTCCTATAATAGGCCAAAGAACCGATTTCAAAGACATTGGTCTTGTTGTGGTGGAAAAAGTTGATGACAGGGGCCAAAATCCATTGCTCGTTCAGATGGATGTCACCGATTCCATACAGGTAAAGATGTCTTCCGCTTCTGAATGTGTTAGACAACTTATTGGTCAGGTGTGTCATGGAGACTCCGACTGTCCACATGGGATTGTTTAATTCAAAACCGAGATCAAAATCAGGGGAAACACGTACCTCCTTATCATATGGGTAGGTGTCACAACCATACTCATTCGCATCGTCCATTGTGTTAGCGGTATAGTCGAAACCACCGATATTGATACCGGCGCCCAAGCCCATGGCAAGCACATATTGCTCGCTGAGATCGATTTGGTAGGAATAAACCAATTTCATGTTAGTGGTATTATGTCCGACACCCATATGGTCGTAGGACATTGTGAAACCGACCCCCGAATGGATCTTATCCAAGTAGTTGGTCACGTTCAGGACAGTGGTCTTTGGTCCATTATCCACTCCCGCCCATTGGATGCGGCCATGAAGGAAAATATCGATGTCGTTGGTATTACCCGTCGCAGCAGGGTTTTTGTTCACACGGGAAAAAATCTCCTGCGACAACATCAAGTCCTGTTGGGCATATGAAGAGAGCGCCAACAGCGAGACACAAAGCGTCAATATAAATCTTTTATTTATCATCTTTTTCATCATTCTCTAGTTTTACAATTTCCACACGGCGGTTCTTTTGATGGTCAGCCTCTGTTTGTGCATTCGGCACAATAGGATTAGCCTTTCCTTCTCCAGCGAAGCGTAGGCGTTTAGCGTTGACACCCATCTTCACCAATTTGTCGAATACCACGTTGGCACGCTCTTTAGAGAGTGTCAGGTTATAGTCTACCGTACCACGCTCATCCGTATATCCGGTTATCTTAACGATAGAAGTTGAGTCCTCGTTAATGAAGTCGTAGATATATTTGAACTCTGCCTCATATGAGTCGATCATGGATGTCTTGTCATATTCGAAATAGAAGATGCAAGTACGGAAGTCCTTGCGGACCACCTTCAGTTGTGCAGTAGTGTCGACTGGCGTGGTATCTACTGGCTCTGGGGCAGGCACGATGTTCGGGCGATAGATATCGTCGCCCCCTGCCCGATTGGAAATCAGGAAGGGAACATTCTCTGCCACAACGAAATTCTTATCGTTCGCATCACTATTGAATTGGGCCACAACCATTTGCGGAGCATGTGCGTTTTTCCCCTTCATCAGTTTCTTGAAGATATTGCTTCCCTTGAGCGAGTCAGCTCTATCGGAGGAGAAATAGAACATCGTGTCGCCTACCAACTGCGGGAAATCCTCGTTCCTTTCTGAGTTGACATCAGACATATTCTTGGGAGCGAACCAGGTCTTATTGTCCGGTTTACGCTCTATGTACCAGATATCAGATCCACCCTTCCCTCCTTCGAGTTGGGAAGAGAAATAGATACGCTTTCCCTTATTGCCGACTGCCGGATTGTACATGCCGGCCGCAGGCTTCTTTTTGTACGTCCAACGGCGGGAGATGAAGGTGGTGCCCTCCTCCTGCTCTCGGGTCGACATGAATCCTTCGATCATCAGTTTCTCCGGGTTCCCCCACACGTTGTTCTTTAGTGTGGCGCAATAAAGGACACCATTCGAAGAGTAGATCAGCTGATTATTGTATTGGGCGAACTGACCTTCGATGCCGAGGAGCGACAAGTCTGTTTGCTCCTTGAAGCTTTTGATGTCAAGGCTATCGTTAAGGGTAGCCACATAGACCTTTCCTCCACGGGAAAAAGCCAATTTATTCTTCAACAAAGAGAGGCCCGATTCAGCCTCGTCGGTGTTTATGACGGAGGATTCCACGGTGTATCCCTCTTGGAAAGTCCTCTCTATCGCATAACCGTTCACTGCCATCAGGCAGCATAGTGTGAACATTATCTTTTTCATATTACTCATCACTTAGACTTTACAACTTCGATGGTTCCCTTTCGCATTTCACCATCCTTCATGACTACCGCATAGACATAGATTCCGGCCGTGGCCACCTCGCCCCGATAGGTACCATCCCATCCATCCTCGGAATGACAGACCAGATTGCCGTAGCGGTCATATATATAGACCTCATAGCCTGGCATGAAATGATCGTTCATATCATCCTGGAAGTGAGGAGTAAAGGCGGTAGGGATTACCCTATCATCCTTGTCTACGTCTATGTCTACATCAATATCAGCGGGCAGTCGGAAACATAGCGTGACAATACTATCACATCCATTTCCCGTGCTCAATTCAAGACGATAGTTATTACCCGGCTTCATCTCATCTATATTGAATCCATACTGATTAAAACTGCCTGACTTCTCGAAATCCTCCACAACAGTAACTTGGTAGACGGAGTCGACTTGAAGAGCCAAGGTTAGATAGGATTTGCAACCATCTTCTTTGCTCTTTTCAACAGTATAATATGACAACCCCGTATTTTGGTTGACGGCTATGTCAAAGTTGGCGTCTTTATAATGTTCATTCTGGCAAATCCTCCTTGTGATTGTATCATATGTGATCGGTTTGACATTCAGATTCAGTATCACCATGCTGTCGCATCCCATATGGCTGAGGAACGTCAATGTGTCATGGAACTCACCTTTCACGAATGGCGTCATGGTGAAACCATGCTTGTTGTATACCTGCCCCAAACAAGCGACATCGTTAAATTCCTGTTTGTACTTTGGTGCGACAGTTAGATGCAGGATAACTTCAGTACTACAATTCCCATTAGAGATTGTTGTAGAATAATCACCTGATTTGGTCTCGTTAAAACCATACTTCCTATATGTTTCACCTTCGCAGATTGTATCAGAAAACTCTTGTGGTCCATCGTTTGTCACTACAACAGTTCGTGAGTCAGTCCCTTTACAGGAACTTTCATTGTTTGTTATCGTCACAGTATATGTGGTAGTTTTCTGGGGAAAATCTATTATGCTTTTGCTTGTGCTACCCGTGCTCCACACACATGTGTGGTTGCTCTTTTTCTCCTCATCTGTCAAATCTATTCGATAAAGAGGGCGAATAGTATAGGTTACTTCTTTAGAGATATCATAAGAATAATTATCAGAACCCAAACAACATTGTATCCCAGTATTTGCATACCGTACCAATGTGCAGGTTAGGTATCTATTTGCATTATCTAATGGATTCCCTCCCATCAGCTCTAATGTTTTAGAAAGAGTGGAATTCATCCTGTTCGCATATCTTAACAACTGAATTTCAGGTGCGGAAGGAATGAACCACCCTCTTTCTGTAGGGACATATTTTAATATGGGGAATTCATATTTTCCGGACAGATTCAGTAACTCTTGTGTCCTTTCCTGTCCTTGAAGTCGAAAGTCATACATGTCATTAACAGTAAAGACATCTGACTCAAAAGAACTTTCTGTGCAGAATTGAGTGGTAACCGTCGTATCTGCGACCGAGATCAAAAGAACCTTCTCTTGATCCACATGAAACACTACTCCCATATCTCCCTCTTTCGTCATAATTACATCATACAATTTATATGCAAAGGACGGAAGACATGATATGATCGTATATAAAATTGTTATATATATTTTTTTCATTGTAAACTTAGTATTATTTCGTAATGATATCTGACCTTATTCTTTTCTGTCATAGGTTCAAATGAGTGTCCTAATCCTTTTATCCTTTTCCAGTTATAGTACACTTTGTTGTATTCATGATTTTCGCCATATACTAAACGATGAGTGTCTTCTTGCCCACTATAATCTTTTAGTTTTCCCCAATATTTTCCAGACAATAAATCTGCCCCTTCGATTTTCGCCAACATCTCATTCAACAATTGCCATCTAGGGTAAAACAGATAAGGCAGGTAATCAGGAAGGTTGTTGCTTGCGTCCATCGTTGATGGATCGTATTCGACAGCATCTCCGTTAAATGCATCTTTTATATCTAATATGCTGCATCTATAGTTTCCAGCTGTCTCTTCAGGGAACACCTCATAGACAATGCCTTTGGCTACTTTCCCACTTTTCAGGAAATCCTTCAATCGCATAACACTTCCATCTTCACACCATACATCTCCAATCGCAATGTACTTATCTCCTTCAGATGAATAGTCGCCAACTGTAAATAGATTAATCTGTCGTCCTTGGCAAGTCACTGAGTCTCCTATTATTTTTGCGGATGGTGATTCCGTCACATATAGAACCAAAACATCGGTGCTATTACAAGAGTCTCCCAACTGACGGATATGGGTGGTGTAACCCAATTTGTTTTGAACACCCAAGTTCCACTCCCCTTTTTTATACTCGGTTCCTTGACAGACGGTGTCTATTTTATAGGTCCTGATTGTTTGTACGGGATGGATAACTTTGGTGACCGTTTTCGATACGCATCCATTGTCACAGACTACAGATAATGTGGTCTCCTTGTCATTGTTGAACTTAGTCGTGACAAAACTTCTCGTCAAATCGTTACTATATTCTTGACTCGCATCGCTTGGTATCGTCCACTTACAATTGTATCCTCCAAGTACCTTATATGTTTTTTCGACGCCTGTACATGGTGATTCCTCTCCATCTATTTGGGGCGAAATCGATTTCGGAACGACATTCAGGTTTAGGACATTCCATCGTTTACATTCATTGTCGGATTTCACCTCAACCGTGTCCTTAATAACTCCTACTGGCGGATTTATGTATTTAAATCCGTTCTTAATATAGTTATCTCCTTCGCAGATGGTTTCGTTAAATTCGTAATAAGTGGGGATGGTCGTCAATATTAACATCTTTTCGGAAAGGCTACAGCTATCCTCATTGTATTCTTCTCCGTAGAAGCTACGGGTCCCCTTATATTTCGTGTCTATTTTTATGCCATTCCAAAAGTAATCTGTCCCCTCACATACATCGTCATACGTGATATCAGGCATGGGAGACGAATTATTAGCGTGGAACATGAATATTCTTGTAATCAGACCAACGATAGATGTCACATCACACCAAACTGGCTGGTCAAGGTTTCCCTGAAAATCCTTAGATGTGCTACCATCACTCCAAAGGTATGAACTGAAGCCTTCGATTAATGATAGGATCAGCTCATTATTGCAGAACATGTTCGCATAAACGCGAGGCAAGCAGGAGGCGGTGAAATAAGCATAGGCATAATGTCCATTCTGCAAACAATCCCTGGTATAGAATGTGATATACACATCCTGCCCAATGTATCTGCTTAAATCAATTATTCCATCGGTCCAATCTTGCCATAGAACCCGGCTATTTCCTTGGATATATTCCTTGAAATTAGGCAAACTATCCTGCGCATACACTGCATAGGAGAAAGTGTTCGGCAACAAATTGCCGTTCGAATCCGTGGTAGTTATAGAGAAGTATGGCTGTTCTCTGGTTATATGGTCTGGATTCTCAAATACGACTGCGAATTTCACCATAAACATCGTCGCACCAATTTTAGGCTTCACATGATATGTCAAGCTCTCTTTTTGGCTGCCAGCCAACTCATCTCCCAAACGAATCACCTTGTCGACTCCATCAGGGAGCAATCGTAACATGTTTCCCGTCCTTGGATCAGTCCCTTGTTCCGTGATGACCGTATGGCGGCCATTCACCAACGTCTTACCCTCACCGGACGCATACGGTTCGACATAACTCGCCGTAAGATCTGTAAAATCTGGGCATTCTGCATATTCGTTGGATGCGTATAGCCTACCCAATCCCAACAATAGCAAGCCCAATGTTGTAAATATTTTTTTCATTTAAATAAAGCAATTAGAATATATACATTACATTAATTTTAAGACATACATAATCGTTACACACAACGTTCATGGTTGGTTGTATTGACTACCTTTGAATACCTCCATAAGATATATCGGGAAAGAGTGCGCAAGTAAATCTTTCCTATCATCGCAACACATATACACAAATGGTTGAAATTTCCAGAATCAGATCTGTTACTATGTACAGAGGGGGAACGTTTCCGTCCCCCCCTGTCAATCAATCATTCATAGATGCGAGGAACTCCTCATTCGTGGCGGTCTTCTCCAATCTATCCTTGAAGAACTCCATGGCCTCCACAGGGTTCATATCCGCCAAGTAGCGGCGAAGAATCCACATGCGTTGGATCGTCTCCTTGCTATGGAGCAGATCATCACGACGCGTACTGGAAGCCATGATGTCGACAGCCGGGTAGATACGCTTGTTGGCCAACTGTCTGGAGAGTTGTAACTCCATGTTACCCGTACCCTTGAACTCCTCGAAGATCACGTCATCCATCTTCGAACCCGTATCGGTCAAAGCCGTGGCGATGATGGTCAAGCTACCGCCGTTCTCGATGTTACGTGCGGCACCGAAGAAGCGTTTCGGTTTGTGCAATGCATTCGCGTCCACACCACCCGAAAGGACCTTGCCAGATGCAGGAGAAACCGTATTGTAGGCTCTGGCGAGACGTGTGATGGAATCGAGCAGGATGACCACGTCATGACCGCACTCCACCATTCTCTTCGCCTTCTCCAGCACGATGCTGGCGATCTTCACGTGACGCTCAGCCGGCTCGTCGAACGTAGAGGAGATAACCTCCGCATTCACGCTACGTGCCATATCCGTAACCTCCTCAGGACGTTCGTCGATCAGGAGGATGATCATATACACCTCAGGGTGATTCTCCGCGATGGCGTTGGCGATATCCTTCAGCAAGACAGTCTTACCAGTCTTAGGTTGCGCCACGATCAATCCACGTTGGCCCTTACCGATCGGAGAGAACAAATCCACCGTACGGACAGAGAGGTTGCATGAATTCTTACCGCCCGTCAAGTTGAACTTCTCGTTCGGGAAGAGAGGCGTCAAGTGGTCGAATGGCACGCAATCTCTCACGAACTCAGGAGAGCGCGCATTGATCTTATCGATGCCCATCAGAGGGAAATACTTCTCCCCCTCTCTAGGAGGACGGATCGTTCCCTCGATAACGTCACCCGTCTTCAGACCATACATCTTGATCTGGGCCTGGGAAACATATATGTCGTCCGGAGAATTCAGATAGTTGTAATCAGAAGAACGGATGAAGCCGAAACCGTCAGGCATGATCTCCAAAACGCCCTGTCCCTTCACGATATTATCGAAGTCGTAGGAGCGAACCTTCTGCGGAGCAGGTTGTGGCTCCTCCACTGGCGTCTCATTGAATGGTTGGGCGTTATTGTTATTGGAAGAAGCCTTCGGATTAGGTTGAGACTGTTGTTTCGGACTCTCCTTCTCGTATCGGTTGGTTTCATTACCCTGCATCTGATTTTGTTGGGATACCGCCTCCGTCGCAGATAACACTTCCTCGATAGGAGGTGTTTTTATGCCTTTTTTCTTGTCCAAGATAAGACGTGCGATGGCGGCCGCCTTGTTCCCGGAAGCGATTGCGTCGAATCCTCCACGTGGACGGACATGGACCTGTTTCATGTCTTGTCGTTTCGGAGATCCATTGTCTTGATGTTCCTGTTCCTGCTGATCTTGTCTATTTTGTTGTTCCTGTGCTTCCACATTCGCCGAACGATTGCCGTTCCAATCAGAAGAATTGGCGGAAGAATCCTCCGGGGAAGAGTCATTGTCTCCGAATTCAATCTCCATTTGTTTCTTCCCCTCGTTCTTTTCCGCATTGGAAATCATCTTGTCTAAAAAATTCTCTAGGTTGGAAGATGAGTTACCATTTTCAGACATCCCTTTGTTGTTCTGTTCCGCCATCACATCGACGATCTTGAACACAAGTTCCTCCTTGCGGAAAGACTCAACACGTTTAATGCCAAGGCTTTTCGCTATGGTCCTCAATTCCATAAGGTTTTTACCTTTCAACTCTATTACATCCATATATGAAAAAAACTTAATATCTTATTATTGTCACGTGTCATATGCGTGAACGTATTCAAACATCACATCCCTAGACCTAATGTCAAGTAGGAAAATACTAAAAACAAAGATTGATTATATTATATTTTCTAATTGGCTTTCCCCAGAATCACACATTCTCCGTGAACGTGACACTTAATTAACACAAAACTAAGAGAAACATGATTGCTTCAACTTGAGAGCGGAAGACGGGATTCGAACCCGCGACCCTCAGCTTGGAAGGCTGATGCTCTACCAACTGAGCTACTTCCGCAAGTGAATTGTTATTGTGGGCGAAGATGGATTCGAACCACCGAAGGCAAGAGCCAGCAGATTTACAGTCTGCCCCATTTGGCCACTCTGGTATTCGCCCCTACTGAAATCGAGTGCAAAGGTAGTAAAATTAATTAATCCTCCAAAAGATTTCGCTTGAAATTTACCATCTTTATGGCGGTCACTGCCGCCTCTGTGCCTTTGTTTCCTAAAGAACCTCCAGAACGATCTTTTGCTTGTTGCATGTCATCGGTCGTCAACAGACCGAAGATGAACGGAACATCATACTCCGCGTTTAACTTTGCTATGCCATAGGTAGTACCTTGACATACATAGTCGAAGTGAGGCGTTCCCCCTCTCACCACGCATCCCAAGGCGATCACTGCATCGACGTCTTTCGCATCCGCAAGTTGCTGGGATCCGAATATGAGTTCGAAGCTGCCCGGCACATGGGCGACGATTATATTCTTTTTCTTCGCGCCATGTTCCAAGAGGGTGTCATAGGCCCCTTTTAATAAATTAGAAGTGATATCGTGGTTCCAATCGGAAACCACGATACCAAATTTCATATCCGCCGCACTCGGTACGGTGGTAATGTCATAATCGGACAAGTTTTTTGTCGCCATACGTTTTTATTATTGCTTAGCGAGTTCGAGGAACTTCAACACCTCGTTCATATCCTGGTAGTTAGGATATTGGGTTGTGATCTCCTCCAATAATTTGATCGCCTCTGATTTCTTATCCATGGAGAGGTATGCCAATGCGGCACGCTTCTTGTAAAGTGGAGATAAGAGATCGTTGTCTGCCATATCGGCTGCCTTCTTATAGTAATCGATAGCCTTGGAAGCGTTGTCCATATCCCAATAGCAGTCGCCTATGGAACCCATGATAGATGGGGAAACCAATTCGTCTGAACCTGAGAATTTATTCAGATATTTGATCGCATCCTCAAATTCTCCCAAGTTCTTGAGGCAGATTCCCGCGTATGCGCATGCGACGTTGCCTGTGGATGTGGATCCGTATTCATCTATGATGTCAAGGAATCCCATGAACTCATCTTCCTTTCCATCCAATGCCACTTGGAAAGAATCCCTTGCGAACATCTGTTGTGCCTTGAAGATCTCATTCTTCGCAGCCTCCTCGCGTGGTCCCCATACATATTGGTTCAACACGAAGAACAACACTATCAAACCGATGATTCCGCCAAAGATTCCTATCAGCAGATTCTGATGTGTCTCTAAAAATTCAACAACTCCGGATGCCGTCATTGATTGTTCTTTCCCTTCCTTCAATGAAGGCGTTTCATTCTTTCTTTCCATTTTTATATTAAATTGTTTATTCCGATAAAATTCCTTCTGCAAAAATAGTCTATTTATGGATATGCAGAAAGATAATTAATGATTTTTTTTATCAAATTCGTCTCTTACGCTCGCCCATATGCGTTGCGGGACAAAAAAACGGACATCTTTCCCCTCCTTTATCGACTTTCGCACAAATGTGGAGGAAACTTCTATCCTTGGCGCATCCGATAGCATTGTGACCCGACTTCGCCACGCTTCGGGGATTTCCGTCGGTCCGTCCAGACGTGGATAGACGAGGATTTCGTAATTTTCCAATATCCATTCATACCTCCGCCATCCAGCAAACGAGGCGATATTGTCACCTCCCATCACCAAGACGAACTTGTTTCTGGGTTCCATGGAGGACAAACGTTCTAGGGTGTCGCTCGTATACGATGGTTTGGGCATGGAGAACTCCACGTCCGACACGGAGAACCGTGGATAGTCGTCTATCGCCTGCTTCACCCACGACAAACGGATTTCATCGTCCATCAGGGAAAGATTCCTTTTGAACGGGTTTTGCGGAGATACGATGAAACGGACCTCGTCTACCCCACCGAACTCCGCGATATGGTTCGCCAATGCGAGATGTCCGATATGGATCGGATTGAACGACCCGAAAAATAATGCGATCTTACTCATTGTCGACGAATTCCCTCACGATTTTCCGTATCAATGCCTTCGTGCACTCCAAATCATCGTTCACGACGATCCGGTCGAATCGGTTGGAGAAGGTCATCTCGTACGATGCTTTGTTTACGCGGTCTTCTATCACCTCCATCGCATCCGTACCTCTCTTCACGAGGCGCTCTTTCAGCGTGGCGACGGAAGGTGGCATGATGAATATGGACAATGCGTTGCTTCCGAACATCTTTTTGATGTTGCAGCCTCCCGCCACGTCCACGTCGAAGACGACGATGTTGCCTTTCGTGTTGATGCGTTCCACCTCACTCCTTAACGTGCCGTAGTACTTGTTTTCGTAAACTTCCTCCCATTCCAGGAATGCGTGCTCGGAGATTTTTGCGCGGAATTCCTCCGGAGTCAGGAAATAATACTCAACTCCGTTTTTCTCCTCTCCCCTAGGGCTTCTGCTCGTGGCTGAGATGGAGAACTCTAGGCAGTCGAATTGTGTCATCAAGTAGTTGATCAGCGTGGACTTGCCAGATCCGGACGGCGCCGAAAAAATTATTACCTTTCCTTTTTCCATATTCTTTCCGTCCTCTTAAAGCACATTCAATACTTGTTCCTTTATTTGCTCAAGCTCATCCTTCATCTTCACCACGATTTTCTGCATTTCGCTATGGTTGGATTTGGAGCCTAACGTGTTGATCTCTCTTCCGATCTCCTGGGCGATGAATCCTAGCTTCTTGCCGCAGTTCCCTTCTGCATCCATTGTCTCCTCGAAGTACTTCAGGTGTTGGGCTAGACGGTTCTTTTCCTCGTTCACGTCTAGTTTCTCGATGTAGTAGATGAGTTCCTGCTCGAAGCGGTTCTTGTCGTAATTCACATCCTGAAGGGAGGTGAGATTGTCCAAGATGCGCTCTTTCACCTTCTCGATGCGTTCCTTCTCGTATGGGTCTATTTCCTTTAGCAGACGTTTGATGTTCGCAATCTTCTCCTCGAAGACGCGGCGCAGGGAGGCTCCTTCCTTCGTGCGGAACTCCACCAGGGAGTCCAACGCGTCCGAAAAGGCATCGTATACCATGTTCCACTCCATCTCGTCTAGTTCTTGCGATTCCGTCTTCATCGCCTCCGGAAGGCGAAGCAGCACGGAAAACCAATCCTCTGGAAGTGGAATGTCTAAATCGTGGGATATCTGTTTTATTTGTTTGCTATATGCTTGTATCACAGGCGCATTCAACTGTGAGGAACTCTCTGTCCCCAAATTCTCTAGAAATATGCCGAACTCCACCTTGCCTCTCTCCAGGCGCTGGCTGACCAGATTTCGTAGTTCCAAATCTTTTTCCCGATAGATGCTTGGTACACGGGAGGATAAATCTAATTGTTTGCCATTCAGCGATTTAATTTCAATCGTAATTTTCTTGGTTCCAACGGTGCAAGTTGACTTGCCGAACCCTGTCATTGATAATACCATATTCTACTTTTCTTTTGAAAATTAACAATGCAAATATATTCAAAATTCGTTTAATTCCCCCACATTCTCACCTCTTTTAACGATATGGGGAGTTGAGTTTTTGCCCAGCGGAATTTCTCCATCAAAAACTAGGTGTTTTCTCTTCCATGGGAAACATAAAAGGTGTATTTTCGCGTCATATTTCAAGTTGTATTGTTTATGGCGAATATTATATTGATTGACACTGCGACGGAGATTTGTTCCGTTGCATTATCCATCGACGGGGAGGTGAGATGGAACATGGAGAGTTCCGAGAAAATGGCGCATTCTGTCCTTTTGGCGCAATATCTTCAAACCTTGGAGGCGTATATGCGGACTGAATCCATCCGGACGGACGCGGTGGCTGTCAGTTGTGGACCGGGCTCGTACACAGGCCTTCGCATCGGTGTGTCGACCGCAAAGGGGGTCTGTTTTGGGGCCGACGTGCCTCTCCTCGCTGTCAATACGCTTAAGTTGATGGCCAAGGGCTACATTGCCCGTCATGGGAAACCGGACGACCAATCCTGGCTATGTCCCATGATTGACGCGCGACGGATGGAAGTATACACCGCTTTCTATGACGGTGATTTGAACTTGATGAGGAAAATCTCGGCAGATATCATAGACGGAGACGCATATGCGGACATATTATCCTCCCACAGAATCATTTGTTTCGGGGATGGCGCCGCCAAATGTAAGGGCACACTCTCCCACCCGAACGTCTCGTTCGTGGATGGCATTACTCCCCTTGCATCCGACATGGCTGCGTTGGCGGAACAATGTTATGCGGAGAAGGATTTCAAAGATGTGGCCTATTTCGAACCATTTTACCTGAAAGAGTTCGTGGCCACTGTTAGTAAAAATAAATTCGGCATTTAGTTGGAGTCGATTCGTCGGATCAAATCACGACGCGGAACATATGGATTTATTGTATGCAGCAAGGCATCGCCCAAGTCGCCAAAGAGATGAAACAGAACAAGATGCCAGTGGAGGTCATCATGGAGGTGACACACCTGACGAAGGAGGAGATTGATAATCTGTGATCATCCGACCTGATATGAAAAAAGCAGCGAATATGATTGTTCGCTGCTTTTTCGTTTATGTGAGGTCCTATCCAATGTAGGGGTTTTCTATAGCATCCATGCCCCCGATCGCACATCGAGCCAATTCTTAATGTGTCGTCCCTTCGATTCACAGGGGTTCACACCCCTGCCTGTGCTGTTACGCCCTTTCAGGGCTGAGAAGTTAATCCACCCTCAATCAAACATGTATAATTTACATTTCTTAATGCTTGTTTTTTTATTTTTTTTCCTATCTTTGCACCGAAAGATTCTTCCCTGAAGATGATTTCTACCTAATTTGTTTAACTAATAAAAAATTTTGTATGGGTAAGTATATTGATCTGAAGAGCGACTTCGGATTTAAGTTCTGCATGCAGGACGAAACGATTATGAAATCTTTCCTGAACGCTATCCTCGACGGCGACTGCGAGAAGATTACGAGTGTGAAATTCGAGAACGTGGAGACACCCCGTTACGCGCACGAGGGGCGTGGTGTGATCTTCGACCTCCTCTGCACGACGGAGACGGGCGACCATATCCTGATCGAGATGCAGAACAGCACGCAACGGTTCTTCAAGACCCGTTCCAGTTTCTACGTCTACAACCTGATGCGGCGGAAGTTCAAGAAGGGCTTCCAGTGGTCGGAGATGCGTGAGGACATCTCCCGCATCATGGGGATCTTCATCGTGGGGCGTCCCGGCATGGGCCTGACCAAGGTGCTGACCCGCACGGCAGAGTGCGACTTGGACACGGGCAAAGAATTTTGGGACAGGATGCGAAAATATTTTGTATCTTTGCCTCATTTCGAGTTTGATAGGAAAGATATCACGACGCGGAACATTTGGATTTATTTCTTCAAAAACCTAGGCAATATGGAATTTATAGACCCATCTGTATATGAGCGGGCTGACGAGGGACTTCGGCAGCTCATCAAGCGCGCCGAGGTGGGAGCCCTCAGCGAGAAGGAGTATGACCAGTATGAGGCCAGCATGAAGCTCCTGGCCGACGAGATCGACATGGAGAAGCAAGGCTACGAGCGTGGCATGGCGGACGGCATGCAGAAGGGCATTGCCCAAGGTATGCAGCAGGGTATCGCCCAAGTCGCCAAAGAGATGAAACAGAGCAAGATGCCTGTGGAGGTCATCATGGAGGTGACCCACTTGACGAAGGAGGAGATTGATAATCTGTGATTAGCCTGATGCAATATGGAATTTATAGACCCATCTGTATATGAGCGGGCTGACGAGGGACTTCGGCAGCTCATCAAGCGCGCCGAGGTGGGAGCCCTCAGCGAGAAGGAGTATGACCAGTACGAGGCTAGCATGAAGCTCCTGGCCGACGAGATCGACATGGAGAAGCAAGGCTACGAGCGTGGCATGGCAGACGGCATGCAGAAGGGCATTGCCCAAGGTATGCAACAAGGTATGCAACAAGGTATGCAGCAGGGTATCGCCCAAGTCGCCAAAGAGATGAAACAGAGCAAGATGCCTGTGGAGGTCATCATGGAGGTGACCCACTTGACGAAGGAGGAGATTGATAATCTGTGACCATCCGATCTGATATGAAAAAAGCAGCGAATATGATTGTTCGCTGCTTTTTTCGTTTTAGTAAAATGGTCATTACATCCTTTTCAGGCTTTCGTCGTACTGAATACGCTCCTCTTCTGAGAGATTAGAGATTTTAGCCCTTTCAATTAATGCCAGCATGCCTTCGTCGGCGACATCAAGGATTTCCTGTGGAATCTCGTCCAGATCCTGCAAGTAATTGAACAAAAACAACCAGGCTTCCTGTTTTGTCAGCTTTTTACCTTTGATTAAATCTATTGGATTCATAGTCTGACGTTTAGGTTGGATGATGGTTGTTGGGTTGGACCATTGATTTCGAACCGCCGTCCAAGCTGTTCGTTTTTGTTAAGGACTTGCAGCAGTTTGCTGTTTTTTGATTGTTTGTTCATGCGTATGTATTTTTTGAACATAAAAAAGGCACGGAAGTGTTGTTCAAGTTTACATACGCTAAAACTTTGCGGGTGTTTCCACTACCGCACACTTCGTGCCGATATCTCTATCAGTATGTATAAAATGGCACAAAAAAGCCGATCGAAATCGGCCTAATGTACCGCGTATGTAAATTTTGAACACTGCAAAATTAAAGAAATATTTTAATGCTGCAAAATCTGAAGATGGACAGGTATTAAATCTCCCCTTGTTCTTTTGAATCGTCGATAATTTGTCGTCCCTTCGATTCACAGGAGGTCATACACCTGCCTGGGTTATTACGTCCTTTCAGGGCTGGAATTTAAATTTCCCAACTAACTCTTAATTCTTAATTTTTAACTTCTTCCCTATCCTAAACTCCTTCAGCTTGTACAGGAACCTGCACGCCGAGGTGAAGTAGTTGGATTTCACCCCATTGCGTTTGAGGGAGGTGTGGTGTTCCTTGAGCACCTTGAGGTGGCTGCGGAGGCCGGAGGTGGAGACGCCGCCCGTGCGCATGGTGACGAAGTCCAGGGGCAGGTATTTGGTTTTGATTTTCCCGAGATAGATGAAGCGGAGGAGCAGGTCGAAGTCTGCCGCGATGCGGTAGCGTTTGTCGAAGGTGCCGTAGCGGTCGTAGACGCTTTTGCGGCAGTAGAAGGAAGGGTGCGCGGGCATGAAGCCGAAGCGCATCAGGGAAGGGCGGAAGACCTTCGAGGAGTAGTATCGGACGCAGCGTTCGAGGTTTTCGGGCGACACGTAGTGCACGTCGCCATAGACAGCGTCGAGCATAGGGTCGCGCATGTTGTCGGCGACCATTTGGAGGACGTTGTCCGCGGTGTAGTAGTCGTCTGAGTTGAGGATGCCGATGATGTCGCCCGTCGCGATGGAGAGGCCCGTGTTCATGGCGTCGTAGATGCCCTTGTCGGGTTCGGAGACGATGGTGAGTCTACCGCCGAAGCGAGGCTCGTACTCCCGGCAGATGGCGATGGTGTCGTCTGTCGAACCTCCATCCTTGACGATCAGCTCGTAGTCCCGGAAGGTCTGTCTGAGCACGCTCTCCAACGTGTCCCGTATAGTCTCGCCACTGTTATACGACGTGGTGATGATCGATATCTTCTTTGCCATATGAAACTTTACACATTAACGGCTTACATACTCAATTCGGTTAATTTTTTGACGTTTTTTATCCATCTGCGCAGATTTCTTCTGCATTTTTATCCTGATTTTACTTCAATTGATATTTGGGTGATACATTATACACTTTTGGGTGCAAACATACGATTTATTTAAATTTCTTACAATGGGTTTTTGTGTGTTTTTCAACAAAATGTTTCGAATCAATCTTCGATTTCCCTTTCCTTTATTTTGACTGCCGGATTTCCTTGGTAGATAGAATATGCTTCACAATCTTTTGTTGCCATTGAGCCTACTGTAAGTATACTATGTGACTTCATCGTTACGCCTGGACAAACTACGGATTTTGCGCATATCCATGCACCGTCTTCCAGTTTGATTTCTCCAATCATCAGATCGAACGTTGTTTTCTTGTAGTTATGGTTGCCGCACAACAACATAGCCCCTTGGCTGATGCATACGTTATCTCCTATCGTCACCTCTGCAAGATTGTCTATCCATACATTTTCGCCTATCCAACAGTTGTCGCCAATGGAGAGTCTCCATGGATATTTGATGCTTACGTGAGGTTTGATGACAACCCCCTTTCCTATCTTTGCTCCAAAAATTCGTAAAATAGACCTTCTGATGCTACTGACGAATAACCATCCGCTATTCATGCATAGTTCATTCACAAAGTACCAAACAAGCATTTTTATTTTACTCCCGCCAGTCTGGTACCATGAATTGTCATATGTGTTCAAATCTATTTTCTCCATAACTGTATATACCTTTAATGTTTAGAAACATATCCTTTTATTGGCATTATTCAGTGATGAATTTTACTATTTTTTTTTCGAAATTTTTTAAATCGTTTTCCACATCATGTAAAAACCATATACAACCTTGGTTATACATGTCATAATCAAATGTTTCCCAATAGTTTATGATTTTATCATATATGTTTTCATTACGACTGACAAGCAATCCTAATTTGTATTTTTTTATAACTAATGATTGGTAATCATCATCATAAGTTAAAAGAGGTCTACGAAGACGAGCACCTAAATACAATCGATTACTAAGCAAATATTTGCTCAATATATTTTGCTCCATACAAACATTAAGCATATTTGCGTTTAACACATATTTGTCCTCATCCTGTTTTAGATATTTTCCTGTGATAGTTACATTGAATGGTTTGTTTCTCTCAACATGATTTTTTATTGTTTGTGAGGCAGGTCCCATACCAACAAAAGATAATTTTACATCTGTTCGATTACCTAATGTTTTTATAATATCTATATTCACTTTTTCATCTCTCAATTTACCTATGGTGATTATATTATATGGCTTGTCCTGATTACAATTATTATTGTGAATATTGGCATTCTCAATCTCATTTAATGTGATATTATGGGTAATTACATATGATTCTTCTTGTGGTAAAAATTGTTTAAAACCTTCTGAAGATATAACATTAAATGCAGATTTATTTAAAAGATGGTTTAAAGCATACCTGAAATAAGGGAACTTAAGGATGGGAGAATAATCCCTTATATCAAACACATATCTATTTTTGTAATGTTTGCTTAAATATTTATAAAAGAAGATAGAATCTGCTATTGTATATATAAATATTCCATCATATGATACTTTTTTTAGATGTTTTAGTACAAATCGATAGAATCTATATATATCGTATATTTTTCTTGGCGCAGAATATTCATCATTGGTTTCCTTTTCATATGCAATATAGTTATCACTATAGTTATGTGCATCCCTATGTCTATTCCAGTATATAACTCTATAGTTTACATTATGTGTATCAAGAATAGACTTATATGTGCTTATGTAAGGTAGATTTTCTTCTTTTGCTGGTAATATGAATAGAAATTTTTTTGACTCCATTTTATTATTGCATGTTTCTTTTTTACATTAATATTTTATTTGTCCCATATAAATGTGTATGGCACATATGGGGATGAAGATAATGATTTAGCCATAGGCGTATCCATTAAGTATAGATATACAATAAAAAGAGAAATTAACAATAAAGTTAGCACATAAGTTGTATGTATGCCACCAATGTTTCGTGACGAATTATAAAATTCTAAAACTAGTATTATTGAGAAGTATGAAACGATTCTAGTGATAACCGATGAAAATCCCAACTTGTATATTATGAATTCGACTCCAAATGCAACTATAATGATTGTATAAAATAATTTGATTTCTTGAGTGTCAGCGTATTTCCACATATATGAAAAATAAAGGAAGATAAGCATAAGTAAATATGATAATTTGGAGCCGAAAGAGTCCTTTTGATTTAAATAGATTTCACAGTACTCGCCTAATGCATCTATATTGATATATTCAATTAGTTTTGATAAAGATAACAGAGTAAACGCTGAGAGTATTAAAGCAATAACAATGTGTTTGTATTTTATTTCAAATGGAATAAGAAATAAAGGGAATAATATTATTCCAATTATCGATGAAGGATGGATATAAAATGAAATAACTTGTAATAATATAGCATAAAGAATTTTTTTATTGTATAAGCATGCGAAAATCAATAATATAATTCCTATTGCTAGACTTTGGCGAATTGTACTAAAACTCGATAAATAAAAGAATGGCCAAAATGCATAAACGACCAAAGCTTCACACATTCTTTCTTTTTTGTCAATGTTTTCTTTGTATATCAAGTGCAGTGCAATATATACAAAAAAATATGTGAGGATGTTTGGAATAATTATTGCTAAATGAGACCATCCTTTTTCATAGCAGAAAGAAAATAATAGTTTCCATGGAACTGAATATGTTTCTGTTGCATATACATAAGAAGTTCTTTCTTTTGTCATCATTTCATAGTTTGCATAATCCCATCCTGTATTATATCGTAATGATGCAAAAACTATAAGAGTGATCAAAATTCCATATGAATTATTACGATGGAAAAAGAACAATACAAACAATACAAATATTAGATATGGTTCCATTATGTGTTATTTCTAATTTATTATAATTTAAATTACTCGTTATTTAAATGATTGTCTATGTCAAGAAACACCTTCTCCCATTTCTCTTTCCAACATTGGATATTTAATCCTTCCTTAACCGTTTTGTATGCATTATATACGATTCCCGTATACACCTCATTGGATAATGAAATAGCCGTATTTAGTTTTTCATATAGAGCATTCTCTGAAGGATATGACAGATAACCGTTATATCCATCTATTATAATATTTGTCATTCCACCAACATGTGTTGCAATGGGGAAACAACCTGCTGCCATTGATTCACATAGAGATAAGGATGTTCCTTCTGAAAAAATAGTTGGAATAACAGCAATATCAAATTCTTTATGAAATGTGACACTATCAGTGGATTTAAAGGATGTAAATGAGACTTTTTCTTCGTCTTTAAACATAGAATGTAAGTTCATCTCTAAAGGACCATTACCTGCGAATGTTACCTCTATATTCTTTCCTTCATTAAGCATCCTTTTTACAACATTTGCAAACAATAATGTCCCTCTATAATCGACAAATCTTCGTGCAAATACAATTTTTTTAGTTGATGCGATGTTTTTTAATTTATTTTTTAATACATCTTCCGGAATATAACAACTAGTATAATTAGGAATCACTTCCATTGTCCTTTTAGAATCAATTATACCTAATGTTCTAAACCAATTAAAATAATTATAGTCTACACATACTGTATTGTATGTGTTGTAAAATCTATTTATATTTTTAATGCATCTTAGTATTTTGTTGATGTGTATAAGGTACTTGTTTTTTCCAAAAAAACCAGAGATCATTTCTCCGGGTATATCAAACGCTATTCCATGTTGTATTGCAATAACATTTTTTTTATGACATTTAATGTCTAGTTGATCCGTGGCAATAATAAAAATAGTGTTATTGTTGTTATGTTTTGAAAATATTAAATCGAATGCTTTTTGATTTGATAGTTTCTTTTGAGAGAGAGATTTCGTTGCATGGATTCTAATGTTATTCCATTCTATATGAATTTTTTCTGCGTTGACATCTGTTTGATATACATCTGTATCATAACCAAGATCCATGGCTAAATTACATAAATCTTTAATATATGTTTCAAGCCCTCCAATTTTTATACATTCATTTTTAAAATCTATAAAACTTGGTGTAATGACTATTAAATGTTTTTTCATAAAACTACATGTATATTTAACAATATATATATTGATTGTATGTTTTGTTTCATTTGTATAACCTTCTTAGGATTTTGTTATATCTTAAACGGAAAAAAGCAGTAAGGAAAAAGTCTAAAATAATAATTCTATCATGAATAATCAAAGAACATATGGTTCTGTCTATTAATGATAGTTCCCCCTTTATTTTGTTTAAGACAGATTTGTCTCGATTAGAGAAACTGTGAGTTATAATGTATTTTCTTTCTTGTGCATTTTTAGCGTTTTTGCCAGGCCGATATATGGTTTTTACAGCACGCATTGCGAAATGAGCTAACCCAATTTCCATAGAGGTTAACTCTTTATTTGTCATTGAAAATTTTCTTTTACATTTCTCTAAAACCTCAAAAAATGTCTTGTACCCTGTATATTCCGATTCAAAGCTATGATAGGATTTAATTAATGATGACGGATTATCATTCATATAATGGTATGCAGTTCCAGAGATAAACTTTATATGTTTGATACATAAAATATAATCTAAATTGAAGATGAGATCTTCACTGAATTTCACATGTGGGTTAAATCTTATATTGTTATTATTAATTAGCTCTATATTATATAATTTACCAAATGGATATCCCTCGAAACAAAATTTTCTTTCTTCAAACATTTTATGGAATGATTCTTCTGTATACAGCTCATCTTTGTGTTCATGTTTTGATGGACCATTAATGTCTTCTTTGATAAATCCTGTGATAATTAAAGATGGCACATCCTCGATGGCATTTTCAATTAATTGCTGAAGATATAACGAGTCTACCCAATCGTCAGAGTCGATAAAACAAAGATATTTGCCTGTTGAGTTTTTTATCCCTTCATTCCGTGCAACGGATGGACCTCCATTTCTCTTATGGATAGTTTTAAATCTTTTGTCTTTTTGTGCATAATCATCACAAATTATGCCACTATTATCAGATGAACCATCATCAATAAGAATACATTCCCAATCAATAAATTTTTGATTCACAACGCTATCCAAACATCGGTTAAGATATTTCTCTGCATTGTAGACTGGAATTACTACAGATACTTTTGGCATAACATATTGCTATTCTATGTTTTTACAGAGAAATTGAATGGATTTTTTTTTCTCTCTATCTAATATCTCATTTACAGATTCCCAGTTTATTGGTTTTTCTAATTCCAATATAATTTGATCAATATTCATACATAGTCGTGATTCTAGATTAAACAACTTCAGAAGCGAATTAAATCTAGATTGCCCTCTCTGAATATTACCAATTGCAATAAATGGTTTGTTGAAAAGAATAGAGAACGCACATCCATGGAAAGAATCTGTCAGGACAAACTTTGCATCTATAAAAGAACGCAACCATGCAGTTACCGCAGGGTATACACAATCAACTTTGTTCTTATGATAATTTCCCATAGAAAAAATCCGACTTGGCATAGTGGAGAAAGGTGTTAATCCAATTTTGTTAGCTACTGTGGTTATGATGTTGTTTTTTTCTTCTGTTTTGTCTAGTACATAACAAAAGAGATTACCCAAGTGCGGGGATTCATTTTCTTTTGTAACTAACTCTTCATAGTCATTCTTTTTTAGAAGTAAGGTGGGGTCTAATACCTGTATTGCATTAACTTCCAAATGTTCTTTGCAGAGTCTGATACCTGAATCCTCTCGGACACTGATTCCATCAAATCTCCGAGCAAGCTTGGCACATTTTTTTGTGTCAGTAGCGGTAAACTCCCATTGATTGGTTCCAAAGGAGGCCGCATAAGCAATCCTCTTCACCTCTTGATTCTTTGTAAAATCAAGGAAGAAATTTGTTATTTTAGGTGAATACATTGGTCTCCATACCTGATCAGATCCTACAATATATGCATCAAATTTCTCTGAATTACAATATGCTTTTAGTTGAGATGGTGAAATAATGAGGTGTGAAATAGGAGTGATGTATTTATCTACAAAGTATTTTGTATTTTGACTGATGTACGATGTTTGTACTTCGTTTGGCAAGGAGTACCAATGCCTTCCCAATACTACTCTGACACAGTTTTTAAAAAACCTTTTGATACATTGCAGTCTCATTTCGAATGAATGATAATGCTCCATTCTGCAAAACCGAATCATGGTGGGGTCGTGTCCCATCTGTTTCAGTACATTCTGCAATGCCCAAGCTTGGAGGATACCTCCATAATTATTTATTATCGGCTGAGTTAGTATCCCTATTTTCATGTTATCTGTTTTTATTCTGTAAAGATGTATTTTATAGGATCATTTCCCTGCGATTTTTTTCACAAAGCTAACTCCTTTGTCACCCAAAACATCTTTAAATAGATTTTTCGCACTCGAAACAACTGTTTTTTCAATGTTGCACATTAACGAAAGCGCATTATTCTCGTCCTCATGATTTGTAAAGATTTCAAACACAATTGGTTTATCTCCGACTTCAGGGCGTGTAAACTCTTCTACCGCTGCAAGATATTCTTCCTTATTTGTCGCCGACAAATACGTAAATCCTAAATCCTGCACAAAATGTTTCACTAATTCGGGTGATTTATTGCCAAAGTGACCTGCTGCGGCCATATAGTTGTTAGCATCATCTCCAAATATAAAACAGGGATGAGCACTTAGTTTAAATTCTGCCCCCACACCATTATTCACAAGCAAAATTCTTATATTTTTTCCCACATGGCGATTGCCCAATGCATTTAAATCATAGAAAAATGCCAAATCACCAGTAGCAAGATAACACAAACGGTTGGGGTTCACCAAGGAAGAACCTAACAAAGCAGAGTTGCTACCGTCAATGCCACAACATCCAACATTTGATACCGACTCTACACCCTCAGGTAACAAAAACATATTCCAACAACGTCTTGTGTTTGATGCGCTCAAATGAAACAATGATCCTTTCGGAAGTCGTTTTGAAAGAGTCATTGCCGACCATATATTGCTAAACGGAAGTTCGGGAATATGATCGTATATCTCATACAAATCAGAACGACACTTATCCACAAAAGCATGACAGTCAGCATCCTTTTTTGCATAATGTTCAAAAAAGCATAACTCTGGCATTTGAAATACATACGAAAGTTTTTTAAATGGATCTCTGAACTCTCCGTCTTCACTTATGCGCCAGACTGTTTTACACGGAATACCGCCCGAAAAAACAGCTGCAGAAATCTCGCCAACATGAATCATTAAATCTAATGGTTCCATTGCAAATGAGGCATTCCATTGCATAAAATTCAACGTAGGCAAAATCTTGTATTTCCCATAATAACCGCTTGTATGGTCACAGATGACAATAGCGTCATAAGTGGCACAAAAGCAATCTATGGCTTTTTGTTCACGTTCTGTAAATTTTCTATGAGAGCCAACATAAATACCGATTCTACCTTGGGGGATTTCAGGAAGAGTGTCCCATGCACTGAATCTTTTGAAAACCCTAACATTAGGCAGTTCTGTCACTGAAAAATCTTTACTATAAGTAGTGAAAAGGTTGATATGTACAGGACCACCACCATCCCGAGTGAGTTCTGATATGGCTTTATTAGCCTCCATTACAACATAGTTGAAATCACGGTCATCCTTCACCACTGGCAATTCTGTTTTGAAACGTGCAATATCATCAGGAGACTGCCGACGATCAACATTTTGGAAGATCAACTGTCCAATTCGATCGGTTCCTTGATGGGATGTCACTGCCAAAACTGGAAGCTTACGATAGAATGCCTCTGTTAATCCTGGAATGTAATTTCTTGAAGCAGTTGCTCCTGTGCATGTCAAAACCACAGGTTCTCCGCTCTCCGCAGCTAATCCGCAAGCCATATATGCCGCCGAGCGTTCGTCCACAGAGGAATATATTTCAAAATATGGATCATTTTGAAGGCTTCCTAAAAAAGCAAGGTTCGTAGTGCCAGGAGAGGCTATAATTTTCTTTATATTGTTTTTCTTTAGTAATGCAACTAAAATTTGAACATTTTTTTCTGAATTGTAATACTTATTTTCCATAAATATGTATTTTATGTTTGAATGTTTTGAGCGCCTTTATCATATAGTTCAAAGATAAAATCAAAATTGAGAGATCATATCTATACAAAAGATAGTATATCTTGTCTTTTAATGAAGGTATCTCGTTCAATGGTGTCCTTTCGTTGACGACTCGGTCGTTGACAGCTTCAATTCTCCAATCGATATAGGAAAAAGAAGGATTCCACAAAAATGTTGACAGACAATCTGTCAATCCTTTATGGGGATCAGTAAACAATTGGATGTCACAAAACTGATTAATTTTACTATTGTCATAACTTCGATTGAAATATCTACAATAGATTATTTGGTATATTCTGTCTTTAAATTTAAAATTGGTCGACTTTTCTGTATATTTCACTGGGATTTTCTTGCCAAAATGTTTCTCTAACACGACAAGGTATATCTCTAAAACATCCCTCCATTTAAGTGGATGATTGCATGTAATATGAAATGCTTGACTTAGGGCTTCTTTTTGTCCGATAATTGAAGCAATTCCTTTTGCGACATCATCGCCTAGTGTATTTGTCGTAATTTTGTCTGCAATGTCATTCGAAAAGACTATAGTTCGTCCGTGCAGTGCACGATATAACCAATTTTCTTTTTCTAGAACGCCTAGTTGTAGTCGATAATTGTTGTAGGTGATTGATGGTCTAATGATAGTAAAGTTATTTCTCCCTGAATTAAAAAGAAGATTTTCTTGTCGTGCCTTAGCTAATGCATATTCGTTTGTTTTAAGATATTCGTCATCTTTTGATACGTCTAACAATCGTGGGGTATTTTCTGTTATAGGACTGTCTGATTCGGAATAAACTCTTGCGGAGGAGATAAATACGTATTGCTTTGTGCTGTCAAGTATAAATGGCAAAATATGTTCAAACTTCTCTCCATGAACTAGAAAATCCACTATAGCATCCCATTCTTTTAACTTTAATATATCCATCAAAATGTTATCATCGCAAGCATTTCCTTGAATATATCGAATATTATGCTCTGATATATGTTTCTTCCTTGAAGTAACATATATATTGTTTGTTGCCACTTTCGACAAATCATTAACTAGAGGAACACCCATGGCACCAGTTCCTCCCAATATTAATATATTCATTCAATTATACTTGTTATACGAGATGAAATATCTTTAACCTTTTTTACCGCTAACATTCTTTCTTTGAATGTCATCCCTAAGAAAAATGTAATAAGTCCGACAGTTAGCAAACCAACTATGATAGTCAATACTAATCTAAAATAAGATTGTTCAACATAATGACCAATCATAAATAATGGAATTATAGACAATGCTGTAACTCTGAAAATCGGCAAGAAAACTTCTTTGATATACATTTTCGGTTTTAAACCCGTAAGTTCCTTTAAAAGGAACATCCTTGCCACCAAAACGCAGCCTTTTACAAGAATATAAACATAATAAGTACTTTCAATTGCAAAACTGCTGAAAAATAAAATCCAAGTAAGAGGGAATTCAAATGCACCAATAATGCCAATAACTATAGTATATTTTTTCAGATTTCCTGTTGCCATACAGGCCGTATAACCTGAAGAGCCTATGGAATCCATCATTCCCAAAACCAAAGATAATTGAACAAACAAAACTGCTTTTTCAGGAACATTTTTCAACCATATATTGAGTACTGTATCAGCTTCAAAAATCAAGGGTAGCGCGAGCATTAACATGAGGAAATATGAATATTTTGCTGCCGTACACACTAACTTGTACATGTTGTCATATTCTCCCGACGCATAACACTTTGTTATCTGTGGATTTACTGCCGTTGTAAAACAATTGACGAAAGAGACAACAGCGGTTTCCACCTGAATGGCAACCGCACGTGCCGCATTAAACACAACACCGAAGAAAATATTAATCAACATATTAACACCTTGATTGTTGAGCATATGGTTTGCACTCGTGATAAAATTCCACCCCGCAAACCCAAACATTTCCTTCATTAAATCTTTATCTAAAAGGAATTTATAGGTTGCTTCCTCGAAGTGTCTTTTAGAATAGATTGCATAGATGGAACGATTAATCAGTCCGACAATCATAATTAACAATCCATAATAGACAAGTCTGTCAAATGGATTATATGCGATAATTAAGGCGACAATCAGTTTTAGCGTACAATCTACAATGCTGATATAGGCAAACGCCGACATCTTTTCATGAGCAACAATCACCGCATTGTAGGGAACACTCAGAAGATTGATTGCAAATGTTATAACAGAGAACTGGAACACCCAATTTGCCGCAGTCATTCTTCCTTCTGGAATCACCATCTTGTAGTTGAGAAACCATAGTCCAATGGTCTCCATCAAAACCGTAATGATTGCTATTAGTATAATCTGGATGTTTACAGAGGTCGAAAATATACGCTTTAATCGATCAAAATTTCCTTTCCCTAATTCAAAAGTGATAAACCGACTGATTGCAGTCGAAAGAGATCCACTCAGAATCCCAAACATCGCTACAACACCACCAACCACATTGTAGATTCCATAGTCAGCCACTCCCAATGCTTCAAGTATCACCCTCGACGTATACAACGACACACCCATTGTTAGAAGCATGCGGAAGTATAGTATCAACGTGTTTTTTGCTATACGTTTGTTATTTGATACGGAGGATGGCATGGGTTATAAGTGTGTTTTTTTGAGCCTTAATATATTAGTATTGCTGTTTGTTTAAAACGATATCATAACGCAGCAACACTCTAAAACATTCAAGAATCAATTCAGGTAATTTAGGATCCACATCAGATAATAAATCATTATACTTTTTCCTCATTTCAGACATTGTTTTCATGGCATATTTCTTGCTATTTCGCTCATAATCTTCAATATAAACACACTCGTCATAGTCGGGGCTCTTGTGATATGAGCCGTCTTCTTTAATACCCATTCCTTTATGAATTTTTACGGCAAATAAAGAAGATCCGAAACTTGGATTTACACTTGTCATATCATCAGAGGATATGTTTTTTATAGATTCGTTTCTATAATAAAGATTAAGCACATAAAGAGCAGCCAATCCATGAAGTAAGTGCTTGATGCTTCCTTTTGTTAGATCGTTTACTCTATTATGTTTTATTGCTTGATATGCATCTTTCCAATCAGAAGAATTTGGTCCTCGTTTATCAGCCATATACAAAGGCTTAAGTACCTTATTTTCTTCCTTTTCAAAATAAATTGCAGGGGAAACCACCATGACAACCTTCTGTTCTAGTTCCCATAATTTGTTAAGATGCTTCAGACATACTGAATCAAAGAACATTTTTTTAGCTTCCTTGACTTCCCCGTCATTGGCTAGATACAGTTCTTTTGCCAAGGCTTCAATCTCTACCGCAGTGCGTATCAACAAATCAGCAATCTTCATAGAATACACTTCTTGCTGTTTGTCGTTGATATGTATCGTATCCGCAATTGATAAAAAATCACGTTCCAGATTCAAATATACTTGCCAATAAAGTTGTGTCATAGGTTTCTTGGAGTTTGTCCCTTCCTTGTCGTGTCGCCCCTTCGGGGCTCTTATGTACCCTTCGTTGCCTTCCTGGGGTTAACACCCCAGGCTGTGGTATGCCGCCCCTTCGGGGCTGTGCGATTGGTGAGGGGTACGCTTCCTTGGGTTGTTGTATGTTTGTTATACCTCACTTATAATTCCCTATCCCCACCAACACATTCAGCACTATGACGACATAGTTCAGAACGGCACCCGCTTTCAGTTGGTTGGTTTTCGACATCGTAAATAATGCGTTTGTCGTTTATCTATATTTTCGTGGATTTCTCCCTATTCAATCTATCGTTACACATCATCCTTTTACAGGCAGGATCTGCGGCGCATGGGGCGCAATATGCTGCATCAGTGCGGTTAGGCAATGTAGAGACGCAAAATTTTGCGTCTGTACAGAGGTCGCCTCGCCTCGTATGTAGGCGCATTATCGTGCATCTGTGCGGTTGGCATGGTAGAGACGCAATGCATTGCGTCTGTACGGTGAGGCGTCATTTATGCATCCTTTGAATCATTTGTGGGCATATTGCGCATACCACTCCGCAAAGGCACGCAGTCCCGTACGCAAAGGGGTGTGAGGCCTAAATCCGAAATCATTCTCCAACGCAGAGATGTCGGCGTAAGTCGCCAAGACATCCCCCGGCTGCATCGGGACCAATTCCTTATGCGCTTCAAAATCATAGTCGGCAGGCAACACATTGGCTCGGACTAGTTCCTCCTGCAGAATCGTGACGAAGTCTAGCAGATTCTCTGGCTTACTGTTGCCGATGTTGTATAATCTGTACGGTGGCACAGGCAAACCATCGTCACCGATGTGTTTTTCGGGAGCACCCTTCATGACGCGGAACACACCCTCCACAATATCGTCGATATAGGTGAAGTCCCGTAGGCAATTCCCGTAATTGAATATCTGGATTTTCTGTCCCGACAGTAGTTTGTCGGTGAAGCTGAAATATGCCATGTCCGGCCTTCCGGCAGGTCCGTAGACCGTAAAGAAACGGAGGCCCGTGCATGGGATATTATAGAGTTTGCTGTAGGCATGAGCCATCAGCTCGTTGCTTTTCTTGGTGGCGGCGTAAAGGGAGACTGGAGTGTCCACCTTGTCATCCGTCGAATAGGGCACCTTCTTATTCGAGCCGTAAACACCGGAGGAGGATGCGTAGATGAGGTGCCATATGTTGTGATGGCGGCATGCCTCCAGAATATTGTAGAACCCGATAATATTGCTTTCTATATAGGCGTCTGGATTATTGATGCTGGATCGGACGCCTGCTTGTGCGGCCAGGTTGACGACCACATTGGGATGATGATCCTCGAAGAGTTGGTCCACTGCCTGTTTGTCCGCGATGTCTATCTTCTTAAAGGTCCAATTCCCGCCCATATCCGCGATCTCACGCAACCGATCGTATTTAATGTTCACATCATAATAGTCTGTGACACAATCTATTCCGATTACTTTGGCGCTAGGTTCCTCCTGCAGTATCCGTTTGACGAGGTTGCCACCTATGAATCCTGCGGCACCTGTGACGAGGATGGTTGAATTCGAAAGAGATAAATTCACATGCATGGCAATATCAATGGTTATACCGTACCCCAATATTCGTTATTGTCCCGACCTCGCTCAGCCTCTCACCCGGTTCTTGAGACACAGCACGATTTGCTTGGTCAGGGAGAAGCCTAGGTTCTTATTCGGGAGGTAGGTCCGAATGCCTTGACAGATAGACTGCCGTTGCTCCCGGGAGATGCAGTTGTATAGATTATGCCGCATTAGATGATAGCCCATGGCAAATAACATGCGCCCCATCGCACGGTCATGTTTATTGGGCTCCCGGGCCGACACCCGCTGGTATACGTTGAATATGTTATGGATCTCTTGCGAGAGTATTTTCCTAGTATCCGCTGAGGAACGGATCGAGGAGGCGTTGCTCCGTCGATAGTGGTACAGCGGGGTGTGGACGAACTCGATGGTGTGGCAGTTGGCCACCAGTTGCGAAGTGATCACGAAGTCCTCGAACATATTGCAGGTCGGGAACTCCAGTCCGTTGTAGGCCTCACGTTTCGTCAAGCGGCTCCAAACATAGGCGTCCGTCTCCAAGGAGAGGATCGTCTCGTAGTAGGTGTCGCGGGAGGCTTCGTAGTGGCTGAGGACCTCGTCATAGTCCTCATATTCCTCCGACCAGTCGCAGCATACCATGTCCGCACCCGTATCCACCGCCCGTTCATAGAGAATCTCCAACATATCGGGCTCGATCCAGTCGTCGGAGTCCACGTGCAGGATGTAATCCCCTGTAGCCTGCTCCACCCCAGCCCGACGAGCCTGTGGCAGACCCATGTTGCGATCGAGGTTGATGACCTTGACGACCGCTTCCGGATACTCCTTCCTCACGTCGGAGAGCACGTTCATAGAGCCATCCTTCGTGCAGTCGTTGACGAAGATGAACTCCACGCTCCTGAAAGTCTGCGAGAAGAGAGAGCGCGCGCAACGTTCGATGTAGTGCTCCACACCATAGATCGGCACGATGACCGACACTTTCGGTGTGGGAACAGTTTTACTGTCCATTTCAATTCGTTTGTCCATTCAAAATAGCGTTTGAAACGAGGAGGGTTTCCCCTCTCCGTTAGCCGATAATGAATCTTTTGATTTTCCCGGCCAGTGTTCTTGCGGACTCTTCCGCAGAGAGCATCTGGCGGTATGCGCCACAAAGCGACGGATGCTTGAGCGCATGGGTCGTCCACCGTCCCACAATGGATGCGGAGCGGTTTCCCGATAGGTATATTTCATTCACCTCCGGATAGAGGTCATACAGATCCTTCCCGTTGCCCAACCTGGAATAGAAGAGGCGCTCTTTCGTGCCCATCTTGAGGTTGTCCAACCACGAGGGATCCGACAATATATGTTCGAAATGACTGATCACCCACTTCTGCGATTCGACGGTTTCCGGGCGGCAGGTCCGCACCAGGGAGTTTGGGTTCGAAGAGCAGTCGTAGTGATAGAATGCTTTGTTCAAATAGACGATTTTGATCTCCTCCATGCAGAGGGAGGCGTTGAAGTACATGTCTTCCCAGATGTAGAGTTTGTCGGGGAAGCGGAGGCCTCGGCTCGTGTAGCAGGAACGGCGCACCAGTTTGTTCCAGCATGCGGAGTGGAGGTCATGGAAGAAACCCTTCATGACCGTTTCGTGATCCAGCGCCTCTGGCTCCTGCTTGGAGTAGTATTGCCTGCCGTTGCGGTTGATGAAGATGTCGCAGATCACCATGTCCGCGTCCTCCTCCTTCGCTTTCGCATAGAGTTCCTCCAGCATGGTGGGCTCCATCCAATCATCGGGGTCCACATGGACGGAGTATTCTCCCGAGATATGGTCAAGTCCCATGTTCCGCACGCTGCAGAGTCCGCCGTTGGGCTTATGGTAGGCATGCACGCGGCTGTCCTTGCGGGCATACTCGTCGCACATCTCCCCGCTACGGTCACGGCTACCATCGTCGACCAGCACCAGCTCGAAGTCGGTGAAGGTCTGCGCCAGGATGGATTGCACGCATCTGTCCAGGTATGCTTCGGCTTGGTAGACTGGGCAGATGATGGAGATGGAGGGAGACATGGGAGTTAAGAATTAAGAATTAAGAGTTAAGAGTTAAGAAACGTCAGTTCGACGAAGTCAATTTTGAAACGTCAGTTCGACGAAGTCAATTAATTTTCGTGGCCGTAGTAGCCGTATTTGCCTTTGTAGTAGCCGTATTTATAGCCGTAGTGGCCGATGGATTCGGTACCGTTGAGGACGATGGCTAACTTATTGAACCGTTTTTCCGTGTAATACCGCTCGATGTCCGGCAGAATAGCCTTTTCGAGGAGGTTGGCGCGGACGACGAAGAGGGTCATATCCGCCCACTGCTTGATGATGTCGGCGTCGGTGACGATTTCAACCGGCGGACAGTCGATGAAGATATAGTCATACTCCTTGCGCAGCTCGGCGATCAGGTCGCCCAAGTGGCTGGAGGTGAGCAATTCGGCAGGGTTCGGTGGCAGTTTGCCCGCAGGCAGGATGTCCAGGGTCTGATGCACGATGAGCCCGTGGAAATCCTTCTCGTTGCCGCTGAGGTAGTCGACCACGCCATGGTGTCTCGGACAGTCGAACGTCTTGGAGAGCGTTGCCTTGCGGAGGTCCAGGTCGAGGGCGATCACCCGCTTGCCGTTGATGGCGAAGGATAGTGCCAAGTTGCTGGATATGAATGTCTTTCCACTGTTGATATTGGCGGACGTGATCATGATGGTCGCGGCGCCACCTTCCTTGCACATAAACTCCGTGTTGGTACGGATGACGCGGAAGGCCTCGTTGATGATGTCGCGGCTCTGCGGTTTGACCACTAGTTCCACCTCCTCATCCGTCTCTTCCTTGCGCAGGAAGGAGAATGGGCTGATATGGTTTTTCTGGGAGACGAGCGGAATCTCGCCGACGTATGGGATGGTGAGCGACTCCAAGTCCTTGCGCCCTCTTACCCGTGTGTTCAGCAACTCCCTCACGTAGAGAATGACGAATGGGATGGCCAAGCCCAACAGCAACGCAAGGGCGAGCACGTTCTTCTTGTTCGGGGAGAAAGGCTTGTCGCCTCCTCCGTACTCAGGCTCCATGATGACGCGCGTGTCATAGGCGGTGAAGGCCTGGGAGATCTCGAACTCCTCCTTCTTCTGCAGCAGGAAGAGGTAGAGTCCTTCCTTCACCTTCTGTTGGCGTTCTGCCGAAAGGAGGTGGCCCGCTTGTCTCGGGTTGGAGCTGATGCGTGAGTTGATCTCGTGGCGGTTCGTCTCGTAGGAGTTCAACTGGAGCTGAAGCGCCGCGATGTAGTTCTCCACGGAGGAGATGATCGCCCCGCGCAGGGCTAAAAGTTGGTTGTCGATGTCCTTCACGAGGAGGTTTTCCTCGCTACTGCTCTCCACGAAGCGGCTCCGTTGAAGGGTCAGTTTGTTGTATTCGGCTATTTGCGCCTGGATGCTCTGCTCCGTGACGCCAACGTTAGCCGGCATGAGTTTATCCTTGTTCTCTTTGAGGAAATTCAGGAGGTATTGCGCCACGGTGAGTTCGTTGGCGTGTTGCTGCAGGTTACGTTCGTTCTCGCCCGCCAAGCTCAGGTCGTAGGATGCGGTGGCTTGGATGTCGGGGATGCGCTGGCTACTCTTGTAGGTAGCGATCTCACCATCCACGGAGTTCAGGTCGTCCTCCAGGATGCGAAGCCTTTGCGTGATGAAGTTCACGGTGCTTAGCGTCACCTTGTTCTTGTCCTGCATCCAGAACTCGTCGTAGACGTTCGTCACCATCTTCAGCACGTCGATCGCGCGCTCACGGCTCTGGTCGGTGAAGGAGAGGTCGAAGACCGTGCCCATCTTGTCACGCAGAGAGACCGAAAGCTTCTCCTTGAACTCGCCGATAGCATCGTAGGCGCTGATGTGAGCCACTTGGATAGGCTGGGTGAAGCTGTCACCTGTGTAATAGTTGTTGCGTTGCACGGAAATGCGTCCCAGCGGAGAGAGGATCGTGTCGCCCATGTGGACGGTGTACTCCTCCTTGAAGAGCGAATCCCCTATGGCGAAGTTGGTGAGATGTACCAAACTGTCCGACTTGAGGCGAGCGACCAGGTTGCCCTCGCCATGGTTCGGCATATCGATGAAGGAGAGGGTGAAAGGGAGGGAGGATCCGTAGAGGATCTCGTCACGGAAAGTACCCTTCACCGTATAGCTGTCGTTCAGGTGCAGGCGCTGGATCACCGTGTGGATGATGTCAGGCGTCTGGAACGTCATGATCACGTTCGAAGTGTTGATTTTGAACTGGGAGAGGCCAATGTCCGTCATGGACATCGCCACATCGCCCAAAAGCGACTGTCCGTCCTTATCTTGCTTGATCAGGAGGGAGGAGGTGCATTTATAGGACGGAGGAGTGGTCAGAATGTGGTAGGTGCCAATCGCCAAGCAAATGAATAGCGAGAGGAGAATCCACTTCCAGTTGGAGATGTAGATGCTGAAAATGTCCTGCAAAAGGATTTCGTCCCTTTTGATGGGAGTTTTCGGTGAGGCATTATTCGTCATAATATTCGTTTATAGGAGATACTCATTCCCATTGGGGGAGATTAATTTCTATGTGTTTATAATCAATTAATTAAGCCTTGCTATTTCTTGATGAGCACCGCTACCGAGGTGGCCAGGGAGGCGACGGAAATCCAGAAGGAGGTGGATCGGACGGTGTTACCGTTGACAGAGGACTCACGTGCCCGCTTCGAGGTTGGCGCCACATAGACGACGTCTCCCTGTTGAATATAGAACGCAGGGGATTTGTAGATTTCCTTTCCGCTCGTCAGATCAACCTTATAGACCTGGTCTCCGTCCAAGGTGTGGCGTAAAATTGTGATATTCTGTCTTCTACCGTTGATGTTTAAGTCGCCCGCCATGCTCAATGCGTCGAAGATGGAGAAATGGTCACGGTCAATGCGGAAACGTCCCGGACGAGCCACCTCGCCCAAGACAGCGACGCCTAAGTTCATGTATTCGACCGTCACCACCGGGTCCTTGATTTGATTGCTTTCGATCAGTTTCTGTTTCACCAGCTCGGCGACCTCTTGGCGCCTGAGTCCAGCCACAGGGATTTTGCCGAGAATCGGGAAGTCGATGTTGCCCTCGTTGTCGACCGTGTAGCCGACGACGCTGTTGGCGGAAGAGTAGCTGTTGATCGTGAAGTTGGAGGAGCTGAATGACTCCACCCCGCCGATACGGTTTGTGTAGTAAGGGAGGTTAAACATGGCGGAGATCTGCGGATCCCGGCAACTCACGATGATGAATACTTGATCTTCGGGCTTCAACACAATGTTCTGTTCATACGACGCGCGCAATTTCATCATGTTTTCCGTATCTTGGATATAGGTCACATTCTTTTGCGGATTGCAGGATGAAAAGAGTATGACACCTAACAGGAGAATCGGTAAAGCCTTAAACAATCTATCCATAAAATTCTAAAAATTAATAATCTAATTGCATTTCTTTCAACCAACGGGGGGACCTTCACGGAAGTTCCCCCTATCCACATCTGCTTACGACGCGAAATTACAAAAAATTTTTTGTTATTATTTATAAATATAAATTGCTAACGTCAAACATTGTTCCCGAATAGACTTCGTCGAACTGACGTTTCTTAACTCATAATTCTTAATTCAAAAATCTCTAGTATCTTCCCGTTTTCACATTCCACACGAACTCCAGGAGGCAGATTTGCCTTTTGATACGGGAAGGCTGGTTGATCAAGCGGTAGAGCCATTCTAGGTTATGGTTCTGCCACCAAGCCGGCGCGCGTTTCACATGACCGGTATAGACATCGTACGAACCGCCTAAGCCTTGGTAGATGGCAGGATGTTGCTTGGCCATGTCCATCATCAGCAGTTCCTGTTTCGGGGAACCCATGGCGACGAAGACGACGTCCGGCTTCTTTTCCGCCACATCAGCGATAAGAGCGTTGCGCTCCTCGTCGGACTTGATGTAACCGTTGCGGTAACCCACGATGTTGATACCCGGATATTCCTTTTTCAACTTTTCGATAGTTTCGTCGATGACCTCCTGTTTGCCGCCCACAAAGTAGAAAGACTTGTCCTTGTATGTGTTGGCGATGATACGAAGCCAAAGCACACAGCCTGGTATTTTGGTCACGTCATAGTACCCCTTTTTGTGAAGCACCATCACGGCACCCGCACCATCACAGTAACCGATGTTACGGTTGATAATCTCACGGGTCTGGTCTGTTGCGTGGAGAATCTTCTCCGCATTGATAGCGACGAGAATACCCTTGTTCTCGTCCACATGAGTCAACAATTGCTCGAAAGTGGTGAACGGGTAGATATTAAGGCCGTTCACCTCAACACATGCTTCTTTTTGCATCTTGGTATCTGATAAATATTGAACTGAAATCAATTTGAAATATTTTTAGGTGAGGATGAGTATTTCCAATCCCAAAACTTTTAACCATTTGGTTCAGGTCTAACCAATAGGTTTTAGGCCATTCTGTCAAGGATGAAATATGACAAGGCATTGAACATGAAGGCGTTGCTCCACCTCATGTAACTGATTTTGCTGCTGATACCCTGTTTCAACTGATAATAGAAATAACCTTCAGGATCCTGCATGTTACGGATGGTCCAGTCCAAGACCTTGTCCTCCATGTCATGAAAACCCTCCGTCTTGTGCAGGCGGTGCAGTGTCACGAAGAGCTGTCCGGGGCAGTGGATGTCGATCGGGTACATCCTGTTGGAGTAGTATTTAGGGGTGCAATTCTCGTCGAACAGGTTCTTGACGTAGAAATCGAAGCCCTTCTCGATACCGTCGAGGATAGGTTTCGCCACCTCGTCCGGTTCGATACCCTTCACGCAGTTCTCGTAGAAGGCGATGAGTCCGTCGAGGTTGTAACCCGTGTGGAAAGAGTCCACCCACTGTTGTACGGGAAGCAGTCCGTAGACCCACGAACCATCCTCCTTTTGCCCGTCCAAAGCGGCGTATACCGAGGCTGCGGCCAATCGCTTGTACTCCTCGTTGCCCGTGTGCTTATAGCAGAGACTCAACAGTTTACTGCCCAACAGGGAGGCGTTGTAGACCGTGTCGTTTCCCTGCAGGGGGCTATAGGAGAAGAGGAAGGACTCTCCCCGACCCTCTTTCGCTTCCGTAATTGTATGGCGGTGCAGGTCTTTTATGACGAACTCCGCCGAGGAGAGCGCCACCTGTTTGTATTCCTCCACGCCCGTCACCTCGTAGGCGTCGAAGAGTGCGGAGGCGCAGAAGTTCGTGGCGACCACCGTAGGCGTATAAGCGGGGAACAAAAAGAGTCGGCGTGCTTGCCAATCGAAGTTGTATCCCCAACAGGCACCATGGTAGTTGCCTTGGGAACGCATGGAGAGCAGGAGTTTCGCCAACTCGTTCACCCGTTCCGTCAAGGCGTTTTTCGTGCCTAATTCCGATTCTAACACAGGGTTTCGTTCCACCGCCTTCACCAGGTTGCAGTAACCTTGCAGGAAGAGGCCGATGCCCTTCGCGTTATGTTGTTTCGGGACGAGGGCGATCCGTCTTAGGTTGAACGGACAACGCTTGAATCCCTGTATGATGGATAGTCGCAGCAAGGCGGAATGTTTCAGGGGCAACACCGCATTGAAGAGTTTGGAATTCAACCCGTCATACGGATCCCATCCCTTGAATTGCTCTTTTTCGCAATATGCCTTGAGTTTCTTGAACGATTCTAATGCCGCGCTCATTCTATTTCCCTTTTCTTTATGAAACGTGCGGGGTTACCAGCCCATACTTCGTAAGCGGGTATGTCTTTGGTCACGACACTCCCCGCCCCCACGATGGCTCCTTCGCCGATGGTGACAGGTTTGACGACCAATGTGTGCATCCCCAAATATGCCTTTTTCTTGATAAGGACTTTCCCTCGGTCATACGTGCCGGTCTTCGGGTTCATGAAATGGGTCACGATGCAGACACCCGTGGTGAGACGTACACCCTCTTCCAAGGTGATATCTTCCGGATAGTTGGTGTCGAAGATGACGTTCTCGCCCACGAAGGTACGTCGCGGACATAGTACATTGACGCCGCCCCATTTGCAGCAAGTGGCGCGCCAACCCCTAGACTTCATCGGCAGATGCTGGAGATGAAGGAATATCAGTTTACGTATACGGCTAAGTTTCATATCATAAGATTATATATATCTGCGGAAAATGTTTTCCATCCGTTTTGCCACCATGGATGCCAAGAAATGATCATGTGCATATTGGTAGTTATGCTCGGATATTTGTTTTGCTTTCTCTTGGTTTTCGATCAATTCCACGATTGGTGGAACGAAGTCGGTGGCCTCGAAGGTATTAACTGCATAGCCCATCTTTTCGTCGAAGAAATCCACCATACCGCCTACAGGATGCGTGACGACAGGCAACCCGAAAGCCATCGCCTCCAGTACGGAGGTAGGCATTCCCTCATGGTAGGAGGTGAAAAGATAGAGGTCCGCCCGTTTGAACTCCTCCACCAGCCTTTCCCCAGAGAGTGCGCCTGTGAATGTGACGTTCGGGATACCATTATCCTTCACATACGTCTTCGCCTCGTCGAGGTCGGTGCCATCGCCCACGACGGTATATTTCAGTGTCGGGTATTTATTTGAGAGTTCCTTGAACACCTCTAATGCGAGCATGATTCCCTTGGCTTTCGTGACCCTTGCCAGGAAGAGTATATTCTCCACCTTCCCTTGTCGCTGATCGATCGAGAACCCCTGTAACATGCGGTCGTCCACCTTTGTTGTGGTCAGTTCGATCGGGACGGTTACCCCCCACTCTTCCAATGTCGTTTTGAACTCTTTAGCCAATACAAAGATTAGGCTTGTCTTATTGAGTTGCTCGACGATGTAGGGTATCATATCCTTCACCGATTCTGTATGGAATCCGTGGAACATGGCAGCTCCCCTGAACCCGAGGAAACGGGCGATTTTTAGGTAGGTGAAGTCCCTCTTGACCGCCACTGGTGCCATGGATGGATTCACCATCACCATGTCTGGGCGGAAGAGCAATAAACGGAAGATGAACTTCAGAATGTCGTATGGCAAGATAAGATAGGTTAGCCAAGGAGCGTTATGGACACGCTTGCCTATGTGATTATATTTCACATGCTCCGTCCAGAAACTTTCCAATCCCATGAAGTGGTTTGCGACTCCCCCACAGAACCTGAAACTTGGTGTATTGATGAATAATTTCATATTCCGAGAAATGTCCGAAAAAAAACGCTACGGAATTTTTAAAAGATTTATTTATTGTCCCCTGTTCCCTCATTGGAGGTTGAGACCGCTTCTGTCGCCAGTTGCTGTTTTTTCGCATTCGAGGATTGCCTCAAACGCATTAATCTTTCCAACTGTTTGGTACTCAACACAATGCCTCTGTAGTAGAACAACAGAAACATTGATATGAACAACGAGATGTTTTCACTAAGATCACCACTAATCATGGAACGTACGAGGTACGGGATCCACAAGAGAAGGCAGATGCCTCCGCTCGGCAGCTCGTTACGTAAGAGGAAATGGTGTGATCGCACATAGGAGAAGACCACCATGCCGACAAATATCATTCCGAAGAAGCCCATTTCGCAAAGGATTTCAAGGATGATATTGTGAGGGTAGATCTCATGCGTATAGGGATTATTGTAGTTGCCGAAGCCAATTCCATCCAAGAAATGGTATGAAATTATCATCAATGGATAATCGTAGTTACGATTCAAATCGCTTCCCATATGCGCTCCACGAGATGAGTTCCCTTGTAGGAACGGCACTTCTAACAGTTGTAAGCATAAGTAGAAGCCTACGATAACCGCCGATGCCAAAATGACTGTGGTCAACTTAAATCTACCTGTACGGAATACTATCCATACAAAGATCAGGAAGATGAATCCGAAGATAGTTTGACGGGCACCCGAAAGGACAATCAGCCACAAAGCGCTGAAAAGGAATACGATGTCAAAATAGTTATTGACCTTCTTGCGTTGGCTCATCATGAATGCGGCGCCTAGGAAGGCGGCGATACCCATGTTGTGGTAAGATAGCACAGGTATGTTCTTCCTCATCATCTCGATACAGGCATTACGGAAGAAGGAGAAATCCAACAGTCCGGATGGCCCATGCCCTGAAAAAGACTCCACATACCCCAATTGCATCAACGCAAAGAGAAGGAAAGGCACCGTCAATCGGTTCATCCTGATATCTTTAAACGTCACTAGGACAAGGAATGCGACGGTATCCACAAAAAGAGAGATAGTCATGACGCTGATTTTCGTCGCCGAATTCTTCGTCTCCCCTGTCAGCAGGAAGTATATCACAAAGATGAGATATATCGCAAGTATGAATATGAGAGGTTTCTTCGTATGCTTATTGAACAGCATGAAAAGTTCCTTTCTCATGAATACGATAATCAGGATGAAGGAAACCACTGTTCCCGGTACGTGAATACCCAATACTGGACCGAATGTTCCTATTAACTTACAGAACACAAGCGCACACACTACACTCTTCTCATGGTTGTTGCACAAGAAGATGAAGGAGAGGAATATCAGTATGGCAATGATAGGGAACTTGATGATATTCAGTAGCACCCCTATTATCAGTATGGGGATTATGAATACAAGATATGCGTTTATCTTGTCCCATACTGTGTTATAGACCATTCTCTCTATCATGACACGTCAAATCTATTTCTATTCTTTGTAGCAGCCAGTGGTATCGAACCACGAACCTGCGTTCCACCTGTGTGGCTGCTTCCCTTTGCTTAATGTCCGGTTTTTAGATATGATATACACCCTCCAACGGACAGATGTTATGGCAATCCAAGATGACCTTACCCTTCAACTTGTCCCAATTTTGCTTGATTTGGTCATGTTTCACCATGATGACCACCATGTCCACGTCGTTGAGGAACTCGTCGAAGTCGTGGAATTGGTTCTTCACGATATCCTGCTTCAGGAACGGGTCATAGCACTTCAGCGGACGAGCCAAATGGCGTTCTTGCGCTTCGAGCATCTGCAAGGTTGGTGACTCTCGGTAGTCATCCACGTTCTCCTTATAGGTGATGCCGTACAGACCCACTTTCCGGTTGTCTGTGATGTTATTCTCCTGCATGATTTCGTAGATACGGTTCAGCACGAAAGTAGGCTGGCTATCGTTCGTCTTCATGGACTCGTCGATCACCTTCGCTAATTGAGGGTAGTCGCCCACGAGGAACCAAGGGTCCACGGAGATACAGTGTCCGCCGACGCCTGGACCAGGTTGCAGGATGTTCACACGAGGATGCATGTTACAAATCTTGATGATCTCATAGACATCCATATTGTCGTGACGACAGATCCTGGCAAGTTCGTTCGCAAAGGCGATATTGACCGCACGGAAAGTGTTTTCCACCACTTTGGTCATCTCGGCCGTACGGATATCCGTCACGACGATTTCTCCTTGGCAGAAGGAGGCGTAGTATTTTTTCACCTTCTCTCCTATCGCCTTGTCGTCGGCACCGATTGTACGATTGTTGTGGAGCAACTCGTAAACCATGTTGCCTGGGATGATACGCTCAGGCGCATGCACAAGGTTGATGTCCTTGCCGATGACGAATCCGTTCGCCTCGACAACCGGACGTACGAACTTGTCCATTGTACCTGGACTAACGGTGGATTCCACCACAACGGTTGCGCCTTTCGGACAAACCTTCATTACCTCCTTAACGGCAGCCACCACATAGCAAGCGTCCACCTTCTTGGAGAACTTATTGTAAGGTGTAGGAACAGAGACGATGTACATGTCCGTCTTCTGATATTCGGTGGTGAACTTAATGCCAGCCTTGACAGCCGCATTGAAAAGTTCGTCGAGACCATCTTCCTTGAAGGTTGTTTTTCCTTCGTTCAAAGTGGCAACAAGTTCCTTGTTGTAATCCGTACCAATCACTTCAACACCATGGGATGCCATCATCAGGGCGGTAGGAAGTCCGATGTATCCCAATCCAATTACGTTAATCATAGACATATAGTATCTTAAAAACGAGCGAATCAGCTATTAGCCAATTGTTTTCGTATGTGTTATAAATATTATTTTAGTTAACAAAAAATCATTCTAAAGCTTTCACGATTCTGCCGCAGGCTAGTCCGTCTCCGTAAGGGTTCACTGCCTTGGACATCTTATCGTAGGCTGCCGGGGAATCCAGCAATTCCGAAACATTATCGAAAATAGCATTGTAGTCTGTGCCAACTAGTTTCACCGTGCCTGCGGAGAGTGCCTCCGGACGTTCGGTTGTGTCGCGCATGACAAGGACTGGTTTACCGAGGCCTGGCGCTTCCTCCTGGATACCTCCCGAATCTGTGAGCACCAGGGTGGACTTCTCCATCAGGTAAACGAACTCCAAATATTGGAGCGGTTCGATGAAAAAGAAGTTCTCGTATACCGTAAGGTCTTCGCCGAATACCTGATGGATAGGCCTGCGGACATTCGGGTTGAGGTGCATCGGATAGACGAAATCGACATCAGGATATTTCTCCGAAAGATCTTTCATGGCGGTCACCATGCTGATGAAGCCACCACCAAAATTCTCTCGTCTATGACCTGTGATAAGCACGAGTTTTTTTCCGTTATTGAGGCGTGACACATCATAGCCGGCATTTTTCAATACTTGGATTTGTTCGTCAGCGAGGGCCTTGTCGCCCTTTAATTTGTTGACTACCATATGGAGAGCATCGATTACGGTGTTGCCCGTTACGAAAATTTTCCCATGGGCCTTTTCTTCCTTGAGATTCTGCTCGGAAAGAGGCGTCGGGGCGAAATTATATGTTGCGATACGTCCTGTGATTTGACGGTTCATCTCCTCTGGCCATGGACTGTAGATGTTATGTGTGCGTAGACCCGCCTCGACATGGCCCACAGGTATCTGCTGATAGAAGGCCGCCAATGCTGATGCGGTGGAAGTCGTCGTGTCTCCATGAACCAACACCACGTCAGGCCTGCATTGCGCGAAGACATCCCGCATGCCTGTCAGAACACGGGCCGTCACATCATATAGATCCTGGCCTTGTTTCATGATGTTCAAATCATAGTCTGGTTTCACATCGAAAATTTTTAACACCTGATCCAACATTTCCCTATGTTGTCCTGTCACACATACAATCGTTTCAAAATCTCTTGGATATTTTTGAAACTCTTTAACCAATGGACACATCTTAATCGCCTCCGGACGTGTTCCGAAGACCAACATCACCTTTTTCATCGATATACAAGTATTTATTTTACTATTCACATTTTCAAGCGTATACCTATCGTTTCAACTTCCGCATGAAACCCGTCGCTTTGTCTTTTACCATTTGCCGTTCCTTGTCGCTCATGCCTATCGCATAGGAAAAGAATCCTGTGACAAGGAGCACCATTATGACAAAATAGAAGAGCGAGTACATATTATCGGAAAAGAATCTTGAAAGATAAAATACAACCAATGCGCTACTTACTCCAACCTTCAGAACGGGAAGAATCACATTCTTCAAGAAACGCCTTAGAGGAAAGTCGATATAACCTCCCAATACCTTCGTAATTGTAAACAAATAAGCCACGCGCACCGCACACATCACTTGGAAAACAATGGTAGGCTCATGCCCGAACGACAACATCACCCAACTGATCGGGAAGCCCATCAGGAATACAGAACTACCCAACATGAAGAACTTGGCAATCCTTCCTGAAGCTTGAGCCGCGCACCACACCGGGTTGGACAATACGTTGATCGCGCTGAACAACAACGTCCACACAACGAATTCGGAGGCATACTCTGGCGGGTTTTTCAGCCATAGATGAAGTATATAATCTGACTTTGCCATAATCGGCAGACAGATCATCCATGTCATGTAGAATGAGAAGCGACAACTCGTATAGATTAGTTTGTTGAAGTATTCATAATCTTTGGCGGCGAACGATTTGACAATCTGAGGCCTTACCGCTGTGAAGAAATTGAGACTGAAACTGTTGACCGCCTGCGTGACTTGCGTCGCGATACCATTGGCGGCATTAACTACCGTTCCGAAGAATGTATTAATCAACACATTGATGCCTTGTGAATTGATCATCCACACAGCACATCCGAATCCATTCCATCCGATGAAGCCGAACAATTGCTTAACCATCACCTTGTCATAACGCAGGTCGAACTTACACTCCTCGTATTTCCGTATGCATACGATCGCCGGAATTAATTTCGACACGAGATGTACTACACAAAGCAATATGGCGTATAGCAACAAACGATCGCTTTCCGAAAGCATCAACGCATAAACAATCAACAACTTCGAGACTGCGTCGAACACACCCACGAAAGCATAACACTTCATGTTTTCCCTTGCGATCAAAACCGAATCGTAGACAGAAAGCATCATTGTCGCGACGAACATAAAGACTGTCACGAAAAACACGCCTATCGCCGCATCCATCCGATCCGCAGGAATCACCAATTTATGCGTAACAAACCAATAACCAATTGGTAACCCTATCAGCAAAACGACGACCGCCACAAACGAATAGATAAGAAAACTATTATTGAAAACGGCCTTCGCACCTGCCATGTCGTTCTCACCCATCTTGAAATTCAAGAAACGTTGGGTTGAGTTGGACAATGCGCTAGAAAAGAAAACGAACGAACTCGAGATGCCGCCCACTACATTGTAGATACCGAAATCCTGCTCTCCTAATACATCCAGAATCACCCTGCTCGTAAAGAGGGTGACCAACATGATGAAGAACATCCTCACATATAGAAGTAGCGTATTCTTGGCTATGCGGGTTGAATTAGACATTCTCTTACTTCTCCTCTAATTCATCAACGTCGATAAATCCTGACAACTTCCCTCTGACAGATGCGGGCAACATGGAGATGATTTCTCTCAGATCATCCTTTAGGAATAGCTTTGCGCAGCATAAATAGACAAACACACCGATGATGATGTCGCATGGCAAAGCGATGTAGACGTTATGGACATAATGGTTAAATAACATGATGATGCTCCACATGACCATGCCGATCAGGAATATTGGGGAGATGTCCCTCATCTGCTTGAAGAAGCCCACATTGATCAGTTTGCCCGTATAGTACGTGTTGATGGCCAACGCTAGTATGGAGGTCACGATGCCACTCGCCACCATGACGACGATTCCGTGCGGTATTGCGATGGCCATGATGGCCACGCCGATCAGTTTCTTAAAGATCTCCAATTTGAGGAAGAGGTCGGAACGTCCTTTCACCTGTAGTAGATCCAAATTGATGGCATGTATAGGGTAAAACATCATGTAGAAACAAGCTAACTGCAATAGGATAATACATCCCTGCCATTTGTCGCCCAAGAAAACACGCACGAAAGGTTCACCTGCGGAAGACAACCCCATCATCAAGGGGAACACGATAAAGGCTGATAGCCGAAGTATCTTCCTATAATTGCGAGCCAAACGCTCATCATCGTTTTGTATGGTGCTCAGTACAGGGAAGGTCACGCGTTGTAAAACGCCCGTCAGGTTGCTGGACGGTAATGAGGCGAAGTGGTTCGCCGTCGTGTAGTTACCCAAGTCCGCAGGTTTGAAGAGCTTACCGATCACGATCGGATAGATGTTGATGTAAAGTGTGTCGAGGATAGAGGAGGCCAACATTTTGCTTCCATAGTTCCACAAATAGTGGAAAGATTCGTTCGACCACTTTCCGTGTGGTCTCCATGTACTTGTGCGCCACAATAAAAATGCGCGAACCGTTTGGGCGAATATGGCTTGGAACACCAATGCCCAGACACCGAAGCCACTCAGCGCCAAAACTACGCCAATGCATCCTCCTACGATGGAGGCGCACAAAGAGATCTTCGCTTGTCGCTTGAAGTCGATCTGCTTGGTCAGCAATGCCTGCTGCACCGTGCAGAACGAGCCGATGAGCATTCCCAATGCAGAAACCTTCAGCAAGGAGGTCAAGATCGGTGCCTTGTAGAAGTCTGCGACAAACGGGGATGCGAGGAAGAGGAGCCCATAACAAACAATGCCCGCTATAATGTTGAAATAGAAGGCTGTCGTGATGTCCTCTTCTTTCAGGTCCGGTTTGCGAATCAGCGCGGAAGCGAATCCGCTATCCACAAAGCATAACGCCAAGGAAAGGAACACCATTGGCATTGCCACTAATCCGTAATCGTCAGGAGAAAGCAGTCTCGCAAGGAAAATAGCGAATACAGCGGATATACCCTGTGTTCCGAAACGTTCCAATGCGCTCCAGAAAAGGCCCTTCTTTGTCTTGTTTCTTAGTGATTCTTCCTCTGCCATAACCTAGCTCAACAACCTCACAATCATCTAACGACTAAAGTCTAATGTCTAGTGTCTCAATATGCGGTGATACCACCATCAATACAAATAGATTGCCCCGTTACCCAAGAAGCCGCATCAGACAAAAGGTACACTACCCCTCCGGCGATGTCTTCTGGCTTGCCGTAACGTTTCAAAGGATAAAAGTCCATGTCTTTTTGAATCGCCTCCTGGGTGATGTTTTCGGAAAAGCCCTCAACCAAAGGTGTCACCACCATGCCTGGACATACCGAGTTGACACGTATTTTCTTCGGAGCCAATTCGAGGCTGCACAAACGTGACATGGAGTTTAGCGCGGCTTTCGATGCCCCATAGATTCCATTGCCTACGGAGAAGCCGAAATTGCCTCCCACAGACGATATGAACACTACAGATGCCCCGTTGACCAATTTTTTCTTCTTTACCAACAGACGAAGTATTTCAATCGGGGAAAAAAAGTTCACGTCGAACACTTTGTCGAACTTCTCTCTTGTGGAAAAGGTGAAAGGTGCTGTCATGGAGATGCCTGCGGAAAAGACCACACCGTCCAACGAAGGTGTCTCCGCCACAAGTTTCTCAATGACCGACTGGTCCGTCAATTCGCCGACGAAAGTCGAATGCCCCTCCCCTGGCATTTGGGAGAGGGTTTCCTTCAGCCTCTCCTCATTCCTGCCACACACGATGACCTTCGCTCCCATTTGCGCCGCCATCAACGCACATCCCTGACCGATGCCGGAAGAGGCGCCTGTCATCAATATTGTTTTTCCCTCTAAGGAAAATGGATTATTCGTTATACCCATGTTAAATTTTCAAATTGATTGTCATCCACTTCTATCAGGTCTGAAATCACAATGTCCTTTGTCGAGAAGGAAACGGACCCCCATGAGAGACCCACACCGAATCCGCAACAGATAAAACTGGTGTTTTTCCCTTCAATCTTACCTTTGAGTTGCGTTGTGATGGTGATAGGAATACTTGCGGACAGCGTGTTCCCGAAATGTTCGAAGGATGAGATGACCTTTTCCTGTGCCACATCCAATTTCTCGACAATATGCTGATTGATGCTTTTATTTGCCTGATGAAGAACCAAATAGTCACAGTTTTTATAATCGATGTTGTAATGTTCGCACAATTCGTTGATGGTCTTCGGTACACTATTGATGCAAAACGACAAGAACTCCTTTTCTTTCATCTCAGCCTCCATGGAATGTTGCATGAACGGGTCGTCGAATCGCTTGATGAGTTCCTCGTCGTACTCCATCTTACGCATACCACTCTGTGGCATTATCACAACATCAAATCCACTGCCATCTGTTCCAAAATTGAATTTGAAACCCTCGTCGCCTGGAGCATATTCCAAGGCTGTCACACAACCGGCATGACCGAACTGAAGCGCATTCCGGCCTTTCCCCCATGTCATTCGTCCATCTCCCGTCAACAACAATCCACGTTTGATGTTACCGTCACGCATGATGGATGAGAGTACACTTAATCCATATACCCAACCAGAACATCCCAAACAGATGTCTTGCGCATAACATTCTTTGCTTAAGCCTAAACGGTCCTGAATGAGGCAAGCGTTGACAGGCAACGGATAGTCAGGAGTGAGGCTTACGCAAAGTATGGCATCCACACTATCTTTCTCCCATCCTAAATCCACCAACATACGTTCGGCCGACATGACTTGAAGGTCGGAGACCGTGAGTTCGAGGCTTTCCCTTCTCTCAATGATACCGATCTGTTCGATATATTTGCTGTTGTCTTCTTCGCCGCACGCCTTCAGAGCGTCATTGTTATGGACAACCCTTTTGGGCACAGCAGTGGACATGCCGGCAATCCGAACATTTTTTATATCTAGAAACGCCATGTTTTTTTCTTAGTTGATTACTTGTTAAGAGACAACAACACCTTCCTCATTGACTTCCACAAGATCGGAGATGAGAAGGTTTTCCGTCATAAAATAGACTGTAGCCCATGATAATCCTACACCAAATCCACAACACAGGAAATTCCGTTTTCCTGTTGTCGCCTTATCTTTTAGTTCCGTCACGATTGTCAACGGGATGGAGGCGGAAGATGTATTACCGAAATGATGCATGCAGGAAGGGACCTTTTCTGCAGGAAGTTTCAGTTTCTTGGCGATCATGCTATTCATCGCCATATTCGCCTGATGTAGCACCAAATAATCACATTCCTGGTAATCGAAGCCATAATTCTCCGCCAATTTTTTCACGGATTTCGGTGCGGTCGTGATGCCGAAAGAGAAAACATCCATTCCCTTCATGCGGGACTGCATTCTGGACTTTTTCCCGCCCTCACATTCCTCGTATTGAAATGTGCGCGGAGTAATCAGATTGCGGCATCCGCTATCAGGTATGATGATCGCATCATAACCACTACCATCCGTTCCGCAATGGAACTGGAACCCTTGTGCTCCAGGTTTAAATTCCAAAGCTGTCACTGTGCCCGCATGTCCGAACAATGGAGACAATTTTAACGGACGAACCGCCTTGGAGTCTCCAGCCATTAACAGTGCTTTCTTCATGCATCCGGTAGAGAGCAGGGAGGATACGGTGTTCAAACCATAGACCCATCCCGAACATCCTAATGTCAAATCGATGCAATAGGTGTTCTTGCTCAAGCCTAAACGGTCTTGAAGCAAACCTGAAGTGGCCGGTGTGGCATAATCTCGTGTCTGGGAAACAAATATAAGCGCATCAATTTCCTCTTTTTTCCAACCCAGGTCGGCAATAAGACGTTCCGCCGCATGGTAGCATAGGTCAGAGGTGGTCTGCGTATAGGTTATGCGACGTTCCAACACGCCCGTATTCTTCACAAAGTCCTCGGGAGAATAGTCGGACGACACGTCGTCGTCAGGCAAAGGCCGCAGGTTGTTCGCCACAAAACTGGGAACACCTGCCGCCATACCTACTAAATTCACGTTTTTAAATTCCAAGAAAGCCATTATATCTTAGAAACAACTATGTTATACACATCCTCTATTGTTTCGGAGTTCTTCACGTCATCCCCTTTCAATGCCACGTCAAATTCCTCGTCAATCATGGAAATCAATGAGAGCGCCAAAAGAGAAGACCATTCGTCCAATTCACGGAATTTTGTCTGAGCAGTTACACTTGATGGATCTGTTTCGTCCAATTGTTCTGCAAATAAAGCAACAAATTCATCCAAACTTTTCATTTCGTAATCGTTTAATTAAAGTAAGTAAATCAAATATCTAATACCTTTGCAGGTACTCCAAATACAGTCGTTCGCTCTTTCACGTCCTTCAGTACGACGCTACCTGAGCCAATCGACGAATAGTCACCCACACGAATCTTCGGCAATATCGTCGAGTGTGGATGGATGGTCACGCATTCACCTAATTCGGAATACCCTCCTAGTGCCGTGTATGACTCAATCTCTCCGTATCTGCCGACCTTGGCATCATGTCCCAAATTGCAGAACGGATGAATCACGGTGAAGTCACCTATGGTCACATCTGCCGAAATAATCGTGTATGCGCCAACAAAAATCCCATTGCCTAATTTAGCCGTGGAATTTATCAAAGCATAGTCGCTTATGCAAGATATGAAATTCCCTCCATTTTTCAAAATACAATCTATATATTTTTTCCGCTGGAGAGGATCTCCCAATGCACAAAAAAACACATCATCTTTCTGTATCTGATACGTTTCGACTGGCCCTAAAATCGGCGGATATCCCGTCATTCCATCCAATGCGTGTGCGTTATCATCAAGGAATCCTTTTATTTTGTAGTGCCACTTATAGCCTTTTTTGTTTTTAAAAAGGTCATAGCTCTCCCTTCCAAAACCCCTTGCGCCTATAATTACGATTTGCTTCATTCATATTTCTGTTTATCATTCAACATTTAACTATTGGATTGCCTATGTGGATTTATTTGACATAATAATCCGAATGGTATCCATAACGGTAGGCAAACTTGCCTTTTTCCATGGAGGTTCCGTTTAAGATTAACGACATATTCTTGAATCGTTGTTCGTTGTACATGGCTGTCAATTCATCCAACATGGAACGTTCCAACAATCCTGCGCGAACGACGAACAGTGTTCTATCGACGTATTTTTCAACGATTTGCGTGTCCGCGACAATGTCTATTGGAGGACAATCTATCAAAATATAATCATATTTTGGTTTCATCTTCTCAATGACTTCAGACAACACACCGTTGCTGATCAACTCTGTCGGATTAGGTGGAATACCTCCCACAGGAAGAATATCCAAACCAACATATCCACTGGCGGATTGTACCAATATTCCGTCCAGATCCTTCACCCTGCCGTTCAGATATGCGCTGAGTCCAGTCGTCGGATTCTTCGCCCACTTCGACAAGGATGCGTGTCTCATATCGCAATCGATCAGCAAAACTCGCCTGTCTTTCACTGCCAAACTTAAGGCGGTGTTGACGCATATAAAGCTCTTTCCGCTGCCCGCATTGAACGATGTGATCATCATCACCTTTGAACCCATATTCGTTAGGAACTCCAGGTTCGTACGCATGACACGGAATGCCTCGTTTACAGCGTTTCTATTGCCAGGTTGTACCACAGCGGTATGGATTCGATGTGGTTTCTTCCAAAATCGCCACCATTTACGCTGCCGCTGAACCAATGGAATCTCTCCTACTAACGGTATAGGCACCTGCTCCAAATCTTTTCTTCCTCGTACTGTGTTGTTTGTCGTGAGCCTTGTGTATAGAACTCCCAAAGGAATAATTAACCCGAGCATGAAGGCAACTACCAATATGTTACGCTTCTTAGGAGCATCCGGGAATATACTGCCTCCTGGACGTTTGATGATTCGTGTGTTGTAGGCTGTATAAGCCTGTGACAATTCGTTTTCCTCACGTTTCTGCAACAAAAAGAGGTAGAGAGCCTCTTTGACCGCCTGCTGACGTTCCGCTGACAGTAGCATTTCCGCCTGTTTCGGGTTGGAGGATATTCTCGACAACGCATTACGCTCACTATGTTTCAAGGTGCTGATCCTGTTATCGATAGCGGCGATTTGGTTGTCAATGGATACCAATATGGCACTTCGCATGGAGGCAAGATCCTCATCCATTCCCTTCACCAAATCGTTCTCCGAACTACTGTTCGACTCCAATCGGTTTCGTTTCAGAAGTTTCTCATTATATTCTGAGATCTGATTCTCGATGTTGGCGTTTTGGATACCTGAACTAACCGGCAACACCTTCGTCTGATTCGATTCGATAGCCAAATAATCCCTAATGTATTGGGTCATGTACAACTGCGAATTCAAATCGCGCAACTGGTTGGAGATGGCGGCGTTCTCTTGCATGTACATCTCCGCCACAGCCTTTACGTCAGGCAATAGGTTTTTACTTTTGTAGGAAGATATATTGTTGTCTACACTGGATAATTCCTCTTCGATAATCTTCAGACGCTCATTGATGAACATGGATGTTCCCTCAGCAATCTGGTTCTTGTCGTTGATCCAATTCTCATTATACACTTTGATGATGCCGTTCAAGAAAGCATCTCCACGCTGCGTGGAAACGTCCCGAACCATCATTGTTATAATGTCCGACTTGATATCCTCTTGAGAAACAGACAACCTTGACGACCAATTTTCTTGTGACTTAAATAGATTGGTACGCTTGATTTCTATTGTCGTTAATTGTTTTCTGTTATTAAACTCCGGCACACGACTCACTAGTACCCTTCCTACCGGTGTGTTTGTCGTATCGCCTATGTGGATCCTACATTTATCGCCACTCTCCATTTCATTCCCCTCTTCTAGGTCATGAAAAGTGAAGTCGTAGAGGACGACAAAGTCATTACGATCCAGATCCATCACGCAGGTCACATCCACATAATCCGTGATGTCCAGGAAATCGACCATCACAGGCAACTTGGAACCGTACAAGACTTGTCCTTTCAAACTACCCACAGCCTTGTATTCCATGTCCAGATGGTATCGTTTTATGACCTCACACATCAAATCCGGAGAGATCAGGGCGCGGAGTTCATTGTTCACACTCGTACCCATCGACGACAATCCCATGTCGTTGAATGCGTTCTGAAGCTTCAAAGCGGAATTGCCCGCAGACTCCGATTTTATCTGAACCTCCGCAGATCTCGTGTATGATGACGGTGTCCTCAGTATATAAAGTACAGCCAAGGATAACACGACAAGCATTGAAATGGCGAACCAATGCCAATGCCTTTTAATTTGGACATACAACTCGTCGAAATCCAAAGAGTCCTCTACTATGATATCTTCATTAAAGGTCCAATTCTGATCCATACACGTTATATACTCATCAAAACAACATCAACCGACAAATCGATGTAGCCTCATTATTTATTGTTCAACACAAGTGCGACAACCGTAGCCGCCAACGAGGAGATGGATATCCAGAACGAAGTGGATCTCACATTATTACCATTGACGGTAGATTGTTTAACCTTCATCTTGTTTGGTGTGACGTATATCACATCGTCTTGTTGCAAATAGTATACCGGAGATTGAACAACGTTCTGCAAAGAGTTCAGATTGACGCGGAACGTCTTTTGCTTACCCTCCTCCATTCGCAAGACAAGCACGTCTTCCCTCTTTCCTTGAATGGTTATGTCTCCTGCACTACTAATCGCCTCCAAAAGGGTCATGTTGTCTTTGTAAATCCTGTAGATTCCAGGGTGAGCGACCTCACCGATGACGGAAATACTCAGATTCAAGAAATCAACGGTGACAACAGGGTCTTTGGCTTGATTTCTCGACTCTATCTCGTCTTTGATTAGGGTGGCCAACTCATTTCTCGTCAATCCAGCGACATTGATCTTTCCTATTGTCGGGAAATCTATATTTCCATCGCTATCGACGGTATAACCGGAAACTGCGCTGGACTCCTCACCGAACAATGTGCTGCGGGCACCGGTGCTGACGATTCTCTGTGTCACATACGGCAGATTAAACAACGCTGACAACTGTGGATCCTTACAATTCACCACGATTGATATCCTATCCTTAGGTCTTAGCGTGATCTCCTGCACTGCAGAGGTGTTTATGCCTTTAATACGATCCGCATCCTGAAAATATGGTATTTTCTTATGCGATGAACAAGAACTCAACAACAGAGCGAGTAGTACATTAAAAATCAACCACTTTGTTTTCATTGTCTATTCTATTATTTATTATTGTTATTTCATATTTAGTTTATTCTTCTCAATCTTGGAATGCATCCATATGTTTATCACGGAATAGAATAACACGATACACATGAAGAGCAACGTAGGATCCATCACCTTAGACAGAATCAAGCTCACCCCGATGATAAACGCCGAGAAGAACAAAATACTAATCATGGCCACATGCTGCGACATTCCTAGCTTTAATAACTTATGGTGAATGTGGCTCTGGTCTGGCATAAACGGATTCTTCCTGCACTTCAGACGATAAATGAATACACGAACAACATCCATGCATGGCACCATCAACGGCGTGAAGGCGAGGAACATCGGATGAACCTTCGACAAACATGTGTGTGTCGGTGCGATTTCCACATTGGCCATCCGGAAACTCAGGAAACAGAGTATCAATCCGATTGTGAGGGATCCCGTATCTCCCATGAATATCTTCTTCTGTTTCTCTGCCTTCCCGAAGACATTATAAAAGAAGAATGGTATGACAGTTCCTAATGTGGCAAACGCGACCAATGAGAAGGTATACTCCCCTATCTCGAGAAACACGAACCCGTAGTATCCCAAAGCGACTCCACTCAACCCGGAAGCCAACCCATCTATGCCATCGATCAAGTTCATGGCGTTGATGATGAATACAACAAGGAAAATGGTCAGAGGCCAGAACATGAAATTCGGGAGCCTGTCATTGAGGAAGAACAACCCATGCAGGTCTGATATGTACAATCCTCCAAAAAGGAACAACAATCCGCATCCCAACTGTGCAACGAACTTGGCGCTATATTTTACACCTATCAAGTCATCCGCTATGCCGACTAGATAAAGAAGAATCAGTGAACACACACAAATGGAAAGACTTAAAATATTTTCCCCTAATTCCTCCATCAACTGAAGTCTGCCCGTATGTACATCAAAAACCAACAAAATGAAAATCGTGAATAGGATGACTGGTTCAAACGCTAATCCTCCTAATCTCGGTACTGTACTATGGTGTATCTTCCTTTCGTCTATCTCGTCGAATAGTTTCTTACGAAAGGCAATCAATAGAATCTGTGGTATCAACACACCAGCTGCGACTATTGACATCACTAGCGCAGATGACATTATAAACCACCAAAATATGGTGTCAGGCATTGTGGTGAAAAAATCCAACATATTTTATTCCAGTCTTAATTCAATCATCCAGTTTTTCCAAGAATGACCTCGGTATATACGATGTGGCCACAACCGCCACTCCTTCTATCGAAACTATCAATCTTTTCCTCCCTTGTATCCTCTTCACGTATCCTTCCGCCCCTTTGAACACACCGTCAATCACCCTAACATGATCTCCGATTTTACACTCAGTGGACATGCCTTCCTGAAGGAGTTCCAATCCCATGTCCCCGACAGATGTCACCAATATGAAGGAATCCATTTCCTTGTCAGGGATAAGGCGAGGTTGCTTCGTCTCTATGTCCGCATAGACATAAAACGCGTCTCCAAACCTCTCCTTCAATGAAACCAGATATTTCGTGCTGCAATTTATGAACAGCAAAGAGGTGATCAGTTGTTTTTTCTCATATACCTTTTGTCCGTCTTTAAATGATTCGACCGTCCTCATCGGCACATAATACCGAATTTCGTCCTCATCCAATATGGTAGACATCTTCGTTACCCGATTGAAGAAAACATTCACGGCAAACCAGCCAAACTCACGTATCTTATCCATACCTCCCTGCTCAAATAATCATCCCTCTCCATGGCGAAGAAAGGAATCACATCAATAGCCTTCTGAGGAATTCTTGTTTTCATCATTATCCTCAGAAACACTATTCTACAAATTTAAGCAAAAAACTTTATTTGAGGCGAGGAGATTATAAGAAAAAAAATTAACACACGGATTATCTCATATACATCTCATCCGAAAAGAGCCAAAAAGCTCGACGTTTCACATCAAAACGTCTGTTCGTACTGCTCCGCAATCTTTTTCCAAGTGTAGTTCTGCTCCGCTATAGATCGCATTGGACTTCCATCCAATTCTGTTTTCAATAAATTCAACAGGCTCTTGTCATCCTTGAAGTAATATGCCTTTTCCTGCGTGGTGGATCGGTTGTAAATACAATCGTAAGCCACAATCGGCATGCCGAAAAACATTGCCTCCACCAAAGACGGGTTGGTTCCTCCTGCGCTATGTCCATGCACATAGATGGATGCGTTCGAACGGATGACATAAAGTATATCCAAATCGTATATCGCATCCAACATATGAATGTTCGGGAAGGAAGCGTATTGTTTCTTCAATTTCCTAGCATATTCACTATGGTTCCAATTCCCGATAAACACAAACGATTTATCGCTTTCAGAGAATGCCTTTAATGAAATGTGGCAATTATTCTCTGGCTCGATACGACATACGCAAACCGCATATTCTTTCCGTTTCAGACCATAGTCCGATAGTATCCTGTCACTTTTATCCTCTTCAATCTCCCTGATTACATGATCACCTCCATAGGCTATCAATTGGGATGGCTTGCCGTACACCGCACTCACGTAATCTTGTATGCCTTTGTTGTCTGCAATGATCACATCCGCATACTTCACCGCTTGTTTCTCGGACGTGCGTAGAATCCAACGGGCGAACCATCCCCATTTTGCCCTTTTATGCTCTAACCCGTCGATATTCACAACCAACCTGTTCTTGCTGAAAAACTTCAGAACCGGAAGGAACATGCATCCGGACACGCCTAATACCAAAATCGTATCATATCCCCTAAAGGTATGCATCATGCAAAATACATCGTACAAAACACTCAGCATACCATTAGCCTTCACATTAATGTACTTTAACGTACACCCCTTGTATTCATGTAGCCTATCAGGCATATCTACCCCACTACAGAATACAGTATAATGGACATCCGCCGATGCATTCTCCCCCACAATGTTCTCCACCATGGATTCGAACCCTCCATAATTGGCAGGAATCCCCTGACATCCCACTATTGCGACTTGCTTCATTTTAATGAACTTATTATTTTTTCAATCCAATTACTGATGAAATCCTCTCGTTAATTAACTCTTCGGAGAAAGATTTCGATTTTAGAAAAGCAGATTTCGATAGACTCTCGTACAACATATAGTCGGTCAAAATAGTCTTTATCCTTTTTTCGATATTGTCTAAATCACCGACATCTATCTTATATCCATTCTTACCATCTTCCACCATTTCCGCAACACCGCCCTGGGTCGGTACAATAACCGGCAGTCCGGCGGACATGGCCTCCAAAGCTGTCAGTCCGAAGGTCTCCACCGCCATATTCGAATCCGTCAGATTCAACACGAGGGAAGCATCTGCATAAAATGGCACCACATCGTCCTGACGCGGATAGATCTTGATATTATCTCCCATGACAATATTGTTCTCTTTCACGAATTCATCGATTGCCTCTGATTCATCATTCACGACCATCACGAATCTAAATAGCGGAAGACGGTTGGATAACTCGCAGAATTGTACGACTCCCTTGTATTTCTTTAAGGAGGATACCATTAACACACCCTGTTTCGAGTAGGCGACCGACGGATCGAACTCAAATCGTTTCACAAATGTGTCAGGCAATGCATTGGGAATCACGTAGACGCTCTCCTGCCTGCTCAAATAGGATTTCTGGTATTCCGAAACACATATAATATCGGAGGCGAGATGGGTCATCGCCCATGCTAATTTACGGTAAAAACCGCTCTTGGCGAATGAGTTCTCGTGGTAATGATAGATGACCCGCTTCCCCATCATTCGTCCCGCCAATGCCGCACCGACAGGAAGTATGGTGTTGATATAAAAGACAACATCTTTTTGGAAAAAATACCGCCATGCGAAGAAAAACATATAGATCTGCGCATAAGTGTATCGCAATATGGTGACAATAGGATTCGAGGAAAATCGGTAACTGTAGCGATATTGACGTAGATTAGGACCCTGCAATTCATCCAAAACTCCTCCTCTTGACGTGAGCACGTCTATCGAGCAATCTTTCCGTAACAAGCCGGTAAGCACTGTCCTCAGCACCTTCGGACTACCCGAATAATCATTGAAGAGATGGAAAACCGCAATCCTCATACGCATCTTATTAATTGTCATCACCCCATGAAGAAGGAGTACATCCGTTCTATAAAGTAATAAATCTTATGCTTAAACCGCACATCGGTTAGCAACGATTTCCAATTGTTATTGGAGTTCAATATTCCTAAGAATTTTTTCTGTGTGGCTCGATCAGACTTTAGTATATAATATCTGAACAAAACTTCATAGGTTCTGCAAGCCGCATCCCTTATAACATCCTTGTACAACGTCCGTTCATCCCCTAACCTTTTAATCAGTTCTTCGGCTACGACGATGGAATCATACAATTTCTTTTCCGAGATGGAAGATGTTGTGATAGAATTCTCCCTCAACCTGTATATATATGCTGGCTGCGCATAATAGCAACATTGCTTCGCCATACTTAAGGCTATCGGGGTGAATAGGCAATCCTCAAAATATATGCCCTCCTTGAATGACAATTCATTGCCCAACAAGAAACTACGTTTAAAGACATAGAAAGGCGCCCCGCTGTAAGGGAATATGTAGGAATTGTCGTATACATATTTTCCATCTCCCTTATCGGACGGCAAGTTCCTGTCAATCTGTGTGTCCTCGCCACCTTTCCTCAAAATAGTATTCAAGACGATTATATCGGGCTGATGGTTGGACTCGACAATGTCGTATATCTTGCGGATACAATTGTCCGCAATCCAATCATCGCTATCCACAAACCATACATAATCACCTTGGGCGAGCGTAATTCCCCTATTACGGGTTGCGCTCAACCCCCTATTTTCCTGACTGATAACTCGAATGTTAGCGGAAGGATTTTGTTCCGCGAAACTATTCACCACATCTAATGTGGCATCTTTGGATCCATCATTGATGACTATTATTTCATAATCATCCTTCCCCATGTCAGATTGCACGCAACTCGCCAAACAGTCTTTGATATATTGTTCGACATTATAGGAAGGCATTACTATCGAAAGGAACATAGGCAAATGGTCTTGGTATCAATCAAAAATGGTTTGCTTTGACGGAAAGATCTCCAAATCGACGAACTCATAAGGAGAGCATGTGGCGGCATGGTTAAACACTGCCCACATACACAAAGCATAGGTTAATCCACAAAACATCATGATAGGAGTTCGATACAACACGTCCTTCTTTTTCGCCAGCTCATACATCAAGAACGAATAGATGATGATACGGAACGGAAGGAAGTACATGTTCACACGGTCCAGATAGGTACCACCGATACAATTCTGCAGGAAAATACCTATGAAGTATAGTTTATAATATAACTCGAACCCGACATCTCCATGCAAACGTTTCAGCTTGTCGTACATCCATATCACCGTCATATCCATCATCAGCCAAATGAAGGTGGCGATACCCATGGAGTTTTTGCTATTGGACCAATCCAATGTCTTCAGGTAATCCATATTGCTTGTGGCATCACCAAAGCCGATAGCATTAGCAAATGTGCCCAAGTTGGAGAATATGAACTCCTTCAAGACTGCACCCGCAACGAATGATCCGAAAAACAAACCATACTGTAACCATTTGTCATCCTTCACTTTGACATTCAAAACAAAATAAAACACACCTAACGGATAGGCGGTTTTATGGATGGATCCAGCCAATAAGATAAGCAGAGCGAACGGTATCAGCCTTCGTTCATGAATGAATTGTATGGAGTACATGAATATGCAAAAGGCGACACTCTGACGCAATGCGTTGTTCCATATGAAAAGCTCCAACGTGGCGAACAGGAAGAAGAATGCCCACGGCAAGATAAACTTGAACTTTTGGAATGTCCTCACAAAGAAATATATTTCGAGACAGGCCACCAACAAGAATATCGTACTATAATGGAACTCCATGTAATGGATGAACTTACAGACATATGTGAACCCATACTCCATATTAGGGAATAGCCTCGGGTTGAACAGAAATGCCTTGTAAGCGGGATAGTCATCACCCACATTATATCGAAGACCAATTACCAACGTAAATATGCCGATAATCATATATGCGTAGGCCCTCTTGTTCGTCATGGCATACTGATATGCCAAGAACATCAAGGTTACCAACAACAAATTATAGACGTAATATGCGAGAAACATATAAACCTATCAATTAAAATAAGAGCCAGTGGTTCTTTTCCTCTCCTTCATTTGAAGTATTTTCCTCACCACACCAGTTGGCAAGCAACGTAACAAGATATCGTTTTTGACAGTCGAGCAGAGACGTCCCCAAATGGTTTTATCCCTCCAACTAGCATTATAATGATGTATCGTCAACGTGTTTTCCGTAATCTCCACATGGTTCGTCACATAATCCTTTGGCCCGAAATATTCTATCGGATAGATATATACACCATCCACACAACGCACGCCCGATTCCATAGTGAGTCCTTTCTCCGTCAACAATTCTGTCGTGTACGCCACCACTGTCTTCATATTTGGGCTTCCATCGGCGTGAAGGAAGCGAAGGTTGGCATATTTATCCAAAATCTCCTTATAAATCGGCATGCCAGGCTCTGCGCCGATCCCTAATCCGGGATTAACAGCGAGACCAGTTCCCCGCACGAAAGACCCATTCTCAGTGGGTACATAATCCTGCTCACACCCCATGAAAGCGCCTCGTTCGATGACCTCATTCAGTGGTTTAATAATCTCCACGTCCGTATCGAAATACAATCCACCATAGTTGTAAAGTATCCAGAAACGGGCGTAGTCACTCACAAACGCATATTTTTTCCCCTCATATGCCTCACGAGTATATTGAACGATGTTCACATCAAAATTATCCTCGTTCCATTCCTTGATTTCATAATCAGGAAGGAACTTCCGCCATGATGCGATGCATTGTTCCGCCAGACTTGGCAATGGATTATGTCCAAACCAACAATAATGTACGACCTTAGGTATCATGACTTGTATAGGTGAAGCTTATTCTCTAAAAACGACTCCACGCCATGGATAAGCTTGGCCAAGGTCAATCCATATCGCTTTATCAACTGGAAATTATGATTCGCAAGCTTCATTTCCTCAGGCGAACGGTAATCGAACGCATTCAGAGCCTGCTTGTTTTCTTCCATGTAACGGAGCGTATCATCCGGCACGAAATCGAATTTGTCGGATGTGTCCATCTCCTGCGATGAATAGTTGAAGTCGAGCGCATGCTTCCCATTTCCCTCTATCGCAGTGCAGTATTCACCCGTACCGTCAAAACCATAGTTCCTGGCTTTCGATATGACAGGTGAAATGCAGTACTTGTTTTGGCAGGCGAGGTATGCACGAAGCGCCACGTCTGAACAAATCAGTAACAATGACGTCTGGCTACCATATGAAAGAGCCGACGAAAAATAATCGCGGAAGCAGGAATCTATCATACGCTTATAATACCCCTCCTTCACGATTGTGCCGGCATCCCGCAACATCTTTCCTGTCTTGATGTAGGAAGAATATATTTCCTTTTTGGATGCCCAAAATCCTAACCCCCAGGCTGACAATGTGAAATTTTGTTTGAAGCATGTGGCTCCTTCATTGGCTTTCCATGCGACAGGATAGGAATAGCCGGACACGAACATCACATCCGGATCATTCCGATATTCCCACAAACATTTATCTTCAAACTCCAAAAAGTTCGGAGAAAATTCCACATCATCATCCGTTCGGATCCAACATGGGTAATGTTCATAGGCATACTCTATCAAATGGGATGAGTTTCTTGCACTACCGTAATTCTCGGTACGTTTGAAGACGACGAACTTAGCGAAGCAAGAGAAATCGCCGTTATCCACATAATCACATATCTCCTGCCACCCTTGCCTATACTTCTCCGATGGAGGATAGTCCAATCCAACATATACATCCGTATATTGGGCCCATGTGTTTCGTTTTAGACTCTCCACCAATCTGATGAAGTGTTTCGAACGACATAATGTCGGAATCAACACTGGCGCAAAATATATGTCTTTCCCGTTTTCCATTGGAACAATTGATTTATAGGGATTTTTATTCACTCAACGACGACATGAAGCCATTCATTCTGTCGGATAAGATATTTTTCCCTGTTCTCCTCCGTGTCGAACTTAAAGAATACAAAACCGATGGTGTTGTTCGCTCCATTGAAGGAATCGATGTGATCACCAGGTTTCACCCAAAGGTCCTCTTCGTAGACATATTTTTTCCGAATCTCTTCATCGATATCCAAGCGGACAAATTTCCCCTCCTTCTCTGAGTGTAGAATAACATTTGCCCACAATCCGACATACGGTTTTTGTTTAACCTCCTCTATCGGATCTCCCACAGCGGCACGTACAACAGTTGTAATCAGGTCAACACCCGTCGCTAAACGAAGTATCTCACAGATGCGATTTCCTCCACCTCTTGGTGAGACCTCCATGATATATGGTTTGCCATTTTTCCCCACACGGGTTTCAATGTTATAAACCGAAGTATTCATGTGGAGAAGCGTAAGCAGACGCTGTAGATCCGATGTGAGTTCTTTTTCTTGTTCTTTGGTATATGTTGAACCCCAGCTATAAGTGCATGGAACGTAAGGATTAGCCGCATTGCTATCAAAACGCTGAGAGGAGAAGGAAACAAACTTTAGCTCTCCTTTTTCCGAGAAGCAATCAGAGTCGGATGAACATCCAGATTGTTCAATAAACTCCTCGACGATGATATGACCCACATGTGAATGATCCATCGCTCTTTGAAGCGCAGACATTAAATGCTCTTCATCGTCGACGCGGGTACAACCTTTGCTCCCAGCGGAATCCGTTGGTTTAACAATCATGGGATATTTGAATTTGTCTTTGCTTTGGAAAGCATCACTAACAGATGTGAAACTAAAAGCCCATGGAACGTTAAATCCATTGTCGCGCAGGAATGCCCTGAATTTATCCTTGTTTTGAAGAATTTCCACGGATTCGTATGGCCCGAAAGCCGGAAGTCCCATTTTCTCCTGCACATAGGAAGCTGTCACTACACCAGGATCAACCGCATGGGATAAGATTCCATCGATTTGTTTCTCTCGTGCGACTTTGAGTACTGCCTCCTTGTCGATAATACTTACATTTACATACTCATCAGAATATTTATGCGCCTGATTGTCAGGTATATAATCTACCGTGATAACATAATAACCTTGCTTATGGGCAGCTTCAATTACGGGTATGAGGTAATGAATTCCGCCAAGAAGCATAAGTTTTTTTTGTGACATAATAAATTCTTATTATTTAACGATTTGCTCTAATACACATTCAATGTCCTCTCTACGTAATGCGTGATGCATTGGAAGACAAATAACTGAATTCGCCATCTTGTGCGCATTCGGTAAATTCTTAGGATCAGCGGATTCTAATCCCCTATATGTGGAGAATTCCGAAATCAACGGGTAGAAGTAACGTCTGCCCAATACTTTTGACTCCCTCATCTTCATGTATAACTCATCACGGGTCATCCCATATTTCCTTTCATCGATGAAGATAGGGAAATAGGAATAGTTATGCTTGACGCCCGGCATGTCATCGAAGAAGGAAACTCCTTCTACGGAGCGTAAAGCATTGCGGTATGCGACAGCCACTTCCCTTCTCGCCGCGATAGCCTCGTCCACCTGGCGTAGGTTCAGTATACCATATGCGGCGCGAACCTCATCCATTTTGGAGTTGATGCCCGGACCTACGACGGTCGTTTCACCTGCGAAACCGAAATTTTTCAAATAGTCGATACGTTGTTTGGTCTTTTCGTCATGCATCACCATCGCACCACCTTCGATTGTGTTGTACACCTTTGTGGCATGGAACGATAGTGTGGACATGTCACCAGCGTTCAATACGCTTTCTCCGTCCACTTCGACGCCAAATGCATGGGCGGCATCATAGATGACTTTCAATCCATAACGGTCCGCAATTTCTTGAATCTTCTTCGTCTCACACGGTTTCCCGTAGACATGAACCGGCATGATGGCGGTAGTCTTCGGTGTGATGGCGGTTTCGATCTTATTAGGATCCAAATTACCTGTTTTTAGGTCTACATCCACGAACACTGGTTTTATACCGTTCCACCACAATGCATGGGTGGTCGCCACGAAACTATAAGGAGTCGTTATCACTTCTCCTGTTACGCGAAGGGCCTGCAATGCGGTTATGAGCGGCAACGTACCGTTCGTGAAAAGACTAACGTATGGCACCTTCAGATAAGAGGCTAACTCCTTCTCCAATTGTTTGTGGAAGGAGCCGTTATTGGTGATATACTTGGAATTCCATATCTCCTTCAACAACCCATAGAATTCGTCCAAATCGGGAAGTAACGGAGACGTGACGGTTATCAAACTATTATCCATTTTTGCTTTCTATTGAAATTCAGGCGGGCGTCAAAAGATCTATCTCATCCTCCGTAACCGTTCCACATCGTTCTTCTTAATTTTCCGTTGTCCCAAATCTGGTTCAAAACGATGGGTATCCGTACCGACGAAGTCATACATGCCCTTCTCCAGCAACATGCTGGCTTTCTTCCGCACATCGTCACCGTAACGGCCCAATAGTGCGGGCAGATTCAATTGGAACTTGACGCCCTGCGACTTCAGTTGCTCATAACGATCTTTCTCCATGTAGTTGTAGCGCTCAGGATGAGCCAGCATCGGCCATAATCCCAACGACCTAACTTTCTCCACCACCTCGTCAAAATAGCCGGGAGAAGAGTAATAGGAGGTTTCAATCAGCAGATGGTCGCCATTCACGCCATGAGGCAGCAGATCCTTTTCCGACAAACGCTGAAGCAAAAGGTTGTCTATCATATATTCCGCCGACAGATGAAGTTTGATGCCACCTTTATAGGCATCACACAGTTGAGCGAAACGATCTTTCAGTTTTTCGGTGGAATTCGGAAAATCTTCCATGATATGAGGGGTACAATATAACTCTCTCATTCCCAGTTTCTCGAACAAGTCGAGCACTGCGAGTGAATCCTCTATCTTTTGAATTCCGTCGTCCACACCAGGAATCAAGTGCGAATGGCAGTCGACCATACCCTTGCACACGCAAGACTCCGACAACGTCACACTATTAGATAAAAATCCGAACAAAGACATATTGACATTATTCATTTAAAGGCACACCCTCTATCAACATAGGGGATGTGCCTGTTCCTTATCCTCCCCTATCAACTATAGGAATAATAATCACTGTTATAATATCCGTGACGGTAGCTATACTTGCCTTTCTCCATCGGTGTACCGTTCAGGATCAGTGTCATATTCTTAAACCGGTTCTCGTTATACAATGCGGTGAGGTCTTCGAGCATGGAGCGCTCCAACAATCCCGTACGAACGACGAACAATGTTCTGTCAGAATAATTCTCCACAATCTGCGCATCAGCCACAATATCGATAGGAGGGCAATCTATGAAGACATAATCGTATTGAGTTTTCAGTTTCTCAATGGTCTCTCCCAATATGCCATTTCCGATCAACTCCGACGGGTTTGGTGGAATGGCACCAACCGGAATCATGTCCAACCCGACGTTGCCGTCCACATTCTTCACCATCACATCCTCCACGCTGTTCACCTTGCCGCTGAGGAAGGTACTCAAACCGATGTTCGGACTGTTCGCCCACTTGGAGAGAGAGGCATGGCGCATATCGCCGTCAATCACGAGTACTTTCTTCTCTTTGATCGCCAAACTCAATGCTGTATTCACACAGAGGAAACTCTTACCGCTACCTGCATTGTAGGATGTGAAAAGTAAGACATTGCTGTCTTTCTTCACCATAAACTCCAAATTGGTACGCAAAATACGGAAGGCCTCGTTGATTGCATTTCTATTGCCATGTTCCACCACGGCATCCTGCACTTTCTGTTCCTTCCTCCAGAACTGCCACCATTTTTTAGGTTGCTTGGACAATGGGATTTCTCCCAACAACGGAACAGGTACATGTTCCAGATCCTTCTTTCCACGGAGGGTCGTGTTCAACGTCTCCTTGATGTAGATGAGTGACAACGGAACGATCAAGCCGATGGCGAAAGCCACCAAAAGGATGTTACGTTTCTTAGGCGCATCAGGGCGCATGCTACCACCTGGACGTTTAATCACACGAGTATTGTAGGCGGTGAAGGACTGTGACAACTCATTTTCCTCACGTTTTTGTAGCAAGAACAGATACAATGCCTCCTTGACTGCCTGTTGACGTTCAGCGGAGAGCAACATCTCAGCCTGCTTAGGGTTAGAGGAGATACGGGACAAAGCCTGTCTTTCACTGTGTTTCAAATTGCGTATTTGGTTGTCGATGGCCGCAATCTGGTTGTCGATGGAGACCAAAATAGCGCTTCTCATAGAACCCAAATCGATATCCATCTGCCTTACGAGGTCGTTCTCGGAACTACTATTCGACTCCAAGCGATTCCTTTGTAACAATTTGTCGTTATACTCGGATATCTGCGCCTCGATGTTGGCGTTCTGCAAACCGGAGCTCACAGGCAAAACCTTCGTCTGGTTCTTTTGTACGGAAAGGTAGTCTCGGATGTAGTTGGTCATGTACAACTGAGCATTCAGGTCACGCAACTGATTAGAGATGTTGGCGTTCTCCTGCATGTACATCTCAGCCACAGCCTTCACGTCCGGCAAGAGGTTCTTACTTTTGTAGGAAGATATATCATTATCCACGGAAGAAAGTTCGTTTTCGATGATGTTCAAACGTTCATTGATGAACATGGATGTACCATCAGCGATCTGGTTCTTGTCCTTAATCCAATTCTCATTGTAGACCTTGATTAACATATCCAAGATATCGTCGGCACGTTGGATGGAGACATCCTTCACCTCCAATGTGATAATATCCGCCTTCTCATCATCCTGTGTAACATTCAAAGAGCCCGACCAATTCTCTTGGGAAGTAAACATGTTGGTACGTGTCACATGCAGACTTTTAATGTCGTTGCCCGTGTATCGCAGGTTGCGTTGGATGACCATACGACCGATAGCCGTGTTGATCGTGTCGCCTAATGAAGCCATAGCAGGCTCATTCACTTGCTTCACTTCCCCATTCATTGTGTAAGCGATGTTGTCGATTTTCACATAATCCTTGGAAGCTACAGAGTCTCCCAAGAAAACGTCGCAGAACACATTGTCATAGTCTGTCAGATCAACGAAGGAGACAGTGACCGGCAAGTTGGATCCATACAACACGATGTCGTGGAAACTACCATCAATCGTGTAGTTCACATCAAGATTCAAACGCCTAACCACCTCAAACATAACGTCTGAAGAGAGTAAAGCGCGCAACTCGTTGTTGACATTGGTGTTCATGGCGAACATGCCACCCATGTCGTTGAACGCGTTTTGGATGTTCATACTCGGTCCGTTCTTCGCTTCCGACTTGATTTGCACCTCAGCTGTCCGAGTGTAGGACTCTGGGGTCTTCAAAATGTAGAGAATGGCCAAAGCCAATACGATGGCAAAGGATACGGCAAACCAATGCCATTTCCGGACACACAACAGAATCAACTCACCAAGTTCGATGAAATCTTCCGTTTGACCAGCGTTTTTCTTGTTTTCTTCCATAAAATTTATATTAATCTTTTTTGTTATTGTCTAATTGATAATCGATTACAGCCTATTGATCGTTTTTCTTGTTGTTGTTCAGGACAATGGCGACAACCGTAGCTGCCAAGGAGGACAATGAGATCCAGAACGAAGTGGAACGAACCTCATTACCATTGACTGTGGATTGTTTCGCTTTCATCTTATTAGGCTCAACATATATAATATCATCTTGTTGCAAATAATAGATTGGAGATTGAACCACGTTCTGCAATGATGTCAGATTCACACGGTAGGTTTTCTGCTTACCCTCTTCCATACGCATGACAAGCACATTCTCGCGTTTACCCTGTATGGTCAAGTCTCCCGCGCTACTAAGGGCCTCAAGCAAGGTCATATTATCCTTGTAGATTCGATAGATACCCGGATTCGTCACCTCACCCATGACTGTAAAGCTCAGGTTCAAGAAATCGACAGAGACGACCGGATCCTTCGCTTGGTTTCTCGACTCGATCTCATCCTTTATCAAGGAGGCCAATTCGCTACGGGTCAATCCCGCCACATTCAGCTTTCCGATTGTCGGGAAGTCGATGTTTCCATCACTATCAACGGTATAACCGGAAACTGCGCTAGACTCCTCTCCGTACAGCGTATTGCGCGCCCCTGTGGCAACCACACGTTGCGTGACATACGGGAGATTGAACAATGCGGACAACTGCGGGTCTTTACAGTTTACCACGATAGAAATCCTATCCTTCGGACGAAGCGTGATTTCCTGCACGGCAGAAATATTAATACCTTTGACACGATCCGCATCCTGAAAATAAGGAATCTTCTCGTAAGACGAACATGAGCACAACAGCAAACAAGCAAGAGCTGTCAGAATGAATGATTTGACTTTCATATTTCCGATACTTTATTTATTTTCCAAACCTTTTTTTTTCTCAATACATTTGGACAACCAAATATTCAAGAATGTATAAAGCGCCACACATGCGAACAACAACAATGTGGGGTCCATAATCTTAGACAAAATCAAGCATACAACGATAAAGAAAGCAGAGAAGACGAGAATCGAAATCATTGCTTTGTGTTGCGACATGCCTAAGCTCAATAATTTATGATGGATATGGCTCTTGTCCGGCAAGAATGGGCTGTTCCCCATCCTTATGCGGTGGATGAAGACCCTGACCACATCCATACAAGGCACCATCAGAGGACAAAAAGCCAAGAAAAGAGGGTGTACCCTCGAAAGGCAAGTGTGGTCGGTAGATATATATACGTTAGCCATTCGGAAACTCAAGAAGCTGAGTATTAATCCAATGGTGAGTGAACCCGTATCACCCATGAATATTTTCTGTTGTTTCTCCGCTTTACCGAATACGTTGTAATAGAAGAACGGTATCACAGTGCCCAATGTGGCGAAAGCGACAAGTGCGAATGTGTACTCCTCTATCTCGAAGAATACGCACCCGTAATATCCCAAGGCCACGCCACTGAGTCCTGACGCCAAGCCGTCAATACCATCTATCAGGTTCATCGCATTGATGATGAAGACGACCAAAATGACAGTCAGCGGCCAAAACAAAACACTTGGCAATCTATCGTAAAGGAAGAATAGTCCATGCAAATCAGATATGTAGAGTCCGCCAAAAAGGAACAACAGACCACAACCCACTTGCACGACAAACTTCGCACTATATTTCACGCCGATCAAGTCGTCCGCAATACCGACCAAGTATAGTAGGATGAGAGAACAAACACAAATAGATAGGCTCAAAACATTTTCGCCTAACTCGTTCATCAATTGGAACCTGAATGCATGCACATCAAAAACCAAGAGAATGAACATCGTGAATATGATGACAGGCTCAAACGCCAATCCACCCAACCGTGGCACCGTACTATGGTGTATTTTCCTCTCGTCAGGTTCGTCGAACAACCTCTTTCTGAACGCAATAAGGAGGATCTGCGGAATCAAGATACCCGCAGCAACGCTTGAAATCACCAAGGCCGATATCATCATAAACCGCCAGAATGCGGTATCGGACATTGTAATAAAGAAATCAGACATTTATAAAAATATTTAACAAACCATAGAATCGCATATATCAAACGATTCATTTACAACCTTTCTTCCTTTCGATCAACCCCACAGAACCTTCCATACAAACAGGTCCTTTCATCCTCAATAATTGACATATTTTCTACCAAAACCCCAAATTCAAAGTGTATATAATTATCTCTCCTCGCAAAAACGTATATGCGAGCACTCCAAGGTTGTTCGCTAATATTCACCAACTTAAGTAAACATCCCGAAACTCAGCCGATGCACGACAACGCACATCATTGTAAACCGTAACCTTGAGACTGTTGTAAAGACATACACAATCCAATATTCGCTACAAAATTAGTGTAAAAATTTCAATAAAACCAAATAAAATTCAAAAAACAAGCGCACAAATGGGAGATATCAATAGTCAAAGAAATAAAATTTTGATTTATAGATTATTAAATTTTCAACAATCCATTTCACGCAAGGGAAAAATAAGAATTTCAATAAAAAAAACGGCCACAACACTCTTTTTTTACCAGGACTTCCCAATCGTATTATTTTAATGACTAACTTTGAAGCCTGAGATACATAAATACAATGAAAAATAGAGCAAAATACATTTTAAACAGCTTATTCGTTGGCATATTTCTACTTGGCATCTGTCTTCAAAACAGTGGTTGTAAGGATGATTTCACGACAGATCCCGAATACAAATTAACAATGCCAGACTCTCTCCTATTTGACACTATTATCTCAGAGACAATCAGTCCAACCGCCATGTTTAAAATATATAACAAGACGGAAGAGGACATTAAAATCGCTTCCATTTTGCTGGTTTCCCAATTGAATTACTTCAAAATCAACGTTAACGGAAAATCCGGCACCTCCTTCTCAAACGTTGAACTTCTTTCGGGCGATAGTTTGTACATCTTCGTGCAAATCGTTGCAGACGCAAGCGGAAACGACACTCCATTGCTCATAGAAGATGAAATAAAATTCATGTACAACGGTAACTGCCAAAGTATTGTACTTTCCGCATATGGACAGGACGCTCATCACTTGAGAGACAAGGTTCACATCTCCTCGGACACCGTTTGGACCAACGAGAAGCCATTCCTTGTCTATGATTCTATCATCGTGGACTCTTCCGCCACACTGACCATTAAAGAGGGTGTAACGCTTTATATGAAAAAGAAAGCGACCCTATTGGTGAATGGTTCTCTTCATATCGAGGGGTCCGCAGGAAAAGATGTTGTTTTCCGTACGGACAGGACCGACAACCTAACAACGACAAAATCGTACGACCAGTTAAATGACCAATGGGGTGGCATCCGCTTCTCTTCCTCTAGTCAGGACAACCGAATCGACCACGCTCTCATCAAAAGTGGCGCCTTCGGGATAGAAATAGACTCCTCAGAATTCTCGGAGGATAAATATAAGCTCATCATCGCAAACAGCCACATACATAACGTGCACGAGGCTTGTCTGAAGGCTTATAACGCTAACGTTAAAGCGTACAATTCCCTGTTCACAAACGGAAATAACGGATGTGTCATATTGGCGGGCGGAAACTACCAATTCGACCATTGCACTATCTCCTCCTACGACAAGGGAATCGGCGAATACCGTTATGCACTCACCCTATCCAACTCGGGATACCTCAGGCAAGATTTGGCAGAACCCCAATATTTCAAGGCTAGATTCAACAACTGCATCGTTTCGGGAGAAAATATGCCTAAGAATAAGCCATGGGACGAAATATTGTTCTCCACAGACACTTTGGACTATCGATTCGACCACTCTCTGATATATACGGACATTAAGGAAGAAGATATGGCGATGGATACCAATCGTTTCAATATGGTTATTTCCAACCAGGACCCGGAATTCATCCTAATCAACAAAAGCGAGAAGTTATTCGACTTCCATTTGAAGGAAGATTCCCCATGCAAAGAACGAGGTGATCTTGGCTTAGTGATACAAAACGAGGCTTACCAAACGGATAGGGATGGTTTTGTCAGAGACTTGGAGGCTGCGCCTGATTTAGGTGCCCTACAAATTGTCGTGGATGTAGACTCAAGTGCTGTAAATCAATAATTTGGAAATATGAAGCGAAGGTCGTTGACAATATATCTCCTAACTTGTCTCTGTTGCCACACGATGGCTCCCCTTCCCTGCTTCGCCGAAGGGAAAGGAACCGAAACCATCCGTATTGTCAGCTACAACGTCGAGAACCTTTTCGACTGCGAGGATGATCCTTTGACGGACGACAACGCCTTTACTCCCGAAGGGGAATATCAATGGACGGAAGGGAAATATAAAAACAAACTGAATAACATATCGAGAGCCATCACCGCCGCTGGAGGATGGACGAAGCCTGTGATCATCGGACTTTGCGAAGTGGAGAACAAAAAAGTGCTGACGGATTTGACGCAGCGTACCCAGCTGAAGGTGTGTGGCTACCAGTTCGTCCACAAGGACTCTCCCGACCAGCGTGGTGTGGATGTCGCCCTTGCCTATTTGCCGGACCGTTTCCGCATCGTTAGTGAGGATTTCATCCCTGTGCCCATCGAAGAGGGTCGCCCGACTCGCGACATTCTCCATGCCACCGGCATTCTCTTCAATGGAGACACGCTCCACGTCTTCGTGAACCACTGGCCATCCCGATATGGAGGGGAGCTTGAGTCGGAGCATAAACGCTTCACAGCGGCGAAGGCGCTCCGTAAAGTGACGGATAGCCTACAGAACGCCCAACCTCGATGCAATATCATCATCATGGGCGACTTCAACGACTACCCCTACAACGCTAGCATCAAGGAGGTGCTCGGAGCGGAAAAGCCAACGTCTCACCCCTCTAAGCAAAAGCTCTACAACCTCTGCGAACAATTTGTGGAAAGAGGAGATGTAGGAAGCCACAAGTTCGGAGGGGAATGGGGCATGCTGGACCAACTGATCGTCTCGGGTCCTCTATTGGACACCAAGCATTCCATCCACACCTCCGTCTATGATATTCATATTTGCCAAGAGGATTTCCTGCTAAAGGAGGACAAAACGGGCAAGGCTCCTAAAAGAGCGTTTATGGGGGCCTTCTACGCCTACGGATATAGTGATCATTTACCCATTTTTTTAGACTTAGACATTATCAACCATGAGTAAATCCATATTTCCACACAAAAAAGAGTTTATTATTTCGATCCATGTGATAGCGTGGCTACTAATCTTCGTCATCCCTATCTTCTTTTTTAGCAGAAGTGACGACACGCAATGGGTCGTCTATTGGTGGAAGAATGTCTGCACGCCGCTCTCCTTCATGATTATCTTTTACGTCAACTATTGTTGGCTGATAGAAAAATACTTGTTCGCCAATCGGTTAAAAAACTATATCACGCATAACGTGGTGCTCATTGCCTTGCTTTGCGGATTGAGTTACTGCTGGCAGAATTATCTGACGCCGGAAATTCAACCCCGAAGCGTTCGCCTACAAGAGAAAATAGAACTGTTGGAGAAGGAAATCAAAGACTTAAAACAGAGCGAATCCACCATCACGGTGATCGAGCAGGCGGAGGTGCCTGTCACCCAAACGGACATCTCCAAAAATATCCAGAGGGACCGCAAACGGTTCAGATGGTGGCATATCATCACTGATATCTTCTCTTTCATCTGCATGGCGGGCATCGCGGTCGCCATCAAAACAACTTCAAGGTGGTTCCAGACCGAGGAGAAACGCCAAGAGGAGGAGAAACAAAAGGTGGAGGCGGAGTTGAAGAACCTGAAGAGCCAAATCAACCCGCACTTCCTGTTCAATACGCTGAACAACATCTACGCACTAATCGCCATCAGTCCGGAGAAGTCGCAGGAGGCGGTCATGGACCTCAGCAAGATGTTGCGATACGTCCTCTACGATGATGGACAGCAGTATGTGCCGATCCAGAAGGAGATCGATTTCATCAATAACTACGTCAAACTGATGAGACTCCGGTTGAGCAGTTCCGTCAGGGTGGATGTCTCGACGGATGTCTCCCTCGACCCGATGATGCCGATCGCCCCGCTTCTCTTTATCTCTTTGATAGAGAACGCTTTCAAGCATGGAATATCCAACAACCAATCGTCATTCATCGAATTCTCCATCAAGGAAACCGATGCGAACACCGTACGATGTGAGCTGCGGAACAGCTATTTCCCGAAGTCCGCCGAACACGACAAGAGTGGTTCGGGCATCGGTATGGAGAACACGAAAAGGAGGCTGGAACTCATATACCCGAATTCGCACGTCTTCGAATATGGTGTGGAGGGTGATGTATATCACTCATTATTAATCATTAACACGAAAAAGGAGGAGAACGCATGACACTCAATTGTATCGTAGTAGACGACGAGCCATTGGCTTTGGGACTCATCGAATCTTACGTGAAGAAAACCCCTTTCCTGAACCTGATTGGGAGCTACTCGAGCGCGGTGGAAGCCGCGAAAGCCTTTGCGGAGAAAACGCCTGACCTGATGTTCCTCGACATCCAGATGCCGGAGATGAACGGCTTGGAGTTCTCGAAGCTCATCGGTGACAAGACAAAGGTGATCTTCACCACCGCCTTCCAGCAATATGCCTTGGACGGATTCAAGGTGAATGCCTTGGACTATCTGTTGAAACCCATCAGCTACGATGATTTCCTGCAAGCCGCCAACAAGGCGCTGAGTTGGTTCGAGATGGCCGCTAACGCGAATAAACCAGCCGTCACGGAGCAACCCGAGACGGAAAGGTCGATCTTCGTGAAGACGGATTACAAACTCGTGCAGGTGCAGTTCGACAAGATCCTCTACATCGAAGGCATGAAGGATTACGTGAAGATATTCCTGGAAGACCAGCAATACCCTATCCTCTCGCTGATGAGCATGAAGTCGCTGGAGACCACGCTCCCAGCCAGCCAGTTCCTGCGCGTCCACCGCTCCTACATCGTGAACGCAAGCAAAATCAAGGAAGTGGAGCGCAACAGGATTATCTTCGGGAAGACTTACATCCCAGTCTCCGACTCCTACAAAAACGTATTCCAGGAGTTCATTGACAAGAGGATGTTAGCCAACTAAACAAGTAGAATCGAAATGGCTTTTTTACCCAACATACAACTCACCGTATTGCCCGAACAGGCGGGAGACGAGGCTCGGCTGAAGGAGCAGGTGGCCCAGAAGATCCACGTCGCTCCCAGCCAAGTGACGACCGTGCGGATTGTCCGCAAATCGATCGACGCGCGTTCCCGCACGCAGGTGAAGATCAACCTCTGCGTGAATGTCTATACCCAAGGGACGCAACCGGAGCCGATCACCTACCCGTTCCATTACCAGGACGTCTCGAGGGGTGAACCTGTACTCATCATCGGTGCGGGGCCAGCTGGCCTTTTCGCAGCCCTTCGTCTCATCGAGCTAGGGCTCAAACCGGTTATCATCGAGCGAGGCAAGGAGGTGAGCGAACGTAAGAAAGACATCGCCCAACTCAACCGTAACAACGGACTGAACCTGGAATCCAACTACTGTTTCGGGGAGGGCGGCGCCGGCACCTTCTCTGACGGCAAACTCTTCACCCGCTCCAAGAAGAAGGGGGATTGCAGCCGCATCCTGCTCACCTTCCACCAGCATGGGGCGCAGGACGAGATACTCTATGAGGCACATCCGCACATCGGGACGGACCGTCTGCCGGTCGTCATCAAGAACATGCGGGACACCATCCTCCGTCATGGCGGGGAGATCCATTTCGAGAAGAAAATGACCAAGATCCTGACGAAGGACGACCATGTGGAAGGCGTGGAGACAGCCGATGGAGAGCGATTCTTCGCCGACAACATCATCTTAGCCACCGGCCATTCGTCACGAGACATCTATACCCTACTCCACCAAGAGGGCATTCTCATGGAGTGCAAAGGGTTTGCCATGGGTGTCCGTGTGGAACACAAGCAAGCGCTTATCGACAGCATACAATACCATCGCAAGGAGCGGGGGAAATACCTTCCCTCAGCCGCCTACAACGTCGTCACGCAAGTGAAGGAGCGAGGCGTATACTCCTTCTGCATGTGTCCGGGAGGCTTCATCGTACCCGCCTCTACGGGTGAGGGTGAGTGTGTCGTCAACGGCATGTCCCCTTCGCATCGTAACTCACCTTTCGCGAACGCAGCCATCGTGGTGGAGATCAGGCCGGAGGACCTCAAGGAGTACGAGCAGTTCGGGGCGTTGGCAGGCCTGAAGTTCCAAGAAGAGTACGAAAGGCTCTCCTACCAGAACGGTGGCGGGATGGCGGTGGCGCCCGCACAGAGGCTGCTCGATTTCGTGAACGGAAGATCTTCCGCTTCACTTCCGGAGACCTCCTATCTCCCAGGCATCGTACCATCCGACATGCACAAATGGATGCCTAAATTCATCAGGGAGCGCCTGCAATTAGGCTTCAAGGATTTCGACAAAAAGATGAGAGGATATCTCACCAACGACGCCGTCATCATCGGGGTGGAGTCACGCACCTCCTCACCCGTCCGCATTCCGCGTGACCCGGAGACGATGCAGCATGTGCAGATCAAGGGGCTCTACCCTTGCGGCGAGGGAGCCGGCTATGCGGGAGGAATCACCTCCTCCGCCATGGACGGAATATTGTGTGCGGAAAAAATTGGAGAACAAAAAAAATAACAGGAAAGAGATGGACATCACAACGTTATTTCAATTGTCGCACATGAATATTTTAGCCATAAACATCGAAACCGACGTCAATGTAGTTGTAGCTGTTGCCTGTTTCATATACTCTATCCTTACATTGTATTTCTTAGTGAGAGGAAACCTATTCGTATTTGAGCGACGGAATGAAAAGAAGCACTTCGAATCCACACTAAAGGAAAAAGATTTACTGAATAGGATGGTCGTTCTGCTCATGTGCAAGCTCTTACAGAGCGATGAAAAAGACATGTATGCCAACAAATTAGCTTTTGTCGTCAATTACATCCGCACATCATTCGACAAAGAAGCAGACATCGACTATCTTGTCCACCACTACGTGTTAAAGTATACTTCATCACAATCCCTCACTCTCGAGATGAAGATTTTCACACACATAAGAAAAATTAGACGAACCCTCTTCAACCCTAAAGGATGGCTCCGTGATTTGAAAAGGAAACAGGACTATTCCGTATATGGAGGGATGCACAATCTTAATGAATATTTTGGTTTGCCCGACGATGATGTCAAGGACCTTGCCTTTTCATTAACGGATTACCTCAGTGAAGAGCGAAAGAAATACCTTTCGTACCTGCTTTTCCAACTGGCCTACATGGATGGCAACATCAATAAACGCGAAGAAACTGACTTGAAAAGAATATGCGTGAACCAATTCCTGACAAAGGAGGAATTTTACACGCTAAAGGATTCCTTCGAATCAAAATCCGAAGACAAATGGTTCTATGAGAATCTGAGAGAGAAAGATCCAGAACTCTATTCTGACCCTGAAGTGGTTCTCAACATCTTCCCTAAAAGCACAGAAAACGACAAAGAAACAAATACTAAGTTCATCATCAAAAACGACAAACGTTCGATTTCATTTTTACTTCTTTTCATTCAAATGGTAATTTCGAATATTGTGCTCGATATCACAGCACCGACTCGAGAAACTGTTTCATGTACAATAATGATGGTGATCATATTCTTCATAATCACCTATTACAACGTTTGTAATATTTCGGACAAATATTACACTGCTTTTACACGCAAAGACTACAACTATCTTGTGAAAGAATTTTTTTATTCGGATATATTATACTTGTTCAGCCTCATCTTTATTTTCTTCGCATAATTACAAGCCCTTATTTATTCAAGAGCACAACCTGCTCTAGCAGAAACTCATAAGCCTCATGGATTGAGCGGAAGCGTTCGGTGGCCTCTTCCTTCTCCTCTTCGGAGGTGTTAGCGGGAAGCGTGTCCGGGTGGTACATCTTCACCAATCTGCGGTAGGCGGATTTGATTTCTTGTTCGTCCGCATTCTCCGTGATCTCCAGGAGTTGGAGAGCCTCCTTTGTGCGGGTGTTCGTGACATTCTCGAAACGGGTCTCATGCGTTTTGCGACGCTCGTTTTCCTCACTTTCCGTCCGTTTCTTCTTTTTCGTCCGCTTTTTCTCCTCTTTTTGTTGCTTTTGTTCTTGCTGTTCTTTCTTCAGGTACTCGTATTTGTACAGGAAGGCGGTGAAGTCCCAAGACTTGATGTCCAGATAATGCGCCACCTCACGCAGGAAGTCCACCTCCACATCGCTCACACCATCCTGCGAATAGGCGATTTGGAACAAAACATCCATGAACTCCATTCGATCGGAGTACTTCTGCATATATTTCTCAAGCAGATGGGTTGTAAGGCTTGAAACCTTTTCTGTTGTCCATTGTTTTTCATCTATCTTCCTTTTTATGATGAAAAGAGGTAATCCTTCAGATTCGTAACCAAGGAAACGAACCTGCGTGTTTTTCAGTTCCACATTCAAACAACTTATAATCTGCTTATGATTTGTGCTTAAACGAGGGGACCTGCAGATATGTGATTTAACACACAACACCTCCAACGGATCATCTTTTCCATCACATTTGGCAAGAGCCACAAATAGATCGACAAACCTCGCTTCCATATCAGACAGATCCTTGCGTGGGTCACCAGAAATCTCCGTCAGAATTATGTATATCACAATAAGACTGATTATAGCCGCCAATGGAAATATATAAATCATAGAATCAATGAATTACAATATAACTACATTACTATTTGGCACGGACCATCTCCAAGGAAAGTAAAAACTCATAAGCTTCATGGATTGAGCGGAACCGTGCGGCAGCCTCTTCCCTCTCTTCTTCGGAGATGTTAGCGGGGAGCGTGTCCGGGTGGTACTTCTTCGCCAATCTGCGGTAGGCGGATTTGATCTCCTGCTCGTCCGCATTCTCCGTAATCTCCAGGAGTTGGAGAGCCTCCTTCGTGCGGGCGTTCGTGACGTTCTTGAAACGGGCCTCATGCGCTTTTTTTCGTTCGTTTTTCCCCGCTGATTCTTTATCCTTTTCAGTACGGTTCCGTTCCTCCTCTTGCCTTTTCTGCTTCTTCTGTTGCTCATCCATCATGTACTCGTACTTGTACAAGAACCCTGTGAAATCCCATGATTTGATGCATAGGTAGTGAGCCACCTCACGTAGCATGTCCACCTCCACATCGCTCACACCATCTTGGGAATAGGCGATTTGGAACAAAGCATCCATGAATTCCATCCGTTCGGAGTATTTGCGGAAGAGCTTTGAAATGGCTTTGGAAGAGAGGTCGGAAAGACTATATTTGGTGACAGAACCATCTTTTTCCTTCCTATTCAACAAGAACAACGGAATTCCGGAACTTTCATAGCCTAAGAACTTGACATTCGAAGCGTTCAGTTCCTGATCAAAATATTTGATGATATAAGTTCCCCAACGAGGCGATGAATTGATATACGATTTGGCGGCGGCTATCTCCTCCGCATCCGCTTTCCCATCGCACCTGATAACCGAGACGAGCAGACGGATCAGGCACGCCACATCTTCTTCCATGGGATACTTATTACTCGCCATCAATATCCCCATGCCAACAATCATGAGCAAAGCGATCATGAAGAGCACAACTGCCAATACAACCATACAGGGGAATAATGTTTTAATTTAATACTCTATAAAATGGGGTCTCCATCAGAAGGTCTTTTTTCCTCAAACAGAGGGGGTCATTTTTTCTTCTTCTCGAATAGCCACTCCATGAAATCAGATGCGCTGATGGCCATTTCCCAAGCGTCGTCGTGCTTCGTGTCTTGGAACTCCACCAAGTCGGAGCCATTGGAATTGGACTTGAGGACCGTCTCCAAATCACGCGCATACTGAATCGGAACGATAGGATCCTCCACCCCATGGTAGAGGCGTACAGGAACTTTCTTCTTTTTCATGCGGGAAGGCTCGATTACCCCCGACACGGCAATCACAGCCGAATACAGCTTAGGGTTTCGGGCGGCGAGGTCCAACACCCCGAACGCACCCATATCCTTGCCCACCAAATAGACGCGGGAAACATCGATCTCGTTCTCCTTCTTCATGAAATGTTGGATCAGCTTCTCCACGATGATGCTACTCTTTGTCTGCTCCGGATTCTCACGCAAGACAATCGAGCCATCATCCAACTTGTCATATTTTGCCCAAAAATCATCCTTCGGACACTGAGGCATGATGACCACCGCCGATTGGTAATTACGCGCCTCCTCGCTCATGTATAGGCTCGCGCCGTATTTCAGTTGCATCAGATTGTCATTGCCGCGTTCCTCCTCACCGTGAAGATAGATGAAGAGAGGAAATTTCAGACCCTCGACACCATAACCCTTCGGATAGAGGATACGGTAGCGAAGCGTGTCACCTTGGTAGCGGTACTCCCTCGCATAGAAATAGTCTGAGGAATATTCGTTTTCCTCTGCCTGGACGTTATAGAACAGGGACATCAGAAGCCCCAACAGTAAAAACCGAAACTTTGCCATATTAATCATACTTATTTCGCAAAGATAATGCACTCTCGCTTTTTTATGGCGGTTAATTGTAAAAAAATATGTGAAGCCATGCGTTTTTATGTGTTGGACTTCCGATGAGGTGAGTATGTGGCAATGCTTATTTCAACGCATAATTTTTAACTCCTATCTCTTAATTCTTAATTCCTAAATCTATTTTAATAGAGAATATTTTTATAAATTCGCGGTTCAGGAATAGAGGTGGGCGGAGTTGCCGACCGAAAATAATATTTTGTAGTAATGAACATTTCGTACAATTGGTTAAAAAAGTATATCAATCTTGATATAGAGCCGGAAGAAGTCTCAAAGGTTTTAACCTCGATAGGCCTTGAGGTCGGTGGAGTTGAAGAGATACAATCCATCAAAGGAGGATTGGAAGGATTAGTAGTGGGTGAGGTATTGGAATGCGTGGCGCATCCAGACTCCGACCATCTTCATGTCACGAAAGTCAACATAGGACAGGGCGAGCCCCTGCAGATCGTGTGCGGCGCCGCCAACTGCCGTACAGGGATCAAAACCATCGTCGCCACCCTCGGCACGAAGTTGTACGAAGGCGACAAATGTTCCACCATCACCAAATTCAAGCTACGCGGCGTGGATTCCTACGGAATGCTCTGCGCGGAGGACGAGATCGGTGTCGGTACCAGCCATGCGGGCATCATCGAGTTGCCGGCGGACGTGCCAGTGGGCACATTGGCCAAGACCTATTACGGCATCGAGACCGATTATGTGATCGAGGTGGACATCACCCCTAACCGTATCGACGCGACCTCCCATTACGGTGTGGCGCGCGACCTCGCCGCCTATTTCCAATACCATCAGCCTGGCAAGTACAAGCTCAGCAAACCGGACGTTTCCGCCTTTAAGGTGGATGACAACAGCTGTCCTGTGAAAGTGGACGTGGAGAACACGGCCGCATGCACCCGCTACTCCGGCGTCGCCATCTCTGGCATCACGGTGAAGGAGTCCCCTAAATGGATGCAGAATGCGCTGAAGGCCATCGGCCTTAGGCCAATCAATAACGTGGTGGACGCCACCAACTATCTGCTGCATGCCCTTGGACAGCCGCTCCATGCCTTCGATTTGGACAAGATGGCAGGCAAACATATCATCGTCAAGACATTGCCCGACGGAACAAAGTTCACCACGCTCGATGGTGTGGAGAGGACATTGACATCCAACGACCTGATGATCTGCGACGAGAAAGGCGGTGCTTGTCTCGCCGGCGTGTTCGGAGGTTTGGACTCCGGCGTCACCGATTCCACCCGCAACGTATTCCTCGAGAGCGCATGTTTCAACCCTGTATACATCAGGAAGACAGCCCGCAGATTCGGTCTCAATACCGATGCGTCGTTCCGTTACGAGAGAGGTTGCGACCCTAACAATACGATTTACATCCTGAAGTGCGCCGCACTCCTCATCAAGGAGTTGGCGGGCGGTAACATATCGAGCGAAGTGCACGACATCTACCCTAGCCCAGTGGCGCCATTCCCTGTGGATATCACCTACAACAAGATCAACTCCCTCATCGGCAAGGAAATCAAGAAGGAAGAGGTGAAGACCATCCTTTCTGGTCTTGAAATAGAGATCAAGAAGGAGGACGAGAACGGACTTTCGCTCGCTGTGCCAACCTACAGGGTCGATGTGACCAGGGATGTAGACGTGATCGAAGACCTGCTTCGTATCTATGGCTACGACAACGTGCAGGAGGGCTTATCCCTCAGCTCGTCCATCGCCTATTCGCCACGTCCGAACAGTCTGAAGCTCCAGAACCTCATCTCCGAGCAATTGACAGGCTGCGGATTCAACGAGATACTCAACAACTCGCTCACGAAGATCTCCTATTACGCCGAATCAGAGAAATATCCTCTCAAGAACGGAGTGACAGTGATGAACCCATTGAGCGCCGATTTAGGATGCATGAGGCAATCATTGCTTTTCGGCGGATTGGAAAGTGTGGCCTACAACGTGAACAGAAAGAATGCGGACATCAAGTTCTACGAGTTCGGCAACTGTTACCACAAGAATCCTGAGAAGGAATCCACGGAGGAGGCTCCGTTGAAACCATACTCGGAGGAACTCCACCTCGGCATGTGGCTGAGCGGTAACAAGACCACCCAAAGTTGGGTATTGAAGCAAGAGAAGGCCTCCTTCTACCAGTTGAGGGCATATGTCGAGAACATATTCGCAAGGCTCGGATTCGAGAAGAAAGGCTTGGTATACGGTGGCTACGACGACGAATTCATCTCGGAAGGAATGACCATCATGACCCATGCAGGCAAACTGCTCGCCACGTTGGGAGTAGTCTCCAAGAAAGCGTTGAACATCTTCGGATTGGAGAACAATGTATATTACGCCGATTTGGAATGGAACAAAATCCTATCCGAATTGAAGAACCACAAGGTTACCTACAAGGAGATCTCCAAGTTCCCTGAAGTGAAGAGAGATTTGGCGTTGTTGATCAACAAGTCGACCACCTTCGAGGACATCGTCAAAGTGACCATGGAGACGGAGAAGAAATTCATCAAGAACATCTATCTCTTCGACGTGTACGAGGGAAAGAACCTCGAGGCGGGCAAGAAATCGTATGCGGTAAGTTTCATTTTGCAAGACGAGGCGAAGACGATGAAGGATGGACAAATCGACGCCATCATGAACAAGTTGATGAAGAATTTCGAAGAGAAATTAGGCGCAAAAATCCGTTAATCAATCGGACAAACCATAAAATCGAGGAAGGGGACTCCTGCTTGGAATCCCCTTTTTCATTGGCTTCCGTCACCAATAAAGGGGCGAAAAACAATCATAAAGAATTTTGGTTTGTAGGAATAGAAAAAATCATTACCTTTGCACCCTGATTTACAAAAGAATTATACTTAAAATAAACAATATGAATATCGCTAGAAAAGACATCGACGCTACGAACGCGATCATCACAATGCAAGTTGTGAAGGCAGATTACCAAGAAGCGGTGGAGAAGACGCTCCGCAAATACAAACAAAGAGCTAACGTGCCAGGATTCCGTCCGGGAAATGTTCCGATGACGATGGTAAAGAAGCTGTACGGTAAAGCTGCCATGGCAGACGAGATCAACAACATCATTTCAGAGAAATTGATGGATTACATCAAGGAGAACAACATCGAGATCCTCGGCCAACCACTTCCTAACAAAACAGAGCAGAAAGAGATTGATTTCAGCAAGGAGGAAGACTTCGAGTTCAAATTTGACATAGCGATAGCGCCAGAGAACAAGTTGGTTTTGAGCGATAAGATTGTTGCTCCATACTATGAGATCGAGGCCAGCGATGACATGGTGAACAACGCCGTGAAGTCATACCAAGACCGTTTCGGATCTTACGACGAGGCTACGGACGTGGTTGAGTCCGACGTAGTGAAGGGCGACATCGTGGAGATGCGCACCAAGACGAAGGAGAAGGAAGACGGCATCAAGGTAGAGGACGCTGTTCTTTGCCCTAAATACATGAAGGACGCAGACCAGAAGGCACTCTTCGTAGGCGCTAAGGTAGGCGCATCCGTTTCGTTCAACCCTAAGAAGGCGTTCGAGAACGAAGGAGAGATCGCTTCCCTCTTGAAGATTAAGAGAGAAGAGGTTGCTTCTGTAGATGCGGATTTCAAGTTCATCATCAAGAGCGTAACCCGTTTCAAGGCGGCTGAGTTGAACCAAGAGTTGTTCGACAAGGCTCTCGGAGAGGGCGTTGTGAAGAGCGAGGAGGAGTTCAAGGCTCGCTTGGCGGATGACGTCAAGAAATCACTCGTGGCAGACAGCGACTACAAGTTGTTGCTCGATTCCCAAAAGGTATTGGCTAAGGAAGCGTTCGGTGACGCGGCATTCCCAGACGCATTCCTGAAGCGTTGGGTAGCAGAGACCAACGAGAAGATCAGTGCGGAAGATTTGGAGGCACAATATCCAATGATGTTGGACGATTTGAAATGGCAACTGACCAAGAACAAGATCGCCACGGACAACCAAATCAAGATTGAGGAAGGCGACATGATGGAGTTCGCCAAGAAGACTGCCCAAGCACAATTCGCTCAATATGGCATGTCGACTGTTCCAACCGACGTTTTGGAGAACTACGCGAAAGAGATGTTGAAGAAGAAAGAGTCCATCCAGCAGATCGCGGAGCGCGTCATGGAAGAGAAAGTGATGAGCGTTGTGAAGTCCAAGATCAAATTGGATGTGAAGAAAGTTTCGCTTGAAGAGTTCAATAAACTCTTTTCTGAGCAAGGGAAATAACAATTTACAATAAAAAATCAATCCCGACAACAAAAATTGCCGGGATTTTTTTTGGTTTTAAATAAAAAAGTTTTATTAATTTAGTAAACAAAATAGAAGCGTAACCAGACAGATTAATATTTAACAAAATGATGGAAAAAAATGATTTCAGGAAATATGCGGTAGGTCATCTTGGAATGAACGGATTAGCCTTAGACCAATACACCTCACGCATATCCAACAGTTACATATCACCCAGCATCTTGGAGGAACGTCAACTGAACGTAACGCAGATGGACGTCTTTTCAAGGCTTATGATGGACCGCATCATATTTCTCGGAACGGAGGTGGACGATTATTCCGCCAACGTGATTCAGGCGCAACTGCTCTATCTGGACTCGTCCGATCCGGGGAAAGACATCTCGATATACCTGAACACCCCTGGAGGATCGGTATACGCAGGCCTAGGCATCTATGACACGATGCAGTACATCGGATGTGACGTAGCGACCATCTGCACCGGCATGGCGGCATCCATGGGTGCGGTTCTACTGGTGGCCGGGACGAAAGGGAAGCGCTCCGCATTGAAGCACTCCCGCGTCATGATCCACCAACCCATGGGAGGAGCCCAGGGACAAGCGTCGGATATTGAAATCACCGCGAGGGAGATCCAGAAACTGAAGAAAGAGCTATATACAATCATAGCGGAACATTCCGGGAATCCGTACGACAAGATATTTCAAGACTCCGACAGGGATTATTGGATGACAGCCGAAGAAGCGAAAGCGTACGGCATGATCGATGAAGTATTAGTGAGGAACAAATAAGGCAGAGATGGCAGTTAACACGAAAAGCACAAATAGGTGCAGTTTCTGTGGCAGGTCACAGAAGGAAGTGAACATGCTGATCACGGGACCTTCCGTCAACATCTGCGACGAATGCGTGCGAATGGCTTACGAAATAGTCGAAAGCAACAAAAAAGGTTATGGAGACAACTCCGACTTCGATGCGAAAGACCTTCCTAAGCCAATTGAGATAAAGCAATTCCTCGACCAGTACGTCATCGGGCAGGATGTGGCGAAGAAAACCCTTTCCGTTGCAGTCTACAACCATTACAAACGGCTCATGCAGCCTAAGGACGACGAGGGTGTTGAGATTGAAAAATCCAACATCATCATGGTTGGAGCGACGGGAACAGGGAAGACTTTGCTTGCGAAGACCATCGCAAAACTTTTGAAGGTACCATTCGCAATCGTAGACGCCACGGTTTTGACTGAAGCGGGATATGTGGGCGAAGATATCGAGAGCATTCTCACCCGATTGTTGCAAGCGTCGGACTACGACGTCAAAGCGGCTGAGCGAGGCATTGTATTCATCGATGAGATAGACAAGATCGCCCGCAAGGGAGACAATCCGTCCATCACGAGGGACGTGAGCGGAGAGGGTGTCCAGCAAGGCTTGCTCAAGTTATTGGAAGGTTCCATCGTGAATGTGCCGCCGCAAGGAGGCCGAAAGCATCCGGACCAGAAGATGATACCGGTGGATACGAAAAACATCCTCTTCATCTGTGGAGGAGCGTTTGACGGAATCGAGCACAAGATAGCCCATAGGCTCAACACCAAAGTGGTGGGATACGCCGCGGCGAAAAAACAGGGAGTTGTGGACATGGAGAACATACTGCAGTACGTCTCCCCGCAAGACCTGAAATCCTTCGGTCTCATCCCGGAAATCATCGGCAGGTTGCCGTTGCTCTGTCACCTGAACCAATTGGACCGTAAAGCGTTGCGTTCCATCCTGACAGAGCCGAAGAACTCCATTATCAAGCAATACGTCAAGATGTTTGATATGGACGACGTGAAGCTCACGTTCGACGAAGATGTATTGGAATATATCGTGGACAAAGCGGTAGAGTTCAAGCTCGGGGCGAGAGGGCTCCGCTCCATCGTGGAGACCATCATGTTGGACGTGATGTTCGAGATCCCCTCCTCTGGAAAAAAGAAGGTCAGCATCACCAAAGCGTACGCTGAATCGAAGATCCAGAGCGCCAATATAGAGAAATTGAGGGTGGCATGATAAAATTTAACATTTTTATGATGCCAATTAACGTACTGTAATATACATTTGCGCCTACAATTGCACGCCACCCTTGATGTACGGGACAGCTAATGTCCAAGGGATGATTTTAACGATTAATTGTGTTCCGATTATGAAAGACAATGAATTGGCAAAACAACTGAAGTTGCATTTTGGTTTTGATTCCTTCAAAGGAAACCAAGAGGCAATTATCACCAACCTTTTGGCTGGGAAGGACACGTTTGTCCTCATGCCAACAGGTGGTGGCAAGTCATTGTGCTATCAATTACCGTCATTAATGATGGCAGGCACTGCAATTGTGATTTCTCCGCTCATTGCGCTGATGAAGAATCAGGTGGATGCGATGAGGAACTTCAGCGAAGAGGATGGTATCGCTCACTTCATCAACTCATCCCTCAACAAGGCGGCGATAGACAACGTGAAGACGGACATCCTGGAGGGTAGGACGAAATTACTCTACGTGGCTCCGGAGTCGTTAACCAAGGAAGAGAACGTGGAATTCCTCAGACAAGTGAAGATATCCTTCTTCGCCATAGACGAGGCGCATTGTATCTCGGAATGGGGACATGACTTCAGACCGGAATATAGAAGGATTCGCCCGATAATCAATGAGATAGGACAAAAAGTCGCCGTCATTGCATTGACAGCGACAGCCACCCCTAAGGTGCAACACGACATACAGAAGAGCCTCGGCATCACGGATGCGACTGTGTTCAAATCGTCGTTCAACCGCCCGAACCTCTACTATGAAGTAAAGCCTAAGCGGGACGACATCGACAAGGAGATCATCAAATTCATCCGAAGCCAGGAAGGCAAGTCCGGCATCATCTACTGCCTCAGCCGCAAAAAGGTGGAGGAGTTGGCGGAGACCCTGCGCGTGAACGGCATCAACGCCTTGGCATATCATGCGGGCATGGATAGCGCGACACGTTCAGGCAATCAGGACTGCTTCTTGATGGAGAAGGTGCAGGTGATTGTAGCCACCATCGCATTCGGTATGGGAATCGACAAACCAGACGTGCGGTTCGTCATCCACTACGACATACCGAAGAGTTTGGAAGGCTACTACCAAGAGACGGGAAGGGCCGGACGTGACGGTGGCGAAGGACGCTGTATCGCCTTCTATTCCAACAGCGACTTGCAGAAGCTGGAGAAATTCATGCAAGGCAAGCCTATCGCGGAACAGGAGATCGGCAAGCAGCTGCTTTTGGAGACTGCAGCATATGCGGAGAGCGTAGTTTGTAGAAGAAAAGTATTATTACACTACTTTGGTGAGGAATACTCTGAAGATAATTGTGGAAATTGTGATAATTGTTTAAATCCGAAAAAACAAGTGGAAGCGAAAGAGTTGCTATGTACCGTTCTGGAGACGATCATAGCGTTGAATGAAAAGTTTAAAACGGAGCATGTTATTGATGTCATCATGGGAAATGAGACATCAGAAGTTAAATCTTACGGACATGACGAGGAAATCGATACGTTTGGTGAAGGCAAGGATGAAAGTGAAAGGACGTGGCAAAATGTGATCCAAAAAGCGATGATATGCGGATATATCACCAAGGACATAGAGAACTACGGTATCCTGAAAATCACCCCGGAGGGTAAAGCGTTCCTCAAAAAACCTAAATCGTTCGAAATCGTCAGCGAGGACGAGGAAGACGTGGAGGAAGTGGACATCCAGCTGAAGGGTGTGGCGTCTTGTTGCGCCGACCCTGCCCTATTCTCCATGCTGAAGGATTTGCGTAAGAACCTTTCCAAGAAATTGGGGTTGCCTCCATTCGTGATCTTCCAAGATCCATCTTTGGAGGCGATGGCCACCACCTACCCTATCACCATTGAAGAATTACAAAACATTCCTGGTGTGGGTGCCGGCAAGGCAAAACGCTTCGGTGAGGAGTTTGTCCAACTCATCAAGAAACATGTTCAGGAGAACGAAATCGAACGCCCGGAAGACCTTCGCGTACGTTCTGTGGCGAACAAATCCAAACTGAAGGTCTCCATCATCCAAGCCATCGACAGAAAGATCGCTTTGGACGATATCGCTGAATCGAAGGGTTTGGATTTCGACGAGCTGTTGGATGAAATCGAGGCTATTGTCAACTCAGGTACGAAGATCAACATCGATTACTTCCTTGTCCAAATCATGGATCAGGAGCGTATCGACGAGGTGTTCGATTACTTCAAGGAGGCGGAATCCGAGGATGTCGAGGATGCGCTGAAAGAGTTGGGTGAGAACGATTACTCTGAAGAGGAAATCAGACTTGTCAGAATTAAATTCATCTCCGAGATGGGTAATTAATTTAGTCTGACGTAGATATATCAATGGGAAAGGGAGTTCCGGAGGGCCGGGATTCCCTTTTTGTATAGTTAATAGTTAAGAATTAAGTGTTTTAAAGTTTAGGTTTAGATGTGGAATAAACAAGGGCGAAGCAGATATCATTCCGCTTCGCCCTTGCGTTTATCGTTAGATGTTCTCTTGCTTATTTGCGCACGATAGCCTCCGCCAATGCCTCTATCTGCGGTTTGTCCGCCTCCTTCATGCGGCTCTTAATCGTCACGACTGGCTCCACGATCTCCACCGCCTTCATCTTCTCCAGCATCTCACGCATGATGCGTGCCGCCTGTGGCGCCCATGTGCCGTTCTCGATCAGACCGACACGGCGACGCTGGTATCCCTTGATGGAGAGCTTGTGCAGGAAGTTGTGCATAGGAGGGAAGATGCCTCCGTCGTAGGTGGCGCAGGCCAACACCATGGATTCCATCCTGAAAGCGTCTTCTATCGCCTCAGCGACGTCATCACGGCTCAAATCAGTAATAGCTACCTTGGTGGCTCCTTTTGCGCTTAGAGAGGCTGCGATCGCCTCCGCCGCCGCACGTGTGCCTCCGTGGATGGATGCGTATGCGACCAACACACCGCCTGGCGTCTCCACATCATACTTGCACCAGATGGAATAGAGACGGATAGCCTCTTTCAACAAATCGTTCTCAAGAACCGGTCCGTGCAATGGACAAATCTTCTCGATCGTCAACGCAGATGCTTTGCGCAACAGGGCGTCCACCTGCGCACCGTACTTTCCGCAGATGTTGAAGTAGTAGCGACGGGCTTCGCATGCCCAATCGTCCGGGTCTGCTCCGTACACGCCGAACTTGCCGAATCCGTCGGCCGAGAAGAGCGTTTTCTCACTCTCCAAGTAGGTGACGATCACCTCTGGCCAGTGGACCATCGGTGCGGTGAAGAAACGTAGCGTATTGTTGCCCAAAGAGAGGGCGTCGCCTTCTCCCACGGCTTTCGTCGTGAAGGTTTTTCCCTCGAAGAATTGTCCCATGAATTGGATGGCTTTGGCGCTCGCCACGATGGTCACGCCAGGGTATGCCTCCACCAATGCGGCGATGGATCCGCTGTGGTCAGGCTCCATGTGTTGCACGATGAGGTATTGCGGAGTTCTTCCCGCCAACGCTTTCTTGACGTTCTCCAACCACTCGCCGGTCTTGCGGGCGTCCACCGTATCCATGATGGCAATCTGTTGGTCTTCAATGAGGTAGGAGTTATAGCACATTCCTTCCGGAACGATGTATTGACTTTCGAACAAGTCTATATCAGGGTCATCCACCCCGATGTATTTCACACATGACATAATGATAAGTTTTGCTTTATTAATTCTTCTTTTATCTAGACTTCAAACTTAGTGATTTTTGAGGAATTAGCAAAATGTAGAATTTAGTTTTTAGAATTCCCCCAACAACTATCATCAAGGCCTCAATTCAAAATTCTTAATTCTTAATTGACTTCGTCGAACTATCGTTTCTTAATTCAATAAAGTGTTCCACCCCCATCCTCTCGTCACCCTTCATGAACGGGTTCCACACATCGCCCAAGAACGCAGCGCCACCGAATCCCCAGTTTCGGACGAGCGGAAGACGTTCAGCCGACATTCCGCCTAAGGCAACCACCTTGTCGTCAATGATACCTTCCTCTTTTGCCTTGCGCAACATGTCAGGAGAAAGGGACGGTCCGTACCCTTGCTTGGAGATGCTGTCGAAGATTGGGCTGAGGAAGAGATAGTCACATTGAGGCTTATGGGCGACCACCTCCTCCAAGCTATGGCAGGAGCGGGAGACATGTCCCTTCCACGACTGTGGCGGATAGGGATTCCGCTGGTTGAGATGAACACCCTTCAGCCCATACTTCTCCGCCAACTCGAAATGGTCATGCAAGACGATACGTGGGTAGTATTGCGGATCCACCTGCTCCAAGAACGACTCGTAGGCAAGCACATCCGCCTCCGGCTTGCGTAGGTGAAGGTACTCCAATCCGTTCCTGAACAGGGCGTCCACACACTGCGCTTCGCCTTGGAAAAACGTGGGATAGGTAATCACAATCAGTTTCATGCCTAAACAATATAATTATTTACAAATCAAACACATGGCTTTCCATCGTGCACAAATCGATGGTCCATAGGCGATTGACCAAAGGGGTTCCTATCCCTGTGATCAGTTGGAGGACCTGATTCGCCTCCACACTCCCCACAATCGCTGGGGTCACGCCTAGCACCGCCTTCGAAGGCGTGTAGTCCTGCGTCTCTTCCTTCGGATAGAGGTCGGTGTAATATTTGGGAGACTTCCCCACCCCGAACACGCAGACTTGGCCCGCCAAGCCCTGAATCGAGCCATAGACGTAGGGTTTCTTCTGCGCCCGGCAGACTGCGTCGATAACGTAGCGGGAGGCGAAATTATCGCAGCCATCCACCACCATGTCATAATCACGGATGATCTCCGCCGCATTCTCCTCCGTCAGGCGGCAAGCGTAGGGAATCAGCTTCACCTCGCTGTTCTGGGCGGCGAGACGTTTCACGGCGCACTCCACCTTGCTCAGCCCCACCTCCTCTTCCGTGTAGAGCACTTGTCGGTGGAGGTTCGTGACGCTCACCACATCATCGTCCATCAGTCCGATGGTACCCACACCCGCACCCGTCAGATAGGTGGCGATGGGAGAACCCAGGCCTCCCACACCCACGAGGAGGACACGTGCGTTGCGCAGTTTCTCTTGCCCCGCTTCGCCCATCTCAGGCAAAAGCATCTGGCGGTGGTAGCGTTCTCTCCCGTCCATACTATCCTGCTTTGACGATTTTCAGTTCATCGAAGCTGCTGTCCCAATCCTTCCAGACAGGTTCCCTGCCCAGTTCCTTCAGGCGGGCGTTGATCTCCACCGCCGTACGGTCATCGTTCACATGGAACTGCTCCAACGCCTGCGGATAGGTGTAGTAACCGCCCGGCTCCGTCTTGCTCTCCGCACTCATGGTCGTGACGCCTAAGCAAGCCATGTTGTCACGGATAACGGCAGGTTCGCGGGTGGAGTAAGAGATGTCCACGTCGTGGTCGAAGATGCGCATGGCGAAGGTCACCTGCGCCAGCTCCTTGTCGGACATGATCACGTTCGGTTGGAATCCACCATTCTCCGCCGGACGCATACGAGGGAAGTTCACGCTATATTTCGTCTTCCAGTAATGCTTCTGCAGGTAACGCAAGTGGTAAGCCATCATGGTGATATCCGTGCGCCACTCCTTCTCCAACCCGATCAGGACACCCATGCCGATGGAGTGCACACCCGCCTGGCCCATACGGTCGAAGCCGTTGCAGCGCCACTCGAACTTAGACTTCATGCCCTTCGGGTGGTAGATGTTGTAGTTGGCCCGGTGATAGGTCTCCTGGAAGCAGATCACACCGTTCATGCCATGACGGGTCAGCTCCTCGTACTCTTCCGTGCTCAGCGGCATCACCTCGATCTTCAGGTTAGAGAAATATTTCTTGGCGACGTCCAATGCCTTGGCGATGTAAGGGACGCCCGCCTTGGCAGGGTTCTCGCCCGTCACGATCAGCAGGTTCTCGAAAGGACCCAGCTTCTTGATCGCCTTGTATTCATCCTCACACTGGTCTATGGTCAGGATGGTGCGCGCCATCGGGTTGCTGATGTGGAACCCGCAATAGACGCACGAGTTGGTGCATGAGTTAGTGATATAGAGCGGAATGAACATGGATATGGTCTTGCCGAAGCGTTCTTCCGTATATTTCTTGCTGAGACGGGCCATGGTCTCCAAGTAAGGAGCGGCCGCGGGCGAAATCATCGCCATGAAATCCTCCACGTCACAATGTTCCTTCGACAGGGCGCGACGTACATCAGCGTCCGTCTTCGCCGCGATCTTTGCGGTGGTCTCGTCCCAATCTATTTTAGCTAATTCGTCTGAAAACATCTCCTATGAGAATTTTGAATTATACGTTTTGAATTATGAATTATTTCTTTTTGAGGTCATGACTGAGTCTCATGGCGCAGAAGTTCGGTCCGCACATGGTGCAATATTCACCGTCCAAATGCTTCCCTTTGTGGAAATAGGACTGCGCGCGTTCAGGGTCCAGCGACAAGTCGAACTGGTCCTTCCAGCGGAAGTCGTAGCGAGCCTTGCTCAATGCGTTGTCACGCACCTGTGCGCCCGGATGGCCCTTCGCTAGGTCAGCCGCATGGGCCGCGATCTTATAGGTCACCACGCCCACACGCACATCCTCCTTGTCCGGCAAGGCGAGATGCTCCTTCGGCGTCACGTAGCAGAGCATAGCCGTACCCAGCCAGCCGATTTGCGCCGCACCGATGGCCGAGGTGATATGGTCATAGCCCGGAGCGATGTCCGTCACCAAAGGACCGAGCGTGTAGAACGGTGCGTTGTGGCACTTCTCGATCTGGCGTTCCATGTTCTCCTTGATCTTATGCATCGGCACATGTCCAGGGCCCTCGATGAAGGCCTGCACGTTCTTGTCCCATGCGCGGAGCACCAACTCACCCAGCGTGTCCAGTTCGGCGAACTGTGCCTCGTCGTTCGCGTCGGCGGTGCAGCCAGGGCGCAAGCCGTCACCCAAGGAGACCGCCACGTCATACTGCGCCAGGATATCACATATCTCATCGAAATGCTCGTAGAGGAAGCTCTCCTGGTCGTGCACCAAGCACCACTTGCTCATGATGCTACCGCCACGGCTGACGATGCCGCAAAGGCGCTTATCCGCCAAATGCACATTCTTCCTACGGATACCCGCATGGATGGTGAAGTAGTCCACACCCTGCTCACACTGTTCGATGAGCGTATCCTTGTAGATCTCCCACGTGAGGTCCTCCACCTTGCCGTCCACCTTCTCCAACGCCTGGTAGATAGGCACTGTGCCCACCGGTACAGGACAGTTGCGGATGATCCATTCGCGGGTCTCGTGTATGTTAGCGCCCGTGGAGAGGTCCATCAGCGTGTCACCGCCCCACTTGCAGCTCCACACAGACTTCTCCACCTCCTCGTCGATGCTGGAGGTAGTGGCGGAGTTACCGATATTCGTATTGATCTTCACCAAGAAGTTCCGTCCGATGATCATCGGCTCAGACTCAGGGTGGTTGATATTCGCGGGAAGCACGGCACGGCCTGCGGCGATCTCGTCACGCACGAACTCAGGCGTGATGTGCGTCTCGATGCCCAACTCCTTGCAGTTCATGTTCTCACGGATGGATACATACTCCATCTCAGGCGTGATGATACCCGCCTTCGCGTAAGCCATTTGGGTGATGCATTTACCCTTCTTGGCGCGGTAAGGCAGAGCGATATGTTCGAAGCGGAGGTGGTCGAGACTCTTGTCGTCACGGCGCATGCGGCCATATTCGGAAGTGATTTCAGGGAGTTGCTCCACGTCATCCCTTCTTGTGATCCAAGGCTCACGCATACGAGGCAAGCCCTTCTTCAGGTCAATTTCGATGTTCGGATCGCTGAACGGACCGCTCGTGTCATAGATCATGACCTTCGGGTTCTCGGTGTGCACCTTCTCTCCGTCCACGATACTCGTAGTAGGCACCTGCTCCACCTGGCGCATCCCGACACGGATGTCAGGGAACAATGTACCCTTCAAATAAACTTTTTCGGAACGTGGGAAAACTATTTTTTGGCTCATAATGATTAGTTTAAGAATGAAGTCAACGGCGAAGAAGCCTCCGCCACAAAATTATCCGCTTGCGTGCCCAGACCAGCCTCGTAAGCCATTCTGCCCGCCTCGACAGCCTGTTTGAAGGCGACAGCCATCGCCACAGGGTCACCCGCCACCGCGATCGCCGTGTTCACCAGGCAGGCGGATGCACCCATCTCCATCGCCTCAGCCGCATGGCTTGGCGCACCGATACCAGCGTCCACCACCACAGGGACGTTCGCTTGTTCGATGATGATGCGGAGGAAATCCTTCGTGCGCAAGCCCTTGTTCGTACCGATCGGTGCGCCCAAAGGCATCACGGTAGCGGCGCCCGCCTCCTCCAAACGCTTGCAGAGCGTAGGGTCAGCCTGGCAGTAAGGCAAAACGACGAAGCCCAGTTTCACCAGTTTCTCCGTAGCCTTCAGCGTCTCGATCGAGTCCGGCAACAGATAGCGAGGGTCCGGGTGGATCTCCAGCTTCAGCCAGTTCGTGCCGAAAGCCTCACGCGCCATCTGTGCGGCAAAAACAGCCTCTTCAGCGTCACGCACGCCCGACGTGTTAGGCAACAACTGTATATTTTGGCTCACGATATGCTTCAACATATCATCCTCCTTGTCCTCCAACTCGATACGTTTCATGGCTACCGTCACCATCTCCGTTCCGGAAGCCTTGATGGAAGCCTCCATCAAGCGGTTAGAATCGAACTTACCCGTACCCAAGAATAGGCGGGAGTTGAACTCTTTCCCTGCGATTACTAATTTATCCATAAGTGTTATAATTAATTTTTATTCTTTTATTCATTTCATCAAATCCATCAGTTTGCGCATCTCCTCGACCGGGTTTTGCGCCCTCAAGACCGTGCCCGACAAGGCTATACCCGAGACGCCCGTCCGCATGATCGCAGGGATATCGTCCGCCTCGATGCCCCCGATGGCCACGATAGGCAGGCGAATATCCGCACCCCTCATCTTCTCCACGATAGAGGTGTAGCCCTCCAACCCCAGCACCGGGGAGAGGTTCTTCTTGGTGGTTGTGAACCGAAAAGGGCCGCATCCGATGTAATCCGCACCCGACGAGGCATGCGACGAGACATCCTCGAAAGTGTTGGCTGTCCCACCGATGATGAAGCCGTCGCCCAAGATACCACGGGCCTCCGCCACCGGCATATCCTTTTTGCCGAGGTGTACACCATCCGCCCCCACCTGCTTCACCAGCTCCACATGGTCGTCGATGATGAAGGTGGCGTTCTTCTCCGCGCAGAGGTTCTTCACCTCCAAGGCGATAGGCAGGATCTCCTCGTCCGAGGCATCCTTCATGCGCAGCTGCACCCAACGGCAACCGCCCTCCAAGGCCATGGCGATGGAGTCCAAGTAGGAGTATTGCTCCGTGAAGTGCGAGATGAACTGCATCCGCACATTCTCCTGTAACATTTCTTGCTTATTCATAGCGGTCAGAAAAGTGTTTTAACCGCCGCAGGCAGCCTTGATGATGACAATCTGGGCACCCTCCTTCAGCGGGGAATTCGCCCATTCCGCACGAGGGACGATCTTGTTATCAACCGCCACCGCCACCCCCTTCTCGGGCAGCGCCAACTCGTTCGCCAACTCTAAAACCGTTTTGGATTCAGTGGAAGTCTCCTTCGAATTCACAAATACCTTCATTTCTTATCCTCCATTAAGTTAGAACAGAAATAAATCACAAGGAGAAACCAAGATGGATACAATTGATTTTCAATCCCTACGGCAGCATGATCTGCATCAGGTCTGAGGGTATGATCTCAGCCAATCGTACGTTGGCACCCCTTTGATTTATCGTGTGCAAAGGTACGATTTTTAATTTTGAATTAAGAATTTTGGATTATGAATTTTAGTTGAATTTGCGTTTTTATTCGTTATATTTGTAAATAGTGACAAAATAGACAATGATTAATCAAAACACTCCAGGACTATGATAGGAAAAGACAAATGCAAATATCTACGGGAGATCAGGAAGCGGATCGCCACGGAGAACGATATCAAACTAGTGACGGAGGAATGCACCTACAAAGGAGAGTGCGCGGGCACTTGTCCGAGGTGTGAGGCGGAAGTGCGCTACCTGGAGTCGGAGCTTGACAGAAGGCAGAAGATGGGCAAGATCGTCACCCTCGCAGGACTGTCACTCGCAGGGATAGCCTGCAGTTCTTTGCTCGCCTCTTGTGAAATGCTGCCAGGAAAGGCCATCAAACCACCTGTCGATGAGGTTGACAGTATTGTGAGTGACACGTTAGAGCAGGATTTATATGAGGGAGGTATTGATTTTATCGAACAACCAGACGACGATGATCCTCCAGCGGAACCGGAAGTGTACGAGGCGGAGTAAAAACAGGCAGACCTGTCGCTTTTCGACGCAATATTTTTAAACAAAAAACAATTATACGTAAAAAACAGACTATATTTGCGGACGAATTCATTTCCAAGGGGAATGAGACATTCAGAAAAGTAAAAAAATATTTGCCATGCTCGGAAAAGAAAGACGCACGTATCTGCGGAGGCAAGCGTTAGGCAGGAATATCTCCATCGCAACATTATCCATCATAGGATTGGCCAGCGCCACCCTATTCACCTCCTGCGACGAAACGGATGAAGTCATAGAATTCGATTCATACATGAGTGAAAACGCATCCGTAAAGGAAGTGGGCGAAAGATATGTATTGCACCAAAACATCATAGGCTATCTTTTCTACCAAAACATCTCAACGGAATCAGACTCCGTCTCATTGAATCTCTACAGATTTCACTTTACCGTAACGAGTGACGGGGAAATCAAAGACATCACTTTCGACACCGACAATTCACCATACGTGGCCGAGATCACGACATTGTTGGAGAGTATCCCGCACGAGGAATTGAACACGTTGACGGAAGATTGGATTTTCCACATATCATACGTCAAGCAAGGAGAATCACAGGGGAACCGATTATATTTCATAAGTGAATAAGGCAAAAGGATGAGAAAGAAAATAATGCTAATGTTGGCTCTGTTCAGTGCGGCAAATCTCTATGCGGAGGACGAGAAAGGAGAGAACATTTACAATACACAAGGATTCAAGTTGCGGCCGGAGATATGTTCGGTAGGAATCAGTTCATCGAGGAGTACGGAATATGAAGGGAAGGACTCCCCTTGCCTCACCACGGGCCTATCCATCAACCTCGGCTACCAGCACGACGAACGCATTTGCTATGGAGTCGGTGTGGGGTACAAGATGACGGTCACCGACGTGTATAATTTCAAATGTTACGAATCGATGCCCATCTATGCGGATTTGCGGCTTAACACATCCGGCAGAAAATTCGCAAGGGTTTGCGGCATCAAATTAGGGTGTCTTGTCAATCTGAAAGGGCACAAAGGGGAGGTCTTCACCACCTACCAAAGGAAAGAGGACTACAAATGGTTCTTCAAGGACTACCAATACAGGAACAAGCAAAAAGGTCTCTATTTCTGTCCCGAGTTAGGGTTCCGGATCAAGAAGGTGGACATGTGCCTCAGCGTACCAATGATGGAGTTTATGCGTGTATGCACGACCTACGACAGTCAGACCCATGTCACCGTAAAGGACGAGAGGACGATTGGCATGGATGTCAGCGTCAACCTCACACTATCCTATAACATCAAATTATAGGAGGGGGGCGCATCGCACGCATTGTAGAGACGCAAAATCCATCAAAAAAGAATAATAATCAAATAAATAAACTATATTTGCGGACGAGTTCATTCCCAAAGAGAATGAATCATGTATTATCAGTAAAAAAGTATATTATGATGTTAGGGAAAGAAAAATGTAAGTATCTACGTGAAATCAGAAAGAAAATCGCCTTAGAGAACGACATCAGGCTAGTGACGGACGAATGCACCCACAAGGGCGAGTGTAAAGGCACCTGCCCGAAGTGTGAGGCGGAGGTGCGTTATCTGGAGAATGAACTTGAAAGGAAGAAAAAGATAGGCAAGATCGTCACTATCGCAGGACTTTCGCTTGCGGGATTAACAAGTAGCACATTGCTCGCCTCCTGTGGCGAAGAGGATGGAGACATGCCTGTATACAGAAACGATTTCGGAGAAGGGGATAACATAGAGGAACAGGCGAAGAGAAAGGCCCTATATTATAACATCATCGATCGTTTGAACCGAAACGACATCACTGTGAGTACGGAGAATGACACCATATTCCAACAGGGCCACAGAAATTATTTCTTTTTCACCGTCACAGACAAGGGAGAAATAAAAGACATACAATTCCCGCTTGACAGCACATCCTACGTCGAGGAAATCACCCAACTGTTGACTAGCATTCCCCAAGAGGACTTAAACACGTTAGAAACCAATTGGACTTACTGTATCACGTTCTTTAAGGAAGACAACAAGCTGAAATTCAAGGATGCGTATTAATCATTAAATCATTAGTTCATGAAATCTATGAAGAAAAGAATCTTAATCATACTCTCCGTATTGTTTACGGCGAATGTATTTGCAGAAGAGGATTCCTCCAACTCCTCATATTATCCAAACGGGTTTAAATTGCAAATAGAAAGATCCACGTGGGGTATAAATATAGGAAAGGATTTAGATACAGACAACAGGTTTGTATCGTTTGCCAGTGGACTATCCATCAACTTCGGATATCAACAGAATGCGCATCTGTACTATGGATGTGGTATGGGATATAGGCTCAAAAGCGAGGATTTTTTTGATGATTTCTTCCTTTCCGTGCCTGTATACGGTGACATCCGTTTCTATGCGTCCGACCAAAAGGTGGTTCCCTATTTGGGCTTGAAGATAGGCTATAGTCTCAGCGTAATCGGGAAAGACGACCAAGATTTCGATGTCTACTATTATGAAGAAGAAGGATATTACTACAACACATATGACTATCAATACAGAATGAAAGGTCTCTATATCCGTCCCGAGGTGGGTGTGAGGATAAAGAAGGTGGGAATAGCCATAGGCATTCCGATTGTTGAAAACATCAGGTATCAGACGAGATTCAACAACCAAAGGGTAAACACAACTGAGCATAAGAAAACAGGCATGGACGTGGGGGTTAACCTGACGGTTTCCTACAACTTCTGTTTCTAGGCACAAACAAAAAAGGCGATTCGAAAGAACCGCCTTTTTTGTTTTATATGATTTCAGAATAAGATTATTCCGCGCTATTATCAACGATGTCAGCATCAGCCGCATTCTTCTTGATGGACTCGATACCATTCAAGCAACCTGCCTTAGCCTTATAGCTCTCACCCGTGGCGATGATTTCACCATTAGCAGCTTTCAAACGGAAGCGGAACTCACCCTTCTTGTCCTTGTATACCTCGAACTTAGGGTTCTTCTCTGTAGCGAAACCTTCAACAGTCTGATCCTCAACTTTAGCCACCTGGCTGTTTTTCTGTACACTAGCGATACCATTTTTGCATGAAGACAAAGATGAATAAACCTCTGAAGTAGCGATGATCTCGCCATTGCCTGCCTTCAAGTTGAACACCACACCATTCTTCGCTTTAGAAATCACAAATTTTCCCATAACATTAATATTTAAAGTTAATAATTTCAAACACTAAGCGAATTTAAAAATAATAGTCGTGAAAAAAAATATTTATGACATAAAAATTCATGTATGATGATTCAGAAAATAAATTGTTAGAGCAAAGCATTAGTCATAAAAATCGGACTACCCCAATCAGTTTAATCATTTCTTGTGCACCACAACACGCTGGGAAGAGCCATCAGACAAAGAGCACACGACGTATACACCATCACTCATGGCAACGTCAGTCACTTTAGAGCGCACCTCCACTCCATTCGCAGCCACAAAGCTTGCCACAGGTCTGCCCATCAGGTCATAGAGCGTGTAGCGGGTAGGCACGTTCGGGAAGTCCGCGGAAAGATCCTCGCACCTTGTCAGCGTGATGTCCTGCTCGGCATCGCCCGTGTAGATATCCTCCGGATAGGCGAAGGCCTCGTCACCGATTTTCAGGTTGCCGAACCCTAAGTTGGCAAGGCGGGTCGGGTCATTCAGTTGCTGACGGATAGGTGAGAGACGGAACTTATGGCTATATGTATTTTTAGGGAAGAGCATATAGTCGTCCATCGGTTTCGCACCCCAGCTGTTCACACCGCCAAGGCCCATTTGATGCAGGTCTATGCGGAGGGTGATATCCTCGTCACGCTTCAGGTCCCAAGGCAGTTTCACGTCCGTCAGCTGCTGCGGCGTATAGTGTTGCGCGCTGAACTCCATGCGAGGGGAACCCACCACCATCAGGCCTACACCGTTTGCGTTGGTCATCGTGGCCCACTTCACATCCGTGCGTTGGCCCGTCTCACCGATCTCCATGTAAGGAATCGTCATGGAGTCTGCGGTGGTCGCATAGACACCCATGAAGCTACCTCGGTTACGACCGATGTAGTTCTCCTCCGGTCCGCGGCCGTACCAGCGCACCCGCTCGAACCCGCCTGGCAGCGTGATGAGCGTACCCACGTTAGGGATCTCAGAAAGTGAGCCATCAGGGTAGAGGGTATAATCCACCAAGACATCACCGCTACCATAGATGGTGTAGGTCAGGTTCATGCGTGATGAGCCAGCCTCAGGGAACTCCAATTGGAAGGAGACCTGCGTCTCACGGTCGGAAACCGTCTTCACATCGGCGCCCTTCACCGAGCGTTTTTGGCCCGCATAGCGCCAAGCGGAACAGCGTCTCTCCATGCCATTGCCCTTGTCATTATCGATTGGTGCACGCCAGAAATTTGGCACCGGACCATCCTTGATCAACGTCTCACCGTTCAATGAATAGTCACGGATGACACCATACGAGAGGTCTATGGTCACGCTGAAATCCTTTCCCGTGATCTTAACTGAATTATTCTCCTTCGACACCTCCTGAGCCTCCAACGAAGAGATGGCGATGCGTGGAGTGGTCTCGTCCCCTATCTTCATGCGGAACTGGTCCATGGCGATGCTATAGCCCTTCTTCTCCCAGGCGGTATTCTCCTTCAGGACAAAATCCAAGTCCAGGTGATACTCGGAGCCCGGCTTGGTCTCCACCGCCGGCAAATCCAGCGTCACACTCTTCTTGCCCAACGGAGCGATGTCTAAATCAGAGGCGTCGATAGCTCCCTTAAAGATGACCTTACCGTCCTCACGGATACGCCAGACTCCATCTACCACATCTTTGATATTCACAAAGTTAAATCTACTCTCGATGGTTACCTTCCCCTTGGCGGCATCCACCTCCTTGACGATGATGTTACGGTATTGGTACTTCACCTCATAGATCTCAGGCTGAGGGGTACGGTCAGGGAATACCAGACCATTGGCGCAGAAGTTATCATCGTTCGGCTGGTCGCCCCATAAGCCTCCGAAATTGAAGTAGTTGGAGTTGCCGCGACGCAAGCCTTGGTCGATGAAGTCCCAGATGAACCCGCCAAAGGAGCGTGGGTTCGCGTAGAAAGCGTCCATATACTCCTGCAGATCGCCCACACTATTACCCATGGCATGCTCGTACTCACAGAGCATGATCGGCTTGTTATTGTTATCATAACCCCAGATGGCGCCTGGACCGAAGTACATCCAACTGTTCACGTCCGCATTGTTCCAGTCGCCCTCATAGTGCACGGGGCGGGTCTTGTCAGCGAAGTGCGCTTGATCCAGTTCGGAGCGGAAGACGTTACCGTTGCCCGCCTCATTGCCCAACGACCAGAGGCAAACGCAAGGATGGTTCTTGTCACGTTGCACCATGGAGTTCATACGCTCCACACAGGCACTTCGCCAATCGTCACTATTCTTCGGCAGCTTGTCGTTGGCGCCATGCGACTCCACGTTCGCCTCGTCAATTACATAGATACCATATTGGTTACAGATATCATACATGCGGGGGTCGTTCGGGTAATGCGACATACGCAACGCATTGATATTGAATCGTTTCATCAGCTTCACATCCTCCTCCATCCGTTCGTAGGTCATCACACGTCCACGGTCAGGGTCAATCTCATGGCGATCCACACCTCTGAATTTAATCGGCTGGCCATTAATCAGGAAGCGTGTGATACCGTCGCCTCCCTTCTTCAGTTCCACCTTGCGGAAGCCCGCCTTGTTGCTTTCGTACTGCACCACCTTGCCCGCAGCATCCTTCAGGGCCAGGACCACCGTGTAGAGGGAAGGGGTCTCGGCCGACCAGCGGTTAGGCGCTTTCACATCCACATGGAAGGAGGCGTCCACCTCCCCGCCATTCGGACGGATCTCCGACAACTGCTTCGTGATAGGTGAGAAGACCTCCTTGCCCGCCGCATCGTACAAGCCTAACTCCACACTGTAGCCCTCCGCTGATTCGCCGGAGAAGTTATCCACCCAGACCGTCGTGTTGAAGTCACCGTCCACATAGTTATCCTGCAAAGAAGCGTTGATCTGGAAATCCTGTATCTGCACCTTAGGCGTAGCGTAGAGATAGACATCACGGAAGATACCCGAGAGGCGGATGAAGTCCTGGTCCTCCAGCCAGCTACCATCACTCCAGCGGAAGACCTGTACAGCGATGTTGTTCTCCCCTGCCCTCAGTTTGTCCGTCACATCAAATTCGTGGTCGGTGAAAGAGTTCTCGCTGTAGCCCACGTAGGCGCCATTGATCCAAACATAGTAGGCCGATTCCACGCCCTCGAAATGGAGACGGATGCGTTTACCCGCCCATTTGTCAGGCACTTCGAATGTGCGCTTGTAATGACCCACAGGGTTGAAATTGGTTGGAGCATACGGAGGATTCAACCCATAGTCTGTCGCCGCCCATGGATAGGTAACGTTCGTGTAGATAGGACGGTCGTAACCCAATGTCTGCCAAGAACTAGGCACGGAGATATTGTCCCAGTTGGAAACGTCATAACCCTCCTTGAAGAATTCGTTGTTCCTTTGTGAAGGCTTTTCCACGTGGTAAAACTTCCATGTGCCAGATAAGGTCTGGTAACAGTCCGACGCGCGTCTGTCCCCCTTGATCGCTTCCTGCAAAGAGCTGTAAGGCATGGAGGTCACGTGCGGTTTCAGGGTGTTAACACCATAAATCGTAGGCTTTCCGTTCCACTCATTGTCCTGGGCGGAAAGATTGAACGCTGCGGCAAACAGGGAAGCAGCGATGAAACTTAATGACAATCTATTCTTTTTCATAATATAATTATTGCAATAGTCTGATAATCAAATATATCTATTTTACAATATGCTTAAAGACTGACCCGTTATAAGCACAGAGGAGGTATACGCCAGGCAGGAAGCCCGCCCTTTCCATGGAACGTTCAATGGAGGAAGGATCACCTCCCTCCACATGAATCGTTCCGCAGTAATAACCTCTTATATCATAAACATATAACACTTGTTCTCCGTTTGATGCAAAGGTGGAAGGCAAGGAGGTGAGCTCCGAGATATTCTTGGCGAAATGGATACGGTCGATGTTCGCGTACGGACCTGTGATCACCAGGCGCAAGACATGCTCGCCCGCTTGTAGTTGGGTGGTCTCACCGTCAATCGTGGTATAATCGGTCCAGTTCTCCCCTTGCGGTATCTCCATGGTGTCCGTAATCGCCGCACCGTCCAGGAAGAGGCGGAAGCCCGAATGCTCCAAGCCGGAAGCCACCCATGCGCGGAACTGGTAGCGGGAGGATTCCTTCACGTTCAGCGTATACTCCAGCCACTCTCCCGCAGCCGTGTAACCCAACGCATAGCCGTCGGGATGGAGCGAGTCACCGATCGCCACGATGTCCACACCGTCCTCACGGTAGAATCCCTCCTCGTTGAGGAAATCCGTATCGTAGAAGGAGACGCTCTGTCCGCCCAAATCGTAGTTTTCCATCTCGATAACGCCAGGGATGGCAGCATCCTCGACGAAGGCGGTTTGTGGCACGACCTCCGAGAAATCAGGCAGGATGGTGACCTTCACGGAGAATATGCCTTGGAAATCCTTCTCGATACCCGCATTGTTGATGACGGTCTGCGAGTGTCCGTCGTTGTCGTGGCAATAGTTCGATCCAGCCTGGTTGGCCGCATTGCCGGAAGGAGCGCGGTCGTACACATTATCGGAGACCTCGAAGCCGCTCGAACCCTCGTCCAAGTAGATCGGAAGCACCCAATAGTCCGCCCATTGCGAAGCGGAGATGTCCGAGATGTAATTGTGCTGAATCTGTCCGCCCGTTCCTTGGTTGGAGAGCGTGTAGATCGGTCCGCAGTCCGCCAAGAGTTGTGAGACGTGGTGGATTCTGTTCCAGTTGATATGGTTGTTGTTCATGGCGGTCTCCTGATTCGTCCAGCCGAAGCCCACGGAGATGCCCGAATAGTTCATGTAGGCCAATTCGTTGTGCTCGATGACGATATCCCTCGGGTAGCCCGCACCGATGCCCACGGAGCCCTGCGACTCGGTGGTGACGTGGTGGATATAGTTGTTCTTGATCGTATCGCGGGTGCATATCTCCGCACGGTCGGACGGGTTATAGGCTTTGTGGATCTCCGTGTTGTCGTCCTGCGAGAACTTACCGATCATGATGCCTGCCGCACCCAAGTCGGTGAAGATATTGCCCTGTATCATATCATCGTTGGTGCCCGAGACGAAGTCCAAGCCCGTCATGGCCATTTGGGCGAATATGTTCTTCTCGATGCGGATATGGTGGGCGTTCTCCACCCTGACACCGGAAGCTGGACGCTTCAGGAGGAATTGGTTACTGCTCAATGGCTGTCCCGGATGCTCGTCGAGCACGTCGAGGTGGTAGAGGCCCGCCTGCAGGTCCATGTAGCCCTTCTCGCTCGGCAGGGTGAAGTTGGTATGGGCGAATGTGATGCCCTCGAAAGAGAGGTAGCCCACCTTGTTGGAGGTGCTTTCCCCTTGGATGGCGATCAATGTCTCCAAGCGTGGGGCGACCACCAAGCTCTTGGTCATATCCTCCCCTTCCCTCGCCTTGTAGTAGAGCACGTTCTCCGCCTCATCCAGGTACCATTCTCCCTCTTGATCAATAAACTCGTAGGCGTTCTCAAAGTAGAAGCATTGTTGGCGGGGCGGGTTGCTCATGAAGGCGGTACCCAGCATCGGGTATTTGCGGCGCCAGATCATCGTGTGCTCAGGCTCCTGCACCTCTATCTTGCAGACATTGCCCTTGTTGGTGATCTTGCTCAGGCGCAGGATGGACTCCGCCCAGGCAATCATCAGGTGCATCTCCACTTTGTTCAGCTGGTTCCAGTTACCCACTTGGTCGCTGTAGACCTCGAAGCCCTTGCCGAGCGTGTCGACCTTCGCCAAGCGGAAGAAGTTATGGTCACCGTTCTCCTTCAGGTTCGGATAGCGGGCACGGATAGCCTTCTTACCATTCACGTAGAGCTGACGGAAACGGGCTTCCACATTCGGGGCGGCCCAGATATTGTTTTCAGCGTTATGCAGGGTCCAACCCTCGATAGGGATGCCACCCGTCACCAACGGAGACTCTCCAGGATAGTTCCTATAACGGACGTAGTGGCCCGACTTACCTCCGTCCAGGTTATTCAGCGTCAGCGTACTGGCCAGCTGATAGGTGCCCCCACGCAGACAGACCACAACGTCGCCCGTCATTGTCTCGTTCACCTTGCGCACCTCCTTCTGCGCCCTTGCGAGCGTCTTGAAAGGAGCCTCGAAAGAACCCTCATTCGTGTCGGAGCCGGAAGGAGCCACGTAGAAAGTAGCCTGATTGCACATCTCATCGTACTGATTCGACTCGCCTTGCGCCAACGTCACGACAGGGGAAAACATCATTGCAACCAATAATGCCTTACGGGTAGACGCACACGCCACCCTTCGCAGGAATTCTGCCCCAAAAAGAAATTTTTTCATCGCCTACAATAATTTTATAATACAGTGTCTCTCAATAATTCACAACAATGCATAACCGAACCTTAGACCTCATCCAGCCCAATTCCACTCAATCACTCGTAAAAAACATCTAATATTTTAGATGTAAAGGTTTGGTCGTGTTTTTCAATTCAGCAACGAGAATAGTCTGCTCACTCATTGCGCGTTTTTCCACAAAACATATTATTTACCCCCGCAAAGATAGTTTTTTTTCAACAAACGCAATCGATTTTATGTTTTTATTTTCGATTGGCATGGATATTACAATGGTGGACTTACCTTGTTCGATTGATGGATGGCACAATTTCTTTGAGAAAGGAGGTGTTTCCCTTTACAACATTAGACAATGCACTTATAAATAATATATATAAGCCAAAAAACTTATAAACTATATTTATAAGCTAAAATACTTATATCTACTATTTATAATGGCATTTACTTATAAATTGTATTTATAAGCGTAAATACTTATATATAACTTTTATAAGTTAGGTAACTTATAAGTCACACATATAAGCCAAAAGACTTATAAACTTCTTTTATAAGGTAAAAAAAACTTATTCATGGCGATTATATGCCTAGGGTAAGGATATGGTCTGATTCTCATGGAATCACTCCAAAAGCATGTCCGCACGTATTGTCAGATAAAATAGAATGGGCATCAAGGCTATTATTTTCAGGTTCATACACATCAAAAACAAAATATATATTATATATTTGCATAAGAAACCAAAAGGAAAAATGCAGGCCACAATATCCGCAGACATAGTATCTTCGACCGCTATGGAGCTGAAACAGCTCATAGAAGTACAGCAAAGCATCAATGAGCTGATACGCCAATTGTCGGCACAGGGTTTCATTTCGTGGGGCCGAATGAGCAAAGGCGATAACATAGAATGCTACCTCAAGGATCCTAAGAATTCGTTAAGAGTCGCCCTACTCCTCAAGTCATTTATTAAAAAGACTCCTTTGTACGTGGAGTTAGACGCTTCGGAGGCGGACGATAAGAATAAGAGAAGGAAAAGACGGCTGAATCTATTCACCACCTTCGGCGTCAGGATAGCGATTGCTGTAGGGTCCATGAGAATAGCAGAAGAGTCTTGCAACGTGTTGGACGGAGAGGCCATCTATGCTTCCGGCAGAGCCATCGAGCAGCAAAAGACATCCAACAGGAAGAAAATAACGATCAAGAGCACCTTATTCTTCCATGCGGAGGATGAGGAGCTCAACGACCGCATAAACGCCTATCTGGGATTGATAGACGTCTTGTTCAAGAGAGCCACCGCCCGCCAATGCGAGGTCATTTTCCATCGGCTCACAGGAAAAACGGAGGAGGAGATATCGAAACTGCTCGGCATAAGTCAATCCGCAGTAAATCAGCACTCCACTCAATTCGGATGGAAAGCCATCGAACAGGTATTAAAACATTACGAACATATTAAATTTTAAAAAATGATTAAACTATTTCTACTTCAATTGGTTGCACACACTTTGTCAGATTTTTTCTTTCAGAACGACGCCATGTGTCAGGGAAAGAAAAGGAACAGCTTAAAAAGCTTCCTTTCCCCCCATCTGTTCGCTCATGTCATCATCACCCTACTTTTGTCGCTGCTCCTCGCCTCCCCTTGGGGATTCTGGTTTCCGGCATTCATCGTAGCGGGCACGCATTACGTCATCGACGGTCTTAAAAACGCGCTCCGCAAAGAGCGGATCCATCTGTTTTTCCTTGACCAAATACTACACGTTGTGATTATCGCAGCGGCATGTATCCTCAGCTTCGAAAGGATGGAGCCATGCCAATGGGCCGTGGGGCTCATGAACACGATGGATCAGCACGGATTAAGCGTGCTTTACCAGGATTCCACCATCGCAATATTCATCGGCATACTCTGGTGCCTAAAGCCTGCCAATATCATCATCAAGAAAGTATTGTCGTATGCAAAGGTGAACGTGCCGACGGAGGAGTCGTCGAAAGGGAACGGAGACTCAATGGAGTCTGACGAATTGCCTAACGCGGGAAAGATCATCGGAAACACAGAACGCCTGATGACCCTGACATTCGTTCTGACAGGTGATTATGAAGTGGTCGGATTCATCATGGCGGCGAAGTCCATCCTTAGGTATTCGGAGAGCAAAACAGCCAAATCGGAGTATGTGTTGATAGGCACATTGCTTAGCTACGCCATCGCCATATTCCTGGGCCTTAGCATAAAACATCTATTCAGGATATGATGAGGGACAATATGTGCCTGACGAGTTTGATAAAACAACATTCCAATATAGTGATTAACGAGGCTATTATTAGGGAGAGTAATCCAATTTTAAGGGAAGAGGGCCTCTCTTCGTACCGTTTCAGGCTCTTTTGGTATGCCGGTTCACTTAACTTTTCAATGTAATATGAAGCATTTCTGAAATCATCCCGGGAGACTGTCACAGGCAATTCTGAGAGGGACGTGGCCTCGTTGATGTTGCGTTGTTCGTCGATGCTGACATAAACCTTGGGCTTATCGTATACTACCACAACAATGTACCGATCGTATTCGGCAACTGAGTCGATGTACCCAATATCAGACAACGAGCATTGTTGGTCACACTTATGGAAATCCCCATAGGGAGTTGTCACATCCCATGTCTCCCATCCATCATAACGGACACCATCTATGTCATAACTCGCATCCTCAATACTGATTGTGAAAATCACGAAAAAAAGCAGAAAATTGATAACAAGGACTAATGTGATGGCAAATGAGATGGCACAATTACGTAATGTATGCTCAGAGTGTTTGTGCTTCGACCATACAAAGGTTAGAACCACACTTAAAACAATTAAGATGGAGATGAATAATATTTCGATCATAACGTCTAGTTACTTTAATTCAACAACACACTTATACGGATTCATTCAACAGATAGGGAACCTTCCAACCTAAGCAAAGCTATTTTATTATTGATTCCGCCTCCATAGCCCGTGAGTTGTCCCCCAGCACCCATCACGCGGTGGCAGGGAATGATTAGGCAGATGGGGTTCCACCCTACCGCACCGCCCACCGCCTGCGCCGACATCCTCTCCAACCCGTGCCTTTGCGCTATCTGCATGGCTATCTCGCCGTAGGTCATTGTCTCCCCGAAAGAAATGGTGCACATGATCTCTGACACGTCCTGGCGGAAAGGTGTCACATTATCCAGTTTGTACCGTGGCGTGAAATCGGGCTGATGCCCCGAGAAGTAGATGTCGAGCCAGCGCCGCGTCTCCTGAAAGACAGGCAAGTCGGCCAACTCTCCCTCCTGACTCTCTTCCCCTTCTTTCTGTGAACCGATGAAATGAAGCCCCGTGAGGAGGTCACCGTCGGAGGCAAGCAGAAGGTTGTCGAAGGATGGAGGGGTGATATAGAGGGAGGTGTAAGGCATTTTCAGCTATATTGAGGATGGTTGTATTAAACTGCTATTTTATTCCAGATTCAACGTGTTTATTTATTGGCCACGAACAAAAATAAATAAATTTATTTACCCCCGCATTTGAATTCGCCTTGTATATTGGATGATTTGTTGTTAATTTTGTTGTCAATTTTGTATAGGATACCCGTTGGATGAATTAGAATAACGCATATTTAACTTGCCCTATGGGTTTATTGTTTAAAAAGTTAAAATATTGCAGTAATGTAAAGGCCGCCACCTTAGCCGCCATTCTTGTGAAGATGCCCGAAGTTTTCTTCGCATAGTTTTCATATCATCACAACACCGCATCTCGCCACATCTCCCTTCTCATTTACTTGATTTCCTGCGAATTGTTTGCAAATTCCAAGAATTTTTCTAAAATTTGTAATGAAGTTGCGCATATCTAAGACAATGGTATTTGTTTTATTTTTTATTACCAAAACACTAAAAACCAATAGAATACACAACTTTTTATTATAAATTTAATTCAGCCAACAGGTTATACGATAAATGAATGTAGTGGGAATAATCCTTCAGTTACAAATCATTATATAGTTGTTGTGGGGAAATCATACGACAGCGAAAAGAATCAGTATTATTATCGTTTTTATGAGGTTGGTACGAGCTATCATACTAATGGCACTAGTAATATGAACAGATTGTGTGTAGACAGTGTGAATCATATTGTGAAAGGTAACACCCAATATATTAATGTTACAGATTTTTATACTTTAACAGAGGTTCGGAAAAACATAGGAGAAGATTATTAATTTAACGTTTCATATTATGAAAAAAATATTTTTTTTATTTCTGTTGTTCTGTATGGTAACAAACGGTTATGCTCAGGTAGATTATAATACAATAATTGAGAGTGTGAAAGAACTTAGTTTCCCATATGTGCTGAAATGTAAGCAAATAGATTTTTCTCGGGAATATAAAGTTGATACAACTACTTTGAAAAATATATTTAATTTTCCTTCTGAAGAAGTTGGATTTGTGGAATATGATTACGACCAAGATAATGATATTAAAACAAACATTCGGAAAACCCCCGTTTATGCTCATGTGTTAGGTAAATTTAATTGTTCCCCAATGCTCAAATGTCTATTAGTTAATGTGTTCATTAATAACGACCCTTTAAATGAGGAAAAAAGGTATTTGTGCGTCTTTTCTAAGGAAGGGAAACTGATAGATAAAATTATGGTTGAATATATAGAATATAGTTCTTCAATTAATAAAAGAGTTGTGATAATTAATAGCAACCTATTCCATTTGTGCGAATATGTAGCAAATGAAGATAAAACTATTGATGAGAAAAATGGACGAGAAAAATATAATTTCTATATAAATGCCTGTGAAAAAGAATATGAAATTTCAAAAGACGGAGCTTTTGTCTTGAAAAAAACAAATGTGCATCCGTTGAAATATGATAGATATTATGATTGCGATCATGAAGATGATCCGATGATGAAGTATATAAGATGAATTTAATATTCGTATTCCTACGATTGTGAAATCAATCACCACCGACAATGGACCTGAGTTCTCCGCCCACAAATTTGTGTCCGAGAAAATCAACGCTCCTGTCTTTTTCGCGGATCCTTACGCATCCTGGCAAAAAGGCGCTATTGAAAATGCTAACAAGCTTATTAGACAGTATATCCCCAAAGGCGCTGATTTTGACGATTTCTCCGACGTCTTTATCAAGTCCGTTCAGTACAAGCTAAACCGTAGACCCAGAGATAAATTAAATTTTCTTCCCCCTTCTCTCGTTTTCTTTAATGCTTTGTGATATTTTTGCACTTCGCATTTGAATGTACGCACTATTATAGTGTTTTAAAATTGCAAAAATTAAATCCAAATATAGATGACGATTGTTTGTGTCGAATGGTTTTTTTAGAGAATAAGATGACAGAAGAACAAGTTCGAGATATGTATGAAAATGGGAGAAGTTTTGGGGTTATTAATCTTGAAGATGGGGATTTTCTTTGTGCTTTTTATGGAAATATAGGAACGAGACAAACTTTATCCAATGGGGTATTAGAGAAAGTATTGTCTTATTTTTATAATAAAAATTTGCCTCCAAATACTACGTTGCTCTTTGATTATAATTCAGAGTTGTCTGTAGCATTGAATGAATATTACTATTTTCAACATGATTTTCTTTATGAAAAAGTGGTGAAAAAAATTAATCCTGGCATTAAACATTGGATGGCTTGTATGAATGCATTCTTTTGGTTGCAACAACATTATGGATGTTCTCCGTTTAAGACTCAAATAAAATATAAATGTTATGTTATACTAAAAAAGTAGAAGATGGTTTTTGTTGAGTTATACTTGAATTTGTGTCACTTGTCAGGCGTGTTTCTATTCGTCAATGCAATTCTTATTGCATTACTATCGAATGTTGATTTGCCTATGAGAAAAATAGTGTGTTTTTGTGTGACAACTTTTTTGCTGCTTTTCTTTTTAAAGGAAGAAACGTATATTGACATGCATTCTTTCTTTGGTAGGGATGTTGTCTTCTTTTCTTTTATGGGTTTCTTTTTCTCTTGGGTGTTGAGACAAATGAATGAGTATAAGAAATTATTCTATTGGTCTATGATTTTGTCTTTCCTTGTTTTAATTCCTAATTTCGTTTTCTTTGTTATTTTGTCCAAATGTGCCTTAGAGGTGATTTCAGTATATGTATTGTGCATATTGTTGAAGGAGAAATGTTCGAAAGAAGTTCAGGTGCCATTGCGGATAGTTGTTTCTTTCTTGTTATATGTTTTATCTCTTTTTTTTATAACAGTATCTTTCAATTATTTGTCACTTAATACGGTTTCTTCTTTTTGCCATAGATTTCAAGTGATTGAAAATATGCGAAATTCTAATATTTGCGCTGAGGATTTGTATTTGTTCCGTTTCGTTGAAATGAATGATAGTAAAGAGAAATTGTCCGCTTTTTTGGAGAAGTGTCGCAATTGTGAGGATGGAAATTTATATTTTTTTGAGGGAAACTATGATTTTCATCACGATGAGTTTTTCTTGGATGAGTGGGATTGTCAGGTCTCTTGTTCTTCCAGGGCTTCCTATGTATTAGTGAAAAGAAAAAAAGGAAAATATGATGGACAATTTGAATATGAAAGAGGAACTCATGGTTTTTCTTTTTCCCCAAGGGCGGATTCTAATTCTTTTGTCTCTTCTTTCGAAAATTTGAATTTGTCTTTACTTGCTGATTTTATAAATGAATGTGTGGATTTGTCAATGCCGAATCGTTATGTCTTATATGATGAGAATGGTGAGGAAAGATTGTCTGTATTAGTAGAGAAAAATGGGCTGTATGATATTATTGTAACTCATTAACGCACCCTTCATATTGTTCTTTAGCTTTCTTATCAGCTGTATTCCGTCAACAAAAAGGCGTTAAAACAGGTTGCTTATATACCCCTTGTCTGCAACAAGTTTCCCATAGATGAAGTCTACGAAACCCTCATAGTCAAGAGGTTGTCTGTCGTCAACGTTACCAGGTGTAAACATAAAGTTGAGGAGCTCCCCTTTCTCATTGCATATCAGATGAAGTTTAAATCCGAAGAACCATCCCATAGAGCATTGTCCCCTTTGTGCTATGCCCTTAAAAACCTTGTGCATCTGTATTCTTTGGTTCTTACACACTCTAAGTGGGGTGCTATCAACAAAACTAATCCCCGTACATTTCCCTAACAAAACTCTTTTAATGAAAATTGTCAAAGGAACCGCCACCTCTTTTTGAAGTTCAACGAACCTGTTGTACGAGACTTGTCTGGGAAAGAGGTTCCTGCAATGAACGGACACATATTCCAGATAGAAGTGCTTTAGACATCTGAAACCTGAGGCATGGAACATGATTACAATAAGCATAACTTCAGCCTTTGATAAACGATTGTCTCTGTGGCACTTACGTTTCTTGATCTTTGTCGTATCAATAGCATATTTTTCAACTATTGAATCAAAATATTTGCAGAAATCGTCTGCCACAAACAATAAATTTCTGTAACTTTGTCTTCGGTAAACATGCAATAAAAGTTTGTGTTTTTTGTGTTTTTTGTGTTTTTTGTGTTTTTTTGTCATTATAAAGATACAACTTTTATTGCTAATTACCAAATAACCAATTAGTTAAATTTCATCGAACTCACGTTAGTTTAGCAATGAATAGGTTTGTAATTTATATTTTACTTTTTCTCCCTACGGGATGTCTATTTGCACAGAAGATGAATTCAAGGGATAAATTACAGGGAGTATGGGAAACTACCTCTATTAGAGCATTTGATTATCAAGATAGTCATTCTTATGAGTACGAAGTTTATAGAAATAACGATAAACTATATTTACATTTTGAATCAGACACGTTGGATGGGTATTATTCATCAAAATTCGGTTTTAGTCCCAAAGATTTAAAAGGTATTGATTCCGTACCATTGGATTCATTGTCAGATTATGATGGATTTGTCCTTGTTGAGTATAATGATTCTATAGTCGATTCTTTAGGTGTTATACATGGATTCGTTTTAGAATATGGATTCAAAGACTATGATAATTATTATCGTTGCTCATCTAATATTTGTTGTTATAGAAAATCGGCTATTCCAACCCCGTATTTAGTTCTCGTTAAAGAGGTTGGAACAAAAGATGGTATTGATTATCTGAAAAAATATTTCGGAACAAGCTTGTTAAAAGTTTCGGTGCAAAAGGCAGCTGTTTTTGATAATTCTTTTCATCAAACAAAAAATTTTTTTTATAAAAATGATGTTGTTGAATTGGTAAAAGAGGAGGGGCAATTCTTTAAAATTTTTTATCGTTCTAAAGACGACCATATTGTTGAGGGCTTTATAAAGAAAAATAATGTTTATACGAAATGGTAGATGAGGCCTTATTCAAAGATGTATTTATTAGAAGTTGTTTAGGTCTTATTAATGGTGGCAGTAATGGGGAAGACACAAGACTAGAAATGACTAAAAAAAGCATATAAGGAACTAAATAAATGAGATTATTATGAGAAGTAGGTTGTTGATATTATTTATTTTGTTAGCAAATTATCTATATGCGGGTGATTTGCAATGTCTTCAAGGCGTTTGGGAAGAATTTGATATGACTCCTGATAAAAGTATGAGTTCTGTTAATGAATTGTATTTAATTGTTAAGAACAGACAAATGCTATCTGTATGGGTCGAGCAAGGAAATGTTACGCATGTGCAACTAGAATATATGTGTTTTATTCCCGATGAACAACAAAATAAAAATGTCCGATATAAGGATATCAAAAATAATGAAAGTGGTGACGTTTATTTGGCGAAACATCCTTTAAATGATACAGCTATGATTAATAGTGAATGTTATCAGGAGATGATGAGTTGCTCGGAAGAAGATCTATATGTATCATCTGCAATGTATGGAAGAGGTAATTTAAATTTTGCATTAAAGGAATCGATATTTTATTATGATCCTGATTTTGGATATTTTGTAGATTGTGCAAGAATAAAGGTAGCTAAGGCATATATATATGATTCTACAATGCATAAAACGAATGAGTTCCTTACAAAAGAAAAAGAATGTTTTGTCATTGAGTCAAATGACAAATATGTGAAAATGGAATGTAGGGGGAAAAGTGGGAAGGTAATTGTCGGTTATCTAAGAAAGGAAGATATCGTCTTCGATAAATTCATTGAATGATTTACGAAATAAATAACACAAACATATGCGAAAACTTTTTTCATTTTTAATCATCCTCTTCCTGTCGTCCATGCAGTTGGCGATGGCGGATGCGGTAGCGGTAGCGGCGAAGCAGCTGGAGGATAATTATAACAATGTGGTCAAATCACTGCAAGACCGACCTTCAAGATCATGTGACATCCCTTGGTGATAATTTAAAAGGAGGTGGTGAAGAACTGCTCAACCAACGCAAGGATTCGTATTGACTCAGACGGAACGGAGATTCCTGTGGCGGTGACGAAGGTAGACGAATTAAATAATTCTATTGTGAAATTTATAAAAATTGAATGATGAAGAAATTACGTTATGCAGGCTCAAAATTTGCAGATTTTTGTAATTCGAACTTTGTGATAAATTATACTAATAATTGGGGGTGGATTATTTGTGGCTTAATTTCTGAATTTAATAAAATTGGCAAAGAAAAACTATTGGTAAAGAGATTCATCTATGAAGATGGTCTTGAATATGGTTATCTTCCCATCACCCCCTCAGAATTGGATTCCGCCTACTCGATAGAAAACTATTGTGAGTATAGGGGAAAAGTGTTGGAGTGCAGTTTTAATGGCGAAAAGAATGAATTCGGATTCGATATGCGGTGGGTAAGCAAGGAAATATGCGAAAAATTTGGATTGGCATACGAATATGAACGCAAAGTAATATCCCGTGGAATTGAGGATACAGGATTGGTTATGCGTGTTCCCGATTCCGAAATCCAAGACGTCTGGGAGATACACAAACCCATAGAGGGCTTCCCTTTCAAAGGGCCTGAAAAAGTGT
>JAILLP010000029.1 GCA_024693065.1 Paludibacteraceae bacterium
CGACATGGTCTCCAACCATGACGCCACCATGGGCATCAGCAAGAAGAGCATCCTCAACAGCTCTCTCACGGAAAAGGTCATCCCTATCTGCGTGGGCATGAAGGTGGGCGTCACCCTCCCGCTCAAGAAGGGCGGCAAACGGTCTAGCTTCGACGGATTCTAATGAATTGTCACGGTGGGCTCTAAAAACCCAACATAACGATTAAAGAAGACAAAAAATTTGCATTTGTCGGTTATTTTTCGGATATTCGAATAATTCAACCAACAAATGTAAAAGAACTGTATGCGGAATTCCAGAACTATTTTCCACAAAGCACTGACATTCTTTTTTTCGTTGTTTGGGTTTAGCTCCTGTATTCACATGGCATATGGCTGTCCCAGCGCTGATTTCAGAGTTGTAGGCCAAGCCAAGGACGTGGAGGACCAACCCATCAAGGATGTGAGGGTCTATGACTGTACATATACCAGCTCACCTCCCAAAAATCAACACCCCACCATTGACGTGTACAGCAAGCACCACTACTTCAACACGATTTCCGACTCGACAAGGACTAACGAGAATGGTAGCTATGACGTATCAGTAACCTACGACGGCTGCGGTCAAGAGGTTTTCCTAATACGGTTCGAACACCCCGAATACACAATAAAAGACACGGTTGTGATGTTCGAGAGGGAGAAAGGGGGAAGCAAGAAAAAGATAGTCAATGTAATCCTAGAGAAAAAACAGTGATAAGCTGTTCTTTCTCCAGGTCATTGCGCCTTTCAACATAACCTTCATCAGCAGACGGAGTGTGGTAACTCCGCACCATTGACCGCACCTCTGACAGGGACAATCCGTGTTGCCCTATCATGTCACAAGTGAATTATATATATCACATATCGCCCCAAACAAATAAAACGTACTATCTTTGCATAGAGTGACACATGGATGTCTCCGCCACAACATGTTTTTCAATTTATAATCATTATTTAAAGTATGGATAACTTTTCTTTTCAATGCATTACGAAGTACTGCTTCGGGAAGGACCAGCGCAAAACGGTTGGTTCTCGCATCAAACCATTTGCCAGCAAGGTTTTACTTGTCTATGGCGGCGGAAGCATCAAGCGCAACGGTGTATATGATGATGTGACGAAATCACTGAAAGAAGAGGGGATCTCCTTTGTGGAGCTCTCCGGCATACAGGCCAACCCCACCTACGAAAAGGTGCTGGAAGGCATTGAAATAGCCAAAAAGGAGCAGGTTCAGCTCATCCTGGCCGTCGGCGGAGGTAGCGTCATCGACACCTCCAAGGCGATCGCCATGGGCTACTACGAGGCGGACGTGTGGTCATTCTACGAGCGTGGCGGAGAGGTCAGCAATGCCCTTCCGGTCGCTACCGTGCTCACCATCCCAGCCGCGGGCAGCGAGGTGAGCCCAGACACGGTGATCTCCTACAAGGGCAGGAAACTGGGCTACAGCAGCCAGAAGATCCGTCCCGTGGTGAGCGTCGTCGACCCAGTCATCTTCTTCACCCTGCCTAAGAACCAAATCGCCTACGGTGTCTGCGATATGATGAGCCACATCTTCGAACGTTACTTCACGCAGACCACCCATACGGAGCTGATCGACTCGCTCTGCGAAGCGACGCTCAAGACCATCATGCGCAACGCTTATCTTCTGATAAAGAATCCGCAAGACTACGAGGCATGGTCGGAGGTCTCCCTCGCTGGCTCCGTCGCCCACAACGGATTCCTCGGTTGCGGACGCATCCAAGACTGGGGCTGCCACGACATGGAGCACGAACTGAGCGCACAGGACTGCAAGGTTCCTCACGGCGCAGGCTTGGCCGTCCTCACGCCTAACTGGATGAGGCACGTCTACAAGGAGAACCCGAAGATGTTCTACCAGTTCGCCGTCAACGTGATGGGCATCAAGGCGGACCGTGACCAGGAGAAGACGATCCTCCGAGGCATTGACAAGCTCCGCGCTTTCTTCACCGCCATCGGACTGCCATCCACACTCACCGAGCTGGGCTTGGGCGCCAACGTGTTGGAGGAGATGGCGGGGAAATGTGTCGGCAACGGTCATGTCGGCAACTTCAAACCTTTGTTCAAGGAGGACGTGCTGGAGATTTATAGGAAAAGCCTCTGAGAATTATGAAACGTCAGTTCGACGTAGTCAATTATGAATTAAGAATTATGAATTATAGTTCGACGTAGTTAATTAAGGGGAGGGATGTGCGACTCTGCGTAATGCTCGTAAACACCAGCCCTGAAAGGGCGCAACATATATAGCCTAGGGCAACGCCCTAGGAGAATTATGAAACGTTAGTTCGACGTAGTCAATTATGAATTAGTATTGGGAGGACTTGAATGTTAGATATGGATGTGAATATAAAAACGATCTGGAAGAAGGATGCCAAACGGATTCTTTTCGTTGTCCTGTCTGCCTTGCTGATGTCCGCCAACATACGTACATTTGTTCAAGCCGGGGAGCTATATCCAGGTGGCGCAACCGGCTTGACCATCCTGATACTGAGGGCATGCGACATGTTCTTCAATATCAAACTTCCCTATACCATCGTCAACGTCATCATCAATGCGATACCCGTCTACATCGGGTTTAGATACATAGGCAAGAAATTCACACTCTACTCTTGCCTGATGATATTGCTGACAGGCATATTCACGGACCTACTTCCGTCTTACACAATCACTTACGACACGTTGTTGATCAGTATATTCGGAGGCATCATCAATGGTGTCTCGATCAGCCTATGCCTGTACGTGAACGCCACGTCCGGGGGTACGGACTTCATCGCGATATACCTGTCGGAGAAGCGGCACAGGGATGCCTGGAACATTGTCTTGGGAGTGAACATCATCATCCTCTCCGCCGCCGGACTGCTCTTCGGATGGGACAAGGCGCTCTATTCAATCATCTTCCAATTCGCATCCACACAAATCCTCCACACACTCTACAAGAAGTACCAGCAGGCGACGTTGCTCATTGTCACAACTCATCCCGACGAAGTATGCGAAATCATCGCCCGACTGAGCGAACACACGGCGACACTGATACCTTCGGAAGGCGCCTACGAGCATTCGCCCCGCACGATCGTCTACTCTGTCGTTTCGCAGGAGGAGTATCCAAAAATCAACAAGGAGGTGAGGAAAATCGATCCGGACGCTTTCATCAATACGATACAAACGGAGAAACTGATAGGGAACTTCTACCAACGTCCGACGGAATGATTGTATTTACTATTTAGCTATTTACGATTTACTATTTGGCCATTTGTATTTACTATTTAGCTATTTACGATTTACTATTTTGCCTTTTGTATTTACGATTTAGTCATTTACGATTTACTATTTGACCATTGGGGATTTACTATTTATCCATTTACTATGTATCTTCGCGGTGAAATTTGTAAGCGGTATGGAGTTCTCACTGTTTATGATCGTAGCCTTGTTCGTCCTGGCCATGACAGCCGCCTTCGTGCAGCGGGTGTGCGGGTTCGGGTTCGGCATCTTCATCATGACGATGTTGCCCTATCTGATGCCCTCCTATGGCGAGTCCGTCACCCTATCCGGCATCCTTTCCGCCACACAATCCGTCTTCATCCTCTCCCAAGCCTATAAGTACGTGGTGTGGAAGCGGATGATACCCATTCTGCTCACATTTTTGGTGGTCTCCTTCGTCGCCATACAGTTCGTCGCGACGATGGCGGACAGTCAGTTGAAGGTATTGTTAGGCATCATGCTCATCGTCATGAGCCTCTATTTCCTCTTTGTCAGCAAACACATTCAGGTACGTCCGTCGGTACCCCTTCAGATCTCGATGGGAAGTCTCAGCGGTGTGATGGGTGGTTTTTTCGGCATGCAGGGGCCACCGGCGGTGCTCTACTTCCTCGCCTCGGAGAAGGACAAAGAGCACTACCTCGCCATGGCGCAAATCTACTTCTTCATCGGCAACGTGGCGATGACCCTCTTCCGCGCCGGCAACGGTCTCTTCACCCATGAGGTACGCATCGGCTGGGTCTATGCGGTGGCGGGCGTGGCGGCGGGCACCTACCTAGGCAAGCTGGTGTTCGAGCGCATATCGATCGAGACGTTGCGCAAGATCGTCTACATATACATGGCCATCAGCGGGGTGGTTGCGATTGTGGGGGCTTGAAAAAGGTTGGATGATTACAAAGCATAAAACCGTCCCGATGTTTGGATTTGTGCAAAAGCTCTATCACCCTACTACTATGCCGGACAGACGGACAAAATAACAACTAAAATCCCTCGCCCACAATCAAATTTATATCGCTTTTTATTATTCCGTAATCTGTTTTGCCCATTCCGGCAAAGATGCACAATACCGCTTCGCCACAAGGCCATCGGCATATCTTATCAACAACTGAGCTTCTCCATTCTCTACGGAATTGTCGTAAAGATAAACTCGCTGGACACTTTTGATAACAAATTTACAATTCAGTATGGACTTTTGATATCTAGAAACAATTTTGGATATTGGCACGTCATGTCCCCCCTTCATTACCCTTCCTGCAATACGCGCAGCATTGATAGTTGGCGATGATGTGCAGACAAAAAACAAGCGGACAAAAAAACCAGACTCTACCGCACGTTCAACAAATCTCACTTTCTCATCGGACGAGAATACGGTTTCAAATATCATACTCCGTTTCTCAACCAAGCACTGCTCTCTCCACTCTTCGCAATACTTCGCAGCCTTAAGCACGGCCGACTCGGAATTCCAATCACCAAAACGTTCTTGAGCCACATTGTCGGGATTTATATACACAGAATCCTCCAACCACTGGTGTCGAAGTATTTTACTCGTCACCGTGGTTTTCCCAGAACCATTCGGACCTGCAACAATGATCAAGACTGGCTTTTTTGCAGACATTTTCTATCTCCGTATTTTTTTTTATACATCTCCGCTATCTCCCCAAAATATTTCTTGAGAGCGGCTTCGTTGCTTTTCCGGGCATCTTCAGCCGCCTCACGCATAATATAGGCGAGCATTTCATCAGAGGGTTCCTCCATGCTGGTCAGCCTGTATTTATTTATCTCCTCCTCTGCCATAATCATATCTTTTGTATAGCTAACGCTATGATTGATAATCTATCAGTATTATTTCACCTGACTTACCTTATCCTCACCGATTCTCCAATGCGGATACACAAAAATATGCATTTCTATTTAATTTGCGGAATTTTATCCGTCAATAATATTATAGAATCATCCTAATATCTCCACCAACAACCTGCGAGTAAATACGCGTTCGACATCAGCGAACTCATTTAGAAGGGGAGAATAAAAACCATTCCGCCAAACCCTAGAATAGTAAATCGTGAATAATTAAATAGTAAATAAATACAACTGTCCAATACGGCAAGAGGAACCGTCGTGATTTTTCATCAAAAAACAGGGGCGCATTCGGTAACATTTTCACCCCGAATGATTAAATTTGTAGTAACACTTAACTTAAAGGAACGATATTAGCAATGGAGGAACCGGTTCAGCGAACCAGGGAGAGGAAGATCACAAGGGTCACTCTGCTTGGCTCATTCGTCAATGTGTTGTTGACTGTAGCAAAAATCATAGCCGGCGTACTGGGTCACAGTGCGGCCATGATAGCGGATGGTATCCACTCTTTGTCCGACCTCATATCGGACATCGTGGTGCTCGTCTGTGTCCGCATATCCTCCAAAGGGAAGGATAAGGACCATAAGTACGGTCATGGGAAGTACGAGACCATGGCCACCCTCTTCGTCAGCCTCATGCTGATCTTCGTGGCGGCGAAAATGTGCCTGACGGGCCTTAGCGCCATCATAGGAGTGGTGCAGGGGAAAGTGATCGAGGTGCCCCACACCATCGCGCTCTGGGCGGCGATCGCCTCCATCATCGCCAAGGAACTGCTCTTCCGATACACGGCGAAGGTGGGGCGGGATGTCTCCAGCCCTGTCGTCATAGCGAACGCCTGGCACCACCGTACGGACGCTCTCTCCTCCATCGGATCCGCCCTCGGCATCGGCGGCGCCATCCTCTTGGGCGACGAATGGGTGATACTCGATCCGATCGTCTGCTGCGGCATCAGCGTCGCCATCTTCGTCTCCGCCATACAAATGGGCATCCCTTCCCTCAAGGAACTGCTGGAGGTGGCCTTGCCCCAGGAAATGGAGGAGGAGATGATCGCCATCGCCTCACAGGTGGAGGGCGTGGAGAGCATACACGACCTGAAGACGCGGCGCAACGGCACCAGCATCATCGTGGACGCGCACGTCGTCGTATCGCCCGACATGACCATCGTGGAGGCGCATAACATCTCCACAGAGGTGGAACGCAGCCTGCGTGAGAAGTATGGCCAGGAGATCCAAACCTCCATCCATGTGGAGCCGGACGAAGACTCTGAATAAATCGCCTAATTACCCCTGAACATAAAAAAGAAGCGTGCCCGCTAAGGCACGCTCCCCTATCTAGTTGGCTCGAAGCATCACTTCTTGTTCTCAATCCACTTACGGGCATTGACGAAGGCCTCCAACCATGGAGTCACCTCATCCACCGCCTTACGATCCTCCGGATAGTAAGCCCATTGCCAAGGGAAGATGGCACGCTCCAAGTGTGGCATCATCGCCAAGTGGCGACCATCCTTGGAACATACACCCGCCACGTTGTACATGGATCCGTTCGGATTGGCAGGATAACCCTCATAGGTGTACTTAGCGATCACATTGTACTCGCTCTCAGCGTAAGGGAAGTCGAACTTGCCCTCGCCATGAGCCACCCAAACGCCTAACTTGCTGCCAGAGAGCGAACCGAACATCACGGAGTCGTTCTCAGGGATCGTCAGGCCCACGAAGTTAGACTCGAACTTGTGGGAGTTATTGTGCAACATCCTGTGCTTCTTCTCATGCTCAGGATAGAGCAGCTCCAATTCAGCCATTAACTGGCAACCGTTGCAGATACCCAAGCTTAGGGTGTCCTCACGCGCATAGAACTTCGCCAGCGTCTCCTTCGCCTTCTCGCTGTAGCGGAAACCGCCCGCCCAGCCCTTCGCTGAGCCCAACACGTCAGAGTTGGAGAATCCACCGCAGAAGACGATCATGTTCACGTCCTCCAGCGTCTCACGACCGGACGTCAAGTCGGTCATGTGTACATCCTTCACGTCGAAGCCCGCCAAGTAGAGGGAGTAAGCCATCTCACGCTCTCCGTTCGTACCCTTCTCGCGGATGATGGCAGCCTTCACGCCGGAACGTCTCTTGCGGTCGGCCGTCAAACCCATCTTGCCAAGCTTGCCGGAGAAGCTCTCGTCGAACTTGAACTGAAGCGGTTGCTTCTTGTAGTTCTCGTAACGCTCCTTGGCACATGCCTCGCCACTCTGCTTGCGGTCCAAGAGGTAAGAGGATTTGTACCAAACATCACGCAACGCATCGATGTCGAACACCTCCTTCTTGCCATCCTTCTCCACGACGATCGTACGCTCCTCGGTCGGTTTGGCGATCATGGCGAAGCCCACACCAGCGTTGTGGAGTATCTTCTCCACCTCCGCCTTGTGCTCCACCTGGATCAGCACACCAGGGTTCTCGGAGAAGAGGATCTTGGTCAGACTTGGTTCCGGCAAATCCTTCAGGTTCACCTTCAGACCGCCCTTCGTGTTCGCGAAGCACATCTCCAACAAGGCGGTGATCATACCACCCTCGGAGATATCGTGACCCGCAAGGATCAGGTTTTTGTTGATCAGTTCCTGAACCGCCTCGAAGGCATCCGCGAAGTACTCCGCATCCTTCACGGTAGGCACCGTGTCACCCACCTTGTTCAGCGTGGCGGCCAAAGCGGAACCTCCTAAATTCAGCGCATCGTACGAGAAGTCGATATGGTAAATGTAAGAATCTTTTTTGTTGATCAATACAGGGGAGACGATGCGACGCACGTCAGATACCTCAGCCCCTGCGGAGATGATCACCGTACCAGGGGAGAATACCTTGTCCTCACCGTATTTCTGCGTCATGGACAACGAGTCCTTACCCGTAGGGATATTGACGCCCAATTCGCAGGCGAAGTCGCTACAAGCCTCAACCGCCTTGTACAAGCGGGCATCCTCGCCCGGGTTCTTGCAAGGCCACATCCAGTTGGCGCTCAGGGAGACACTCGCCAAACCATCCGCCAACGGAGCCCACACGATGTTGGTCAACGCCTCGGAGATGGCCAATACGGAACCTGCGGCAGGGTCCACCAAAGCGGCGGAAGGCGCATGTCCGATAGAGGTGGCGATACCGCTCTTGCCTCTGTAGTCCAACGCCACAGCACCCAAGTCGTTCAAAGGCAACTGCAACTCACCGGCGCACTGCTGGTGGGCGATCTTACCCGTGACGGAGCGGTCCACCTTGTTGGTCAACCAATCCTTGCAAGCCACAGACTCCAATTGGAGCACGTCATTGATGTATTTTTGAATATTCTTATCGTCGGTTTGTACGGGAGCGAACTTCTCCACCACCGTGTTATCCTTGATCACCGTGCGAGGCGGTTTACCGATCATGTAATCCAAGCGGAGGTTGATCGGCTGGTCACCGTTGGCACGTTGGAAGACGAACTGCATGTCGCCCGTCGTCTCACCCACCACGTACATCGGCGCACGCTCACGGTCGGCGATACGTTTGATCAAATCAATGTCCTTATCCTTCACCAAGAAGCCCATGCGCTCCTGGCTCTCGTTGCCGATGATCTCCTTGTCGGACAAGGTAGGGTCACCGATCGGCAACTTGTCCATATCGATCTTACCACCCGTCGACTCCACCAACTCGGAGAGGCAGTTCAAGTGACCGCCCGCGCCATGGTCGTGGATAGATACGATCGGGTTATTGTCGGACTCCGCCAAGGTGCGGATCACGTTAGAGACACGTTTCTGCATCTCAGGGTTGGCACGCTGCACAGCGTTCAACTCGATCGCATTGGAGTATTGACCCGTCTCCACCGAAGAGACAGCGCCACCGCCCATACCGATGCGATAGTTGTCACCACCCATCACGACCACCTTCTCGCCAGGCTCAGGCTCGCCCTTCAGGCTATCCTTCTGCTTAGCGAAGCCTACGCCACCCGCCAACATGATGACCTTGTCGTAAGCATATTTCTTGTTGTTCTCCGCATGCTCGTAGGTGAGCAATGAACCGCAGATGAGCGGTTGACCGAACTTATTACCGAAGTCGCTCGCACCATTCGAAGCCTTGATCAGGATCTGCTCAGGCGTCTGGTACAACCATTTGCGAGGATCCAAGACATCCTCCCAGTGGCGACCCTTCTCCGTACGTGGATAGGAGGTCATGTAGACCGCCGTACCCGCGATAGGCAAGCTCGCCTTACCACCACCCAGACGGTCACGGATCTCACCACCCGTACCCGTAGCCGCACCGTTGAAAGGCTCGACCGTCGTCGGGAAGTTATGCGTCTCAGCCTTCAGGGAGATGACGGACTTCATCTTCTTCACCTCGAAGAAATCAGGCTTGTCGCCGGTCGCCGGAGCGAACTGCTCAATCTCAGGGCCCTCGTTGAAGGCCACGTTATCCTTGTAGGCGGAAACGATCTTGTTAGGGTTCTCCGCAGAGGTCTTCTTGATCATTTGGAAGAGGGAAGACTCCTTCTCCTCGCCGTCGATGATGAAGAGACCGCCGAAGATCTTATGGCGGCAGTGCTCGGAATTCACCTGAGAGAATCCAAACACCTCACTGTCAGTTAATTTACGTCCTATCTTTTCGCTGACGCTATTCAGGTAGTCCATCTCCTGTTGGCTCAAGGCCAAGCCTTCCTGCTGGTTATAGGCGGCCAAGTCCTCGATGTAAACGATAGGGTCCGGTTTCTTGTCGATGGTGAAGATCGTCTGGTCCAGGCCATTGTAGACACGTTGCAGCATCGGGTCATGTTCGGAATCCTTTCCCTTGCAGGCGAAGTACTCTTCGATACGACGGATACCCTTCAGCGCCATGTTCTGGGTGATCTCCACCGCATTGGTACTCCAAGGAGTGATCATTTCACGGCGGGGACCGATAAACCACCCCGCAATATTTTTCTCATCGACGAACTCCGCACCGGAGAAGAGCCATGTGAGCTTCTCCAAGTCCTGAGCGTCAAACTTTTGGTCCGCATCAACAGCTATATAGCCTGCGTCCGCTTTCTTGAAAAATAGAACCATCTATGATTTAGTTTATGTATGATATCATCAATTAACTAACCGCGAAATTAGGTATAATTTTAGAGTTTGGCAAATCCAAAGGAGCATGAAAATCTGACATGGTATAGACCTCTTTTTCTGCCCATTCCTCACGACCCTCCGCATATCTTCTCCCCTAAAACAAAAACGACCGAGCCGCCCCGCTACGGGAACTTGCTCGGTCGCCACTTCTAATAAAAAAAAGATTCGCTATTTGTATTGAGGATAGACGCTTTAATACAAATCAAGAAAACACATTAATGGCTTTCATCTCTTTGTCTAAATCCAGCATCTTAACTTTTTTCCCGAAGTACTTGTATATTCGTTCGGAAAACCATTTTTGTCTTTCATATTTCCTTAGAATATTTTGGCTTCTTTTACACCATTCTTCTTCTCTTTTTTTGTAATCCTCATCACTTATTTCCCAAAAATAATTCAAATCATATTTCTGACCATAAATAGGGTAATGACGAAAAGAAGGGAAAGAACCATGGAAACCTATTTCTTGCTCCACATCACCTAGTTCAACCAATTTAACTAAGAATAAAATATGGCTGTCACTTGCTTTATAAGGATATATATCTACCCATGTGATGGAGTCCTGAACAGAGTCTATATAATCACAAAGGGGCTCAAAACTCATGATTTTCACTCCGGACGGGACAGACAAGAACAGCTCTCTGTCTAAGGATGGATTATAACTATCATTAATTCTCACACATACAAATTCTTCGATTCCAGAAATCTTATTGGTACAGTTTTCCTTCAAACGAAGCTCTATACTATCTAATAAACTTCTAACGTTTTCTCTAATTTTCGAATTCTCCATGGTTAATTTCATTAAACGGACGCAACGTCCATCACCGAGGTGAGGGGGTTCTGACGGTCGGTCAACGCAGCAAACAAGGTTTCTTTGCCGTCGTTCCCGACGTAAATCGCAGTTTGGCCGTTACCGCCACGATAATAGAAACTTTTATGATGTCAAAAATGATTTCATTCTCTGCCAAAACGAAATCTTTTCAGTCTTATTCAGATCTAATACGAAGCCGTCGGGATACAAGACCTGTCCAGAAGTAATGTCAAAGAAAGCAACATCATGCGCACGGGCTTTTTCTTTTATCACAGGATGCACTCGAGGTCCATCGGACCATGCGAAGGCCATATAAACAGCACCCCATGCTATAACAATAGTCAGCTTCCTAGTATTCTCCTTGTCCCAATTCTTCATTAGGAGGAGAGAACTCTCCATTCAATGGCGGCACAATATCCTTCATATCTAAGAAACTTTGAAGCTCACTCGTAGAATGTCTATAATCATTATAATCAATGTTATCCGACCATTCTATCAACTTATAATACCACGCCCAAAGTCATTTTTGGAACGAAACCGTTTTTTCCTATCAAATACCATTAAATCGAAACTCATAATTTCAACATTTTAGGCTGTCAATTAATCATAGGAAACGTCATTTCTTCATTTAATCTAATTGCATATATTTTTCTCTGAACTCAAGATATTCAGGAGAAACAACTCCGTCACCTGCAACAATCATAAATGAGCCATTATCACGCAACAGCTTTTCCATCTCTTCTGCTGACATATGAGATCCTTCGCCTGCCCTCAGAATCGCCATGTTTTCATTCTGATTCCATCGTAATTCTTCGTCTGTATGACGTGTTCCCATTCTTGCAATAGCATTCTCAATAACTTGCAATCCTTTTTCTTTTTCTCCTCGTATATAGTATAATATTGGAAGATATTTATCTCTTGTGACATTCTGTATTCCTGCTTCTCTTATATAAAAGGCATGAAAAAGAACATCGGAATTGGAATATTTTTCCCAATACTCATTTCCATAGGTCTCTATTGCCTTAAACATTTCAGAGAACTCTTTTTCATTAGAAAATTCATACGATAACTCCCATTTCTTAAATCTATTTTCTGGCATCAGATAACCAATATCCGTACTCATTGTGGGTTTCATTAAAGCAAGTTTATTTATTCCCGTTAATTCATATGCAATTCTTTCAACATTCTCATAGAGTATTCCTAACTGAATGCTGTAAGCTCTACACTTTTCATGAAATGCAGAAGAAGACCCAACACCTATTGTTGCATAGATATTTGGTTTAATTAACTTATAATAGAAGTATTTTTTCTTTTTGAACCCCAATGCTTTGATTCCTTTCGAAATACCTCTTTCTATATTTTCCTTCGCTTCATTTATCATATCTATTCATTGCTGTCCCGTTTTAAGTGAGCCAATCATTCTCTGAAATAATTGTCACCGCAACAGTTGCGATTGCTGCCGTGGCTAATCATGCCTCAATCTTTGTATGACATCCTCGATAAGATGGCCTGTTCCCCAATACACTATTGCGGCATCGTAACCACCCGATTCTATCTTTTGCTGTTCATCGAAGAGATAGAGCGTGGCATATTGAAGGGATTCTGGCAAAAAAACCGTCTTATACAAAAAATATCCTTTTTCACCGGGTTTCCCATGTGATCCAATATACCCAACTTTCTTTCCTATGAAATCGAACCCATTTGTTTTGTCATGGAAAATAGCATTGAGTTCTTTGCCCTCCTTCTCGTTTAGAATATCATAATCTCCACTCTTTTTATGGACATGTATAAAAGAGTCCAACATTTGGATTTTCCTTTCATTTGAGACTTCCATGAAATCCTCAGATATAAGTGAAAAATATGGCTTCAAACACTCAACTTTTTGAAATTCCGATGCTGTACTCCACCCTCTTGAAAAATCGATATCATTCGTCTCACATGTTTTACTGTAGAGATACCGACATGAGATCCATAAGATCTCCTTGTCTTTATCTTTAGCGTAATAGCTATCGTTAGTGCAATAGCTGTAGGCGATGAGCTTAAAATCGCCATTCTCATAACGCAGGAATTTAATTACCCCCCTATAACAACCAATCTTGCAGTCAAGAGCTACATCGATCAAAGTCTCGTTTTTTGCCTCTTTCGGACCCACGTACACATACTTTGTGTACTTTGCTGCGCTTTGAGCCTGCATTTCATGGAAAGAGAAACATCCCCACAATAAAATTGCGAATAGTATACAAACACGGTGCTTCATAAATATCATTTTATATTTATAAACTTAATAAATTGTGTATTATTGTGTTGCATACAAAGTTTGTGCCTATCTACATTGCAAAGGGTCGCCTGGCACTATCACGAAAAGCGCATTGTCACATGAGGGATAATTTGCCACGAAATCATATGCCTTTTCACAGCTTCTTATAACATAATCGCTGTACGGCTCTGACTCTTGCCAATCGTAAAACCAGTTGGCATAAGCCGGGACTATCGTGCCACCATCACGCGCGTACACATCCCCTCCGAGAATTGGGATCATCTTGTCCCTAAGCAAACTTATCACTTTCAGTGAACCCTCTTTAGGGAATGCATACTCATTCGCCCCTATATCGCCCAAATAATAGGATGTGCCAATCTCTTCTATATCGATTATTTCTTCTAAAAGCATCTAATACTTAGCCTATTACAAGAAAGCCTCCAACGCATGCGCCAGCTGGTCCGGGCAAGAGGTGCCGCGACCGCCGCAGTCGATGCCCTTCATCCTCGAGATGGCATCCTCCACCTTCATACCCTTCACAAGCGCGGCGATGCCCTGCGTGTTGCCATGGCAACCACCCATGAAACGAACCTCCTTGATGATTCCGTCTTCCACCGTCACATTGATGAATCTTGAGCATGTGCCCACACACTCGTATGTCTTATTCATTTCCATAGCCTCAAATAATATACTGTTTCCACAAAGGTAATAATTGTTTCCTTATTCCCTTAATACTTTGGGCACAATGTCAAATTGGCTGTTGAGATTGTCGTAGAGAGGAGAGGGGACTTTGCCATTTCGTTGTTAATGACCCAAAAGAAGGGCGCACCAATCATCTTTTGGCACGCCCTCCCTATTCATTGATGCGACGCTATGTGCGCACAGAATCCTTTCGTCAACGCACAATGACCTTCTTGGCCACGCCATCCACACTCACTACGTATGTGCCCGACTGCACAGGAATTACTGTATATGACGCTATTGCCTTGCGTTGGCAGACGATTTGACCTGCGAGATTGAGAACGCATATCTCACCCGTGGCGTTCCATACAGCGATGGATTGCTCCGCACCATAGACCTCCACGTCCGTCGAGGCGAGAAATTTAACACCCGCAGTGGTGCCCCAATGAACATTGAGCGGCAGTTTGCTGCCAAGACCATGGAAATCATAGCCATAGAAGAGAATCCAGCCCTCCGGTTCTTCTTTCGCTTCACAATAGATGGCGTTTTCCGGATGGTCAGGATCCATCAACTTCACACAACTCTCAAACGCACCTTCCCGAATTGTCTCAACAGAAATAGGGATATAGACGCGGGTAAGGTTGTAACATTGATAAAAGGCTCTTTGCCCAATGCTTTTGACAGAATTAGGTATCACTAAGGAAGTAATGCCCTCACAATACTCAAACGCACCTGTTTCAATATACGTCACCGAATTAGGAAGCTCAATGGACGTTAGGTTCTTGCAACCCTCGAATGCGAACCAGTCTATACCCTTGAGGGAATCAGGAAACGTAATGGAGGTCAACCCGCAAAATGAGAAGGCGAATCCACCGATGTATTTGAGGGTTTTGGGAAGATCCACGGTTTCCAAATTACTACAATTTTGGAATGCATAATCACGAATATCCGTAACGGAGTTAGGTATCGTAACGGATCGTAGGCTTGCGCATCCGGAAAATGCGGCATCCTTTATTATGGTGACAGAATTTGGTATGGTGACGGAGGTCAGGCTATCACATAGTTCAAACGCAGCTTCTCCAATTGTCGTGACGGTATTTGGTATGGTGACAGAGGTTAGTCTGTTGCAATACTGGAATCCATTGCGTCCAATCGAGGTGACTTTATATGTCTCGCCCTCGAACTCGACCTCACCAGGAATATCCAAACCACCCACTATCCAATCGGCATAACCCAGCGATTTTACGGAGACCTCCTGCTTTGTCGAATCTGTTATCGTATATTCCAGTTTGTCAATGACAAACGCTTCCGACAAGGAGGGTATAGCTAAAAACACGAGACAAGTCAACCCATAAAGAAGATGACGTCTCCTCTCTGAAGGTGTAAACGTTTTATTCATGCTGTATTCAATTTATGTTAATACTCTTATTCGTTTCTTCATCAAATAACGGCTTCACCACAATCGCCAACCCCAAAGTGCAACAATTACCCAAATGTATTGATTATTTTCCAAACAATACCATGTATGCACGAAAAAATTTACCCCTGTCACGCATTAAGGAATGTGAAATGAGTCGGCAGATGCAGAATTTTATGTTAAAAATATTAAACAATTATGTTTTGTAACATAAAAGTACTATATTTGCATCGTGTTTTTCATGGTATTAGATTTAAGGTTTGAAGGAAGGATGTCGTGATGACATCTTTTTTTCTAGTCTAAACCAAACCTATGATACTAAGCATATACAACGAAAAAAAGGAGACCAATTGGCCTCCTTTTTATTTTTCACCACCCTTTCAAGCGGCATTGGAATCATTAGAACTTGAATCCCAAGAAGATTCTGAATGAACCTGTACGGATTTTTTTGCCGACCATAAAATCACTCACGTCATCTCCCCAATCCTGGTAACCTAACTTTCCGCCTTTGATCTCGAAACCAGCCTGGAACACTTTAAACCTGTATGCGGCACCAACCCTGTGGGAAGCTCCGAATCCGAAAGAGCAACTAGAATCGTCATTGACGTCGTTTTCAGTAGCTACCACCATCACATTAGGCATGATGTTGTAATACAAATCAACACACGACTTGTCATCCAAATAATAGGTTCCAATAGCACCAATACCCAAGAAGTTGGTGTCGAAGAACTTTGTCTTCGAGGTGTATTGTGCCAATTTGTGCTTCACCCTCGCATACGAGAAGTCGAACCAGCGAGCGTTAATGGCGATACCCACCTTGCCTGGATTAGCGACATACCAGCGATTATCTATCGCAAAACCCAATGTTGGAGAAGCATTTGGATAGTCCTTGCTATACGTTACGTCCTCAACTCGGCCATACTTGTCACCGTGCAATCCGGCAAAAAATTTCAAACCAAAACCATTATCGTCATTCTGAGGACCAGCAAATGTACTCAAGCTAGCCATAAGGCTTAAAGCCAATACCACTAATTTTTTCATTTCTAAAAAAAACTTTAAGTGATTAATAATTCGTTTAAATATCAGAACAAAATTAAGCATTATTTAAATACATTGTACACATTACGTTAACAAAACAAAAAAATTATACGCGACACCTCCGGAATACAAAAGGGATATACCATGTGGAGCATCGCATTTCAGCAGTTGGGCACATCGAGCTACCGTTTCAAAATTGACTTCGTCGAACTATTGTTTCAAAATTCTTAATTCAATCTAGAATGTTTTATACCTTCGCGTCTGTAAAAAAATTTACGGACATGTCAGTTTTCAATCAAACGGAGAAGGAAGAAGTCGCCTACATGAAGGGCATCATCAAAAAGCTTGGCATCATCATCACCAAACTGGACGAGATCATCAACCATAACATCAAAGACCTCAAGGAATACAAAGCCTACCTTTGGGAGAACCAATCGGAGCTGGACCGGGCGGAGAAAAGTGCGGTGCGCCATAACGTGAGCCAAGCGGTGGAATCGAGCGAGGCCATCATGGAGAGGAAGAAACGAATCCGCAAGATGATGGAGATCCCCTACTTCGGACGAATAGACTTCCAGGAGAAGGGCGAGAAAACGGTCCAACCCATCTACGTGGGCATCCACTCCTACTACGACACGGAAACGAACAAGAACGTGATCCACGACTGGCGAGCACCCATCTCCACCATGTTCTACGACTACGAGACCGGTCCGGCGCACTACGACGCGCCGCAGGGCCGCGTGGAGGGCTCCATCTCCCTGAAAAGGCAATACCGCATCCGCCGCTCCGTCATGGAGTTCATGCTGGAGAGCTCCGTCAACATCCAGGACGAGGTGCTACAGAAAGAACTCAGCAGCACCTCCGACGAGCGAATGAAGAACATCGTGGCGACCATTCAGCGTGAACAGAACCAGATCATACGCAACGAGGAGGCGAAGACCCTCATCATCCAAGGTGTGGCAGGCTCCGGGAAAACATCCATCGCCCTGCACCGTGTCGCCTACATCCTCTATAGACATAAAGGAGAGGTGACCTCCAAGGATATCCTCATCATCTCCCCGAACAAAGTATTCGCGGACTATATCTCCAACGTGCTGCCGGAACTCGGCGAGGAGACCATCGAGGAGTGCGGTTTCGAAGAACTGATGAACAAGCAACTGCAGGGCAAATATAAGTTCCAAACCTTCTTCGAACAGGTGACGGAGATCCTGGAGAAGAATGACGAGGCCTTCGTGGAAAGGATACGGTTCAAATCCTCCGTGGAGTTCATCGAACTGATGAACCGCTTCGTCCTCCACGTGGAGAACACCTTCTTCCACCCGACAGACCTGAAAGTGGGCAGGATACCCGTACCGAAAGAGTACCTCGACGAACGCTTCAAAGCCTACCATAGGCTTCCGATGCGCGACCGTTTCGAACCGATAGCGAAAGACATCGCCAGGGAAATCGCGGCGGCCACCCGCACGGAGATCTCCACCACCGACAAGAACAAAATCAAGGCGGAGCTGAAGAAAATGTTCGACGGCAACAGCGACGTGGCCCTCTACCAAGCCTTTTACGACTGGCTGGGTCGTCCGGACCTCTACAAGAGGGGGAAGAACCGCCAACTGGAATATGCGGACGTGGCGCCATTCCTCTACCTGAAGATCCTGATGGAGGGCGTCAAGGAGAAACTGCCGATCAAGCACCTTCTGGTGGACGAGATGCAGGACTACACCCCGATACAGTACAAGGTGCTCTCCATCCTCTTCCCTTGCAAGAAGACGATCCTTGGAGACGCATTGCAATCCGTAAATCCATATAGTTCAACCACCTATATGCAGATACAGGACGTCTTGAAGGATGCGGAGGTGATGAAACTCTGCAAAAGCTACCGTTCCTCCTACGAGATCACCTCGTTCGCACAGAAAATCTCCAAGAGCGAAGACCTGCAGGCCATCGAACGACACGGCGAGGAGCCTATCATCAAGCCTTTCAAGAAGGGAGACGAGGAACTCGCATACCTGAAACGAGTCGTGGCGGAGCACATCGGGCAAGCCACCTCCATCGGCTTCATCTGCAAGACAGAGAAGGAGGCGATCAAGCTGCACCAACAACTCTCGGAAGAGACCGACCAGGTGTGCCTGCTCTCCAGCGAGAGCGCCGCCTTCACCAACGGCATCATCGTGACCACCGCCCACACGGCCAAGGGTCTGGAGTTCGACGAGGTCGTGGTGCCTTACGTGAACGAGAAGGAATACCACACGGAAATGGACCGCAGCCTGCTCTACATCGCCTGCACGCGTGCGATGCACAAACTGACACTCACCGCAGCCGGCGAGATAAGCCATTTCATCCAATAAGCGCACCAGCGTAATTTTTTCTACCATTTTTCAAAAAAACACGATTCCACCGATAAATCGGCATGGATTGACTCTCTATTACCATTAATTGAACCCAGTTTCCGAAGCTTAAAAAAAGCATGGGTATACCTTTGCGGCAAGTACAAAAACACTTGTATTACATCTCTATATGCACTTAAAGTTTAATATCATGAACACGAAAAGATTTTTATTACTCGCGCTCAGCGCAATGTCGCTCAACGCATTCTCTCAAGGTTGGGGATTCGGAGGCGGAGGTGCTTCCGGATTGAGTTCCTACACGTCCAAAAAGGACATCAATTATGTCGGGGACGGTAAAGGTTACCACACACTGGACATCTACTATCCTAAAGAGGATAAGGAGTCGTATCCTGTCATCGTCCACATCTACGGCAGCGCATGGTCCAGTAACAACTCGAAAGGGAACGCCGACCTGACCTCCATCGGTGAGGGTGCGGTAAAGGCCGGCTACATCTTCGTGACGCCGAACCACCGCGCGAACAATGATGAGGGGGCGAAATGGCCCGGACTGCTCAACGACATCAAGGCGGTGGTACGCTACCTCAGAGGCAATGCGGAATCCCTGAAGATAGACACCACCTTCATCGCCATCTCCGGCTTCTCCTCCGGTGGACACTTGGCGACCATGATGGGCGCATCCCGCAACGTGAAGGAGTATACCGTTGGATCCACGACCGTGGACATAGAAGGTAATCTAGGGAATTTCACGGAGTTCAGCAGTAGCGTAGACGCCGTGTGCGACTGGTCAGGCCCAGTAATCCTCGACAAGCTGAACTGCGGAAACGCCATGGACTTGAACAGTTTCATCTCCCCTATGATGAACAACTGCTCCGCCTCCCAATGCCCGGACATATATGCCTTGGCCACTGCGGTCACGTTCATGGATCCAAGCGATCCTCCATACATACTCGTACACGGTTCCGCAGACAACATCGTAGCACAATGCCAAAGCCAACTACTCTACGAGGAACTGCAGAAAAACAACATCGAGAGCAAATACATCCCTACAAGCAGCGGTCATGAGGTCAACAAGGGGAAAGTGCCGGACGTGATCGAATTCTTCAATGCGGCAAGGGAGAAGAAATTGGCAGCGATGCAGGAAAGGGAAGAACAGGAGGAACAAGGCGAGCAGAACAAGGTGTCAGGCACAACATCCGACAAACCCTCTGTGACCGTACAAAACGGACGCCTACTCATCTGCGGAGGTGACGGTTCCGCCTTCTCCTTCGAGATCATCGACATCGTGGGGAAACCCGTTTACCAAGGTCTGTATAACTCCCAAGTGCAGGAATACGATCTCTCTTCCCTCGCAGAAGGTGTATACGTCCTGAAGACCGATGCGGGAATTAACCATAAGTTTATCAGATAACCTTATACAATTCCTAAACATTTATTGCGATTTACCTAGATTTGTCGTACCTTGGGGACTGCCACATACGCACTCCGAACTAACCCTAAGACCTGTTCCGAGTGTGTTTGTAGCAGTTCTCTTTTTTCTACGAATGAGAAGGATTGCGCTTATATTGTGGATGTTTATTTTCTTCATGGATTCCTACGCTTCCATGGGGCCAAAGGCGCACGTGCGTTTCAACCACTTCACCACCGAAAGCGGACTATCCTCCAACCTGATCTTCGCCATGTCGCAAGACACCTCCGGATTCCTGTGGCTGGGGACAGACTTCGGGCTGGACCGTTTCGACGGGAAGCTCTTCAAACATTTCAGGAAGGACAAGTACCCCAACATGCAGAGGGAAGACCTTTACTACGTGGACTGTCTAGACGGGAACGTGTATGTGGGTAGTTTCAGCGGGACATTCCAAAAGTACGACCGTAAAATCGATGATTTCCTGGACATGATGCCCGCAGAGCTGGACTCCCTAGGATACTCGCAAATAAAGGGCATGCGATGCGCCTCCGACGGGTCTCGTTACCTCTTCACGAACGAAAGAGTCTTCCGATACGACAGCCTGTCCAAACGATTCAACTCACACTTCCAAGCGTTCGACTCGCTCCGTTCCCCCTTCATCTCTTTCCTCCACATAGACAATGACAACCGCTTCTGGCTCGGCTCCATCAACCAGTTGAGCATATATGACACGAACGGACACACCCTAAAGGCCTTCAATGAGGAACATGACCATTGCGGTTTTGTGACGGGGATTGACCCCATGGAGGAAAACAAATGGATCGTCACCTTCCTGAACAACAGGTTCTGGATCGTGGAATGCCAAGACGGAGCCTTCCGCATCAAGGAGGAAATCCGCCTCCCCTTCAACAGCGTCAACAAGATGTTGAGAGGGAGGAACGGCCGCTATTGGTTCGCCACCGACGGAGACGGACTATGGTTCGCCGACTCGATAACGAAAGGCACCACCTTCACTGAAGTGGTACCGACCAACGCCCCCACGGACGGGCTGAGGAAGATATACTCCATCATCGAAAGTGAGGACGGCACCATATGGCTCGGCACGCAAAACTCGGGCCTCTGGTCGCTCAACATGGACGACCACTCGACCATCCTATACTCGAAAGACTACGGGTTCCCCCACTCCGCCTGCACCTCCTTCACGGAGGACGGACACGGTAACATCTTGGTCGGTTCGGATGGCAACGGTGTCTACTCCGTCTCGCCCGATTTCAGGGAAATCAAGCAGTACCATCTCCCTTGCGACAACGTGCTAGGCGTCAATTCCACCCACGAGGGGATCTATGTCTCCACATGGGGCGGCGGGCTATACCTCCTCTCACCATCCGGCACATCCGCTCCCGTCAGCTACAAGCCAGACTTCAACCCGACCAAGATATTCTTCCACGTCTGCGAGACAGCGGACAACACCATATGGGCCTGCTCCGCGAACGATGACCCATACCTCAAACGCAACAACGAACCATGGCGGAGAATACCCCTAAAAGACGAGGGCAACCCTGATTTGGAAAGTAAATGGACCGCCCGTGTGATGAGCGCTTCAGGGAAATCGTGCTGGATCATCTCCACCAACCTGTTGTGGCTATTCGACGGAACAACCCCACACGTCGTCCACCCCGAAATCTACGCAGCGAAATCACACAACCCGTTCGCTGTGGCTGACGCAGACTGCGATGAGGAGGGGAACCTCTTCGTCCTCTCCAACCACGGCATCCTGCGCTTCTCGTCCGATGACCTCACGATGGACACCCTCTCCTTCATGCCGAAAGACTCGTACCGAATCATCCGAAGGGACGACAACGGCAACTTCTGGGTCGCCTCCGCCAACGGCATCTTCTCCTTCGACTATCATCGCCAAACATATTCAAGGCTACCAGGCAATTACCCAGACCTGTTCTACTACAAATCGAGCTACAAGGATTCCAACGGACGGCTATACTTCGGCACAGCGGAAGGGTTTTACTCCTTCGACCCTAAAAATATCGCACCGGACACGCTCATCCAGCATCTTTCCTTCGCGGAACTGTATGTCTCGAAAGAGAAAATCAGCGGGAACAACCCATTGATAAAGGGAGGAGACCTCTCCGATCTGAAGGCGCTGGAACTAAAATACGGCATGACCGATGTGGACCTCCACGTGGACCTCGTAGACCACTCCTACAGGGAGAAAGCCACCCTACGCTATAGACTGAAGGGTCTGACGGACAGCTGGACTCCCGTGGACGAAAAAAGGGTCATATCCTTCAACTACATACCGACCGGATATTACACGCTTGAAGTGGAGGCATTCCGATCGAACGCAGGGAAACCCCTAAAGCACATAGAACTGACGATAAACGTCCTCCCACCATGGTGGAACACCTGGTGGTTCCGCACCATCCTGCTGCTAATCGCCGGCTCGCTCCTGATCATCCCCCTGCACAAAAAAATCATACGGCTGAAAAAGGAAAAAGCATTGCTCAAGGATGAAATAGACGAGCAAACAGCGCTCTTGGAAAAGACAAGACACGAGCGCCAAAAATTGATCCATGCCCTCACCCACGACCTGCACAATCCGCTGTTCTCCGTAGTGGGAGAAAGCCCTTCCATCACAGAGGAGACCACCACGGAGGAAATCGTCGAATTGGTGATCGACAAGGCACTGCTGGACGACAACCTGCTGCTACTGATAGGCATGGACCCTGAGACAAAAAGGGGAATCAAGAACATGCTGAGCAACTACATCCACGTGAAAGAAGCGGAGAACTGGGACAAGGCGGTCGAATCCATAGAAATGTTGGCCCCGGACATCATCGTCTGCGACATGGGGAACTCCATGAGCGGAGAAATGAACAGGCTTCTCTCCTCCGACAGCCTGAAACATATCCCTATCCTCTTCGTATCCGACAAGAACGAGGAGACCGACCGCCTATTAGGACTGATCTATGGGGCGGTGGACTTCATGGCCAAACCGTTCAACCAACTCGAACTATTGCTAAAATTAACTAATATACTGAAAATCAAACAAGAACAACAAAAAGTAATTCTTCAGCGGACAATGACAAGCAAGGTGAAGAGCGCAATGGACAACACCCGACAGGAAGAATCGATCCACCCGTTCCTGCAAGCCTTCGCCGATGTGGTCAGGAGTAAATACCAAGACAGCGAGACCTCGCCAGACTCCCTGGCCTCAGCCCTCATGGTGAGCAAACCGACAATGAATAGGAAAATCAAGGCACTGACAGGCAAAACACCGATGGAATGGGTGATGGAGTACCGGCTCAACAAAGCCCTCCAACTGCTACAAGATCATAACGACGGCAAAAACATTTCAGAGATAGCCTATGAAGTAGGGTTCAGCGACCCATCCTACTTCTCGAAGAAATTCAAGGACCAGTTCGGGATCCTTCCTTCCCAAGTGAATTAACCTCCCAGGCGCACGCAACGCCCCTATCTGGCGACTAATCAAGCTGCGTGTGGCGCACTGAAATCTCTTCCGAAAGGAACACGGAAGCAGACTTCTTGAACTTCTCCTCCGACTCCGTCGTGAAGAACTGGCAGGAGCCTCCCTTCGTCAGCAGTTCCTCCATGGAGACATGGCGGCGGAGGTAATCCTCCAGGCTGGAGGCGACAATCGCACCCTGCGAAATGATGCGAATATGGGCAGGCAGATATTTCCTGATCTTAGGCAACAACAAAGGGTAATGCGTGCAACCCAAGATGACCGTATCGATCTGGTCATCCTTCGCCAGCAACTGGTCCACATATTTCTTCACAAAATAATCCGCGCCATCCGAATCGTATTCCGAATTCTCCACCAGCGGCACCCAAAGCGGGCAAGCCACGGAAGAGATGACAATCTCCGGGAAGAGCTTATGGATCTCGATCGGGTACGACTCCGACTGCACCGTTCCTATGGTGGCGAAGAGGCCGACATGCTTCGTTCGGGTATATTCCCCAATCTGCTCGATGGTAGGGCGGATGACCCCCAAAACACGACGGTCAGGGTTCCATTTCGGCAAGTCATACATCTGAATGGACTTCAACGCCTTGGCCGAAGCCGTGTTACAGCCCAAGATGACAAGCGGGCAACCCAACTCAAATAGTTTCTCGACACATTGGCGGGTAAACTCGTACACGACATCGAAGGAGCGTGTACCATACGGTGTACGCGCATTATCGCCCAAATAGAGATAATCATATTCGGGCAAACGCTTACGAATCTCCGACAAGATGGTCAGACCACCATAACCTGAGTCGAAAACGCCGATTGGGCCAGACTGATTAGGAAACAGAGCCATGGGAACAATTTTTTAGAAAAAAAAAGAGGACACAATGTCCTCTTTTCTATTGTCAAAATTCACAATTACTTGATACCCAATTTTTTCTTGAGCAACGGAGTAACGTCGATAGCGTCAGCAGACTTGTAAAGCAACGTGTTCAAATCGTAGATATAAAGGAACCCGTTCTCAGCGCCAACCTCCTCGATCGCCTTACGCATCTTCTCGCGGATTGGGGCTTGCAGCTCCTCCTGTTTCTGCTGCAAGAGAGCCTGAGCCTGCTGATAATATTGTTGAACCTTCTGCTGAAGCATCTGAATCTCCTCCATACGGTTCTGCTTGATGGCATCGTCCCACTTTGCCTCACCATCTTTGTACTCTGTCAACTTACGGGTATACTCATCCTCCATTCTCTTGATCTCACCCTCATGCTGTGTAGCGAGGTCCTTCAAAGCAGCCTCAATCTTCGGAACATCCGGCATGGCGAGGAACAAGGTTTGAACATCCAAATAACCCAATTTGATCTGAGTGTTTTGTGCCATACCGAAAGCAGGCATAGCCAAGAATAACAAAGCGATTAATTTTTTATACATAATATTTACATTAAAGAATTATCTAAAACCTTTAGCGCACAAAGTTACGAATTATTTCGCATATCCTAACTTCGTCAACACCTCATCGCTGATATCCACCTTGACAGAAAAATAGATGAGGTTAGAACTGCTCGCCTTATCCAAAACGACAGTGTAACCTTTCGTATCGGAGACATCCTTCACCGCAACATACACCTCGTCCTGAATAGGTTTCATCAAACTTTCACGCTTTTTGAAGAATTCTCCCTGAGGACCGAAATATTTACGTTTCAACTCATTGGCCTCTTTTTCCTTGGCGACGATCTCATTCTCCTTCTTAACCTTCATCTCATCAGAGAGGAAAACGACTTCCGTCTGATAATTCTTGTAGAGCACCTTAGCCTCCTCATTTTTAGATTCAACTTCCTTCTGCCATTTCTCAGAGACTTGTTTCAACTGTTCGTTCGCAGATTCATACATTGGGATATTCTTCAAGATATACTCCATGTCAAGCACAGCCACTTTCTGGGCGGATGCGCAACAGAACGCACCAACCGCCAACAATGTCATAATCAGTTTTCTCATACTCGTCATATATTAATAACAATTATTACCTTCAAAGACTAAAAATCCTGTCCAATCACGAAATGGAAGTTGCTTCCACCTCCCGAATCATGCGGAAGGTCGAATCCGTAGCCCCAATCGACTCCGATCAAGCCTATCATCGGCAATATGATCCTCGCGCCGACACCTGCGGAACGCTTCAAATCGAACGGTTTGAAATCGGAGAAATCACGCCATGCATTACCTGCGTCGGCAAAGCCCAACATGTAAATAGTTGTGGCGGTTTCAAGCATCAAAGGATAGCGCAACTCCAGCGATAATCTAGTATATAAATTACCCGCCTCACGCCTTGTGATAGGGTCCTTCGGCGTCAAAATTCCATTGTCGTATCCACGAACCTTAATAGCAGTGGTGGCGTACGTATAGCTATACCCGGTCATACCATCACCACCCACATAATAACGCTCAAACGGAGAGCGGCGATACGAATCATAGTATCCCAAGAAACCATACTCCGCGCGCGTCATCAGGACCAATTTCTGGTTAGACGAAATCGGGGTGAAGGTTTGCGCCTTGAACTCCAATTTCCAATACTCTACCCACCGATACAACTCCTGCTGCATCTCCTGATACTCATCATCAGACAATCCTCTGTTCTCCTCGCTTGGATTCCCCGCACGGTAACGGTCCACCAACGAGTAAATACGTTTATTATCACTAAACAATGAATATGGAGGAGTAACCTGCGCCATCAATGACAATTTTGATCCACGTCTCGTATAATACGGGTTATCCAACGAGTTACGGCTCCAAGTGGCCGCCACGTTAAAATTATTGGCGGAACCGTCCGAAATCTCCAACAACGCCCAATTCTGCAAAGAATAGTGGCGGTATGCGAGCTCCCAATACATGGAGAAATAATCATCCGGCCAATCCATCCGCTTACCTATGCCGACAGAGGCACCCATCGTCATGATATACTTATCACGATCCACAGCCGCGGCATACGAGCTATAGTTGCTATTATCATACAACAGGCTGTTGTAGTAATTGTCCGTATAAAACCTGCTGTTCACGCCCGACTGCTTCGACCAATACAGGGAAGTGGAGAAGGATGTAGGGCTCTTTCCTCCGAGCCAAGGCTCCGTAAAGCCGATGCTGGCGGAGGTGTAATATTTCGCATTCGTCGAGAGCGAAAGGGAAAGGCTCTGGCCATCACCTTCCGGCAACGGACGATACGCCTCTTTGTTAAAGACATTACTGATGGAGAAGTTGGAGAAACTCAAACCGAGGGAACCCGTCACACCAGCCTGTCCCCAACCAAAGGAGAGGTTCACTTGGTCATTCTTCTTTTGCTCCAAATTATATACGATATCCACCGTTCCATTCTCAGGATTAGGTTCAGGACGGATATCCATTTTCTCAGGATTGAAGTGTCCTGTCGCCGCCAACTCACGTGCGGAACGCTGGAGGTTCGTCTTGCTGAAAAGCTCACCCGGCTTCGTGCGCAACTCACGGCGGACCACATTCTCATTGATCGAATGGTTTCCCTTGATGACCACATTGTTGATGACAGCCTGCTGGCCCTCATAGATGCGCATCTCCAAATCGATGGAGTCGCCCTCCACCTTCACCTCCACAGGGTCCACGTTGAAGAAAAGATAACCATTGTCCAAATAGAGGTTAGACATGGCGTCTTCGTCGGCCATAAGCCTATTGTTCAATAATTTCTGATTGTAGACATCACCTTTTTTGATGCCCAAAGCGGCAGTCAACACGTCGCTTGAATAGATGGTGTTCCCCACCCAACTGATATTCCTGAAATAATATTTCTTGCCCTCCTCGAAGTTCATGTACACATCCACACGGTTCTCTTTATAGACCACAACGCTATCGCTGATCAAGCGGGCGTCCCTGAATCCATATTCATTGAACTTCTCGATGGCCAGTCCCTTATCATTCGCATATTCCGCATCGATAAATTTTTTCGACTTGAAAAAGTTAACCAGTTTTCTCTCCTTTGTCTTCTTCATGCCACGCTTCACCTTCGACTCCTTCATCTGCTCCAAGCCCGACATGTAGATACGATGCACCTTCACCTTGTCACGTCTGTCGATATCGATATTAACAATCACGAAACCTTTTTTGTTCTGGTCGGCTCTCGTGTTGATTTCCACTTCCGCATTGCGGTACCCATCCCCGCTCAAATGCTTTTTGATAGCCTCCTTCGTGCGGGCCACCAAATTCGGCGTCACAATACCGTTTTTCTTCAATTCTATCGCACCTTGGATGTCCTCCTTCTTCTTCTCCTTCACACCGGTGATATTGATTTCCGAGATGCGTTCCCTCTGCTCAAGCTCGATTTTCAGCCAAACCTTATCACCAGAGATCTTATCCGCATAGATTTTAGCGTCAGAGAAGAGCCCTTGCTTCCAAAAACGCTTCACCGCCTTCGTGATTTGTTCACCCGGCACCTTGATCTTATCGCCCACCTTGAGTTTCGAATAACCGATAAGCACACCTTTATCATAATTACCTGCATCCACCACATCAATACCAGCGATAGTATATTCCTTTGCGACCGACGAATACGAAATCTGAGGATCCTCCGTCTCGACGACAACGGAATCCTTTACGTCAACCCGACGAATACTATCTTCATCCATCTCCACCCGAACACCCCGAACTGTCGAGAACGCCAAAACCGGGATGAGGGAAAAAATGCAGATGTATAAATATCTTCTCATTCTATTTTTCTAATATACTACGACAATTGTTCACTTGTTTTGCCAAAACGTCTCTCACGCTTTTGGTAATCGATGATTGCCTCAAAAAACTGTTCTTTCTTGAATTCCGGCCAACTAACAGGAGTGAAATAGAGCTCGGAATAGGACAACTGCCACATCAGGAAGTTACTGATGCGAAGCTCACCGCTGGTTCTGATAAGCAAATCAGGGTCAGGAATACCCGACGTGGCGAGGTGGTTGGAGAAGACCTTTTCGTCGATCGCCTCGATGCTCAAGGACCCAGCCTTCACCTCGGACGCGATACGCTTGGTAGCCTCAACGATCTCCCACCGGGAAGAATAGCTGATGGCCAGGATCATGGTCAACCCCGTGTTCCCCTGCGTCATCTGCTCCGCCTCGCTCAAGTTCGACAGCGTCAGCTGCGACAACCGGCTTTTGTCTCCGACAACCATTAACCTGACATTGTTCTTGGAAATCTTCTCGATATATTTCTTCAACGCTTGGGAGAGTATTTCCATCAAGGCGTTCACCTCTTGCTCAGGACGGTTCCAATTCTCGGTGGAAAAAGCATATAAAGTGATGTATTTCACTCCCAAGTCGGAAGCTGCCTCCATCACTTTATCCACGGAATCCACGCCCTCGCGATGACCGAAAATCCTATCCAGTCCTTTCGATTTCGCCCATCGACCGTTACCATCCATAATGATGGCCACGTGTTGGGGAATTCTCTCCTTATTAATTTGTTCCTTTAAATCCATATCATCTCCTTAAGACATTGCACTTTGACTTCCTCCGGATGAGGTCCATCGAGATGAAAGCGACGGCGCAAGTATAATAGTCATTATTCTTCAATGCGCTGTGACCTACCCGATAAGGATCATTCAGGATCTTGCTCTCATTGTCCACCACATCGAAATTGTCTATGAACAACTTACGCATGGACCATTCGAATCCAAGATTCCAACGTTTCCACAGCTTAAACTTATAACCGACACCAAAGGTGACGTTGAACGCCAAAATATTACCCCTCCAATGTTCGTGAGCCGTCAGACCCGGGCCAATCAGCACATATGGCGTGTGTCTCTTAATCTCCCTGTCCCAACTCTCGAAACCATATTTCAGGAAATTATGCTCGACCTGTATGCCAATGTCCCAGAAATTCTGCTCAAAGGAAGCCTGCTGACCATATGGCAACATGTTGTCGAAGTTCCGCGTGTCACCGGCTACCTTGCCACGAATGACATCCAACTTCAAAACGCCACGATCATTGATGAAATAACGCAACAAACCACCAAAAGCCAAACGGTTCTCGTAAAACACCCTCGTCGAATTCGCATCTCCATTGTAATACGAGCCACCTCCGAACAACCCAAACTCTCCCACATAGCGATCCTGCGCCTGGGCAACACTCGTACATAGACTTACCATCAACACGAGCAACATGTATGTTCCGAATTTTTGTCTTCGATGCTTCATTTTTTTATCCAATTGGTTCTTGGAAAAGAAACGATAAATCAACATCATTATTTTGCTTCTAAACCAAAAACGTGCAAAAATAAAGATTTTTATAATATTGGGGAAACTCACACCACTGTTTTGTACTTAAAAATTCATAAAAAGCCACATGTGGTTTATTTCATTCAACACATAAAGACAACACTTAAACCGTCTCTGCCATAAAACAAAGAAGGATGTCATCCCGACATCCCAACCTCGTAATTTTAACCTTAAATCTAATACCATGAAAAACACGCCACAAAGGTATGGTTAATTTTTATGTTATACAACATAATTTTAAAATATTTTTTCTTTTTAACCTTCTTTCACATTACAAGGCTCGTACCTACATGAAAAACAAATATGACGGCAATAAAAATACGCATAAAATACACAAAAAACACACGGATAAAGGATGAACATATTGAGTTTTTTTCTATTTTTGCAGAAATTACAATAATAAACATATCAACCAGACTTCCATGGGGCAAGAAAACCAAGACGGATTAAAGAAAACGATTGACTTCTCAAGAGCAATCGGAATTATATTTTACCTACTGAACATATACTGGTATTGCCACACATTTTTCGTAGCCTTACTGCCTCATGGCTTCACCGAAAAAACATACCATTTCCTCCAATTGGTGAACCAGAAGCTACACTTGTTCGGCTCCATATACATCACACTTTTCATCGCACTCCTATTCATTGCTTTTTACGGATGGGCTGAACGGGGGAAAAAAGAGGAGAAGATCCAAATGAATCCACTCATCTCGCCTATCTGCGGTTGCCTCGAAAAGCTGGGCATCATCAATAGAGGAGAAAACGGACGTGTGATGGAAGAGAACGACAACGGGAAAATGGTGCTCAAAATCAAACCTATACGCACGGAGGGCTGGTGCATCATCGCCTTCGGACTCTTCCTCGTGGTGCTCAGTCCTGCCATGCTGAGGATTCCGCAACCAATCATTAAGACCATCGCTTATATCCTCATCAGCGGAATCGGTATCCTCTATTTCATCTTCGGAGGCAACTACATCCACAAGGTGAGCCGCTCCTTCGAGGAAACGAACAGCGAGAACGAGGAGTCGTTCAAACAGAACGAGGAACTGATAGACAACCCCTACTCCGTCAACCTGAAGACGCAATACAGATTCAAAGGGAAGGACCGTGAGGGCTGGATCAACGTGGTGAACCCGTTCCGCGCGACAAGCGTGCTAGGCACTCCGGGCTCAGGAAAGACCTATGCGGTCATCAACGAGTTCATCCGCCAGCATATGAAGAAGAACTTCACGATGTATTGCTACGACTTCAAATTCCCGGATCTCTCCACCATCGTCTACAACCACATGAAATGGAACGAGGAATCATTCAAGGCGAAGTACGGCGTGAAGCCTAAATTCTGCGTGATCAACTTCGACGATCCCAGGCGATCTCTACGCTGCAACCCGATCCATCCTTCATTCATGAACGATATCACGGACGCCTACGACAGCGCTTACACCATCATGCTGAACCTCAACAAGAGCTGGGCGCAGAAGCAAGGCGATTTCTTCGTGGAGTCGCCCATCAACTACCTAACCGCCTCCATCTGGTACCTGAAGGAGGTCGAAGGGGGCAAATACTGCACGCTACCGCACGTCATCGAATGGATCAACGCGAAATACAGCGACTGCATACCGCTGATGAGCATGAACCCAAGCCTCGTCAACTACATGTCCGCCTTCATGGAGGCCTGGGAAGGCGGTGCGCAGGACCAACTGCAAGGGCAGATCGCATCGGTCCGCATACCGCTCTCCCGCATCAGCTCGCCTCAACTCTACTGGGTGATGACGGGGAACGACTTCACGCTGGATCTCAACAATCCAGACGAGCCTAAGGTGCTCTGCGTCGGCAACAACCCGGAGAAGAAGGATATCTACGCCACCGCCCTAGGCTTATACAACGGACGCATCGTGAAGGTCATCAACAAGAAGGGAAGACACCCGATTTCCCTGATCATCGACGAGTTGCCGACCATCTATTTCAGAGGATTGGACAACCTCATCGCCACCGCCCGCTCTAATAAGGTCTCCGTCTGCTTAGGCTACCAGGACTTCACCCAGTTGATACGCGACTACGGCGAGAAGGAGGCGAAAGCCATCATCAACACCATAGGCAACCTCTTCTGCGGACAAGTGACGGGCGACACCGCCACCCAGCTCGAGAAACGTTTCGGCAAGAACATGCAACGCAGGAAGAGCCAAAGCTACAACTCGTCGGGCGTCTCGACCAGCATCAGCGAACAAAACGACACCATGATACCTGCCTCGAAAATCTCCACACTGACGCAAGGAACATTCGTGGGCGCCGTGGCGGACAACTTCGGCGAAGAGATCTCCGAAAAGATATTCAATGCTAAAATCGTCATCGACAACGAGGCGGTCAAAGAAGAGGAGGCTGCCTACCAACCACTGCCGATATTCTACAATTTCGACTCTCCCGCCGAGGTGAATGAACTCAAGCAATTCACGCTGACTTTCCTGAAACGTTACCATGTCATCGCCTGCGGCAATGCGGAAACATTACGGTCCATCATGGATATACAGAGTGTGGAGGTATCCTCCTTCCTCAACGCATTCAACGAATTCGCCGACTTCATCTCCAGAATGGGCAAGGAAATCTGCGGGCACTGTACGGGACTCATCGAGGAAGTTGAGTCTATGCTCCACCATCAAGATTCACCAGACACCCTATACGACAGCCTCAGGAAGTCCGTCATCCAATTCATAAAGGAACCGATGGTCGCCAGCTGGCTTACCAAAGAAAAAGAATACAAGGAGAATAGATATGCCGCCGAAAGCGTAAAGGTAGGAGAAACACTCAGAAAGACCATGGAACAAATCGACCAGATGGAGCTGGCAAGAAGCAGAGAAACCACCCCATTGACAAATCTTTTGGGAGAAATCAACCAATACTTCACAGACCTGAAAAACTTCAGCGCACAGACCAAGGAAATCCGGGACAGAAGTTTGAACAACGTGCTGAAGAAACAGGAGGAACAGGTACGCGCAGACATCAAAGGATTAATCGAACGACAGTTGAACATTTTGGACTCCGACACTCGCTGGCAGCAAATCTCCAAACGCAGGAAAGAAGCGCTAGGCATCGAGGAATAAAAGCATATTTACAAGAAAATAACACGAAGAGGAAAACCATTCATCGAACAGACTACCTGATTCATCGATTCCACAAACCGTTTCGTCGATTCAATTTTCAGAATGGACTCCGCCTAACTATATTTGTGTCAGAAGGTTAAACTAATTTAAAACATAAATAAAATGAAGAAATTAGTTACTATTTTATCAACTGCGTTATTCAGCGCGATCGTCATGAGTTCATGTTGCAACTGCGACAAGAACAATCAGGGCCAATGCCCGAACAAAGAGGGTGAGAACATCGAGGCCGGATGTCCCGACAAACCATTCTGCGACAAGAAGGGACCGGACGGACCGAGGCACGGTGGTCCTCACAAAGGAGGATTCCGAGGCGAATTTCCAGGCGGATTCCCTGAGATGGACGCTAAAATGGAGAAATGGATGAAGTTCGACAGCCTCACAGTGGACGAGCAAAAAGAGCTGATCAAGGAGCGCAAGGCTGAAATCGACCAAATGGAGGCGAAGAAAGCCGAGTTGGAGCAGAAATGGGCTGATTTCGACAACCTGACCATCGAGGAGCAAAAGCAACTGATCGACATGAAGTCGTGTCCGATGTTCGGGTTCCGCAAGGGCTGCCACAAGGGACCACACCCAGGCGCAGGAATGCACGGGGAGAAGAGAGGTCCTAAACATCACGGTCCTCGTCCAGACAAGGATGGAAACAACGAATAATTCTCTATATAAAATACACACTGAAAGCGACATGAAGCGAAAAGCTCATAAACGAACATTTACATACACTAGCAATAAATAAAACTACTTTTAGCCACCATCTGACGAGATGTCAGGTGGTGGTTTTGCTACCAAGCCAAATTATCGTATATTCGCGACGATTAAGATTGCAGAAAAGGATGCAGAAAGAATTAGATTATATTTCAATAGAAGATATTGAATCCATACTGTACGGAGGGCAAAAAATCGCCTTCACGTCCAACGTCAAGGAGAGGGTCCGTAAGAGCTACGAATTCCTCGAGGAGTTTTCCAAGGACCGCGTCATCTACGGCATAAACACTGGATTCGGGCCAATGGCCCAATACCGTGTCAGCGACGATGAGAGGGTCCAATTGCAATACAACATCATCCGCAGCCACTCGGCGGGAGCGGGCAACCCTCTCCCCAACATCTACGTGAAGGCGGCCATGATCGCCAGGATCGGCACCTTCATCCAAGGGGAGTCGGGCGTACACCCCGAATTGGTGGAACTCTTGGCATCGTTCATCAACCACGACATCTTCCCATTCATCCCTGAGCACGGAAGCGTAGGCTCTAGTGGCGACCTCGTGCAGTTGGCGCACATGGCGCTCACACTAATCGGGGAAGGAAAAGTCTGCTACGAAGGACAATTCCAACCCGCTTCCGAAGTGCTGAAGAAACTCGGGCTGAAACCGTTAGGCATACATGTGCGTGAGGGACTCTCCGTCACCAACGGCACCTCCTTCATGACCGGCATCGGACTGGTCAACCTCTTCGACGCGAAGCGACTGTTGCAATGGGCGGTCATCGCCTCGGTGATGGTCAATGAGATCGCCTCCTCCTACGACGACTTCATGGCGGCGAAGCTCAACGAGGTGCGTCGCCAACCCGGGCAGAGCGAAATCGCCCGGATGCTCCGCGAATGGAGCGCAGGCAGCCAATGCATGCTCAGCCGAGAGAAGGAGCTCTACGACGGTGGTCACCAGGGCGAAAGCGTATTCAAGCATAAAGTGCAACCCTACTACTCGTTGCGCTGCGTGCCACAGATCCTCGGTCCTGTACTGGAGACCCTGCAGAACACGGAGCGGGTATTGGTGAACGAGGTCAATTCGGCGACGGACAACCCGATCGTGGACGTCGACACGCAGACCGTCTACCATGGCGGCAACTTCCACGGCGACTACGTATCGTTCGAGATGGACAAGCTGAAGATCGCCACCACCAAGCTGACCATGCTGATGGAGCGTCAGATGAACTATCTCTTCCACGACCGCATCAACGGCATCCTCCCGCCATTCGTCAACATGGGTGTGTTAGGCCTCAACTACGGCATGCAGGCGTGCCAATTCACGGCGACCTCCACCACGGCGGAGTGCCAAACGCTCTCCAACCCGATGTACGTGCACTCCATACCGAACAACAACGACAACCAAGACGTCGTCAGCATGGGAACCAACTCCGCCCTCTTGGCGAAGCGTGTGGTGGACAACGCCTACCAGGTGATGGCCATCCATTTCATGTCCATCGTGCAAGGCATAGACTGCTTGGAAGCAACGGGAAAGCTGTCGCCTAAGACGAAGAAGATATACGACGAGATCAGAGCCTTCTTCCCTAAGTTCGTGGACGACACGACCAAGTACGAGGAAATCGCGAGGATGCAAACCTATTTGCGGGGAAAACGCTTCGAATAAGCATGTCTCCCCAAGCGATTGGTCGACAAAAAAAGCGTATTGAACGACAGAATCACGCCATAGGGGGAATTGAGTTGGGGTATTCCGCAAAAAGATATATATTTACCCCTGATTAAGGAATTAAAAAAGTAAGAAACAAAAACATAATTTCTATATCAATGAAAGTAGCATTAGTGACAGGCGCATCCAGGGGCATCGGCCGGGCATGCGCAGTGAAACTTGCCGAGATGGGTTATTACGTGATCATCAACTTCCAATCCAACGAGGCAGAAGCGTTGAACACCCTGAAGATGGTCCAAGAGAAGGGCTCTGACGGAGAGATCATGAAGTTCGACGTATCACAACCCGCCGAGGTGGAGAGAGCCATCACCGATTGGCAAGAGTCCCATCCGAGCGAATACATCGATTGTCTGGTGAACAACGCCGGCGTACGCCGCGACAACCTGCTGATATGGATGTCCAACGAAGATTGGGCACAGGTGTTGAACACCAGCCTGAACGGCTTCATGTACACGACACGCGCGGTATTGAAGCCTATGTTGACCAAGAAGCACGGAAGGATCGTGAACATGGTCTCCCTCTCCGGTCAGAAGGGATTGCCGGGACAAACGAACTACTCCGCCGCCAAAGGTGCGGTGATGTCCGCCACGAAAGCATTGGCGCAAGAGGTTGCCCGCAAGGGAGTGACCGTCAACGCGGTGGCGCCTGGTTTTGTCCGCACAGACATGACCCACGACTTGGACGAGGCCTCTCTGAAGACCCAAATTCCGATGAACCGTTTCGGAGAACCGGAGGAGATCGCGGCGACAGTCGGATTCCTCGTGTCGGATGCGGCGTCCTACATCACCGGACAGACCATCGCTGTCAACGGTGGACTCTACACCTAAGCCACAAGCAAAGGTGGATACATGAGCGATAAAGCTATTGTCAAACTTAAATTTTAAAGATTATGAAGAGAATTTTAGTCATCGCAGCAACAATGCTGGCTTCATTGTCTTTGTCATTGGTACAAGCAGCGAAGCCCGTGGCAGACGTGAACGGGTTGAAGGGAAAGATGCAATCCAGCGCAGCCAAGATATCCTCCATCAAGAGCGATTTCACGCTTGTGAAATATATCTCCGTGATGTCCAGCACCATGAAATCATCCGGCAAGTTCTATTACAAGAAGAATGACAAGGTGAAACTGGAGTTCCTATTGCCAATCAAACAGAACTTGGTCATGAATGGTGACAAGCTGATGATGGACGCCAACGGCAAGCCAATGGTAATGGACGCCAAGTCCAATCCGATGATGGGAGAGTTGAAGAAGGTGATCTCCGCCTGCATGAGCGGTAACATCTCCAACATGGGCTCCAACTACAAGATGGAGTACTTCGTCGAGGGTTCAGACTATCTGGTCGTGATCACGCCTCAGAGCGCCGACATCAAGAAATACGCGGAGAGAGTGGATCTCTACCTCGACTCGTCAGACTTCACCGTGCTGAAGATGCGCATGACAGAGGCTTTGAAGCCTAACCAGACGAAGAACGACTACTCGGAGTACGTCTTCACCGACAAGCAGAAAAATGTTTCGATAGACGATTCAGTCTTCTCGATCAAATAATGATTAGATGACAAAGAAGATATTACTTCTAACGGCAGCATTGGCGGGGTTGGCAAGTTGCACGCCCAAGATCTTCAACCAATCAGGTTTGCGTCCTACCACCTCCGTCAAGATGCACCGTTCCAACCTGATGCCTGTTTTTGACGAATATGAAGCGGCGCGGTACTACTCCGCCCAAGTGGATTTCAAAGACAAGAGCATCACAGGCGTATTAGCCTTATCACGGGAGACGCAAGACCCCCGTAAATTCCGCCTCATCATGATGACCCAATTCGGGGTGCCCATCTTCGACTTCTCCGTCTCGCAGGATAGTTTCGCCGTGAACAGCTGCATGGAGCAACTCAACAAGAAGGTCGTGATGAAGATCCTCGAAAAGGATTTCAAGAGCCTCCTGATGGTCGACGTGCCGGAGAACTTCCCCGGAACCGTCTACATGCCCCTGAAAGGGCAAAGCAGATGGGGCTACAGCGTGAACACCAAGAGCGGAGGGAACAACTACATGTTCTACTACAAGGACAACGGCATCGTGCACGTCCTCCAGAACGGTAGTTTCCTCAAAAAGATGAATGCTGTGTTCGACGAACAAGTCATCACCATCGAACACCCTAAGCTCGGCCTCAAAATGGTGCTGACGCTCATTCCCCAATAGCACACAAACCCTAAAACGTACCTCACCATGAAAAGCACGGCAATCCTCTTCGCCTTAGGCATTCTTCCGTTCCTCGCGAATGCGGAGACCATCACAGGGCAATACACCTCCGATACCCCCTACAAAAAGGGAGACGTCTCCATCGTCAACAAACGGACAGGGAAGAACACCCAACCCGACAAGAAAGGGAGGTTCTCGCTGAAGGACACAGACCCCAGACAGGACACACTCGTCCTATACTCCGCAACCAGTGGGAAAGCCTCTTTCGTTCCCATGAAAGGGTGCGTCGAATTCGTCATTAAAGAAGACAAAAACAGAGTGGACGTCGTTCAGAGAAGGGCGCCATTTGAGCCTACGAGCGAACATAGCGGACAAATATACATGAAAGAGTCACTTGAAAGGACAGGGGAAAGCATGACGCTCGCCGCCATCAACGCCAAGGTGCCAAGAAGCAATGTCGCCACCACATTCAACGGGAGCTTAGAACCTATCTATTTCGTGGATGGACTCGAAGTGAGCGAGATATCCACCTTGCCTTTGTCCGAAGTAGCCTACGTGGAGGTGGTGAGACCCTCCAATCCCGCTTGTACGGAACTGGGGGCAAGAGGAGCCAATGGAATGATCCTTGTCACCACAGAGTCGAATTATAGAATGCAAAACCCTCATTGGAACGAACCAATGGAATACCATTGGGAGATGCGTCTGGGTGCTGGAGAGCAAGGGAATTAAGAATTAAGAAACTCAGCTCGACGACGTCAATTAAAAAATCACACCTTACTATGCCAGAATAAACGCTGGGAAGGCGCAGATTGTCGGACCATCTTCCGACTTGTCCAAACAACGAATCCGTGCGACAAGGATAATTTTATCATCTACTTATTATGTTCTTTTGAAATAAATTAATATATTTGGAGGATTCATTCCATTCGAGACGTTAGTTTAGGGTGATTAGTGGTGAACGTAGACAATGGAATACGAGAGATTTAAAATCAATTTATTAACCCAAAAACAAGAGCAGCATGAATAAATTATTTACAAAAACAGCAAGAAGGCACCTGACCCATTGGTTCGCCTGTCTCACTTTATTGGCATTTCCTGCCATAGCACAGGCATTTGTCATCGACAGCCTGGAGTACAAAGTTACGGACGAGGCGAAGAACGAGGTGGCCCTGACCGCATACGCCATAGGACTCTCAGGGGATGTCACCATTCCCGCGAAAGTGGAATATGAAGGGGTGAAATACAAGGTAACCTCCATCGGGGAATATGCATTTCAGTATTGCATAGGATTAAAGACGATTGACATACCTAACTCCATATCCTCCATTGGGGAATATGCATTTGATTATTGCGAAGGATTAGAGACGATCAACATCTCCCCATCCAGTCCCATCAAAAGGATAGAGAACAACACATTCAGTTTCTGCTCAAGTTTAACCTCCATCACAATACCTGACTCCGTCACATACATTGGTTCTTATGCAATTAGTAGCTGTGCGAAACTGACAGAAATTATCGTCCCAAACTCCGTCACAATCATCAACCAGTTCGCCTTCGCATATTGCGGGGACTTGACCTCCATCACATTGCCGAACACCATCAAAACACTGGAACTTTGTTTATTAGAAGGTTGCAAAAGTCTGTCCACCTTCAAAATACCAGATTCAGTGGAGTCGATAGCCGCGGGAGTGTTCGATTATTGCGAAGGCCTCACACGCATTGAAATCCCTAGCTCCGTCAAATCCATTGGAGAAAGAGCATTTTTCCAATGCACGAACCTATCCTACGTCTATATTCCTAAATCTGTCAGCACAATACAGGAAGGAGCTTTCGAAGGGTGTCCTAAACTGGAGGATCCGGAACATCCAGAGAACGCCATATATTGCGAGGTGGAAGAGGAACCGGAAGGCTGGGACTTATTCCACGACTATGACGGTGGCAGACTCAACCTCAACGTCGTATGGGCAAGTTCAGGTGCCACAGAACAGGCATTTGTCATCGACAACCTGAAGTACAAGATAACGGACGAAGAGAAAAGAGAGGTGTCCGTAAGCGCCAATAGCACAGAACTCTCAGGGAACGTCACCATTCCTGCGGAAGTGGAATACGAAGGAGTGAAATATAAGGTCACCGCAATCGCAAAGGGGGGATTCCATGAATGTGCCGAACTAACCTCCATCGACATTCCCAACACTGTAACCGCCATCGGGCGAAAAGCATTCTATGAATGTAGGAGTTTGACCACTGCCAACATCCCTGACTCCATCACCACCATAGAAGGTGAAACGTTCTTCTTCTGTGAAAATCTGAAGTCCATCACAATACCAAGCAACGTCACTTCCATCGGAGAGTTCGCATTCGCCTACTGTAGAAAGTTGGCTCAACTAGAAATTCCTAACAGCGTTACTTCCATCGACGGAAGCGCCTTCGGCGAGTGCGTGAGTCTGCATCTACTCGAAATACCAGAATCTGTTAAACACATCGGTCCAACAGCCTTCCACGATTGCGAGTATCTAACCATAATCATAGAGGACTCCACTTCCCTCGTCTTGGATGAGGGAGCCCTCAGTGATGTTAAGATTGTTTTGTACAAAAACAAGGAGGAGTACTTGATCGACGAGCCTTTCATATACGGTGACAAGGAGAAAGAACATCTGATCGGGTACTTCGGAACGGATTCGGTAATCACCATTCCTAACACCGTCAAATACATCGAAGAGAATGTGTTCAGACGTTCAAAGGCAACCTCCATTACCATTCCGAACTCCGTCACATACATCGGGAAAAATGCCTTCAATTTCTGTAGTATGCTCACCTCCATCACTATACCAAATTCCGTCACCTCAATAGACACGGAGGCATTCTCTTACTGCAAAAACCTGATCAACGTTCAGATACCGAAGTCCGTCACACAGATTGGCGCAAACACATTCTACGGTTGCGAAAAGTTAGTCGATGAGGAGCAACCTAAGCAAGCCATCTACTGCGACATGAAAGAGAAACCGGAAGGTTGGGATGTCACATGGAACTACTTCAAATACGATGGGACCCTCTGCCATACTTTCTGGAATGAAAGGGCATCCTTGTCAACCAACGCATCACCTGTCATCACGAAGATATATGCGTCAGAAGGAACGATCATCATTGAAGGCTTCACGGGCGATATAAGCGTATTCAACCCAGCAGGACAATTAATCCTCCGTCGCACAATAGCAGAGCCTTATACGGAGATTCCTGTGGTAGCAGGCCTCTACATCGTAAAAGCGGGAGAGACCTCGGAGCGTGTGATTGTTCGATAAAAGCACACCGCCGGCAACAACCGGTTATCAAAAAAGCCATTCCTCATCATTGGGGAATGGCTTTTTTAATGCTTATAAAAGAGGATTACGCCTCACCACCATTGAAAGTGTTGAAGTTAAACGGCATAGCATTGCGGGGATCCACATCCCCCTTGATCGTTCCATACCGTTCCTCATACTTCTGCAGGTTATTTTGCAACGCAAGCATCATACGCTTCGCATGCTCAGGTGTCAGGATGACGCGTGTCTTCACCTTTGCCTTCGGAGTGTTCGGAAGGACGCGAAGGAAATCGATCACGAACTCCGAGGAGGAGTGTGATATGATCGCCATATTAGAATAAACGCCCTCTGCGACAGCCTCGCTAATTTCGACGCTCAACTGTTTCTTGTCATTTTGATCTTCCATATTCGTATACTGTTTTTACGAAGAGAGGACCAACTTAAACAGTCAGTCCTCCCCTATCACATTCAAATTAAAAATCCATTTTAGATCTCGTCCTCGTTCTCGGAAGCAGGCTCCAAGCTAGAGGAAGATGGTCCATAGAGTGGCTCCATCTCTTCCTTAGAACCCACGATCAGACGATCGAAGTCGCGTTGTCCCGTACCTGCAGGAATCAAGTGACCGCAGATCACGTTCTCCTTCATACCCTCCAAGTAATCCACCTTACCACGGATAGCGGCATCATTCAAGACCTTCGTGGTCTCCTGGAATGAAGCGGCAGACATGAAGCTGGTAGTCTGCAATGCGGCACGTGTGATACCTTGAAGAATCTGAGAAGAGATGGCAGGAACAGCGTCACGCGTCACAACTGGCTTCAAGTCACGGCGTTTCAGCATACTGTTCTCGTCCCTCAGTTTGCGGACAGTCACGATCTGACCAGGTTTCAGGTTCTCAGAGTCACCCGCATCGGTCACAACCTTCTTGCCGTAGATTCTATCGTTCTCCTCCATGAATTCGAGCTTATCAACAATCTCCTTCTCCAAGAAGCGAGTATCACCCGCATCCTCGATCTCGACCTTACGCATCATTTGGCGCACGATCACCTCGAAGTGCTTATCGTTGATCTTCACACCCTGCAGACGGTACACATCCTGCACCTCGTTCACGATATACTCCTGAACAGCGGTAGGACCCTTGATCGCCAAGATATCCGAAGGCGTGATCGCACCATCAGAAAGGGCAGTACCAGCACGAACATAGTCGTTCTCCTGTACCAAAATCTGCTTAGACAATGGAACGAGGTATTTATGAACGTCACCCGTCTTGGAAGTGACAGTGATTTCACGATTACCACGCTTGATCTTACCGAAGGTCACCTCACCGTCGATCTCAGAAACGACAGCCGGGTTGGATGGGTTACGCGCCTCGAACAACTCCGTGACACGAGGGAGACCTCCCGTGATATCGCCCGCCTTACCGACGGCGCGAGGGATCTTAACCAAGAGCTGACCTGTCTTAACGTTATCCTTGTCATCGACGATGACATGGGCGCCCACAGGCAAGCTATAAGACTTCACAACATTACCCTTGGAATCCACGATACGTGCCTCAGGCACCTTCGTCTTATCCTTGGACTCGATGATGATCTTCTCCTTCAAACCGGTTGTTTCATCGGACTCAGTCTTGTAAGTAACGTTCTCGATGACATTGTCGAACGAAATCTTACCAGCCACCTCCGTGATGATCACAGCGTTGAATGGGTCCCACTCGCAGACCTTGTCACCCTTGGAAACCTTCTGTCCGTCCTGAACGTACAATTTAGCACCGTAAGGGATGTTGGCCGTAGTAAGAGCGATCTTCGTGTTAGGATCCACGATACGCATCTCAGTGTAACGGCTCACAACGATCTTGATTGGATTACCGTTCTCGTCCTCCGAATCAACCGTACGAAGCTCGTCGATCTCAACGTTACCTTCGTAGCGGGAAACGATACCAGACTCAGCGGCGATGTTACCGGCGACACCACCGACGTGGAACGTACGCAGTGTCAACTGAGTTCCTGGCTCACCGATAGACTGGGCGGCGATGACACCGACAGCCTCACCCTTGTGAACCAGACGGCCCGTTGCGAGGTTACGTCCGTAACACTTCGCACAGACACCCTTCTTAGACTCACAAGTCAATACCGAACGAATCTCAACACGCTCGATCGGAGAGTCTTGGATGATCTGAGCCGCATCCTCACGGATCTCCTCACCAGAGCGGACAATCACCTCGCCCGTCAATGGATGGATGATGTCATGAACAGAGACACGACCCAAAATTCTATCATACAAAGAGGCAACAACCTCCTCATTATTCTTCAATTCCGTACAAACCAGACCACGCAATGTACCGCAATCCTCCTCGTTGATGATCACATCGTGGGATACGTCAACAAGACGACGGGTCAAGTAACCTGCGTCGGCCGTCTTCAAGGCGGTATCGGCAAGACCCTTACGAGCACCGTGCGTAGAGATGAAGTACTCCAACACGGAAAGACCCTCCTTAAAGTTGGAAAGAATTGGGTTCTCGATGATCTGACCGCCCTCGGCACCCGCTTTTTGAGGCTTAGCCATCAAACCACGCATACCGGACAGCTGACGGATCTGCTCCTTAGAACCACGGGCTCCGGAGTCAAGCATCATGTATACTGAGTTGAATCCTTGGTCATCGGAAGAAATCGTCTTCATCAAGATGTTAGACAACTCGGCGTTGATGTGCGTCCAAGTGTCGATGATCTGATTGTAACGCTCGTTATAGGTGATGAAGCCCATGTTATAGTTGTTCATGATCTCCTCAACCTCCTTATAACCCTTCTGTACCAACTCCTCTTTCTCCTTAGGGATGATCACGTTCTCGAGGTTAAATGACAAGCAACCTCTGAAGGCCATGTAGTAACCGAGGTTCTTGATATCGTCGAGGAACTGAGCCGTACGAGCCACACCACAAACCTTGATCACGTTACCGATGATGTCACGGAGGGACTTCTTGGTAATCAACGTGTTCACGTAACCCACCTCAGGCGGCACGTTCTCGTTGAAGATCAGACGTCCGACAGTCGTCTCGACCATCGTGTCCACCAATTCGCCCTTATCGTTCAAGTCCTTCACGATCACCTTGATAGGCGCGTGGAGAGCCACTTTCTTCTCGTTGTAGGCGATATGAGCCTCTTCCACACCGTAGAAGGTCAAGCCTTCGCCCAAAGCGCCGGCACGTGGTTTAGTGATATAGTACAATCCCAACACCATGTCCTGAGAAGGCACCGTGATAGGCGAACCGTTCGCAGGGTTCAAGATATTATGGGAAGCGAGCATCAACATTTGAGCCTCCAAGACAGCCTCGTTACCCAAAGGCAAGTGAACGGCCATCTGGTCACCGTCGAAGTCGGCGTTGAACGCGGTACAAGCCAACGGGTGCAATTGGATAGCCTTACCCTCGATCATCTTAGGCTGGAAGGCCTGGATACCCAAACGGTGCAATGTCGGGGCACGGTTCAAGAGAACAGGGTGACCTTTCATCACGTACTCGAGGATATCCCAAACCACTGGATCCTTACGATCGACGATCTTCTTGGCGGATTTCACCGTCTTGACGATACCACGCTCGATCAGCTTACGGATCACAAATGGCTTATACAGCTCGGCTGCCATATCCTTAGGCAAACCGCACTCATGCATCTTCAACTCAGGGCCAACGACGATAACGGAACGAGCGGAGTAGTCAACACGCTTACCCAACAAGTTCTGACGGAAACGTCCTTGCTTACCCTTCAAGGAGTCTGACAAAGACTTCAACGGACGGTTAGCATCCGTCTTCACCGCACTAGACTTACGGGAGTTGTCGAACAAGGAGTCGACAGCCTCCTGCAACATACGCTTCTCATTACGGAGGATGACCTCAGGAGCCTTGATCTCGATCAGTCTCTTCAAACGGTTGTTACGTATGATAACACGGCGATACAAATCGTTCAAGTCGGAAGTGGCGAAACGGCCACCATCCAATGGAACCAACGGACGCAACTCAGGAGGGATGACAGGGACGATCTTGACGATCATCCACTCAGGCTTGTTCTTACCGTTAGATGCGCGGAAAGCCTCCACCACCTGAAGACGCTTCAAAGCCTCGGTCTTACGCTGTTGGGAAGACTCCTGACCAGCGCGGTTCCTCAATTCGAAGGAAAGGGAATCGAGGTCGACACGTTGCAACATGTCGTAGATAGCCTCAGCACCCATCTTCGCGATGAATTTATTAGGGTCGGTATCCTCCAGCATCTGGTTCTCCTTAGGGAGCTTGTCCACGATGTCCAAGTACTCCTCCTCGGTGAGCAGATCCTGCTCGGCGATGCCCTCACTCTCCATGATACCTGGTTGAATGACAACATAACGCTCATAATAGATAACCGCATCCAATTTCTTTGTCGGCATACCCAACAAATATCCGATCTTGTTTGGCAAAGAGCGGAAGTACCAGATGTGCGCTACCGGAACGACGAGCTGGATATGTCCCATACGCTCACGACGCACCTTCTTCTCGGTGACTTCCACACCACAACGGTCGCACACGATACCCTTGTAACGGATACGTTTGTACTTACCGCAATGGCACTCGTAATCCTTCACCGGACCGAAAATCCTCTCACAGAACAGACCGTCACGTTCAGGCTTGTAGGTTCTGTAATTGATGGTTTCCGGTTTTAACACCTCACCACTTGACTCTTCGAGAATCTCCTCAGGAGAAGCCAAGCCAATGGTAATCTTAGTGAAATTACTCTTTATCTTATTATCTTTTTTAAAAGCCATATTTTATATTGAAAAGAGTTATACTAATTATTCAAGCGTTATACTCAAGCCCAGACCTCTCAACTCGTGCAACAACACGTTCAAAGACTCTGGAATACCTGCAGGCGGCATAGGCTCGCCCTTGACGATCGACTCGTACGCGCGGGCACGACCCGTCACGTCGTCTGACTTGATGGTCAAGATCTCCTGAAGGACGTGGGACGCACCGAATGCCTCGATAGCCCAGACCTCCATCTCTCCGAAACGCTGTCCACCGAACTGCGCCTTACCACCAAGAGGCTGTTGAGTAATCAACGAGTAAGGACCGATGGAACGTGCGTGCATCTTGTCGTCGACCATGTGACCCAGTTTCAACATATAGATGACACCGACAGTCGCAGGTTGGTCGAAACGCTCTCCTGTGCCACCATCGCACAAGTAAGTCTTACCGTATCTTGGGAGACCAGCCTTGTCCGTCCATTCGTTCAAGTCGTCCAAAGTAGCACCGTCGAAGATTGGCGTAGCGAACTTGCAGCCCAACTTCATACCAGCCCATCCGAGCACGGTCTCGAAGATCTGACCCAAGTTCATACGGGAAGGCACACCCAACGGGTTCAACACGATGTCCACTGGGGTTCCGTCCGGCAAGAAAGGCATATCCTCCTGTCTAACGATACGAGAGACGATACCCTTGTTACCGTGACGACCGGCCATCTTGTCACCCACACGGATCTTACGTTTCTTAGCAATATAAACTTTAACCAATTGAACGATTCCGGCAGGAAGCTCATCACCGATCATGACGTTGAACTTCTTACGCTTGTTCACAGCATCCAACTCCTTGTATTTTCTGATATAGTTCATGATCAAGTCATGGATCATATCGTTCTTATGAGCGTCGGATGTCCACTTGCTCAATTGTACAGTAGTATAATCGATCTCTTCCAAAGCCTTCTTGGAGAACTTAGCGCCCTTCGCGATCACGTCAGCGCCCAAGAAATCCTTCACACCTTGGGAAGTCTTTCCGCTGGTCAGCATTTGCAGCTTCTCCACGAGTATACCCTTCAGCTCGGCGGCCTTCTCCAGGAACTCCTCCTCGATCTTAGGCAGGATCGCCTTGTCGCTCATGCGAGACTTGCGGGTCTTCATTGCCTTAGAGAACAATCTCTTGTCGACAACCACACCACGCAATGAAGGGGTAGCCTTCAAGGAAGCGTCCTTCACGTCGCCGGCCTTGTCACCGAAGATGGCGCGGAGCAACTTCTCCTCAGGAGAAGGATCCGACTCACCCTTAGGAGTGATCTTACCGATCAAGATATCGCCAGGCTCCACGAAGGCACCCACGCGGATGATACCGTTCTCATCCAAGTTGCGGGTAGCGTCCTCGCTGACGTTCGGGATATCAGCGGTCAACTCCTCCAATCCACGCTTCGTCTCACGAACCTCCAATTGGTATTCGTCGACATGGACTGAAGTGAATATATCGTATTTACATACCTTTTCGTTGATAACGATGGCATCCTCGTAGTTGTAACCCTTCCAAGGCATGAAGGCAACCAAAAGGTTCTTACCGATAGCCAACTCACCACCTTGGGTGGAGTAACCCTCCGTCATGATCTGACCCTTCGTGACACGTTGTCCGCGCGTAACGACAGGGCGCAAGTCGATCGTGGTGCTTTGGTTGGTCTTTCTGAATTTAGGGATAACATACTCCTTCAGAGAAGAGTCGAAGCTAACGAACTCCTCATCCTCGGTTCTATCGTAACGTACCTTGATGACGCTAGCGTCGACGAATTCAACGACACCGTCACCCTCAGCGGCGATTTGAGTACGAGAGTCACGCACCAACTGAGCCTCGATACCGGTACCCACGATAGGGGACTCGGTACGCAACAAAGGAACAGCCTGGCGCATCATGTTCGAACCCATCAACGCACGGTTCGCATCGTCATGCTCGAGGAACGGAATGAGGGAAGCCGCGATAGAGGCGATCTGCGCCGGAGCGACATCCATCAAATCCAACTCGGAAGGAGGAACGACAGGGAAGTCACCCTCTTTACGGGCCTTCACCTTATCAGACAAGAAGTTACCGTTCTCGTCCAGTGCGGCGTTACCTTGAGCGATAATCTTACCTTCCTCTTCCTCAGCGGTCATATATTGTACACCGTTCTCAGAGATATCAGCCTTTCCGTCCTTCACGATACGGTAAGGAGTCTCGATGAAACCGAGGTCGTTGATCTTAGCGTAGACACACAAAGAGGAGATCAAACCGATGTTCGGACCCTCAGGCGTCTCGATAGGGCAAAGACGACCGTAGTGCGTGTAGTGCACGTCACGTACCTCGAAGCCCGCACGCTCACGGGAAAGACCACCAGGACCGAGGGCGGAGAGACGACGCTTGTGAGTGATCTCGGCAAGCGGGTTCGTCTGATCCATGAATTGGGAGAGGGCGTTCGTTCCGAAGAAAGAGTTGATGACGGAAGAGATCGTCTTCGCGTTGATCAAGTCGATCGGAGTGAACACCTCATTGTCGCGGACGTTCATACGCTCGCGGATTGTTCTAGCCATACGGGCCAAACCGACGCCGAATTGGTTGTACAGTTGCTCGCCCACCGTGCGGACACGACGGTTGCTCAAGTGGTCGATATCATCGACATCAGCCTTGGAGTTAATCAATTGGATCAGGTACTTGATGATCTCGATGATATCCTCGTTGGTGAGGACACCCACGCTCATGTCAGTCTTGAGACCCAATTTCTTGTTGATTCTGTAACGGCCAACCTCACCCAAGTCATAACGTTTCTCGGAGAAGAACAGACTTTGGATCACCTCGCGGGCGGCGTTCTCATCCGCAGGCTCGGCGTTACGCAGTTGGCGGTAGATATAGTAAACAGCCTCCTTTTCGGAGTTGCTGGAATCTTTTTGCAAAGTATTGTAAATGATCTCGTAGTCGGAGAGGTTCTGGTCCTCCTTGTGGAGCAGGATTGTCTGCACGCCCGAGTCGAGAATCATTTGGAGGTGTTCTTTTTCCAGGATCGTCTCACGGTCAATAACGACCTCGTGACGTTCGATGGAAACGACCTCACCCGTATCTTCATCAACGAAATCCTCGACCCAAGCCTTGAGGACACGAGCGGCGAGCTTTCTGCCCTCCACCTTCTTCAAGCCAGCTTTGGAAACCTTGATTTCCTCGGCCAGGCCGAATATTTCGAGAATATCTTTATCACTTTCATATCCGATGGCACGCAAGAGCGTGGTAACCGGTAATTTCTTCTTACGGTCGATGTAGGCGTACATGACATTGTTGATGTCAGTAGCGAACTCGATCCATGAACCCTTGAACGGAATGATACGAGCGGAATAGAGTTTCGTTCCATTCGCATGCATGCTCTGTCCGAAGAAAACGCCCGGAGAACGATGCAACTGAGAAACGACGACGCGCTCAGCACCGTTGATGACAAAGGTTCCTTTGTCCGTCATATAAGGGATTTGTCCCAGATAGACATCTTGGATAATTGTCTCAAAATCCTCATGGTCAGGATCCGTACAATACAACTTTAACTTAGCCTTCAAAGGCACGCAATACGTAAGGCCTCTTTCGATACACTCGTCGATCGTATAACGGGAAGGATCGATATAGTAGTCCAAGAATTCAAGGACGAAATTGTTACGCGTATCCGCGATAGGGAAATTCTCGGCGAAAACCTTGTACATGCCCTCGTTTTTCCTTTGCTCAGGAGGGGTGTCCAACTGGAAGAAATCCCTAAACGACTTTAATTGCACTTCAAGAAAATCCGGATACTCGAACGGTTTCTTGACAGAGGCAAAACTAACTCTCTGTTTATTTTCAATAGAAGACATTTATCGAAGATATTAAGTGAACTCAAAAAAGAATATAGACATAAAAAGGTTTAGAACCTTGTGTAAAGGTTCTAAACCAAAGTTCTGTTGCCAGAACCTGTACTATTTAAGTTCAACTTCAGCTCCAGCCTCCTCGAGTTGTTTCTTAAGACCTTCAGCATCAGCTTTAGCGATACCTTCCTTAATAGCACTTGGTGCGCCGTCAACCATATCCTTAGCCTCTTTCAAGCCAAGACCAGTCAACTCCTTAACCAACTTAACGATAGCCAACTTGTTAGCACCAGCTGATTTCAAAATAACGTCGAAAGAAGACTTCTCCTCAGCGGCAGCAGCACCACCAGCAGCAGGAGCAGCAACAGCAACAGCTGCAGCAGCAGGTTCGATACCATACTCGTTTTTCAAAATTTCAGCAAGTTCATTAACTTCTTTAACTGTCAAGTTAACTAATTGTTCTGCAAAAGCTTTCAAATCTGCCATTTTATTTATCTATTAAAAATGTTTATAATCTATTAACTATTAAAAATTATCTTTCGGAAAGTGTTTTCAACACGCCGTGGATAGTTGAACCTCCTGACTGAAGAGCGGAAATAACGTTCTTAGCAGGCGATTGCAACAATGTAATGATATCCCCAATGAGCTCGTTCTTGCTCTTGATGCTGACCAAAGCGTCCAACTGGTCTGCGCCGATATAGAAGCTCTCCTCGACGTAAGCAGCCTTCAAAGCTGGCTTAGCCAAAGGATTCTTTTTACTGAACTCCTTAATCAATTTCGCAGGAGCATTGCCCGTATCACACAGGAACAATGCGGAAGGACCCTCGAGGCTAGCGAACAAAGGAGAGAAATCACCCTTACGTTCCAACGCCTTCTTAAGCAAAGTGTTCTTAACGACAAAAAGCTTAATGTCATTCTTGAAGCAAGCACGTCTCAAATCGCTGGTCAGGTCGGCCGTCAAACCGGCAGCGTCAGCGATGTAGAAGTGAGCATATTGATTGAGATTATCAAAAATCTGTTCTATAACAGCACCTTTATCTTCCTTTTTCATGTTCCTAAATATTAAATTTCATCAACTGTTTTAGGGTCAATTTTAATACCCAGACTCATAGTACTCGAAAGGAAGATGCTCTTAATATAGACACCTTTAGAAGTAGTAGGTTTCAACTTAATCAACGTGTCGATGAAAGCCTTCGCGTTCTCCATAATCTGATCAGCGGTGAAAGACACCTTACCGATAGACGTGTGAACGATACCGCTCTTATCCACCTTGAAATCAATCTTTCCTTGTTTAACCTCTTTAACAGCCTTACCAACCTCATTGGTAACAGTACCGCTCTTAGGGTTCGGCATCAAGCCACGAGGACCCAAAACTCTACCCAGCGCACCGATTTTACCCATGATGGAAGGCATCGTAATGATTACATCAACATCTGTCCAACCACCTTTAATCTTTTCGATATACTCATCAAGACCAACGTAGTCAGCTCCAGCAGCCTTTGCATCAGCCTCAGCATCCGGAGTACAGAGAGCCAAGACTCTCACGGACTTACCCGTACCTGCAGGCAATGAAACGACGCCACGAACCATTTGGTTTGCCTTTCTTGGGTCAACGCCCAAGCGTACATCAATATCAACGGAAGCATCGAACTTCGTGGTAGTGATTTCCTTCACCAAAGCCGAAGCCTCCTTCAAAGAGTAAGATTTTCCTGCTTCAATCTTCTCTAAAGCTAACTTTTGGTTTTTTGTAAGTTTACCCATTTCAATTGAAGTATTAAAAATTATTTACCAGGAAAATCGCCCTTTACACTGATACCCATACTTCTTGCGGTACCTGCCACCATCTTCATGGCGGACTCAACCGTGAAGCAGTTCAAATCAGTCATCTTATCCTCTGCGATCGCCTTCACCTGCTCCCAAGTGATTTCCGCAACTTTCTTACGGTTAGGCTCAGCGGATCCGCTCTTTTGCTTAGTGATTTCCAGCAATTGAACAGCTACCGGAGGAGTCTTAACGACAAAATCAAAAGACTTATCAGCGTAGTAAGTGATGACAACTGGCAAAACCTTTCCAGCCTTATCTTGGGTTCTCGCATTGAATTGCTTGCAAAAATCCATGATATTGATACCCTTGGAACCCAAAGCCGGTCCTACCGGGGGAGAAGGATTAGCCGCGCCACCTTTTATCTGCAACTTGATAAATCCAGCAACTTCTTTAGCCATTTTACTAATAATTAAAATTGATTATATGGGAAAAGGAATCACTCCTTTTCCACTTGCATAAAGCCCAGCTCTAGTGGAGTCTTTCTTCCGAAGATTTTCACCATCACCTTGAGTTTCTTACGCTCGGTGTTGACCTCTTCGATCACACCGTTGAAGCCACTGAAAGGACCAAAGGTAACCTTCACGGTCTCGCCCTCAGCGAACGTCGTCTGCAAATCACTCTCAGGGTCCTCCATCTCATCGACGCGACCCAAAATACGATTCACTTCAGATTGTCTCAAAGGTACAGGCTCGTTAATCTTCTTGGAACCATCGCCCAAAAAACCTATTACATTAGGCATTTCGGACAAACGATGAGGAACCTCTCCGACCAGCTCAGCCTCGACCAAGACATAGCCAGGAAGGTAACTACGTTCTTTAGAGATCTTCTTGCCATTTCTAACTTGATAAACACGCTCTGTAGGAATCAAAACCTGTGAGACATACTTACCAAGGTCCGTGTTCTTGATTTCGCTCTCAATATACTCACGAACCTTGCTTTCCTTTCCACTAATGGCACGCAAAACATACCACTTCTTTCCTGATTCAGACATGCTTTACCCTTTTAATTACGACAAAAGATTGTAAACTCTACTCATGATTTCCTCGAAAGTCTTATCCACGGCGAAAATGACCAGCGCAATAAGTAGGGAAGCAATAAGAACAACTACTGCATGACTGACCAACTCGCTCCTTTTCGTCCAAGAAACTTTATAGACAAGCTCGTTGTATGATTCTTTGATATAATTTATTACAGCATCCATCTCTTTACTGTTTTTGCACGGAAGGAGAGGCTCGAACTCCCGACACCTGGTTTTGGAGACCAGTGCTCTACCAACTGAGCTACTCCCGTAAACAACCCCCTCCCTTTCGGAGAGGGGGTCTGATTATAGTCTGATTAGTCGATAATCTTAGTGATTTGACCAGAACCAACGGTTCTACCACCCTCACGGATAGCGAAACGAAGACCTTCGCTACATGCAACTGGGCAGATCAACTTAACGGTGATCTCCAAGTTGTCACCTGGCATAACCATCTCAGTTCCCTCTGGCAAAGAGATCTCACCAGTCACATCCAAAGTACGGATGTAGAATTGAGGACGGTAGTGGTTGTGGAATGGAGTGTGACGTCCACCCTCTTCCTTCTTCAAGATATATACAGAAGCCTTGAACTCAGTGTGAGGAGTAACCTCGCCTGGCTTACAAAGCACCATACCACGCTTGATTTGATCCTTGTCGATACCACGGAGCAACAAACCTACGTTATCACCAGCTTGTCCTTGATCCAACAATTTACGGAACATCTCGACACCTGTTACAGTTGACTTCAACTTCTCAGCGCCCAAACCGATGATCTCAACCTCGTCACCAACCTTGATGATACCAGTCTCAACACGACCCGTAGCAACAGTACCACGACCAGTGATTGAGAACACGTCCTCAACTGGCATCAAGAATGGCTTATCGATGTCACGCTTAGGAAGCTCGATCCAAGTATCAACAGCGTCCATCAACTCCATCACCTTGTCTACCCATTGAGCCTCGCCGTTCAATGCACCGAGTGCAGAACCACGAATGAATGGAGTGTTGTCGGCGTCGAACTCATAGAAGCCCAACAATTCGCGCATTTCCATCTCAACCAAATCCAACATCTCTGGATCGTCAACCATATCACACTTGTTCATGAATACAACCAAGCGAGGTACGTTCACCTGACGAGCCAAAAGGATGTGCTCACGAGTTTGAGGCATCGGACCATCAGTAGCGGCAACCACGATGATAGCACCATCCATCTGAGCGGCACCAGTCACCATGTTCTTCACATAGTCGGCGTGACCTGGACAGTCAACGTGTGCGTAGTGACGGTTAGCAGTCTCATACTCGATGTGAGCGGTGTTGATGGTGATACCACGCTCTTTCTCCTCAGGAGCGTTATCGATCTGATCGAATGATTTGATCTCTTCCTTACCGAATCCCTTGTCATGAAGAACTTTAGAGATAGCAGCGGTCAAAGTAGTCTTACCGTGGTCTACGTGACCAATAGTACCGATATTTACGTGCGGTTTGGAACGGTCGAATTGTTCTTTTGCCATAATTATAATTATTTAATTTATTAATGTAAAATCCAAGTATAAGATTTGAGCCGATGACGGGAGTTGAACCCGTGACCTCTTCCTTACCAAGGAAGTGCTCTACCACTGAGCTACATAGGCAACACGAGCGGAAGACGGGATTCGAACCCGCGACCCTCAGCTTGGAAGGCTGATGCTCTACCAACTGAGCTACTTCCGCATGGGTTGTGGGTAGTGATGGATTCGAACCACCGAAGGCAAGAGCCAGCAGATTTACAGTCTGCCCCATTTGGCCACTCTGGTAACTACCCGATTAAGAAAACTGGCCACACCTTATATTACAAAGGAGTTTTCCTTGAGCCTCTTGTCGGATTCGAACCAACGACCCCGAGATTACAAATCACGTGCTCTGGCCAACTGAGCTAAAGAGGCATTCCCAAAACAAGCCGTCCGAGGGTTTCTCGAAACGGCTTGCAAATGTAGACATTATTTTTATCTCCGCAAAATTTTCGCACTATTTTTTTGCGTCATTCTGTTTTTCCTTAGTTTTCAATACCGAACGTATCATCGCATCCATCGAATTGTCGAACGCCTCCTCGAAGGAGTTCGCGGTCTTGGAGACCACCAATTCGTTCCCCGGCAACAAAACTTTCAACATCACTTTCTTGTTTTCAGTCGTCTCAGGTTTAACCAACTCAAGAGTGACATCCGCAGACGTAATCCTGTCCGAATACTGCTCCAACTTCACAATCCTCTTCTGGATGAACTCTTCCAACTTCACTGTAGCGTCAAAATGAATCGCTTTCACATTCACTTCCATGGTCATTTCCTCCTTAATTTAAAGCTCTCGGATGAGCTAGTTTGTAATTCTTTTGTAACTGTTCGAAAGTTGTATGCGTGTATACCTCCGTCGCTGCCAGATTCGCATGCCCCAACAACTCTTTCACCGCCTCCAAGTCCGCCCCGTTGTTCAACATCGCCGTGGCGAACGTGTGCCTGAGCACGTGCGGACTCCTTTTCGAAAGGGTGCTGACTGCCGTAATGCAACGGTGGACAATCCTGTAGACCAACATCGGATAGAGCGGCTCCCCATTGGGTCGCACGAAGAAGTGACCCGTCCTATCGGGCACCGCCTCGTCCCTAACGGACAGATACGCCAGCATCGAGTTCTTCAACGACTCCCCAAACGGCACATAGCGCTGTTTGTTCCTCTTTCCGTTGACCAATACGGTCTGCGACCGAAGGTCCACGTCCGTGTCCTTCAACGCTATCAACTCGGAAAGACGGATGCCTAACGTATAAAAGGTCTCCATGATCAACTCATCACGAACCGCCTCATAACCCTCACCGTATATGTCGGCACGACCGGAGAACAACTCCGTCATCTCCTCTTCCCGAAGGAATTTCGGCAACCGCTTCTGCCGCTTGGGCGAGACCACTTGGCTCATGGGGTTCTTCCTCACCTCCCCCATCCTGCATAGATAGGAGAAGAACGACTTCAACGCCGACAGTTTCCTGTTGACCGACGATGCGGAGACCCCCGCCTCCATCATGGATACTATCCACTCCCTGACCAAACTTGAATCTACCTTGTCCGGGACGAACTCCTCCGCCCCGCTCCGCTCTAACACGAACTTCTCGAATTGCGATAGGTCAGCCTGATAAGAAACAAAAGTATGAGAAGAATAGCCCTTCTCATACTTTATATATTGCAGAAATCTATCAATCAACATACGAAGAAGGTATTGCTTACAAGCTTTGTACGAATATACAAAACTATTTTGGAATACGCAATACCTGCGCGTACTTTTTTTTTTAGCCGAAACCCGAAATTCGAGCCCCCGTCAAGGCGTACTCTTATTCTTCTGTGCGTCTCAGTTGCTGCACATAGATAGCGTGCATCATCTGCTGACGTTTTACCACTGACGGCTTCTCAAATTGTTGTCTCTTGCGCAACTCCTTGATGACACCAGTTTTTTCAAACTTTCTCTTAAACTTCTTCAAGGCTTTCTCGATGTTCTCGCCTTCTTTTACTGGAACTACAATCATAATTTATTTTAATGTTTTATATTAGTCTTCAAAAAGCGACCGCAAAAATAGAGATTCTTTTTTTATTCCACAAACGTTTTGGCAAAACTTTTTTCTCCTATTTTTGTTTTCTTCCCCTCTTTTTCTTATCTTTACGTTTCTAATCTTAAATATAATACGTGTATGGACATACTGATCAACCGCTTCATGAAGTACGTCACGATGGAAACCACATCCGACGAATCCTGTACCAACTGCCCGAGCACCCAAGGTCAACTCGTATTGGCAAATTACCTGGTCGACGAACTGAACAAACTTGGAGCCAAGGATGTCTCCCTGGACGAGAACGGATATGTCATGGCCACTATCCCCTCCAACATCAACAAGCCCGCGCCCGTCATCGGCTTCATCGCCCATATGGACACGAGCCCGGAGGCATCAGGAAAGGATGTGAAGCCTAAAATCGTCCGCTTCAGCGGTGCGGATGTCATCATCAACACGGAAAAGAATATCTCCCTCTCCATGGCGGACTTCCCCGAAATGGAGGCTTTCCTAGGCCAGGACGTCATCGTGAGCGACGGAACGACCCTCCTCGGTGCGGACGACAAGGCGGGCATCGCCGAAATCATGACCATGGTCGAACTGATGCAGACCGACCCGACCATCCAGCACGGGGAGATTAAAATAGCCTTCACGCCTGACGAGGAGATCGGCAGGGGCGCAGACCGTTTCGACGTCCAGAAGTTCGGCGCGCAATGGGCCTACACGGTCGACGGCGGCGCCATCGGAGAGATCCAATACGAGAACTTCAACGCAGCGGTGGCGGAGATCCATATCACGGGCAAGAACGTCCACCCTGGCGAGGCGAAGGGCAAGATGATCAACGCGGCGAGAATAGCGGCCGCCATACAGAGCTCCCTGCCTCTCTCGGAAGTGCCGGAAAGGACTTCGGGCTACGAGGGCTTCTTCCACACATTGGAGGTGCGCTGCACCCCGGAAAGCGGCTACCTGAAGATGTTGATACGCGACCATGACAAGGCTCGCTTCGAATACAAGAAGGATTTGCTGAGGAAGAACTGCGAACTCATCAACATCCAGCACGGCGGAGGTGGTATCGACCTCCATATCAAAGACCAATACTACAACATGAAGGAAAAACTCCTCCCTTACATGAACATCGTGGACATCGCCAAGGAGGCCATGCTGAACTGCAACGTCATCCCTAAACCGACGCCTATCCGCGGCGGCACCGACGGCGCGACACTCTCCTTCAAAGGCCTGCCTTGCCCGAACATCTTCACGGGCGGCATGAACTTCCACAGCAGATACGAGTACATCCCAATCCGCTCCATGGTTTCCGCAGTGAACGTACTGACGGAGATTTGTAGAATTACGGCGAGATAAAACCAAAGGAAAGGTTCGAGGCTTATGGCAAAAGGGAAATCCGTATGCGAATACCTGAAGGGCATCCGTAGGCAAATCGCGAAGGCCAACGGCATCGACTATTCCCCTATACATTGCACACATAAGGGTGACTGCGCAGGCACATGCCCCGCCTGCGAGCAGGAGCGTGAATACCTGGAACGGCAACTGAGCGCAAGACAAAAGATGGGCGCCCCCATCAAGATCATAGGGCTCTCCATGGCGCTGGCGTCCGGAAGCGCATGTTCTTCGGGCCCATCGTCCCCGGCGAACCCTTCGGAGAGGAATCCTAACTTAGATGACACAGTTTTACTGGACGAAGAATTCCGCCCGGCGTGCTCCGACTCGTCCAACACACATGATGACAGTTCAGGTCCGGAGGAGATGGATTGGGAAAGCGTTCCGCCTCCGTGTCCCGTAGACACCTTCCGTTACCCCGAGCTGGACGGAATGGTCGCAAGGAGCCCGGAATCCCCTGGCAAGGAAGACTCAACACAATCCGCCCCAAAAGTACTGGAATCCACCCAGCCTGACGACGATGTGATCATGGGTGCGGTGGTCATGACTCCACCACCCTCCTTCCCTGGCGGCAGAGACTCCCTGATAGCTTTCTTGAAAGAGAATCTCCACTACCCTCAATCAGCCATCGATGACCGTATTGAAGGGACAGTACGCGTCCGGTTTGTCGTCAGACCCGACGGCACCATCTCCAACGCTAACGTGACACAAAGTGTTGACCCACGGCTGGACGAAGAAGCCTTACGGATAGTTCGATCGATGCCCAACTGGAAACCAAGCAGTAAAGGCGTAAATACACCCTACATCTTACCCATCCGCTTCTCCCTGGAGGGAAACAACCCGACAACTTCCGCTGAGGAGGTGAAAGAATCGGAGTGATTCAGTGCCTATCTCAGGACACTCTGCGCACATTGAACAAAAAATCACCATTTCACAATGTTATAATGGAAAAATCATCTACATTTGTGGCATAATATCAATAATCAAAAAATGAATTTACATATTAAACTATTAAGCATCTGCGCAGTACTCCTATTGGCATGCTGCAACGCAAAAGCCTCGTCCCATATCACAAAGACAGAAGTGGATTCGGTCTCCTCCAACGGTCACGCAAAGGAACAAAAACCCACTGAGCCTCAGAAAATAGTATTCGCCATCAACGGTGGGTACAGCCGACGCATAGGGAAAATCGACAAGGATGTTCCTCGAGAACTGGTTGATCACATGAAAAGCATTAAAAACGGAGTCCATGTCGAGGCTGACTTCTCCGGATTCTTCTCCGAAGTGCTTGGCGCAGGAGCTAAATTCGCTTTTTTCAATGCCTCCGATTTGGAAATGGTCAAACATAACAACACATACGACAATAGTTTCACATACGTCAAAGTGGACGACAAATATACGATTCCTCTCATCGGACCAACGTTAACAACACGTTTCATGAGTGGGGACCTAAGGAATGCCTTCATGATAACTGGCTCAATAGGATATATGGGTTACAAGAACAGAGGAGAGTATGCGTCATCAAAATACATAATTACAGGGAACGCAATGTATGCCTCCATCGACCTCGGTTACGACCATTGGATGTCCCAAAACGTGGCCGTGGGCTTTAAAATCTCACTGATCGGCAGCTCGTTATCGAAATACACGCTTGAGCAAGATGGCAAGAAAGAGGAGGTCAAACTCGAGAAAGACAAACGTGAAAGTCTTACACGAATCGACTTCTCCATCGGCATGCGTTTCGGAAAATAAAAGCATAGGGGCGGAATGTTATCCGCCCCTTTTCATTCCCCCACCCACATAACATTTTCCGCAAAAGTTTATTATCTTTGCCAAAAACAAAGGTCTCATGAATCAAAAGAAGGAAAATTGGGGATCACGGGTCGGACTCATCCTGGCGATGGCGGGAAGCGCCGTAGGCATCGGCAACTTCCTGCGGTTTCCCATCCAAGCCATCCAGAACGGTGGCGGCGCCTTCATCATCCCCTATATCGTGTCGTTCGTCCTCCTAGGTCTGCCGTTGGTCATGGTGGAATGGTCGACGGGTAAGTTCGGCGGTCTGCACGGGCACCACTCGCCTCCGATGATCATGCAACGGCTGGACCACCACAAGATCTGGCGCTACACAGGTTCCTTAGGCCTCTTCTCCAGCCTCATCATCTCCTCCTACTACTGCTACATAGAGAGTTGGATCCTTTCCTACGCGATACATTCGGTGATCGGTTCGTTCAAAGGCATGACGGAAACGGAGATCTCCGCCTTCTTCGACACCTACCTGAACCTCAAGGAGTCCACCTTCGGAATCCCCTACGACACCCTGCTCTGCTTCATCTTCTGCCTATGGCTGAACATCTTCATCATCAGCAAGGGCATCAACAAAGGTATCGAAAGGGTCGCTAAGATATGCATGCCGATGTTGCTGTTCTTCGGACTGTTCCTCGTCGTCAAGGCATACTCCCTCAAGGCGGGCGACAGTGGCGCCATTTGCGACGGGACGACCGCCATCGACTTCCTTTGGACACCAGACTTCAACTCACTCTCCAACCCTAAGATATGGTTGGCGGCGGCGGGACAGGTCTTCTTCACGCTCTCCCTCGGCATGGGAGCCATACAGACCTACGCCTCCTACCTGAAGCGGGACGAGGACATCGCCCTCAGCTCCATGACCTCCGCCTTCACCAATGAATTCACGGAGATCATCCTCGGTAGCGCCATTATCATACCGATCGCGGTGGGCTACCTCGGCATCGACAAGGTGGTCGAGCTAGCGCAGACAGGAGGATTCGGACTGGGATTCCGCACCATGCCTTATCTTTTCGGACAATGGGGAGATTTCCTGTCAGCCATAGCGGGGCTTGCCTTCTTCGGTCTGCTCTTCTTCGCCGCCATCACCTCCTCGCTCTCCACCACGCAACCCTTCGTGGCTTTCCTATCCAACAGCTATAACTGGTCGCAGAAAAGCACCTCCTACACCCTCGGCGCGATCATTCTCATCATCGCCCTGCCGTGCATCTTCTTCTTCGAGAAAGGGGTGTTCGACCAATACGATTTCTGGGGAGGCACCGTGGCCCTCTTCCTCTTCGCCACCATAGAAGCCATCGCCTTCTCATGGGTGATGGGCATCGAGAAGGGGTGGAAGCTGATCAACTACCATGCGGACATGCAGATACCGAAGTTCTTCAAATACGTGTTGAAATACGTCACGCCGACCATGCTGATCACCATCTTCCTCGCAGCCCTCTTCAAACCGAAGAATGACGACTGGTCGCTGATCAGCCTGAAAGGTTGGCCGCTGGACGACTCCGCCATCATAGCGGAACTGACCCACCAAGGCATCTCGGCAGACGACCCGAACATCGCCTACATCGACGGGGCAAGGATCGGCATGGCCATACTCCTGGTGCTCGTCTGCGTACTAATCTGGCATGCGTCCTACACAAGGGAACAACGCATCCTCAAAGAAAGAAGGGAGGGTAAATTATGAAAACATCCGTTCTATTCATGCTCATCGTACAGGGTACCGTGACCGTCATACTCGGCATCCTCTTCTATAAGGTGCTGACCATCGGGAAGAAGAAAGGGAAGGAATTAAAGCAAAACCAAAAGGATGCTTAACGACAACAATCTAAAAGCGTCCTTATATTTACCACTCTACTTCTCCGCCTTTTACACACTATTTTACGGAAAAAATACTATTTTTGTTTTTGAATCCACAAAAAGAACAAATGAACACGAATACAATACAAAAAAATATAGCCGAATATTTCAAGAATCAGCCGATTCGACGAGCATGGTTGTTCGGTTCATATGCTCGTGGTGAAGAAACACCACTGAGCGACGTGGATATTCTTGTTCAATACGATGAAAACGGCATTAGTCTATTAAAACACGCCGCTATGATCTGTGAATTAGAAAGAATACTCAATCTGTCTGTGGATATAGTTGAAGACGGGACATTACTACCCTTCGCTGTTGAAAGTGCCAATCGTGACAAAAAACTGATTTATGAGAGAGAACATTAAAGATCGGGATCGTCTGGAGCACATTCTTCAGGCGATTGATTTATAATCACCAAGCCGCCGACAACGCATCATACGACTCCACCAACGTCGCACCGCCCAGCACATACCTGAAGCCCAAAGAGATAGTATTGCTACGGAATCTGCCATGGAAAGCGCGCTCGTCCGCATTCACCAAATCGAAGGCGTAACGGTAGGAGAGCATCAACTTCCAGCTCTCGTTAAGGTTATATCCGAACTCTGTGCCAAGCGACATGCCGAAGCATTGGTTCATCTCCTTGTTGTCCAACTCATATCGGCGATGCTCCTCGCCATTATAGAACATAGTAGGTGTTTTTTGGCTAATGAAGAAATCCCCCTGTATGCCGTAGGAGAATCCCAACCAGAAGTCTGATATAGGGAAACGGTACGTCAACAAGACAGGTAAGGTGAAGTAGCGGAAACGACACGTGCTAGGAGCCTCACCCTCCCACTCGTCGGTAGGCTCAAGCCTATAGCACTTGGTGACATGCGCCGCCCCGAAGCCTAGATACCAATTGGGTGCGAACGAATAGGAGGCCCTGAACTCAGGAAGGAAAGAGATAGCGTTCTTCATGAGGAAATTAGGCTCGTCCGCCCTGTTGGAGCGGGAGATGGATGCTCCCAAATCCACACCAAATTCCCACTGGGCACTCGCCAACAGAGGGGCGAGGGAGAGCAATATCAGACTAAATATACGTTTCATACATCAACTTTTCCACAAAGATAAACAAATCTACCAATGTAACGGAAATCATTTCCGCTTATTATCCTTCGCAGGAAGATATAACGACCAAGAGCCACCCTCTTTCGTGACGGAGAGCTTATATTCGGCGCCCTCCAGGATCGGGCAGTTATACCCCTCATGGCCGACCGGCACGCCGAAAAGGACTGGATAGTCATACCCTGCCACCGCTTCACGGATCACCTTCTCCGCGGAGACCAGCGTCGGATCCTCAGGGATGTCGGAGAAACAACCGACCACCAATCCGGCCAAGTCCTTGAGCACACCACCCAGGCGCAGGTTATTCATCATTCGGTCGATATGGTAGAGCCGCTCGCTCAGGTCCTCGATGAAGAGGATCTTCCCCCGCATGTCCACGTCGTAAGGCGTGCCGCGCAGGGCGTAGAGCAAGGAGAGGTTGCCACCGAAGACAGGGGCATGGACCTCCCCCAATCTATTCAGCGGGGAGGCCTCCACAGCGCACTCCACATGCTTGCCCTTCAGCAGGTCGCGGAGGGCGGTGGCGGATTTACTGTTGGAGGAGATAGCCTTAGCCATCACCCCATGGAGCGAAGCATAGCCATGCTGATGGAAAGAGGCGTGCAGGGCGGTCACGTCGCTGAAGCCGATCAACCACTTCGGCGACTGGGCGAACTTCGTGAAGTCCAGCTTGTCCACAATGCGCATGCAGCCATATCCGCCACGCGCGCAGAGGATAGCCGAGACGGCGGGGTCGTCCATCGCCAGCTGCAAATCCAGCAAACGATCCTCGTCCGATGCGGAGAACCGTCCGCAATTACCCTTCGCCGTGAAACCCACCTGGGCCACGAAGCCCCACTTGTGCAGGCGGGCGCATGCCCCGTCTATCAACGCAGGATCCACCGCACCCGCAGGCGCCACGATGGCGATCTTATCGCCCTTCTTCAAATATCTCGGTTGAACTATCATATACGTCCCTTTCTTTTTCTTACAAAGTTAAGAGGAAAAAGAGAAAGTGGCAATGGAAATCATGAATTAAGAGGTAAAATTTAGGGGGCAGGGAGAATCAATCTTGTAATTAATTGGGAGAATTGTTTCGTTCATCACAGATTAAAATAATTAATAGGGTTCTGTCCTATCCTCACTATATTGGTTATCAACTTCCCTAAATATATGGAATCATCCAGTTCCTCCCCTTCAAACTCAATCCTGTTGGAGAACCTAGGGTCCTTGGATTTATAACTATTCGTAAGCCGAATTACCTCTTTAACGACCCCGTCCACATGACCGATCAACAAGGTAGCATTGTTAACTCTCGAGAGCGATACCCTCCAGTATTTTCTTGTGGCTTCATAAATAGAAGGTCGATAATACTCACTCTTTCTATCCTTGCAGTTATAGGTGTTCTTTATATTAACAAAAACAATCTTTTCGTCAGCTGACGGATTTATATATCCATTCATAACAATCTATTATTAAGTGGTTTATACTAAAATCATCTGCACGACGAAGCCTGCAACACCTCAAAGCGCAACCCAAGCGCACCGAGGATACGAAGGAACATTCCCGCACCAGGCTCCACACTACCCTTCTCGATGCGGGAGATATAGGATTTGTTAGTACCCATGCGCTGGGCCAACTCTTGCTGAGTGACTTTCTCCCTCTTCCTAGCTTCACGGATAATCTGCCCCACACAATAGGCGTAAGCCTCCTTGCGGAATGCCTCGCGCTCAGGGGTTCCCACCTTGCCGAAGCGTTCGTCCATCATAGCGTCAACACTCATTATGTCATTTCTTTCCTGCATAATATTCCTTCAGATTTCGCAGATGCAAATATGCAAAAAGTTTACATATCAGGCAACTTTATTTTGGAAAATAACACATAGGACATTGCCCTGGGCTATATAACAGGGTTGCCCCTACGGGGCGAAACAGCACCACATCGGGGATGACGCATAGAGAATGTTCAATGAGCGTTCCCTATCCGCCCTGTAAGGGCATATCATTATCTAGCCCAGGGTAACACCCTGGAAACCGAACACCACCCATCACCTCGAAACCGTCACCACAAACCGTCGATTGACCATGTCACCCGACGGATGAATCGCTTGTACCACAACGATATACGGTGCGACGGCTACCAATGCGCCTCCGTCCGTGCGACCATCCCAAACCAGCTCGCCCGACACGGAAAGAGGCAACGAATGGCCTAACGTCCGCACCACCGCACCGTTCAGCGCATAGACACGCACGTTCGCCAAATATCCGGGCTTGTCCAGGTTGTAACGCAGGTGCCAGAACCCGGAGGCCTCGAGATAGGGGGCGCACAACGGATCGGCCTCGAAAAGGATCTCCTCGACCGCCATCATCGCCTGGTTCTCACAGCCCGGAGAGGCATAGCCCGTCGCAGGGGAGGCGGAGGTCCACGACGAACCCTCTATGGAGATTCGCTCCAACGAGACCCCTACCCCTTTGTCCGGCACCCCCTCCACATGCAGGTCGGAGGCGAAATAGGCCTCGTCGATCAAGAGGGAATCGGACGTGCGGAAGAGGGAGACCCACCCCCCGGCATTGTTCAAGGCCGCCATGTTGGACATCTGCACCATCGCCCCGTCGGACGCACACGAAGAGAGGTCACCCACCTTCTCCGGGTATTTCGTAACCACCTTATACTCATCAGGATAGATCAACGAAGAGGTGGAGGCAATCCGCTTGCCATAGCTAACCGCACCATCCTTCTTCCTCGCCGCAAGGCTGAGTCCGGACAAGTCGATGACCTTGTCGGAACGGTTATAAATCTCCACAAACTCAGCCCCATCCGCAGACGGAGCGAACATGATTTCCGTGAAAATCAAATCGTTAGGCTCAGGCAAAGAGGGCGGGTCGGGCACGAAAGCCGCTTCACCCTCCACCATCCAACCCGAGAAGGAGAAGGTGTTCGCCTTCGACTTAGGATACTTGCAATAGATGCCCGAATAGGAGGCTTGCGTCAAGGTGTTATCGGTGACGGAGAGCTCCTGGCGGAACGACTCCTCATCATTCAGTCTGGAGTAGACCACCCATTCACCCGCACTGCTACGGGTCACCTTCACCTCCACACGCAACAGTTTCTCGTTCGGCGGAGGGAGGAGCCTCATCGTATCCCCCTTCGCCAAGGTGACCACGCTCCCGCTTTCCTTGCGGAAGCATAAGGAGACCTGTCGTTTGGAATCACCCAAGCGCAGGAAATAGCCGGAGGAGGAGCCATCGATCGCCGGCGCGTCGACCGCCAAATAGTAACGGGCGAAACATGAGCCGGTCGGCTGGGTCATGGTGACGGTGAGGCCCCACTCCGCATCGTCCATCGCGACAGAGGGGGCGAAGAGATAGCTCTCACCGGCCACATTGTTCGAGGAAGTAACCACCCCGTCGGCGACCGAAAAGAGAGAATCCGTGCCCACACAATAAGAGGGAATCACACCATCCGCAAAGGATACATTCAGCTGAGCAAACGCACAGAAAGGGCACAAAAAAGCCCACACAAACAAATTTTTTTTCATTCAACAATAACTTTTATAATTAATTACTACAAGTAAACCGCAAACAAATTATCTTTGCAGAAAATTAGAGGATGGCAAACACATCCTTCTCGCAAAAGTATAAAATATTGAGAAAATTCATATAAAAATTACAAAAGAAAAATGAGAGTAGCAATCGTTGGAACAAGCGGCGCAGTGGGACAGGAATTCCTCCGCGTATTAGCAGAACGTAATTTCCCGTTGGATGACTTAGTACTGTTCGGATCGTCAAGAAGTGCAGGACGCACATACGAATTCAAAGGCAAGCAATACACCGTCAAGGAGTTGAAGCACAATGACGACTTCAAGGGTGTGGACATCGCCTTCACCTCCGCAGGAGCCAGCATCTCGAAGGAGTTCGCCGAGGACATCACCAAGTACGGTGCCGTGATGATTGACAACTCCAGCGCATTCCGCATGGACAATGATGTTCCATTGGTTGTGCCTGAGTGCAACGCGGAAGATGCGCTCAACCGTCCGAGAGGCATCATCGCCAACCCTAACTGCACCACCATCATGATGGTAGTGGCTTTGCAACCGCTCGAGAAGATCAGCCACATCAAACGCATCCACATCGCCAGCTACCAAGCGGCCAGCGGCGCAGGTGCGGCAGCCATGGCGGAGTTGGAGCAGCAGTACAGGGAAGTGTTGGACAACAAGCCTGTGACCGTCAATAAGTTCGCTTACCAATTGGCATACAACGTCATCCCTCAGATCGATGTCTTCACAGACAACGGATACACGAAAGAGGAGATGAAGATGTTCAACGAGACGAAGAAGATCATGCACAGCGACGTGAACTGTTCAGCGATGTGCGTGCGCGTGCCTTCCCTCCGTTCCCACTCAGAGTCCATCTGGATCGAGACGGAGAAGCCAATCAGCGTGGAGCAAGCGCAAAAAGCCTTCGCCGAGGGTGAGGGTCTGCAGTTGATGGATGATCCAGCCAACAAGAAATACCCAATGCCTCTCTTCTTGGCAGGCAAGGACGACGTATACGTAGGACGTGTACGCAAGGACTTGGCGAACGAGAACGGCTTGACCTTCTGGATCGTAGGCGACCAAATCAAGAAAGGCGCCGCTTTGAACGCTGTACAAATCGCAGAATACCTCATCAAGGTAGGAAACGTAAAATAATTTCATCATAAGGGAATGGTTGTGTGGAGACATGCAACCATTCTTTTTTTCTAATCACCCCTAAGTCGAACCCGCACCATGAACACACCGGTAGAAAAACCATTACAACGCAGCAAACTCCGCCGGATGCTTGGCAAGGAGTTTTACATTGCGAAACGCTTCCTCAAGTGGCACTTCTCCTCCGTGAAATATGCCAAAAAGCGTAGCGAGGGGGCATTAAAGTACACCTACATCATCCACAAATCACCCTTGCTCAGGAAACTCAAGGACGTGGACATGCAGTTGCAGCACAACAAGGTAACCAATTTAAGGATAGCCATCTCACACCTGGACGGCATCCTAATCCGTCCCAACGAGACCTTCTCAATCTGGAGGTTAGTGGGTCGTCCCACCAAACGGAAAGGCTATCTGGAGGGGATGATGATACACAATGGGAAGGTCGCGACCGGAACAGGTGGAGGGCTCTGCCAACTAGGCAACCTCATCTACTGGATGGCCCTGCACACGCCGCTCGACATCACGGAGCGATGGAGACACAGCTTCGACGTGTTCCCAGACTCAAACCGCACGATTCCTTTCGCCTGCGGTGCCACCCTGGCCTACAACTACATCGATTTGCAACTCAAGAACAACACAAGCGCGACATTCAAGATCAATCTTCACCTCGATGACGAGTATCTACACGGTTCCATCACCGCTGATTGTCCGCCAACGGAGAAATACGAGATATATGAGACCGACCACCGATTCGAGTTCCAGCTATGGGGAGGCTACACTCGCCACAACCGCATTTGGAAACGCATCACCAATCTCACAACCGGTGAGACGCAAGAAATATTAGTAGCGGAGAACAATGCGATCATGATGTATAATCCAATGTTGGAATATTGAGAATCAACGCATTAAAAGTGCAACAATACTATCGCATATAACCTTCAACCCGATAGACCTTCTCCATCAATTTACGTTCCGCACCACTCACCGATTCCCTGAACCAAACCTCCACACGTGCGGCATAGTAATCCCCAAAGTCACCTTCATAAATCGTGAAACACTGATGGTCAACCAACTGATGGAAAGGGAAATCCTCTGTGGAACCTAGCGAGACAGCAGAACGTTCAGAGATACGATCCTCCGACAAAGGGATGTTCTCCGTCGCTTCAAAACACTTCAGGAAGATTTCTCCGGCAGGCAATTCCGTATAATAGAAAGAATAGCAATATGACCCGTATTTCCCTGAGACCTGCAGGTAAGTGCTTGTATCAGAGGCGATCACCTCTCCCGAATCAGAAGGCAACTCATAGGCGAGACCATCAGGAATCTTATGCTTCGCACCGAACCCATCAGGAGCATTCATGGCAGACAAAGAGGCAATGGGCAAAAGGAATGCCCACGAGGTCAGCGTCACCGCAACGGAGAGAAGCGTCCTCCACCATTTGCGGCACATCAGCAACACAACCCACGACGAAAGCGTGGTGACAGTAGCGACTATCAGCAAAATCGCACAGACATTATCAAGGAAAGAGGGGACCTGAGTAAATGTATAGATGGCCAATAGCAGAGACAATATCCCCACCAACGGGAAGCAGAACCACCAGCGAAGCAGGAACTGCTTCACAGCACGTCCGAGAGACCGATTCCACTCCTCCGACATTACTTGATGACAATCTCGATACGTCTATTCATCCGTCGGTTCGCCTCGCTCGTATTAGGCACCAACGGTTCGGAAGAGCCCTTACTTCTGGCCATCACACGATTGATAGGGCAACCCGCCTGAATCAACAGCTTACGCATCGCCTCCGCACGTTGCATACCCAATTCGATATTCTTCGCCTCCTTACCCAGATTACAGGTATGTCCCCAGACGACGATCTTACGGCCTGGAGTATTCTTGATGTAATAGGTCAAGTCATCGATATAAGAGCGGATCTCGTCATTCATCTCCACCACGGCCTGTCCCAGTTTGAACTCCACCTTCACGTTTTTATTCAACCAGTTGACCACCTTCTTCACGTCAGCCAAAGCACGTGCCTTACGCTCCTCCTCTTCCTGTGCGAGGCGACGAGCGATACGGAGCACATCCTCCACCTCGCTACGTTCGAAGTGCTCGATTTCAGCATCCCTGACAGCATAATCCTCGTCCTCCTCAATGACACCCTCATGCTGCATTTCAGGCAACGGATAGACACGAGGCAAACCAAACGTGATACCCACCTTGAGGCCCGCGGCCATCAGATGAGCCTTCTCCACCCTATCGGAGGAGAGCACACCCGGGTATGATTCACCATCGAACAGAGAAGTCGTATACGATTTAGAGAGATTCGTCACACCGAAATTGAAATAGAGTCCCATGTACAAACTCATATCACTATGTTTGAACGAACGGAGCAAACCCGCATCGGCAAAGACGCCAGCGCCGAATTTGCGAAGGGAAGCCTCCCCCTCGGCATTATCCTTGGAGAAGAAACCATGTTGAGGTAAATTCTCGTATTCGACGTTCGTCAGACGCTGGAAATAACCTTTGGTTTCCATCGTACCATCCAAGATCTCATATCGATTAGAGATTGGGGCGAAGAATTTCACGCCCGCACTACCCAAGAAGTTCCAAAGCGGGCGGATAGGTTGTTGGTAGTAGGCAGCCACGGGGATTTCGAGGTTCACCAGATGCTGTTTTTCCCGCCAATCAGTAAAGATGACCCTATATTCGTACGTTTCTCCATTTTGAGCATCGACAGCCGGACGGGCTATACGATAATCCTCATAAAAAGATCGGGCATTATACCAACTAAAGCCTAGGCCAATGCCCATGCTCCAATGCTCATCAATGGTACGACGATACCCTGCTTTGACCTCCGCGCCCGTACCAGGGGTAAATTCACCCCCTTTAGGCGAAAACTGGATGGAATGCAATCCCCCACCCACGGTCAAATCCAAGTAGTGATCGTAGAGCTGAGCCTGCGGCGTCATCAACGGCAACGTAAGCAAACCCAATAATATCAATCCCTTTCTCATGCTCATATCTCAATATCGTTACATTCAAACTCATGCGGGCGAAACCAATCACCCGTTATTTCCTAATCTCCTTCACCGTCAGTCCATCCACCTCGACGATATACGCTCCTGGAGCCAAACTCCGGAAGTCTATCTGCGTCTTACGGCCCACGAACGAAGAGTTCAAGACCACAACACCCAAAGCATTCGTCACAGTCAGGCTATGGGTGGCACCATTATCCACACTCAACTCAACCGTAGCCTTTTCGGAGGTCGGATTAGGATAGACGGAAAGCGTGGTATTCGTAGCATTATCGAACCACTTCTTGCAGGTACGCAACTGACGGCCATCCGTCGTGACGGCTTCCAAATAATAGCTACCCGAAAGTCCCTTCTTCTCGCAATAATACGGCAAGGTGGCTCCGCCGACCTTCACATCGTCATGGTACCATTGGTACTCACGGAAGATATTTTCCGTATTGACGACAGAGACAACATCCTGCCAGATATCCAATATATAATCATTGGAGAGGTTCACCCTCAAATCAATATCGAAGAACGGCGTCACAGAATTGATCTTATTCTTGAACTGGATGCTAGCTCGATATACATCAGCCGGGCAATCAGGGATAACTATCTTCACCTCATTATCCGCATCGATTTTCGTGAAATCAACATCGACGAATCCAACCGCCTTAGCCTCCTCGCTGAAGACGATCTTATACTCGGAAGGAGCCTCAGAGTTCAGCAACGAGTAGCGGATGACATCCTCCGTATTCGGGCAGTAGCCGAATGCCGGGATGATCAGGGTATCCACCATCATCTCGTCTATATCCTTAGCGAACAAGGTGGAAACGATCGTATCCGAAGAGATGAAGAAATTAATCGCCCTAGCCGTGTCGCCATCCCCCCAACTTACGAAGTGGAACCCTGCGTTAGGAATTGCCTGAAGGTTCACCAGCGAACCATATGGATATTCGCCTTCACCTGTCACCTTGCCCACATTACCATTGACCTTCGTGATGACAGAGAAGATCTTAGGCGTGAAAATAGCGGTGACAGACGTATCATGGGAGCCCATAGCGAGAGGGAATTCAACGTTCCAGTCCACGAAATTATGTCCCACCTTGACAGGCTGCAATGAATCCACCTTCTGTCTCATGACAGAATCCCTGAAGTGGAATGGAAGAGTCGCCAGCGTATCATTATCACTAATTACCGTGAGGTAATAAACGCTTGGTGAGAAGGAAGCGGCAAACGACGAATCGCTCGTCACCTTCACCTTACGAGGGTTGGAGCGATCTCCATCGTTCCATGAATTGAACCGGAAGCCCTCGTCAGCGATTGCGAGGAACTCGATGGAATCTCCATAAGCGACAGGGTTCTCGAATTTGAGGTCCACATTGCCATTCTCACCTGCTTCCACAACGACACGATAGGTCTTTCTGGTCCATTGCGCCTCAACAGACAAATCCTCCGCACCCACCTTAATAGGGAGAGTAGGATACCAGCCTGCGAAGTCATGGCCCACCTTCTCCGGAATCACATTCAAAAGAGAGTCGGTAATGGAATCTCCGTAAACAGCCTTAAATTTCAGAAGCGTGTCACCATCGACCAAAGCGGAGAACACATAAGTGTTCGGCACGAAGACTGGCTCCAACGAAGTGTCACTGACCACCACAATCGAACGAGGGTTAAGCGAATCACCATCCGCCCATGAGAAGAAGTGGAAGCCCTCAAACGGTTCAGCCGTCAACGTAATCGTATCACCATATGTAACAGGGTTCTCGAACCCAAGGATGATTCTACCATTCTCAAACAGCGTGTCGATCGTCAACTCCAGCGTTTTCTTCGTCCACTGCGCCACAATCGTCACATCACCAGTACCCACCGTAACAGGGAGGGAAGGCAACCAACCCGCGAAATCGTGTCCAACCTTCTCCAAGGTAACCGCCACGAAGGATTCTTGGATCGTATCACCATAATGGACAGGCAATGTCTCCACGATAGTATCCTCGTTCATGACAATCAAGTAATACAAGTTAGCGGCGAAGATCGGCGTCAACGAAGTGTCGCCTACAACCACTATTTTGCGAGGATTAGTCGTCACACTGTCATTCCAAGCCACGAAATGATAACCCTCGGAAGGAACCGCCTCCAGGGTGATCGCGTCACCATAAGAGACAGGATTCTCAAAATCCGTCAGGATAGTACCATGTTCCAGCAATGTGTCGAGGTTGAGTTCAAAGGTTTTACGTTGGAACTGAGCCTCGATTGTCAGGTCAGCCGCACCCATCACAAGAGGAAGTTCAGGCTGCCATCCCACAAAATCGTGGCCCACCTTCTCCGGCGAAACGTCCAAAGAAGACTCGATGATGGAATCTCCGTAAGGAACCATAATGCGTTTCAGCGTATCCCCATCGCTAAGGATCGTCAAGTTATACAGGTTCACCTCGAAGAGTGGAGTAAGAGAAGTATCGCTCACCACCACCACCTGGCGAGGGTTGGTCTGTACGCTATCGTTCCAAGCGACGAAATGATAGCCTTCGGAAGGCTCAGCCGTCAATGTGACTGTATCGCCATAGGCGACAGGGTTCTCGAAGTCTACGGATACTCCACCGTTCTCATACAATGTATCAATCGTAAAGATGAAGTTCTTCTTTGTAAATTGAGCCACAATCGTCACGTCTGCCGTATCCACCACAAGTGGTAGTTCCGGCGACCAGCCCACGAAGTCATACCCCACCTTTTCTGGTGTGCTATCCACAAGGCTATCCGACACTGTGTCACCATAGAGGACAGGAACACTACGCAAGGTATCCCCTTCACTCAACACATAGAACATATATTGGTTAGGCTCAAAGATAGCAGAGAAGAACGTATCCCTATAGACATAACACTTGCGCGGATTCGTTGCCACACCATCCGTCCAAGAGACGAAGTGATAGCCAGTGGCAGGCACCGCCTCCGTCGTGACGAAAGAACCGTAGGCAACAGGGTTCTCGAAGTCGTTGATAAAGCTACCCTTATCCGTCGTAGTATCAATCGTTACGATGTACATCCTCTTCGTCCACTGAGCCTCAACCGTCATGTCAGAATCACCCGCCACGATAGGAGGTTCAGGCAACCAACCTGCGAAGTCATGTCCAACTTTCTCCAAAGAAAGAGTCAGCAGCGAATCAGTAATCGTATCACCATACGCAATGGAGAAACTATCCTTGACCTCATCATCGCTCACGATATAGAGCATATGGGTATTCACCCCGAAGAGAGGGGAGAAGGAAGTGTCGCTTGTCACAACAACCGAGCGAGGGTTTGCGGCCTCCCCATCATTCCAAGAGAGGAAGTGATAGCCTTCAGCAGCCTGAGCAGTCAACATGACTGTATCCTCATAGAACACAGGGTTCTCGAAATCCGTTGTAGCACGTCCGCCAACCGTCGACGTATCAACCGAGACAATGTACGACAATCTTGTCCACTGAGCCACAACCGTCATATCCGAATCACCGACCGTCACAGGAAGAGCAGGCGACCAGCCAGAGAAGAGGTGACCCGCCTTCGCATCCGGAACGTTCAGCATATCCTCACGCACCGTATCACCGAATACGACAGGGAATGTATCGAGTGTGATACCGTCCGATATCACATAAAGCACATGGTTATTAGGCTCGTAGAGAGCACCAAAGGAAGTATCACTCTTCACCACCACTTTGTACGGATTCGCAGTCACTCCATTGCTCCAAGCAGTGAAGTGGTAGCCCTCGGAAGGAACAGCCGTCAAGGAGATTGTATCACCGTATGCCACAGGGTTCTCGAAATCGACAAACACCTTACCCCTCTCTGTCAACGAATCCACATCGACCAAGAACATCTGCTGTTTCCAGAGAGCCTCAACCGACACGTCAGACGCACCCATCACAATAGGGAAGGAAGGAGACCAACCCTGAAAATCGTAACCCTCCTTGAAGAGCGTCACACGCAGCATAGACTCTGTAACCGTATCACCGAACAGAGCAGACAAAGAGTCCACCGTCACGCCTCCATCCAACGCATACAACATATAGCTGTTAGGCGCAAACGAAGCGACGAAAGAGGTATCGCCCGTCAAAACGAAGGAGAATGGATTCTCGGTAATCGTATCGTTCCATGCCACGAAGTGGTAGCCCGTCTGAGCGACAGCCTCAACCGTCACTTGCGAACCATAGAGGTAAGTGCCAGATCCCCCAGCCACTCCCCTTGTGGTGTCAGAGGAAGAAACCTCCACCACGAACTCACCAGGGCCAGGATTGATTACCACCTCAGTCACATCAGATGCATCGTAATATTGCAGTTCAGGGAATCTGACGTAATAAGTGCCCGGGGCATACAATGAATCCTCACGAGAAACCATCGTGAATATCGAATCGTTCTCACCACGCATCTCCATAGAAGTTGTCAATCCTAAGATCCTACCATCATTGAATCCCGAGATGGATTCGTCAACAGCTGTAAGGACAGGAGCCTCCTGTGGAATCTTCGTAATCACCAAGAATCCCCTAGCGAGGAGAATAAAATAATTATTTTCAACCGAATCATTCGCGAACTGGAAGACCACCTTATTCAGCACGTGGCCCGGTTCTACAATCATTCCAGTAGCATGTACACTCAGAAGATCACCCTCTATGAAGCCATCGCCAATGATCGTGACACTATCATAGACGAGCGGAGTGCCATCGTACACCTTGGTGCTATCACCGGCAGCAAGTTTCACCTCACGCACTTTGATCTCACCCCTCAAATGCTCTTCCTCAATCCTATAATTGGAGGTATCCGCACCCTCCAATGAGAAGTTGACAACAATATCCTTATTCGAGCCCACCTGCGCGTTCTCGTACCGGGCAGTCAACGAAGAAAGGCGGACATCATCTTGTCCGACAAGACCAACCAAAAGGCTATCCGTACTCAACGACAGGACAGAATCTGTAGCGTCATACACCTTGCTCGGGTTGATATCATAAGCGTCAAGGACGAGGTATTTCTTGGAGACACGGATGGAATTTCCGCCAGAAGGGATAGAGAAACCGCCCTCGCCGGAGAATTGCGCCAGCAAAGTATGCGTACCTGCCGGGATGATATAGCCCGTGTCTACAGGAAGACCATCGACAAAATATGTGAGGTTACCGTCCAACGTATGCTCAACCTCCACCTTCGGGTTCAGACCAACGATTGCCTCGCCATAGACCGTATCCTTCACCGACCACGCAAATGAGACAGGCGGTTCGAGAATATTACCCTTAATCGTGTCAGGTTTCACAGTATAGTTGGCGGCATCCCTTCCCGACAAGCGATAAGTGACAAAGACATCCGTACCGTTACCTATCGTATCGCTGGCGAAGAGCGCGGAGGAAGCCGAAACAACCACCTCGTCCGGACTGATCACAGACGGTAACGTACCGATAGCCACCACTGCATTGGCATTTCCGTCGTAACTCTTATCCAAAACCGTCGTACCCTCCACCGTCAACTCAAGAGGAAGAATCACACCATCCGTCAGGAAGAAGGTATTCTGCAAGAAATAATTCGCAGTATCCTCACCCTCAATATGATAGGTCACACGAATAGAAGATGCGCTAGTTGTAAAGGTGTCATATTGAGCAACGGCAGAAACCTTCACATCCTCACCGCTGAAAACACCGGAGACGCTCTCCACTGAAACCGCCGCATCAGCCAACCGATCGTACACCTTCGACTGCGTAACGGAAGGGACCACAGTGACAGGAGCCCGACCAATCACCATCTGCCAACCCGTTAACTCATTCTCTTCGTAATTAGGGCTATGAACCACGACCTTGATTTCATAAACACCCGCATTCGTCGGAGAGAAACCAGTCCAAATGGAAGCCCCTTCGCTTCCCATGTATCTGTAATAGATGCTATAATCGACACCCTCGACGAACTGCAAGGAAGAATCCGGCACGAACGTGGCTGGATGAGGCATCGCATCGTATGTCACGTAAGACTCTTGAAGCTTGAAAGCGGACGAATCAAGTGCTTTCGGAAGGATAACCCAAACCAAGGAATCATTTTCCGGCAATTTGAAGTTGCGGTTGCTCACGCCCCTCGCACGCGCCACATAGACACCCGCCGCACTTGCGGAATCATTCACATAACCCTTCACAACTCCTGGGGATGACACATGTAGACTAGTTACCACCTGGGCAGAAACACCATGCTTCTGACCGTCATAGACAAACGTGTCAGGAACACTCCATACGAGCTCTACTTCCCGTGGGTTGATGACACCTTCCGTATAGACTGCACGATCATAGGCTAGCCTATAATTCTCACTATCCGGTCCCACCAACGCATAATTGATGGATACAGTCTTATAGGTTCCCGCAGATCCATTGTTGAACTTGGCGGAAGTGGTAACCATGATGGAGTCACCCGGTGCTTTGAAAGACACATCATTGACCACAACCGTTGCAGAGGTTCCTCCGTCGTACGTTTTCTCGAAGACCGTGGAATCTGTGATGGAGATGACAACCGGCTCAATCGAGAAATTCACCTCATAATCAGTAAAGATGAAATTACCACCATCCATGGAGCGTACCGCGATATGGGCGACATCGTTACCCACCTTCACATTGTTCGTACAAAGTATTTTATAATCCGACGTCGGATCCAATACCCTGCCATCCACCGTGATTACAGCAGTCGGACAATGTGGTTGTCCATCATAGACAAATACCGTGTCATTCCAACTGATGTCAGATGGAGTGATCTCTATAGCCATCGGTTCGACAGTTAAACCGCCATACAAATACTCGACAATATAGTTATCCTTGTCAAACGTGACCACAAATGTATTATCGCTGACACCCACATTGGTCTGATAGCCTGTGAATGTCACCGTATAAGTATCCCCTGGCAGAATGTCTGAAGGATCCACGGCTGACGCTGTCTCGCAAGTCAATGGCGTACCACTATAAACCTTCCAGCAGGAATCAGAACGGAACTTCACGGTTCTCTTCGCAATGGAAAAATACAATGTGTCCGTATCGAAGAAATAAATACTACCCATCTTCCTGGAGACGATCGCCATGGCGGAATCGCCCGCATCCACATTGTTTTCATAAGACACGGAGTAGTCCGCATCCGTCAGGACAACATCGCCCACCTTCACGGTCACACCAGGTTCGTGAGTAGTCTGGTCATAGGTGTATGGCACATTCTCAAGCGTCATATCCGCCTTCACGAGGTCTGGCTGGATGGACCAATTGTACGTCGCATCGTCAGGAAGTTTATAGTTATTATCGTCCAAAGACAATGCCTTAGCCATGTAATCACCAATCGCAGTCGCCTCGTTATTTTCATAAGAAAGCACATTCACCTGGTCCGTTCCGACCGCGTTCGTGACAGAAGCATCCACACGCTTCAACGTGCCATCATAAAGGAACGCAGGTCCACTGTTCCATGACAAAACGACCTCCAATGGAGATATTTCCCCATTAGCGTAGGTCTCGCGCTCCATATCCAGACGATAATTATCCTTATCCTGCCCCTTCAAAGCATAAGAGATCTCCACGTTCTTGTCAGTGCCCGCATTCGCATCAGCGAACAAGGCGCTCACCTCCACGTCCACATCCTCGCCCGGCACAGCGCCCGAGAATCCATTCAACGTGACAGTAGCCACATTCGATCCGTCATACGTCTTCGAAGCGACACTTCTATCCGCAATTCTGATGACAGCAGGTTCGATAGAGAACAAAGCGTCATAATCGCTGAAATCAAAGTTCCCACCCGTCACCTTCTTCACACTTGCGACCGCCGTATGATTGCCTACACGCACATTGTTGGCGCATTCAACCGTATAGTCACGATCAGGCTCCATCACGATTCCATCCACAACGATAGAGACCGTCGGGCAATGCTCCTCCCCATCATATACGAAGGAGGTGTCACTCAATGTGACATTAGCTTCACTCAGCGTGACAACCTTCGGAGAGACCGTCAAGGAACCATACTCAAGCGTAACATCATAATTACGGGTATTAATATCAACCGAGAACACATTATCAACCGACCCCACGTTTTGGAGGGAAGCGGTATATTCTGGCGTGAAAGACTCGCCAGCCGCCATGCCATCACCCGTCACGGACTCGATGCTATGACAGGTGAACACAGATCCGTCATACTCCTGTTCGCAAGAAGAAGACTTAATCACGACAGAACGTTTCGTAATGGAGAAGTAGGCACTGTCCGGATCGAACACCACTCCACTGTTTTCCTTAGGGGAAACGATAACCTTAGCGGAGTCACCCGCATCAATATTGTCCACATACTGAAGCTTGTAGAACATCTCATCCACAACATCATCCCCCACCTTAATCGTGCAGGCAGGTTGGTGTTCACTTCCGTCATAGAGGTAAGAGGTGTTTGCCAGGACAATATCATAATCGCCCGTCCAGACGAACGGTGCGACGGTCAGCTCACCATACTCCACCGTGACATCATAATTCGAGAGCGTCACCCCCGGAGCAGGCGCATAATTGAACGTGTTTTCCACGGTTCCAACCCCCGTAATGGAGGCGAAATTGGAATAGACGAACTCATCCACGCCCACGAAACTGCCGGAAGAGACCGTAACAGTAGGTTGGGACAACGGAGTGCCGTCGAATATCTTTGTGGCGGTAGCCGAGGTAAGCGTGATCGGACGAGGTTGCACGATCAACGAGCCATTCTGCACACTAATATTATAATTCGAGAGAGAGGTTCCCGAAGCCGGAGCGTACGAGAAGGTGTTCTCAATCGTATCCGCACTAATCAAATTCGCGAAATTGCTATATATAAAGCTCTCCGTACCCACTAGAGATCCGGAGATCACAGAGACCGTCTGTTCGGAAAGGACGTCTCCATCATAGACCTTCTCGGCACTTCCTGAACCCAACGTGATCGGACGAGGCAATATGGTGAACCTCACAACCACCGAAGCCGTCTGATACAACCCTGAGGTAGGCGTAAACATCATATCCAACGTGTGATTTCCGGCAGGCAATACCGCATTCGTGTCGATCAAGCCCAAAACACTATCGTTTATGCTCCATGTTCCCTCACAATTCGCGCCATACGTCAGCACTTCAAAAAGCGAATCACCATAATATGCTGCATCATCCGCATAAACGTAAGGAGCACTTTCCGCAACAGAATCCCGGGTCACATTGACCTTCACTACCAAAGGCAACGACACGGTGGCCCCCCTATCGTCCTCCAAGGAAACAAAGACTTCGTATGGCCAAACACCCGTTCTCCTGGTGTTTCCCATGGAGCCTGCCGTCCCTTCAAAATAGATCTTATCATTAGTGTGGGAAAAATAAGACTTGGAATCGCCGAAAATTCCCTTGATGGTCACATCATCACCATCCGGATCACTGAGGACCACAGGCAACATGTATTTTTTCGCCGTATTATACATGGCATAGATGCTGACAGTATCAGGAGAGATCGTAGGAGTCTGATTCACCCTAATCGTCACTGAAATAGGTGTCACCACAGGGGTACGAACCCCATCATCAACCGTCAGATCGAAATGGGCAACCGTCTCTGAGGCAACAGCCGAACCGATATAAAAGACGCTATCGCCACTCACCTCAAACGAAGAAGCGTCGTCTCCCGACAAAGAAAGCGTGAGCGGATCACCATCCTCATCACTGACAAGAATAGGCACCCATGTCCGATTTCCCGACTTATTAATGGATACCGAGGTAGGTGTAACGGTCGGCAGATGATTAGGCAGCACCTGTATATTCACACGGGAAGTGTCCACACCAGGGATCAAATCCTCGCCCGTGAAAGTAAGATTTCCGGTGAAGCCATCGGTGATACTATAATATATATTAGGAACTCCGCCACCGAATGAGCCGTCCGCCGTGAACGTATAGGAACCGTCCGCATTCAGGACAAACGTACCACACGCAAGGCCATCCTTCTTGATAGTCACCGGATCGCCTAACGAACCGACCGTGCCATCCACCATAACGCCTGTCACGGCAAGAGCGTCTCCGTCCACGTCCGCATCATTGTTCAGGACGTTGCCAGTCACACTCCTACCCGCCCGCACAACCGTGTCGTTCGCCACAGACACAGGAGCCGAGTTCAACAAGAAAATCGGCACATCCACCATCATGACATTATCATTCACTATGCCCTCATACTCGTTCAATGGATTGAGCGGCATGCCATCCGACGCAAGGTTCTTGGCGTCCACCTCGAAGAAATCGCCCGGACGCATGATGAAACCGATTGGTTGGATATAATTATGAGCCAACGACGAAGTGGCATAACCGGAGACACGCAAAGTGGCCCGCTTGCCGTTCTTCAAGGAGATGAAACCCAGTCCGAACTCCGAGCTGGAAGGCTGACGCGCCACCCGACAAGTAGAGTCGTCCGAATCCAACAACTCCACAGACGTGGTGACGAAACCTCCCCGAGGGAACCACACGCCCACCGACGCACTATCCGCATCGGAGTCCACGATCACGGAATCTCCATTGTATTCCATCTTTCCGCCTGCCTTATTCACCACCTCCAGCGTGTACGAAACGACTTCGCCGACATGCGCCACCGTGGTGTCAGCCACCACGGAAGTGATGCCTAAATCTATATAGCGGGAATAGGCGGAGAGATTCTGCGTGCCACGGCTCGCTCCCTGTGCGAATGTCCACGTATCGATGATACGCTTGTCGCCCCTATTGCTTCCTCTATTGTATATCCACCTGTGTCCAGGAGAGGTCGTGCCCGCCGTCATCTGCAGAGGGTCCTCCCCTGAGACCAACGAACCGACACCGCTCAACGAAGAGTCATCCCAATAGATCGTATCACGCTCCACTGCGGTCCATTCCGCATTGAGCTGGTTCAGGATCAATCCATTCTTGTTGTTTTCCAAATCGAAGAAAGGGAAATGTATCTCGGCGGACTTCAACTTACCCGCCAAGGAGACATTCACGACAGGCACACGTTTACCGTTGCCATCCAAGCCATCCCAATCTATCACATTCTCACCCTTCTCGCAATAACCGGAAAGGATTCTATTCGCATAGCCCGCCCCGAAGACCATCTCGATGAGGTAGTCGCCGGAAGCGTTCGCCTCAAAGAATATATCGACGCCTTCAGGTCCCAGCACGCCCGGCAGACGGCTCTCCTTGCCCACAAGGCTAAGGTTGGAGATCAGCGGCGCATTCTCCGCATTGAGGTTCGTCAACAACCAGGTACTATCCACCGTCGAACCATAAACAGCCGGCGCATAGGCAGGCATGTCCGAAGATGGTATGCAGAAGAAAATCTTATGCGTGATATCATCCACCGTCTTCTCCTCGCCATCCACCACTCTCGTCAATGCCATGTCGGGACGACGAGGGTCATACGTAGGAACTTTACTGTCACGGAAACGGTTATTGGAAGAAACGTCACAGTCCAGACTCTTATAGGAGGCGAATCCACCATAGCAGGAGACCGCTAAGGAAGAGGAGTACGCAGAGTTGTCATTGATCCATCCGACAGGGTTCGTCTGCACACCCTTGTTGTTCGCGAAGAAAGTGGAGAAGTGACCGTTCTGACCGTTCGGCTTCACCTCGTACAGATAGCCCGTATTGGTCAGGACATAGAAGGTAGAATACCATTGGCAAGAAAAATCATTGTTGTTGTAAACGGAAGGCATCATCAGATTCAGGACATTCGCATAGACACGTCCTTTGATGAAGGCGTCATCGTCCTCATTAGAGACAGAGACATCGAACGCATTGATATAAGGGCGGTTAACATCCTCCACCCAGTCGTTGATCTTATGACGGGAAGGAGTCTCCTGAGAGAAATTCATGGTAGTGGTGGTGCCGATGAAATCGATTTCCCACACACCCTCCTGGCCAGCGCCGACCGTAAGCTTATAGGCATCGTATCCGGAGGTGGAGCCATTGATGTTCGGACCCGCCAACTCCTCAGTCCTATTAGCGATCAAACCACCCCGGCGGACATTCTCGACACGTCCCGTCGTTCCGTCCGGAGCGCGCCAAACTATACGTCCATATGATTCTTTGGTCGTATTATTCTTCATCACCATGGCACTCGAAGCCATATAGATATGCTCACCCTCCTTGGCATACACCTTCAGTGTGCCATTCGTAGGGAATGGAGAAGCCAAGTTAGGATCAGACCCCGTAGGGATACCACTCAACAAACAAGCCCTGTAACTCCCCGCATTCGAAGTAGTGACACCAGCAGCAGCATACCGTTCAAAGTAATCCGCTGGATACATATCCTTGGAACCATCCGCCCTAACGAACTGAATATTAATCAGTAAAGAGAACAAAACAGCCGTCAGACAAATGCCTTCCACCTGAAGTAAACGTTTCACCATAATCTTGTCTTTTATGCACATACCTTGTTTCATTTTCTTTCAGAACCCCCATTTTCACTATGTTTTCCCTTACCGAAAATAGGGGCAAATAATTTGCAAATGTAAAGATAACAATTCATTTGAAATTTCAAACAGATATTTTAATATATTTTTACATTTATGTATATTATTTGCTCCCCATTCCCCAAAACCATCCCCAAAGTGACCCCATTTATATTTGGAATTCCAATTTTCCATGTGCTACTTCCCTTGTAATCCATGCCACCTCACATCCTGTAGTAAAGATCGTGTGATATATCTCCCGCCAATTCTACTTATAGAGTTTCACTTACAAATTTTTAACTTTCAACTCTTAATTTTTAATTCTTAATTAATTCTGCGCACTTTCCCCAAAAAAATACCAACAAGTATCATTCTTTTCTCAAAATAAATTTTAACTTTGCTATGCAGTGTTAGTGAATTTATGTTAAAAAGCAGAAAAATGATTACCCACGACGAATTACCGGCGACATAAGACGTGAGAGTGTTGCGAGTGAGGAAGAGTGATGGTGAGGTTGAATAGAGAAGTTGAAGTTGAAGAGTAGAGAAATATTGATTAATAATTTATATCGCTTATGGGAAATTTAATTTATGTAGTTCTTGCGGCTTCGTTGGTAGCCCTGGGCTTCGCGTTTATCTTCTATAGACAAATGCTGAAGGAGTCCGAAGGAACCGACTTGATGCAAAAGATCGCGGCGCATGTCCGCAAAGGTGCCATGGCGTACCTCAAACAGCAGTACAAAGTGGTGATTATCGTGTTCATCGTGCTTGCGGCCATCTTCACCTTGATGGCATGTTTCGAGTTACAGAACAGTTGGGTGCCGTTCGCGTTCCTCACCGGAGGTTTCTTCTCCGGCTTGGCTGGCTTCTTCGGAATGAAGACCGCCACGTATGCTTCGGCTCGTACGGCTAACGCCGCCCGCCAAACATTGAACAATGGTTTGCAGGTTGCCTTCCGTTCGGGTGCGGTGATGGGTCTGACGGTTGTCGGCCTCGCATTGCTCGACGTTTCGGTGTGGTTCCTCATTCTCGACCACTTCATCCCTGCAGAGAATCACTTGATCATCATCACAACCACCATGCTGACCTTCGGTATGGGTGCTTCCACGCAGGCGTTGTTCGCTCGTGTGGGCGGTGGTATCTACACCAAAGCCGCTGACGTGGGTGCCGACTTGGTGGGTAAGACTGAATACAATATCCCGGAGGATGACCCTCGTAACCCTGCCACAATCGCCGACAACGTGGGTGATAACGTGGGTGACGTGGCTGGTATGGGTGCCGACCTCTATGAATCATACGCAGGCTCCATCCTGGCGACAATGGCCTTGGGTGCTTCCGCATTCGCCAGCTCAGCCGTTGAGGGCATGCAATTGAAGGCGGTGCTCGCTCCATCCATGATCGCCGCAGTCGGTGTGGCATTGTCCATCATGGGTATCTTCTTGGTGAAGACTAAAGAGGATGCGGGCATGAAACAATTGCTGGCCGCATTGAGCCGTGGAACAAACACAGCCGCCGTGCTGATCGCCGTTGCCGCATTCTGCATCTTCGCATGGTTGTTCGGCACCGAAACGAGCCAGTGGTGGCAAATGTCCCTGTCGGTTGTGGTGGGTCTGTTCGCCGGTGTGATCATCGGTAAGGCAACTGAATATTATACTTCACAGAGCTACCGTCCTACGCAGAAGGTTTCCGAAAGTTCACAGACGGGCCCTGCCACGGTGATCATCTCCGGTCTCGGCCTCGGTATGCTTTCAACGGCTATCCCTGTCGTAACGGTGGGTGTGGCCATCATCCTTTCCTACTTGTGCGCCAACGGATTCAACGTGGCATTCACACCTGAGAATCTGAGCCTCGGCTTGTATGGTATTGGTATCGCCGCCGTGGGTATGCTCTCCACATTGGGTATCACATTGGCCACCGACGCTTACGGTCCGATCGCCGACAACGCGGGTGGTAACGCTGAGATGAGTAGCCTCGAACCAGAGGTCCGCAAACGTACCGACGCCCTCGACGCTCTCGGAAACACGACAGCAGCTACGGGTAAGGGATTCGCCATCGGTTCCGCCGCATTGACGGCCTTGGCACTGTTGGCTTCTTACGTGGAAGAGATCAAGATGGCGCTGATCCGTACCGGCGAGGCATTGCCGAACGGTATCGACGCTGCTCAAGCTTCATTGGTTGACTTCATGAACGCCTATAACGTGAACCTGATGAACCCTATCGTGTTGGTGGGTGTCTTCATCGGTGCCATGATGGCTTTCGTCTTCTGCGGATTGACGATGAACGCTGTGGGACGTGCTGCTCAAAAGATGGTGGAGGAGGTTCGCCGCCAGTTCAGCGAGATCTCAGGCATCCTCGAAGGCAAGGCAGACCCGGACTATGCGCGTTGCGTGGCTATCTCCACGAAGGGTGCGCAGCGTGAGATGATGTTGCCAGCCCTGATGGCAATCATCGTTCCAATCGTTACGGGTGTGATCCTTGGCGTGGCCGGTGTCCTCGGTCTGCTCATCGGAGGATTGAGTAGCGGTTTCGTGCTCGCCGTCTTCATGGCGAACGCCGGTGGCGCATGGGACAATGCGAAGAAATATGTGGAGGAAGGCAATTTCGGAGGGAAAGGCTCTGACTGCCACAAGGCTACCGTCGTGGGCGACACGGTCGGCGACCCATTCAAGGATACGTCCGGTCCATCCCTGAACATCCTCATCAAGCTGATGAGCATGGTGTCCATCGTGATGGCTGGTCTCACCGTGGCTATCCACATCCTTTAACGGGTGCATAAAAACAAATGATTTTCTTGTGACAAAATCGTTTTTTTCACTACCTTTGCGATGTTAGATGCATGACAATATGAAAGTGAAAAAACATTCATAGAAAACTTAGGAAAAACCAATGCGATTCGGTTCGCATTGGTTTTTTTTTGAAAAAACATAACTGCTATGGCAATAAAAAGTTTAGTATCCATTACGGACTACTCGAAGGAGAAGATCCTTCAGATCCTGGAGAAGGCGGCGGAGTTCGAGAAGAACCCGAACCAGAAAATCCTTGACGGGAAGGTGGTGGCCACCCTTTTCTTCGAACCATCTACCCGCACAAGACTGAGTTTCGAGACGGCGGTGAACCGTCTGGGCGGACGCATCATCGGATTCGCCGACAAGGCTACCACGAGCGGCACCAAGGGTGAAACGCTCAAGGACACGATCATCATGGTGAGCAACTACGCAGACCTCATCGTCATGCGTAACCCGATCGAGGGCGCTGCACGCTACGCTTCGGAGGTCTCCCGCGTACCGATCATCAACGCCGGCGACGGTGCCAACCAACACCCTACCCAGACCATGCTCGACCTCTACTCCATCAAGAAGACGCAGGGCAAGCTGGAGAACCTGAAGATCTGCATGGTGGGTGACCTGAAGTACGGACGCACCGTCCACTCGCTGATCATGGCCATGTACCACTTCAACCCGACCTTCTCCTTCATCGCCCCTAAGGAGCTGGAGATGCCGGAGGAGTACAAACTGTTCTGCAAAGAACACAACATCAAATTCGAGGAACATGCGGAACTGAACGAGGCGAACATCGCGGATGCGGACATCCTCTACATGACCCGCGTGCAGAAGGAGCGCTTCACCGACCTCTACGAGTATGAGCGCGTGAAGGACGTCTATACCCTGCGCAACAAGATGCTGGAGAACACCAAACCCAACATGCGCATCCTCCACCCGCTTCCACGGGTGAACGAGATAGACCAGGACGTGGACAACAACGAGAAAGCGTACTACTTCGAGCAAGCCCGCAACGGTGTCTTCGCGCGCCAGGCGGTCATCTGTGATTTGTTAGGCCTTTAATCATTCAATAATGAGCAACATGGAAAAAGAAAAAGGAACAAAAGAGTTGAAGGTCGCCGCCCTGAAGAACGGGACCGTCATCGACCACATACCATCGGAGAAACTGTTCAAGGTCATCTCCATCCTCGGCTTGGAGCACCTTCCGAACCAAGTCACCTTCGGCTACAACCTGGAGAGCAAACGCCTTGGGAAGAAAGCCATCATCAAGGTGGCCGACAAATACTTCACCCAGGCGGAGGTGAACAAGATCGCCATCACCGCCCCCTCCGCGAAGATCAACATCATCAAGGACTACGAGGTGAGCAAGAAGATGGAGCTGCAATTGCCTGACGAGATCATCGGCACGGCCAAATGCCGCAACCCGAAGTGCATCACCAACAACGAGCCTATGCTCTCCAAATTCAGGACCATCGACAAGAGCAAGGCACTCCTCAAATGCTTCTACTGCGAACGCATCGCACAGGCGGAGGAGTTGGAGATATTGTAAGATTGCCCAGGACGCACGGATGCGCGTCATCGGATGGCATAACACCCTAAACAGCGGAGCATGATTGTTCCGCTGTTTTTTTTGTAAATCAATACATCATAGGCATTAAATACCATCCAGCACCTTTCGGAAGCAGGCAATCCCCTCTTCCATGCTTGCGATGATTTCCGCCGCAATCTCATCGGGTTCGGGCAGGTTGTCAAGGTCGGTCAGGCTCTTGTCCTTTATCCAAAAAATGTCGAGATTGGTTTTGTCGCGGGCAATTATCTCGTCGTAGGTGAACTTGCGCCAACGGCCTTCGGGATTCGACTCGCTCCACGTTTCGGTGCGAAGGTTGCGGTTTTCGGGATTGTAGCATTTTATGAAATCGGCTAAATCCTCAAATGTCAGAGGCGACTTCTTGAGCGTGTGATGAATGTTGGTGCGGTAGTCATAAATCCAAATGTCCTTGGTCTGCACATCCTTGCTGGCTGGGCGATTATCAAAGAACAAAACATTGGCTTTCACGCCGTTGGCGTAGAAGATTCCTGTGGGCAAGCGCAGAATGGTGTGCAGTTCGGTGGTCTTCATCAATTGCTTGCGGATTTCCTCGCCCGCTCCGCCTTCAAAAAGCACATTGTCGGGCAGGACGACCGCCGCCTGACCGTTGATTTTCAGCAAGGTCTTGATATGCTGAAGGAAATTCAACTGCTTGTTGGACGTTGTCTCCCAAAAATCCTGACGGTTGTAACTCAAATCCTCTTTCTCCACCTCGCCATCCTCATTGGTAATGGTTATGCTGCTCTTTTTGCCGAAAGGCGGATTGGTGAGCACATAGTCGTAGCGATTGCCCGTGTCGGACACAAGGGCATCGTTGGGCGAAATGAAATCCTCGCTGTCGAGTTCGCCGATGTTGTGCAGATAAAGGTTCATCAGGCACAGACGGCGCGTGTTGGCCACAATCTCGTTGCCGAAGAAGGTCTTTTTCTTCAGAAACAGTTTCTGGTCTTTGTTGAGCGGCTGACCTGCAATATAATCGTAAGCGGCAAGGAAGAAGCCGCCCGTGCCACAGGCAGGGTCGATAATGGTCTTTTCGGGCTTTGGACGCACGCACGCCACCATAGCACGAATCAATGCACGGGGTGTAAAATATTGTCCTGCGCCGCTCTTGGTATCTTCGGCGTTCTTCTCCAAAAGACCTTCGTAAATCTTGCCTTTCACATCGGAACCCATCAGCGACCAATTCTCGCGGTTTATCATTTCAATGACGCGCAGCAGTTTGGCAGGGTCCTGAATCTTGTTCTGGCTCTTGGTATAGATTTGTCCGAGCATGCCTTTCTCCGTGCCAAGGCTGCGAAGCATTTGCACGTAATAGGCCTCCAACTCCGCGCCACGCTTGCTTGTGAGCGTTTCCCAATCGCACATTTCACCATCGGGGATTTCCTTCCCCTCGGCATCCTTCAGGTGCGGGAATTTCAACCCTTTGTTATAAGGCGGTTTGTTCATCTCGTCGGCCATCTTCAAGAAGAGCAGATAGGTGATTTGCTCCAAATAGTCGCCGTAGCTCACGCCATCGTCGCGAAGGACGTTGGCCATGTTCCAGATTTTCGATATGATGGTTGATTCGGTCATAAATTCTTGTCTATTTTTACAATCCATAATACAATTTGATGGCGACACCGACAAATATTGCCAATGAAAAGCTCAACAATGTGCCTATCAATACATATTCCGATTTCGCCTTGTCGCCTTCGGCAAAACGCAATAATGATTTTGCGGCTATGATAAATCCAACGGCTTCATATTGCCCCAATAGCACAAACACCAACGACAGAAGCCGTTCCACAATACCTATCAGTTTCCCCGCATTGGGCAAATCTCCAGTATTATCATCCGCACTTCCTTTGTTTACCTTAATATTTGCTTCTTTGATAATTTCCTTGATTATTATGTTGGATGGTTTTATGCAAACAAGCACTCCCAACAGCAATGCAATATACTTTTCGTTCCAACAGCACAAGCAGTCTGGCAAACCACCTTTCCATAAGTAGCAAGCAGCAACTATAACAACTACATGTATTATCTGGTCAATAAAGAAAATGCCCTTACAATTGGAAGCATAACATTTCATTGCATCGACAAGCAAATGAGTGGCGGCAATAATAAACGCCACCCACCAAAAATTGAACGAAAACGACAAAAGCCAGGCACACACAAAGGTTATCAAAGCATGGACATACAGTTTTGGTGACTTAAGGCCGTTTTTTGCCTTATCCGCACACGACTCGTCACTCTGAAAATAAAAATCGCTGATTGTGTGTGCAATTATCTGTAATAATACAAATCGTACCATATTTAGAATTCCATTTGTTCGTAATACTTCAGCAACTGCTCAACCGCATTCCATCCGAATGTTGTAGAATGCTGATTTACAACCGATTGTCCCACTGATAATTGCTCGGATATTTCTTTTTCAGTTTTACCCAGCAAACGATAATAAACGACTTCGCATTGTCGTTCCGTCGCACGCTTGAACAGCACATCCAGGAAGCCCAGATATGCATTGATCTGTTGCGATAAATTTGTATCCGAAGATTCAAAGAACAAGGTGTTTTTTATCACTATTTTTGATTTGTTCGAAGTGTTCTGGCGTTCGATAGCCCTTCCGGAAGCATAGATAGCCTCGCCATCCAGCATATTGGTGCGCTTGTTGGCTATACGCATTTCTCCAACGGCAATGGCAATTCTCACGCCGTAGGTTTTAAACATTTCCAAACGCTTCCTATCCGCATCTTGAGCTACACACTCAGTATCGACCTTGAACTTTTTTATCAAAGTCTTTAAAAGCAAGGCAATCCTCAACGAGTCTTGTGGTTTGTCAATATAAATCTCCACACTGTCGCCTTTGCTCAACCGTCCCCAAGTGCCTTTGTACTCATTTTCCAATTGCTTGACAAAAGTTTTTATCTCTTTCTGCAATTGACTTAATGCACACGGTGTCAGCTCAGTAGAGGACACTATATCTGCTGAAATTGTAGCTTTGTTCATGTGTTTAATTTTTTGCAAAAATACTATTTTTTTGTATATAAAACATATTTTTAATAAAATTTATCGGCTAAATAACCAATAAATATGATTTATCGGCTAAATAACCAATAAATATGATTTATCGGCTGAACAACCTGTAATCGTTACAGACATTCGACACACTCAATCCTCGTGCGCCCGCCCACGGCACGGGCGGAAGGTACAGAAGAGCGGGGCGAGTGATGCCGCGGAAAAGAGGAAGAATAGTATAAGAAATAACGGAAGACGAAACCGATGCCACCATGGTATTTACTCCCAAATTGGCAAAGCGGGGCAAATACTATTGCAATGCTGGTCGCTCTGCGCCTGATTTTCCCTTAACTATTGTTTGATTACTTTGCGTACTAATACTCTTCCAGATATTTCTATTCTCAAGAAATAAATGCCCGCTGCACATGTAATCAAATCAATTACATCCTCACTTGTATATGTTCCTATTTTTTGACCAGTGATATCAAATATGTCAACAATATCGGCTATTTGACTAAGCAAAAGCGTGCCGCTTGTAGGGTTGGGTTTGATATAAAAGCCCGTGATAGCATTGTCAGCTATACCAGCTATCACATTCAATGTCAAGGTAACAATACTATCACATCCATATTCACTATGCAAATTTTGAGTATAGACGCCCTGTTCAGATACGGCAAAACCATTTTGTGTATAAACTTCACCTTCCACTATTGAATCAACGATATTTACAACATAATTTTGATGGACAGAAAGCGTCAACGTAACAATGCTATCACAACCGATTACAGTCTGCAAATTTTGAGTATAGACACCTTCTTCGCTAACATTAAAGCCATTTTCATTATATATCTCATTTTCACAAATATCGGCAACGATACTCGTAAACTGCGGCTGCATCACATTGACAGTAACACTTTCCATAGTCATACAGCTATTCATTTGATGCATTCCCACAACTGAATATGTTGTTGTGCTTATAGGCGCCACTATTATAAATGCAGTGGTATCTCCCGTACTCCATTGGTATCTATCTGCACCTGAAGCGAGCAACATTGTGTTATTTCCTGAACATATAGTTAGATTCCCTGAAATGTTAAGATTGGGAGATAGCATAACTGTGACTGTCACTTGAGCAGTATCCGAACAAATCCCGTTGCTTACGATTACGGAATAGACACTACTGATATTTGGCGAGACAGTAATAGATGGTGTCGTATCAGTGGTAGACCAAAGGAATTCAGAACCTCCAGTTGCCGAAAGAGTTGCATTCGCTCCAGGGCATATTGATACATCGTTTGAAACGACTGCAGTCGGATTCTCATATACAGTGACAGTAAACGACCTGCTTCCCACACAACCATGCTCCATTGCTCCTGTGACAGTATAAGTGGTAGTTTGTTCAGGAGATACGAGTACTGACTGTGTTGTTTCTCCAGTACTCCACAAAAAGTCAATGGCACCTGATGCAAGAAGTTCAACAGTTTGACCGAAGCAGATGGCATCATCGCCAACGACAGACATTAGTTCCGAACCAATAACATAAATTGTCTGTTCTTTTACACTGGAACAGCCATTGTCATTTGTAATGGTAACAAAAAATACCGTAGTAGTCTCCGGAGAGACATTGATGATGGATGTTGTCTCACCACTCGACCACAAATAAGTATTGCCTTCGGAAACAGATAATGTTGTGGTACTTCCTTGACAAATCGTATCCGAAGGGCACGTAATATCACCTGAAGGAGCATTAAGGATTTCGACTCTCACACTTGCAGTGCCCGTACAACCGTATGCGTTTGTAGCTGTAACAGAATAATTCTGGTTAGCGGTTGGAGAGACAATAATTGATTCGGTAGTAGCTCCGTTCGACCATACATACGAAACTCCATTTAACGCGGTCAACTCTGTATAAGCTCCTGCACAGACAGTCAAATCTCCACTAATTTCAGGAATAGGACGTGGTTGATATGTGATGGTTATCGGGGCAGACCATTCACTCGTCACCGTCTCGTCGTTCGCTGATACAAGACGGACTCGATATGTTCCAGACTGCGTAACAGGAATCTGTTCCCCATACTGTCCATTGGACCATTGGATGTAAAGCCATCCTGGACATGAATAATTAGCAGTAAGATAGGTTGTCTCACCCTCACACGGAGTTGTATTTGAGCAAGAAATAGTTGGAGTGGGTAGTGTATTGGCAATCGCCTTCATCCCTTCGTGGGCATTAATCTTCCCCCACCCCCACAGATTGCTTCCTGAAGAGCCGATGGTGCCCGTATAACTGTCTGTATATGCCGTCTGACGTATAATATCTTTTACTTCAGGAATAGTCAAGTTTGGATTCCCTTGTAACCACAGAGCGATGATACCAGTAACCATAGGTGAGGCCATTGAAGTTCCTTCCATACAAGCCCAATACCAATATGTATTTCCCGTATGTAAGCTAGCATACACATCAGGGTTACTCTGATTATATGATGTATTATAATGGTTCACTGATGACATAATACGGCTTCCCGGCGCCGTAATGTCTGGTTTCATTCTTCCGTCAGCAGTAGGTCCTTTGCTCGAGAACGAAGAGCGCGCACCGACCACTGTAGAAACAGATTGTGTATTATCATTCCAATCAAGCCAAGTATTTTTTGAGTTGTAAGAACCGACAGATATCATACTGCGCCCAGTTCCCCCTATTTCACTGACAGTATGTGTCGTACTTCCACTAACACAATCCGTATAACCCGAATTGCTGAAAGATGTTATGTGGTCATACGCCCATATTTGTACCTCTCCTGATGAACTATAGACACGAAGGCAAATCTTTTTTTCATTGTCATCTTGCTCTCTATTGTCTATGGTTACTACCATACCCTGCTTGTTCGAGGTTGAATTAATTCCACCTTGCATTGTCACATAAATGTTATCTGGGAAAAGGATATCGTCATCTTGAAGCGTCCAACTCAATCCTCCGGATGCCTGGTTCGGCGTTTTCCATGGCGTTGAAGCTATTGATTCATTATCATCCACATCATAAATTTCAACACTGACTTGAAAAGACTGATTAGGTTCTCCCCAAATATTAATGGCATGCGTATTACTATTCACTGGAAAAGTCTCAAGATACGAATCATTGTTCGTGAGAATTTTACTACAGTACAAAGCAGTAGAACCGTCATTGCCAGCAGAACCAACAAGAATTACCCCTGTCGTATTCTCCGCAAGTGCATCACAGGCCAAATCAAAAGAACTGTTTCCATCGTGTGGTCCCAAATGTCCGCCCCAACTCATATTGATAACACACGGTTTACCTACACTTTGGGCATATAGCATGATATAGATTATGCCATCCCATATTTTTGCATCTGTTCCATCAGTTGATACGAAAACTAAATCGCTATTTTTTGCGACACCTGTCAAAGCTCGTAACCAACTATAATTACTGTAGTCTGTGTTCCCTCCTGCAATACCTGCAACGTGCGTTGCATGCGATGCTGAAGACTCGTCAGTGCCTGCATTTTCTATATCAGCAGAGGTTGTCAGTTCACGGCCATAAGAAAAATCAGCAGGGGGTGTACCTGTAATGTTTTGTTCCCATACTCGCTTTATTCTACAATAACCATAGTTATCATCAAACATCGGATGCGTATAATCAAAGCCTTGGTCAATAATTCCTACCACAACCCCTGTTCCCGTGTAAGCTCCTGGCAACTGGCTACCGGAATGAACGGCATCAACCCAGGTACATGCACGGGCATTGTCCAAGAGCTGTTTGGAAGGAAACGATATTTCAATTTGTTTTATAGTAGGAATTTGAGCAACTGTTCTAAGGGATTCTATAGGAACAAGCGCAGTTTGAATACCAAACATGGGATTGTTAAGTCTGACATTGTATTGTTTCACATCACTCGCAGAAAAGTTCTCGTATGTATGCAAAAAACTATTGACGAACAGAACTCCATCTATGTTATGCAACGCATATTTTTTGATGAACGAGGTGTCGCTAACCAAATTTTTTCGGTGCTCGGAATCCATATTATCCATCTCCATCAACAACATAACAGCAACTGGCGACAATTTAGGCAACAGAAAATTTGAATCGACAGTCTCTTGTGGAAATTGTGTTTCGCCATGACTAAGAATACGTTTCTCTTGGGCAAACACAAGGTTGTTTGCAAATAGCAATAAAACAAATCCGATAATAATGTTATTTTTCATAATACGTTTTTTTCGGTTAATTACTCTTACAAATGTATAACTTCGGAAAACTATGTGATTTTTGGTATATGTGTATTGATTCCATTCGGTTTTTGTGCATAAAAAAGCGTGGAACTGATTCCTTGCCTGACATCCGGGTTACCACGCCCACCAATCCAACAAGTTATTCCACGCCGTAACACCTACGGCATCGGCAACTTATCCTTGATGTGTTGTGTCCTCAAAAAGAGGACATTGAGGAAATTGAGAGTCAAGGATAGCCACAAACGCTATCTATTATGTATATTGTTGTTTAGATTCTGCTCGTTATGTTTTTAGGTTTGTAAAATGATTTTTATTCGGTGTTTAAAAACGGCGCAAAGATACAAAAAGTTATTTTCTTTTCCACAAGGACTAATTCCAATTTTAATCGTAACTTTGCCGCCTGTTTGAAAATTCATAAATACTTGATAATATGATTAATCCTAAATTGTTAAATCCGCAGAGCATCGCCATCGTCGGTGCTTCCAATGATGTCCACAAACCTGGTGGGAAACTCGTTAAAAACTTATTGGACAGTCCTTTCAAAGGCAAAATCTATGCCGTGAACCCGAAAGAGTCGGAAGTTCAGGGCATTCATTGCTATGCCAAGGTGGAGGATCTTCCCGAGGTGGATTGCGCCATTTTGGCCATCGCTGCCAAATATTGTCCCGCCACCGTTGATACGCTGGCAAAGGAGAAAAACACCCGTGGCTTCATCATTGTCTCCGCAGGTTTCGGCGAAGAGAGCCAACAGGGTGCCGAGTACGAGAAACATATCACCGACACCATCAATAGTGTGGGCGGCAGCCTCATCGGTCCTAATTGCACGGGCTTCCTCAACACCAACTACTGCGGTGCTTTCGACACCCCCATCCCGACCCTCGACCCACACGGCGTGGATTTCGTGACCGGCTCGGGTGCCACCGCCGTTTTCATCAAGGAATACGGCATTTCCAACGGCCTCACTTTCAACAGTGTATGGGCTGTTGGAAACTCCGCCCAGATGGGTATTGAGGATGTTCTGGAACACCTCGACACCACCTTTGACCCGGAGAAATCCTCTCGCGTCATCATGCTTTATATGGAAAAAATCGGTGACCCGCAGAAGATGTTGAAACATTCGCGTTCGCTGATCAACAAGGGATGCAAGATTGCGGCCATCAAGTCGGGCGGTTCCGCCGCCGGCAGCCGCGCCGCCTCGTCTCATACGGGCGCCCTCGCCACCAACGACGCTGCTGTGGATGCCCTCTTCCGCAAGGCCGGTATCGTGCGTTGCCACAACCGTCAGGAACTCACCACCGTGTGCGCCATCTTTATGCACCCCGAGGTGAAAGGCAAGAACATGGCCGTCATCACCCACGCCGGCGGCCCCGCCGTGATGCTCACCGACGTACTGTCGGACAACGGCATGGACGTTCCCCACATCGAAGGTCCGAAGGCCGACGAACTGCTCAGCAAGCTCTTCGGCGGCTCCTCCGTGGGCAACCCCATCGACTTCCTCGCCACCGGCACCGCCGAACAGCTCGGCTACATCATCGACACCGTCGAGAACGAATACGACGAAATCGACTTCTCCGTGGTCATCTTCGGCTCCCCCGGACTGTTCAGCAACAAGGAGGTCTATGACCTGCTCGACGAGAAGATGAA
>JAILLP010000025.1 GCA_024693065.1 Paludibacteraceae bacterium
CGATGATAATTGTGCCATCTTCAGAAAGTTTTCATACGAGACGAGAATCTCGTCCCGGGAATTCTGTCAACATTTGTGCATACCACACAACTTTGAGAATTTCGCAGGGAACGATATTGTCGGTTTTATTACTAAGCAGACTTGGTTCTATTCTGCATGGAAACAGGATCCAACTATCCAGTCAATGTTGCGAATGCTAGGTGGCACAAAGCACGCCGACAAAAACAGCGATGATATTATGGATGGAATCGAAGAGTTGTTTCAAGAAACATACGTAGACGATTTCAAATATTATTGGGAAAAGTTAACCCAAAAAGAAACCATTGTGTTCTATCATCTTCCACTCAAAGATTTTGGTCTTTCTGATGATTTGTACATCAAGATGAATGCCCGTGGCAAACAATTGACAAGTTTTGAAAATTTCAAAGCAGACTTGATTGGGTACATCACAAAGCAGTCTGAAGACGAATCGCTAGAAGAGTCAGAACAAACAAAATGGAAGGAATTATTAGACCCCAAAAATGGAATTCCAATAAAGCTGGATACTGACTGGACAGATATTTTTTGGAAAAACAGATCCAAAGATAGCAAAATAGATGAGATATACTTCGCATTTATTAATAGGTATTTCCTTCAGGAGTTAATCTGCGCCAAAAAAGAAGATAATACAGACTTATATTCTGCAAATGACCTTGAAGAAAAGAATGGCACATACAAATATCTGTATGGAAATAAAAGTGATGACTCAAAATTGCAATATTCAGGATTAGATAAATATTTGCTTAATGACGATGAAGCAATTCCGCTTTCTTTCTTTATATCGTTTAGAGATACATTAAATAATTATAAGCCTAATTATACTTGTTGTAAGTTTTTCGGAGGGTGCTGTTTGAACACCTGCTTCCCAGCTTGGGTTGATTCAAAAATTGAGTTTATTCCCAAATACGACGAAACTGGAAATATTACTACATTAGGACAAAAAGAAAGAGTTATTTTTCTTGCTATTTGTAGGTATTTTGAAAAAGACAGCTTTGACGAAACTTCATTTAAGCAGTGGATGCGTGTGGTTTGGAACATTGTGGAAAATTCAGGTATAGAAACAATTTCTGCAATGATTGGTGCAATGCGCTTAATTGATGAATTGTCAGAGGGAGGGCACAACATTTATAATTTCTTGTCAAATTCACAACTACGAATCAAATCCAATTTCGCCAAAGAGCAAGTAGCAGAAGAAATCGCCAAGGCAAAACAAATAGTAAACGGCGGTGATGAATGGGAATCCAAAATCATTGAAGCCGAAAAATACGCATTCTTCAAAGGTGCTATTCGTTTCTTGTTTCAAAACGAGAAAGGAGAGGTTGATGATTGTTGGACTGATTTCGATACAAAATGGCATAAAGCGCATGTCGAATATAAAGATTATGATTACAATACACTTAGGGCTTTCATCAGTAAATGTACAACAGAACAAGAATTGAAGAATATCATTTACGACACACTTCAGTCCACTTGGAAGTCCAATCTACTAAATAAAAGCCTAAATGAAGCAACCCATTACTTCCTCGTAAAAGACAGAGATAATAGAGATAATAGTGATAATGGCAATGGAAAATGGGAAAAAGCGAAAAAAGATTTAGTAGGCACAACGCTTTTGGATAACATCAATTATAATGGTCAACATCTCAATGGATGTCTACTTAGGAATGACAAATATGGTCAAATAGCCCTATTCCCTTACGCAGCACAATCAAACAGGAAAAAATTTGTTATTGCAAATAGTAGGAATACCATACTTTCAAATTTACAGAAACAAGGAAAAATTGAAAGTGACCAAATAATCGAAAATTGTGATTTCTTTTGGGGGTGGGACATTAGTTTTAATTATATTAGCGGAGAGAAACATTATGTCTTTCAATGGAATACAGATGGAAATGTATATCTGATTGAGAATAACGAACGGAAGAAAAGGGATGATTCATACTATTACTTTAAGACAGATGGCATTGATGATCAAAAGACTATAGAAAAACTTGATTGTCTCATCGCCCAAGCATATCCAGATGCTGACAAATCAGTCTGTGAAAAATGCCAAGACAAATTTTGTAAATCCACATCAGAACAATAGCCCATGCTCACCTACCTCCCCAACACCGCCCACTACACCGAAGTCCTTTCACGGGTTCAATCCGTGAAGCACACGCTTTGGATTGGCACCGCCGATATCAAAGACCTCTATGTGGAGATGGGCAAAGAGAAGAAACCGTTTCTGGCACTGATCGCTCAACTCATCCGAAGGGGTGTGGAGGTGAGGCTGATCCATGCAAAAGAACCGGGACCGAACTTTCGTGAGGACTTTGATAAATACCCCGTGTTGTACGACCGACTGGAGCGGGCACTGTGTCCACGGGTCCACTTCAAAATGATTGTTTTCGATTGCAAGGAAGTGTATGTCGGTAGCGCCAACCTCACAGGCGCTGGCATCGGCATGAAAGCCGAAACAACACGTAACTTCGAGGCCGGAATACTAACCGACGACCCGCAAATCGTCGAACAAGCTATGAACCAGTTTGATGAAGTATGGATAGGTAAACACTGCAAAACGTGCAGACGGAGGGAGTATTGCGGGGATCCGATTGGGTGAATTTTGGGGGAGCAAAAGCTTAGCATTATTTTATGCTTCTGCCCATCTTTTTGTTAAGCCTTGCCTTGGCCATTGCCTCCCTGATGCCCCCATTTTTGACAAAGAAATCCTCAAGTCGGGAGAGATAACTTTCCATCATTTTGTCGGTTTGGTGAATCAAAGTCAGGGCAACGTTAGAGATTTCCTCTGCAGTCCATTTCTGAAAAAATGGCTGATAATGAGACAGTTCATTGTGGTATTTGCAGTAGTTCACCATAGAAGCGTAACGAGGATGAGAGCTATCCCAAATGGTCAAGTTTCTTGTCCGCAGGTAATCCTCATAATCTTCCCTGAGTTCCAACAAGCTGCTTTTCCCCACATTCATAAGTTTTATTTGCATCTCGGTAGAAGTCACGCCATCAGCCATGCCCTCCACAAAATTCTGCTTGCCAGAGCGTGCAGCTTGTATCATTTGATCAATGGTTCTGTCCTTTGGCACCAGGTATTTGTGCGCAAAGAAAAAAGTAAGATCGTAAATCACTTGTGATTTTTTATAGAAGTAGGTGTTTCTACAATCTCCATTCCCTCGTAGAAACCCTTGTGGTTTGGGGGTATATGCCATATTTCTTAATGTAACAAAATCAGATAATATTTCTTAATAACTAGATGACTAGATAAACTAGGCAAACTAGATAAACTAGAAAAAAAGTTCGACGCAACTCGAACAAGCACAAAGATACACAATTATAGATGATTTTCTTACGCAATTGTCATTTTTTAGAATCGGTAGCGCCAACCTCACAGGCGCTGGCATCGGCATGAAAGCCGAAACAACACGTAACTTCGAGGCCGGAATACTGACCGACGACCCGCAAATCGTCGAACAAGCCATGAATCAGTTTGATGAAGTGTGGATGGGCAAACACTGCAAAACGTGCAAACGGAAAGAGTTCTGCTCAGATCCTATCGTGTGAATCTTAGGAGGAAATAGGGAATTTTAGCGTTGCCACACGCATGAAATCGTCCGAAAAAAAGGTTGAAAATTCGCAGTAGTGTTGCATATTTTCATTGAAAATCCGCAGTAGTGTTGCGAATTTTCAATCAAATAGGCTCCAAAAATAAGGAGAAAATGCGCCAAATGACGAATGGATTCATAATATACTCATTTTTAGCAAAGTACAAGCAATTTTTACATTTTTATTGGGGAACCAAGAGAATTAAGAATTATGAATTATGAGGGTCTCGAACTGTTTTGCCTGCGCCTGCCGCGTGAACAACTCTTTTTGCGCCAGGTCCACCTCCTGGTGTGTGTATCCGTATTCTTTCCACTGACGGTAGTTGTCGAGGAGGAAGGACTTCACCTCTTCGACGGTGGAGGCGGCGATGCCCGCACGGGTCTTCTGGATGGTTTCGGCAAGGCAATCCTCGTCGCTGCGTACGCAAAGAACAGGCTTCTCACAGCCTAACGCTTCGTAGAACTTGGTCGTCATGATGCCATGTGGACCGTCCGCCGTCGCCTTGTTGGAGAGGACCAACGCAATGGAGGAGCGGTTGAGCACCTCCGGCATCTGGTCGGCGGAGATGGTGCCATGCACCTCGTTGTAGGCCGTGACGCCATAGGCCTGCGCCATCGTTTCCACGTCCGCCTTGCTGTCATTGTCCACATACCAGCGGAGAACGAGGTCGTTGGCGAACGCATTATCCGCTACGAGGTCACGCACCGCCTGAAACAGAAGGCTGGGGTCCCGGAGGCTCAGATCGAGCAGCCTGCCGGTGTAGGTGATGGCGAATTTGTCGGAAGGGATAGGCAGGAAGGAGAAGAGGTCACGGTCGTAGCCATTGAAGACCAGTTCGACGTTGGGCTGGATCTTCCGCAGCGTCTTCACGTGCCAAGGGGAGACCGTCGTCACGAGCTGCGCCTTGCGGAGTACCCTGTCGCGCCGCCATTGGTTGAGCCAGCGGAGCTTGAAGAACTGCCTGATCTTTTCCAACCCATGCGGACGGGCGTTCTGCTCCATGATATCCCTTAGATCGACGAGCAAAGGAATATGAAGACGTTGCGCGATCTTCTTTCCGCAAAGCAACGGGAAGATGTAGTAGCTGGTGCAGAAGACGAGGTCGAAGCGTTCCCCCTGGATGCGGCGCATGGCCTCCCTGTAGAGTTTGCGGTCGCTACGGCTGAAGAGATAATCGCCAGCCGTTTGCAATGCTTGGATCCATGGTTTGTCGGAGGTCAGGGGGATGGTATGGAGGACCATGTTTTCACGGTCGATATGGATCGGCCAAGAGGTCTTCGTCGAGGCTCTTGTGATGACCGTCACCTCAAAATCCGCCCGCAGATGCTTGCATAGATTGCCTACGCGGGGGGCGAAATCAGGGGGGAAAGCGTCACATACGATCAATATTCTCTTTGCCATGGCTCGATACTATCTGAACGCAAAAATAGTTTATTTGTTGAAATCGGAGCAGAGCACCTGAATGATTTTTTGCGCGCTGTCACCGCTCCCGTAATCCTTGATGGGTTGGCGGCTGAAATCGTGGTGGATCGCCTCCTTTATCCTCTCCTTATCGGTTCCCGCAAGAATGTTCCAGCCCGCCATCACGGTCTCGATCCACTCCGTCTCGTTCCGCAGCGTGACGCAAGGCGTTTGGTGGAAGTAGGCCTCCTTTTGGATGCCGCCGGAGTCCGTGAGGATGAGGGCCGCCGATTTCTCCAGCATGATCATGTCCAGGTAGTTGGCTGGCTCGATGATCATCAGGTAATCGTTCTTGTCGCACAGTACCTGTAGATTAGGGCGTTGTTGGATGAACGAGTGGGTATGCGGGTGGAGGGGCAGGACGATCTTCTGGTCCGGCCCGGCTATCTCGTTGAAAGCGGAGAGGATGCTGGAGAGATTCTCCTCGCAGATATTCTCCGCGCGATGGATTGTCGCGAGATAGAAGCCCTTTTTAGGGAGATTCAGCCTTTCGCAAACGTCAGAGGTGCGTTCCGCCGTCTCGCCGAAGAGGAGGGCCGTGTCGTACATCACATCGCCCACTTGGTATATATTGCCTGTAATATGTTCATTATGAAGGTTTTTGACAGCCGTCTCGGTAGGGCAGAAGAGCCAATGGGAGCGTTTGTCCGTCTCGATGCGGTTGTGCTCCTCGGGCATGCGATCGTTGAAGCTCCTTAGACCCGCCTCGATGTGGGCGATAGGGATGTTCCGTTGCTCCGCGGCCAATGCGCCGGCGAGGGTGGAGTTGGTGTCTCCGTAGAGGATGACGCAGTCGAAGGATTCGTCGCCGATGGCCTTGAGAATCTTTTCGGAGAGAGGTTCCGGAGCCGTCGCGGAGCCATCCAGCAACCAGGTCGGACGAGGGATGGAGAGGTCGTTGAAGAATATCTGGCTCATGTTATGGTCGTAGTGTTGGCCGGTGTGGAGGATCTTCTCCTCTATGGAGGTGCCATATTGCTCGTTGTGAAGGCGGATGGCTCGGCTCACCACGGTCGCCTTGATGAACTGTGGGCGGGCGCCTATGATCGTCAGTATCTTCATTTGCTTAATTCTTCGATGATTGTTTGGTATAAAGATGGGTGGTATCCGCCCTCTACGGACGAGAAGACCGTGTTATGCCAGAGCAGTACCACTTCTCCATGATGTTTTTTAATTTGTGCGAGGAGGGTGAGAAGGGTGTTCGTCGCCTCCTCCTCCGTCAGGCTCATGTAGTAGCTATTGCTGAGGGAGCAGTCCATCGCCACCAGCGGGTGCAACCGCAGGCTGGTCACGCGTCTGCTTTGGGGGTCGATCCATCTCACGCATCGGGAGGTGCCTAGGCGGAACCCCACGGTGTCGGCATAGCCCATCGTGAAATCATCGTGGATGCCTGCGTCTATAAGTGTGTTGAAATCAGACGGTTGCAACGTACGAAGGAAGTGCCAGCGGTTCAACGATATTGGGCAGTCGATAGCCTCCTCCAACTGTTTTTTCTCTTTGGGGATGGTCTCCGTGTGCTCGCCCGAGTGGTAGCTCGTATGCAGTCCGAAGAGCGCATGGTTCTCCTTCAGGAGGGTATAAAGTTGTTTGAAATCCTTCCCCGCGAGGGAGTAGCTAGGTAGGTCATTGGCATGTTGGCGGATGGCCGATTTCACGAAATAGACCGATTGCGCACCCTTTACCTTTTTGTCCATCTCGATGATCCAAGGGAAGGTATAGGCGGGGTCGTTCGCCAAGCGGAGAGGAGCCTTGAGGACATTTTTCAGTCCGGGGAAGGAGGTCAGGTTCCTTTTTATTCCGCCCAAGAAACCCCTTGGGTTACGGTAGTAGGCGATTCTGTCGATATCGTGTGTGAGATATATCTGCTCATACCCTGGGGAAGGGAAGGAGACGGAGGCGGATTCGGAGAGCCAGCCCAACAGCAGGAGACTATATTCATCCAAGAGGGGGCGGAGGAGGAAGCCCGCCCGGTAAGGCAAGGACTCTCTGCCCGAGAACCTTCCGTGTGCGTCACGGTGCTGGTCAGGGTGAAGGTACTCCTCGTATCGTGAGATGAGGAAGTAGGCGCTTGCGACGAGGTCCGCATGGACGACCTTCGTGGATCCGACCTGCTCGATCTCTGGCGACCCGAACAGGATGGGGGTATCCCCTATCGTAGGCAGGGGAAGAGAGGGCTCCGATTGGGGGGTCCCATACACCCCTTCGTCGAAGAAAGGCGAAGGAAGGATGACCACGTCATATTGCGGGAAGAGCGCAGCGTCACGGGTATAACCCACGCGGCACAGCAAGTCGTCGTTGCCATGCAGCAGGAAGCGGATAATATATTCGATCGTCTCTCTCATTATCCGCAAAGGTAATATATAGTTAAGAATTAAGAGGTAAGAGTTAAGAATTTTCCTGACGCTATATTATTGCGGGGATACGAATTGGCAGATTAAGAATTTCATCCATCTATGAGGAAGTGGCGGGCTTCCTCCTCCGAAAACCGGAAGAGGAAGGGTTCCGCTAAGATCAACAGGTCATTAGGCGCCGCGCTCTCCGCCAACCGACGGTAAGGGGTGGAGAGCATATCGTTCCGATCGACGACCATCACCTCTTTCATCGAGGAGATCTTGCTTGCGAAGAAGATGGCGCATCCGTCATCCTCTCCGTAAGAGATGTTATAATATCCCTTATCGTCCTGATAGGCCACGTCGTGGTGGCGGATATAACTTGCAAGTGCCTGTATGTCAATCTTATAATCCATTTCCAATCTTATAACTACGTTTGTCTTATCGCCCCATATAATCACATAACCATTTGCCCACTTCGCTGGTCTTGTAGGCCTTTGCGCCCTTCCCGGCGAGGTCTTCCGTGACGATGCCCGCTTCGAGGGAAGCCGCCACCGCACGACGGATGAGGGCACCCTCCTCCTTGGCGTTGAAGGCGTACTCGAACATCATCGCGGCGGAAAGTACGGCCGCCAATGGGTTCGCGATGTCCTTGCCAGCCGCCTGAGGGTAGCTGCCGTGGATCGGTTCGAAGAGGCTGGTGTGCGTGCCGATGCTGGCGGAGGCGAGAAGGCCCATGGAGCCCGCGATGACGCTCGCCTCGTCGGTGAGGATGTCGCCGAAGGTGTTCTCCGTCACCATGACGTCGAAGAACTTCGGACAACGCACCAGTTGCATGGCGGCATTGTCCACGAACATATAGTCTGTCTTCACCTCAGGGTAGTCCTTTTCCATGGATTGGGCCACCTCCCTCCATAGACGGGAAGACTCCAGGACGTTCGCCTTGTCCACGACCGTCAGATGTTTCTGCCTACGCATGGCGTACTCGAAGGCGAGTTTGAGGATGCGGCGGATCTCCTCCGTGCTGTAGATGCAGGTGTCGTAGGCCACCGTGCCATTCTCCTTCCTACCCTTTTCGCCGAAGTACATGCCGCCGGTCAACTCACGGATGCAGAGGAAGTCCGCCCCGCTCACCACCTCCTCCTTGAGAGGAGACTGGCCAACGAGCGACGGGTAGGTCTCCACCGGGCGCAGGTTAGCGTAGAGTCCCAACTTCTTGCGCATGGCGAGCAAGCCCTGCTCGGGGCGTACCTTGGAGGTCGGGTTGTTGTCGAAGCGAGGGTCGCCCACTGCGCCGAAGAGCACCGCATCCGCCTTCATGCAGAGTGCGTGGGTATCCTCAGGATAAGGGTCACCGCAAGCGTCGATGGCGCAAGCACCGACCAAAGCGGAGTCGTATGTCAGCGAGTGTCCGAAGCGCTCGCACACTTTCTTCACTACATTCAGGGCAACGGAGACCACTTCGGGTCCGATACCGTCTCCAGGTAAGATGGCTAAATTCAGTTTCATTGTTTTTCTTCGATTAAGTTTAACATTTTTTCTGTCGCTTGGATGGCGGCCTCCGTCTGGTCGGCGTCCAGTCCGTGGGTTTTGAACACGTGGTCACGGAACTTCCATGTGATGGTGGTGTGTACCAAGGCGTCCGTCTTACCGCCAGGAGGAATGATGACCGAATAGTCCAGCAGCTCAGGAATAGGCTTCTTGAGCGAGGTGTAAATCTTCCATAACGCTTTCGTGAAGGCGTTGTACTGACCGTCGCCGGGAGCCGTCTCTTGGTAGCACTCCCCGTTGATCTCTATCTTCACGGTCGCCACGGGGCGGATGCCATGGGTGAGCGATAGGGAGTAGTTGACCATGCGTATCTTCTGCTTCTCCACAGGGTGTTTGAGCACGTCCGATATGATGTAGGGGAGGTCCTCCTGCGTGACGATCTGCTTCTTGTCGCCCAGCTCGATGATACGTTGCGTGACCTTGGTCATCGAGTCATCGTCCAGGCTGATGCCTAACGCCTCGATGTTCTTGCGGATGCTGGCTTTGCCCGACATCTTGCCCAAGGCATATTCACGCTCACGTCCGAAACGTTCCGGCAGCAGGTCGTTGTAGTAGAGGTGGTTCTTCGAGTCCCCGTCCGCATGGATGCCCGCGCATTGGGTGAAGACATTGTCACCGATGATCGGTTTGTTGTTCGGGATGCGGATGCCCGAGTAGGTCTCCACCAGCTTGCTCATCTGGTAGATCTTATCCTCACGGATGGAGGTCTTGATCTTCAGTTGGTCATGGAGCACCGCCACGACGCTGGTCAGCGGAGCGTTGCCCGCCCTTTCGCCCAAGCCGTTGAAGGTGGTATGCAGGCCTTGAATACCGGCCGACGCTGCGGCGAATACATTCGCCAAGGCGAGGTCATAGTCGTTGTGGGCATGGAAGTCGAAGTGGTACTTCGGGTAACGGTCCAACATATCCTTGCAGAACGAGAAGGTCTGTTGCGGGTTGAGGATGCCTAAGGTATCCGGCAGCATAACCCGCTTGATGGGTAGGTCGGCGATAGCGTCCAGATACTCGTAGACGTATTCGCGTGAGTGGATCATGCCGTTGCTCCAATCCTCCAGATAGAGGTTCACCTCGATACCCCTTGCCTGTGCGTCGAGGACGATGGCGCGGATATCCGCGAGATGCTCTTGAGTGCTCTTCCCCAATTGGTTCTCCACATGACGCTTCGAACCCTTGGTGAGCAGGTTCATCACCTTGGCGCCCATCTCCTCGATCCAGCGGAGGGAGGTGCCGCCATCCACGAAACCGAGCACCTCTATGCGCTGCAGGTGTCCGGCCTTCTTCGCCCATTCCACGATACGCTTCACCGCGTCCGATTCACCGTCGGAGACCCTGGCGGAGGCCACCTCCACACGGTTCACCCCTAAGGTGTCGATCATCATGCGGGTGATACCCAGTTTCTCGTGGGGGGAGAATGATACCCCCGATGTCTGTTCCCCATCACGTAGGGTAGTGTCCATTATTTCCATGTCATATCTCTTTTAGACTCATAATCCTCTATGAGGTTCTTTTTGCTCAATAGGTAATCGATATCATCGTAGCCGCTCATGAGGCACTCTTTCTTGTATGCGTTGATTTCGAACCGTTCGCTCTCCCCTGTCGCCAGGTTGGTGATGGTCTGGTTCGGCAGATCCACCTTCACCTCCATCTTTGGGTTCTCGTCTATGCTGGCGAAGAGGCGGGCCAGGAAAGGTTCGCTCACGACGACAGGCAGGACGAAGTTATTCAGCTCATTGTTCTTGTGGATGTCCGCGAAGAAGCTGGAGACAACCACCCTGAACCCGTAGCCGGCGATGGCCCAGGCCGCATGCTCACGGCTGCTACCGCTACCGAAGTTTTTGCCAGCCACGAGGACGCAGCCGCTGTAGGTGGGGTCGTTCAGCACGAACTCCTTGACAGGGTTACCCTCCTTGTCGTAGCGCCAATCCCTGAATAGGTTCTCACCGAACCCCTCTTTGTCCGTCGCCTTCAGGAAACGGGCGGGTATGATCTGATCCGTGTCCACATTCTCCAACGGGAGGGGAACACATCTGCTAACTATTATATCGAATTTCTGTTTCATCGTATCTTGTCTTTTTTAGGTTTATAACATTGTGCGAGGGTCTGTGATGACGCCTGTGACGGCGGCTGCGGCTGCCACGAGCGGGCTGGCCAGTATGGTGCGGGCGCCAGGGCCTTGCCTGCCCTCGAAGTTACGGTTGGAGGTGGAGACGCTCAGTTTGCCGGCCGGTATCTTGTCGTCGTTCATGGCGAGGCAGGCGGAGCAGCCCGGTTGACGGAGGACGAAGCCAGCCTCCTCAAGCACCTTGTCCAACCCCTCTTCACGGATCTGTTGGTCCACCATCCATGAGCCCGGCACTAACCAGCAGGTCACGTTTGGTGCTTTCTTTTTCCCTTTCACGAGCGAAGCGAACGCGCGGAAATCCTCGATCCTACCATTGGTGCAGGAGCCGCAGAAGACGTAGTCCACCTTCTTGCCCAAGAGGCTCTCGCCCGCTTGGAAGCCCATGTAGCCTAAGCTCTTTTGGAAGGAGGCGCGGCTCGAAGCCTCAACGCTCTCGAGGGAAGGAATATGCTGCGAGATGCCCATGCCCATGCCCGGGTTGGTACCGTAGGTGACCATCGGTTCGATATCCTTGGCGTAGAAGGTGACTTCACGGTCGAACACCGCATCCTCACCGCTTCGGAGGGTCTTCCAGTAGGCCACTGCCTTCTCCCATGCCTCCCCCTTAGGAGCATGCTCACGCCCCTTCAGGTAGGCGAAGGTCACCTCGTCCGGTGCGATGAATCCGCCGCGCGCACCCATCTCGATGGTGAGGTTGCTGAGGGTGAGACGGCCCTCCATGGTCATGTTGCGGACAGTCGACCCGGCATATTCCACGAAGTAACCCGTGGCGCCGGATGTGCTCATCTGGCTCATGATGTAGAGCGCCACATCCTTCGGGGTCACACCCTTGCCGAGTTTCCCTTCGATATTGATTCTCATGGATTTAGGCTTCGCCTGCAACACACATTGGCTCGCCAGCACCATCTCCACCTCGGAGGTTCCGATGCCGAAAGCCACGGCACCCATCGCGCCATGCGTGGAGGTGTGCGAGTCGCCGCAGACGATCGTCATGCCCGGCAGGGAGAGTCCCCGCTCCGGTCCGACGACGTGGATGATACCATTCCTTTTGTCATTCATGCCGAAGTAGCTCAGTCCGAAGTCCTTTGCGTTTTGTTCGAGCGTGGCCACCTGTTTCCTGCCCACCTCGTCCTCGATCGGTTTGTCCTGGTCGTGGGTAGGGATGTTATGGTCGGGCATGCAATAGATCTGTTCAGGACGGAAGCATTTCAGTCCGCGCTCACGGAGGCCCGTGAAGGCCTGTGCGGTGGTCACCTCATGGCAGTAGAGGCGATCGATGTAGAGTTGGGAAGGCCCATCCTCCAGTTGTGACACCACGTGGGCATCCCATATCTTGTCAAATAATGTATTCATAATTGCTATCGTTATCAGTTATCACATAAATTTATTGACGGCGTCCACATAGGCCTCGAGGGAAGCCTCGACGATATCCGTATTGGCACCGAAGCCGAAATATACCTTGCCGTTATGTTCCACCTGCATGTGTACCTTTCCGACGTCGTTGCTACCCTTGCTGATGGATTGGATGGTGAACTCGCAGAGGGTCATCTTCTCTTGGAGGATAGCCTTCAGCGCATTGATGGCGGCGTCCACCGGACCGTTTCCGAAGGCCTTCGCCTCCTTGGTCACGCCATGGACGGAGAGCACCAGATCGGCCTCGTGGTTGATGTTCTTGCCTGAAACGACCTGGAGAGAGATCACTTCGACCGCCTTCTCTCCGCCGCCCTTTCCCATCAGCATGCGGATATCATCATCCAACACCTCCTTCTTCTGGTCCGCCAAGACGAGGAACTTATTGTAGAGATCGTCCAGCTGTTCGTTCGTCACCTCGTACCCCAGTGTGCCGAGGCGGTGGCGAAGGGCCGCCCGACCGCTGCGGGCCGTCAGCACGATCATGTTATCGTCGATGCCGATGTCCTTAGGGTCCATGATCTCGTAGGTGCGGAGGTTCTTCAGCACACCGTCCTGATGGATGCCGGAGGAGTGGGCGAAGGCGTTCCTTCCGACCACCGCCTTATTCATCTGGATCGGCATATTCATCAGGTTAGAGACGATGCGGCTTGTATGGTAAATATGTTTCGTGTCGATCGCGGTGTCGATGTTCAGCTCCTTGCGGCAGCGCAGGGCCATCACCACCTCCTCGAGTGCCGTGTTACCCGCGCGTTCGCCCACACCGTTGATGGTCACCTCCACTTGTCTGGCACCATTCATCACACCGGCGAGCGTGTTGGCGGTTGCCATGCCGAGGTCGTTGTGGCAGTGGGTGGAGATGACCGCCTTGTGGATGCCGTCGACGTGGTCGAACAGGTATTTGATCTTCGCGCCGAACTCGTCCGGGAGGCAATAGCCCGTCGTGTCCGGTATGTTGACGACGGTCGCACCCGCCTTGATGACCGCCTCCACCACGCGGGCGAGGTATTCGTTGTCGGTCCGTCCTGCGTCCTCACAATAGAACTCCACGTCTTCCACGTACTTCTTCGCGTACTTTGTGGCGGCGATGGCGCGCTCAAGGATCTCCTCCCTGTTGGAGTTGAATTTATAGCGGATGTGCAAGTCGGACGTACCAATACCCGTGTGGATTCGTTTCCTCTTCGCGAAGTGGAGCGCCTCGTAGGCCACATCAATATCCTTCTCGATACCACGGGTCAAAGCGCAAACGATAGGTGAAGTCACCACTTTGGAAATCTCCTCGACCGATTTGAAATCCCCCGGGCTGGAGATAGGGAAACCCGCCTCAATCACATCCACGCCCAAAGCCTCGAGACTTTTGGCCACCTCAAGCTTCTCGATGGTGGTCAACTGACAACCGGGGACCTGCTCCCCGTCTCTCAGTGTCGTGTCAAAAATGAATAATCTCTCAGACATAAGTTCTTTTGTTAGATAAATATAATAAAAAAAAGAACCTTTCCCACAAGGAAGTGAGAAAGGTTCTATAGGGTTCGTCAATATACACATTCCTCACTTCCTTAAGCTACGCAAAAGGATAATAATGGAAATGTTAATAATATTGACCAAAAATCTTGTCATCAGTATTTCTATGTTTTATGCCGACAAAGTTATATCATATTTATTTTCTCTCCAAACAAATATTTGTTTTTTTAAGGAGGAGGTGATTCATAGCGGTTTCATTTACCATAGATATAGGAAGTCAAATTGAAGTTCGTCCGTTTGGGGTTTGTCCGGGTGGATGTCACCCAGTCTTTGTGAGTGAGTGAGGGGCGAATTCCTTCCCTAGACGGAATTCTTAAAAAAAACCTTTTTTTTGTGGTTATCACATTATTTTTTATAAATTTGCACGCTTAGATATCATAGACCATATTCCAAAACCATGAATTTGGCATATATTGTTGATGTGTATCTAAAGGTAGGTTTGAAAACAAATAGTTATCAGAATCAGTAATAATTTTAATTTTTATCACATGAAAAAACTTTTGACTTTGGTTTCTCTGTTGCTTATGTTCCTACAAGGAAATGCGGCAGGTTTCGTAGATCAATGGGGACGCTTGAAATTGGTGGGCAACCAATTGTGTTCTCAAAATGGAGATCCTATCCAATTGAGGGGATGGAGTACTCACGGTTCATGGTATAAGCACTGCTACAATGACAAGAGCGCTTTTGAGAAGATGAAGAACGAAGGTGCTAACCTTGCTCGTATCGCGATGTACATCACAGAAGGTGATGGCGTCGATGAGACTTGGGTGAGGAATTGTATCGATTGGACGGCGCAAGTCGGTTTGTATTGCTTGGTTGACTGGCATATATTGAAACCAGGAAACCCGAATGACGGTTCATACGGAGGTTACGCAAGTTTCTTCAGGAACATGACCTCATATGTAAGGGAACATAATTACAATCACGTGTTGTGGGAGATCTGTAACGAGCCGAATGAGGACGTTGAGGGTGCGCCTGCAAAATTCCATCACGTATGGGATTGGGTGAAGAAATATGCATACAATGTACTTCCTATTATCGCTGAGAATGATCCTAACGGTATCGTAATCATCGGTACTCCTCAGTGGGACCAGGATGTGACTTGCGCATTCCAGGATCCTATCGAGAAAAAAGATAGCTTCAAGGATTTGCAGTTGATGTATAGTTTCCACCACTATGCAGCTGACCAACAAAGATACTTGGGTATCCTTTCAGGTGCTGCCGCTTTCGTTCCTATCTTCATCACAGAGTGGGGTCTTTCAAGCCACACGGGTGACTCTGGCGTAGACACGAAGGCTGGTGACCACATGCTTCTTGTAGCGAACGGTAAGAACCTTGGTGGTCAGATCATCAGCTGGGCTAACTGGAGCTGGTCTGATAAAGGTGAGTCATCCGGTACTTTCACCGGCGGTGGCTATAGCAACATGAGCTTCTCCGAATCTGGTAACTACATCAGACAACAATTGAAGAAAGGTGACAACTTCGCATATTGTCAGCCTACTCCATACAAGGAGCAAGAATTTGACGGATGGAACGATTTCCTTCTCGATTTAGGTGCTTATGACGAGGGCGGACAAGACAATGCTTATTTCGACTACGATGAGGATTGGGCTTGCTCAGGCAATGATAAGAACAATACGAAGCCATGTAACGCTGGTGGTACAAAAGACGACAACTTCCGTCCAAAGGAGTTCTTCGATGTTGGTTATGTAGACAAGAACAACAAGGAGACCTCTTACAAGAACCTTGGTTACATCGGTAATGGTGAGTGGGTTACTTACACGATCAATGTTGGTTACGCAGGCGATTATGAGTTCGAAGCTTTTGCGTGCGACCATGAGGATTTCAACACATTCGCGATCGCTGTGGATGGCAAGCCAGGTTTGGTAACTGACAAGGGCGAGGAAACTCCATTCCAAGCATTGTATTTGCCTACTTGCAACGGTGGTGATGAGAACGGTGATTATGACGTATGGGGATGGGTAACTCCATATTCCGAGTACAACGAGTCACAGAAATATCGTATCCGTTTCGATAAGGAAGGTACTCATACAATCTCTTTCGCCTTCTTGACTTCTTGCTCAGGTCTCGGTTCATTTAAGATCAAGGGTAAGGATCACACCGCTGTTTCTGATCTTGGCGCAGGAAAGGTTTCCTTGTGGCCTAATCCAACAGAGAATGGTTCCTTCAACTTGACTGTTGATGCTGACGCTGCAGTGAAGGTTCTTAACGCTCAAGGTGCATGCGTTTATGCAGGCAACGTTGAGGCTGGTGTGACGGCTCAGTTGTCTTTGAACTTGGCAGCTGGTGTGTACATCGTATCAGTTGAGAACGAGAAGGGTGTTTCAACTCAAAAGTTGGTTGTTAAGTAATCGATACTTACAGGTTTGAAATAAAAGGTTCTGCGGGTTTCCCTGCAGAACCTTTTTTGTTGTTTGTGGCGCATTAGCCGGAAGATCGTACGGCCCTAAGGTAGTTTGTTAGGCTGGATGTTATTTCTTCTTTCAGAGCGCTGTGAATGTGTTGGTGGTGGGTAATCTAATCCAAGGATGCGGCCCCACTCATTTCCCCGCCTCTCGCTTGCCGTTTTCCGTCCCTTAGAGGAGATGTCTCTTATGCGCATGATACTCCCTCCAGCGCATTCTGGTTGAGCCTGTGGTGGGAGTTCTCTGTGGGTCTTGCTTCTCTGCCTCCTTCCCTAATCTTGACATTGTGTTGTTCCTTCCTGCGAGGAAACAAAGAAGGCTGGATTCGTCAAAATCCAGCCTTCTTTTGCTATTGCTATTGCGTGGGAATCTTATCTCACGATGATCTTAGAAGCCTTCTTACCCTCCTCGTTTTTAACTACGATGACAACGATCTTGTCGTTGATGGTGGCTGGCTTTCCGTTCATGTTGTACATAGCTTCTATTTCACCGTTCAGTACAATGATGTTGCCGTTTCCATCCACATAGGAAACAATTTCGAAATCATTGTTTTCAGCTATGATGTCCTTCACGCTAACGGTAGGAGAAGCGGACAAGAAAATCTCGTCAACCAAATAAGCGCAAGCCATAGGGGTGAAAATCAGATCCACTGTGGTTGCGCCAGTTGGCACATCAACCTCACCTTTGTATTTGGTCCAAATCATCTTCATGGTGTCTTTTGCCACATCCACGATTTCGCCAGTGTTGAATCTAAACTTGATTGGCATATCAGCGTTGGCAACAGATGGATAAGCTGGGTCTTCCACGTTAATATCTTCGTATTTGTAATATTTCTTTGTCAACATTTCAGAGTAGATTTTAGATGCGCCTGCTGGTATTTTGATACCAGGGATGACAACTGAGTCTCTTACATCCGCAGACTCGATAAGTAAAGCTTGGAGTATCTCGTCGTCCATATAACCGGAACCGTCACAGTCTCCCAATTCATTAGGGATGAAGTTCCTGAATGTATGCAAATACACCTCATTCTCAATGTCTTTTTCCGTGATCACAGGTTTGATGCCTCCGTGGAATACGTCGTCCGTAATCTTTTTGTTTTGTTTAGCGTTCGGATGGTGAATGTAGTAAGACTCTCCGTAGAACTCTCCGATTGAATAGTTGGCGAATGTGAAGTTCTCCGCATAGAATGGTTTCACATTGTCGCTTGTCGAAATGAAGTAGAGGTTTCTGATGTATGGGAATTTATCCAAGTCACCTATGTTGTATTCACGTGCGTAAGTGAGATATATACCCTGGATGGATTGGATGGACGGATTGGCGAAAACATATTTGTAAGTGCTTACCCATTGGTCGGTTACTCCCCATTTCGCATCGATGTAAACTGCGGCTGGGCAGTGAGGCGCATTGTAAGGGCTTTCCAATTCCTTTTCTGTTGGAGCAAAACCGATGATGAAGATTGGTTTGTTGCCATCTTTTTCTCCCAATATCTTTATTCCCGCATGCTCGGAAGGAATCATATATTCCATTACCATAATGTAGTGGGTGTTCAAATTTAATGGGTTTGCGGTGTCAAAAAGAATTCTAGGATCCAAGAAGCTTTGAGTCTTTTTCTTGAATTCTATGGCATTGACGCCATCCTTTGTTGTTTCAATTAGTTCGTCTGGAATGTTGCTGGTCTCATCCTCGTTATCGTAATGTTTGATACTAACGTTGTTGACGAGTTTACCGTCTTTGATGACCCAATACGCATTGTCAAATGCGTCGCCGGCAAACAGATTCATTGCCGACACAAAGATTGCAATGCAAAGTAAGTTGATACGTTTCATAAATGATAGTATTTGATTATTAATTATTTGAAATTTCACATCTTATAACTCTATATTTATTGCAAATATAACAATTAAATATTTAATCGTGCATCCTTAAGTCCGTTATAAAAACAATTTTGCGGTGGGTGAAATTTATTTTTCCATTGCGTTTGTTTTGTCGTATATTCTATCTAATTGATAATTAGTTGCTTGTGTGTTTCCATGCTGCGCTTCCCCAGCCTGGCATCTTCTGAATAAATATTAAAATCACATCAATTTCAGCTCATAATGTTTATCTGTGAAATCTTTTCTGTAAGTTTGTTCTTGCAATTTCTTCTTTCTGAAAATATTAATGGCAGATGACAATATACCGACGTTTACTGTTTCTTTTTATATGGGGTCTTTTTTCTATTATGCCGCTCTTCCCGCAGTGGGGTAATCTGCCTCGTGTGTCGCCTGAATCGCAAGGTATATCTTCCTCTGATATAAAGAGATACTTCGACGCCATGCTTTCATGCCCTACGGGAGAACCGCATGGCATCATGATCCTTCGCCATGGGAAGGTGGTCGGTGAATTATTCCCGAAGCCCTTTGATGGCGCTTACTCACAAATGCTATACTCGGTCTCCAAGACCTTTGTGGGCGTTGCAGTGGGTTTGGCTATCGAGGAGAACCGCCTGAAGTTGACGGACCGTGTTGCGGTCTTTTTCCCGGAACTGCTGCCGGATAGCATATCAGACTATTTGGCGGATATGACGGTTCGGGACCTTCTGACTATGACCGCTGGTGTCCAGCCTGATCCGTTGATGCGTACGACAGGGGCGGATTGGATACGGCGGTATCTCGCCAAACCGATCGCCAAACCGGGAGAGGTCTTCCATTACGATTCCATGTGCTCTTACCTGCTGTCGGCCATCGTGCAACGGGTGACGGGACAGAAGTTGCTGGAGTATCTGTGGCCTAGGATTTTTGAACCCATGCATATCGTGGAGGTCGATTGGGAAGAGAGCCCGGAAGGCATCAACACCGGCGGCTGGGGATTGCGCATGCATGTGGAGTCGATGGCTAAGTTCGGGCAGTTGTTGCTGAATAAGGGCAATTGGGAGGGCAAACAACTTATCTCGCCCGATTGGGTGGAGGAGATGACCTCTTCCTTGCAGGAGACGGGTATGGCGGACACGTATGGTTTCCATACTTGGCGTTGCGATTACCCGAATGCTTATCGGGCCGACGGAGCCTTAGGTCAGTATATCATCGTGGCTCCCGATGAGGATATGGTTGTGGCTATCACGCAGGCGAACACGAGCAACGGTGTGGCGGAGCGACAGATAGTTTGGAAATTGCTCCGCGAGGTGAAGAGGGAGCCTCTGCCGGAGTCCGACGCATACGCTACGCTTCTCCATACGCAACGTTCTTGCTCCCTTCCTTTGGCCCAGGCGAAGAAACGCGTCCGTTGTTTATCATTCATACAAAATAAGCAAATCAGCTTAGGAGCAAACGGACTGGACTGGAAATCGTTGCGATTTGAGCCAGGACTGAAGGATACGTTACGGATAATCATCACTACTGCTTCAGACGAGGAATTTACGCTATTGGCCGGACTAGGGGGGTGGCTCTCCACCCGTACGGATGCTTGCCCTCCATATGCTATTAAGGCGATAGGTCGTTTTCAAGGCATCCATCCTCCTTTTTATGTGGCGGGTTGCTATGGGGGAGATAACAATAGCTTGAACCTTAAGGTGCGTTACACGAATTGGGGGAGTGGTGCGGACATCTTTCTCCGCATAGAAAAGAACCAGCTCTTCCTAAGTTTCAAGGAGAATGGGAAACGTAATGCGTATGATGTCGTGGCGAAGATGGAATGAAACGCTTACCGTCAGATACGCACAAACTGGCCCGTGTCTTTGTGCATGATGCCGTAAGGTATAACTTCTGTGTGCGCTGTCACAAAGCGACTTGACTTTCCGAACACATGGGGCGGTAAAAGTCCTATGATGGTTGCTTTACCATATAATTAAAATTCTTTTGTGGCAAAACGGATTGATTATATATATTGTTCCTTTGGGGATTAGTGTGGAGAGGTGGAAACGTCCGTTCGGATGATTCGCCTCTCTTTTTTAGTTGACCGGTGCTAGGAGCCATCAAGTTGCCGACCTCGCACACGAAACATTCTCTGAATGTGCTTGGAATGCTTTCGTCAGTTTCGGATTGACTATTTTTTCAGCGTTTTCGCTGTTGGCACAAAGAAGCCCACCACGATAACGCCTATGAGGCAAGCGACGGATACGATCACCTTTACGCATATCTTCTCGATAAAGAAGGTAACGGATAGGCAACTCATCCCTACCATCATGATAATCGCCATGAACTTGACTTTGGGGGTCACTCCTTTGTTCTTCTCGTAGTCGCGGATATAAACGCCTAACCATGAGGAGAGTAGCCATGCCCTCAATCGTGGACTGCTCCGGTAGAAAAGCCATGACGCCGCTAGCATGAACGGTGTGGTGGGTAACCCTGGCACAAAAACCCCCACTGTGCCTAGTCCGACACAAAGTGACCCTAGTAGAATATATATTATTCGCTTCATCTCATCCATTTGTACCGCAAAAGTATTAAAATCCCCTGATACTGCGATAGCACAAATCGTTTTATCAATAGGACTTTTCAAATCATTCTTTTTTAGAATCACTCTCGATAAAAAAAATGTCCAAAGTCCATCGTGTTCTTAATTAATTCGTACCTTCGCGCATATTTAACTTCTAGTCTAATATGGCAATAGTAAAACCATTCAAGGGCATACGCCCTCCGAAAAATTTAGTAGAGAAGATCGAAAGCCGTCCGTACGATGTGCTCGATTCTGAAGAGGCCCGCGCAGAGGCTGGAGACAATGAGATGTCTCTTTATCACATCATCAAACCAGAGATAGACTTCCCGGTAGGTACAAGCGAGTATGACCCGCGTGTCTACGAAAAGGCTGCGGAGAATTTCCAGAAGTTCCAAGACAAGGGATGGCTCGTACAGGATAACAAGGAGATGTACTACATCTATGCGCAGACGATGAACGGAAAGACCCAATATGGCCTCGTCATCGGCGCATACGTGGACGATTATATGACGGGTGTCATCAAGAAGCATGAGTTGACCCGCCGCGACAAGGAGGAGGATAGGATGAAGCATGTGCGCGTGAACAACGCCAACATCGAACCGGTCTTCTTCGCTTACCCGGACAACGCTACGCTGGATAGCTTGATCAAGAAATATACCGCTAATACTCCTGAGTATGATTTCATCGCTCCTATCGATGGCTTCGGACATAAGTTCTGGCTTATCGACCAAGACGCTGACATTAAGACTGTTACGGAGGAGTTCGGCAAGATGAAGGCGCTTTACATCGCGGATGGACACCACCGTTCCGCCGCAGCCGCTTTGGTGGGTGACGAGAAGCGTCGTCAGAATCCGAACCACAAGGGCGACGAGGAGTATAACTACTTCATGGCGGTGGCTTTCCCTGCCAGCCAATTGACCATCTTGGACTATAACCGTGTCGTGAAGGACTTGAATGGGCTCTCTTCCGAGGAGTTCCTGCAGGCGCTTTCCAAGAACTTCACGGTTCAGAAGATGGGCGAGGCGGAGTACAAGCCGAAGGAGCTCCACGAGTTCTCCCTCTATTTGGATAAGAACTGGTACAGCCTGAAGGCGAAGCCGGGCACGTTCGATAATTCAGACCCTATCGGGGTGTTGGACGTGAGCATCTCCAGCAAGCTCATCCTCGATGAGATATTGGGCATCAAGGATCTCCGTTCCGACAAGCGTATCGATTTCGTCGGTGGTCTCCGTGGCTTGAAGGAGTTGAAGCGTCGCGTGGACAATGGCGAGATGCGCATGGCGCTGGCGCTCTATCCTGTCTCCATGAAGCAGATCATGGACATTGCCGACAGTGGCAATATCATGCCTCCTAAGGCTACATGGTTCGAGCCGAAGCTTCGTTCAGGCTTGATCATCCATAAGTTGTCGTAATCAGTGTGATTATCATAAACGAGGGAGGCGGGTTCTTACGAGTCCGCCTCCCTCATTTATACGATATCACCATATGTTGAACACGTATGGTTCCGCCTTGTCATTCTGTTAGGAGGGATAAAAATAATATTACTTTATCTTTCATGGTCTCCAAATGCGCACTTTACTGCTGACAATCCGATCATTGGCATCCTTCTTCACGACGATAACCGGTTCATTCTCTGGCATATTCCTCAAAGGAACACCAGCCATGGAATAATATACTTCCTTGCACAATGCCGGATCACTTTTATAGTCCTCGTTCCATGTAAGAGACCCAAGCAAATTAAAATATAGGAATTGGCTGCATTGAGTAAGATCGTGGTACATATATTCACCATATGATGACAGATCGTGGTTAGGAGCTAGAAACGTCACACCAAAATAGCCACGATAGGAGGAAATATCCTGAGGAATGGTTAGATACACAACTCCCAATTTCATAACAAGTGTATACCTCGTCAACCTTGTAGATAAAGTATCTATCGCCAATGAGACAAAACTCATAGCAGCGTCCGGAGTATATTTAGGTTCACCATACATTCCTCCATCACCCTCTAAAAAGAACGTTTCATGGTCAAAAGGATCACCTCTATAATCGCCACCCTTATATGACGTCAACAATATTCCCGTATACCCATCCCGATCACAAGAAGACATAAAACTCACGGTCAAAATAGAGTCCTGCAGGTTCCATTCCAACCCCCACACCGAATCTCTTTGGAATTCCTCTTCTTGTCTATATTCCTCGCTCGACGTAAGGGTATCAAGCAGATTGAAATACAGGAATTGGGGATCTTTCGTTAAATCTTCAAAAGGCTCATACATGCCAGCGTCATGATTTTTAGCATCAAATACAATTCCAAAATAACCACAATAGGTTGAAATATCCTGCGGAATGGTTAAATATATAGAATTCAAACTAGCAGATATAGTATACCTTGTCAACTCCTCAGATAACGTATCTATCGCACAAGACACAACAGACATTTTAGGATTATTATCTGGTGTAATAAATATTATATCGCCATCTGAATTAGCAATGAAACTTATTTCATATGGATGATGTCCATCATAAACTCCATTCTTAAACGACATAAACCTGATCGCCTTAAACCCATCACAAGAAGACATAAAACTCACGGTCAAAATAGAGTCCTGCAGGTTCCATTCCAACCCCCACACCGAATCTCTTTGGAATTCCTCCTGTTGTTGGGCGAAGCATGTGCCACCGAAGAGGAGCATCAAGCCCATGATCACAAATATTTTCAAACTTTTCATGCTTCCAGAAATTTAGGATTAAACATATTAATAAAGATAGCAAAAGGAGAAAGGATACATACTCGCATAATCATCTCCATCATCATAACCCCCACTAATTCCACGAGTAAGAGAGTCTATGCGCGTATAACCCATTTCGTTAACAAGTTTAGCATCAGTCACAGAATCATCCAATGATTGGCAATCACAAGTTACAGTAACATTATCAGCAGCAAAGGCTCCCAACCAACACTGCAGACAAAA
>JAILLP010000015.1 GCA_024693065.1 Paludibacteraceae bacterium
GGACTACGATGGTCGCTTGGCGCTTCTGTCGCACCTCTTCGAATGCGCCTATGCGAGCGAGGAGATGGTGGACGTGGTGGAGCTGGACCGACTCTCCCGCATCGCCTACTATTTCCGCATCAGGGAGTGGGACTTCCTTTCTCTGAAGTATAGTTTCGAAGCCATGAAACAGCAACGGGGTAGGAGGAACGGCACGGAGAACGCCCAGCAACGTGAGCGTTACCAATCCGCCTATTCCAACCGTCTGAAGGAGGCCTATAAGATACTGGGATTGAACGAGAAAGCCACGTTGGATGAGGTGAAAACCGCCTACCGCGCGCAGGTGAAGACCTGCCACCCCGACACCCTTCCGCCTACCGCCAAGGATAGCGAGCGGGAGGATGCGTTGATCCGTTTCCGCACGATTACGGAGGCATACGATTTCCTGTGTGAGGAGTTGGTCGCCGAACCAGTCAGTATGGCGAGATGATGCTCCCTACGGCCTGAAAGGCCACTACATTATTTAGCCCAGGGCAACGCTTTGGGGGCAAAACAATATATAATTCAATGCCATGCCCCATCACATTTTCATAAAAAAAGTGCTAATTTTGAAACTATGGACAAGAGAAAGATAGATAGTGTGTTCGAGAACTTTAAACGTTGGGGATTGCTGACGAAGGATGGGGCTTTTTACTGTGGGTCCCCTACGCAGTCTTCCTATTTCGTACTCATTCCCTTTTTTGTCATATTCCTAGGCATTTCCTTTGTTTGGGGATCCTTCCATCCCCCAACAGATGGTTGGTTGGGTTGGAAATTGTTTAGTATAATATTCCCGATTATTGCGGTTCTTGCCTTTTTGGAGTCCCTGCGTGGAATGTGGACGGATCCTTCCCGCCTATATTGGTATAGGGATCGTCTTGTGGGGAAAAACATTTTCAACTGTAATGAGAAAGTGTACATGTACTCCGATATGAAAAGAATCGCAAGGTGCAAAGAATATGATTCGAAGAGAAGGGATTATTCTTATGACATAAAAATATTCTTCCGTAATTCGAATGTGAAGCCTATTTCGTTAGTTGATGAGTCCCGTACCCGCCATTTCCTCAGCTCTTGCTTCGGTGAAATATTTTATGTGAATGAGGAACTTGATATCAGGTTGAGGTTTTTTGCCAAGGTGCTTAAATTGAATGCGCTATCGGGTCGCCCGAGCGAAAAGGAACTCCAATGTGCGGTGCGTTATTTTACCGGTTTGAGACGTTATGATTGTATGGAATGTGATGCGTCTTATTTCCCCGACAGACTTCTTTCCCTGATGAAGCAGTATGATTACGATTCGAGGGAGGCGTGTGCGGAGGATTGCCAGAAACAGGGCTTTGAACTCATGATTGGTGACAAAATGACTTACGAGAATCGGTTGGAATTGCTTACCAGTCTCTTTGAATACGCCTATGTGGGGGATGGTATGGTGGACGAGGAAGAATTGAAATTCCTCTTCCAACTTGCGTCAACCTTTGGCATCAAGGATTGGGACTTCCTCTCCCTGAAGCGTCGTTTCGAGGGGGAAAAACAGGCGGAGTCGAAACGGAAGGACTCGGAGAATGCCCAACAAAAGGAACGTTATCAGCAGGCCCGCGCTAATTGCGTGCAGGAGGCTTGTTCCCTGTTGAACTTGAGTCCTGGCGCCACTTTTGAGGAGGTGAAGATCGCCTACCGCAAAATGGTGAAGAGTTGCCACCCGGACACCTTGTCGTCCTCCGCCACGAAGGAGGAACGAGAGGAGGCAGCCATCCGTTTCCGTGCGATCACGGAGGCGTACGATTTCCTGTGTGCGGAGTTGAAGGAGGAACGTGTTGTGGTATCATAATGGTTTTTAGCGAGTAAATGTGTGGATTATGGACGAAAAGAAGATAGTGAATTTGTTTAAGAGTTGGGAGGGGAAATCCTTCCTCAACGTGGGTGCGTTGTATGTGAATATGGTCAGCTGGCTGAATCCCCTCCTGTTCTTTGCCATTTTCTTTGTTTCCATGGTACTCGGTTGGAATCTAGATTTGTACGCTTTCGTCCTTGGTTCATTTCTTATCGCCATATCTCCCCGTGCATTCGTTCCGGAGGTGAGTTTCCGTACAAAATGCATGGAGTATGGTGATCGGACCTATTATTATGACAAGTTGGAACGGATCGAGTATTCTTATGGCGATGCGAAGAAAAAGAAAGGCAAACATATCGTGCTTCATTTTGGCGCTGAGGCCTTTGATATGAAGTTCTCTTATATGACGCAGGCAAAGGCGGACGCTCTACTGCAACTCTTCGGCACTTGCTTTAAGCCGATCTTTATCAATGAACTATTTTATGAGGATATGATCAGGCTTTTTGCGGATGTGATAGCCTTGAAGAATGACCCCGATTACCAGAATGTGGAGATGCAATGCGTTCAGAACTACTTCGGGGAGTCGAAGTACCATGACCGGAATTATAGTCGGGACCTTCGGACTGCGCTCCAAAGTTTCAACAGGTACAAGTCGATGAAAAGGCTTCCCAAGGGTGAGGGCTATATGAATATTTGTTTGTCCATCATGGGGAACAAGGCGGTGGACTACGCCGAGCGGTTGGATCTCCTGTCACATCTCTTCGAATGCATGTATGCGAGTGATGGCATGGTGGACGAAGCGGAGCTGGAACGTCTCTCCCGCATCGCTTTCTACCTGCGCATCAAGGATTGGGACTTCCTCTCCCTGAAGTATCGTTTCGAGGCGGAGAAGCAGACGGAGGACCAGCGGAAGGGTGCGGAGAATACCCAGCAGCGTGAGCGTTACCAGTCCGTTTGTTCCAGCCGTAAGCGTGAGGCGTATAACCTGTTGGGACTGAAGCTTGACGCTACGTTGGAGGAGGTGAAGAGCGCCTACCGCACGCAGGTGAAGACCTGCCACCCGGATACCTTGCCGCCTACCGCCTCGGATAGAGAAAAGGAGGAGGCCACGATACGTTTCCGCTCCCTTACGGAGGCGTATGATTTTTTGTGTGCGGAGTTGGCTGCAGAGCCGGTTAGCGTGGCGAAATGACACGGTTCTTTTGCCCCTTCAAGGCGCATGTCCACATGGTCGCGTATGACCCAGGGCGCTGCCCTGGGCTATGTAAAGGGGAAGCCCTTCAGGCTTTTGGGCGCATGGGGAAGGGTCTCTTTGCAAAGCGAGGAACTGTTTATTATAACGAGGCGATGTTCCCCTACGGCCTGTAAGGCCACTACATTATCTAGCCCAGGGCAACGCCCTGGGGAATGTGGACATGTGGAGTGTCGGACGCCCCCGGAGGGGGCAAAATAGATTTTAATCAATGCCATGCTCCATTGCGTTCCCGTAAAATTGTGCTAATTTTGAAACTATGGACAAGGAAAAGATAGATAGGATATTCAAGGAGTGGAAGTATGAATCGTTGCTGACGGAAGACGGGGCCCTGCCGTCGTCGTCTCCGAATGAACGGTTCTTAGTCGTTCTCGAGAGAATTGGTGCTTATTGTTCCAAATTTTTCGTTTCCGCGCGGGAAATGCTGCTAGTTATAGTGTTCCCTGCGTTATTTATAGTGCTGCCTTCTCTACTCCCCATTATCTATTTTACTACCCTGGACTTAAAATTCTATATTTGGATTATTATCATCATTATATATTTATTTGGCAGTTTCTATTTATTTTCGGATAATAGTATTGTTGGTCGTTTTCTTGATCGTATTCTTAATAAGCTTTTCGACTTGACGGAAATCATTGAATCAAAACTTCATTCTTGTCATGAGTCAATCGTTCGTTTCTTTACGGATAGGATGGAAGCCCCTTGTTTCTATAATGATCGCATGGTGTCATTCCCCTCTCTTCCTATCTATAGAAAATCGTTTTATTATTCTGATTTGAAGGAAGTTGTGTATGGTGGGAGGGGAAGCAAAAAACCTCGTCTTCGGATTACTTTTAAGGGAAAGAATAAAACGTTTGTCATAAAGGAGGAGCCTGGATTAAGTCGTTTGCTGTATCTGTTTGGCTCTGCCTTTAAGCCTATCTTTATCAACGAGCCCTTTTATGAGGATATGTTGAGGCTTTTTGCGGATGTGATCACCCTGAGAAGTGACTCCCAGTATCAGTCTGAGGGATTGCAATGTGCCTTGCGCTATTTCTCCGAATCGAAGTATAGAGACCTTGATTATCAGCGGAAGCTTACCGAACAGGTTGACTCGTTCCGACAGTACAGAGAGGGTGGGCGTTCCCCTAACAGAGAACATTTCATCGACAGGTGTATGTCCGAAAAGTGCAAGTCTGTTGTGGATAATGCGGGGGTGGACTATGCCGATCGTCTGGATTTGCTGACGCATCTTTTCGAATGTGCCTATGCGAGCGATGGTAAGATGGATGACGAGGAAATCGCGCGTCTTTCTGTCTATGGGGGATTCCTTTGTGTCGATGATTGGGATGTCATCTCGCTGATGTATGCTTTCGAGGCGGGAACCCATTCTGTGGGTTGGGCGAAAGAAAAGAAGGAGAATGAACATCAGCGTCGTAGCCATTACCAAACCACTCGATCTAACCGTATGGAGAAGGCGTATGGTTTATTGCGCTTGCCTTTGGACGCTTCTTTAGAGGAGGTGAAATCCGCCTACCGTGCGCAGGTGAAGACCTGCCACCCCGACACATTGCCGTCTACCGCCACGGATGGAGAAAGGGCGGCGGCGGCGATCCGTTTTCGTACCATCACGGAGGCGTACGATTTTTTGTGCGCGGTGCTGAGTGCCGAGCCGGTTAGCGTGACGAAATGATACGATTCTTATTTAATCAATGCCATGCTCCATTGCGTTCCCATAAAATTGTGCTAATTTTGAAACTATGGACAAGGAAAAGATAGATAGGATATTCAAGGAGTGGAAGGAAAAATCCTTGCTGACGGAAGACGGGGCGCTGAAGAAACCCATTGAGGATTGTTGGCAGAATAAATTTTTGCCTTTCATTCTCTACTTCGTGTTTTTTGTGGTTTCTATCATATGCTTGAGTTTGTTTGGGAATATTCGTCCCTCGAGCAAATCGATGTCTGAGTTTTTGGTGCTCCTTATATCCTTTGTTTGGATAGGTCTCTCTTATGTTGTTAAACTTTTGGGGGAGTATCTAAAAGAACGATTTTCTTCTTCATATTACTATTACAAAGACCGCCTTGAATTGCGTCATTTTCGGGGACTATGGAAGAAGACGTATTACTATTGGACTATAAAGCGTATCGTCTGTAGGAACTCGGATTGCACGGTGGAATTTAGAGGTTATAATCAATTGGTGGAGGACCCCGAATTGGCGTATTTCCCCCGAACCACCTTGGTGGATTTCTTCCGAACGTGTTTCCCCGATCTTTGTTATGTGGACCCGATTTGCTACAAGGAGGAATATGAGGGCGAGATAAGACGCTTTGCGAATAGGATATGTTTCAAGACCATGCCGGAGTGCCAGAAGGAGGCCCTCCAGTCCGCACTGACATACTTCTCGAAGTCCAAGTATATCAGCTATGATTACAAGCGCGACCTATCAAAACGGGTGAGGAAAACCATGTCCATGAAGCAGCGTTATTACACGGATATGATAAGACTCTTCGCGAATATGATATGTCTCAGGATGGGTGATTCGTACCAGGATGCGGGTTATCAGTGCCTCATGAAGTACCTCTCCGAGTCGGCTTTCCGCAAGTATGATTATACGCATGATTTGTCCGAGCAGATTGAGCGCTTTAGGGGCTTGCGGGCGAAGGGGTCCGTCCCGTCGAAGGATAGTTTCGTGAACATTAGTTTGTCCATTGTGGAAAACAAGGGGTCTGATTACGCCGACCGTCTGGAGCTCCTGTCTCATCTCTTCGAGTGCGCCTATGCGAGCGATGGTCTGGTGGACGAAGAGGAGTTGAACCGCCTCTCCCGCATCGCATTTTACCTTTGCATAAAAGATTGGGACTTCCTCTCCCTGAGATATCGTTTCGAAACGGAGAAACAATCCAGGGAACGACAGAGTGGCGAGGAGAACGCCCGACAGCGTGAGCGTTGCCAATTCAGCTATTCCAGCCGTAAGCGGGAGGCCTACAACCTGCTGGGCCTGAAGTTGGATGCCCCGCTGGAGGAGGTGAAAACCGCCTACCGCACGCAGGTGAAGAGCTGCCACCCCGATACCCTGCCGCCTACCGCCACGATAAAGGAGCGGGAGGATGCCTCACAACGTTTCCGTACCATCACGGAGGCGTACGATTTTTTGTGTGCGGAACTGGCCGCCGAACCGGTTAGTGTGGCGAGGTGATGTGATTCTTTTGCCCCTTCAGGGCGCATGTCCGCATGGTCGCACTGCCCCAGGGCGCTGCCCTGGGCTATGTAAAGAGAAAGCCCTTCAGGCTTTTGGACGCATGGAGAAGGTCTCTTTGCAAAGCGAGGAACTGTTCATTATAACGAGACGATGTTCCCCTACGGCCTGAAAGGCCATCACATTATCTAGCCCAGGGTAATACCCTGGGGAATGTAGATGTGCGGGGTGTGTGACGCCCCCGGAGGGGGCAAAACAAATTTTAATCAATGCCATGCTCCATTGCGTTCCCATAAAATTGTGCTAATTTTGAAACTATGGATACGAAAAGATTAGATAGTTTATTCGCAAGCTGGAAGAAAAAGAATTTGTTGACGAACGGTGCGTTGGTTATGGGGCGTAGTTGGATCCCTTATGTATTCGGCCCCCTTGTCGGAGTAGTCTTTTCTGGGTTTGCAATCGCGGTGACCGAATCGATATTCTCCTCCCCCCATTCCCCCATCTCCTTCGCATGTGGAGCGGTTTCCTTCCTCCTATTTGTCCAAATGTTTCCCGTCAAACATTTTTACAAGGATCGTGTAGAGGTGTTTCGTTTGTGTGGGCTTGTAAAACGTAAGGCTTATTATGCGGATTTGAAGAAAATAGTCTATTCTTCTTTTTATGATTTTAAATCGGACTCTTGGAAGACGGCTCTTGTCATTTCGTCCAAAAAGATGCTGTGCCGAGTGGATCGTGACTTTCTCACTGATACAAAATTCGATTGTTTGTTGCAATTGTTTTCTTGCTACAAACCTTTGTTTGTCAATGAGTTCTATTATAAGCAGATGGTAAATCTCTTTGCGTATATGATAACGCTAAAGAGTGATCCTCAATATCAATATGAGGAGACTCAGTTCGCGGTGAGGTATCTCGCGGAGGTGTGTGGAAATAGTTCTACGGATTATGGGGAAAAACTTGCCTCTGGAATAAAGCTATACAATGCGTATAGGCAGGAGGAAGACAAACTTCCTGCGGAATTGGGGTATGTCTCTGTATGCCTCGATATTCTGCACAACAAGGGCGTGTGCTATGCGGACCGGTTGGAATTGTTGTCTGCTCTTTTCGAATGTACCTATGCGAGTGACGGTATGGTGGACGATGTGGAGCTGGACCGCCTCTCCCGCATCGCCTTCTACTTCCGTATCAATGAGTGGGACTTCCTCTCACTGAAGTATCGCTTCGAGACGGAGAGCCAGAGCAAAAAACAACGGAATGGCAAGGAGAACGCCCAGCAACGTGAGCGTTGCCAATCCGCCTATTCCAACCGCCTGAAGGAGGCTTATAAGATATTAGGATTGAACGAGAAAGCCCCGCTGGAGGAGGTGAAAACCGCCTACCGCACGCAGGTGAAAACCTGCCACCCGGATACCCTTCCGCCTGCCGCCAAGGATAAGGAGAGGGAAGAGGCATCGATACGTTTCCGCACGATCACGGAGGCGTACGATTTTTTATGTGCGGAGTTGGTCGCAGAGCCGGTTAGCGTGGCGAGATAAATGTTTTAATCTAATTTTTCATCGTATGAGACGTTACTTTTTTTTACTCCTCCTTTTCTTTCTCCTTGCCTCGGTGGGCAGGGCGGCGGACCCTCTTCGTCTTACGGCCGTGGAGGATGGGGTGATGGTCTCTGTAGCGTCGTATGCGGGCAATCATCCTTCACTGGAGTATTCCCGTGACGAGGGCGCTTCGTGGTCTCCGTTGCGCTTCCACCCGAGTGAGGATGGGGACACCGTGAACACCATGTCGGAACTGATCGAACTGCAGCATGCGGGCGAAACGGTCTGCTTCAGGGGAGACAATCCGAACGGACTCTCCGGTTCTTCCTCGACGAATGATATGGGGTTCTATAGTACCCGTTATACCGCTTTCGTGATCGAGGGTGCGGTCTATGCGGATGGCGACGTGATGAGTCTGCTGTATGGGGACGCTTCGCATGCGGAGATTCCTTCCGAATATTGTTTCTACCGCCTGTTCGAGAATTGTGAAGGCTTGCGCCGTGCGCCACGTTTGCCCGCCACGACGTTGACCAAGGGATGCTATTCCCGCATGTTCATTGGCTGCAAGGGGTTGAAAGAAGCCCCCGAATTGCCTGCCCTGCGCTTGGCTAACGGTTGCTATGCGTATATGTTCGAGAATTGTGAGGGCTTGCGCCGTGCGCCCCGCTTACCGGCCACCGAACTAGGTGTGGGTTGTTACATGTGTATGTTCTCTGGTTGCAAGAGCTTGCGATGTGCGCCACAATTGCCGGCGGAGAGGATGGCGGACAATTGCTATGACAGGATGTTTATGCTTTGCTCGTCCCTGAGGAAAGCGCCTGCTCTTTCCTCTCGCTCTTTGGCACCTTATTGCTATGCGAATATGTTCTGCGAATGTTCTCTCCTGAAGCGTGCGCCTGCATTGCCTGCCGTTTCCTTGGAGGAGGGTTGTTATTATTCCATGTTCGAGATGTGTGGAAGCTTGCGGAAGGCTCCTTCCTTGTCTTCTGTCCGTTTGGCGAATGCCTGCTATGTGAGTATGTTTGGCGGATGTGTGCGCCTGAAACGTGCGCCTGCATTGCCTGCCGACACATTGGCGGAGCGTTGCTATGTTGAGATGTTCTCGGGCACGGGGTTGGCCGAGGCGCCTGAACTTCCTGCTAAGGCATTGGCGGATCACTGCTACGAGAAGATGTTCTCTAAGTCTTCGCTGAAGAAGGCACCGAAATTACCCGCCTTGCGCCTGACGGAAGATTGTTATGCCTCCATGTTTGAGAGGTGTAGCTCCCTGAAATGTGCCCCTGCGTTGCCCGCTCGTCGCTTGGCGAAAGGGTGTTACCGACAGATGTTCGCGGGATGTGGGTTGGATAGCCTGCCTGCATTGCCTGCCGACACATTGGCGGAGGATTGTTACCAATATATGTTTTGGAGGTGCGGCTCGATAAGGCGGGGCGTTCCTCTGCCCGCATTGAACTTGGCTCCAGGATGTTACTTGTATATGTTCTCCGAATGTCCGAATTTGGCGGAGGCTCCGGCCTTGCCTGCCACTGTGCTGCGGGATCGATGCTATCAGGGCATGTTCGACGGATGTGGGGCGTTGCGCCGTGCACCGTCATTGCCTACGACGGAGTTGGCGGATGGATGTTATAGTAGTCTGTTCAGAGGCTGTGTTTCGCTGACGGAGGCTCCTGCTCTTCCAGCCAAGGTTTTAAGTCCTTATTGCTATGCGAATATGTTCGATGGGTGTGTGCGTCTTTCCGTTGCGCCTTCGCTTCCCGCCGAAGGAATGAAGAGGGGTTGCTATTTGGGTATGTTTGCGGGGTGTGCCGCATTGGAGCGGGCGCCTGAGTTGCCAGCCGTCTCCTTGGCGGAGGATTGTTACAAGGGAATGTTTCGTGGTTGTACCGGTCTGAAGTACCTGAAGGTTCATTTCAACAGTTGGTTGGACTCCACCTTTTCTGTCGCCACGAGCGGTTGGTTGGATGGTGTGGGGGAGGAGGGTACCTTCGTCTGCCCTGAGGTGCTCCCGGTTGATGACGGGACGAGTGGGGTGCCGGAGGGATGGAGAATTAAGAATTAAGAATTTTGAAACGTCAGTTCGACGAAGTCAATTAAGAATTGAAGGACGAGCGTCTCTGCGCGATGCGCATGACCTAAGCCCCAACGGGGCGACATCCTCCAGGCAGGGGTGTTAACCCCTGTGTGCTAGGCGATGCGTGTGGATATAGCCCTGAAGGGGCGAAACATAGATAATTTTGAAACGATAGTTCGACGAAGTCAATTTTGAATTATGAATTAAGAATTGAAGGGTGTGCATTCCCTTGCATGATGCGCATAACTGAGCCCTGAAAGGGCGAAACATTATTTAGCCCAGGGCATCGCCCTGGGGAATTATGGATGCCCGTCCGGTTCATTGCCAGCCCTGAAAGGGCGAAACATATATAGCAAGGGCAACGCCCTAGGGAATTATGACGAAAAAAGGGCGGACATATTGTCCGCCCTTTTTCGTTATGATCATTTGATAGGTTAGAATCAGAATGCGTTGATGATGCCGCAGAAATCCTCAACCTTCAAAGAAGCGCCACCGATCAAACCACCGTCGATGTCTGGCTTAGCGAACAACTCAGGAGCGTTGGAAGCCTTGCAAGAACCACCGTAAAGGATAGAAGTGTTCTCAGCAACTTCCTTGCCATATTTGTCAGCTACGCAAGAACGGATGTATGCGTGGATCTCCTCAGCTTGGTCAGCCGTAGCGGTCTTGCCAGTTCCGATCGCCCAGATTGGCTCGTAAGCGATGGTGATCTTAGCGAAGTCCTCAGCGGACAAGTTGAATACTGAACCCTCCAACTCAGCCTTAACGACTGCGTTCTGCTTGTTAGCCTCACGCTCTGCCAAGCTCTCGCCGATGCAGAAGATAACCTTCAAACCGTTCTTCAAGGCCAAGAGAACTTTCTCCTTCAAGATCTCTGGAGTCTCGTGGTAGTACTCACGACGCTCAGAGTGGCCCAAGATAACGTACTCCGCACCTGTTGATTTAACCATAGCGGCGGAAACCTCGCCAGTGAATGCGCCAGACTCTTTGTCTGCACAGTTCTCAGCGGAAACTGCGATCACCTTAGTGTCGATGGCTGCTGCCACGCTTGCCAAGTGGATGAATGGAGTGCCGATGATGACATCGCAATTCAGTTTCTTACCCTTCAAAGCGGCGTCCAAGCCCTTTGCCAACTCAAGACCCTCTTGGAGTGTCTTGTTCATTTTCCAGTTTCCTGCAACGATATTCTTTCTCATTGTAATGAATTTAAATGATTATGTTAATGTTGTATTACTTCTTTTTCCCGCTGATACGTGATATGATCCAATCTATGGCGAATACGATGGCGAGGACCGCAAGGAATCCGATGACGGACATTGTCACCATTCCCCATTCGTTAGGCTCTTGCACCTTCCCCAACTCGGATTGATCCAATGGCTTTTCGAACTTCGGCAAGTTTTTGTTGCTCCATTTGTTCACAACCACACCGTCCTTTAGCAACACCAAGCCCGGGTTGGACCGTACAATGGTCTTCAGTGTGATTTCGTCCGTGTTGACGATCGGGTAGCCACCCTCTGCGCTGTAACCCATCTCTGTTTTGAATTCCTTCATCTCGTCGGTCTCCAATCCTGTGGCGGTCATGCAGTAGAAGTCGTATCCGTTTTGTTGCGCGTATTGGTAGATGTTGTTGATCTCCTTCCGTTTGTCGGTCAACGCTTTCTCTACTCGGTAGCATACCATCAGGAAGGTGTAGCCTTTCTTATTCAACACTTCCTCCGTGATGTCCCCGTCGTCCGGGTGTTCCATGGTGAAATCATGGATAGGCGGTTCGAATCCCTTCTTAATCAATTTGTGCTTCGAGTCCACGAAGGTCCATGAGTTGTCGTCTTTCGGATAGTTGTCCAAGGAGAACTCTTTCTGTTCACCGTCCTTCTCGTACACCAGTATCGTCTCGAATTCGTCTTCCTCCGCTCCTTCCGGCACTTCCATCGCTTTTATGATGTCGGTTCCGTTCTTGTAAGGACGGAAGTCGATGATCGGCAGGTTGAAGTAGCAGTAGATGGAGAGCAATATGGAGAATGAGCCGGCGCAGATGGCTATCAACCATTCTGTGCGGTCCGAGAAGAGTTTTGGACTATATTCCTTCCATTTGTAGACTAAGATGGCGAGCGCCAAGAGCACGATGTTCTTCCAGAAGGTCTGCCAGTTGCTGATGACCAATGCGTCGCCGAAGCATCCGCAGTCCGTCACAGGGTCCGCTATGGCGATCCAAAGCGTGAGCGGGGTCATGAAGCACATCATGATGATGGCCAGTATGGAGGTGGATTTGAGGTTGGTGCCTAACACCAAACATACGCCGATTAGGAACTCGAAGGCGGCCAGACCGATGCCTATGACCAAGGCGATCGGAGCGAAGAAGTCCAAACCCATCGCCGCCATGTAGTCTTGTATCTTGTAAGTTGAGCCTAGTGGATCTACCGCCTTCACATAGCCCGAGAAGACGAAAACTAATCCTAATAGTATTCTCGCTATGACAACTATCTTGCTTTTTACAGTATCTTTCATGCTTCCAAAATTACTAAAATATTTATTTCCTTAGTCTTTAAAATCTATTTTTATCAGACCGAACAAAGCATAGTTCACCATGTCCATGTAGTTCGCCTCTATCCCCTCGGATATGAGCGTCTGGTTTTGGTTGTCTTCTATTTGCTTGGTGCGGTAGAGCTTCATGAGGATGAGGTCGGTGTAGGAGGTGGTGCGCATGGAGCGCCAAGCCTCGTCGTAGTCATGGTTCTTCGCCAACATCAAGTCGACGGTCTTCTTCATGTACTTGTCGTAGAGGTCGATGGCCTCCTGAGGGGTGAGGTCTGACGACTCTGAATACCCCTTCTCCAACTGGATCATTCCCATGATGCCGTAGTTCACGATGCCGATGAGCTCCGGACGTATGCCTTCGTTCACCTTCGCCTCGCCCTTCACTTCCAGGGTGCGGATCCGGTTCGCCTTGATGAATATCTGGTCGGTGATGGATGCCGGACGCATGATGCGCCATGCGGCTCCGTAATCCTGCAGCTTCTTGCTGTAGATGTCCTTGCATACGGCTATTACCGCCTCGAATTGTTCTTTCGTATCCACTCTTTTCTCTTTTTTTCTGTTACCACGGCAAATTTACCCCTTTGGAGATTAATATCCTTGCCTCTTGCCGGAAAAAATGTTAACTTAATTCAAAATTGACTTCGTCGAACTGCCGTTTCATAATTCCATAAGGCGTTGCCCTAGGCTATATATGTTTCGCCCTTCTAGGGCTATGTCCGCATGCATCGCCTTGCGTACAGTGATTAACACCCTTGCCTGGGGGATGTCGCCCCCAGAGGGCTCATGAATTGCGCATCATGAAAAGGAAACGTGCTCATTCAATTGTCTTATCGAACTATCGTTTCTTAATTGACTACGTCGAACTGACGTTTCAAAATTCATAATTTTCAACCCTTAACTATTGGTTGAACATGTCCTTGTTGTAGAACGCCAACACTTCCTGTATGGCGTCGTAGGCCATGCGGGCGGGCGAATCGGGGTTGATGTCCATCGCCGCTTGGTACTCGTTCAGCGCTCCTTGCCAGTCTTCCCTCTTCCGGTGGAGGTTGCCCATGAGGAAATGCGCAGCCTCATCGTTCGGGTTCCCGTCGATGTACAGTTTCAGTTGCTCTTCCGCATCCGCGAATCGCTCCTCCGTGATGAGTTTTTTTATGTCGGCTAAACGTGTCATTTGACTGTTTTTATTCTGTACCTGCATCTTATCTTGCCGTTGACCATGCTGGTCAGCTTGCCTCGGTTCATTTGCCTTCTGATAGGCGATATCCTATCGATGAATACTTTCCCTTCTAGGTGGTCGTATTCGTGCTGGATGACCCTCGCCTTGTATTTCTCGTACACTTCGTCGTGCGGTTGCATATCCTCGTCAAGGTACTGGATGCGTATCTTGGTTGGACGTTTCACACTCTCGCTGATGCCTGGCAGGCTGAGACATCCTTCGTCGCACGACTCCATCTCCTCTCCGTATTCGACGATCTGAGGGTTGATGAACACCTTCTTGAACCCTTTGAATTGCGGGTCGTCCTCCGCCAATATCTCTAGATCTATAACGAACATGCGGATGGATAATCCAATCTGTGGTGCCGCAAGCCCAATGCCTTCCGCATTATACATCGTGGCGAACATGTCTTCCGCTAATTGCTTGATGTTAGGGTAGTCCGACGTGATCTCTTTCGTCTCTTCTCTCAACACGGGACAACCGTATACGACTATGGGATATATCATTTTCTTATAATGTTTTGTTTATTCTCACATTGTGAATTTCTTGCTCTCCATGTAGGATTGCAGGATGATGGTGGCGCTTATCTCGTCCACCAGGGCCTTGTCTTGCCGGTCCTTCTTCTTCAGCCCTCCGTCGAGCATGGTCTTGTGGGCTAATACGGAGGTGAACCGCTCGTCGTACATGGTGATGGGTATCTGTGGCAATCTTTTTTTCAGGGCGTTGACGAAGGGGGTGATGTATTTCATCGACTCCGACGGCTCGTTTTTCATGGTCTTGGGTTGCCCTACCACGATGAGCTCGACGGCCTCTTTCTTGGTGTATTCTTCGATGAAACGGAGTATGTCGTTGGCGGGAACGGTGCATAAGCCGTTCGCAATGATCTGACAGGGGTCGGTCACTGCGACGCCCACTCTCTTCCTTCCGTAATCTATGGCCATTATCCTACCCATACGTCCGCGAATTTACGAATTTTTGCCGTATTTGGTTATTTACGATTTAACTATTTACGATTTGCGGGTTCATTAATTCCCAGGGCGATGCCCTGGGCTAAATATGTTATGCCCTTTCAGGGCTGAGGTGTGCGCATCGTGTAAATCCCGCTCCTTAATTCTTAATTCTTAATTCAAAATTCATAATTCCCTAGGGTGTTGCCTTGGGCTATATGTGTTATGCCCTTTCAGGGCTGAGGTGTGCGCATCGTGTAAATCCCGCTCCTTAATTCTTAATTCTTAATTCAAAATTCATAATTCCCTAGGGTGTTGCCCTGGGCTATATGTGTTATGCCCTTTCAGGGCGGATAACGAATAGTATAGCTCTCATTCTTAACTACTTACGTCAACAAGCAACAGACAAATTCTTAATTCTTAATTCTTAACTCTTAATTCTATTTCACCGTTCTTGGCGTATACCCGAAGAACTCCTTGAATTTCCTTGTGAAATAGGCTGGGTCGGTGAATCCGCATTCGTAGGCTATCTCGTTGATTTGCAGTCCTTCCTCGTTCGATTTCAGCAACGAAAGGGCAGCGTTCAACCTGTACTCGATGAGTATTTCGATAGGGGTCTTGCCCGTGATGGATTTTATCTTTCTGGCTAATGTTGATTGGCTCACGTTGAGCGTCTCCGCCAAGGTCTCGATGGAGAAGTTGCTCTCCTTGTAGTTCTTGGCGATCTCGTCCACCATTCTCTGCAGGAATGGATTCATCTTTTCTTCTTTCTCTTCTTCTCCCTCTTTCCCGGCTCCTTCCGTTTTCTCACTTCCTGAGGACAACGTGCCGATATTCTGCTGCAGAATGCGTATCTGTTGTTTCCTGCGGTTGCTCAGGATATTGTTGATTTTGATAAGTAACTCGCTTGAACTGAATGGCTTAGGAATATAGTCCACCGCACCGGTCAAGAGTCCCATCAGACGGTCTGACTCGTCTGTCTTGGCGGATAGGAAGAGGAGTGGTACGCCGTAGAGGTTGTCCATCTTGGCCATTTCTCGGCTCATCTCTATACCGTTCATCTCTGGCATCTCCACATCGCTTAGGATGATGTCCAATTCGTTCTCCTTGGCTATGCTGAGGGCCTCGGCTCCGTTGCTGGCCGAGAGGACGGTCATGTGCCGCTCTAACGTGTGCTGGATGTTCTTCCGGATGAGCGGGTCGTCTTCCACGATCAGGACGGTGTTGCCTCCCAAAAGATCTTTGTCTATCAGGTGTTCGTCTCCTCCCTCCTCCTTGTGCAGGATGGCCTCCTCGGCTTTGCGCTCGGATGCTGGTACGGAGATGGTGATCTTGGTGCCTTGACCGAGTTCGCTGGTGATCTCCATCTCTCCGTTGATGCGTTTGAGGTAGTCCTTGCAGAGCCCTAATCCGAGGCCGGAGCCTTTCTCTTCCTGGGTTCCCAAGGTGCTTTGCACGTGTCCGTCGTTGCGGATCTGCTCCAACGTCTCTTGGCTCATGCCGACACCGTTGTCTTCGACGCTGACGTATATCTTTCCTGCGTTTTGCCATGCAGTCAGGGCGATGCGACCTCCCTTCGGGGTGAATTTGACAGCGTTGGTGATGAGGTTGCGGATGATGGTGCTGAACATCCTGGAGTCGACGTATGCGCAGTTCTCCGTCTGCGAGGTGACGTCGAGCGTCTGCTCCTTGCTGCGGATGAGTCCGCCTAAGAGCAATCCTAAGTTCTGCAGCGTGTTGCCCACGTTGACATCCTCGTGCTTGCACTCTATCTCCTCTTTCTTGGCTTTCGCCCATTCGAGGAGGCGTACCATCTCGTTCTGGAGCGTCTCTGCGGATTGGTGCACGTCCCGCAACGTCTTCTTGTATTCGTTGTCCGCCTCGATCTCTTTGTTGTTCAACTGTTCCAACGTGCCCACGATGGCGAACATCGGGTTCTTCAGATCATGGGCGATGACGGAGATGAGTCGGTCTTTGTCTTGCAACACTAAACGGAGCTCTGCGTTCTTCTCGTCCAACTCATGGGTGCGCTCCTTCACCTTCTCTTGCAGTTCGATCTGCTCTTTCTTCAATCGTCTGATGCGCAGGTTGAGGATGGCGCCTATCAGGAGGGCGAGTAGGAGGGAGGTGCCGACCTTGAACCAGATGGTCTGCCACCATGGCGGTAGTACGGTGATTTGTACTTCCCTCATCTCTGCGGATTCCTCTTCGCCTGACAGGTAGTTGCGCACGCGTAGGACGTAGCTGCCTGATGGTATGAAGGAGAAGTTAATGCCTCTGTCTATGTTCACTTCCGTCCATTTGTCCGACAATCCTTCCAGCATGTACTCGCAGATAATCTCCTTGGGGAAGTAGTTCACGAGGTCTACTCGGAATGTCAGGTCTGTTTGCCCGTATTTGACCGTCATCTCTTTGATGGAGCCATCCTCGTCGGTCACTTGTTTGATGTCCATCTCCCTGTATGGAGTGCTGTTGACGGTCTCGCAGGTCACACCGAAGTGGTGGGTCTTGGCGCCTTCCCCTTTTTGGTTGAGGTTGACGACGATGAATCCCTCCTTGGTGCCGAAGAGTATCCTTCCGTCTTTGAGTACGATGGAGCCGTGGATGCGGAAACGTCCTGTTCCGCTGGCGTGGAACTCGTATGGATAGATGGTGTGTTGCTCTCTTTCAAGGTCGATTCTGTAGATGCCCTTGTTTCCTCTGGCTATGATTTCCCCGTTGTCCAATAGTTCGAGGGAGAAGTAGTTGTCTTTCGGGATGAAGCTCAGCGTGTCGCAGTGCTCTCCGTCTTCCGAGAACTTCAGGATGATTTGGTCGCATCCCACGTAGAGGTCCCCCGCCTTGTCGCATGCGGCGTCGTTGATGCAGATAGGGTCGTGCGTCTTCTGCTTGGATATGTCTGCGATTAGAGGCTTCCGGTTGGTCCCGTTGACCCTCCAGATGGAGCGTGTGGTGATGATCCAGCGGGTTCCGTTGGTGCCTTCCGTGACACCGTAGGTCCACATGTCATATTCGTTGCCGCCGAAAGGCAGCATGAATTTCTCCCAATGTCCGTCCGTTCTCCGCACATAGAGCCCGTCACCTCCCGTGCAGATCCATATCTCGTTGTTTTTCATAATGTTGACGGAGAAGAAACAGCTGAGCGTGGATTTGAGTTCCTCGAATTTCTCTTGCTTAAAGGTCTTGCTTTCCGGGTTGTATATTTGGACGCCGCCGCCCCAAGTGGCTATCCATATTTTGCCGTTGTCCTCTTGCGCGATGCTGAGTGCGTTTTGATTGTTTTCACCCGCTTTGCCTGGTATCTGTTCGAAGGTCTTGAGGTCGTTGCTGATCCATGATAGTCCGCCGCCATCGGATACGGCGTAGATGGACCCATCCTCGGTTTCGATGAAGTCGGAGCACAGCTTTTCGGGGAAGGGGATGTCTTGTGACGACATGATCAGGTTGCTCTTGTTCTTTTTGTATCTCCAGATTCCCGTGTTTTGGGTGCCGATCCATAGATCGCCGTCTTTCGACTCTATGATGCAATAGAGTTTGCTGATGGCGTCGCTTGGGTATCCGGCTGGCTTGATGTTCACGTAGTTGGTTGTCTCCGTCAGTTCTTCGTCCGTATACCATAGCCCGTTTCCGTCCGTGGTGAACCATATCCTGCCGGACCTGTCCCTCAGTACGCTGGTGGTGTTGGAGAAAGGCAGCCTGATTCTCTCGGAACCAATGATTTGCCCGTCGTCCGCCAAGGTGTATTCGATCAGGTTGTTGGAAAAGCAGGTGATGAGGAGATGATTTTTGTCGAGGGAGATGATTTTGCTGGCATACATCTCTCCTAAATCCAAGTTGTCCTTTCGGATGAGTTTTCCGTCGGGTTGTATGATTTTCAGAGAGTTGTAGGTGCATATCCAGATGCGGTTGTTCGGGTCCACGTACATGGAACAGATGAACGTGTCCTTGGTCATCTCGTAAATCGGTGTTTCGGAGGTGAATATACCTGTCTCCTTGTTGTAGAGGTAGATGCCGCCGGACGTCCACATGTAGGTTTCTCCCTTGACGTTGGAGCAGAATCCTGAAATCTGTTTGTAGTAGGTCTTTTCAAACTCCTTGGGGGCGACAAAGAGGAATGTGTCCTTGCAAGCGTCGTATTTCAGCGCCACGCCGAGGTAGCTTCCGATGAGTACGGAGCCGTCCTTTTGTGTTGAGGCGCAGAAGAAATCGTTGCGTAGGAGGGAGGGGTATTCCGCTTTCTCGAAACGTTTGAAGCGGCTTCCGTCGAAACGTGAGAGCCCGTAGTCCGTGCACACCCAGATGTGCCCAAGAGAGTCTTCCGTCATGCCGTGCGTCATGTTGGATGATAGTCCTTCCGCCGCCGAATAACGCTCCATCCGTTCCATGCGCTGGCTGGTGCCTGCCCGTAGTTCAGGCATGCAGAGCATGCAGGCAACGAGGGTTGCCAATATGTGGACGAATGACTTCTTGACAATCATTTAGCCTGTGTTTTTCGGTTTTAGCGTTGCAAATATACACTTTTTCATTGGAATATATTGCCGAACTTTTCTTTTTTGTGGGTGGGCTTCATTCGGAAATGATGAACCTTGCCGAATCATTACTTGTTACGAAGAAAATATTGCTTAGATATTTTATTGGCAATTGGATAAAAGGATTATTTTTGTGGAAATAACATTAACCGTCGATTCTGCCATCTTTTGAAATCATGCGGGCTCGGCAATAAAAATTGTCAAATGAGAGAGTGTTTATTGATCGCATTGGGCGTTTTAGCAGCCCTTTCCGCCTCTTTCGCTGGAGGCCGAGGTGACAAAAAAACGAAAGGGGCAACTCCACTTCCATCTTTCTCCGAACTCACCAATTGGACATGTTAAGAAACAATATTGATATCATTACGGAATAGACTAGGCGATGTGCAGGCTGGACAAGGTGCTACGTTACTGGTGGATAATTTCTATCGTGTTGATTATTTGTAGGATAGGTAGTCTCTCCATGCTTGAGTTAGGCATAAGGGAAGGTGTGGACTACTGCATCGCATATCAGCCCTTCCCTCGCATTTTGGCATTGGTCAGTCTGTCGTTCCTAGGTTTGGGAGCAATAACCCTCCTGTTAGCGGCCTTTCGGAGGAAGTGGCGGATCTGTCTGGCATTGTTGGCGACTTTCCTTGTGTGCTTTTCTTTGTTTTTCTACGAACTGACCCATGACCCATGGGGTTGGTGGTAGGAGCGTGGATTCATATCGCTTAAGTTTGTATCTTTGCGGATGTAGAGACGCAAAATCTTGCGTCTCTACAGAAAAAATGTTGCGTTTCTACAAAAAAAGGTTCGAAATAAATTTAGAAATTCTACGGAATGAATTTATAGAACCCGCCTTGATTTGGACAAGATGAGAAAATTTGTACTATTCCAAATATTGCTATGGGTGCTGTGCGTTTCAAATGGATTGGCTGGAATTCACATCACGGAGATCATGACGAACAATGTCGCTACGGTTGTCAGTGATAAATACAACTATGACGGTTATGTGGAGTTCTATAACGATGGACCTGCTGTCGACCTGAAGGGCTGGACTGTGGTCAACGAGAAGGAGGGCCGGACGGATTGGAGCGTGGTGCTGGACTCTTCCCATGTCTTGCCGAACGGTTATTCGTTGTTGTTCTTCGGTAAGGAGGAGTCGAGCAGCGTGTCTGCCATGCGTGTCCATCCTCGTTACGCCGGTAGCGTGGGTCATAAACTCTCTACGGATAAGGGGATGATTACCTTCTCGAACGGCGACGAGACGCTGGAGTTGCCTTATCCAAAACAATATCCGCACATCGCCTATTGCGAGGATGGTTTTATGCGCCCTACGCCTGGTGAACCGAACGACGAGTTGGCGACGTCTATCTCTGATCGGGTGACGAAACCCTTGTTCAGGAGCGGAAAGCCTGGACTGTATGATGGTGCGTTGAACGTCGAACTGGATTGCGAAACGGAGGGTGCGCAGATCTATTACACCCTGAATGGTGACGTGCCTACTCCTGAGAACGGCACGAAGTACGAGGGTGCCATCTCGATTGAACAGACTACCGTCGTGCGCGCAAGGGCATATATGGAGGATAGGTTGTTCAGCGAGATCCTCACGGGCTCTTTCATCCTCCCTGATAAGTTTTATGAGGCTTGCAAAGGGGTGGGGAATAGGCTCCCCGTCGTCTCCCTCTCCGCCAACAACGAGGACATCTTTGGCGATAGCCTCGGATTGTATGTGGAGGGAACCAATGGTATCATCTCCGGTTGCTATGATTTCCCCGCCAACTATAACCGGGAGTGGATGCGCTCGGCCAATTTCGAATACATGTTGGACGGGGAAGTGGTGGATAATCAGGAGGTTGAGATTGGTGTCTATGGCGGATGCACAAGGATCCATGTGGCGAAAAGCTTGAAGATCAAGGCGAACAAACGGTCGGGAAAGGCTAAGATGCAGTACGATGATTTCTTCCCTGCGCGTGATTACAAAAAATACAAGAGCCTTGCCTTGCGCAATGGCGGAAACGGTTACTCGTATGTCCAGCCCCGATGGCGGGATATGTTTATCCAAAGCCTAAGCGACGGTATGAACCTGGATAGACAGATGGCTCAGCCTGTGGCGTTCTATCTGAATGGTACCTTCTATGGCATGATGATCCTGACGGAACGGACCAACGAGGATTACGTCTACCACAATTATGGACTGGACGAGGACGAAATTGATTTCTTGGGCGTGGGTTATGTGTGTGAGGCGGGTACGAAGGATGCCTACAATAAGATGATCGACTACGTTAGCAAGAACTATGCGAGCGATGATTTCTATGACCATTTGTCGACGATGATGGATATTGATGAATATATTGACTATCAGATTCTTGAACAATACGTGGGCAATACGGATTGGGTCTCTAATAACATCAAAATGTGGCGGAAACATGATGGTGGCAGGTTCCGTTGGATCCTCTACGATACGGATTTCGGCTTGTCCAAGGCAACCTCTGTGGACAAGGATATGATTAAGTTCGCCACGGAGGAGAAAGGTGTCGAGGCGATGTGGGTGCTGCTCAGGTCTTGCCTCAGGAACGAGGACTTCCGTTGGCAGTTCTTGGACCAATACCTTGACCGGCTGGAGAATCAGTTCACTGACGAACGGATTGACACGAAGCTCGACTCCATCTGGGATTTGACGCGCCTTGACATGTGCGCGACGATTAAGAATTCAGCCTTTTTGGGCGCTCCCGGCAGTCTGGACGCTTTTGACGAGACGGTGGAGCAGATGCGTTCCTTCGCCAAGGAGCGGAAAGCGTATGTCGTAGACCAACTGAAGGATAGGTTCGGCTTGGGGAATGATTCCGTGATTGTGAAGATTAGAACTGTCTTCCCTGATGATGAGTCGCCTGATTTTAAGTTCCTTCTGAACAAAAGGGAGTTTAATTCTTCGAAATACAATATTTGGCGCTATTCCGGGGAACGGGTGAAGGTCGAACCGATTGTCCCTGCTGGCTATAGGATACAAAGGTGGAACCTCAACGATACGGTGGTCAGGACCGATGACAACAGCAAGTACCTCGGTGGGGCGCTGACTGCCTATGCGAAGGGGAATGAACTGAAGGTCACGATGTTCTTTGAGCATGACCCAGACTATGTCTCGCCGTCGGATCTTTACCTGAATGAGGTCTGCGCATCCAATACGACGCTTGCCGATGAGAAGGGTGATTACCCGGATTGGATTGAGGTGTACAATGCTGGAGATAGGAACGTGGATTTGGCTGGAATGGTCGTCGAAAACGTGACGAAGGCGGTGAAGTGCACCATCCCTAAGGGGTTCACGGAGACGGTGGTGCCTGCCCATGGATATAAGTTGCTGTGGGCGGATAAGGCGCCTGAGAAAGGCCCGTTGCATCTGAATTTTAAGCTAGGCGTCTCCGCCGCGGAAACTATCATGTTAACTGCTTTTTACAGGGGTGAAGAGATCCTCTTGGACTCAATCGCTTATGAGCCTCACGAAACGAACGAGTCGTTCGGCCGTGTGGGTGACGGACTCTCCTACATGACCATTTTCGGAATCTGTGTAGGCGCTGACGAGGACACGATGCTCACCGCGACGCCGCTCGCCCCTAATGGTAGCCTGATTTGCGAGACTGTCTCTGTGGAGGAGACATTGGACGATGAATCTATAGTCCAAATCTATACGCATGACCAAACAATATCCTTGCGTAATGTGGAGAAAGGAGGGGCGGTTGAAGTCTTTTCCACCGTGGGAACCATGGTCGCTAAGGTGACGGCAGCCTCTGATGCGGTGGATATCGTTATTTCTTCCCCTGGAATATATATAGTCAGGGTGGGGGCAGAATGTGGAATCGTGCACATTGACATGAAATCGTCTCATTAAAACGCGATACGCAAAGGGTTAAGAGCCAGAGCTTTTAACCTTTTTTTCGTCATTTTTTGCCGTATTCACCGTGAAATTTATCTCCTCAAATGTTGGTTTTTCCGAAAATTTATTTATATATTTACGAATACATGTTTGTAAGGTGTTTACGTAATAAGGTGTTTAAAAGGTGTTTTAAAAAGGAATCGCATGAAAAAAAGATTATTGTTTTGGGGCGTATTGGCCTTGTTTGTTTTGACGGAATGTCAAGAGGAGCAGAAAAATGTACCTAATGCGTTGGGCTTGAAAGGAAATGTTAAGTCACTCCATTCTCAAACCTACGACGCAAGCGTTGTGTTTGATAACGTGATGGAGGAACGTATTTGGAACGAGTTCTACAACTTTAACCGTAATGGAGGTCTTACCGAGCAACGATCCTATGACATCGACAATCGCTTGAGTAGCCGTAGCGTGCATAAGTACGAGAATGGTATTTGCGTGAAGGAGACTAATTTCAATCAGGAAGGTGAGGTCTCTGGTGTGAACGTGAATGTCTATGATGGTAACGGAAACAAGAAGGAGGAGGTGCGCCATGACGAGAACGGTAACGTGTCCGACCTCTATTCCTACGAGTATGACCGGAATGGCCGCCAATGCGAGTATAAGCATACCCGGGCGAATGGAGAGCTGGTGTTCCGTCGTGTGTATGAATACAATAAGTCTGGAAACTTAATTTCCGAAACTGATTATAACGAGAAGAATGTGGAGTTCTCCAAGAAGGTTTCTGCCTACAATGCGGGTGGCCAACTTGTTGAAGTGGGACATTATCACAACGGTAAACTTAGCTATAAGGTCTTGTTCGAGTATGATGACCATGGCTTGCTCGTCTCTTCCCTGACGATTCCGCACGAAGACGAACTCCTGGCGGAGGCCAAGTGCGTGTACGAGTACGATGACCATGGTAATTGGGTGACTGAAACGATATTCGATGTCAAGAAAGACCAAGTGCGCTTTATCACTAGACGCGAGATCGTCTATTACGAGTGATGAATCGTATTCTTCTATAAAGATGTGACTAGAAAAAAACGCAAAGGAGCAGTTTTGTAGGGGGCTGCTCTAAATAGAATGGGGGTTGTCCAGTTTTCACTGAGCAACCCCCTCTCTTTGCCTTTATCCCCTCGATTATAGATCGCTATAAGGAAGTTGGAATAGTTTGTTTCCTTCGGAAATGTCAGCTCCGGTAGCACCCTTCTTCAGCCAACGGGAACGTTGCGCGGAGGTTCCGTGGTTGAATGACTCCGGTACGGTGTAGCCTTGAGCCTGTTTCTGCAAATAGTCGTCTCCAATTCTTGAGGCGATGTTCAAACCCTCTTCGATGTCTCCATCCTCCAACGACTGGAATTTCTTGTGGTCGTTGTATGCCCAAACTCCCGCGAGGAAGTCTGCCTGCAACTCGAGACGTACGCTGTATTGGTTGGATTCGGTCTTGGATACTTGGCTCATCTTCTGATGTACCTGACCGAGGATACCTAACTCGTTCTGCACGTGGTGGCCCACCTCATGCGCGATGACGTATGCGTATGCGAAGTCGCCCGCTGTTCCGAATTGCGACTTCATCGTCGTGAAGAATTGTAAGTCAATGTATACGGTTTGGTCTGCGGAACAATAGAACGGACCTGTGGATGAACTGGCCGAACCACAACCTGAGTTGACTGCTCCGTGGAACATGACGAGGTGTGGCGCATGATAGGTCTTACCCATTTTTTGGAATTGATCTGTCCAGATATCCTCTGTTCCTGCTAAGATCTGGCTGGTGAATTTGGCCAACTCGTTTTCTTCCTCCGTTGGCTCGTATGAACTGTTTGTGCCGGATCCTGATGATTGTACTACTTGGAAACCTGTGCTGATCGCTTGACCTAAGTTTCCTGTCGTGAAGTAGGTGATGGCTGCGATCAATAGAGCGCCACCTATACCTAAACCTGCTTTCCCCGCACCACTTCTTCTGCGGTCGTCCACATTTGAACTTTCTCTTCTTCCGTTTAATCTCATGTCGTTTAGTTTTAAAGTTTCGCAAAGATAAAAATTTATTCCAATCAGTGTTTTCTTGCTTTATTTTTTTTGAGGGGAATGATGCTCCGCTCCCTCATCAGACCTTATCTGCAAATCGTTGAACCTGAGGATAGAAGGTCATGCCTTCTTCTTTTTCTTCACCTCCGGCAATTCGTCGTACATGGACGTGATCAGATCCGCAAGGAAATCACGGTTGTCCACATTGTCCACCAACAGCATCTCCTTCGCACCCTCGTAGGGCAGTTGGTAAGGCGCCTCTGGCATTCTTTCACGCGCCGCCTTCACTGGCTTCACGAGGAAACGGTCGTCGTAGATGCCCCCGATGACTTTGTCACGGTAGTAAAGGATGTATTCGCCCATCATCTGACGAGAGGCGATTTCTGGCAGCCCCGAGAGCTGCTCGAGGATAAAGTCTGCGTAGGATTTAGAGGTTGGCATAGGTGCTCTTTTTTAGTTTCACAACCTTCGGAAGGACCTCTTCCGGATGCTGATTGATACAAAGATAGTATATTTTCTTGGAATGGGAGGTGACGTTTCGCTAAAACGCTGATTGATGCGGTAATTCCGCATCAAGCTCCGTGAACTCTTTTTCTCCGTGTGGAATCGTAGCCTCTGTTTCGTCTAAATGAAAGATCCGAGAGAGAACGGTGAATTAGATGGTGATTTCGTGGCTCGGAACCCTCTCCGCTTGTGAGAATCCAAGAAGTGCTATATCTTTGCACCGTGAAAAATGTAAGGTTGGAATGGATGATTAGCCTTGTACTATGATGCCCTAACCTTGCGGAAATATGGACATTTTTCGGATGAACAAGAGGATTCTTAAAATAGCTATTCCTGCCATCGCGACCAACATCACGGTTCCTTTGCTTAGCTTGGTCGACTTGGCTATTGCGGGACATTTGGGCAGCGTCGTGTATATCTGCGCCATCTCAGTCGGGGGCACGTTGATCAACATGCTCTATTGGACGTTCGGCTTCATCCGCATGAGCACCAGCGGACTGACCGCCCAATCCTTCGGGGCGAAAAACCATTCGGAATCGATCCATCTGCTGCTTCGCTCTATCCTTATCGCCCTGTCGGCTTGCCTCTTGATCTTTTTGATGAAGGGTGTCATCCAGAAGTATGCCTTCGCCTATATGAACACTGCTCCTGAGGTGGAGGAGGCTGCGGCTTATTACTTCAACCTTTGCGTGTTCGGTGCTCCTGCGGTGATGTGCATGTATAGCGTAAAAGGCTGGTTCATAGGCATGCAGAACTCTGTCTATCCGATGATCATCGCTATCTCCATCAATGTCATCAACATCCTTTGCAGCTTGCTTTTCGTGATAGGCCTTGATCTGGGGATCACCGGTATCGCGATGGGTACGCTCGTCGCCCAATACAGCGGACTGGCGTTGGCCTTCTTCCTCTGGAAACATAAGTATGGCGACCTGGTGCCGTTGATCAGCAAGCAGGAGGTTCTTGACGCGTCTAAGCTGAAACGCCTTGTCTCCCTCAATGGAAGCATCGCCATCCGAACGGTCTGTCTTACGGCGGTCACCACCTTCTTCACGCTGGCGGGTGCCAAGCAGGGTACTACATTGTTAGCTGTCAATACGTTGCTGATACAGTTCTTCTCGATCTTCTCCTACTTCACGGATGGGTTCGCGTATGCGGGAGAAGCCCTGACCGGCAGGTATATCGGGGCGAAAGACCCTGCCAATCTGAGTAAATCCATCCGGTACATATTCCTGTGGGGACTGGGCTTGGTCGTCGTCTTCACCCTCGCATATAAATTCTTCTCCATTGATTTCCTGCACGTGCTCACCAATGAGGACGCAACGATCCTTGCCTCTGAAGATTACTTGATGTGGGTTGTCGCCATACCTATCTGCGGCTTTTCCGCCTTCCTCTGGGATGGTATCATGGTGGGTGCGACCATGGCGAAAGGAATGGTCACGGCCATGGTCTGTGCCACGATCCTATTCTTCCTGTTGTATAATCTTCTCATTGGAAGGATTGGGAACGATGGCCTGTGGATTGCCTTCCTCGCCTATTTGTCCATGCGGGGAATCGTCCAATTCATCTACTTCAAAATCAAGCAGAAGGGGCTGATAAAGTATTGAGCGAAGGATGGTCGTCACCTGCGAATTTTTATGGGTGGGAAGATTCTATTCATCGGTAACCGCCATGCCGGAACGGTTGTTCGCTATCGCATGTGTGATGTAATGACCGACACTCCTCCTAACGTGCGCAGTTCTTGCCCAATTCTACACGCATTCATCTGATATTCAGGATTGTCGATGATCTGAAATGCCACACGCCTGATCTCCTTCGAGGTGAAATCGGCGACGGACAACTCCTCGCCCGCTCCCGTTTTCACAATGCTCTGTGCATTGTACTTCCGCTCGAACACCTTGCCTGCGCATACGAGGAGCGGAACACCATAGACCAGTCCGTCCGCAATGCTGTTTTGTCCGCCATGGTTGATGAACAGCACAGACTCCGGCAGGTATGCGTCGAAGTTGAAGAATGATGCGATATGTATGTTGTTGATGGTTTGTTCCTTTAAGCCTTGTCCTGCGATATAGACTTGGTATTCAGTGTTTTCGAACGCACGGGATACCTCCTTCACCATCTTACGCTGTGAGATGGTTCCATTGCCCATGTAAACGAGTACCTTGTCGCGGACGGCGGAATTGGCCTTGATATTGCCCTTGAACGTGCCACAAAACGAGACCTTCGGATCCTCCATCGGCTCCAACTCCTTGCAGCTCGGTATGAATTTCTTCTCCGCGAAATCAAACAGTTCGAGACATGAGGTTAATGGTGGCAAGCCATATTCACGAAGCAGTTTGTTTAAGCCCTTAGCATATTTCGGGTTATGGCTGTATTGGTGTTGCGTCGGGTAACTGGCGGAAATATACAAGGTCACCTTCTCCAGCTTTGCCGCCAGCATGGCAGAGATGTTGAACTCAGAATAGACGATGTCAGGCTGAAATGCCTTGATGGCTTTCCGGATATCCTCCACGCTCTGCTTGAGGTAGGCGTAGTCGGTGTTTCCCGTCAGGTGGAGCACCTCATCGAAACTATCGACGCTCCTGAAACGGTTTACGCCCAGCTTTTGGACGATAGGGAATATATGCGTGCCGACGAACGAGGGCATACCCATAGGCGAGGGTACCGTCAGGTAATAATTGTCGATGCCTTCAATCGGCTTATAATTAACGTCTTGCGCCTGGCAAGTGGCGACCGTCAGGCCCTCATTTTGCATTGCGCTTGCGATGCACCGAGTACGATACGAAGGCCCCGCTGTTGGTGCCATGGCAGCCATTGGAACGATTAATACTCTCATGCCGGTTTATTTATATGAGCAGTTATGATGGTGAAACTGAACGAGTTAACCGTAATGATGATATCATCTATTTGGCAATAGTAGTTTTTCCCCTGTCTAGTGATTTCACAATTGGGGGAAGCGATTTTCTCCTTGCAATAGGTCACCACATCCCCCTCCGACAAGCGCAGATTCCTCTTTATCCTCTCAACACCCATGGGGGTGGTGTGGATTTGTGAGAGGGATTGAAGGAGGGTTTGGCGAGGCGAATGAGATGAGTCTAAATTCATATATTGGGGGATAAAATGTTCGTGTAACAAAGATATGAAATATTCAAGAGTATTGTTCCTCTTTGAAATTGTTTTTCTTTATCTTTATCGCATCAACAATAAGACGAGCTGCGATGGAAAAGAAAAAGGTTGTTTTGGAGGGGAAAATAGGTGTTGAGGATTTCTCGAAATATGAAAACATGATTACCCAACCTGATGTGTGGCAAATTGACATCAGCAATTTCTCTGTCAACGTATCAATAGAGAAATTGGAAGACCGTTTCTTTGACATTGAAAATGACGATGAGCCCATGTTGATAGAAAAACTGCTGTTGAACAAGGAGTTTGCCTCTCTTTTCATCCTTGAAGATGGATTGGTCCTTTCAGCTGACAAGAAAGTACTCGTGAATAGTTTTGATAAAGAGAACGTTACCATTCCTGAGGGCGTGGAGACAATCGGTCATTTCGCTTTCTATTTCAATAGGATGAAATCCATAACTCTGCCGGATGGATTGAAAAGGATTGGAAATGCCGCATTTTATTCTTGTGAAGATCTTTCAAAAGTCATATTGCCTGATTCTGTTGAATGTCTAGGGGAAGGTTCTTTTGGATTCTGCGAATTGGAAACTGTTAAACTGTCGAATAAACTAAAGGAAATTCCTGCAAATTGTTTTCTCTGCACTGGATTGGAGGAAATTGATATACCATCCTCCGTAAAAAAAATAGGTGATGAAGCTTTTGAGGGCAGTTTTATATCTGAAATCATACTTCCTGAGGGTGTTGAATCTATCGGATATGATGTCTTTCCTCATATTGATTATGTCTATTTCCCGTCAACTATGCGAGAAATAGAAAAGGCTTTTTTCTATGAGATCGATGTGGATGAACCTTCAACGTGCTTGCCATTTATTGTAGTCGGCATAGACAATCCTCTGTTTTTCAGCGTGGAAGGCACATTATACAGCAAGAACAACCCTGACGAGCCTTATTTGGGGTATAATTACATGGAATTAAGGCAAGCCAGCGAGAAAAAGAATGCACCTGTTCTTTTTCCTGACACGCAACAGGAGTCACGAAGAGAACTTTCTCTTCAGGAAATTTATGCGCAATTCCCACCAAACAATTGCAGACCCATCAACGAAGAAGCCACGATGTTTTGGACATATGAGACATTCATAGGATACAACATCATCGACAGATATATGCATCGATATATCAACCCCCGAAGCGTTAGTAATGTCCAATTCAGTTTCAATCATTTTGTCCTTTTGAAAGGCAATAAAACAGCAATATACTCCATTGACATGAAGACCATATTGTTAGAAGAGGATGATGACTATTGTTTTGAATCCTGTGATAATGAAGGACGAATATATGTTTCTAAGGATATTCCTATGCCAGAAGAGGATATCCGTTTGCGGAAATCAGGTATTCTCCATTGTCGTCATATAAGATACGGATGTATTAACATTCATAAGGAGGTCATTATCCCTTGTGAGTATAAAAACTTAGGCCATTTTGATGCGTGTGGCACCGCTATAGCCCAAGTGGGTAGCAAATATGGCATTATTGACCTCAATAATAATGTAGTTATACCTTTCATGTATTCGCTTTTTTATCAGCCTTTTGATGAAAATGGGATAGCAATTGTTTCTAAGAAAAAGAAATATATATACAAAAACATGTATATAAACAGAAAGAATGAAGTCCTTGGGATATTCTTGTCCGATACGTTTGATATCTACATGCCTGGCTTCCACATATACGCTAACAATGGGAAGTACGGCTATGCGAAACAATTTGGGCGCGAATACAGTGGCGCCATATATGAGGATGTTCAACTGGTCGATGAACAGACGATAAAAGTGTCGCTTGATGGTGTCAACTATCAGGAGATAAAGTATTAACAACCAGTGACACGTTTGGAATAAATTTGTGTAAAAGAAATCAGTAAGAATAATCCTACCCCTTCACATTCCACGATATGCAGTTGAGCGCACCGCCTTTTCGTACAGCCTCCAATGCCTCTATGCCGATCACTTCGCATTGTGGCAATGCTTGGGCTATCTGTCGCAACGCCTGTTCGTCTTCGGAAATGCCTAATTGAGGGACAAGTACCAGATTGCCAATCTGCAGATAATTGATGTACGCCCAGCTGCGTCTGTGCTTGCGTTTCACGTTGTATTCCAGATGAATGACCTCAAAATGTTTGTCCAAAATCCTTGTGAACTTATGGGCCATATCAGCGTCGGAATCCGCATAGTTGGTCATCAGCACACGGGTGCCTCCCGCATAGTGGATAATGCCATCGCTGTGACCGAATATTTCAACATCATCCCATGGCAAGAAAACTATGTCGCAAAGGAAAGCCTCTTCGAGTAATCGTTGGACTTCGTTCCTTGTTTTGTCCAGATTCTCGAAAAAGACCTTTTCTGTCATCACGATTTTGTCGCCACACTTCACCACATTGCCTCCGTCAACCACCAAGTCCAAGTTGACCACTTCAACTTGCCGCAGACAATCCACATCGCCCATCTGCATCACATCGGTAATCGTTCGCTTAAGATGAGGCTTCTGCAAATAGTCGGGGTTGTATTTATAAAACACGAACCGTTTCTCATCTGTCTGAATAGGCATGTAGTCGCGGCACCAGATGTCCCGTGTGTTGGGCAATAGATGATGCGCTACTTGCCTCTCCCGCAGGATAGTGTCAATGCTTTGATAGAGCGTAGGACACCTCTTGGGGAGAAGATTGGAGAAGTATGCGGTGGTGGTTTTTAGGGCGGTGATCATAAGTTTTGAGTGTACTAATTATTTCATTTAACACGCATAATACGTTTTTCATAATATGATGATCTAGCTTTATTCCAAGAATCCTTATTGATTCCTGAATCATAAAATGCCAATTTGAGATTTCCATCTCTATTTTCCCCCTTTTCTATCAAATCAAAATCTGTTTCCCCAAGATAGCGAAATATCTCTTGGGGGTTGGGAGTGTGGTCGCGCTCCTTAGAAATGCGTGATAGTTTTGGCATGGATTCACCCTTGCATGCATTCAACATTTTGTAAGCACAAGTCAGTGGACCAACTGTTACTGTTCCATCATCTTCAACAATGCTTCTAATTAATATTCCACCACCATAGCAATCTTCCTTTTCTTTGAAGTTTTGGGGTAATTTACTATTGAAACAAATATCCATGCCACTGAGATGATAAAGAATATCACCAGCTTGACACTCTCTTGGATATGTGTTCTCATTCCATTTCCCCTTTAAATCTTTACTGTTGCTATTGTAATAATAGGGCTCTATTTCAGCGAAATAAAACTCTTTCCCATTGCAATTAATACAATAATTTTCAATTAATTCTTTCTCAATTTTCAAAATCTCGTCTTTTGAAGTAAATTGCTCTTTTGAAATAAAATCATACTGGTTCATAATTGTACATGTTTAAATTCATAAAATTCAACTTTCGAGTGCAAAAATGTACCATCCAATCGACTATGCCAAAAATTTTTTGTTAAATTCGGTTAAAGCTTTTTGAATAGTTATTATATTGATTTATAATATTTTATATATGATTTTTAAATAGAATTATATTCTAATTGCAAGACATTTTCCATCCTGTTTTTATGCGTTGAAAGAAAGAAAAAGTGGAAAAAACTTTTTTGCACTCTTTCCGAAATTATGCCCTTTTTTGCCCCCAATTTCTTAAATTTGTTGAGCCAAATTGTAGAAGATAGTTATTTCAACCGATAATTTTATTATGAACCCCACAGACACCCCCAATAGCTCTTCCGAGAAAGCCTTATACAGCAAACTGACAGCCCTCACCAAGGATAAAACCGTTTGGCAGGAAAGCATTCCCTATGTTGGTGCACTGCTTGAAAACCAATCGCCGAAGATTACCGCCAAGGCGCTTTGGCTTTTGGGGGAGATGGGGCTGCAATATCCGGAGACGATCGCACCATACGTCGGCAAGATCGCTTCGTTCATGGATGCGCCGAATGACCTCTTACGTGAACGGGCACTGAATGCGCTGGGCAGAATCGGACGGGCTCGATTCGAACTCGTACAACCCCATTGGGAAAAGATGTTTGGCCTGGCTACGGATAGTATTCCTCAAGTCCGGCTGAGTTTCATCTGGGCATCGGAGAACATTGCCACCAATACGCCCGACCCATACGAGACGCACATGCCCCTGTTCGCCAACCTGTTGAGTGACAACGACGACAAGGTGCGGATGGAGGCTCCAGAGATGTTCCGTGTGATGGGCAAACGTCGCCCGATGATGGTCAAACCCTATCTGGAACGCTTGCAATGGCTAGCCGAAAACGATGCAAATCCTATCGTACGGATTCATAGCGCGGGGGCGATTCGGGTTGTAAGACAGGAGTGATACCAGTCGCTTCAGCCTTCAAAAACTTAGCAATTATATTCGATCAAATGTAAAATCGCAGGGCCGTATATTTTTTATATGCGATAGGATATAAAATGAAGCGATTTATATAGATTTGCATTTAGTAAGCTGTAATTTGATCCTAGTCCTATGCTATTCCACACATACGGAAATAAAGAGAAACGTAGTTTGCTGCTGATCCACGGATTGGGAGTGTCTCATGAGATATTCCTGCCACTGATAGATTTGTTGAAGGACGATTTCCACATCATCGCGGTGGGAATCGACGGATTCCTGTTGGGACAGACTTCTCAATATACCTCTGTCGATGACCAAGCCATGCAGGCGGCTCGGTATGTTCGAGAGAACTTGGACGGACATCTGGACGTTGCCTACGGTCTCTCCTTGGGTGGAAAGATTCTGTCCCGAATCTTGGAACGGAATGAGATAATGATCGATCATGCCATCATGGATGCGGCGCCATTGTTGCCTCTTCCCAAGTGGTGCGTGGATCCCCTTCGGTATTACCAGAGTCTCAACGTGTGGACCTGTTATCACTGCACGGGCTTTTGGAAGTTCGTCTTCCATTCCCACTATTTCGACGTGTTGTTGGACGAATGCAAGAAGGTGTGGCCCTATGGGAAGGGCAAATCGGTGCGCGACGGCTACAAGGATGTCTATACCCATAAGCTAGAATCGATTCACGGGGCGGATATCCATTTCTGGTATGGTACCAAAGAGGCTTTCGTGGCGAAACCACAGGCGAAGCATCTATGCGAAATCCAGCCAGATACACACGTCGAGATCTTCCCCGGTATGAATCACGGGCAACTATTGGTTGACCATCCGGAAGATGTGGCCAAGAGGATTCTTGGTATGGTGTAAATGATTAATTATAAGCAATATGAATGTCCTACTTCGTGAATGGACCTTGTCCGATAAAGATAGTTTGAAAGCATTGTGCAATGCTGTTGACAGGCAATACCTCTCCGACCGCTTGCCATCCCCCTACACCGATTCCGATGCGGAATGGTGGCTCAACATGGTGACGGAGGCAGAGGGCAAGACCGGTCTATTCCGTGCTGTAACGGTTGACGGACAGGTGGTGGGTAGCATTTCGGTGGAGCGTAGAGAGGATGTCTATCGCATAGACGGCGAGTTGGGCTATATGCTGCTGACGGACCATTGGTCGCAAGGCATCATGACGCAGGCCGTGGCGCAAATCACTCGCCTAGCCTTCGAACTACTTGACATCCAACGCATCAGCGCACATGTATTCGCCCCTAACATCGCCTCCGCCAAGGTGCTGGAGAAGAACGGATATGAGCTGGAAGCTACCATACGCAAAGGAGCCATCAAGGATGGGAAGGTCTATACGGTGGTTAGGTATGGGGTTGTGAGGTGAATGATAACTAAAATGGTAATAGTATGAAACATATCCTCAACATAATTCTCCTCTTCACGCTACTAAGCACCGCAAGTGGTTTTGCCCAGAGCTCAGAGGGAGAATACATGCAAGTGGCAGCCGAACGGGTCACGGTCGATGATAAACGTTGCTATTTGATAAAAAAAGGACTTAGCAGAAAAGATACCACAAAATGGGAACCCTTTTGTGGTGAATTCAGTAATTTCTATTATGAAGAGGGATATCCTTACATGTTATACGTTGAAAAGTATGACCCCCATGTAGATACGATTCATGTGATAAAAACAATTGGTCGTGATAGTTCCGATCCATATATGAAACAGAAAGAGTTGCGTCGGAAGAAAGCGAAGAGAGACTCTAGAAAGGCCGCTTCCGAATCGCCTGTCACAGAACCTGATAACAAAGAAAAGAAATAGAGATTTTATGAAACCATCCAAAACCCTCATATTCACCATTCTGTTGCTTCTGGCGGTAAACACGCAGTTCCTCTGGGAAGGGGAATTGGGATTTTTAACCTTTCTAATTGACTTCATATTATTTGTGTGTGTGGTTGTGCTTCTCGTACTTTTTGTTAAAAAGGGGTATAAACTCGTGAGAGAAAAAGTTCGGAATAGACGGGATGTGGTTGAATTAGTGGCCATTTTGGGGATATTATGTATAATCGCAATTTGTCCGGAAGGGATTATTCAAAGAACTGACATTGAGTCTCCTGCCATCATGAAGGCATCTCGCAGAGGCGTTGCGGGAAGTAGCTATGCCCTTTATCTGAAAGAAGATGGCACCTTCCGTGACAGACAAATATGTTTTGGAGTTTATGATGAAACAGGTACTTACCGCATCTCAAATGACACTATCTATTTTTTCAGTGATGATTATCAGTTTGATTATGCGGTGATGGATTCCACCACCATAAGAGTTCATATGAAGCGTGCAAAAGATAAAAATGCATTATCGAATGCTGTTTATTATATACATAACGATTAATTGATTGTCATTCAATTATATAGATTTATGAAATTATCCAAGCCCCTCATATTCACCATTCTGTTGCTTCTGGCGGTAAACACGCAGTCCCTTTGGACGGAGAGAATGTTGGTATTCTTCCCGCTTGCTTTTTTTATTTATTCGATGTTGTTTATCTGCGTGATTGCCCTTTTCGTCTGTTTTGTCAGGAAAGTTTATCGATTGATAAAGGGGACGGATCGCACGAAACAGAATGGAATTGAGTGTTTAGTGATGGCTGCAACGCTCTGTCTAATCGTCGCTTATCCGTTGGGGATTGCCAGAGGTCCGCAAGAGGAGGAGGTGCCCACTAAATTCAAGGCCTTTCATGAAGGGGGAGGCGGATGTGGTAGTACACTATATTTCAGGGAGGATGGCAGTTTCGTGGTTCGATACGTATGTTTCGGGATAGAAGAAAAAAAAGGGTCGTATCGCATCTCCAATGACACGATATATTTTTCCTGTGATGATTTTGCGTTTGACTATGCGGTGATGGATTCTGTAACTATCAGTGTGCATTGGAAGGGGGCGACGGATGATCATGTGATTTCCTTCCCCTTCTATATAATACGCAAGGATTGACAGTTGAAATCCAGAGAAAGTGTTTTTTTGTAGGTTTTTTATGTACATTTGCCACATAATTTTAAAAAGATCTACTATGTCACAATCGCTTGCAAAAGTTTATCTGCACCTGGTTTTCCACGTGAAATACACCTCTGTTGTTATCCGAGAAGAAGATAGACCAAACCTATACTCCTACATCGATGGTATCATCGTCAATAAGAATGCGATAGTTCTTCAAATCGGGGGAACTTCTGATCATGTCCATATTCTATGTACCCTTCCTCGCACAATTTCCATGTCCGATTTAGTGGAAGACATCAAGAAGTGCAGTAGTTTATGGATTAAGACCATCAATCCGTATTATTCCCAATTCGCATGGCAGAGTGGGTATGGCATATTTTCGGTCAGTTCCTCTATGGTGGAGAGTGTGAAGATGTACATTATAGACCAAAAGGAACATCATCGCAAGAGAACATTTCAGGAAGAATATGAGGCATTTTTGAAGGCCTATCATATTGAGTATAATCCCGATTATGTGTTTCGGGATTGAGTGGGGGAGGTTGATTTGTAAAATTATCATATCCCAATTTGTGGAGGTGCGAATGAGGACGGGGAATTGATTTGTCCCAGCCCTTCAGGCTGGTGGGAAACGGATTCGCCTTTTACCCAAGGCGTTGCCGTTGGGCTATATCTGTTACAGCCTTTCAGGCTGAGTGGTGCTGGTAAACGAAGCTTCCCGTGGTGTTTGCTCCCCGAGCCTGAAAGGCTCATACAAATATAGCCTATGGCAACGCCATAGGTCAGATGGCGTACCCCGAAATAATCCCTCCTGAGCCTGAAAGGCTCATACAGATATTGATTTGTGAAATTATCATATCCCAATTTGTAGAGGTGCGAATGAGGACGGGGGATTGATTTGTCCCAGCCTTTCAGGCTGGTGGGTGACGGATTCTCCTTTTACCCAAGGCGTTGCCATTGGGCTATATCTGTTACAGCCTTTCAGGCTGATGAGGTTTTATACACCACTCCCCAACGCATAAGCCTTCCGCAGAGCGTCCGTTGAGGTGATATCTCCCTTCTCCTTCACGCCCCGCACCAAAACACGTCCCTCATCCTCTAAGTGGAAGAAGTTGAGGCAAAGCTGGTACTGTGCGAGGATGCTATCGAAGAGCTCGGGAAGCGTGGCGGCACCTACCAAAAGGAGCGCCATCTTCTTGATGTTGAAGGTATCCCGAATCGGGTTGTGGCAACGGTCGATAACCGCCTTTAATTGCGCACTCAAACCATAGAAATAGACGGGTGAGGCGATGACCAGCATGTCCGCCCGCTTCATTTTGTTGTATATATCTATCATCTCGTCTTTCTGAACACAGACGTGCTCTTCGCTCCTGAAACAGGCGTTGCAGCCCATGCAGGGCGCCACCTTGTGGTCGTGGACGGAGACCACCTCCACCGTGTGCCGTGGCGACGCACCCCTGACGAATGCCTCCACCAATTGATCTGTATTGCCACCCTTCCGTGGACTTCCTGATAGGATTAGTATGTTCATGTGATTAGCCTATTTTCCCTTCCTCATTGATACACCGCTGCAACTCCTCTAGAAACCGTGCGGCATCCCCGCCGTCCATCTGCGTGTGGTGAAACTGGAACGAGATGGGTAGGGTGGTCTTGAACCATCCTTTGCGGTATTTCCCCCACATCACCATCGGGTTGTTGAAGACTCCGCTGTACTGGTTGACGATGCTGTCGAGCTCAGTCTCCACCATGGCGGAGGTGCCGATCACCATGGCATCCTCTATGGTAATGCTCTCGCAGGATGCGCTCACCGATTGAGTCCTTGAGAGATAGTCTGCATTGAACTGCTGCAAATCATCCGTGTAGGGGATACTGCAGGAATTGATGCCTCCCGCACGGTTGCTCACGATCACGTCGATGGCAAGCTTGTCATATCGGTACAGCTTATCACCTTCGGGCAGCATGCGGAACTCTTCGATGCGGCTGGCTGCCTTGCCGATGCACCAGCATAGGAGCATGGTGAATTTCCAGCCTCCCCGTTTGCTTCGCTTGAGGAGGCGGGTTACGTCGAAGGTCTTGGTGAGCGTCACCATTGGCATGGGCGACTTCATCCACATTTCGAAGGCGTACGCCCGATTGGTCTCTTGAGGGTTGATCTCTTGTTTCATAATCGCTTCGTTTTTCCGCTTAATATCTTGTTCCTGACGCATTTGATGGCAGGTGTGTAGTAGTCCATCTCCATCGCCTCCAGGGTGCGTTTCAGCTCCTCCATCAGTTCGGGGTAGAACTGGCACATGCGGAAGGCGAGTTTCAGACAGAGGGACTGGATGCCGGGGAGCTCCCGAACGTCCGCCATGTGCTCCAGGCAGAAGTCGAGGAAGTCGGTTCGGAGATCTTCTTCCTCCATTTTGAGGCGCAGCACGATGTTCAGGGAGAGGCGCCTGACGGATGAGTCGCCCGTCCGCATGGCGAGGGCGGTCAGTTCGTGCAGCATTTCCTGTAACTGTGCCAGCTCCGCATCCGTCGCCTTGGTGAGCACCCACAGGGAGTTGCGTGCCACATGGTGCTCCGTGCTGAAGATGAAACGCCGGGCGAAGCCGATGAAATCGTTCGATTGCTTTAGCTCGCGATATATGGCTTGCGCTGATAGTTCGCTGTTGGTCTCTGCTATTTGTTCTTCTGTCAGTTTCATCTCGGTTTAACGGTTGATTTGAAGCGTTTCGCATCTTAATGCAAAGTTATATCCCAGAAGGTAGTTTCACAAGTTTTGGGGCGTGGTTTACGGATATACCACATTCGCATTTAATTTTAAAGGGGAAAGTCCTTCCATTCTTCTTTTTTACCATATCTTTACAAACAAATTATTCCGCTGATTTGATTCGTGCTTATGGAAAACATGACTGACTTCTTCAAAAACTATTACGAGAAAAATGGTTCTCAGGGTGAACTTGGCATGATTCACTCTTGTCCGGAACTGATGGAGTGCATCCAACAGATTGGGTTCCTCCCCTTGCTGGAGAGTGGCATACCGGGGTTTTGCGCCGAAGGGATGATGGATGAGGATTGCCGTTACGTGCAGTTTGACGATGGAAGTTGGGAGTGGCCCTTGTGGACATGGAAGGGTACGGTCATCACGGAGAGCGACTGCGTTTATGGCAAGTTCTTCGCTGGCAAGGCTGGTTTCCTCAGTCTCGAATGGTGGCCGGACTTCTACAACTGGCGTCGCAGTCAGACTCCACGGCTGGAGCCTGGGAGCATCGAGGAGACGATCGTGCTGACACTTCAGGAGCATGGGAGTCTGATCACCCGTGAGTTGCGGGCGGCTTGTGGCTTTACCGGACCGAAGATGCGAAGTAAGTTCGACGCCTATATCACCCGGTTGCAGATGGCATGCTACATCATCACCGAGGATTTTGTCTATCCAACCGACAAGCATGGCAATGAATATGGTTTTGGCTGGTCGTTGCTCACCACACCCGAGCAGTTGCTGGGTCGTTCCGCCTGCCGCTGCCAACGGACACCCGAAGAGTCGCACCAGCGGATGTTCAATCACCTGAAACACCTATTGCCAAATGCTACGGAGAAGCAGATTAATCGGTTGCTGAAATAATCGATAGTTGTAAAAACGTTTCAGAAACTTTTATACGTCATCGAATCCTCATACCAATTAGAGATATAGGAAGTCCCATCTTCCCCACTCATCTCTTGAAACTCTTCATCTGTCATTTGTTCGTGAAGGCATTTGTCAGAACAGTAATGCTCCGCTCCGTCATCTATGCAGTAACCCTCTATCGTGGGCTTGTGACAAGTATCACATTGGAAAAGGAGGAGATAAGTTTTCATTCTCCATTATTTGTCACCTCTCCCCTCGTCCGCAGATACGTACTTAACCCATACAGTGGCACGTTCTGAATTTTTGTAACTATTTGATTCATAGCGATAAAATAGATTTTTAATTCAAACCAACAAAATTTATCTCGATAAAAGTGTTGTCGAGTGACATTTTTATCGAGATAAAGATGTTGTCGAATAAAATTTTTCTTGATTGTACATTCCTTGTAAGTCTCAAACCTCTTGTCTGTAAGTTCTCGTGGCATAAAGGAGAAAGTTCCGAGTCATGGCTCTCTCCCTTTGTTTTTTTGTGAAATCTCCCTCTATCAGCGTTTCTTGGAATATTTTGGTACGAAAGATACTTTGTTTATATTTGTAAATCTTATTATTAATCATGTCTGAATGAGTATGAATCGTTTTCTAAAATTATTTCTTTTGTTATCAGCAGTGGTTCTTTTCGTCGGTTGTCGAACCGTTTCTTCGTCTCGTTACGGTTCTACGATAGTGGGAGGGGAGTATGAGGCGTCGAAAGATAGCACATCCTATTTTGTCCATCCCTTTGGTAGCGTGATGATACCTGGCAAGTGGGAGAAGACTACGTACAACAGTGCCAGCCGACAACAATTCTTCCAAAATAGCGACTCTGTTCTCATCTCCGTTGTCTTTTCCCGGTTTGACGGATATGAGTTCAATCAGGATGGCGCAAAGAAGGGATACGATTTTGTGAAGGCCTGTTACGAGTGGGAGTCGGATTACTTCGAGAAGACGCTTGGCCTGCAACATGAGATCCTTGAGGAGGATGAGGGAAAACAATATATGATTTTCAGGATCTACGGCTCGACAGATGGAACAAAAGTTAACATGTACTTCCTGTTGGGTGAAAAGAACGGTAATGTCAGCTATTTTTCCCTCTCCCGGGCGGAGAAATGGACGGAAGAGAGACGGTTGGAGTTTCTGCGTGGACTGCTGAACAATCCATAGGTTTCCCTGTGCCGTTCCTCCCAAGAATTTATATCTTTGTGTTATAAACATCAAACGGATATGACACGGAAAGAACGTATCACTCATATGGAGAACCTCTTTGACAAAAGCAATGAGGTGGTCCGTCAATTGCGACAGGCGATCGCTGACTTTCAGGCGCTGCAACCCACTATCGACGAGTTGGATAACTACTACAAAACCAATTGGTGCTCTGATTTCGAGGCCGACGAGAAGGGCAAGCTGCCGGCCGACCTCAAGCGTGGCGTGCTCAGTGAAGATGGACTGTGGGATTTGCTGGAGGAGTATCAACAATTGAAGGAACGTTTGGTGGAAGAGGAGTAAAATTTCTTAAGGAAAGTTAGTTATGAATCTCTGGAAGAAAGTTTTAGTCGGCTTATTTGCCATCACCACTTTTCAGGTGGCTATAGCACAAGAAGAACTTATGAAGGAGGATTCTTCCTCGGTGAAATTCGAGTGGAGTTATTATAATATTGAGATCATGTCACCTCAAGATTCGGTACAGTTTGACGAGATGGCCGAGTTTATCTCTAGATTCCCTGCTGATACGTTTCTTGTGGTGGGACATACGGGTAGTTGTGATGGTGTGGAACACTTAATGCGCAGACTATCAAGGGAAAGAGCGAAATATATCCGCCAAGCACTTGTCGACCGCGGCGTGGATCCTGAAAGAGTTAAATTCATTGGCTGTGGAGGCAAGGAGCCTAAGGTGCCCAATAACAAGACTTTGCTCGATTACGAACAAAACATACGTGTCACCCTGGAATTTTATTCGCCTCAGAGAGTCGAGGAGATAGATAAATATAAATAGATCTAATTTTCGCTACTTTTGCCACAAACGGATTTTAAAGGTTGAACAGTTATGTTGGATTTGTTGTTAATTATAATAATAGTATTGCCGCTATTATGTATTCTGCCGTTTTTGGGCAAAGAGTTGATTTGCCACGTGATCTCCAAAATCAAAGGTCTCGAGTGTCTTAAGCGGGGAAGAGGCATCGTGTTTATGTTTCTCTTTAATTCTCAGATTATTTACTTTATAAACGTTGACATCGTTGAGGGGTGGTTCGGCATTCAAAATTCTTTTTTTGACATGATATTTGACGAGAAATTCGAGGTGTCTACCCCATACGGAAAGTTTACTAGGATTGACTACGTTCATGATATTAATAACTATGAGAATAATGGTAAATGTTATTATCAAATCGACTCGATAGCCGAATATGACCAATATATTGTTGTGGCGGCAAAGCGTGTAGGTGATTGTTATTTATTCGTTGATCAGCAGGCCAATGTCACAGAGGTGTCGTCGCTCACCGAATTGCCTGTGGATGTGCAACAAAAGGATTTCGTTGAGGCATCAAAATATATAACAGATCTGTATTGGCGTGTCCACCACGATAATCATCTCTACGTCATCAAAGTCCTCCTCGCTTTGGCGTTATCCGCACTGGTTACTGTGCTGGAATATTTCCTGCTCAAAGGGATAAGGGCATTGATTAGGAAGCTTTTTCGAAAGGAGAGGGTTGGCGACGATTGACCCATGACAGGTGATAGGGGGGTGTCTTAAGGAGGAGAAATGCGTGATATATGGCCCCCCATCCCATAAAGGTAGGCTATTAAGCGTTAAAGAACCTTTCTTATAATGGTTTCATATTGTTGAAAGACAGTGAGTTGCGTAATGATTGAACGTAGTAGAAAAACAAAATGTTTCAATCGGGAGGATACTTTGTCCTATTTTTGTTCCAAACGGGAGGATACTTTTCCCCCGATAGTAACAATTCCGTTATTTTCCGCGTATCACTCATAATGCCTGATGCGGACCTCTATCCCCTCGTCCTTCAGTTGGGCGGGTAGTTGGCTGACGTTCGTCTGGCTGTAGTGGTATGGGAATACCACCTTTGGCTTGATTATCTTCGCCGCGCGCACCAGTTGGTCGGTCGTCATCGTATAAGGTTGATTACAAGGCAAAAAGGCAATGTCTATCTCTTTGATGTCAGCCATCTCAGGGATGTCCTCCGTGTCGCCTGCGATGTAGATCCGCAGTCCGTCGATCGTGAGGATGAAGCCGTTGTCCCTCCCTTTCGGGTGGAACTGTTGGTGGCTCTCCGTGGTGTTGTAGGCTGGAACCGCCTCGACCGTGATGTCATCCGTTAGGCGGAGCGTCTCTCCGTTGGCCATCGCCTGGCCCTTGCCGAGCATCTCGGCGCACCGTTGGTTGGTGATGAGCTTGGTCTTGTCGGAAGAGAGCGTGGCGATCGCCTCCTTGTCGAAGTGGTCGAAGTGCTCATGGGTCACGAAGATATAATCCGCCTTGGGCATGGTGGCGTAAGGGATCGTCCGCTCGCCCAGTTTGGACACCGGGTCTATCTCAATCTCCTTGCCGTCGTACTGGATGCGGATGCTGGCGTGAACCAGTGCTTGGAAGGTGACGCTCTTGCCACTCTTCGTTTGAAACACATCCACCTCCTCCGTTTTCTGCTGGCTGCAGGCTGTCGTCAGGCCTAAGGTGGCCAATAAGCAAGTGATTATCTTCTTCATGATCTGCCGGTTGTTGTGATTGAATATAAATCTATCCATAAAAATTTTTGCAAGATACAAAAAAATACGGAAACGGTTCGGATGCAGCCTGTTTTGTCCCCTGCTTTCTTGGTGATTCCTTCCCCGGTATGTTTCCTTGCGGAGGGGCAGGGGAAGCTGCGCATGGATATGCCCCGCAAAAATGGTGAATAAGCCCCTAAAAATACTCATTTATGGTGATTCCCGCCCGCCTGCCAAACCTCTACTTTTGCGCCCGAAAAACTCAGTGGAAATTGAATTCAATTATAGTCAAATGGTTAATAACAATAAGTCATGGAAAAAGAAATAAGTAAAGTGTCATTTATGTGGGTAGTGATCATGGTGGGTTTCGCCATGCACATGTTGGCTGACATGTTGCCTGCCTTTTGGGGGGCGAACATTGCGATGCCCGATGCGACGGGTGAGGCCTCCGTGGGGATGATCGCCTTCATGATTGGTCTCTCGTTCATTGTGCCGATGTGTGGGCTCTTATGCATGCAGTATCGTTCGAACAAGACGATGCGTCTCATCAACTTAGTGCTTGCCACCCTGATGATGGTATTCAATATCCTGCATGCGTCGGAGCTCTTCGTCGAGTTCAATCCGGTGCAGTTGATGATCCATCCCGTGATGATCGTGGCGGGCATCTATCTGTTCCTCTTCTCACGTCGTGAGATGAAGGGACAATGACCTAACGACGAGCACTTATGACCGCCATCGTCGTAGCCCTGCTGATTCCGTTTTTAGGCACCACATTAGGAGCGGCTTTTGTCTTCTTCATGAAGAAAGAGATACCCGAACTGCCTCAGAAGGCGTTGCTGGGTTTCGCCTCTGGTGTGATGGTGGCGGCCGCTGTCTGGTCTTTGATCATCCCTGCCCTTGAGATGGGGGAGATCGGGCCTGTCACATTAGCGTTGTTGGGAGGGTTCGCCTTCCTCTTCCTGATTGACCTCGCCACTCCACACATGCATCCTAAGGGAGGGCAGGAGGGACCCATGAGCAAACTCTCCCGGACCACCATGTTGGCGTTGGCGGTGACCATCCATAACTTTCCGGAAGGGATGGCGGTGGGCGTGGCGATCGCTGGGGCCTCATCCTCCCAGTTCAGCATGGCGGAGGCGTTGGCGCTCTCCTTGGGCATCGCGATCCAGAACGTCCCGGAAGGCGCCATCATATCGATGCCCCTCCGCAGTGCGGGCAACAGCCGCCTCAAAGCCTTTGGCGTAGGCACGTTGAGCGGGGTGGTGGAGCCCATCGGGGGTGCCTTGGTGATACTGCTGGCCTCGTTCGCCACGAAGGCCATGCCCTATCTGCTCAGCTTCGCCGCTGGAGCCATGCTCTATGTGGTCATAGAGGAACTCATCCCTGAGGCGTCGCAGGGCAAACATTCTAACCTTGGCACCATCGGATTCGCTCTGGGCTTTGCCCTGATGATGGTGCTGGACCAAGTCCCCTTAACCTTTGGGGTGGATTTGTAATCTATTGATAGAAAAATAATTAGATAATTTTAGACAAAGATGAACATGCAGTTGAAAACAAGTAGAAGGTTTATTGCGATGATGATGTCGTTGGTGCTTGCGAACGCTTATGCGCAAGATTCCAGCGATCTGCCCGACATCGAATTGGATGAAGTGACAATCGTGGGACGCAACGAAATACGTGAGATGCGCGAGGCGACCATGCCCGTATCGGTCCTCTCCATCAAACAGTTGGAGGGTACTTCCACCAATATCAACGATGCCTTGGCCCGCACGACAGGTATTACCGTGCGCAACACGGGCGGTGTGGGCAGTGCCTCGAGGATCTCGGTGCGTGGCCTGGAAGGGAAGCGCATGGGTATCTACATCGATGAGGCCGCCATCGGGCAGATGAGCGATTATATGTCGCTGAATGATGTGCCGACCGACATGATCGAACGCATAGAGATTTACAAGGGAATCGTGCCTTACCGCTTCGGAGGCTCCGCTTTGGGCGGTGCGGTGAACGTCGTCACCAAGGAATATCCGCCCGTATACTTGGATGCCAGCTATGAGATAGCCTCCTTCAACACCCACAAGTTGAATTCCGCCTTCAAGCGCAACAACCATAAGACGGGTCTGCAGTTCGGTCTGGGCGGTGTGCTCACCTACTCCGACAACAGCTATGAGATGGAGCTGCCCAACTTGGACAACCGTGTCGTGAAACGTGACCACGACCGCTTTAAGAAGGCCATGGTCGGGGGCTCGCTCAAGGCCACGAAATGGTACTTCGACGAGGCTAAACTGGAACTCATCTACACGGCGACGAACGCGCAGATCCAAGGCATCGACTTCGACATCCGTGAGGCGTACACGCATGGGCAGGCCGGAATCGGCGCCATCACGCTCAAGCGGGACAATTTCCTGTTCGACGGTCTCGACTTCGATTTCAGCGCTTGCTATAGTTATGGACAAAACGGTCTCTATGATGCCGCCAAGTACCGCTACGACTGGGATGGCAACCGCTATAATTCAGTCTCCGCCTATGGTGGGGAACAAGGCAACTACGCTTCCGATTCAGACAATCGGACCCACGATATTGTCTCCAAACTGAATCTGAACTATCTTCTGAACAAGCATAGCACCTTCAACCTCAACCTCTATGCCACCCAGACAAGGCAAAAACCTGAGAATGAGTTGATGGACCTCTCTTTCGGCTATCAGACGAGCTTCCCGAGCCGCATGTCCAGCTTCACCGTGGGCTTCTCCTATGACCTGACGCTGTTCGAGGGTAAATTCATGAGCGCCACCACCGTCAAGAACTTCAACTTCTCTTCCGATACCAAGGTGCTGGAGTATACCTTCATCAACAGTCCGAAGGATATCAGCCTGAACCGTAACTACTGGGGCGGTAGCGAATCATTGCGCTATAAGTTAACCAAAAAGTTGCTGGCGAAAGCATCCTTCAGTTCTGAGGTGAGGATCCCCACGTCGGAGGAATTGGTGGGCAACGGTTACTCGATCCTCCCATCCACAGACCTCAGACCGGAGCGTTGCAACGGACTCAACGCCGGACTGCTTTACCATCGTAACCATAAGTATGGATTCATAGAGATCGAGGGGAATTATTTTCTCAACGAGTTGCAGGACATGATCCGTTACCAAGCGGATATGATTCCTAGCATGGCCCGTTACGCCAATTTCGGAACCGTGCGCACCAAAGGCGTCGAGTTCGATTTCAAGGGGGATGTCGCCCGTGCGCTCTACCTCTACGCCAACGCCACCTATCAGGACCTCCGCGACAAGCGTGAGCATGAAACCGGTTCCTCCGCACCCAATCCGACCTACAATAAGCGGATGCCTAATATTCCTTATCTGCTTGCCAATTTCGGACTCGAACTGCACAAGGAGAATCTGTTCGGCGGGAAATACCAGAACAGCCGCTTCTTGGTGGACGCTTCCTACATCCACGAATATTTCTACGATTTCGAGATGAGCAAGTACCAGGATAGGAAGATCCCTACCTCCTTCACCTTCGATGCGGGAATCGAGCATAGCTTCAAGATGGATAGCTGGACGCTCTCCTTCAAGGTGAAGAACCTGACCGATCAGAAGGTCTATTCAGACCTCAACCGCCCACTTCCAGGCAGAAACTTCTCTTTCAAGGTGCGGTATGTGATGAAATGATAGGAAACGACAAGAACTTCGAATTAAATTTTATACATAAACAATAGTTATTTAAACAGATGAAAACCAAGTATTTATTATTATCATTGGCCTTTGCGGGTATATTCACTGCGTGTGATAAAGAAGAAGATGAGGCCGATTCACTCTCTGCGGCAGGAAAGATCCTTTTCTCCACAACGGTCACTAACCCGTCCGGTGATAGCGGAAGTGGTTATTTGCAGGCCATAAGCACGTTCAGCGGTGGTGTCAACTACGATAACAAGAACGCTATACCGCTCGGATTCGGTTCTTATCCATGTGTCTGCCCAAGCGGCAACATCTATCTCTTCCCTGATTATATGGGAGGAACTGAACTGAAGCTGAAACGTTATATCCTCAATGGTTCGCAGCAGCTTGAGCTCAAGGGCTCGATGACGCTCCCTGCCAATTCGAGCGCGGCGATCGTGGTGGAGGCAAGCTCCGAGAAGGCTTACGTGTGTTGCCAGAGTTTGGACTTGATCATCGCCTTCAATCCATCCACGATGAAGGAGATCTCCAGGATTGACCTCTCTTCCCTCCACAACGAGGGCGTCTCCGCCTATCCGGGTGCGATATATGTCCGCGACAACATTCTCTACGTTGCTTTGGAACAATACAATTCACAGTGGATGCCGGTGGAGAACGCTATCGAGATGGCGCTCTACAATGTGTCGGACGATAGTTTCATCAAACGGATCCGCAACACGTCGCTCGGCATCTGCGGACCAACCCGTCCGATCGATAACCAGTCCATCTTCGAGGACGAGAACGGAGACCTCTACATCAATTGCGTGGGCTCTTTCGGTTACATTCCAGGCCTTGACGCAGGTATCGCCCGCATCAAGAAGGGTGAGACGGATTTTGACGCTAGCTATACGTTCAATCTCTCCAACACGAAGGTGGATGGCCTGAAGTGCGACTACCTCAACATCCTGGCGAAGTGCCAATACACTTCTAACGGTATCCTGTATGCCTATGGGTATGCGTTGGGCTTAGATCCTGAGAACACCAACACCTTTACCGCTCGTACGGGTGCGCCTGTGATCGTTGACCTCTACAATAAAACCGTAAAGGTGATCGACGGACTCCCTCACTCCAATGGACATGGTATCGCCATGGGTATCCACAAAGGGAAGATCGTTTATGGATCCGCCAACGACGAATACAACGGTTTCTGCACGTATGACCCTAAAACGGGAGCCATCGAGACAAAGTTGATAACGGTTACGGGTTTCCCTTCGTTCTTTTACAGCTTTGAAAAATAATTTTTGGGAATTAGTTTTGAGGGATAAGAGGGGGCTTCTCTCTTATCCCTTTTTTAAGTTAAGAGTTGAGAATTAAGAGTTAAGAGTTGTGGATTTGCTCATTTTTAATTGTAAATTACTTAAAGTCAATAAGATAGTAAATCGTAAATAGCTAAATAGTAAATAATTAAATGTCCAATGCGGTAAATGCCTCCGCCATTGGTAGAGGCTTATTGTCTCTTTTTTTCTTTGAAATCATATGGAAATATCTATTTTTGTATCGTGAAATTTAAAGTAAATTGATTTCCGGATAATATTTTACAAAAGCGGTGGATTCTTAGTATCTGCCTTCAAATTCATTGTACCATGCAACATTTAATGATCGTTTTTTTGAGTCTGTGTATGATTGGTTGTGCCCAGCCGAAACAAGAAGAGACGAACACCCCGGTGGCGGAGGAACCCCAAGCCGTTGTGGAGGAACAAGGCGAACTGACCCCCTTCAATGTGCAGGAATCGTTTGAGAAGAACGGTTTCAGTTGGTTCACGGAGAACCTTATCCTCTGTTGTGGCGACACGGCGCAGAGCAATGCGATGACCATCGGGTGGGGCGGTATTGGTAATTACCTCGGACATGACCGTCCGGCGGTGACCGTCTATGTGGCACCCGCACGCTATACTTACGAATTCATGGAGAAATATCCTCGCTTCACGGTGATGCAGTTCGATAACCCGGAGGTGTGGAAATATATGGGTTCCAACAGCGGTCGTGACGGAGACAAGGCGGCTGCCCTTAACCTGCATGTAGCCTATACTGAGCACGGAACCCCTTACTACGAAGAGGCCTCCATGGTCCTCGAGTGTGAGACCATGACCGCTTGGCATCAGGCGGAGCAGGACTTCCGGAACAATACTCCAAAGGAGTGGTACGGCAAATCCAATGCAGGCATCCATACCATCTACATCGGCGAAGTCATCGGGGCTTGGGAAAGGAAATAGGATGATTCGTGGCTCCCTTCATGGCGGCCTCCATTTAGGCTTTAAACGATTTTAGGAGAGGATATGATTATACTGGTTTCAGGCGCCTCGCATACGGGCAAGACTATGCTCGCCCAGCGGTTGCTTGAGAAATACAAGTGTCCCTATCTTTGCATCGACCACCTGAAGATGGGGCTGATACGCAGCGGTTACACCCGGCTTACCCCGGAAGACGACGATGCGTTGACGGAGTACCTATGGCCTGTGGTCCGTGAAATGGTCAAGACGGCGGTTGAAAACCGTCAGGACCTGATCGTTGAAGGTTGTTACATCCCTTTTGATTGGCGTAAGGATTTCGATGAGCGATATCTCTCCTCCATCCGTTACGTCTGTTTGGTGATGACGGACCGTTACATAGAGTCCCATTGGGACGAGATCCTAAGCATGGAGTCGGTGGTGGAGAGTAGGCTGGAGGCTTGCGCATTGAACGCCTGTGATATGAAGCGGGATAACCGGGCTTTCAGGGAAGGATGCGAGGCAAATGGGGAGAATATTGTCCTGATAGATGATGACTATGCGGGGACTTTGGCCGCACTTTTGGAAAGTCTGTGACATGTGGTTTGAACATTGCGAAATCCCCCTAAAATTTTTCTCGCTGAAACACAGCGCATTGTGATGCGTGGCGAAAAAAACATGCGAAAAGATTTGGCGGGAAACGAGAAGCGCCGTACTTTTGCACCCGCTTTCGGAAACGAAAAGCCCCCTCGGGCGGAGGCCAAGGGGGGGACGAAGAGAGAGATCTTTGAGGGAATTGATCGAGACAGCAGGAAAATGCATAAATGCAAGGGAAGAGGCAGGCGCATAGTAATATGCGCTCCAACAATTCCACAGACAGAATAAGACGGACACCGGGCTAGGATATAAAATAACAAAACAATTCATACAACGGAGAGTTTGATCCTGGCTCAGGATGAACGCTAGCGACAGGCCTAACACATGCAAGTCGAGGGGTAACAGGGAGCTTGCTCCGCTGACGACCGGCGCACGGGTGAGTAACGCGTATGCAACCTG
>JAILLP010000032.1 GCA_024693065.1 Paludibacteraceae bacterium
ACTACAAGGGTTTGCAGGCCTTCTATGTCTATGACCTCTTCACCTCCTCGAAGAAGAACGGGTCATGGTCGCATGAGCTGACCCTCATCTACATCATCAAGAAGACGGAGAAGTACCCTTGCCCGGTAACGTATTGGTGATGAACAAGATATGGATGTGATTGTTCACTTCTTAGGAAGTGCGCCATTTTATATGAGAAACATTTGTAAATGATTGTTTATTCATGCCAATTGTATGGTATGAGGAAACGTAATTTAAAATTGAAAATATGTTTTTAAAACGGAAGAATGGATTTCTTTGGATGAGATTGGTGAAGAGATTGATAATCATTGGATTGTTGCTCAACTCAATAAATGTGTTTTCTCAGGATGCGAATGTTGACACCCCGAATCTTAGTCTCGAAAATGGAAATTTCGAGGGCTGGAATCTTTACGAGGGAAGATATTCTTATGAAAACGGCACCTACAAGTATGGCGATTGGGTAGCTTCTTCTAATACGGAGAAAATAGAAATTGTCAATGGAAACAGCCGGTCCCAGGATCCTGTGATCGCATGTTGGAATTTGCCGACTAATCCAGATGGCATTACTTCGGCCAGAGTGGGGTCTTATCGTTATTCGGAGTCTTCTGCGCAAGGTAATTCGTGGGCTACGGCCGAGAAGTTGGTGTACAAGTTTGTCGTTACGGAGAACTCCACCTTGTTGACCTGCCGTTTCGCATCGGTGCTTCATTGCTCGGATTTGGATAACAAAACATATTCAAGCGAACAACTCCCCGCTTTTACAGTGAATGTTGATGTGGCCAATCCAGCTACGGGTGGACATTCTAATTTGTCTTGTGGAGAAACCCTCATCAAGGGAGATAGCCACGATGCTTCTGTAATTACCTTGGGGAATAATAGTGTTTGTAATAGTTCCATCGAAGGTGAGAATGTGAAGCAGTTTGTCTATTGTCCATGGACGTACGGAAACTTTGACCTTTCCGGTCATGTCGGTGAGGAGGTGACCATCACTATTTTAAATCGTGACGGGTTGGCCCCGGGTGTGGGAAATTCGATTGTGGCAAGTGGATACCGTGCTTATGGCTATTTTTGGGCCGAGACGAAGAAGTTGGAGCTGAGGGTGAAGAATTGCGGGTCGGAGGATGCCGAAATCATCGCCCCGGACGGTTTCGTGAAATATGAGTGGATGCGGGATGGTACGCCTGTCGCGGCTGATCATACGCATCCTCAACGTTTGGTCGTGAAACAAAACGATATAAGAAATGGTGTGAAATACAAATGCACGTTATCTAGTAGCAATAATGCTTGTTCCAAAATCACATTGGAAACTGAACTTCAGGAGGTAGGTGTGAATATTGATTTCGATTATAATAACGATTGTGGCGGAACGGTCCGTTTTACTGATAAGACGCAAACGCAGGGGGATGTGATCAATAGCCACTCCTGGAATTTCGGTGACGGGAATATATCCACTTCTCCTAACCCGGAATTTCGGTTTAAGAAAGCGGGAGACCATGTGGTGACTGTGACCGTTCGTACGGAATTGGGTTGCTCCAAAACTGTGAGTAAGACTGTAAATGTCCGTCCTTTCCCTGATTTCTCGATTTCTCCGATCGATTCCGTTTGTTTTGGAGAATCCTTCTCTTTGTCCGCTGTCAACACTTCTGCCAATACCAAGTTTAAGTGGAGTACAGGGGAAACTACACAATCCATACATGTGGATAGTCTGAAGTTCTCACAGCAGTTCTCTGTGGAATTGGAAGACGAGTTCTCGTGTCGTTACAAGGATAGTGTGTGGGTTAACGTCAAACCTGCCGCTTTGTTTGATGTCGTGGGTGACGAGGAAGTGTGTCTGCATGATTCGGTCACATTGACCGCCCGCGCTTATTCGATCACTTCGAAAGAGGATATGGTGTTTCGATGGAGTACCGGAGCTACCACTCCGCAAATCAGGGTTTGTCCGACGATAGATGGTGAAGTGTATACGGTCTCTGGTACATACAAGAATGGTTGTTTGACGAACCGGAGCAAGTCCATTAAGGTGAATCCAATCCCAGTCGTTACTGTGACGGGTACGGAGGAGGTTTGTCAAGGTGTGGCGGCTGTTATTACAGCGAATGCCACGCAATCTGCCGGAACAATCACATATGTTTGGGATGATCTCCATGGAGGGGCGCAGCGTACCGAGTATCCGGAGACGACCACTACATATACTGTGCGTGCCATAGACGAGAAGCGTTGCGGTTCTTTGCCTAAAAGCCATACTGTGAAGGTGAAGCCTATCCCGGTCCTCGAATTAACGGGTGACACGGTGATTTGCGAGGAAATGACGACCACACTCACCGTAAGGGGAGCCAGTGCTTCCTCTCTCCAATGGTATGATGGGACTACTGGGGTTAGCTCTATTTCAAGGAAACCAACCCAAGATACCACCTATTGGGTGGAGGGGGATTTGGACGGCTGTCGTGCCCGTGCGGAAATCTCCGTGAGATTGTGGTCTACGCCTAGTGTTTGGGTGGGTGGCAATACAAGTTTGTGTCCGGGGGATGTCTCTGTCCTGAAAGCGCATGGTGCCCATCATTATAAGTGGGACAACGGACAGACCCTCGATTCTATCGTCGTTTCACCAACTGTTACCACTACATATACGGTTTATGGTTATTCCGACAAGAATTGTCCGACTTCCGCAACGGTCCCTGTGACGGTTAATCCGCTTCCTAGGGTTTCAACGAAAGGTGATCACGAGGCTTGTTTGGGTTCCGTGGTGAAAATTGAAGCGTATGACGAGGATAATAACGTACTCTTCTGCTCTTGGGATAATGGTCTTGTTGGTTCAATTATTAACCCTCAGATTAACGAGGATTCCAAGTTCACTGTGACGATGATGAACAAGTTCGGTTGCGTCGGCACTGCGGTTCATGAAGTCTCATTGACGACTCCTCCTGATCTCTCTTATAGTGGGGAAACAATTGTTTGTTTGGGTGATTCCATCACATTGAAGGCCATGGGTGCGCTATCATATACGTGGGATGATGGGATAACGAAGGTTTCTGGTCCTTCCCTGAAAATTAGACCGGCTACTAACATGAGGATTCGCCTGACGGGTAGCAATGTTAGCACTTGCCCTTCTGTCATTGATATTTTGGTTGGTGTCATTACCCCTCCAACTCTCTATTTGTCAGGAGATTCTGCCGTTTGCTCAGGCTCTCCGTTTACATTGTTCGTTTCGGGTGCCGACACATATAAATGGAGTACGGGGGATGTGTCCTCCTCTATCTCGTATGTTTTGAATGAGTCGGTTGAATATACGGTATATGGAACTAACGAGGGTGGGTGTACTTCTAGCGCCAGCAGATTCGTAAAGGTGATACCTTCTCCTGTCATCACTATTACCAAGGGTACTCAGAGCGGTTGTCAAAACAAAGCTGATACTATCAATCTCTATGCTACGGGTGCTTCCTCTTATCAGTGGACCTGCGAACCTGCGAACGAGAGCGTGGCACGTAATGGTTATTCCGACCATCTCGTCGCTTATTTGACGGATAGCACTCATTTCAAGGTGGAAGGAACGGATCAATTCGGCTGTGTCGGATATGCGGAGTATGATGTGGATCTCCTGCCAAGACAAAAGATGAGTTTCTCGGTCTATCCGACCTTCATTGAACAAGGTAACTCGAATGTGATTTTTTCCGGTATCTCACCGAAGGAAAGCAAGTGGTATTGGGAGCCGGATGATGGTGATGAGGTCTACGAAGGCGGAAATACATCTCATTTCTTCGACCCGACCGCCGCGGATTCCTTCGTGGTGAGGGTGAGGGCTGTCGATAAGTACGGATGCGAATTTACGGGTCAGCAGACTGTCTTCACGTGGATTGATTTCTGGGCACCGGAAGGTTTCACTCCGAATGGGGACGACCTAAATGATTCTTTCAAGTTCTACGGTGGTGAGTTTGTGGATGAATTTGAATATATCATCTTTAATAGATTGGGAGAAATTGTCTTTGAGGGTAAGAGTATCCACGACGAGTGGGACGGAACCATCAATGGTGAGCCTTGCCCATGGGGCGTATATGGATGGTATTGTAAATATAATAGCAACTATATGGACGTTTATAGAGAGGGGGAACGAAAGGGTTTTGTCTCTCTTATTAGATGATCAGACTGTGTTTAAATCGGCTTGAAATGAAGAAGTTATTGTTGATATTGGCGCTGGGTCTAAGCGGGATGGTTTCCGCTCAGGACTTCTCTTTGGTGAATCATAACCTGACCCCCTTCAGCCTGAACCCGTCATTGGTGGGTAATGCGAAGGACATACGGTTCGGACTGAGCTATCGGCAGCAGTGGATGGTCTTGGGCAACCATTACCACACCATCCGCTTCTCCTTCGATGAGAGTTTCCATCAGAAG
>JAILLP010000036.1 GCA_024693065.1 Paludibacteraceae bacterium
AAAAGATTACAGTCAGGACGGTTACCACCCGAGCCACCTTGTTTCGACTCGTATTCTTGCAGAGCATTTTTAATTTCTGCATTAGGTGCGTCCTGCTCGATATAGTAAGTAAGTTTGTATTGTTTTAGCCAGCCGTGAGCAAGGTCAGCTATCTGTGGTTCTACTGATTGTGCCATTATATTTGTCTCTTTTTTGTTCAGAATGGAATATTATGTTCTTTACAATATGCCTCTATCTCCTCGTCTGTTTCAAACACTTTGTCACAGATGGCGATTAGGGAATCACGAGCGATGTCTGAGTAATCTTTTGATGCAAGAAGCACCTTGGAGAGTTTGTTGATGAACTCACAGAATTGCTTATTGATACGGTTCAACTTCTCAATCGTGATGTAGTCAAGCTGCTTCTCGCGAGCGGGATATAGAATGGTAGCTTCCGTTGCCTGCATCAGAATAATTCCAATACCAAAGGCATTGTTCAGGCGTTCCATTTCTTCCTCTAAACCATCTGCGATCTCGAATGCCACCAAATAGCCATAGTTGGCCCAACTACTATTTGATAGAGCCTGGAAGTAGTATTGTTTCAACTGACTGTCGTTTTCCACACGGCGTTTCATCTCATACGAGTAAATATGCACCGACTGTTTGGGGTCTGTAGCTTTTAGTAGGGAAAGAGTGGCGTTATTTTGGAATTCTTCGAACTGCACACCAATGATATCTGGATGCACCCACTTCTGGGTGTTGTCTGCCCTAGTTGAAGATTTCTCGTGATAGATGGTCTTGGCATAGATGTTACGAGTTCGCAGGAAGTTGCAAAAGAGCTTATGCAATGAACGCTCATCAAAACTTTTGGCAGGTTCTTGTGTAGTAACATCAGGTTCTGTAGGTGCAGTAATTGCCTGTCCTGCTAATAACGCCTCTATTTCTTCAGCATATCGTGTAATATCGCAGCAAGTACCAATAGAACCTGAAGAGTTTTTCAGTTTTTGTGACATGCTCTTCCGTTGTATAACCTTATCCATCCACTCAACTTTACGTCTATGGGGCAAATCGGTATTGTGTACGAAGTAATAATCGCTGGCGATAGTACCCACATAGTAGTAACCTTCACCAGAAGGACAGAGCACGACATCGCCAAGTTGTAGCCCCTTGACAATAGTCCAAGTGAAACCGCAGACTAGTCCTGCTGCTGTCTTACTCTTGTCGGGAACAAGGGCCAACCACTGAGGGATGAACTTCTTGTTAAAGTCACGCCAGTTCTCGTATAGAGAATCCGAAAGATCCTGCATCACCTCGAACTCACTGCCAATGAATCCCTCTTGGCGGCACATCTTGGCAAACTTTCCACCCTTGCCCAACATTATGCGATTATACTGTTTCATATCATTATTTTCTTTTTTATTTCTTACCCTCTTCTTGGGGCTTCTTACCTTAGGCTTACCATCGGCTTGCCTTCTCGAACATCTCCCGAAGGTCTCGACTCTGTCTAAACTACGCCTATCCTAGGCCCTTGCTACGATAGTTTTATGTTATCATTTTGATTCCTGAGAAAGGAGATATTGTTTGTACTCTCTCACAAAGAGTTCTTTTAAATCAACTTCCAATAGATCTGCAATCTTTAATATACATGCAAGGTCTGGTTGTGAAGAGTTTGTACACCACTTGCTAACAGTCGAGGGATTAACACCGAGCTGCTCTGCCAGCCATTTGCTGGTACGTTTTTTCTCTACGAGAACCAATTTAATTCTGTTTACATCTTCCATGTTAATGTCGCAAATAAGCCATAAATATAGTGATTTATTTTCATTTTCTCCACGGATTTGGGAAATAAATGCAGAACAGAACACATTTTTTTGTTTTTCAGCTAAAAACAATGCATTTCACATCAATCCATCTCCTATCTCCAACCACACAAATTGTGAACACGCGTGTTCACAATCTTGAAGAATTACAGCAACGATTATGACTGGTCGCAACTTAGCATATTATAAGCATTTTAACGTGTCATTTGAAGGAATCATCAAAAAATAAATTCCTCCTAGAGAGCGGATGATATCACAAAAATGTGTACCTTTGCTATTATGAAGCATCTTGTAATTCGCAATCTCGGTCCACTGAAGGAAGCTGATATCGAGCTGAAGCGCATCAATGTCATTATCGGTCCGCAAAGTTCGGGCAAAAGTTGTGTGCTGAAGACAGCCTGCTACTGCACATGGGTAGAAAAACGTATTGAGTTGACGCAGACGGCTGATTTCTTTGCTAAAGGCAACAATTTCCTTAATGAATTGGAACGTTTTCATAAGTTGAAAGGCTACATCAAAGACGATACATTTATCAGCTATGAATCCGACTACATGATGTTCTCTTATGACAATGCCACCAAAACATTCCTATTCAATTGGAAGAACGACCGATGGAAGTACCGTCGCTCAAAAGTAACATATATCCCGGCAGAGCGCAATCTGGTTGCCGCAATTCCTAATTGGTTCGAGGTGAAGTTCGCAGATGATAACATCCGTGATTTTATGGCCGATTGGGAAACCGCACGTCAGTCCACAACCCATAACTTGCCTGTATTAAACCTTGGTGTGTTATATCACTACGATGCCAACACAAAATCCGACAAAGTTCAGACAGCCGATGGCGTAACTCTTGATTTCACGAACACTTCGAGTGGACTCCAGTCGTTGATTCCAATGTTTGTACATTTGAACTATTTGTCAGTTGTTCAGGTCGGAAAGAGCGATAATTCAAGCGTTACAGGCAACAAAGAAAAAATTGACTTGACGAAACTAGTCTATGATTATTTCAGTCCTTTGTTTGGGGAAAAAGTTATCGAAGACATTGGAGGAAAGCGTTCTTCAGTTGTTTTGGAAATAAATGGGGAAGCATATTCTATGCAAAGATCTGACATAAAAAAGATGGATGATATTATTTCACAATATATTGTCACTGATCATTGCGACATCTTCCTCGAAGAACCCGAGGCCAATCTTTTCCCTCCAACACAGTCTAGTGTTGTAGAATGGTTGCTTGCCATGACAACAGGTGAGCAATCCAACAATCTATTTGTCGCCACCCATAGCCCATATATACTAAACTCTTTTTTGGAGAAAAAAAATATCCCCATGACTCTTCTATATACGAGAATGTCGGAAGGTCAGATGGTAATAAGGACCGCAACAGAGGAAGACATCCAAGGCATATACGATTTTGGTGTGGATGCCTTCTTTAATATAGAATCATTGGGATGATCGTATGGAGAAGAGAGACTGGCACATCGTACCTGAATGTTACATCGACACAAACCTTGTCGAATTTCTACTCGCATCCCATAGCGTGAACCATCAAAAGGGCTGTAATAATGTAGCCAAAATGATGATGGAGTCGAGTCTGAAAGATCAATTCTCTATTGGTGTTATCGACAACGACAAACGACAACATTCATACGTGAGCAAGTTTGATGAGATTGCACATTCAAAGCATATTTCATTACTGAAACATCGGGAACGTCCTCATTACCTTGTGCGAATCACGCCTGCGATGGACCAGTTTATTATGGATTGCGCCGCAGAGCAAAACATCAACCTGCAAGACTATGATTTGCCCTCTAAATTGGAAGAATTTACGAAGGTTACAAAGGATGTAAACGTAAAAAGCGATCGCCGGTTCAAATCTCTTTTCAAGGCACTTGATAGCTCTAAGGAGATGATATTGCTCCGCTCTGTGTTAAACTACCTGAACACCCATCAATACCAATGCAATATCGCAGAGCTTCTGAATCTATTCGAATAAAAACCTCCCATCACTTCCCACTTTCCGAACTAACACCATTGGTGGTTGATTCCTTGGCTTCCCGCATTTTCTTTTTAAGAGATGGACTATAGATGACGCGATATCCTTTAGGGGTGTTGGGTGATGACAGGATGAAATAGGCCATCAAAGATTTCTCCTTCTCCAATAGACGAAGTGCTTGCTTGGAACCCATGACCATGAATGCTGTGGCGTATGCATCCGCGGTCATGCAGTCTGTTGCGATCACCGTACTTGATAGTATGTCTTGCTGCACAGGGTAGCCTGTGTGCGGATCTATTGTGTGGGCATACTTTTTCCCGTCTTTGTAGTAGAACTTGCGATAATTGCCACTCGTCGCCACACCGCCTTGGGTGAGTAATAGCACATCTTGCGGTTCTCTATTGATGGAGAGTGAATCTTCTTCTGGTGTGTTGATGCCGATGTGCCATGGCTTACCTTTCGGATTATATCCATGAAGGGTAACCTCGCCTCCAATCTCAACCATGTAGTTGGTAATCCCCTTTTTTGCCAGCCATTTTCCGACAACATCGCAAGCGTAACCCTTGGCAATGCTTGATGCATCGAGAATAATCCGATTGTCCCCCTTCTTTAATTGTCCATCTTTGTCAATTTTTATTTTTTCATATCCCACAAAACTGAGTATGCTATCCACCATGGACTTCGTGACATTTTCACTGTGCTTATAACCAAAGCCCCACAAGTTCACCAAAGGGGCAACTGTCATATCAAAGGCTCCATCAGTTTGCTTGGAGATTGCCATGCTACGATCCAATACTGTTCGAACGTGCTGATTCATGCGGACAGAAGTGTCATTGTTGTTGATTTGAGACAGAATGGATTCTTTGTTAAACATTGACAGTGAATTATCTATCTCTTGGAAAAGACCTTTGATGCTATCATGATAGTTCTCTTCGCCTTGATAGGATATGTGGTAGGAGGTGTGAAAAGCTTCTCCTTCTATAAAAACATAGTTCTGGGCATCCGAAGAGACCCAGAACAATAAAAAACAAGTTAGTATGGCTAAACGATTCATTACTTGGCTGTATTTTCTTGCACGAAGAGTTTTATCGCTTTTTCACATTGCTCGTCATCGTTCTCCAATACACCGGCTGCTAACCAGTAGGCATATTTTCCTGTGCAATAATCTGATGCGCCTTCCTTGCTACTACCATAGCGAAATTCGATGTGGTAAGTGTCGGTTGGATTATCCGAGCGGAAGAAGAAATAAGCGAACTCGTCATCGTTGTCATCATCGCTTTTGTAGTAATGGAAGTCGTTGGCCGCATCATAACCTACATTCGAATAGGTATGGGAGAATACTTCGTTGCCCTCCGCATCGATTCCCTTTATCCTTCTTCCTTCGAACACGAATTTGGAAACGCCATGTAAGAAATGGCAGCTAAACTGCATATTCTCTGTGAATCCATTCGAACAATCTCCATACTTTGCCGTAGCCTCAGCGCCTGTCACCTCTCCCAACATTGAATTTTTCATATATGATACAGTGGCTTCAGCTCCTGCAGTGTCACCTGTGCCTTTTATACATTCGTTGATCCAAAGGCTGTCCCATTTCGCATTGATCGCACCATCATTGCCAAAGAATTCCACGAATGTTCCTGCGATTTTCTCTTGCAACTCGGTAGCTTTACCTTCTTCGGAGATAGTGATGGATGAGGTTATCGATATGTATTTATCGCTGTTGAAGGTTACGGAGAAAGAGGTGCCTGATTCCACCTCGCCGTTGATGGTAAGGAATCCATCTGTGTAACTATAATCCTCCTCGCCCAACGTTTGAGCGGAGCGCCCGGATCCTTTTTTCACGCTGGCAAGCGTATAGTTAGCATCTGATGGAATATTGTTGAAAACAATTGCCACGACTGGATTCGTGCCGGCAGGAGAAGCCCCCAAACTGAGTGATGCGGAGTTTTGCCGCTTCACGTAAAGTTTGCAGTCTATGGAAACATTGTCCATTCCCTTGAGCAGGTAGGTGATGTTGGTAATGGTCTTTCCTTGTAACCCTGCCGTATGAGTGTAGGCTGGACGATTGCCATGAGGCTCAACGAACTCCTTCACACAGAATGCCATTTCCATTGTATTTATCCACAAGTTATTTAGAGGCGTTAAAGCGTATTTTTGCCCGTTGCTAGTGCTGATAATCGCACCTTGTAAGTTAGCGGACGGAATATCGTCTCGTGAGATTTCTCCACTCAATGAAATTCCATAGTTTCCCCAAGTGAAAGTTCCTGCGTTAAGTGAGACGGTCACCCCATTCTTTGAAACGGGTTTGCTATTATAGGCACTGAAGGAACCATCTTCATTCAACAATTTATATTCGGAAAACGTGCTGTCCTCTACAAACGTGAAACGTTTCTTTTCTTCGGAAGTCAATTGCTTATATATTTTTTGCGGAATGGCCACGCTCACTTCTTTTACGCCTAAAATTTGTTTTCCGTCTTCAGAAGATAAGCAAGCTGTAAACCTAGATGCTTTCCCACTTGTGGCAGATGTGAAGACATCCACGCCATCCGCTTCAAGGGATTCTGCGTCTTGGTATAATTCTCCTGCGTAGAATTCGCTCCACGTCATGTCGGTTGTGGTAAAATGAAGCGTATCTGATTGTTGGATAGGGTTGAACTCGATGTTTTTGACGGAGTCTTTCTCGTAAGACACTTTAGAACCGTCTTTGAAATTTACTGTAACGTTTTGGGCTTGCACCTGTGCGCCTATGAGACCACAGACTGCTAGTGTTATAATTTTATTCATACTCAAATTTATTTCGTTGAATTGTGGCTATTAATTGTATATTAAGTTTGTTATTTGTCTTTTTTCGAGGAGATTACCTTGAACGTTTTAGTTGCAGTCTTGACTAAGAACACCTTTACACGGTTTGTGTCAAATAAAATTTCAGCGCATCCGACGTCGTTGGCTTTCCCTTGTGTGATGATCTGCCCGTTGATGTTATAAATGTAAATTTCTTCGCTTGGTTTTAAACCTCGTGCTTGTACTCCGCCATTGAAAGAAAACACTTCTCCATCGGATTTCACGTCGTTGATATCCGTTTCGTTTTTCCCATAAGAGAAAGATAAGTATTGGTCAATTGGATAGAAAACTTTTTGATCGTCTGTGTGTAGTATGACAGATTGATCCGAAAAGGAGACATCAGGATGGGACGAAAGCAAAAAAGTTGTTGTTTCCCCATTGGCATTTGATACGATTAGTGTCTCCGAGGCCCACAATTGACTCGATGTGCAAAACATTGCCGCAGCGAGAAAATGTGAAAAATGGTTATGCTTCATATTGTCAAAATTTAAAATTCGTGACAAAGGTAGAGGGATTGGGACGATGAAAAAATCCCATATAATGGCTATTAGATGAGGGTGATATAGCTATTGTAAAGGATTCTTTAAAAACTATACTTCACCTTCCCCATGCCTCCGAATTGTCCTTGTAGAGGGCGAACATTCCCGCATCGGCACGGAGCCTAGCTTATTACAATGCTGATTGATAATGATTTGAGAAAATATTTGTGCAAAGATTGAGAAAAAATTCAATAAATCGCAAAAATAAATGTACATTTGACACTTGAAAGTGAGTTCTACCGTTACACCGCTTAAGCTAAACTGTGAATGTTTCAAGCCTCGAAAGTTTTTTGGAAAGCGAAAGTTAATGGAAAGTCAATCACACTATCAACCTGTATAAAAAGCACAAACAACATTGCATCATGGAAAAACAAAACAAAATGCTAAAAGAGCAAACCTTTGTAAACGATGTTCGTTCTATCATAGAACAAGGTCGTAAGATGGCTTACGCGGCTGCAGGACAAGCTGCTATTACTACTTATTGGAATGTGGGACGACGTATCGTCGAAGAGGAACAAGCGGGGAAGGTTCGGGCTGAATATGGGAAAAACCTAATGAAGAATTTGGCAGATGACCTTGTACCGTCATATGGGAATAGCTATAGTAAGAGAAATCTTGACTACTATAAGAAATTTTATCTCTTGTTCCCAAACATACAGATTGTGAACTCATGCGTTCACAATCTTGAATGGACCCATGTGCGTATGCAATGAGAAATTGCACGAATCCGTGCAATTTCTTACTAGGACGCACCTGCGCCATATTTTGTCTGTTTCAAATCCTCAAAATTGCGAGTGGTTCTTGAAAAACACCTAAAAACTATACTTCACCTTTCCCCATACTTCCGAATTATCTTTGTAGAGGGCGAACATTCCTGCATCGGCACGGAACCAGTCATAGCCTAATGTGATGGCGATGTCGTCGGTGAGCTGGTATTCTGCATTAAAGCGAATGAAGAAGGCTCCGTTGTTTGCACAGTCGATTCGTCCGAAGGCTCCGAGCTTCATCGTGTTTCGTAACAGGGCCTTGCTGATATTGACGGTTGCCATGCCCGAGTTATGGTAGTCGGACAACTCATCATCTCCGAAAATATGGGTGTGGCAGTATTGCAACATAAGCGTCCAATCATTGCCTGGATACCAATCCAAGCCAATCAGTGAGACAAGGTCGTTCCCTCGTTTGGCGGCTCCCATGTAGTTCTTCGGAGTGTGTAGCATATCCAAATAAGCGGCGGCTTCCGCTCGAATCACGAAGTGGCCGGCGGAGACGGAGAGGTCGGTACCCAACATCGTCATCCTTCCGTAATAGGCATCCACCGATAGGAGTCCCTCTGGCGTGATACCAGCCAGACTGAATGCGGGTATCTTGTTGTATGTGCGTAGGGCGCAAAAGGAGAAATCCACACTGTTCAGATAGGCGCAAAGACGGGCGCCATATTCGCTATGGGAGATCCGTTTTGATGGAGTGTGATGGTTCATCTCGCAATTCATTCCATTGAGTGATATGCCCCATGGATTCTTAGGATCGGTGGGTAACTCGTAGTATTCTGGTATGGGGACGAAGATGACTTCCGCTTTCACACTCATTCCTCCATAGCTCAGACGAAGGGCATTGACGGGTATGCGTATGTCGTCGTAATCCTGCGCAAGAAACTCGGTGTAGTCCATGGGTGAGATGATGTCTGTGACTTGTAACCCGTCAGCCACACCCCATGAGACAATCTGTCTTCCCAGTTTGATGCCCCATTTCTTTTGACTATGTTCCACAAAGGCTTCTCGGAGGAATAGTCCAGATTGCTTTTGGACAATAGGATTGTATGCCGCATTGAGTGATATGAACCCTGACGTGGAACCCTTCTCTAGCCCACCCTCGAGGCGTGCGCGTGTGCGACTCGACATATAGTCGTGGTCGCCACTTGCACGCATGGCATGGTAGGTGTCAATGAAACCTTTGTAATTGAACTTCAATTTATTGGCATCCTCCTGTGCCCAAAGGAGAGCGGGAAGAAAAATCAGTAATAATAGCGTTTTTCTCATGACTGCTTATAATCCTTTTTCGAGTTGTGAGACAGTGAAGATATTATCACCTGTAGGCTGGTCGTATTGATAATTTTTAAATCTCAGATCAGTCTCATGTTTGGTCTGGACATTCTTCATGTTCATGTGCCCGACAGTCCAGTAGCCATTGACTTGCTTGATATCGTCGGCGATGAGCTGACGGTGTAGTTTGTCAAGTTTGTCATAGTACTCCACTTTCACAGGAATCAGACAGTCTTGACGAATCCAGGAGATGCGTTTGGTGTAGAGGTCTCCACTCTTCTTTGGTACGGATTGTAGCACCCAACACTTGTATCCGTCAATTGTCTCTTCACGCAAAAGAGTATGGTTGTCCTCGTCAAGGTTGCGTCGACCCATGTCATCGTAAGTGAAGTCGGTTCCCATGAAATAATCGGTTTTGGAAGAGGAACCACTGATACGGCGTGTCTTCTTCATGGCTGGCAGATAGAGCCATTTGTCATCATCCTTGTTGGCTTGGTCGTAATCCCACGTGAGGAAACCCGTGCCCTTCACATCGCCAGGATAGAGGAAGAACATGATGGTTTTACGGTCTTGCCCGTAATCCTTGGAATAGGATTTGAGTTCTCGCACCCGTTTGCTGCCGTTCTTGTTGATGAGGGTAAGACTCATCTCGCAGTAGCGGGTGTCGCCATCCGGACGGTTGTGTACTTTTTCTGCCACTTCTAATCCAGTTAATGTTTGTGCCATGATCGTTGCCGTAGCAAACAATCCGACCATCGTTGAAATCATCTTTTTCATATCGTTATCGTTTTTTAAGTTATTAATCATTTATTTTATCATCCGTGTTGTTTTCTTCGCCGAACACCTTGAAGTGACGCATCACGACAGGTGATATGACTAAGTCTGCCACGAGAGCGGCAATCAGACCAGCGGAGGCCAGAATGCCAAGATCCACGAAGTTATTAGCCGTCGAGGTTGTGAATCCAAGGAAGGTGGAGACTAAGATGACGGTTGACATCACCACAGCGATACCGATGACACGGAAGGTGCGTAGTATGGCGTAGCGATAGTTCTTTTTGCGGTCGAACTCGAGGTGTGCATGGTTGATCACGTGGATGGTATCATCCACCGCCAGACCCAACACCATCGGAATAACAATGGCGGTCATCATATCGAGCGAATAGCCGAACCAACCCATCACGCCACCCACAAAGATGATTGGCGCCAAATTCGGAATCATACCAATCAAGCCTAACTTAACATTACCGAAAGCTATCATCAACAAGAGACCCACAATCAGTACGGAGAGCAGCAAAGACCACATCTGTCCGCGCACCAGATATTGCTGCATCACCGTGAATTGAGGCACGTTACCTACGGCTGACACTTGCGCGTCAGGGAACAACTCGGCGGCGTATTGCTGGATATCATTGATATCGTTCTCCACCTCGGCGGAATTGTAGTTTTTCAATTCCACTTGCAGACGTAGTTTGCGATAGTCGTAATCAATCCAATAGTTAGTCTCCGAACCACCTGCGTTTTCGTAGAGCAAAAGCAACTGAGCTATCATCTCGCTGGTTTCTGGTATCTTGTAATACTCCTGTTTGTTTTCGTTGAGGGTACGGTTCATATCCTTCAAAATTGGCAGGATGGAGTAATGGCGTTTGGTGAGATGATAGGTCTCACATCTGTTTTCAAGCATTTCAAGACGTTTCAGAACATCAGGTTTCTTTGCGTCATCCGGATTTTGAAGGGTGACAAGCACATCGTAGGTATAGAGCGAGCCCAACTCGGAATAGCCAATGTCCAGTAGCTTATCCACGTAAGGCACTTTACGTCCCATGGTCTTCTCCACGTCAAAGGCTGGTTGGATGCGGTGTACCGCGGATACGCATACGACAGCCAATATTCCAGATACGATCATGATGGTGCGGCTATGCTTCAGCACCCATTCGCCCATGCGCTCGAAAAAGGCATCGATGCGGCCCTCTATGGTTGAAGAGAAGGCTTTCTTCAGTTTGACATTCTTTCGTCCGATGGAATAGACCAATGGAGTTGTGATGAGGCACACAAGTAGAACGGAGAGGATGCAGAGAGACGAATTGATTCCAATCGCCTTCATCGGCACCAGTTTCATCGCCACGAAAGAGAGCATGGCGGCGATGGTGGTGATACCAGAGAAGAGGACTGGCCACCCCGTCTCGGTCACCGCTTCAACAATGGCCTTGCGCCTGTCTCCATGTTGGAAGAGCTGAGTGCGGAAATAGTTGTATATATGAATGTTGTAGGCGATCGATATGGCAAAGCATAAGACCACCACAGAGAGTGTAGCCGACTGGTCAATGTAGAGCCCTGCCCATCCAATCCATCCGAAAGCCATCATAATGGCCATGATGGTGGTTACGATAGGCATGACCACACCCCGTAGCGAGCGGGTCACCAGTGTCATGATGACGATTCCGACAATAAGGATGATGATGGACATCATGCGCATCTGTCCTTGTATGTATTGCATCTTCTCGTATGACATGAACGGCATTCCCGACGGAGAAGGATTCAGACTGGCATATTTCTCCTGCATACATATCTGTTTCGCTTCACGTCCGGTGAGCATATCGGGCGATTCATTGCCTTCCGCTTTCCACACGGAGTCTTCCGGGAAAGGACGAAGCTTCACCACGATCCACGACATGGTGCCATCTTTGGAGATCAGTCTTCTTGCCAGTTCAGGCTTCGAGTAGGCCCTTTCTCGGATTGCCTCAAGACCTGCCGCATCCTCAGGAATCGTGTCAGGTACGATCTGACCGAGTTCCATGCCGCCATCTGTACCGATCATAAATTCAAGGTCGGTCAGGGAAGTGATGCTCTCGGAGTAGGAAAGGCTGTCCATCAGGTTCTGGCTTAGTTCCCGAATCAGTTCGAGGTTCTGTTTTGTGAATAGTCCGTTTTCATTCTTCACCAAAACGGAGACGTAGTAGTCATTACCGAATGTAGCTTTGAAATCATCCGTTTTCTCCAACATGGGGTCGCCCTCCACGAAGTAACTATCCCACGAGGTTTCGAAGTAGATGCGTTTCAGTCCCATGACCGACACAATAAAGATTGCGGCAAAGACCAGTACCGTCAATAGCCGGTGTTTCAGATTCCACTCAGTCAGAGCACGGAATCGCGAATTGATTTTCTCAATGTTCATAATCAGTTAATTTTTAATGTTTTATATATTATTATTAATTACTCTTTGAATTTCAATTTGTTATAACTTCAAAAACGAACACTATTCAGAATTGTTCACAAAAAAAAGAGACTCATTTCTGAGCCTCTTTTATGATAAAGTCCGCATTGCATTTTGGACGAATATTGCACTATGTTCTTTCTCATTATTTGCATTTCTGAACGATGTTTGTTTATGATGCAAAAGTCAGCAATAAAGTGATGTCGGGCAATCCCTATTAGTGGGGGTTATCGAGGAAATTTATGGTTGTTTGTGGGGAAGGAAAATCACGCTGGTTTTACAGAACATATCCAATTGCGAACACACTGCGTTCGAAATTGAATTGGAGCCAATCTCTAAGGCATTTGAGGAACGTGTTTGCTAAATCCTAATCAAAATTAAAACAGTTATTTATGTGAGGTGTTTCCTCTTATTTGAGAATCGTCCGCAACTTGCGGACGATTTGTTCTCTATTCCGTGGGACCACCATCGCCGTATCATCGACAAATGCAAAGACAATCTCAACACTTCTTCTATCTATTGTCACAATCATTTTATTCCCATAAAATCACTCAAAGGTCTAATTTTTGCCTTAAAAGTGTACTTATCTTCCTTCAGGGAAGGACATGTTTTCATCGCCATAGGTTTGCTCGCATCAAAATGTAACACTACGTAATAGTTTGCAGCACGAGGATTAAATCCGTATCGTTGCAGTGTTTCACGTGTCCAAATCTGGAAATGGCCTTTTGTCTTTAACTTAAATAACTGACAATTCTCGCCATTAGTATGTAGCAGCACATATTGTAAACGTTCAAAGCCAGGTGTGACAAGTAACGAGCCTTTTGAATCGCCAGCCCGTAGATAGCAAATGCCTGTTTCTAACATTTTTCCATAAAGATCAGGACGAGCATGGTTTACCATTACCATCACCTCCTCTGGATTCTCAGACATTTTCTTACGCATAACATTAGCCACGTATTCATCTTCTATTTCATGTTTACGTTTGATGGCATAATCTAAGAACTCCTTGTTTTGGTCTATGCCGACAAACTTGCGGCCAAGCAAATTTGCAGCAATTCCTGTTGTACAACTACCCGCAAATGGGTCTAAAATTGTTTCTCCTTTGCGAGATGAAGACAGGATTATTCTGTAAAGTAGACGAAGTGGTTTCTGTGTAGGATGCTTACCTTGCTTCATTTCCCATGATGCGACAAATGGTATTCGCCACACATCACCCATTCTTGCTCCACCATTTAGTTGTTCCATCAAATCACAGTTGAAGTAATGTGAGTTTTTTTCATTTTTTCGAGCCCATACCAGATATTCTGTTGTGAAATTGAAATAATTGCGAGACAACGTAGGCTTTGCGTCCGATTTTTGCCAAACTATGATGTTCAGGACTTTGAATCCCAATTCCACAAGACATGTTGCTACAGAAAAAATATTGTGGTATGTTCCACTTACCCAAATAGTACCATCTTCTTTCAATACATTACGACAAGCTGAAAGCCAACGTCGGTTGAATTCATTTATATCATCAAAAGAGGTAACTCTGTCCCATTCCCCCTTCTCGAAGCTTTTCCACTCGCCGTTGATTTTCAAAGAATACCCGCGAGAAAGGAAATATGGAGGGTCTGCAAATATCACATCAAACTGGGTGTTCATGTTTTTCAAGCACTCTGAAACATCACCATGAAACAATTCAAACTGATGGTCGTTTGATTGGAAATAGCACTCCAATGGGTATAGTTTTGGTTTCATTCGAATTCTAGTTTCAACTCCATTTCAACTTGTGGCTCATGAACATCTTCCAATTCAAAGTTGAAGACAAGCGCCTCAACCATCGGATGTCGATTTTCTATGTGACCACCACCATGATAAAAATGCTCTTGAGTCACCACATTAAATTGATTCCAATAACGATTCATCATATCATTCTCACGGAACTCGTTATGATGCCATGTTGACAGAATAAAGTGCGCAGGTGTATTTCGAAGTGTCTCGAACAGAGTTGCTTCATCTTTCTCTGTCCATCCGTTATAATAATCCACATAGCGCCCGAAATACGGAGGATCAACATAAATAATGTCACCAACTTCTGCTTGCTCAATTGTCGCTCTAAAATCCTGATTTAAGAAGTTCCAATCACCACGACGGATAATCCTGCTTGCATTAGCAACTTGATTGCATATCTTTGTTATATAAGCAGGCGCAAAACGACCTGGTTTCTGACAAAAAGGAATGTTCCATTCACCTTTCCGATTAAATCGCATCATTCCGTTGAACCCTGCGCGAGAAAGAAACACAAAATCAAAAGGGCTATGATTTTGATTGAAACGATTTTTAACCTCACGATAATAGGCATAACCATTTTCATCTGCCACTTCAAGAATACGGCTCTCATGTTCTAAATAAGTGCGCATATTGTACTCATTGACTTCGCCATTTTGAATATTCTGATATAAGTTTATCAAGTGTGGATTGCTATCTCCCACAATATGTCGTCCACCAACTGGAGCATTTAAACCAACCACACCCGTTCCAAAAAAAGGTTCTATCCAGCCGGTACGTTTCAAGTCGAGTCCAGATTGGCGAATAACGTCATTTATCCATGGCACCAATTTAGTCTTGATTCCCTGCGATTTAATAGGAGGAATAATTACAGACATACGCTACACTACTTTAATTTATCCAACAAAATATTTTGGCTCTTCAAGTAATCCTTGTAAGTAGCAAGATTATGATAACGGGGAGCACCTATACCAGCCGTACGAGCATCTACCTTATTGAAATACCCCATCCAGTAATCATCAAACACATCCTCACCAAGTGTTGAAAATGGGCCTTCTCCTTTTTGCAGTTTCACGATGTTTGTTATGCCGCCTATATTGCGTGTGTTTCCACTACCAGGAATATCATTGGCAATCTTCCACTTAGGCTGGACAAAGAAAACAAACTGTTCTATGACAGAATGGATAATATCAAGTTCATCAACTGAATAAACAGTACGCTCATCAGTCTTAATGACACTTTGTTTGTACAACATTCCTAAAACGGTATGTGAGCTATATGAATTATAAGTATGATCCATACTCTTTATCGTATTCCTTTCACGGAAATAGCCCCAATAAGAACCCAACGTTAATCCATTGACTGAATCTCCATCATAGTAACTCGACTTGAAATCGACAGCAAACAAATGACCTTCTTTATCCTTAAAGGTTAAGTCTGGATAGAAATTCTGCTTTGAGGGAAGCTCCAACTCAAGTTCATTACGTTCTGCAAAAAGTAAGAGCTTGGGTATCAACAGAATTTCAATAATTTTCGATACAACCTTAGTGTCGTTAGTGATCGTATAAACATTTTTGTCAATGTCTATAAATCCTTTAACAATCCAATCATGACTCTCTGTTTCCAGAAAGCTCTTGTAAGTCTTAGCCTCTTCTGAGAGAAGCTGTAGAAATGTTTCTTTTGTCATATACTGGAAATCTAAAAATTGCAAAATAAATCACCTACTCAGAATTAATTTTCAAATCTCATGAGTTCTTCCATGTCGACTTCCCAAACCTTGGCAATGCTTACTATAAATTCAAGAGAAGGCTAACAGGTGAGGTGCTCCATTTGCTAATAGTTGCGGAATCTTTATCCAACTGTTCGACCAACCATTTATAATCAGTTGCCAGTCGTCATTACTGACTTAATTCTATTCAGATTCTTTAGTGAAACGTTTAGTTTGATTATACTGATGCAAAAATAGTAATAATTCACCTAACACCGTACTTCATATATATTCTTTTGAAAAAAATATATGCTTTTTCATGGCGAATTACACTTTTTTCGATTAATCTTAGCTTTATATAGCTATTATTAAGAATGGTTGATGATATTAGTGTTCCCAAGACGTGAACTAAAAAGAAGAGTCGCAGACAAATTCAAACCACAAACAATTCCGCAAATTGCGGTAGAATTAAGAACACTGCGTTCGCAAATTCTGATATTCCAATCGTCTTAGTATTATCCATTGCGTATGCAAGGTTAGCTGAAACTGTTTACTCAATTTGTATATTTTGTGGAGATAGACATATGATGCAAAAACCAAGGGCACAAGGTGTTACAACCTCATGCCCTTTTTTTGCCCCAAATCTTAGTGTTATTCGTTTTAGGGTCTCCCATTCATCACCTTTCTTCTATCGCCTTCCCATCTTTAATGGTGATAATCTTATTAGCCCCCGCCACGGTACGCATTCGGTGAGCGATGACCAAGACTGTTTTTCCTTTGATCAATTTTGAGATGGATTGCTGTATAAGCGTCTCATTTTCAACATCGAGTGAAGCAGAGGCTTCGTCCAAAAGGATGATTGGGGCGTTCTTCAGGAAGGCCCGTGCGATGGAGATGCGTTGACGCTCGCCACCCGATAGTTTCTTGCCGTTTTCACCGATAATGGTCTGCCATTTATCAGGCAGATTCTCGATGAATTCGGTACAATTGGCCCATTCCGCCGCCTGCATCACCTGCTCGTCGGTCGCATTCTTGTCACCAATACGGATGTTTTCCATGATTGTATTATTGAACAATGTAACATCTTGGAATACTATCGAATAAAGGTTCATCAGTATTTCAGGGTCAACTTTTGAGATATCCTGACCACCCACCGTTATTTTACCCGAATCGATGTCCCAGAACCTTGCGGCAAGTCTTGAGACAGTTGTTTTACCGCTACCAGACGCACCGATAAGTGCGGTCACCTCGCCTTGCTTTGCGACGAAAGAGACACCATCAAGAATCTTCTTTCCATCCTCATACGCGAAGGTGACATCCTGAAATTCAATGTCTCCGCCCTTCACTTTGAGTTCCTCGCCACCCGTTTGTTCCTTGTGTAGCAATATATCATTGAGTCGCTCGCAGTTGACGTCCAAGGCGATGATTGCAGCGAAATGTTCAAGCGAGGTGGTCAACGGGTCATAAATGCGAGAGGCAATCACCAAGAAAAGCAAAAACTCAAGTACCCCTAACTCTCCGGATCTGAGCAACATGGCACCAACAAGCGCAGTGGTCGCAATCCCAAACTTCAGCAATAACTCAGCGTTGCAGACAAATAGACCAGTACCCAATTCGCTCCAAAGCATACGTTTTTCCACTTCGTGAATTTTCTTCTTTATGTCCTCAAAATAAGAATGTTGCGCATTGTTTTGACGCAAATCACGAACGGTTTCCAAGCACTCCTGTATCTTCTCGGTCATCTCAACGGCGGCGGCACTTTTCCGCTTGCCCAGTTTGTATTGCACTTTACGGGATAGTGCCACGATCAGCATACTAAGAGGCAAGACCCAAACCACAGCCAAAGCCATCTTCCAATTGATAAAGAATAGACATACGGCTATTAGACATGTACTTATGATTGAGCCGTTTAATTGCGGAATAAAGTGCGACGAGGCTTGTTCGATGCTTGCCGCATCATCCATCAGTGTCGATGTCAGGTCCGCACTGTCTTTTTTAGCGAAAAATGACAGCGGAAGTTTCCTTAGTTTTTCCGCCAGTGTGATGCGACGCACCCCGCTCTCTCGGTAAGTGGAGAAATAACAGGTGTTATATTGAATCACAGTGGTTATTGCCATTATAATCACCCAGATAGAGACACCTATGATGTAAAATGATAGTCTGCCTTCGAGCTGGTCGCTCATAATGTCCTGAATCAGGATATAGAGCAGAATGACGGGCGAGAATAGCGCCAGATTGTAAAAAACGTTTGCCGCCGATGCAATCAACATCGACTTTGCGCCCTCATCAGACAGGGCATATTTTTGTTTGAAATTCAACATTTTAGTATTTAGTTTTAGAGGGTTAAACTTTAGTTTTCAATCGTCCATTTTACCGACTGTTGGTAATCGTTCCACATCTTTGCGTATATACCGTTCTGATTTACAAGGTCTTCGTGTCTGCCGCTTTCGATTAATTTGCCCTCTTTCAGCAGGAATATCTTATCGGCATCGACCACCGTTGAGAGTCGGTGCGCAATCTTTATCACCGTCTTACCCTTCGCCATTTCGTTGAAGGCTTGAAGAATTTTCTCCTCGTTCTCAGGGTCGGCAAAGGCGGTGGCCTCATCCAAGATCAGGATAGGCGTGTTGCGTAACATCACCCGTGCAATCGCGATACGTTGCTGCTCGCCCCCGCTTAGGTAGGTGCCACGACTACCGACGATTGTGTGAATACCGTTCGGTAACCGACTGATGATATCGGTACATTGGGCACGTTCCAACACCTCCATCACCTCGTTCTCCGTTGCGTCAGACTTAGCTAGTCTGATATTATCCAAAATGCTTGTTTTTAATAATTTACTATCCTGAAAAACGAATGACACGATTTTTGACAGCTCCTTTTGTGGAATATTACGCACATCCACACCGCCAATCAGGATTTCACCTTCGGTGGTGTCCCAAAAGCGAGACACAAGGCTTGACAAGGTGGTCTTACCTCCGCCGGACGGCCCCACAAAAGCCACATGTGCGCCAGATGGGATATTTAACGAGATACCATCGATTGCGTTGCGTGTCGCATCTTTGTATCGGAATACAACATCCTTAAATTCAACCGAATAATCTTTCGGGCTCTGCGGATTTGTGTTGTCCGTAATCTCCTCGACGTTTAGAATTGAATCGATGCGCTCCATGGCATTCCCGACAATCATATCAGCCTCCGATGAATGCATGAGCTTAAAGAAAATCACCGCAATAACAGGAGTGAAGATAATGTAGAACATTAGGTTTGAGAAGAATTCAGGGTTTGAGGCATCGCTTCCATGATAGAGCGCGACGGCTATCAGCAGGGCAAAAAATGAGTTGATGACAACCGTATAGGCTGTCATTGGGATTCGAAACCGTCTTGTATAGCTCACCGAGAAGTTCTCGTAGGTGTCAATCGCATCTTTGAGTTTCTTGAACGAGAAGACCGTTTGTCCGAATGTTTTCACAACCGGAATGCCTCGCACATACTCAACAGCCTCTTTTGTCATGTTCTCAAGCGCAAGGTTGTAGGTTTCGATATCTTTCTTCATCGAAGGTCCCACCATAAAACCAAACATAATGAGGAAACTGACGATAATGGTCGCAATGCAAAGGAGACCGATTTTCCAGTCGAAATACATCAGCAAGGCGATCATCGCCACGGGTGTGGTCAATGCCACGGTACGGTCGGGCAGGATGTGCTCCAGAAAGTTACTTGTCGAGTCGGAAGCATCGATGATGATTTTGCGGATCTTGCCGCTGCCCTCTGTCTCGATGTGGCCCAACGGCATACGCAATATTTTTTCGACACATCGCTCACGTATATTGGCCACTGTGCGGAATGCCCCAAGGTGGGAGCAACCCAATGCGCAGAAATAGACACACATGGCATTTACAGCAAACTTGACGGCGGTATATCCGTAATTCTCAATATTCTCCGCTTGCGAGAAATCGGGCATCACGGTCAGCACCTCATTCACTATCTTCCAGATATAGACAAATGGCACAAGCGCCAAACATGCGCTTAAAGCAGAAAAGACCATGGAGCCGATGGTAAAATATTTGAACTTACCCGCATAGTCCATCAATTTTAAAAGATTTGGTTTTTCTTTCTTTTTACTATTCATATTTAATTTATTTTTAATTAGTTACGATTTTAAAAACGAACAATATTCAGAATTGTTCATAAAAAAAGAGGCTCATCCCTGAGCCTCTTCCTGCTATGAAAACACAAAATAAATAACAATTGTTTAATTATTGTAAATCGTTGTAAATAAGTAATTTCCATCCGTTGTTGTGATAATTGACATATTCGACAAAAATTCGTTCCGCATCCTTTGCGCTTATTTTGTGCATGAGGATCTCTTCGAGCAAGGTGAATAGCTGCACAGCGTTTATATGAATGAAGAAGGGGGAGAAGTCCCATTTCAGCGTAGGATATTTCTGTTTCATCGCATCCATGTATTTCAGTATCATTTCAGTTGCCTTGTCGGTAAACTCTTCTTTGAAATTCGCCAACGAGGAACCTGCCGATTTGAACAGCAACAATTTCAGCAGATCCCTGTATTTCTGCATTATGCTACTATATTCAGCTGCGGTTTTTTCTGCCATGCCAGGTACCCATTGCTGCGTGAAGTCAACGTCCTGCGAATTGTGGTAACTATCGAGCATTCCCTTGAATTCGTTGACCACAGGGGCGACAATGGAGCAAAAAAGATCATCTTTGCTTACATAGTAATTGTAGATGTTGCTCAACCCGACGCCCGAATTCTCTGCAATCTCACGCATCGATGTTTTCGCATAACCCTTTTTGAGAAAGATTTTCTTTGCCTCTTTCTCAACGCACCTTCCTATGTCGTCTTTTTTCCTTTGCATCCGCTCTGAACGTTGTACGTTTTTGAACACTGCAAAAATGCGCCTTCGCAAAGGATTGTACAATCCCTAAAAATGGCTATTCGTGGTAGTTTTTATCCCTTCACAAGTAGTTATTGTCGGCATCGTAATAATCAGATGTCCCAAAGGTTTAGCATTCCAAACACCCTAAAATCCGCAACCAATAGGCTCATAGCCCATACAACGTCTTTGTCGCTTTCAGCGTATTCTCCCCTATCGTATAGGCATAGCAGGCGACAGGCATAAACTGGAGCGTACCGTATGGCATCTCTCTCTTCCCGGACTCGGAGATGGAGGTGACGATGGCATAGGAAAGTCCGTTCCTCTGCATGAATGTTTCCAAGGATTTCAGCTCTGAAGAGGGGTTGACGTATGGCCTGTTCGTCCATTTCACCTCCACGGCCCAGTCCGGTTTCTGTTTGGCATCGTTCAGCCCGACAATATCCACCTCCCCCTTCTTTTGGTTGCCCTCGTTCCAGTTCGCATACGCGATGTTCGCGTTTCGAGGAATCCATTGGGCATATACCGCTGTCTCCACCATGTTGCCGATGACCTCGTCGTTCTCGTCAATCGGTTGGAAAAGCGCACACCGCAGGGAAGGGTTCGTAAGATAGAGCTTGAACATCATCTCACGTCTGTACTCTTTCGCCGTATCATCCGCCCGACGAATCTTCTTGACCAAGAACGCCGCCTCCAGATATTGGATGTATTTACGCAGCGTCTCCTTCTTCACGCCCGAATCCTTCGACAAACCCTCATAAGAGAATTGCGCCCCTGAGTGATAGGCGATCATCGTAAAGAGCGAATTCAGCTCCTGAACATCCGTGATGCCATACAGACTAGGCAAATCCCTCAAAAGCACTTTGTCGATGATGTCATGTCGGACGAACTGCCCCGGGTTCTCCTGTATACGCTGGGAGAAAACCACCTCCGGATAGCCGCCATAGTTGATGTAGTCAATGAACAACTTGTTCAGTTTCGTGATATCTATCGAGGAATAGGCCATGATGTCATAGCCATGCCACTCCATTTTCGAGGGGTACATCAAGTGCGCATAGTCCTTCAGATGGACATACTCGTAAAAAGTCAGGGGAGGCAACTGGAAATCCGTAAACCGTCCCGCACCGCTCTCGTCGCTACGTTTCTTCAGTTCAGCCGCGGCAGAGCCGGAAGCCACAAATTTCACGTTGTGGTAGGTATCCACCAGCGACTTCAGGTTCACCTCCCACTCTTTCAGGTATTGTATCTCATCAAAAAAGACGTAGAACGTCTCCTTGCTGTTCTCTTTACCCAACGCCTGCTTCGCCAAATTGAACAGTTGCTCCAACAGTATCTTGTTGTAGATAGGCGTCTCCACGGAAATATAGATGATATTCTGAGGGGAGACGCCGTTGGATATAAGCCGTTGAATGGTATGATATATCATGACGGTCTTACCGACACGACGTGGTCCCATCAGGATAATGGCCCGGCGGATGGAGAGATCCTCCACCAACGGATAAAAGATGTCCAGATACAAACGGGGATGCATCTCTGCGAAAAACGGAGCGATCTCATTCTCTGTCCACCACGGATTATCCACCCGTAATCTGCCGATTATCTGCCTCTCTAAAAACTCATTATACTGCATATCATATATATTTTAGACCGTAAATTTATTATATTTTCTCTTAATAACAAAATTTATATACAAATAAGCATATTTAAATCGTCTTAATATATATATTCATAAAATTAGGCTACAAAAAGTATATATTAAGAGAAAAATGCCTTAAAAAATAGCTGATTTATTTTTAAAATATACATATAATCTACTGATTATAAAATACTTAAAGCCGATTTATATATTAAGCATGTTTGAACATGCTTAATATATACAACAAGCAAAAAGCAAACCACAAAAAATCCCCACGATTCCAAAGAACCATGGGGATTGAACCAATCCGTCGCGCGCTACGGCTATTGAATTTTCACAGCCATAGCGCGGAGTTGTTGCCAACCGACATGGTCGGTCAGACGGATCATGAAGTGATAGTCGCCGGGATCCACATCATCTGGAATCGGTATCTCTATCTGCGCATCGTAGGTGCGGAGCCCCGAAGGGATCTCGTAGTCTTGGTTGAAGACCCATGCGTTCACAGCGGCCTTCTCCTCCTCCATCGGACACTCCACCGATGATGTGCCGTGCGTATGATGATCGAAATTATTGTGGATCTCGATGTTGAATGAGCCCAGTTCCGTGTCATCGGTGAACACATAGTGGAACGGCATCACCTCCCCCCGTTTGAGTATATAACAATCGGAAGGCACAGCCTCAATACCCTCGTCGGAAATCACCGGATAGCTCATGTCCTTGGAGGCCTCATCGTCACCACCGCACGCGCCCAGCACGCACAGCAGCATAGTAATTGCCAAATAATGTTTCATCTTGCTATCAATTTATTAATCATTCATGTTCATGCTCATGCTCATGTTCGTGCTCGTCGTCATCCTCCTCTTCCGTGAGTGTTTTCTCGTCAGTGGTGGAGCGTCCGTTGGCGTCGGTAACGGTCAGTTTCAGCTTGTCGCCTTCGACAACACCTGTGCCAGCGATATCGACATGCACATGGAAGCCGTCGATGTTAAGCACACCGATGTATTTGCTGTCGGTCACAGGCTTGCTCACCTTAACCTCTCCGTTTGAAGCGTCGCGGATCTCGATGAGGATAGCAGCGGTACGTCCCTCCGCCTTAACATCCGCCTTGACGCAGATCTCATCCCCTTCGATGTTCGCCTCGTCCAACGCTACCGTCGGAGCGGCAGGATCATCGTCGTCGTCGCCACAAGAGGAGAAACCCAAGGAAAGCACACACAGAAGAGCCATCATAAGGCTCATATATTTAATATTTTTCATATCGTTTTAAATTTTAAATGTTTGACAATTAAATAATTGATTAAAAATCCAGTCCCACCTTCATGGACAAGTTGCGTCCCGGCTCCGGCACGTCTATGAGGCGGTAGTAACTGGTGTGGTTGTAATAGCGGCGATTCAGCAGATTGTCCGCATGGAGCGACACGTTCAGCTTGCTTCGTCGCAAAGGGAAAGACTTGCCGGCGGAGAAATTGAGGGTCCAATATCCGTCTGTCGGTTTTTCAGGAGGTACAATCTCGTCTTGACGGCCCACCACGTGAGCCTTCAGACCAACGAACCCATCGCCTTTCCAATTGTATTTATAGGTCAATCCAGCATCCATGGACCATGGCGGGGTGAATGGCAGCGTATAGCCCTTCTTCTCCCCGGACTTCTGACGGGCATGGAGGTATTCCCCTTGCAGGAGCGCCTCCCAATGTTTCGCGAAGGTGTAGATCATCTGAGCCTCCCAACCCAACCGTAAGACGCGCGCCTGCGTATAGTTGTAGAGCTGAAGGCCCTCCACATAGCGTGACGTCGGACTCAGGTAAATATAGTTGGAGAAATAGTTCAGGTAGGGATCCACCTGCACCACCAGCGCATCATTCGACCAAGAGAGTCCCAGGTCCAATTGGTAGGACTTTTCAGGATCCAACTGCACGTTACCGCGCTCATAGCGGAAGATATGGTAGTTGATACCGTTGGCGCCCAGCTCTTTCGGAATAGGCATACGGAATCCGCTACCCGCATTCGCCTTGATCACCCACTGCCCCACGTTGTAGTTGGCCCCGAACGACCAGGATAGGTTGTGGAACTTACGGGTCAGATCGGCAGAGCGCTCCAGGCAGACCATCTCCGAGCCAACCGATGTAGGATACCAGTCCTGATAACCATGGATATGCGTCTTGGCGAAATCGAGACGTGCTCCCGCATTGAATATCAGGTTCTTGCGGAACTTGAAGCGGTCCAAGAGAAACATGCCCAAGCTATTGGTCTCGAAGTCTGGTATGATAAAGCCCCATCCGCCACGACGATTGTATTGGTACTCACCGTCCAATCCGCCATGGAAAGCGTGCTTGCCCAGATGATACCGGGCCTGGTAGTTGTACGTGTAGGTGCTCTTGTTGAAACGACGCTCCAAGGAGTTGTCCGGCTTCGGCATATAGCCATGGCTAACCGGTTCCGAGCATTCCTCCCTGTAGTTGTTCTGATAGGCAAGGTTCACCTCCATAGACGTGCGTCCACAATACCATGAGGTGTGGCTATGCGCCTTGAAATGGTTCACCCACTGATAAGGCAAATCGACATCCCTGCGGGAGTGGTCATAATCTATGTTAGACAATCGCACCTCCAATCCATGCGCGTTGGCGAAGAAACCGCTCTTCGCGTAGGAATCCGACAAGCGTAGGCTCGTGCGAACCTTCCGCCCCGAATAACCCAACAGGAAGCTACCGTTCCGTTCACAGCCTGCGGTGTTCCGCAACCGTCCGTCCTTCAGGCGGATCCAATAGGAGTAATATTGGATACTGTCCGTCGGGACCTTATAATCGGCGTAATCAATCCATGTCACATTGGCGCGGCAATACCACCTTTCGCCTCTCAAGCCAATCTTAGCCGAAGCACCGACCTGGCCGTTGTTCGTACGGCCGAACAATTGCACGGAACCCTCCACGGAGTCCTTAGGCATTTGGTTTGAGCGCAGGAGGAGGACACCACCTATAGCGTCACTACCGTAAAGAAGGGCGGATGGTCCCTTGATGACCTCGGCCCGATCAACGGAAAACTGGTCGATCTCCAGTCCATGATCATCGCCCCATTGCTGTCCCTCATGCTTGATGCCATTCTCCGAAACGACCATGCGGTTGTAGCCCAAGCCACGGATCGTCGGTTTCGACTGCCCGGAGCCTATCGAAATAGCCTTCACCCCCGGAATGCCCTCCATCGTCTGCATCAAGCTGCCTGAAAAATTCAGTTGCAGATACTCTTGGTCGACATGGACGGAGGTCTGGGAGGAACGCATTTGAGGCTCAACGCTCTTACTGGCGCTTACGGTGACATCTTCAAGCGTGACGACAGTATCGGAGGGCGCCGCCATGCTTATCATGGCGCCCAACAATATTGAAATCATACTGAATCTCTGTTTGAATTAAACTAAAAATGTACCTCTCTGAATTCAAACAAAGGAAGGGGGACCGCGAGGTATTGGTAGGTTATAGACGTCAAGAACCAGGCTGTTCTGACGGTCAGTATATAAGATTTTAGTGATAGACGCAGAGAATGCGGAGATGCCGACAGCGGTGAGGAAGGACATCGTCAGGAACTGGCACAATACGCAGGTATGCATGGAATCGCCCTGCGGCAGCAAGTGACCCGCGCAATTATGGCTGACGCACTCCTTGCAATCATGCTTCACCGTTTGCTCCTCGTCGTGGATATGAAGCGAAGAAATAAGCAGCATGGGCACAAATACAAGTAAAAGCGCCCAAGACTTAAGATATGTCTTCTGTTTCAAATCCATATTGGCAAACAATTCATTGATGTCGCAAATATAATAAAAATATGCGGAAGCGACAATTCCACGGAGATTTTCGCTACCCCCTACGTGCGTTCTGGTCCTCCGTAAGGCTAATTTGTATTACGGAATAAAAAATGCCGGGCGGGACAAAAGGTAGTCCATACAACCCAGCACGGCAAATATACAACAAACAAATGCATTAGCAAATTTTACGGGAGATGGAATGCTATCCTTCTTTTGGGGATAGGTTAAGAATGTGAATTTATTTAGATACTCTGATATATTCTAGTAAATACTTAAAGGGGAATGGCATAATAGTTAATTGTCCGTTCCTAACAAAAGTAACAGCCATGAGTTTTAACATATTATTAAAGAACAATTTGCTGGATCTATAAGTGTCAACTAACCGGATGTTTGCAGCTGTCGGAATTATTCTACGCATACCAGCTCCGATTATTCCCGAAAAATAGAATAAAGAGTGGACATTTTCTGCAAAACTTTTGATGTCAGTGACTGCAGGAAACAATGTTTCTCTACTTTCTTTGTCACGAAGTCTGTTGTCGTCATTAGCCAATCTTTCTTTGATGAGTTCAATTTCAGGAACGGTTCTTAGTTTTGTATTGTGTATGATGTTTATGTCGTTCCCTTTTCTCACGATTCCAACGACATCTTCTTTCCCGAATATGTCGATGCACTCTTGGTACTCTGTCTGCTCAAATAGGGTATTCTCTTGTTCCGTTATTGAAAAATCACCGTTCGGTTTAATTCTCATAAAGAAGAAGTGTTTTGTGTCATCTTCGTTTTTGTGACATACGCCGAAATCAATAGTGTCGTATTCGTATTCTGACCAATTTACCATTGTAATATGTCTTTTTACAATATCCTCTTTTATCAACGCCTCTTGCATTATGCAGTCCAATACTGATTTCCAACTAGAATTTCTTTCTTTCTCGTTTTCAATGTTCATTAGGTGTGCAACTGTCTCTATTGTAACGTGTTGTACGGCACATCCCTTATAGTCAATATCATGTGGGTCTTTTTGTCTGTCCGTATCATAATACTCGTCCTCATGGATAAGTACTATATTTATTGTTTCTGCCTTCGGTTTTTTCAGAATCGATACATTGCACATAAATCTCTTTATAAATTGTTGTTTGAGCGCATCAATGCACATACCTGATGTTGAATCAATTACATTGTCAACCAAAACAATCTTATGGGAGGTAGCAAGATCATCGAATCTTTTTTCCATTTCTCTAACCATCTTTGTAGATATTTCTACTTCATTAAAATCCGAGAATGACCCAAACTCGACATGAGCCATTCCGTCAAAGTTAGAATTAAACATGTCTAGACAGTTGCAGATAACGCCCATTTTGGTCTTCTGAAACTTTTCTAACGATTCAATTTCAAGGAATTTGATGTTCGATTTTTTTTCACCAATTTGTCGTAAAATATATGCTTCAGGATTTGTTCCCTTGTTAATCCTCCTTAGAATGTTATCCTTACTCAGTTCGTATTCAGGGTATTCTGTAAATTTCTTTTTCCCGAACATGACAAGTCTTTTTTTTGTTATGGACGTGAATGTTCTCACATTCCAATCCAACAGCATATCTTTAGTTATCTTAAGTTCCAAAGTAATAATTTGGTTGCTTGTTTTATTCCCCCATGAAGGGTGATGTATATAAAAATGACCTGTTACATTATGGAATCCAAGTATTTTGCCTTCGTATGTACCCAAAGAGTTCATGAGGAGTTGCACTATAATGTTTTGAGGAACCATAGCAATAGCTATTCCTTCTAATGATATATTTTCAGACCCTTGCAGGTCTTTTAATGCTTTATTTAAGTTTAATAGATTGCCTTTTGCTTTTTTGAGAAGTATATAGAACGAATTGCCACGCTCATAAACGACAGATAAAACGAATTTCTCGTTAATAAAATCATCTACCAACTTGGCAGCGTTGTTACCTTTGCCGAAATGCGAATCAGAAGTTCTTACGTTAAAGACTTCGTATGTATCTGCCAACAAATCCGTATTAAGGTCGACAACTAATTTATTTGTTTGTATCCTATTCATTTCTAAGTTCTCCTATTTTTTTTGCAGCCTCTACCGACAACTGCGATTTGCAAATAAGCGATAATTCAATAATGTTGAAAGTTCCACAGGGAGTTGTACTGATATGATCATTATCAGCATCCCTCACGTTTGCAATGATAACAGTTTGTACATCATCGCATTTCTCAACTTTTGTTTTTACTTTTTCATAATAATCCTTCGCAGTGAACCGTGCAGACTCTTTCCAATATTTAAAATCAACATAAATTGGTCGGTCTTTTACTTTGAAATCAAACATTTCGTACTCATCGTTGTCTAATTCTTCCAAAGGAATACCGAAATGATTAAATATTTCTTTGCCTATCGCTTCGCCAAGCGCACCCTTGTATATGTTTTGGTATAATGGCGGAGACATAATATAATAGTTCGATGCAAAATCTTTGGCATAACCTTGTTTGTCAAATAATTCGCTTAATTTATTAAATTTAGATAAAATAGTTGAAAGGTTTACCTCCTGTGTTGATACACAATTTGCATGGTTGAAATATTCTTCCGAAATCGTTTCAATTAAATTAAAATCATCTGTTTGTGAATAATAATATTGACATACAGGTTTGCCAAAGGTTATATAATGATTTTTAAAAGGACTTTTTTGCCATTCTTCCTCGGAAAGTGTCGGATATTTCAACACATATTCACGCATATTTTGCCACAATTGAATGTCCGTGTCATTCCAAGAGTGATTGAAACTACGTGTCAGCAAATTTTGTATTCGCTTGTTTGAACAAATAGCATCTTCTTTAGCAATTTCTAAAACCCTATTAGGTTCTATTTCTTGTTGATTAACAAGTGTGAATTTTTTAGCCAATTCATCCATTTCTCGATTGAACATTCTATTCTCGTGTAATAATGTCTTCGCATCCAACACTTCGCCAAGTTCAGAATCTACCAATATATATATTTTTTTTGTTCGATAGTTTGTCCGACATTTCCTGCCCATCGCCTGAACTATCATTTTAGTTGCACAAACTCTAAAATCGGGCAATTCGTTGTATTTGAAATTATTATAAGTTGTTTTAGGATTACTATTGCCAATGTTTCGATATGAATTGGTAATTTCTGTCATTTTAGTTTCCCAAGAAATATTTTTCACTTGGTGAAGATATTCCATTTGGAAAACCCTATTTATTGTATTTTCCTCATCACCACCACATTTATTAATAATGCCTGTTGGTTTGTCGAGATAAATTCCTTCAATATCCATATCGTCAGTCTCTCGCAATTCATTAATTTGAACAACATCATTTCGGCGATTTGAAGGTATCTTATACTGCAAATTTTGACCTGCACCTAATGTTGCGTATGTTGAAAGAATAAAACGACGTTCTCCCTCTCCAAGGTCTTCAACTAATTGTGATTTTTGTCCATCAAAATTATTGGAATCCAATCTGACGAACATTTTGTTATTGTAATTAATACCTTTTTCTTGTGCAAGATAATTAAAGATTTTCTCCAATTTTAAAGAATCGAAATTATAATCGTTTGGACTTGCCCCCTTGGAGAAAAGAGCAAGATACGATTGCAAATCGTTGTCTAAAAATTGTTTGAAAGCCAATGCAGCCTTAAAATATCTGTTTTCGTTGTATTCACCACCTTCAACAAAAGTTTGTCCTTGGGCATATTCTGCCAATTCCGGATCATTAAAGATTTTACACCAATTTGGACGTCCCTGCGTATTGGTGTCAGTTAATTCTACAACAGTTGTAACTTTGTCATAACCTTTGGTTTGTTCTTCAAAGGTCTTTTTAAATCTTTGTCGGTCTTGATCTGTTGGTTTTACAAATCTGTCGCCTAGTTTCCATTCAAGATAATCAATGTCGTAATTACCCAAAACGGTTGGAAATGTAGCAGTTGCAGATATTCCAATCACCTTTGACGTTGTACAAATATCATACATTATGCTTTCTGGGGTTTCTTCAAAGACAAATTTGCGTATTATTGTCTTTGTGTCGTGAGAATAATCGTCCATAAAATCATAATGACTGAAACCGCTTGCATAAAAGTATAAATCATCTTTCAACTCTTCGGTTTTCTTTTTCTTATACGCTCTGAATTTATTTTTTAGAGCCATATTTCTTATGATTCTGAAAGTCTCGTCTTGCAAGTGTAGAGAGTCCAAAACTGTATCTAAGGCGTGAAACTCAGTAAATTCACCGAATGATTTGCCTTCTTGTTGTCTGTTCGCTTTATTTCTATTTTGGTAATAGCTATATGATAAAATTGATACAAATCTAGTGAAATGCGATATGGCTCCTCTTATTTTATCTAATGCGTTGTACAAAGATCTGTCTTTGTTATCTTTAGAAACAAGTTGTAGTTGATTGAGGTTTCTTCCTCGATGATATTTGGCAGTAACATCCTCCTGTTCCGTTGCATAGCAGGTATTAGTTAAATCCGAAAATAGTATGTATCTTTTTTCTTCAAAACTTTCTGACTTGTAATTTAATAGCAAGTGGTTTTCTTTTTCGATATCATCAAAAATTTTGATGTTTTTTTCTAATGCTTTTTTATGGCTTGGTTTGTTCTCAACATTGTCGAATATATTGGATGGAATAGTATCGTGATTGTCAAGGCAAATCTTTATATCCCTGAACAGTTTTACAAAATCAATTCCTTTGTCCAATCCTTCTTGAACAATTACATCTTGAATGTCTTTTTTGGTCGCATCAAATTCGTCGATAAATACAATAGAATTTTTGAAAATAGGGTTTTCGTAAAGCCTTACACTTTTTTCTACTATTGTGTCAAATTGATTGATAAGTTTTTTTACCGTGACGAAAAAAACTCTTTTTTCGTGCGAAAAAACAACAGGATACAATTCTCCAATCCATTGCCAATCTTTGTCATTTTTTATGGCGTTTAGTTTGTCCTTCTTTGTCCTAAAATGCCGCGACAAAACATTACCAATCAGTTTCCTGAATTTTAATTCCACATCGCCATAGGCATCAGCTCCAACACCCACAGAATTAAGTGCGTTAAAACTTTTATACTCATTAGAGTTTTTAATTTCGCTTTGTTTTATATTGTTCTTTACGTTAGCAAATTGATTAATAGCATGCTCCCTATTAGACAGAACTCTAAATACAGCATCTTGAAGACTTTTATCATCTTCCAAGGCATCCATCAAATCTTTGTAAGGATCATCCAAATTCTTTTTTAAGGTTGTAACAAAGAATATCTTTTTTTCTTTGTTCTCCTTTAAGTAATCCTTGATAAACTGAATGACATTATATGTCTTGCCTGTCCCTGTCGGCATATCCAACAGTAGCAAGCCTGAGTTTTCTTTATTTTCTAAACAATATTTATTTAATAGCCGCCTCATAAATAATTTATTTTTAATACTTCTGTTTCCCCGGTATCACCCCTCTCACTCCTCCCTTAGGGTTCTCCACATCGCCTTTGTAGCGTGGAATCAGATGAATATGGACGTGAAAAACACTTTGTCCCGCAGCTTCGTTAACGTTGATGCCAACATTGAAACCATCGGGATGGAAACGATCCTCTAATATCTTTTTGCAGCGATTCGTTAATAGCCATAACGCTCGTTGCTCATGTGTGGTCAATTCAAAATAGTTGGACACATGACGCTTGGGGATTATTAGTGTGTGCCCTTGACTTACTGGATATCCATCGAAAAAGGCTACGGCTGTCGCTGTTTCGCTCAAAATTTCCACTTTGGGGGTTAGACCGCAGAACGGACAGCCTTGTGATGGATCGTATTCCTTTTTGTAATCTGTTCTGTTGAAATGCCTATATTCGTAAATCTCACAGTTCTCATTCAAAAATAGACTCTTATACGGCAATATAACATTGCATTGGTACGTCGGTTGCTTATGGATGAAATGTGTGCGGAATCCCTCGCATTTCAGATCTCGTCGCACCGTGAAATAGGCAGTCCCTGTTGGCTTTATCAATTCCGAAACAGACATCAACACCTCCGCTTGCTCTTCGGGTTCAAGAACGTTCAGAACATAGTTGCAAATAATGGTGTCAAATCTCTGGGTGGGATATTCAGGACGATAGTAGTTGTCGTAACCTATAATGTTGTAGCCTTCCGCCTTTAACTGGTCTGTGTCAAAACCATACCCGCATCCAAAATCCAAGATCTCACCTTGCAAAAGGTCGTTTTGTCTTAACCATCGTGTGGGGAACGAAATCGTCGTCCGCTCTTTGGCAGTTAGGTGAGGGTTGTTTGTCTGTTTTTTCATGGTCGCCAAATTTTAAAACCCATGTTTTCCGCAATCTGGACCATGGGTGAGAACGTTTTTCTGAAAACCTCGTAAAATTCAGTTTCTGACAGATGCACCAAATCCGAAACCGAATCGTAAACAATCAGATAATCTTCAAAGATAGCATTATTCTGGTTCTTTTCATACATTACTTTCAACGCATTTTGCTGAAGCATAGAAAATGGTTTCAGATAAATGTCCAGAGGGGGAATATTATTACTTTTCGAGGAATTGATACTAGAATCCGCAGGGATTAGATTCCACAAAAGATTATGCGACACGAAACTCCATGGCACAAAATGATCCAAATCATAATTCTTCGCAACAATCGGCTTGCCTGTATAGATGCAACTCATGTGCCCGACGCTTTCGATGTAAGTGTCCCAGAACTTATGCTGCATTGTCAATGATTCCCTTAAAATGGGTTTGATAAGCTTGGATGGGACATTTGGCACGTTCGGATTACGTTTCTGTAAAAACTCCGTAAGATTCCAAAATGCGAAATCACGTAGGATGGTGTAATTCTCCTTCAGATAATCAACCCAGGCTTCATTGATTACTATTTCGTTTCCATAAATAGCATATAGGCAACCATTTTCGAATCTCTGCGATTTGGCCACCACATCTTCATCATACGTGTATTTTATCCAAGGAGAGAGAAATCTGTATGGAACATTAAGAGAAAAGACTCTCAGAAATTTTTTCGTGCTGTCAATATTATCCAATAACTGATTCTTGATTTTCTTTTTGTCTGAATCTATTGGTATTTGGAACTCCTTCTGAATCTCTAATGAGTTGCTGAACAACGAATCCGACTTCCCAAACGACAGCTTGAAATAATGGATGGGGTACCATGATTCAGCGACCATTCCTGCAATGATTTCCCAGAAAGAGATCCTTGTTTTCCTCTCTTTCACCACAATATCCATCAATGCCACAAACCAATAGAACTTATACGTGGCTGTGGTGTTATTGAAGATTCCGGCAAGGGCGGAGATGGGGAGGTGTGGGTTCTGTGGTAGTAACATATCTGTTTGTTAATTGAATTGCGTTTTACGTCCCCAAATATACCCTTTTTTCTTTAATAAAGAGAGAGATCACCTCCGTACATTCAAACGCGAAGTGAAAAAGATTTATAGACAGAAAGAATCCCCCCAAAAAACAAACGCCACCGCAAGGACAAGCCCCACGATGACGTTCATCAATAAACAACCAATCTATCTATATAACAATTTTTCTAAGAATCTCTCTCCTACTCTACCGTCACGGACTTCGCAAGGTTCCTTGGCTGGTCGACGTCCAAGCCTTTCGCCACAGCCACGTAATAGCTGATCATCTGCAAAGGTATCACGCTAAGCAACGGTGCCAGACAAGCCAATGTGGATGGCACTTCCACCACATCGTCCACCATCTTGCTCACATGGTCGTCACCCTCCGTCACCACGGCGATGATGTGGCCCTTGCGGGAAATCACCTCCTGCATGTTGCTGATGATCTTCGAGTATAATTGATGGTGCGTGGCGATGAAGACCACCGGCATCTCACTGTCCACCAAGGCGATCGGTCCGTGCTTCATCTCCGCCGCAGGATATCCTTCCGCATGGATGTAGGAGATCTCCTTCAACTTCAGCGCGCCCTCCAATGCCACAGGATAATTGTATCCACGACCTAAGTAGAGGAAGTTGCGGGCGAAGGTGAATCGAGAGGCCATGCGCTCGATCTTATCGCTCTGCTTCAGGATCTTCTCCATCTTGTCAGGGATGCGCACCAGCTCCTCCAGGGTCTCCTCGTACTCTTGCTGGGAAACGGTTCCCTTCGCCATGCCCAACGCCAAGGCGATCATCGTCAAGACAGTCACCTGTCCCGTGAAGGCCTTCGTGCTGGCCACACCGATCTCCGGACCGACGTGGATGTAGACGCCCGTGTCGGTGTTGCGGGCGATGCTACTGCCTACCGCATTCACCACACCGAAGACCAAAGCGCCCTGCGAACGGGCCAACTCGATGGCCGCCAACGTGTCCGCCGTCTCACCACTCTGGCTGATGGCCAAGACCACGTCGTCGTGCTCGATGACCGGCTCGCTGTACCTGAACTCGCTGGCGTAGGCCACCTCGACAGGGATGCGGCAGAAATGCTCGATCAACTGCTTACCGATCAAGCCCGCATGCCATGAGGTACCGCAGCTCACGATGATGATACGACGCGCGCGGAGCAACTCGCGACGGTGCTCCGTCACCGCACTCAGGACAACCGACAAATGGCCATCCTCGCTATATGGGTTATTGATGACACGGCCACACATGCAATCACGCAGGACCGCAGGCTGGTCGAAAATCTCCTTCAGCATGAAATGAGGGAAACCGCCCTTGTCCAACATGGACAAATCGAGGTCCACTTCCTTCACCTCCATATCGGCCTGCTCGCCAGTCAGCTTCCTCACGATCAACTCCTTGCCTCTCTCGCAGACCACCATCTCCTCGTCGTTCAGATATACCATCTGCTTGGTGTACAAAGCGATCGGACTCGCGTCGCTGGCGATGAAGAACTCGCTGTTGTCCGGCACGACACCCACCACCATCGGACTACTCTTGCGGGCAGCCACCAACTGTTCAGGGTGACGACGGTCGATGACGCATATCGCATAGGCACCGATCACCTTAGACAACGCCTTGCGCACGCTCGTGGCCAAGTCCTCGTTGCTCACATTCATCGTGTACTCGATCAGTTGCACGAGCACCTCCGTGTCCGTCTGGCTCTTGAAGACGAAGCCCTTCGCCTCCAACTGCGTGCGGAGCGCCACATAGTTCTCGATGATACCATTGTGCACCAACGTCAGGTTACCACTCTGGGATACGTGTGGATGGGCGTTCACTTCGCTCGGCACACCATGCGTCGCCCAACGGGTGTGGGCGATACCTAATGTGCCGGAAACGTTCTGCTTATCCGCAATCGCCTCCAAATCAGACACTTTACCTTTGGCCTTGTAGATAGCCAATCCTTTAGGCTTGCCCTTGGAATCTTCGTTGATCAATGCGCATCCAGCGCTATCGTATCCTCTATATTCCAGCCTATGCAAACCGTCCATCAAGATCGGATAGGCATCCCTCGTTCCTATATATCCTACAATTCCACACATAATCGATGCTATTTAATTCTAATTATTAATTCAACAAACAGTGTCCACCATAAACTAAGAAAACCCACCAGCGGTCTCAATCTGAAGGCAGCCGATGGATTGACCCAAAAGACTCTCCAATCATCGTTTATCTGACAATAAACACCAAAATCTTCGCAAAATAAATCATTTTGAAAGCATTTTGCAATAAAAATCGGAAAAAAGTTAACACAGAAACAGATTTTTTTCACAGGGCGCCTCCTAACGAAAGGTTAAATATTTGATTAATATTTAGTTAGGTCAATTAATAAAAAAATCCATTCACTCGGATCTTTTCGGGATGCGGCGGACCATTCTCAAGTCATCAATCTCGCCATCCATCTTCATCTTTTTTATTTCCAACGATTTATACCCCTTCTTGCGCATAGCCTTTTCAATCCATGGTTCAACGGGGCACTTGTCCTCCCAAAGCCCCAACCCGGCGTTACGGGCGGAGAGTTGCAGGGAATCCATCGTCGGATCATTGTCATAATGGGTATAGTGCCACGCATAGCCGGCACGCACCATCTCATGGCTCACCTCCCGTCCGTCCGGCAGATAGGTGAACACCAGGAGACGATCGTACGAATCAATGTCCAAGATATCGACGGTGACCCGCTTCTTCCATATCAGGGAGTCTAAGTAGTGCCTACTCTTCCGGCTGAAATCCTGGCCGGACTCCGGCGCATCGATAGCATACATGCGAACTCGCCTCGGCTGTTGCTCGCCCTCCAGAAGAATCTCGTAGGTGTCTCCGTCACATACCTTGACCACCTTGCCCGCGCGGCGACCCTTCAGTTCCGTCGACACGGTCAAACTGTCTTGCCCCTCTCCCTGCGGTTGCCCGGACTCCTTCGTGCCCGGCGTACAAGCGAAGATGGACAGAGCCATGGTGAGGCATGCGATATATTTATTCATAATAGACATTAGATCCGTTTTTCGCAAAAGTACTATCTATATTAGTTGAATTTTACTATAAACGCAGGAACAGTCTTTATAATACCATTATTTGTAATATATCTATATACACCATCTTGAAACGGTTTTTTTACTTTTATAATCATACCATCATAAAACTTATCACCGATTAGATACACAACATTTCCATAATATAATTTATACCATGGATCAGATACTTCATAAGCAAGAGCACCATTTTCTAAAGTCTGAAACACCTTAAAAGACGTTTTTCTTTTCCCTTCATATTTAACTGGTTTTTCAAAAAAAGAAACTTGAGCTTGTACAACAAAAAACGGAATCAATGTAAATGTCAAAGCAAGTATTACTTTGCTTATTTGAGATATAAAAATTTTCATTAGAATATGAATTTGAGATTATACCATTACCTTCTTATAAATTTGTAAATATAATTCACTTTGCATAAAATTCCAAAGACCTTAGTCAACTCTTAACTCTTAATTCTTAACTCTTAATTCTTAATTGACATCGCAGTTCCGTCCTCATTCAGCTCCCCCAACACCACTTCCGTCACGCAATTCACCAAAGCCTTATCGTAAGGGCGCTCCACCACCAGATAGTTCTCCGAGAACCCATGCATCAAGCCAGCCGTGCGTTTCTCCTCCCACAAGACATGGGCGGTCTTGCCCACCTGCGAGCGGTAGAAGGCGAGACGTTTCTCCTCAGAGAGTGCATGGAGCAGTTCACTGCGGCGCTTCTTCTCTTCGGGGCGTACCCTACCCTCGATCTTCAGCGCCTGCGTGTTCGGGCGTTCCGAGTAGGAGAAGACGTGCAGTTGGGTGACATCCAACGATTGCAGGAACTCGTATGAGGCGTTGAAGTACTCCTCCGTCTCACCATTCGTGCCGACGATCACGTCCACCCCGATGAATGCGTCCGGCATCAAGGCCTTCACCTTCCGGATCTTATCCGCGAAGAGGCTACGCTCGTAGTGGCGCTTCATGAGGTGCAGCACCTCGTCGCACCCAGACTGCAAAGGAATGTGGAAATGAGGCAGGAAACGTTTGGAGCGGGCCGTGAACTCGATGATCTCGTCCGTCAGGAGGTCCGGCTCGATGGAGGAGATGCGGTAACGCTCGATGCCCTCCACACCGTCCAAGGCACGGATCAGGTCGAGGAAGGTCTCGCCCGTCGTCTTGCCGAAGTCACCGATGTTTACGCCCGAGATCACAATCTCCTTGGCCCCTTCGCTCGCTGCCGCCTCCGCTTGTGCGATCGTCTCCGCAATGCTTCCGTTACGGCTCTTGCCACGGGCGATAGGCACCGTGCAATAGGAGCAGAAATTATCGCAGCCGTCCTGCACCTTCAGCCAATAGCGGGTGCGGTCTCCCCTCGTGCAGGAGGGAGAGAAGGTGGTGATTTCGCTCCGTTTCGTATGGCAGACCTGAGCTTCCTCCTTCTTTTCCAGATTATCGAGATGACGGATAATATCAAACTTATCCTGTGCGCCAAGCACGAGGTCCACCCCTTCGATCTTGGCGACCGCCTCAGGCTGCAACTGCGCGTAACAGCCCGTCACGATGATGTAGGCCCCCGGATGCTTCGTGATCATCTGCTTGATCGCCTGACGATCCTTGCGGTCCGCCACCTCAGTGACGGAACAGGTGTTGATGACGCACACATCCGCCACCTCGTCCCTGCCTGCCTTGCGGAAACCATGCTCAAGCAACATCTTGCCGATCGTGGTCGTCTCCGCAAAATTCAATTTGCAGCCAAGCGTGTGGAAAGCCACCTTTTTATCCTTGAATATTGATTCGTCTATCATGCTAATCAACTAAAAATAAGTTTGAGACCCCATAAAAACAAAGAAGGATGTCATCCCGACATCCCATCTCTTAAAACCTTAAATCTAATACCATGAAAAACACAGTGCAAATGTACTGTCATTTTTTATGTTGTGCAACATAATTATAAAATATTTTTCAACTTTAACTTTCTTTAAAAGAAAGAGGCCATCTTGAAAAAGATTTTAACACAATATGTCAATTCTTAAGGTTTCTAATCCTCTGAATAAGAGTAGGATGCGAATAATGGAAGAAGACATACGCCTTATGTGGATTAAGGTTGCTGAGCGTGCTGACGGAGAGCTTCTTCAACGCTTCGCCCAATTCCTCGCCCAGACCGTTCTCCTTGGCGAAACTGTCCGCCTGGAATTCATTCCTCCTGGATATAACGTTCAGTCCCACGCCCAACAAAGTGGAGATGGGTGTATAAAGAATGCCGAACACGATCACGCCGAGATGGAAGGATGGGTATTGGCTACCCAACGCCTCCGCCAGATGCACATTGCCCGTCTCCGGAGTGCCCAAAGCCAAGGAGAGGAGGAAGAGCATGAAACCGGTGTTGAGGATCGATATCAGCAACATCAGCAAGGTATGTTTATGCTTGTAATGGCCTATTTCGTGCGACAAGACCGCCACGATCTCCTCGGTGGTGAGCGTGTTCATCAACGTGTCGTAGAGCACGATGCGCTTCTTCGAGCCCAAGCCCGTGAAGTAGGCGTTTGCCTTGGTCGTACGCTTCGAACCGTCGATCACATAGAGGTCATCCAGCCCGAAATCCACCTTTTTGCAGAACTCCTGGATGGCTGTACGCAACTCGCCCTCCTCCAGAGGTGTCTGCTTGTTGAAGAGCGGCACGATCAGGTTGGAGTAGAACATCAGCATGAAGATGGAGATGCCGGACATCACCGCCCAAGCGATCAGCCAAAAGTAGGTGCCCGTCTCGTTGTAGATGAGCATGAGCAACGCCAAAACACCGCCACCGAGCAACACGGTGAGCAACCAGCCCTTCACCGTATCCGCGGCGAAAAGGGCGGGCGTCATCTTATTGAAACCGAAACGCTCCTCGATCTTGAAGGTATGGTAGATACCAAAAGGAATGTTCAGCACTTCGTTGGCGAAATAGAGGATGCCGAAGAAGATCAGCGCAATCACGATGGAGTTCTCCGAAAAGCCCCGCGCGATGTTGTCCACGAAGGCGAAACCGAAGAGGAAGAACATCAGCATCATGACGACGAAGGAGAAGAGTCCGGAGACCATGCCGAACTTCTTATTGGCCAGGAAATATTGTTGTTGCTTCTTGTACGCCTCCGCGTCGTAAAGGTCTTTCACCTCGTCAGGAAGCGCCTCGCTCACCTGGCTATTGTTCAGGTAATCCAAGTACCACTCCAAGGCGAAGTCGAGCACCAGGATAGCGATGATAATCCAAAATAATGTCGTGTACATGGTATTAGGGAAGAAAAATTTATTCTACATACAGCACCAGTCCCTTGAGGTATTCCCCTTCAGGATGGTAAATATTTATCGGGTGGTCCGCAGGCTGCGTCAGCTGGTGCAGGATACGGACGTTGCGCCCGCTAATGGCCGCCGCACTGAAGACGGCGAGGCGGAACTGCTCCTTGTTCACCGCCTGCGAGCAGGAGAAGGTGAAGAGCACCCCACCCTTTTTGATCTTTTCGAACGCCTTCGCATTGAGCTTCTTATAGCCCTGGAGCGCATTGCGCAACACCTCCCTGTGCTTGGCGAAGGCAGGCGGATCCAAGACGATCAGGTCATACTTGTCCTTCTCCATGTCATCCAGGAACTTGAAGGCGTCTGTGGCGAAAGCCTCGTGACGGGGATCCCCCGGAAAATTCAGTTCGACGTTCTTGTTCGTCAGGTCGATTGCCTTGGCGGAACTGTCCACGGAGTGCACCAGACGGGCGCCCCCACGCATCGCGTAGAACGAGAAGCCGCCCGTATAGCAGAACATGTTCAGCACGTTGCGGTCCTTCGCATATTTCTCCAACAGAGAGCGGTTCTCACGCTGGTCCACGAAGAAACCCGTCTTCTGTCCGCGCAGCCAGTCCACATGGAACTTGAGGCCATACTCCATGGCGAGGCATTGGTCGTCGCACTCACCGATGAGGTAACCATTCTCGGAATCGACGTTCGCCTTGAACGGCAGGGTGGTCTCAGACTTGTAATAGACGTTCTCCACACGACCCTCCATCACCTTGACGATGGCCTGTGCCAGCTCCATCCGCACCGTATGCATACCGACGGAATGCGCCTGAAGCACAGCGGTCGGACCATAGACGTCCACCACGAGACCCGGCAGACAATCACCCTCACCATGCACCAAACGATAGGTGTTGTTGAAAGTGTTGTCCACCAATCCCAAGCGTTTCCTGAGCAGGAAAGCCTCGGAGATACGTTTCTCCCAGAATGCCTGGTCAGGGTGTTCCCCCTCGAAGGAGAGGACACGCACAGCGATGGAGCCCACCTGGTAGTGACCCGTGGCGAGATACTCGTTGCCGGAGCTATAGACATCCACTACATCCCCCTCTTTCGGGTTGCCCACGACGCGTTGGATGGCGCCCGAGAAGACCCAAGGGTGGAAACGGAGAAGGGAATCCTCCTTCTTTGGCTTAAGAAATATTTTTGCGAAATCCATCTATCAAGAATTATTGGCGGCATCAAAACCCGCCCTGTTTTACTGTTTTGTCACACGGCGGATGTTCAGGACCCACCTTTATGCAAAGGTAAGAAAAAAAGCGAAACGAGAAGTCATCCGCGAGGGAGTTCCTCACTTGTTATTGAACTGATTCATGGTATTTTGCAAGCCAGCGAGGCAAAAGCTCTTGATGATCTCGCCCGCGATGGCGATGCGTTCCTCCAGACGAGGCTTCTGTTCATCCGTCCATTCGCCCAGCACATATTCGATCTGCATGCCCTTCGGAAAATCGTTTCCGATGCCGAAGCGTAGCCTTGAATAGGCGTTCGTGCCGATCATGGCTTCTATGCTTTTCAGTCCGTTATGGCCGCCCGCGCTACCATTCCCCTTCAAGCGCAGGGCGCCGAAAGGAAGGGAGAGGTCATCCACGATGATGAGCAGATGGTCCACGTCGATCTTCTCCTTGTCCAGCCAATAGCGGACAGCCCTACCGCTCTCGTTCATGTAGGTGTTAGGCTTGAGGAGGAAGAGTTCGGCGTTCTTGACGCGGCATGAGGCGGTCGCACCGTAGCGGTTGCCCGGGTCAAAAACAATATTGGACGCTTTAGCGAAAGCGTCCAATACCTTAAATCCTATGTTATGGCGGGTTTCGGCGTATTCCTCGCCGATGTTACCCAGACCAACAACCAGATACTTCATAAGATCGATTAACCGTTATTCCTAGAAGAACGTGTAGCCTTAACAGCAACGACAACGTTCACCTTACCGCTAAGGATTTCCAAGTTATCGAATGAAAGGTCACGTACCTGGATAGTCTTACCAAGGCCCAAGTTCTCAACGTTAACAGTCAAGAATTCAGGGATATTGTTGTAGAGGCCAGACACCTTCAAAGTACGCATCTCTTGGCTCAACTTACCACCGAGGCGAACACCTTCAGCCAAACCTTGAACCTTAACAGGAACGTTCATCACGATTGGCTTGTCATCAACAACCTGCAAGAAGTCGATGTGCAAAATCTTGTCGCTTACTGGGTGGAATTGGATCTCCTTCAAGATAGCCTTGCAAGCCTTTCCATCGAGGTCCAAGTCTATGATAAAGATATCAGGAGAGTAGATCAACTTACGAACATCCTCTACCTTCACTTGGAAATTCTTGTTCTCGCCAGCGCCGTAGATAACGCATGGGATCATACCTGTAGCACGAAGTGCCTTTACCTCTTTCTTACCAACTGCAGTTCTGTTGGTACCTTTCAACTCAAAAGTTTTCATTTTGTGTTACTCAAAATTAAGTTATACATTCATTCGTAATGGCTTAATTCCCCATCACACTCCTCGGATTGCACGAATCCTAAAAAGCACCGCGAATTTACAACATTTTTTTCTACGGGCAAAGGGGGAAACGCATTTTTTACGTCTCGAGAGACAAAAGTGGTAAATAGGCCAATCATGACGAGGCGAAGCCCTTTTATTTAAACAACTCGGAATGGCTACCGATACGTTCCACATATATGGCGTCAGTATCTATCCAAATTAGAAGAAAATCATTTCCCACATGGCATTCCATGCAATCCTTGTATTTCCCTGTCAGCATATGAACCCGATAACGTGCGTCCAAGATTCCCCCAGAGGCCAAGGTGCTAAGTACCACGAATAAATCGTGCATTTTCGCAAGATCATTACGATACTTCTTAAGATCCTTCTTGGCCTTTGTGGAATAACGAACTTCTTTCATTCCGCCTCGTCGATGCTATTGAGGAAATTTTCGAAACTACTCACATTGAGCGTCCCTGCATGTTTACCGCTTTTGGATTCTTCTATGGCCTGTACAGTCTCATCGTTGGGCGTGTTATACAACGCTTCAATCAAAAGGCTTTCCACATAGTTGTTCAAACTGCGGTTGCATCGCTGTGCTTGTATTTTCAAATCAGCAAGGAGTTTTTCGCTTAGACGAAAAGCGGTCTGCTTTCTGACAATTACGGTTCCCATATCATGCAAATATTATATTTGTTATACAAGAGTAATATATGTGTTATACATAATATTGCAAATATATAACATATTCATATTTTCATCAAGCACAATTGATTATTTTTTGATTGATGGAACGGGCAAACACTTCCCTACTCTTGCACACTTAAATAATGCGCCATGTTTGGGTCAACCCTTACGGACAGAGCCCATAAATCATTGAAATTGAATGATATTACAAATTAATATGGAAGGACAAAAACAGGTGAACCCCCATATCCATACTCCGCAGTTTGCGTTTCTCCGTGCTCTTGGATTGGCTGTCATAGACATCCATCTCCCGGACATACTCCATCAGCGGGAAGCAGAATCCGACGCCTACCCTTCTGATGCGCACACCCAACTCGGGATTGAGGTAGAGACCCTTCAGTTTGTCTTGCCGCTCGAAATCCCTATGGAACCATTTGCCATCCGCTCGCTGATATAATTCGTAACCTTCACTATCGTGGTCTTTGAGACAAATGCCGGCGCCCACCTTCAATCCGACATACGGAGAGACCTTGCGGTCGGAAAGGCTTAACCTTGCTTCCGCATAAATAGGCAAAGAGAGATGGGTGTAATCCAAATCGTTAAGCCGTTGCCTCAGTTCTATTCCTCCACCGTAATAGAGGTGTTCATTGCGTTGGAACCCGAAACCAAGCGCAAGTGTGTGGGAGAAGGTAATGTCTCTATCTTCATATACCCAATTCTCGTACAAGGTGGGGCCCAATGTGGCACGATCTATCTTCAGTTTGAATCCATTAGGGAAATATGCGTTCTCGCCTGGCTCTTCGGCAAAGAGATTCATTGCGGAAAAAGCGGATAGGAATATAATCAACAGTTTTCTCATCGTCTTAATTCAACCCATTTGATTAATATGCATATTTAAACACTATTTCCCCGTTTTCAGGATAATAATATATTCGGAAAAACCAATCTTCCTGCAAAGTGTTCAGTTCCTCCTGCTGAATACTCATCAACAAAGCGGTGATTTCCGACTGGTATGGAGAGTCCTCTTGTCGATCAAAAAACTGGATGGACGTGACTTCTCCTGTCTCAGTTACATTAAAACCGAAACAATGCCAATGCGACGAGGAGTCCTGTTCAGCAACAGAAATATTGCTTTGATTGAGCCTATCCAATATATTCTGGTAAAGAGTGCTCCTTTCCGCTCTTTCATGCAGGTTATCCTCTCCGAACGGGTAATAGGGCATATCTCCATCCGCATATTCGTCGCAGGACGCAAGCAAGCCACTACTAGCTACGCCCGCAAGAGCTAGTCCGGCAAGGGTGATGACTTTGCCCAAGTTCCGTCTCTTGTCGAGTTCCTGCTCCAGATAGCGCACCTCCGCCTCACACTTCGGGCAGGTACCTTTGCACTCTCCCTTGAAGGTGCACTCGCTCGTCACAAGTGCGATGTCGTTCTCCAAGGCTATTTTCTTTCTGATCTCACGCAAGTACTTGCATTTCTCTTTTCCAAACATAATTCAGACGAAATAATGATTCATATAAAATAAAAACGCTCAACAATTTCATCAACCGTCCGCCACAGTCATTGAACCATGACGGACGGGGTTTAATCCTTTATCACTCGCCTTTGTACGGATGCGCTTTGGCGTACTCGTAGTCTTCTTCGGTGATGACGTAACGAAATTCATAATAATAGTCAGGGTATTCTGAAATCACATCCAACTTGTAATTTCTATCAAGTGCTATCATCTCATGATTCTTGTTTGACAAGCAATCATATTTGACAGAGTCATCGAATAACAAATACACCTGCTTGTCACTAAACAAATCATACATGGTTGAATAGGATCCTTCCCCATTCGTGTGATAAATAACACTGTCTCCGCTGACAATTTCTTCGCACATCAACGCTGTTGAATTATGGATTGGAAATGATTCAATCACACACTTGTGTTTTGTCCCATTAACAATAGTGTAATTAACAATTCCCGTTTCATATCCACCATCCACATCTTCGTCTCCACATGCAATCATTCCAAACAAAGGAACAATTCCAATTGCTAGTTTAATTAATCTGTCCATTTTTCTTTATATGAACCTCACTCGCCTCTGTACGGATGCGCCTTGGCGTACTCGTAGAAGTCCTCGTCTATCACATAGCGCATCTTGTAATAGTTGTCTCCGACTTCAATGGTGTCGTAGGAAGAAGGGGCTTCTAAATTATAATGCCAATCAACCGTATTTCCCTGATACTTAATAGTATCATCAATAACCAAGTATATATTTCCAAAAAACGGAGAACCTTTGGTATTTCTCACAAGACTATCTTTGTAATTTATAGGGAAACTATAATATCTGTCCTTTTCATAATTGTCTTTCATCACAATCAAGACAGAATGGTCTATATCATTTCTAATAATATAGTCGACATCAGGTCTATTATCATCGAAATAATCCACGTCTTTGTTTTTGTCGCAGCCATACAAAAATAGACCTAAAAATAACACAAAAGCGGAAGGACAAATAATCAAATGTTTCATAATACTATTTATAATATTTTTTAAACTGTGTGAAATAACTATCAAGACTTTCATTCCCTATTCGACCATGAGTCGCAAAATTTTCAAAATCATCGACACTTTGTATTTCATGTATAGAACGCTGGATTAAATGTATAGAGAATCCCGTGACATTATCGTCAAGAGGACGATTCTCCTTCGCTTGATTTATATCATCTATCATATCAATCATTAACGGGCTGTATTTTATATTTCTTTTCCATCGCCTACCCTCTTCTTTACTTTTTGTGTATGGCCAATCCTGACATTCGATAAGACTTAAAAGATCATCATATGCTTTATTCGATGTTCTATCTATCGTTTTATATTCATCCTTCGTCAAAACCCATTGCCCAGCCAATGCCAATGCTTCCCTGATAATAAGATCTGTTTGCACATAGTTTGTAAAGCCGACGTACAGACAATGGGATGCATGGGTCAACTCATGTAGAGTGGTGCTCAAGACTTTGCTGGCTGGCTTATAAACCCCTTCACTTTCTAACCCATATATTTTAATCGACGAAAGAATATCCTTAAAGAACTCAATGTTGACATAATAAGTCGTACCATTCGGTGCCTCCTCATCCCAATCGTTATAAAATAATTTTAAATGCTCATTTGGACGTATTAATCCACAAGCATCACCATAGTAATATTTATATAAAGCCCGATGGATAGATGCTAAATGCAATCTGGTCATATTGCTTGAATTAATATTCAAGTTCCAACGGGACTTTTGGTCTGGCCCATTGCTATATGCTTGGGTAAACTTATAACGTATGTCCCATTTCTCGCATTCCCACTCAATACTATACTCCACGCTCGTGCGCTTGCTGCTGAATGTCACATTACCGTTCGCATCCGTGTAGTGGTACGCTTTCAGGAAGGCGAAGTATCGGATGCGCACCTTCACGCCCTGCAGCGGAATGTATTTTTCCATCAGGTCGTCATACGCCTTGATGGTGGCGGCTGGTGTCCACTTCGAACGCAGGGTGGTCTCACCCACGTTGCCCGTTTGAATCAACGCCTCGTCCACCACGCTCTTCCAAGACAAACCCGTACCCTTCCCGGAACGGAGCTGTGCATCCCCGACGGAGATGTCCTCCCGCTCTAGGTCCTCGTCCAAGATATAAAGCTCGTCAAGCACTTCGTATGTGATGCCAAGCCCCTTCAGATCGTAATCTGCCGGCACCACCGTGTACTGCCACGTGATGGCGTCCGCCGGCAATGACGGATCATGGTAGGAATCACCCTCCGTCAATTCATAGTCCAACGGATATGAATCGAAATCCAACGTGGTGTCCGCCACCAAACGCTCGTACTGCGTCGTGTCCGCCGGCAGAAAACGCACATACAGATGGGTGGGTTTCAAAATGGTTAAACTCTTCAAACCCGACCGTGCCGACAACGAATCCACGGAACGTTGCATGTTACGCAACAGGAACGGGCTCTCGACCTTGGCCCCAAGGCGAATCTCACTACTTACGGTCTGTTGTTCACTGACCGGCTCGTTCAACACTTCATCCTTCTCACAGGAAGATAACTGGAGGGCGAGTAGCAACCCACTCAAACAAAACAACTTGCGCAAACAAGACCTACTACTCTCTTTGATAGAAAACATAATCGTAAAAATTTATTTATTAAACATTAGATAACCTTATGCATTTCCATGATGAAATATTTAAAAACAAACAACTCTAATCACACATTCACTCGACAAAGATATGACATATTTTAATTAAAAAATAATTTTTACCTATAAATCTTGTAAAATAAATGTAATTTTTACATAACGATAAGATAGTGAAACAGATAGTGCGGAAGATTTTTTGAAATTTAGAATAGATAAAAAGATTTACGATTTGACAATTTACGATCTACTATTTTTTGTCCTAGCAGGTATATTGGGTAAATTATTAAATAGTAAATAGCTAAATAGTAAATGGACAAATAGTAAATAAAAATTTCCCACTTAACTCATAACATATATGTTTTGAGAAGAGAAAAAAATTTCGCAAATTTGCGTGGATTTTTCCGAAAGGTGTGAAATTCATATTTTAATCTAAAATAGTAATCATAATGGCAAAAAGTGCATTGCAAATCGCTAGAGCCGCTTACCAACCTAAATTGCCTAAGGCATTCAAAGGTGGCGTAGCGCTCAAAGAAGGTAAAGCAACTGAGTCTGTTGCGAACCAAGCTGAAATCAAAAAATTGTTCCCTAACACGTATGGAATGCCTATCGTTACGTTCGAGGCCGCAGCTACAAAGTTGGCTATGGGCGACTTCAACGTGGGTGTAATCCTTTCCGGTGGTCAAGCTCCTGGCGGTCACAACGTGATCTCCGGTTTGTTCGACGGTATCAAGGCATTGAACCCTAAGGGTAAATTGTATGGCTTCTTGGGTGGTCCTAGCGGTTTGATCGATCACAAATACATCGAGTTGACTGCTGACATCATCGACGAATACCGTAACACAGGTGGTTTCGACATCATCGGTTCAGGCCGTACCAAGTTGGAGGAGGAGTCTCAGTTCGACAGCGGTATTGAGATCTGCAACAAATTGGGCATCAAGGCATTGGTGATCATCGGTGGTGATGACTCCAACACCAACGCTTGCGTCTTGGCTGAGTACTACTTGGCAAAGAAGGCCGGCATCCAGGTGATCGGTTGCCCTAAGACTATCGACGGTGACTTGAAGAACGACCAAATCGAGACTTCTTTCGGTTTCGATACTGCATGTAAAGTATATTCCGAGGTGATCGGTAACATCATGCGTGACGCTAACTCCGCTAAGAAATACTGGCACTTCATCAAGTTGATGGGTCGTTCGGCTTCCCACATCGCTTTGGAGTGCGGTTTGCAGACTCAACCAAACATCTGCATCATTTCTGAGGAAGTAGAGGCTAAGAAGATGACTTTGGCTCAGATCGTCAACAACATCGCCGACACCGTAGCAGCACGTGCCGCTAAGGGTAACAACTTCGGTGTTGTGTTGATCCCTGAGGGTTTGATCGAGTTCATCCCTGAGATGAAGGTCTTGATCAAGGAGTTGAACGATTTGTTGGCTACCGAATCAGACGTCAAGACTGCTGTTTCCAAGCTTTCAGCCAACAGCAAATCCGTATACGAGAGCCTTCCTGAGGCTATCGCTAAGCAATTGACTTTGGAGCGTGACCCTCACGGAAACGTTCAGGTTTCTTTGATCGAAACGGAGAAATTGCTCATCGAGATGGTTAAGACCCGTTTGGCTGCCATGAAGGCTGAGGGCAAGTATGTAGGCAAGTTCTCAGGTCTCGGCCACTTCTTCGGATACGAGGGTCGTTGCGCCGCTCCTTCTAACTTCGACGCTGACTACTGCTACTCTTTGGGTTACAACGCGGCTAACTTGATCGCTACTGGCAAGTCTGGTTACATGTCATTGATCAAGAACACCACGAAGCCAGCTGACCAATGGATCGCTGCCGGTGTGCCTATCACGATGATGATGAACATGGAGCAACGTAACGGTAAGCAAAAACCAGTTATCCGCAAGGCATTGGTTGAATTGGACGGCGCTCCGTTCAAGGCTTTGGCCGCTAACCGCGAGAAATGGGCTATCGAGACATCTTACGTTTACCCAGGCCCAATCCAATACTTCGGTCCTTCTGAGGTATGCGACCAACCAACTAAGACGTTGGCTTTGGAGCAGAAATAATAGTTCAAATTATTTCATAAAAAAAACTTCGGGGCAATCGCTCCGAAGTTTTTTTGTTATAGGCGTACTATCTAGAATCACCCCAAATAGTAAATCGTAAATAATAAAATAGCAAATGATATAATATCTAACGACACACGAAGCCTGCGTATCATTCCTTCGCATCTTCCTTCCACAAACTCTTCCACAGCATGGTTCCCTTGGCGGTCAACAAATAGCTTTGGCGCGGATGACGGGGCTTATCGGGGTAACGCATAGAGACGAAGCCTTGGGCGATAGCGGGATTAAGATAAAGCGTCAAAAAATTATCCCTTCCTTTCAACCCTATAGCATCCATTATTTCCCTGATTGACATACGATTACATCCAATAGTTTTCACAACCTTAAGGATTTCCTCATTATCTGTTTGGAACATATCCTGTGCTTGTCCTGTGCTTGTCCTGTGCTTGTCCTCCGAATACTCAGACGCAGGCATTTTCCACTCTTCTGGCGGATTAATAATCATATAACGATTCTTTAACGTATTGTTTTCCCCTAATAACAGGTTACGGAAGAATCGAACCAAGAATAAAGGCTCATAATTAATGCCTTTTGCCAAATTCCTATAATTGGAACGCACCAATGCATTACGGAAATACCAAGAATGTTGCTCAAATAATTCATTATTCACACGGAATCCCTGCGATCGAAGATACTTGATGGTAAAGATGGCTGTAGTGCGAGTATTCCCCTCCCTAAAAGGATGGATTTGCCACAATCCAGACACGAACTTGGCAAGATGCTCTACTACTTGATCCTTATCTAATGTGGAATAATCGAACTGACGTTCCTGCTCCAAATCATACTCTATAGCCATACGCAAGTCCTGCCAACGACCATAAAGGACAGAATCGCCCCGCAACACCCATTCTTTCTTTGATATATCATAGTCACGGAAACGCCCAGCATGTTTAAACACGCCCTCGAAAATGGCCCGATGAACGGCAGCAAACCCTGCGACACTATAGATGAAAGAATCAGACAAAAGCAGTTTTGAGATATTACTCGACACCCTATCCGCCTCCTCCATGTCGGCATCCCCTTCGTCATGGGTGGTCTTCGTGATATAATACTGATTGACAAGATGTTTGACCTCATCAATGGTGATCTCCCCCTCGATGTTCCTGCGGGCCGTCTCCTGCAAGAACTCGGACGTCTTCAGACCGTCCACCGCCTGCAGACCAATGGCCACACGCCACGCCTCGGCGAGCTCCCGCTTGGCGGGGTCACCCTGACGGATATACTCGTCGAAATTGATATATTGCGGTTTCTCAGCACTCATGTCTTAAAGCGAAATCCTACGCACAGGCGAATCCAACCCGAAAAAACTCCTAACTCTTAATCCTTAACTCTTAATTCATAATTCGTAACCGACTCTCATCCTCTCCGCAAATATACAAAAAATTTGCCATTTTTCCTTCCCCTTCCACATCATAAAAAGTCACCGCCACCCCGCCTTACCATGTGCGATTTTGCGGAAAACATATTATCTTTGCATATGTAGCGTTACTTTAAGATATGCAATTACCTACTCAATTCGAAGACTCGATGAAGACTGCCTTGGGCGGCGAATATGACGCTTTCCGCGCGGCCTTGGATCAAGACCCGCAGGTGAGCATCCGCATCAACACGAGGAAGATTTCCGCCCCGACGAAGGGTGCGGAGGTGCCTTGGTGCGCCACCGGCCAATACCTGGACAAACGTCCCTCCTTCACGCTGGACCCGCTGTTGCATGCGGGTTGCTACTACGTACAGGAGGCGAGCTCCATGTTCGTCGAGCAGGTCTACCGCCAATTCATCGATACGGAGGCGCCCGTCGTGTTGGATCTCTGCGCCGCACCGGGTGGCAAATCGACCCACTTGGCTTCGCTCTTGGATGGCAAGGGGTGGCTGGTCTCCAACGAGGTGATGCGCAACCGTGTCAATATCCTGCGGGAAAACATCATCAAATGGGGCGCACCGAACGTGACGGTCACGAACAACGACCCGGCTGACTTCGGCAAGCTCACGGGTCTCTTCGACCTGATTCTGGTGGATGCGCCTTGCTCGGGCGAGGGCATGTTCCGCAAGGACGAGCAAGCGGTGGAGGAATGGAGCCCCGAGAACGTGCGCTTCTGCGCCGAGAGGCAACGGAGGATCCTCGCCGACATCTTCCCTGCCCTAGCGGAGGGTGGCATCCTGATCTTCAGCACCTGCACCTACAACGAGGAGGAGGATGAGCAGAACGTCCATTGGATCGCGGAGGAGCTGGGCGCGGAGATTCTCCGCATCGAGACCGACCCTTCCTGGAACGTGACGGAGACGGATGCCGGCTACCACTTCTACCCACACAAGACCCGTGGCGAAGGCTTCTTCCTCTCTGCCCTGCGCAAGACGGAAGAGGAGCCTGCCTGCAAGCGAAAGAAGAAGAAAGAGGCCAAGGTCGCCCTACCCCCTTCCGCCAAAGAGCTGACGAACTGGCTGACCGAACCCGTGAAACTGACCGCCCACAACGACGTGGTCTATGCCATACCGGCAGACCAAGCGGACGTAGTGGATATGCTCTCAGAGCACCTGCGTGTGCTACAGTCGGGCGTCGAGGTGGCTACCGTCAAGGGAAAGGATCTGATCCCTTCCCAGCACTTGGCGCTCGCCTGGACGTTGCGAAACGAGGTATTCCCGACGGTGGACCTCTCTTGGCAGGAGGCGATCACCTACCTGAGGAAGGAGAACCTCACACTGCCGACCGACGTTCCGAAAGGCTATCTCCTGCTCACCTACCGCTCCGTCCCGTTGGGCTGGGTAAAGAACTTAGGCAACCGTTGCAACAACCTACATACGCAGGAGTGGCGCATCCGCATGCAGGTGGACGGACTCGAATTCAATGATTTCTTGGAATTATGAAACTGACTTTCTTAGGAACAGGGACCTCGACAGGCGTCCCTTACATAGGCTGTAAATGTGCGGTGTGCAACTCATCCGACCCCAAGGACAACCGGTTGCGCTGCTCCGCCTTGCTGGAGACCGAAGGCAAGAAGATACTGTTGGACTGCGGTCCGGACTTCCGCCAGCAAGCCCTACGTGCGGGTCTCACCCACCTCGACATCATCCTGCTGACGCACAAGCACACCGATCACGTGGGCGGACTGGACGATCTGCGCCCCTTCGGACGGGTACCGATCTATGCCAACAGATCCACCATCGCACACATCCACGAAGCCTATTCCTACTGTTTCGACAATGATTACAAGGGAATACCACAGATAGAGTTGCATCAGATACGCAACGAGAAGTTCACCACCTGCGGCATAGAGATCACACCCATACTGGCCTACCACTACAAACTGCCCAACTTCGGCTACCGAATCGGCAATTTCGCCTATCTGACTGATTACAAAACGATTGAAGAGAGGGAAATAAAGAAACTGATGGGTCTGGATGTGCTGGTATTGGATGCTTTGCGCTACACGGAGCATTTCTCCCACGCCTCCGTCGGCGAGTCATTGGCGCTGGTGGAGCGCGTCAAGCCGAAAAGCGCCTACTTCGTCCATGCGAACCACGACATCGGACTGCACGAAACCGTGGAAGCCGCCCTACCGGAGAACGTCCATTTAGCCTATGATGGTCTAACGATTGAGTTTTAGGTAAATTTTTGCCACTATTTCACGATGAAGATGTCCTCGTTGTGACGCTTCATGTAGTACTGCTCCCTGGCATATTTCTCCAGGCTCGCCTTGTCCGTCTTCATCTCCTCCATCTTCTTCTCACACTCCGCGATACCCTTCTTGTTCATGTTGATTTCACTGGTCAACTCCCTGATCTTCAGATCATACTGCAGGTAATTCGACACGCTGTTCTCATCGAGGAACGCCAGCCAAGCACAGCCCAAACAGAAGACCAGCAGGTATTTGCTGGAAAAAACCTTCTTGAGTACAAGGCCAATCTTCTTGAATATATCCTTTACTGACATGCTGCTCCTCCATTTTTCCGCAAATGTATGTTTTAGTTTCCGCTTTTGAAAATTTTCAAATCATTTTTTGGTCAATAGATGCGGGATTTTTACAATTCACAAAAGACAATCGCCATCCTTTCTTATTGCGAAAAATTTCTATATTTGCTTATCACAGATTTTAACCCTTCTTATCACATGAAAAAGATATTCATTCTTCTAACGCTTATCTGCATGGTCCATGCCGCTTTCGCCTGCGAATTCTGCATCATCAGAAACCGCCTGCACGACTACGGACAAATGATGGACGAGGAAGACTTCCGCACATACCGGTACAAGGGGAACGTGCAAAAAGTACAGATGGTCCAGACATACACTGGGCAAGACGAACTTGGCAGGATGAAGATCGACACGTCAATCAGCGTGACACTGTCCTATGGCAAGGACAAAAAATGGATGTTGGTGGATGCGGCATGTGACGAATTTAAGCGTTACGAAAAGTACGAGAATATCAACGGGAAGAGGGTGTTAGTGGCAAGGGGGGATGAAAGCTCCCTTCAGGAGTATATCTATTCATGGAACGGCAAACTATGCGCCTCCAAGTATCACAAAGCCTCAGAATGCACTAAAACGTACTACAACATCAACGAGAAGGATTCCCTCTCCATCATCTACGAGAAGAGGAGAAGTTCAAGGATGAGAAACGGACGCCATAGGCATTGGGACGATATGCTACGTGAAATAACAGGCTACGAGCTCTTTTTTTACGATAAGAACGGAAACGACACAGCCATCGTATCCTATGACAAAGATTACAACGTCACACACCGCATCAGGAAGATCTATGACCCCCAAGGCCATCTGACGGAAATGTACGACGATGGTGTGCTGAAGGAATACCACCAATACGATTCGACGGGCAGGCTCGTGGCGGATTCCTCCCAAGGCGGGCAGGAAAATTATGAATACGAGGAAATAGACGAGGAAACAGAGTCCGCCCACATGAAGGGGGATCTACCGGACACGACCATCACCTGCACGACATACGATTCCGACGGGAAAGCACTCTCCCGGACCGTCCATGTCAGATTCTGGGAGAAAACAAAGGCACGTTACACCTACAACAGGCGTGGACAACTGCTTTCCATCCAGACGAAGGATTGCCAAATCGAAGTGGATGACATGTCAGACTGGATTTGGAGACTCGAAGCCGACAAGATCAGATACAAATACGACAAGAAACACCGCCTTGTATCGGAGGTTTACTCCTGTGGGAAGAATATTGTGCGCCAATTCACCTACTATTACGATGCGGACGGACATTTGGTGGAAGGAACGATAGAGACCAACTTCCCTACCAACGCATCCAAATCTGATGAAGAGAGAAGAGGGAAATACCCGGAAGCGAATATCGTCACCATCCGATACGACGAAAAAGGGAACATGATCGAGGGAAGAAGGAAATTCAAGAAAAACGGTAAAATCGAGGAAGTGAAAGGCGGGTTGTTCTTTCGCTACACCTACTACGACGAGTAGAATTTCCCTTTCCGAAACAGTGTGTGCGACATCCATCCTCAAACATCATTTTTAACCTATACAGAAGTCATATGAAGAACCTAATTTCGACCATCATATTTATCCTGACATCCACAGCCATCGCTAGTGCTTGTGGCCAATGCGTCGTAAAAGAACACATGAACGAATTTGGATTCGGATATAATAACGACAGCCATAATGCACACCAACACAAAGGGAAAGTGAAGATGTTCCATATGTCATGGGGGCATGAAAACCCCGAATTTTGCTCATACCTGTTTTATGACAGAGACCAGGATTTAATATTGGAGGATCACCGCATCGGGGAAGTGAGTTTCTACAAAAGATACATAAAAATCAATGGGAAGATAAAACTAGCAGAAAAAATAGATCGTGGTGGATTTTCATCAGAGTACATCTATTCAGAGGATGGCAAGCTCTTAACTTCCAGAGTTCAATCCGTCGCCGGAATAATAGAATACTTCTTTCTCGACAACGGGAAAGAATACCTCTCAAGGAAATCCGCCAGCCCTCTTCAAAACAAAAAAATCAGTTATAAGTATACCTACTACGACCAGAACGGGAACGACACTGCCATCGTCTTTGAAGATAAAAATTACAACATCACACATCGCACCAGGAAGATATATAACCAGCAAGGGCATCTGACGGAGGTGTACGAAAATGACTCGCTAACTGAGTATTACAAATTCGATTCGGCAGGCTTACCAATAACCGACTCTTGCAAGATGAACCGAGATATAAGTTTCGAACGCGAGGAAGCGGGAGGGAAGGCAACGTATGAGTACTATAAAGGTGCCCTATCGAGCATCACACGCTACGATGCGAAAGGAAATAAGATTTACCTCAAGAACTCTTCCATAGAGCGCTTCACGAAATATGACGAAAAGCATAGAATAACAGAAGAGAAAACGAACCATTACGGCGAGGATGGCTCCATCTATTATATTGATGTTGAGACAAGGAGATACAGCGATTCCAGCGATGACAAAGCAGAGTTGTTGCAAGAGTCCCGCATGAGATATAAAAAAGGCACGCTGGTTAGCATTAAGAGCTGGGAAATATCCCGCAACCAGCAGGAAGAGATTCTCACGGAGATGGAGGGGGATAAAAATGATCCCGTCACGGGAAAGCTACGAATCGACACGACCGTCACCCGCACGACGTACGGTTCCGACGGCAGGGTCCTGCTCCGTAAGATATCCGTCAACTCCAAAGTGAAGTACATAGACCGTTACACCTACAACGGCAGAGAACAATTGCTCTCCATCCAATCCAACGGCCGCCATAGAACGTCGGAACATGTGAAGGATTACATATGGGACACAGAGACCGACAAAGTGACCTATCAGTACGACGGGAAGCACCGCCTCATATCTGAGGTAACCACCTGCGGGAAACGAATCGTGAAACAGATCGCCTACCGCTACGATGCCGCCAACCATCTGATTTCGGAGGTGACGAAAACACCCGATGAATATTACGAGGATGGAACCGAAATCCCAGTGACGGAGGTCGTCACCATGCTTTACGATAAGATCGGGAACCCAACAGAGAGAACAATCAGCTATATGAAAGGTTCCAAAAACTTATATGAAGAAAAAATTTTCCTTCGTTACATCTACTACGACGACGAGGAATAAGGACTCAATGCAAGGACTCCTTCTTGATATATTACAGATAAATCCTATATTTGCTTAATACCAATTTTAACCCTTCTTATCACATGAAAAAGATATTCATTCTTCTAACGCTTATCTGCATGGTCCATGCTGCTTTCGCCTGCATGTATTGTGCATTCGGCCGCGGAACTTTTGATTACAAGTACAAAGGGAATGTCATGTCGGCAGATGGTGTCACATACACTTCGAGCTATAAGGACGGCAAAGAAAAGATAGACACCTTCCATTTCTTCAGGTCTTATGACAAACAGCAAAAGTGTCTCGTATGGAGTGACAACAGTAAAGGAGGATTCCTATTCTATAGGTTTGGTGTATTCAACGGCAAATGGAAACCTGTTGAAATGAGGAATAACAACCTCGACAAAACAGACGAGGAATACGTTTACTCGGAGGATGGCAAGCTAATTGAGACCCGTCGTTGGGTTGACCGTGTCATATCGTCCAACCGTCGATCGGGGGATGGCAAGAAGCCTATTGAGACTCGTCAGGGCTGGAAAACCTATTATAATTCAGACGAAAAGGAATACTGCAGCATATTCTATAGTCGTCCCAATTTCATCTCAAAATACAAATACACCTACTATGACCAAAGAGGAAACGACACAGCCATTATCTCCATCGACAGAACAAACAATACCACCCATCGTACAAAAAAGATCTACAATTCAAAAGGTTATCTGACGGAGGTATATGAAAATGACTCATTGACTGAATATTATAAATACGATTCGGCAGGCTTACCAATAGCCGACTCTTGCAAGATGAACCGCGATATAAGTTTCGAACGCGAGGAAGCGGGCTTGAAAACAAGGTATGAGTACTATAACGGTGCCCTATCGCGCATCACACGTTACGACGCAAAGGAAAATGAGATATACTACAAGGACTTAGACAGATACGAAGAGTGTTTCATGAAATATGACGAAAATAACAAAATAACAGAACGCAAAACGAATCGCTACAATAAAGTAAATATAGCATTGTACGAAAAGAGCGACAACATTGATCTCCCTGATGGCTACATGACCTATAGGCATGACACATTGATCGGCATCAACAGCACAAAAGTAACCCGCACGCAAAACGAAGAGATCATCACGGAGATTGATGGGGAGGAGGAAGATGGAAAGTTCAACCCCGACACCACCATCACCCGCACCACCTTCGATTCCAACGGCAATATCTTAAGCAAGAAAGAATTTAAGAATTCCAAGCTGGTGAACCATATCAAATACACCTACAGCAAACAAAGGAAACTACTTTCCATACAATCTGAGGAGAGTCTCACAGAGCTTCCTGATGAATTCAACAAAGAAAACACATGGGAAGAAAGACTGACATACAACAAAATAGTATACAAATACGACAAACAAAACCATCTCCATTCGGTGAACGTACTGGATGGCAAAACCATTAAGCTCTCTGGTTATTACGCCAACGACCGCCTCGTCACCGTAAGGGAAACGACGGACAATGGCACCCAAATCCTAACGACATACACCTACGATTCTGTCGGCAATATTACCGAACGGATAAAAAATTCAGAGGGAGTTGAGTCGATAACAAAGACGACGTTCGTTTACTACGACGAGTAGGGCAAGAGGGATGACCACACCCATCCACCTGCCTAGATCACAAGTCGAAGCAGGTGAAATCCTCCTTTCTTTTCTGAAAAGCGTTCATAATGCGAGCCATTTGGGAGGAATTTTGTACTTTTGCGAAAAATCTAATGTTTTGAAATACCTGTAATGATGAATTCATCCTATCGTCCACGCAATCCCGGCCACGATTATTACGGCAAGGGTGTCTATCTCATCACGTTGGTGGTGAGAGGGAGGGAACCGTTGCTTGCGTCGTTCACGTCTGAGGGTGGCTACGAGAAGCTCGTCCCGACAGCGCTTGGGGGAGAACTGCTCCTGTTCTGGGGCCAGACCGCTGAGCGGCAAGCGGCGCATGGCAACCGTGTGGTGACACACGCCTGCGTATGCATGCCCGACCATTTCCACGGGGTGATCGAGGTGCTGGAACCCATGCAGTGGAATTTGGGGGATATCATGCAGGCGTTCAAGGCGGCTTGCACTAGTAGGTGGTGGCAACAACAAGGGCTCCCATCCGCTATCAACCGTCCGTTAACGGACATATGCGAGAGCCCCACCACCCCGTCTTGGCTGCGCATGAAAGCCCAGAAATACAAAAACGAGAGCGAGCTCATTCGCAACCTATCCAAATATCGAAGGCAAGAATACTACACCCTAGTAGGGCGTGAGCGCCGCCCCCTGTTCGACGACAACTACGACGACACGGTCTGCATCGACGAGCGGCACCGAGCCGCGATGATCGCCTATGTGCAGGACAACCCACGTCGCGCACTCTTGCGACGAGCCATACCCGACGTGATGAGACGATGTCTTCATGTGCGGTTGGCGGGACGAAGCTATGGCGCATTTGGCAACCTCTTCCTGTTACGGTGGGCCCGTAGGATACAGGTGCAGTGCCACCGCAAGCATCCCACGGCCGGGCAACCCTACGAGGAAACGGCCGACTATGCCCGCCAGCACGACCGATGGGTGGCAGCCATCCTTGAGGGCTCCACGGTGATTGTGACGCCCGGCATCTCCCGTGGCGAACTGCAGATGAAAAACGAATGCTTGGAGAAGGGTTATCCGCTCATCCACATACAGAAAGAACCCATCACTCCCTATTGGAAACCCGAGCGACAACGCTTCGACGCCTGCGCCAACGGCAGTCTGCTCATCCTTGCGCCTTGGGGACTCGACCAAATGCCGGATGTGGACGGTGTCCCTTCCGATAGCGATTACAGCTGTTTCCATAACATGAACCACCTGGCAGAGGAGATTTGTTCGTTTATGGGAGAGGCTAAAATTATTAGGAGGTGAGAAAGGGTATTTCTCTATTTATTACAGGGAGGGGAAGCATATCTCGGGATTTCTCATCCGAATTCATACCCGACCAATCTCCACAACCGACTCCCCTCCCCCAACGAAAAAAGCGGACAGGGATATACCCCGCCCGCTTTCCTATATCGAATCCAATCCTAGGATTAGAGGTTCGCGTTGTATTTCTTCCAGTCAGCGACTGCAGGAAGAACGCCCATGCCGATCACCTCGTCACGCATCTTGCAAAGGTGCTCGTAAGAAGCGTCCAAAGCCTTCTTCTCATCAGCTGAGAGGTTAGCCTCCGTGTAAGAAACACCGTTCTCGTCGATGGTTGACTTCATGGCCATACATACGTTCTTGTAACCATACATGCCGTCCTTTACGAAGCAGCCTGCAGGCAAAGTGAACTTCTTGCCACCCATAGCAGCCTCGATCATCTCGATAGCCACATATGCAGGGCTCAAGTTAGAAGAACGTCCACGAAGAGCGATGATGTTAGAACCGCCTTGGATAGTCTTTTGCTTGATCTCCTCGAACTTGTCAGCTGGGATGTTGTACTTAGAAAGAGGCTTGCCCATTACCATCACGTCTGAAGTTACAGGGACCATCTTCTCCCCGTGTCCACCCAACGTAGCGCAACCGCTAACCGCATACTGAGGGATACCGAAGTACTTAGCCAACTCACTCTGAAGACGAGTAGAATCCAAACCAGCCAAAGTAGTCACTTGGTTAGGCTTCAAACCAGACTTAACCAACACAACCAAACCAGTCACGTCAGCTGGGTTGAAGATAACGACGATGTGCTCGCACTTAGGACAATATTTCTTTACGTTGTCACCGAAGTCAGCAGCGATCTGAGCGTTGCCCTTCAAAAGGTCCTCACGGGTCATACCCTCCTTACGAGGAGCACCACCTGAAGAGATGATGAAAGAAGCGCCAGTCAAAGCCTCCTCCACATTGTCAGTGAACGTGAAGTTAACGCCCTCGAAACCGCAGTGACGCATTTCCTCGTAAACGCCCTCAAGACCCTTCAAATATGGATCGTAAAGCGTGATATTGTTTGTTAAACCCTTAACAGCGGCCAATTGAGCCATTGTAGAACCGATAGCACCAGCGGCACCAACGATAACCAATTTTTTGTTAGATAAGAAACTCATACTATAATTGTTTTTTAAAAGAATTTATCGCATTACAATTTTACGCAAAGTTAAAAAATAAATCACTTCGCGCATACATTGTGAAGGGGTAATATCTTACAATTTAAACAATTTTTTCAAATCGTCCGTCTTATCGGTTTTCTCCCAAGTGAATAGCTCCACCTCCTTCGTGAAAGTTTTCCCTGAGCGGTCCGTGAAAGTCTTGGTCACCACCTGAGGCGTTCTGCCCATGTGCCCGTACGAAGCGGTCTCCTCGTAGATCGGGTTGCGTAGCTTCAGACGGTCCTCGATGGCCTTCGGGCGCATGTCGAAGATCTTGCTCTCCGCGATCTTACGCGCGATCTCACCGTCGCTCAGCTTCACCTTTGCAGTACCATACGTGTTGACGAAGAGGTTCATCGGGTCGGCCACACCGATAGCATAGGCCACCTGCACCAGCGCCTCGTCCGCCACGCCAGCGGCAACCAGGTTCTTCGCCAGATGTCTAGCGGCGTATGCGGCGGAACGATCCACCTTGGAAGGGTCTTTGCCTGAGAAGGCGCCACCGCCATGGGCTCCCTTGCCTCCGTAGGTATCCACAATGATCTTACGGCCCGTCAAACCGGTGTCTCCATAAGGTCCACCGATCACGAACTTGCCTGTAGGGTTCACCAACAGCTTATAATCGCCCTGCAAGAGGGATTTGTATTCGGCATGTTTGCTGACCAAGCGCGGGATCAGTATATTGCGCACATCCTCCTCGATCTTCTTCACCATCTCCTCGTCCGCCTTCAACTGATTCTTCTCGTCCGTGATGAACTCGTCATGCTGCGTGGAGAGGACGATGGTGTCCACCCTTTTCGGTTTATTGTCGTCGCCATACTCGATGGTCACCTGTGACTTGGCGTCCGGGCGGAGGTAAGGCATCTCCTTTCCCTCACGGCGGATTTGGGACAATTCGCGCAACAGGTTATGCGCCATATCCAGCGGAAGAGGCATCATGCTCTTCGTCTCGTTACAAGCGTAACCGAACATCATACCTTGGTCGCCGGCACCCTGATCCAACGGATTGGAGCGCTCCACGCCACGGTTGATGTCAGGAGATTGTCCATGAAGGGCGTTCAGGATGCCACAAGACTCGCTGTCGAACTTGTAATCGCTCTTCGTGTAACCGATTTTACAGATGACACGACGGGCGATGTCCTGCTCGTTGATTTGTGCAGTCGTTTTCAACTCGCCGGCAAGGATCACTTGTCCGGTCGTAACTAAAGTTTCGCAAGCAACTTTCGACTCAGGGTCTTGAGCCAAAATGTTGTCCAGAATAGCGTCGGAGATTTGGTCAGCGACCTTGTCTGGATGTCCTTCGGAAACGGATTCCGATGAAAAAAAATAAGCCATTACACTAAGACTTTTAAGTTATGTATGTAAGGGGATATAACAGATAGCTCACAATTATCATTTTAGCATTTTTTTCTGTGGTTGCAAGCAATCAAATCTATCCACCAATTATGTCGCAAAATTAAGAATATTTTTCTTTACAAAAAATATATGGAAGAATTATTTATTAACAATCACGAATTATAGCATACAGGGACGCACTCGGCACGTCCCTGCGTCTATCAATTCATATTCTTAGAAATAATACATCAGGATGGCCACCACCCTGTTGTTGGATATCTCGTGCGAATCGTCCACCCTACCGTCCTTCAGATTCAGCTTACCGTAAGCGGCCGTAGTGCGTTCATACTCGACACCGAAAGACCAGTGCTTCAAATCGTAGCAGACCATCGGTGCGATGCGGTAGACGTAGTCGATATTGTTGAAACCGAAGATGTACGTCGTGGACTCGCTCAACAGATTATCTTCCGTACCGAGGTTCTTCATATAGCCCAAGAAGAGACCGACCTTCCACGTCCTACCATAGACCACATCCACCCATGAAGTGGAGTTCTTAACATTTGTCCAGGAGTACACACCCCTCTTAGGATTGTCAGCCAAGCCGAATCCGCTGAGGAGCAGGAGGTGCGACATATTACCGCCATAGATGCTCTTCGCCTTCACCTGCAGCTTGCCGCTTGGCGAATGATATTGCACGTATGCGTTGAATGCGCAAGAGGCGATATGGTCCTCCGCCGACACAGGTATCTCCTCTCCGTAATGCTGCACCTTTACGGTCTCAGGCATCGAAAGGCGCATCACATCGGCACCCAAGCCCAACGTCCAACCATCCTTTTTCCAGTCGTAACCGAAATAGAACTCAGGCATCTTGCCTTTCGTCATGTAGGAGGAAGTACCCCCGTCCGGACCCGTCGTCGTGTATTGAAACTGCCAGATCGCAGAGGTGAAAAGACGGTTATGGGCATCCATCTGCCAATTCAGGCGGATTTGCGGACTTCTGTTGAAAGGTTGGAACGGGCTACCCGTCGCCAAACTCTGGATATTAGGAACCACGTCACCGAACATCGGGTGCCAAGTCTGACCCATGATCAAGGATAATTTCTGCCACTGGAGGTCGAAATGCGCCTGACGCAAACGAACGATTGTCGGGCTCGATCCGCATCCGGCGAAATCCCCTTCGACAACACCCAGCACCTTGGCTTTCAGGAAGTCAGGACCTGTCACACGCACACCGATACGGGTAGCGATGCTGAGGAAGTTGGTGGAGGATTCACCATTCATATCCTGACCGTCCTCATTAATGTCTTTGTCTTTCGGGATAATATAGAACAGACCATTCGCCGTCTCGAAATTGGTGCGGGAATCGTAATAGAAATCATTTCTAAAGAAGCCATAAGGCTTGAACGAGAATTTCTTGACCTTAAAAGCAATACCTTCGTCAGTTTTCAGAACCTGAATCTTCTTGTTCTTGGCATTTTCGGCCAAAATGCCTTCTGTAGCCGATACCTCCTGGGCAAATGTGCTTCCCAAAGAGACGATCAAGCACGCAACACATGCGATTCCACGGAATGTAGCCATACAAAATATTTCTATCTTTTTAAACTGCGCGAAGATAGTAACAACAAATCATAAATCGGTCATTTAATAGATTATTTTTATTTACTATTTAGCTATTTACGATTTACCATTTGGATTTACGATTTGACTATTTACAATTTACTATTTGATCATTTGCAACTATTTGCTATTTAGCCATTTACGATTTACTATTTTAATCATTTGGCTATTTACGATTTAGTATTCTAGGGGCAAAAGAAACCGGAACCCATCCTAAGACGAATTCCGGTCCAACAAATATATGAACTTAACAAATTACTCCTTTTTCGATGCCTCATCGAGGAGTCTCACCTTCTCGACGATTGTTTCACGCTCACGTTTGAGTTTCTGGATCTTATTGGCCATGTCCTTGATCAGGCTCTCCGCATTCTTGGAAGAGACGGAGAAGAAGCCGATATTGTTCTCGTAAGTGGTGATGTCGGCCGTGAGGGCCTCGTATTGACGGAGCAAGCGTTTCCGCTCGGATATAAGTTTCTGTTCACCCTTCTCCGCCATATCCTTGACGTTCTCCTTGAAGACATCCAATTGGCGAGCCGACTTGTCCACATTCAGTTTATCGAACTTATCATCGATGGCAGCCTTATAAGCGTTGTAGACCTTATCCTTATCCTTGAAGGGCACATGACCCACCGCATTCCACTCAGCGATCAACGACTTCAGTTCGTTGAACGAAGCGTCATGGTCATCACCAATTGCGATGTTCTTGATTTTCTCGATGATCTCCTTCTTCTTCTTCAGGTTATCATCCTGCTCCACACGCTGGGACTTGAACTGCTCACCCTTCTTAGCGAAGAAGTAGTCGCAAGCGGCGAGGAACCTCTTCCAAACCGCCTCGGACTGTTTCTTAGGCACTGCGCCGATCTTCTTCCAATCCTGCTGCAACTTCACGAAGAGGTCTGACGTGGCTTTCCAATCCGTGCTATCCTTGTTCGCCTCCGCTTTCTCGCAGAGAGCAATTTTCTTCGCCAAGTTCTCGGAGAGTTGATCCTTCACGTTGCGGAAGTACTCGTTCTTCGTCTTGAAGAACTTATCGCAAGAGGCGCGGAAACGCTCGTAGATGGCCACGTTGTCCTTCTTAGGGGCGAAACCGATTTTCTTCCACTCCTCCTGCAGGGCGAGGATCTCGTTGGACTTATCCTGCCACTCCTTGAACGAATTGATGGTGGAAAGGTCGATCGCCTCGATTTGCTCGCAGAGAGCGGTCTTCTTCGTCAAGTTCTCCACCTCATTGGAGCGGAGTTGCTCGAAGTAGTCGTGGTGACGCTTGTTGATGACGGTCGAAGCCTCCTTGAAACGGTTCCATATCGGCTCGCGGTTCTCACGCGACACCGGACCGATTTCGCGCCACTCATCATGTAGCGCCTGTAGCTTCCTGAATGCGGAAACGACCTCCTTCTCATCGGCGAGGGCCTCCGCCTGTTCGCAAAGGGCCACCTTCATCTCCAAGTTCTTGCGGAAATCGTAGTCACGCAACTCATTATTGATCTTCAGATTATCGTAGAAACTCTCCACGCAAAGTTGGTAAGCGTTCCAAAGGGAGTTCACCTCGCTTTGCGGCACAGGGCCGACAGCCTTCCAATCCTGCTGCAACTTCTGGAACGCAGGCACCTTCTTGCCGAAGTCCTCCTCGTTCTCGAGCAATTGCTTCAGTTCCTCCAAGATGCGTTTCTTTTCATCCAGGTTCTTTTGCTTCTCAGCCTCCGCACGTTGGAATTCAGCGATACGTTTGTCTTTATAGTTTTGTAGGATTTCCTTCAGTTCCGTATCCAAAGGGTTCTCGGCAGGCTTGAAATCTTCAGGGAGCCCACCCTCCTCGATGAAGTGTTGTTTCAGCTCCTCGTTCTTCGCGCGAAGTTTCTTATAGAAGTTGTATTTGATGGCATCCATTTTACTCCTTAGCGAGGAATACGACTCAGGATTGCTCTTCATCAGCTCCTTTGCCTTCTCCACCAACTCACCTTCCGTCATACTTCCGAAATCCTCAAACTCAGGGTTCTCCTCCACAACAGCGGATTCGATCGCATCTTGCTCCGTAGAGATCTCATCAACAGAATCCACTCTCTCAGTAACGTCTTTCACGTTTTGTTCATTTACATCCATGGCTACCAATTTTAGGGAAGCAACTAAGCTTCACCCGATTAAACTTACAATTCAAGCATCCGTTCCAAGGCGGGGAAAGAATCTCCGCACACCCGTTCCCGAAGTGCTTGGCACTACATCTCACATCGAACTCTTCACACCGAAATCTTCGACACGTATCGCAAATTTATGAAAACATTTATTTCACAACAAAACAAAAACGCACAAAATCGCATAAAAATCGAACAAAAAGGACAAAAACAGACTTTTCGCACCCACCTTCACACAAAAATCATTAATTTTGGAGCATGGAAATAGCCATGTACATAATAAGCGGGATACTCATCATCGGGGGATTGGTTGGTTGCATCCTTCCCGCCTTGCCTGGTCTGCCCGTATCTTACGCCGGCATCCTCGTCCTACACTTCACAGACCATGTACAATTCACCACCAAAGAGTTGGTATTCCTGACGGCTATCATGATCATAGCTCAGGTGTTGGATTATATACTGCCGGCTTGGCTCACGAAGAAGGTCGGTGGCAGCAGGCTGGGCACCATCGGAAGCATCGTGGGACTCATCGTCGGGCTCTTCTTTCAACCCTTCGGACTCATCCTCGGACCATTTCTCGGTGCGATCGTGGGGGAACTAATGAACGGGGAAGGGACAAAAACCGCACTCAAATCAGGGATGGGCTCCTTCCTGGGATTCATCCTAACCACAGGTCTGAAATTGTGCGTATGTGGCATATACATCTGGTATTTCATCAAATCATTCGTATAAAAGCGGGGAACCATTTGAGAACCCGAACAAAATAAGTAAATTCGCGGAAAAGAGAATTTTAGACAAATGGATCAGAAACAGACGGCAATTCTATTGGTCCACTGCCCCGACAAACAAGGCATCTTGGCGGCGGTGACCGACTTCATCAATGTGAACAAAGGAAACATCGTATATTTGGACCAACACGTGGACTATGTGCAGAACACCTTCTTCACGCGTATCGAGTTCGACCTCGCGAACTTCATCATCCCAAGAGATAAGATCGAGGAGTATTTCAGGACACTCTTCGCCAACAAGTACGAGATGGACTTCAAGCTCTACTTCTCAGACGTGAAGCCTAAAATGGCCATCTTCGTCTCCAAGATGTCCCACTGTCTTTTCGACATCCTGTCCCGCTACTTCAACGGAGACCTGAACGTCGAGATTCCTTTCATCATCAGCAACCACCCGGACCTCGCCTGGATCGGAGAGAAGTTCGGCATTCCTTTCCACATATTCCCTATCACGAAGGAGAACAAGGCGGAGCAGGAGGCGAAAGAGCTGGAACTGCTGGAGAAGGAACAAGTGGACTTCATCGTGCTTGCCCGCTACATGCAAATCATCTCCGAGGATATGATCAAGGAATACCCGAACAAGATCATCAACATCCACCACTCCTTCCTTCCCGCCTTCGTGGGTGCGAAGCCTTACCATGCCGCTTACGAGCGTGGCGTGAAGATCATCGGAGCCACCAGCCACTACGTGACGACCGAACTGGATGCCGGTCCGATCATCGAGCAGGACGTTGCCCGCGTGACCCACAAGGACACCGTGCAATCCTTCATCCACAAGGGACAGGATCTGGAGAAGATCGTCCTCTCCAGGGCTGTGGAGAAACATATCGACCGAAAAGTGCTGGTCTACAAGAACAGAACGGTCGTATTCAGTTAAAAAAGCGAAAGAATCAGAAGGGGCGGAACAATCTTCCGCCTCTTTTTTACTACCCTATTCCCTATGAACATAGACCCTGAGCTTTCAGCCTACATCCGCGCGCACCGCAACGACGACGTGAGACACCTGGCCCTCAGCGACCAAAAGAGACTGGGTGACTCGTTGAACTATGCGCTGAACCAAATCAGCGGATGGCAGAAGGCCAAGGAGAAAATACCTTCGTGGAGCGAAATTGACGGCCTCGTCTACCCTCCCCACCTCTCCATGGAACAATGTTCATCGGAGCAGACCGCAGTCTACAAGGCAACGCTCGTGCAGGGAGACTCCTTCACCGACCTGACTGGCGGATTCGGCGTGGATTTCGCCTTCATCGCACGGAAATTTAAGCAGGCCACCATGGTCGAGCGGAACACCGAGCTATGCGAAATAGCGACGCACAACCTGCCCCTTCTAGGGCTACCCCACGCCAAGGTGGTGAATGGTGACGGCATCGATTATCTCCGCCAAATGGAGCCCGTCGACGTGATTTTCATCGACCCGGCCAGAAGAGACCAGCAAGGCAGGAAAACCGTCTCCATCGCGGATTGCGAGCCCAATCTATTGGAAGTGTTGGAGACGCTCCATGCCCGTGCGAAAAAGATATTGATCAAATACTCCCCTATGCTGGATATCACATTGGCAATCAAAGAATTGAAATGTGTAGAGAGCGTTCATGTCGTCTCCGTGGAGAACGAGTGCAAGGAGTTGCTCTTCCTGTTAAGCGAAAAGACGGCGGGAAGCCCGTTGTTCCACTGCGTGAACCTCTCCAAGAGAGGAGAAACCCGTTACACCTTCACGATGGAGGAAGAGCGCAATGCCACCATACGCCAAGCAGGAAGCATAGGAAAATACCTCTACGAGCCCTACAGCTCCCTTTTGAAGGCGGGTGCCTACAAATCGCTCTGCACGCATTTCCCCGTGGAGAAATTAGCCGTCAGCAGCCATCTCTACACTTCCGACGAGCCCATCAACGATTTTCCTGGCAGGGCATTCCGCGTCATCGACACCTTCACGCTCAACAAGAAAGATGTGAAAGAGCATTTAGGAAGCATCAAGAAAGCCAACATCGCCGTGCGCAACTTCCCGCTAAGCGCCAACGAACTACGTAACAGGTTAAAAATCAAGGAAGGCGGCGACATATACCTTTTCGCCACCACGCACATGGAGAAGAGGCTGGTGGTCATGTGCGAGAAAGCATAGAAACACCAACGGCCTCACCTGTTAAAAACAACATTATCCGCATCATTCCAGGCGATAGGTTTCCGGCATATAAATAAACTTTGGGGAAACAAAAAGGACGCGTTTCCGAAGAAACACGTCCTCTATAAAGTATCGATTCAATCACTTCCAGAACCGGTAAGTGATATCCTCCTTCGACAAATCTTTCCCGATCTTATACAAACGTTGGTTGGTGGTCCGTTCCTTAAGGCAACCCTTGGAAGGCACGTAAGGGCCCAGTTTGATGTAGTCGAAACGTTCCAACGGCATATCCTTCGGCAGGCTATTCCTTCCGGAGTACCATCCCACCTTCAGCCTATGGGCGCCGTAGGCATGCACCAACGCAGCCATGTCAGCCACCGCCATCGGATCCGCGTCGCCTCCCATGAAGCAGACGCAAGTGATGTTTTTGCCATACACGCCCAAGAGTCCGAGCAGTTCCACCTCCGTCAAGTCCTTCCCGATGTTGCGCATCAGTTGTGGACTATGGCAGCCCTCGCAATGGTTCGGGCAGTTGGAGAGGTTGATGGCGAGCGTCACCTCGTCGGGTATCTCCTGGAACACCACATCGTAATCGACGTACTTCAGCATAACTCCTCCAATCAATATTTAGCGTAGAATCGGCGAGCCGCCTCTTCCTGACGAGGCTCCGAAAAGTTGCTGACACGTTTCATGTAACCGATCACGCGCGTCAGGTAATCCACATTCTTGCTATGGCAAGCAGGGCACTCCTTCAAGTAACGTTTATCAATATTTCCGCAATCGTTGCAGATGGTGTTCGGGATGTTGAACGTGAAGTAGTTGCAACCCTCGTCCGCAGCCACACGCAATAACTGTCTGTATTGTTGTTTGGAGAGATGCTCCTCCAAGTTCATATGCAATGCGGAACCACCCGTCAGATGCTCGATGTACTTTTTGCCATGGAGTTTGAACTTATCCACCACGTTCAGTGAAGTGTCCTCCACCACGTAGAAGTAGCTGTTGTAGCAGTCACGAGGCACGACATAGCCATCCTCGCGGTCCCACTTCGCATGCTTCACGCCCACGTTCTCCGCAGGGATCATCTCGCAGTTGAACATCACCTCCTTGGTACGGTACTTCTTGTTGTATTGCTCCACCAAGCCCAAGACGTTCTGCACGAACTTCACATAATCAGGATTGTCCTTGATCTCTATACCGAGGAATTCAGCCGCCTCCACCAATCCGTTCACACCAATGGTGAGGTATTGGCGGGACATGTTGATGTAACCTGCGTCGAACAATGGGAGCAGACCACGTTTCTGGAAGTCCTTCAAGTTCTCGTTGTAGGCGAGCTGCACTTTGTGCACGAGGTCGACCACCTCCTCCAAGTAGGAGAGGTAAGGCATACCGTTCTTCACCGCATATTGGATGCAACGGTTCAGGTTGACCGTCAGCACACTCTTAGAACCCGTGGAGACACCACCAGCACCCAGCGTATAGCTGAAGCCATTGTCTTGGATTTCGTTCCTCAATCGGCAGCAGCTACTCAAGGAGTCCGCATTGTCACTGATATATGTGAAGAAGGAATGTCCCTCAGCATACATCTCGGCGGTAAAGTCGCCCCATTCCTCGTCCTTCACCTCACCGTTCTCCGTAAGCAAAGCCATCGTCTCGACAGGGAAAGTCAAAGGAGTCTTCGTGCGCTCCCTATTGAACCATTTCATGAAGCGTTTCTGCAACCAGCTAAGAGACTCCCAATCAGGCTTGGAGCCGTCAGGGAAGATAAAGTTCTCGAACAAGCTATTGAAATAGTACTTGTCATAGTAGGAGATGTTCCAGAACACAGCCTGGAAGTTACGTGCGCCCGTCGGTTGGTTGATGGAGTAGACAATCTGCTCGAAGCAGTCCGTGATCACCTTGTCCAAGGAACGCTGGCGAACGGAGAGGTCCACCACACGCTCAGGATCCTTATAGTAATCCCTGCCGTACTCTTTCCCAATGAAATAGTTCATGTACATCAGGAACTCAGGCGTGGCGCAGGCGCCGCTCAACATGCTGGACACCATGAAGACCATGTTCACGAAGCCCCCGCAGAAGGACTTCAGGTTGGACGGTTGCTTGGAGTTACCACCAATAGAGAGCGTACCACCGATGAGCCAAGGGTACATCGTGATACTAGCGCAGTAATTCGCCAAGCTCGTTTCGTCGTTTTTATAGATAAAGTGGGTGTTCAATAACTGTAAATATTTGTCCGAAATCTCCTTCCCGTACATTTCCTTCAAACGGTCGGTCAAGAGACGGCGGTTCAAGCGGATGAAGTTGGACTTCGGCAACTCACCGATCAGCGTGGCGATGTTCTTGTTCTCCACGTTAGCGTTCGCATCGTATTTGCTACCAGTAGCCGAGTTCGTGGCGTTACAGTAGTCGATGAGGAACTTCAGCTTATTACGGACCTCACGGTCTTCCAAGTGTTGCTGACGATAAAGGATGTATGACTTCGCCACCATGTAGTACTTCTCAGACATCAAAGCAACCTCAACCTGGTTCTGGATCTCCTCCACGCTCATTCCGTTGTGGATGCTTACCCTGCTAAGGATCTGGGTCAAGATCTCCTGCGTGGCGAAACTACCTACTGAAAGGAACGCACGTGATATGGCGTTCTTTATTTTATCGATGGAAAAAGGTTCTACAGCGCCATCTCGCTTAACGATGAAAATATTACCGCTCATTATATATTTTTTTTATTATTACATACACACGATTATGGTTTGTTATGGTCCTCAATGACAACCTGACAGGAGGCGAAGCGAAAACATACCGAACATTAAACTGAACGACTTACATCATAATTCAATCACAAACGCTCCAAACATTTCCCGGTTCAAGAATATCACCAAACACTTCTTAGGCTGACACACCGATTCGACCAAAACATCCCCGGTCTGTTCCCCGACCGACAATCTTCTGAAGGGGGACCATACGGTCCACGGACAATTCAGGTTCTCTGTCCGCCCATGCCCAAATCATTCGCCTAAAAAAGAACAGTCAAACTCACTTGTCTGCACACACAAAAATATATAATATTATATCATCTCAACCAGATTGGAGCATAAAAAGTTATTAACACGCCTACACCTCCGATTTCCACTAAGTTTTACCATTTTGGACAACTTCACAATACATGTTATACGCAAAGTTATCCGTATATTGAAAAATATCAATTTGTAAATAATTGACAATTAGGCAGATATGCAATTTTACATAATTTACAGAACGCAAAAAGTTTCCCAAAATAAAAACCAACAAGCAATAGAGGAATGCACAAAACGGGTAACTTTAGACAAAAAAAGGATGCGGAAATGAATCCGCATCCTAAACTTTCGTAAAAGGGACAACCCCTATTACCAAGCGTACTTCAGCATAGCACAGAGCCTATTGTTGTACACGTCACGGGTAGCTTCAACATCCGCCCATGAGTTGACTTCTTTGCCATATCCGACATTCGTAAGCTCATATTCCAAGCCGAATGTCACACCACTAACCGTATAAGAGACGGCAGGACAGACACGCCACATATAGTCGATATTCTTCACCGAGTTGCGGGAGAAGATTTGATTACCGCTAGCCAACTCTTCCTTCGAGCCCAAATTCTTGGAGAAGCCTCCGAAGAGATTGAACTTCAACTTGCTGCCATAGCACAAATCCACCCAACTCGTGAGCGAACGGATAGGCGTGTATTCCTGTGAATAATTCTTGTGGACCTCAGAGACGCCAAAACCATTGTACATGCTCAAGTGAGCCGTATTCTCCGCCAAAACGCCTTTGGCCTTCAAGGAGAACTTATTCTTCGTATAGTTCACATACAACACCGGAGAGCAGGTCGTCAGACGTTCGTCCACGCTTATCTTTTTCTCCTTAGTCTCCATAAGTGCATTTCCGTCCTCATCCAAGACATACTTGCCATCATCCCCCACCTTCGCTACCTCATACTTAACCGTGGCGGTCGTGCGAGGCACGATGGAAAGGATGTCCACACCATAACCGATCTTGAATCCATTATTGGAATAGTCGAAGCCCAAGAACATTTCAGGGATCTTATTGAACTTAGGGTCATATCCGGTAGGACCAACGGTCTTATACTGGAACTGCCATAAAGCAGCGTACGTGAAGTTCATCTTCGCCAACTTGAAGTCGTAGCGCAACTGCGGAGAACGGCTGAACGGCTGGAACGGAGAACCGGACGCCAAAGCCAACACCTCCGGAAGGTCGCCCGTCATCGGATGCCAAGTCTGACCCATCAACAAAGAGTGTTTGTTGTCTCTCCACTGCATCTTATAGTAAGCTTGACGGAGGCGGATCATGAAGTTATTGCCCGTGAATCCACAGAAATCAGCCTCGATCTTAGCGGTCACGTCCGCATTCAACGCACGCACGCCCGACATGTTCAAGCCAAGACGGGTCGTGATGGCGAGGAAGTTCATCTCCGACTCGCTGTTCAAATCATACGTGGAGTTCTCCGGGTCGTAGGATTTATCCTTCGGGATCTGCTCGAAGAGACCCGCATTGGTACTGTAGGTCTGGCGAGAATCATAATACAGATAATCACGGACGAAACCATAAGGCTTCAACGTCACCTTACCACCATTCTTTGGCTTGTCGGAGAGTTCAGCCTCCGATACCACTTGCGCGACAATCGTATCCTGCGCGAACATTGCGTTTACAGACAAGAGCATGGCCGCTACGACGAATAAACGTTTCATTTTTAAATTTAATTAAGAAAAAGACTACGAGTCGCGGCGAAGGAGCGCCACAACTCGCAGTATGGTTTGTTATTTTATTTCAGAAGAACACATGTATTACTTTTACTTCAACAATCCGCTAAAGTTAAACAATACAAAGTAACCTATAATAAGGCTGATGATGCCGACCACGATACCCACCAACGCCATCTCGCTCTGTTTGATGAATCCCTTCGAGTAAGCGATCGCGTTCGGAGGAGTGGAGATAGGCAAAGACATGGCGAACGAAGCGGAGAGGGCAAGGCCCACGATCAAGGTCGTCGCACCGCCGTAAGGCTCCAATTTCTCCGCCATGGTCGAATCTTGTGCCAAAGCGCAGAAGATAGGAATCAACAAAGCCGCCGTAGCCGAGTTGGACATGAAGGTTGACATCACCAAGCAAAGGATGCCGGAACCGATAATCAGAATCAACGTAGACCAAGTTTCGAACGGAATGGAACCCACGATATGTTTAGACATCGTCATGCCATCAGGGCCGATTTTGCCTTCCAAGCCAACGCCCAAAGCGAAACCTCCGGCAACCAGCCAGAGCACATCCCAGTCGATCTTCGCCAAGTCCTTCTTCTCGAACACGCCCGTAATGCAGAATACCGCGAACGGAATCAGCGCCACGACATTCGCGTTCACACCGAACAATTCCTTACCGAACACCCACAAGAAAATGGTCACCGCGAAGGTAACATAAACCACCATCGCCTTAGGGCTCTTGTCCACTTCGCCCTCCAGCTTCACCTCTATGCTCTCCTGCTTTACAGGGAACAACCTGCAAAGGAGCATCCATGCGCAGAAAAGGATCAATGCGGCCACAGGGACCATCAGCATCATCCAAGTACCGAAGCTGATGTTCACGCCGATCTTCTCCAACCAGCCCACAGCCACAACGTTCGGAGGGGTACCGATAGGGGAACCGATTCCACCGATATTAGCGGCCACCGGGATAGCCAGCGCCAAACCGACGCGGCCCTTCTTGTCAGCATCAGGCATCGTAGCCAGCACAGGCGTCAAGATAGCGATCATCATGGCGGCCGTGGCCGTGTTGCTCATAAACATAGAAAGAAGAGCGGTAACGACCAAGAAACCAAGCATAACGAACTTAGGCTTCGTACCGAAAGGCTTCAGGATAGCCCGAGCCAACGTAGCGTCCAACTTATATTTCGTCGCTGCGATCGCCAAGACGAAACCACCCATGAAAAGCATCACGGTAGGGTCCGCGAACGCAGCCATAATAGCCTTATTGGAAAGTTTCTCCCCCACATCTCCGTCCAAGAAGGAGAGCATGCTATTGGAAGTGGTCAACAGCATCAGAACCATCACCACCACGGAAGTGCCCCAAATAGGAATAGGTTCCATAATCCACATCACAGCCGCCAACACAAAGATGGCGATAATCCTCTGCTCCACGACAGTCATACCTTCCACGCCAAACGCACTAGTCGGAAGCAACCACACCAACAAAGTCAGGATTATTGATGCGGCAAATCCAATGATTTTTTTCGTTTCCATAAAATTATCATACAAAAATTAATTTCAGAGTAACAAATGGGGGGAATTCATCACCCTCCCCAAATGACTTGCAAATGTATATAAATTCATTTTACGTGGAACTTGAAAAAAGGTTTTTTTTTGAACAAATCTAAAAAACTATGTTATACAGACTATAATCTGAAATATTTAACATAAAAACAAACATTTTGCACCCATATAAGCATATTTTTATTGAATCTATCAGAAAAAAAACATAACTTTGCAGTGATTTAAATTTTAGTGTAACCAGACCATTGAGGGTGTTTACGGAGGTTGACACCTATTAATATAAAGGGACTTTATTTAATCAACCAATTAGAATATGGGTGAAAACGGGACATCCCGACGTAACCCAAAATGTTTGTGAAGATATGATAACAAAAATTCTAGTGGCCAACAGAGGTGAGATCGCCATGAGGGTTATGCGCTCCTGTAAGGAGATGTCCATCAAGACCGTGGCGGTTTACTCGGAAGCCGACAGAACATCGAGACACGTATTTTTTGCGGATGAAGCTGTCTGTATCGGGCCTGCGCCGTCGACGGAAAGTTATTTGAACGTGGACAAAATAATCGAGGCGGCCAAAAAGACCAAAGCGGATGCCATCCACCCAGGATATGGGTTCCTCTCCGAGAACGCGAATTTCGCGAAGCGTTGCAAGGAAGAGGGAATCATTTTCATAGGAGCCCCATTCGAGGCGATCGAGTCGATGGGCGACAAAATCTCAGCCAGAAGAATCATGAAGGCGGCGGGCGTGCCTATCGTACCCGGCAACGAGGAGTCCCTGGACACCTACGAGGACGCCTTGAAAGCGGCGAAGGAGATCGGATTGCCTGTCATGATCAAGGCGACCGCGGGCGGCGGCGGAAAAGGAATACGCATCGTCCGCACCTTTGACGAACTTGAGAACGCTTATAACAGCGCCATATCGGAAGCCAAAGCCTCTTTCGCGAACGGCATCGTATATATGGAGAAACTCATTGAGCATCCACACCACATCGAATTCCAGGTGTTGGCGGACCAGCACGGAAACGTGGTGCATCTCTTCGAGCGTGAATGCTCCATCCAACGAAAGAACCAAAAAGTCATCGAGGAGACTCCATCACCAATCATGACGGACGAAGTGAGGAAGAAGATGGGTGAGATCGCCGTCAAGGCTGCCAAGGCAGTGAACTACGAGGGCGCGGGCACCATCGAATTCATGGTGGACGACAAGCTCAACTATTACTTCCTCGAGATGAACACCCGCCTACAAGTGGAACACCCTATCACGGAAGAGGTTCTCGGAGTAGACTTGGTGAAGGAGCAGATCAACGTGGCGAACGGCAAACCGCTCCGTTTCAAGCAAGAGGACTTGTCCCAACGCGGACACGCCATCGAGTGCCGAATCTGCGCAGAGGATGCGGAGAACAACTTCACGCCTACCCCGGGCATCATCAAATTGATCACGGAACCTCAAGGTATCGGCGTACGTGTGGACAGTTTCTGCTACGAGGGATACGAAATACCAATGTACTACGACGCCATGATCAGTAAGCTGGTCGTATGGGCAGCCAACAGAACCTACGCCATCGAGCGTATGCGCCGCGTGCTCTACGAGTACAAGATCACGGGCGTGAAGACAAACATCAGTTATCTGAGGAAGATCCTCGAAGTGCCTGATTTCGTCAAGGGACACTACACGACCGCTTTCCTCGAGGAGAACAAACAACGGATGGAGAACGTGTCGCTGGACAATGTGGACGGGGACGACGAGGAAATCCACACCGACGAGGACATCGCAGCCATCGCAGCCTACTTCGACTACATGGTGAACCAAGACAGGCCAAGCACCTCGACCACGTCGGACAACAGGCAAATCAGCCGATGGAAAGAATTCGGCAGACGCAACAACATGCGCAACTACGATTAACTTTCCTAAAAACCATTTACAGACTAAATTCCACAATATGAAAATAAAGATCGGAAACAAAACAAAAGAGATTTCTCTCTTGAGCCAAGACGAGAACAAGGTGGACATCTCTGTTGACGATAAAATTTATCACTTGGACATTGTGATGGCGGAAAACGGACTCTGTTCCATCATCGCTGAGAACGGCAGATCCTACAACGCAGAGTTGAAACCTTCCGAAAATGGGAGGGAATATACCGTCAGCGTGGCGTTCAAAGCCTTCAATGTCGAGATATTGAACAATTACCAACACTTCTCGAAAAAGAGCAACGCCAACTTCAAGCAAGACAGGGTATTCACCCCAATGCCTGGTAAAGTGGTGAAGATCCTCGTGAAGGAGGGCGACGAAGTGAAGGCGGGAACACCAGTCATCATCGTGGAGGCGATGAAGATGCAAAGCGAGTACAAAGTGGCCAACGACTGCATCATCAAGAAGGTAAACGTGCAGGAGGGTGAGAACATCGCCGGCAACCAAACACTCATTGAGCTCAGACCGCTGGTAACAGAATCAAACAACTAATCCAAAACTGAAAGATTGAAAGATATGGAATCGGCCATCAAAAAATTCATCGAACTTGATAAGAAAGCGGAGGCGGGAGATGCCGCACGCATAGAAAAGCAACATAAGGCGGGCAAAAACACCGCACGCGAGCGTATCGCCATGCTCCTCGACAAAGGGACATTCGTGGAAATGGACAAATTCGTGACACACCAGTGCCACAACTTCGGATTGGAGAACAAACAGATGCCGGGCGACGGTGTCATCATCGGATACGGAAAAATCGACGGACGTCTGGTATACATCTACGCATACGACTTCACGGTATTGGGTGGTTCCCTGAGCCGCACCAATGCGAACAAAATCGTCAAAATACAAAAACTAGCTCTGAAGATGGGTGCGCCTATCATCGCGTTGAACGACTCGGGAGGCGCCAGAATCCAAGAGGGTGTCTCCAGCCTCGCAGGCTACGGCGACATCTTCTACCAGAACACCATTTCTTCGGGTGTCATCCCGCAGATTTCCGTCATCCTCGGCCCTTGCGCCGGCGGTGCATGTTACTCCCCTGCCCTCACCGACTTCATCTTCATGGTGAAGGAGCATAGCCATATGTTCGTCACGGGTCCGGAGGTCGTAAAGACCGTCACCCACGAATCAGTGGACAAAGAGGAGTTGGGAGGTGCCAGCACACATGCCTCCAAGAGCGGTGTATGCCACTTCATGGGCGAGACCGAGGAGGAAACATTGATGATGGTCCGCGAGCTTTTGGGCTACCTGCCATCCAACAACATGGACGACGTGCCGAGGGCCGGCATCAACTCCATGGTCAATCCTAACGGAATTGACTTGGACACCTTCATTCCTGAAGACCCAAGCAAGCCATATAGCATGAAGCAACTGATCGAGGCCGTTGTGGACGGAGGATACTTCTTCGAGATCATGGAGAATTTCGCACCGAACATCATCATAGGTTTCGCTCACATCGAAGGCAAAGTAATCGGTATCGTAGCCAACGAACCTGCCTACAACGCAGGTGTGCTCGACATCGACACGGCAGACAAGTCCGCACGATTCATCCGTTTCTGCGACTGCTTCAGCATTCCTATCGTATCCTTCGTGGACGTGCCAGGATTCTTGCCTGGTTGCACGCAAGAACACGGCGGAATCATCCGCCACGGCGCGAAGATCGTCTACGCATACGTGGAGGCGACCGTTCCAAAAATCACGGTCATCACCCGCAAAGCCTACGGAGGTGCCTACATCGTCATGTCCAGCAAGCATACGGGTGCGGACGTCAACTTCGCATACCCTAACGCTGAAATCGCCGTGATGGGACAAGAGGGCGCTGTAAACATCCTCTACAAGGAGACGACGGAGGAAGAGAAAGCCAAGGCGCGCAAAGAGTACGAGGAGAAATTCTCCAATCCGTACAGAGCAGCCGAATTGGGCTATGTGGACGAAATCATCCTCCCTTCTCAGACCAGGGAGAAGTTGATCCAGGCATTGGACATGACCCACACCAAGATACGGTCCAATCCAGCCAAGAAGCACGGAAACATACCTTTGTAAGAATTAATCATAAGATTGGAGAGGAGAGCATTTTACTGTTCTCCTCTTTTTTTCTGCCTCCATCATCCACGAACTGCCTGCATCAGAGTCCTATAGCACATTAAATTGAGCAATACTTCGGGGAAAATTCATATCATTTAACATTTCGAACGACTAATTTTTGGATCAGTCAACGACATTTTATCAAAAAAAGAGTAATTTTGCGACTCGAAAAAGAAGGAAGAGTGTGCTGCAGCTTGTAAGGAAGATGATTAGGTATGTATAAGTAATTGTATATGAGGCTTACTGAAGTATAAAGACAAATAATCAAGACCACAGAAAGCAGCTTCGATTTTTTTTCTTATATTAGAAGAATGAAACAAAAAAAAACGACATGAAAAGATTTTTTAGACTCACGGCATTAGTTCTTTTCCCGTTATGGTGTGTGCTAAACAGCACATACGCAGAGCCATTCAACTCTATCATCACGGGACAAAACGTTTCCATGACAGAGCCAAATGACGAGACCAATTTGCTCACCACCGGGGCAATAATCGACACGTCAAAGACGTATCAGCTCAAATACGAATTGGCCCTGGATGTCAATCAGATCAACCTTGGAGAATACTACGAATTGGAGTTGCCTGACATCATCATGGCGTTAGAAAATTCCAACCAGAACGCGGTATACATTCTCGGAGAAAACAGCAAGACGGTAGTGGGTGATATAGATAACAACGTCAACTCCTCCAGCGCCTCCATCGCGATCAACAGCATGCTGAATGATAACGACACGGTACACGTCATTTTGGACAACCTCAAATTCGTTGCGCCGGAAAATTATTCCGGAGGAACTCTCACCCTTAATTTCTTGTTCGGGGAAAGCAGTTCATCCAGTTTCGACGTGAAGTTGGTAGGCAAACCTCAATTGACGGGCGTCAGCGTCGAAAACGCTTATCCAGTATACGATAGTTGGGCGCACACCATAAACGTCTCCACCGAGGGCGATGCTTCCGGCTGCACATTGAGCTATGCGGAGGGCGACGGCGAGTTCAACTTAACCGAAAAGCCTTCATACATCAATGCCGGAGAATACATAATTAGAGTTAAAGCCTCCCAAAAAGGCTTTGCGGACACTATCATCGACGGTATCGTTCACATCGGGAAAAGAGAAGCCACAGTCTCCGCCAACCCAGTCGTGACACACGAAGGACAAAATCCTATAGAACTAACTTACCTCACAACAGGCGAAGTGCCGGGTGAGACATTGAATGGTATCACCATCAGTCGCACACCGGGAGACTCCGCTGGCGTATACAACATCAACATAAGAATAGAAGGGGAAGACCCGAACCCGAACTACGCCGTGACCACCATGGATGCGACCTACACCATCACGGCGCACCGATTCGACACGACAGTCGTTGAGATTTCCCAACCGACCTGCACACATACAGGCGCACATAAGTTCCAGTACAAATGTTCGATCTGTGAATACACCACCTACTCTGAGGAGATTACAGACGCTATGCTTCCTCACACTTGGGGCAGAGACACGACCACAATCACGGAGCCTAAATGCGAGGAGAAAGGTGTTCAATCCATCAAATGTCTACAATGTGACGCAACCAAAACGGACTCCATCGACGCACTCGGACATGACTTCAATCCAATCCCGACCATTGACGTAGAGGCGACATGCAGCATGGAGGGAAGTCAATCCAAGCACTGTAGACGAGTAGGTTGTGAAGCGAAGACTGACATTGAAAGCATCGTGAAAAAACCTCACACTTGGGGAAGAGACACCACTACGATCCTTGCGCCAACCTGCATCGCAGGAGGTAAAGACTCCATCTCTTGCCTATTATGCGACGCATTCAAAATCGAAAACATCGAGGCTTTAGGACATAATTTCGAGGACACCTTCACTGTCGACGTGCAACCGAAATGCATCGAAGAGGGAAGCAAGTCCAAACACTGCACCCGTTGCGAAGTGAAAAGCGAGATAACCTCCATTCCTGCCATCGGACACGAATTCTCCGAAGAATACACAATTGACCTAGAACCGAACTGCATAGAAAATGGATTTAAGTCAAGACACTGTATCCATGAGGGTTGCACTGTCAGCATAGACACAGTGGAACTCGAAGCGAACGGCGGACACGTCTGGGAAATAGACTCTGTCCTTGTTGAAGCAACTTGTACGGAGGATGGCCTCGTAAACCGCAGATGCACCAAGTGCGGAACCATAAGAAAAAACGTAACGGTGCAGAAGTTAGGCCACAACTTCGACGTGGAATTCACAATCGATATCCCTGCGACATGCAAAACCAAAGGAGAACAATCCAAACATTGTACACGTTGCGATGCAAGGAAAGCGATCGAGGAGATTGAAGCATTGGGGCACACTTGGGACGAAGGAACTACTACCTTGGCCCCTACTTGCACGGAGAAAGGATTAACCACCTACTCCTGCGTGAGAGGCGACACCACAAAAATGGACACCATAGCCGCCTTGGGTCATGATTTCTCTGAAGAATTCACCATCGACGAGCCAAACACATGTACGGAAAACGGAGAGAAATCCCGCCACTGTTCAAGATGTACAGAGCGCACTGAAATCACCGTCATCGAGGCGCCAGGCCACAACTGGAGCGACACAACCATATCCATCCAGCCTCAGTGTACCACGAAAGGAGAAAAAACCATCACATGCGGGGTATGCCACACGACGAAGAAGGAGGAAATAGATTCCCTCGGACACTCGTTCAGCGACAATTTCACCATCGACCTTGAACCAACGTGCGAAAACAAGGGTTCTAAATCCAAGCACTGCGTTCACGACGGTTGCACCGCCACCATCGACGTGACTGAAATCGCACCAATCGGGCACAAGATGGAGATGGACACCATACAGATAGAGCCATCATGCACAAAAACAGGACAGGCACAATACAAATGTACGATGTGTGGCGAAATTGAGACGAGAGTAATTATGGCCCTCGGACATGAATTTGCGGACACATTCACTATAGATAGAATTCCAACTTGCTTGACCGAAGGACTCAAATCCAAACATTGCATCAGATGTGTGGAGAAGATCGAGATCACCACACTTCCAAAAGGCGAACACCAATTGAAGGCCTTTGAAGTGATAAAAGAAGCCACCTGCACAGAAGGCGGAATGACAAAGTTCAAATGCGAAGTGTGTGGCACTGTCATCGACAGCACCATCAACAAATTGGGGCATGATTGGGAGAACGACTACACCATCGATTTGGCGCCTACCTGCACAATGGGAGGAAGCAAGTCTAAACACTGTTCTCGCTGCAACGCCAAAACAGGGGCAACCTTCATTCCTAGTCCAGGACACATGCCTGGCTCCGTCAAATGGGAGAACATCGTAGAACCGACCTGCACAGAAGATGGTTCGCACGACGAGAACATCTACTGCGAACGATGCGGAGAACTTCAAGACTCGAACCACAAGATTGATCTTGCCAAAGGTCATGATTACGAAGGCACCGAAGAGTACTTCGTCAAACCAACCTGCACGGAGTCTGGAATCGTCCTCTACACCTGCAAGATATGCAAGAACATCGCAAAAGACACTGTGAGTGCGATGGGTCACGCCTTCGCCGAGGAGTATACGGTGGACGTACCAGCCACATGCCTCGAATTGGGAAGCGAATCAAGACATTGTACCCGCACAGATTGTGACGCCAAGTTCGACAAGAGGGAGATTTCCCCATTGGGTCACCAATGGACCGAAAGCGACACAATCGAAGCACCGACCTGCACCAAGGGCGGCCTTATCACCAAGATATGCGACCGTTGCCATGCGAAGGAAGACAAAATCACAGAAGCGTTGGGACATGCCTTCGCAGACACCTTCACCGTGGATGTGGAACCAACTTGCCAGGCCGGTGGCCAAAAGTCAAGGCATTGTATCCGTTGCGAGGAACGCAAAGACACTGTGATGATGCCAGCGACCGACCATCAACCGGGAGAGCCAATCAAGGAGGACTACAAGCCTGCCAATTGCCTTGAGCCTGGCACATACACGGAGGTCATCAAATGTAGATTCTGCGATTTGGAACTTAGCCGCACTTCAGGCGTGGCGGAACCTGCTACTGGACATCAATGGAACGAAGGCACGGATGTGGTGGCACCAACCTGTACGGAAGGAGGAATCAAGACCTTCACTTGTACTGTATGTGGTGCTGTCGACACGAAGAACGTGGGCGCATTAGGCCACACATACGCCGACACATTCACCATCGACAAACCGGTCACCTGCCTCACCGACGGATTACAATCCAAACATTGTATCCGATGCGACATACACGGATTTGAAGACACGATACGTGCGACGGGACACCTCGCAGCCGCAAAAGTCATTGAGAACGACACCGCGGCGACCTGCACGAAGGCAGGTTCCTGCGACACAGTAGAATACTGCGCTGTCTGCAAGGCTGAACTCAGCAGAATACATACCGTCATCGAGGAGTTGGGTCACCGTTGGAACCCTGAAATCAACACCGTGGAGCCAACCTGCGTAGGTAAGGGTATCATCAGCCACACATGCAAAGTGTGCCACGTTACAGAGACCAGAGAAATCAGCGCGCTGGGACACCAATATGCGGACACATTCACGGTGGACATAAATGCCACCTGCGACAGCGAGGGTAACAAGTCTAGACACTGCGTCCGCTGCGCTGCGAAGTCGAACATCACTACTATTCCTGCTTTAGGTCACAACTATGTTAGTGACACCACCCTAGCGCCAACCTGCACAAAAGGGGGAACTATCACTCTGTCATGCACTAGGTGCGAAAAGACAAAGAAAGAGACAATCGCCGCATTGGGACACCAATATGCGGACACATTCACTGTGGATATAAAAGCCACCTGCACAGCTACAGGTGAAAAGTCTAAACACTGCATCCGTTGTGATGAGAAGACGGAAATCACCGAAATTGAGTCTATAGCTCATGTTTATGTTAGTGACACTACCCTAGCACCAACCTGCACAAAAGAGGGTACCATCACATCAACCTGCACTATGTGCAAAAGAACTGAGAAAGAGTCAATCGCCGCATTGGGTCATGACTTCGAAACCACCACTACGGTTGACAAACCAGCCTCCTGTACAGAGGAAGGCATAAACTCCATACATTGCAAGCGATGCGACGTGAAGAAAGACACGGTCAAAACACCTGCCATCGGACATGACTTCGACAATGGTGCCATCACCAAAGAGCCAACCGAGACAGAAGAGGGTGTGAAAACCTTCACTTGTACCCGTTGTGACACAAAGAACAACATCGCATTGAAGAAACTGGTCAGCCTCGAGGCTTTAGCGAACGGCCAATTATTCTCAGTGAACGAGGACGGATATTGCCAAGGAGAGGATGGTCACATCAGCTATACCATCAAGGACGGTGTAGCCATCGACTACATGCTCACCTTCTCCGACTCCGCTAAGACGCAAGGCTTCTCAGACAAGGAGTGGACCTCAGTGCCAAGCGATAACCAAATCGACATCCAAATACCAGAAGGATGTCTGGAAGGGAAATATGAGGCGAACGTAGTCTTCAGGAACGAAGATTCAGCCTTGTCCAAGCCAGCCAAGGTGATCATCAACGTGAACCTCAGCCAAGACTATACCATTGCGATATACAGGGATGTGATCAGCGTCATCAAGAATGACACAAGGAAATTCGAGACCTTCCAATGGTACCACAACGGAGAAAAGGTTGAAGGAGCCACATTGCCTTATTACCAAGAAATGGGCGGCCTCTCCGGCACCTACCACGTGATCATCAACGGAGGAACAGACCAGGAATTAAGGACCTGCACCAGAAGCGACTGGTACAACCCACTCAACAAGGCTAGGGACATCTCTGTAATGCCAAACCCTATCCGCAACGGAGTCAACGCAACCATCAAGTTGCATAACTTCACGAATACGGAGCATACACTGACGGTGGACAACGAGTTTGGTACAACCATCTACGGACCAACAACGTTCGAAGGTGACGAATTGACCATACCAGTCGATAACTTCGGAATGGTTTCCGGCCTCTTCATCATCACCATCGACGATGTGAAGGCTAAAGTATTAAAACAATAACACCAAGAAAAAAAGTTAGCACATGAGAAGAGCGATATTAATACTTTGGATGAGTTTGACACCCGCCATGGTTGTCACTGCCCAAGAGACGAAAGCGGACTCCACCACTGCTGTCGAGGAGACATTTGTTGAGGAGCCTGCCGCACAATATTTCTTGAATCATCATCTTAACTTCAACATAGGAGGAGGTCTGCACACCATGATGAGCGACCCTCTCTACGGTCATTGGGAGAAAGGCTTCGGAGGAATGTTCGAGGCCAGATACGAGGTGGTTCCAAAGGTGGTGGGATTCGGCACCGGTCTGAAAATGACGCTGAGGAACTCGGCCACAACAAGCAATTGCAAGGAGGTCATAAAAGATTACAAATCAGAGAATGGGCAAAAAGCCCAATACACCTCCGAATTCAAGGATTGGCGCGAAAAAGAGAACATGATGGCCATCGAAATTCCTGTTCAATTTGTCATCTCGACAGGGTTCACCAAGCCTTGTAGTTTCCATGCCGCATTAGGCGCATCACTCTCCCTCCCTATCGCCGGCAAATACAAACCAACCGAAGGATATTACAACAACTCCATCCTTTTCGAACAAACGGGTTATCCTATGGACAAATTGAAAGGCCATGATGATTTGGACAAACACATGGCAGATGATGTCGAGAAAGGCAAGATTAAATATGGATTGGGCGTGAACGCAATAGCAGACCTTGGCATCCTTAAAAAGCTAACCAACGAATGTGCGCTCTACATAGGTCTCTACGGCAGCTACGGTGTACTCAACGTTTGTAAGGGAAACGAAAACAATCTCTACAAGGCTCAGGAGCACGAGTACGTCGGCATATATTCCAGCAACCAAGTATCCAAGATCACCCCTATCGAAGCTGGTTTGAAGATTGGTGTATACCTCTCATTCCACGATACGGAAAAGGAGATCAGCGAGGTCAACAAAGCCCTTGACGAGCGTGTAAGAAGCGAAGCGGAAGCAGCTGCCGCCAAACGTGCCGCCAAGACTGAAGACACAGGTCGCAAGCAAGAGCAAGGAAACAAGACAAAACCTCAAGAGAACAAAAATACAGAGCAACAAGTCACTGTAATCGACGAAGCCTTAAGGAAGGAAGCCATAGAAGCTTTGAAGGAGATCAAGAATGCGGCTAAATACGCGAATGTCAACGCTTCCCCACTCTTCCCGAAAGAGGCTGACCAATACTTCCTGACTGTACGCAAGTACTTGGAGTCAAATCCGGAGGCGAAGATCATCATCACGGGCCACACCGACAATTCCGGCACACCTGCCAAGAACATCGTAAACGGACAACACCGTGCGGAAGCCTTCAAGAACGCACTTGTGAGGAAAAACATTCCACGTAACCGTATCGGTTGCGTGAGCAAGGGTGAAACCGAGCCTATCGCTTCCAACGACACGCCGGAAGGACGCGAGCAGAACAGACGTGTGGAGCTGGATCTCGTAGACTCAGGCGCTTCTTCGACAAACGACACAAGCATCGAAGAGGAATCGGAAGAGGAACTCAAAATCGGTGGGAACGGGCAATAAAAAACGCCTACCCTAAACACATAAGAAGGGAGACATCGTCGGATGCCTCCCTTCTTTTTAGACGCTAGACTTTAGGCCTTAGACCTTAGACTTTAGTTTTAGACTACAAATTCTTAATTCTTAACTCTCTTCAGATCAATCACCGTGATTTCCGCATCCACACCGACACGGGCAGGGAAGGTACATCCGAGCCCCACATTCACATACAACGACTGGGAGACATGATTTCCCATGACCGTATACAACCCAGCGTGTTCTGGGAACATACGAGAGGCAGGAGACCAACCCAAGACACGTATTTGCGCATCGTGCGTATGGCCGGAAAGCGTCAAAGGAATATCCGTTTTGGGCAACACCTCAGCCTTCCAATGGGTAGGATCATGGGTCATGAGAACCTGGAAGCCCGTGGCACCATACCGAGCCTTGGACAGCACACCATATGCCACGGTATGGAAACCTTGGTCAGAACACGAATGGTTGTCGACCCCAAGGATGCACAATGTATCCTGCTCCCTTACGATCAGTCTGTTCTCATTGCGCAACAATTGCCACCCCAGTTCCTCTCGCATATACTTCGCCAAATCCTCGACCGCCCGCATCCGTGAGGCATTGTTCGCAAAGTCACGGCGATAAATCAGGAAATCATGATTGCCCAACACCGCCATCACACCATCCTTCGCCTTCATCTTTTTCAGCGCTGACGTAAAAGGCTCAGCCTCCTCCTTGCCTATCGTCACCAAATCACCCGTAAAGCATATCAGATCGGGATGTTGCGCATTCACGCTATCCACAAAACGTTCCAAAGCCTTCGGTCTGTCATTAAACGTGGAGAGATGCAAGTCGGATATATGCACAATACGATAACCGTCAAAGGCGGAAGGCACATCCGCATGAGAAAAATCCACACGATTGACATCCAACCTGAAACGACCGAAAAAAAAGCCGTACGCAATGATGGACCAAGACAACACGACCAATCCAATAGTGGTCCATTTCCAGGGAGCATAGGAAACCGTGAAATGGAAGCACTTCCCTAACAACCATAAGATAGTCCACAGAAGATGGATGGATATGGACATAACCAGTGCCAAAAGAATCGGCAACAGCAAAACAAATTTCAAAGACATAAATTCTGAATGATTATATAAAATCCAAAAATAGGAAAGATAGCGCAACGGACAAACGGGAGGAAATGGATACAACCATTTTTATGTTAATAACAGTTAATCGCCACAAAAAGGGAAAATAATCTGTCAAAATATGCATCAAAATCAATGATAAACATACACATACAAAATCTATTTTTTATATTTGCACTATGAATGTTTCGTAGGTGATTACTATTAACCGACAACGAATCTATCACATTCTTATTCTTATTGGCATGCAATGAAATGAAAAGAATTGTAAAGAAACTAATTCTAATTGGAACAACGACGATAATGGCATCGTGCACAAACATAACGAAGGATTCCATTGATAAGCAAGTGGACGAGTTGTACAGCAAGATGAACCAAGAAGAGCGCATCGCACAGCTATGCGGAAAGATCCATGTGGAAAACTACTTCCACGAGGACGGCACACTCGACACGCTAAAGTGCGAACGTGAGCTGAAAAACGGCATCGGGCATTTCTCCCAGTACGCCGTCGGGCAAAGGAAGAGTCCGGACGAACTGCGCGACATGGTGGCGAAGATGCAGGACTGGCTGATCCACAACACGTCCAATGGCATACCCGCCATCTTCCACGAGGAGGTGCTGAGCGGCATCGCCACCTACGATGCGACCGTTTATCCGCAACAAATAGGACTCGCCTGCTCCTTCAATCCGGAGCTGGCGGAAACCAAGACACGACAAACAGCCAACAACTTCAGGAAGATTGGAGGGCGCATGGCGCTGTCACCTATGGTTGACGTAGTCCGCAACCCATCCTTCAACCGGTTGGAAGAATCGTATGGAGAGGATGGTTACCTCTCCGCTGCCATGGGTGTAGCCTTTGTAAAAGGGTTACAAGGCGATGATCTGAAGACCGGCATCGCAGCCTGTAGCAAACACTTCCTTGGCTACGGTGGTGGATGCGATGCCCCAGAAAAAGAGTTGATGGAGGACATCATCCTACCACACGAAGCCATCATCCGTGAGGGAAAAAGCCAATGCATCATGACGGGCTACCACCCTTTCCATGGAACGAAATGCGTGAGGAACAGTCAATTACAGCAAAAAATTCTCCGCACTTACCTCCAATTTGAGGGAACCACCTTCAGCGATTACTGGTCTGTCGACCAATCAGATGAAAGCAAGGACACACTGAGGAAAGCGGTCGAGGCCATCAACAACGGCAACGACGTGGACCTTCCGAACGGAGATTGTTACAAATACCTACCAGAAGCAATGCAGAAAGGGCTGGTTAGCGAAGAGACACTCGAAGCGGCGGTCAAACGCGTACTGAGGCTAAAAGCCCAATTGGGTCTGCTGGACAAAGACGCAAAGCTATACGAGGAGGGACACATCGAATTCGACACCCCGGAAGAGAGGGAAACCGCCTATCAGCTCGCCACGCAATCGGTCGTGCTCCTGAAAAACGACGGAACGCTTCCGCTCATCCGTCCTGAAAAGATATTCCTCACAGGCCCGAACGCCCATAGCATGTGGGCGATGCTAGGCGACTATACCTACCACTCCATGCGCTATTTCTGGCAATTGAAGATGGAAGACGACATGCACCCACATATCGTGAGCCTCAAGGAGGGTATGAGCGCCAAACTACCTAAGGAATGCACATTGGAATACAGCAGAGGATGCGACTGGACAGAGAAGGTGGAGACCATCATCGAAGAGGGAGGAGACTCACGGGCCGCCTACATGAGATCCATCCAGAACCGCCGCATCGACAGCGGAGAGAAAGCAGACAGTGCGACCGCCCTGAAAATGGCCGCCCAGAGCGACGTTATCATCGCCGCCATGGGTGAGAACGTCATCCTATGCGGAGAAAACAGAGACCGCACCTCCCTCCGCCTTCCAGGTGAGCAGGAGCAATATGTGGAAAAACTCATCGCCACAGGCAAACCCGTCGTACTCATCCTATTCGGCGGACGAGCACAAATCATATCCGGCATCGCGGACAAATGCGCAGCCGTCATCCAAGCATGGTATCCTGGTGAAGAGGGAGGAAACGCCTTGGCGGACATCCTCTATGGGAACGTCAACCCGTCAGGCAAACTAAGTATCAGTTACCCTGCGGAAGAAATGCATGAACCCATATGCTACAACTACGGAATCGAGAACGACAAACGCATCGCCTACCCGTTCGGCTACGGCCTCTCCTACACCACTTTCGAATACTCCAACTTAGACATGAGCTCCAATTTCCAAACCACAGATTCGGAGATCGAGCTGAGTTTCGACGTGACCAACACTGGCAAATACGAAGGAGACGAAATCGTACAAATATACCTTTCACCTGTACACATGCAATTACCAGCTAAAATAAAACCGATACAACTGCAGGGATTCAAACGTGTATCACTAAAGCCAGGCGAGACGAAGACCGTGGAGTTTGTCCTCAGCACAGAGCAATTCGGATTTTACAACAAAGGCAGATGGTCAATCAACGGAGGTAAATATATCGTGAAGATAGGCGCATCCAGCACGGACATATGTCTACAAAAGGAGGTCAGCCTAGGCGGTGACCAACGCTCCATACTCCTTAGGAAAAAATACTTCGCGGAATAGTCCCCCCTAAAGTCTAGAGTCTAAAGTCTATTCATTCAGCACATGAATCGTGTGGCAAGCCATCAGACCAGCCGTTTCAGTGCGTAGGCGACTGTTACCCAAAGAAACAGGGACAAATCCATGCTCCATGGCCAAACGGACCTCCTCCTCGCTGAAGTCACCTTCAGGGCCAATCAGGATAATCACGTCGGAAGATTTTCCATAGACCTTGGCGAGAGACTTCTTATCCTGTTCATAACAATGAGCGATATACTTTTCGCCCTGGAAATCAGCATATTTTTTTACGAACTGAGCAAATGGAACCATCTCGTTCACTGCAGGCAGCATAGCCTTCTTGGACTGTTTCATAGCGGAGACCATAATCTTCTCCAAACGGTCGGTCTTCACCACCTTACGCTCCGAATGGTCACACAACAAAGGAGTCACCACACTCACACCCACCTCCGTCACCTTCTCGGCGAACCACTCCATACGGTCCATGTTCTTCGTGGGTGCGATGGCGATATGGATATGGCAAGGAAGCACATTAAACGCTTCTCTCTTCTCCAACACACGCACTTCACACTTCTTATGGTGTGCAAAGGATATTTCAGCCGTATAATAATTACCACAGCCATCCACCAACTCAACGAGGTCGCCCTCCTTCAGACGAAGGACTTTCACAGCATGTTGGGACTCCTCCTCCGACAGAAAATTAGATTTCTCTATATCCGGTGCGTAAAAAAACATATGCTTAAAAATAAGTAGGGACACACCGAAATATGTCCCCACAATGTATTCAATTAAGACTTAATTACTTATAAATCGCCTTCTTGCCTGCGAGCAAAGTGTTCTTCAGCAAGGAGCAGATCGTCATAGGGCCTACGCCACCCGGAACCGGAGTGATGTAGCTACACTTAGGAGCCACGTTCTCGAAATCGACGTCGCCCGTCAATTTGAAGCCAGTCTTCGTCGTAGCGCAAGGCACACGCGTCGTACCCACGTCGATCACGACAGCACCCTCCTTCACCATGTCTGCGGTAAGGAACTTAGGGGAACCCATCGCGGCGATCAAGATATCAGCTTGGAGCGTCAACTCCTTCAGGTTCTTCGTGCGGCTATGGCAGATCGTCACGGTAGCGTCGCCCGGGTAAGCCTTTTGCATCATCAGAGAAGCCACCGGCTTGCCGACGATATTGCTACGGCCGATCACCACGCAGTGTTTACCCTTCGTGTCGATGTCGTAACGTTTCAACAGTTCGAGGATACCCGCCGGTGTGGCGGAGACGAACGAAGGCAGACCGATAGAGGTACGGCCCACGTTGATCGGATGGAAGCCATCCACATCCTTGCGGTAATCGATAGCCTCGATCACCTTCTGCTCAGAGATATGCTTAGGCAAAGGAAGCTGCACGATGAATCCGTCCACATCGTCATCATGGTTCAACACATCAATTTGTTTGAGGAGTTCCTCTTCCGTCACATCCGCCTCGAAACAGATCTTCGTGGATTTAAATCCGACCTGTTCACAAGACTTCACCTTATGGGCGACGTACGTTTCACTACCTCCGTCATGACCGACAATGATAACAGCCAAGTGAGGAGTCTTCTCACCTCTAGCCTTTATGTCAGCCACCTCTTGCGCGATTTCCTGCTTGATTTGATCAGCAATCGCTTTTCCGTCAATCAATTGCATAACAATATATTAATTATCTACGTCCAATTTTAAATTTACCTCCCTGGTTCTGCGTGATGGCACGCATCAGCTTGCGGGTCTCGTCGAATTGCTTGATAAGGCGATTAACCTCTTGGATGTCAGTACCACTACCCTTCGCAATCCTCATGCGACGGGAGCTATCCAAAATCGCAGGATTGGTGCGCTCACGGGGCGTCATGGAATAGATGATCGCCTCGACGCTTTTAAAGGCATTGTCATCGATATCCACATTCTTCAGCGCCTTGCCGACGCCTGGGATCATGGAAGCCAAGTCCTTCAGGTTACCCATCTTCTTCACCTGCTGGATCTGCGCCAAGAAGTCGTTGAAATCGAACTGGTTCTTCGAAATCTTCTTCTGCAGCTTGCGCGCCTCGTTCTCGTCGTATTGCTCCTGGGCACGCTCCACCAAAGAGACGATATCACCCATGCCGAGGATACGGTCAGCCATACGCTCAGGGTGGAAGACGTCGATCGCCTCCATCTTCTCGCCCGTACCGATGAACTTGATAGGCTTGTTCACCACGGAACGGATGGAAAGGGCGGCACCACCACGGGTATCACCGTCCAACTTCGTAAGCACCACGCCGTCGAAGTCGAGGCGGTCGTTGAACTCCTTAGCCGTATTGACAGCGTCCTGACCCGTCATGGAATCCACGACGAAGAGGATCTCGTTCGGATTGATGGCAGCCTTGATGGCGGCGATCTCGCTCATCATCTGCTCATCGACCGCCAATCGACCCGCCGTATCTATGATCACGACATCATGGCCCTTGGATTTCGCCTCCTGAATAGCATTCATAGCGATTGAAACAGGATCCTTGCTCTCCAGTTCAGCGTATACAGGCACACCGATCTGTTCGCCCAACACCTTCAACTGCTCGATGGCAGCGGGACGATAGACGTCGCAAGCCACCAGGAACGGGTTCTTGGATTTCTTCGTCTTGAGCATATTCGCCAATTTGCCTGAGAAGGTAGTCTTACCGGAACCTTGCAGACCAGACATCAAAATCACCGAAGGCTTACCATCCAGATTAATATCCGTGGAGGTGCCGCCCATCAGTTGCGCCAACTCGTCGTGCACGATTTTGACCATCAACTGGCTCGGTTTCACCGAGGTGAGCACATTTTGTCCCAGCGCCTTCTCCTTCACAGTGTCGGTGAACGTCTTCGCCACCTTATAGTTCACGTCGGCGTTCAAAAGAGCCTTACGGACATCCTTCAACGTCTCCGCCACATTAACCTCTGTAATCTTACCTTCACCCTTCAAAATCTTGAAGGAACGTTCTAATCTTTCGCCTAAACTTTCGAACATAACTGATTTTCTATCAATATTTTAAATTATTTTTCATTTAATTCTGGGATTTGGAAAGAAACGATTTTCTCAATCCATTTCTTCCTATTCTTATCCACCGTCTTTGTGAAAGACTCCTCCTTCGTGTCATAATAACGATGGCGGAAGCGGAAGAGCACCACGCGGTCCCCCACGCTCTTGTATCGGCAGAAGTTCCACTCGAGCACGAAAGGCTTTCCACCCTGCACGTTTCCCTGCGTATATTCCAGCCATATTTCGTCCGGGAACTTGCTCTCCAATTGGTCAAAACTGAACACGATGCTCTGTTCCTTCATGACAGCCAAATCCGCCATTTGGTTCTTCACCTCGTCCTCCTTTGTTTTGCCACTGTTCGAGAGTTCCAGGACCACCTTTTTCTCGAACTTAGCCAAATTATCCTTCGGGCGGATGAATTCCTCCATCACACGGCCGTTCCTCGTCTTAGCAGACCACTTCAGTTGGTAAGACTCATCGTCCAACGTGATTTTTTGGAACCCGAAGAAATCCTTTTGGGCGTACGACACGAGCGATACCAGCATCATACCGACCCAACATATAATCAAACGTCTCATTTTATCCATAGTCAATATATACCTATAATTGAACGCGTAAAGTTACTAATTTTATCAATAGCAAAGTAGATTATTCTGCCATCGCAGGAAAAAAAACGAACGAACCTAAGTTTTTTGAGACTACATAAGAAAGTTTTCAGATGAAAAAGGAAGCTTTTCACCCTTTGTAAAAAAAAATCATTACCTTTGTGGAATGTATAATGGTTGTGTACTTCAAAAGAATGAGGAAATTACTGATTATATTATGCATGGGATTATGTTTCGTTTCCTGCACAAAAGCGCAGAATGAAAAAGAGGCTACGATGAAGGAATACCAGGCGAAAGACATAGTCAAGCTCATCAACAAGGGGAAAACCATCCTCTTCGTCAACGCCATCATCAAAGACGACCTGGATTTCTCAGCCATCAATGATATGGACATGGCTAGTCCGACATGTTTCACCGCGCACGTTCCCAGCACCATATATTTCCAAAGTTGCGTATTCCTAGGAGAAGTGAAAGGCTATGGAAGCAAGCAAATCAATCAAAAAAACATACCCGTAAAAACCCGTTTCGCCCGCAACGTGCAATTCCTGGATTGCGACTTCAGGAAAGGAGTGGACTTCAGCGAGGCGAGGTTCGACGAGGGTGTCCATTTCAACAAATCAGTATTTAGGAAAGAAGCCTCATTCAACAATATCCTATCCATCGGACAGAAAAACCAATGGTGGGAGATTGAGGCAGACTCCACCTTCATGATGTGCGGGGCCATCTTCCGCGGCGACCTCAACATGATGGATGCGGATTTCAAGCAGGATGCCTCTCTGCAAGGAATAAATGTCAACGACTTACAGATCAGCAATCTTCATTCGGCTGGAGGATTCGATCTCTCCACCTCCACCATCAACGGATACTTCATTTCGAACTATGCGACCTGTGAAGACATGGTTTCGCTTTCCTTCTGCAAATTCGGTGGACGGACGGACATCGTCGGCTCCACCTTCGAAAAGGGATGTGAAATGGAAAGGTCCCTGTTCTATGGGGAGTTGAACCTGAGCCAGTCCAACTTCAAGGCAGGACTTAACACGAAGGATGCGCATTTCCTCCTTCAACCCAAAACGGAGGAGACCCACTTTGAAAAAGATTCGGTTCCGTCATTTGATGGATTTAACATAAACAAGTAAAATTATTTATAACCTAAAAAACATAATCGACATGATGAAATTTTTCAGAAACAAGATTGCCGCCATCATATTGGGTGTGCCGGTATTCTTCATGGCTTCCTGTACGGAAGAAGAGACTCAACAACTGATTGATCTCGCCATAAGCATCTTCGCATCCATGTTGGGATACGATCCGAACGGAGAGAACTGGGAAGACACGGATGACGAGTTGGACGGAGATGATGTGACCTCCACATCCAAGAGTTGGGAGCAATATTGCCCTCCAGTAGGCAACCAAGGCGAATACGGAACCTGTGTAGCTTGGGCGACTTCCTATGGTCTTAAGACCACGTTGAACATGATCGACGGCACATGGAGCACCTCCAACAAGAACAGCAGCAGCTACCAATGTAGCCCAGTTGACCTATGGCACAGCATGCGCTCCAACTATAGCTCCGAAGTGAGCAAAGGTTGTGGCGGATCTAGCTTCGACCCTGCCTTCAAAGCCATGCAGAACAAAGGAGTGGCCACATTGAGCAATGTGCCTTTCAACAACCAAAAGATGACTTGCGATGGCGTGTCAGGAAAGGGTCTGTCCAGCAATAAGATCACCACTTACCGCACCGTCGCATACAGTGCGGACATGAGCACTGACGGAAAAGCTTACGGTATGACCGTCAATAACATCAAAGCGCACCTGGAGAAGGGTCCTCTCGTTATCGGCGCAAGATTGGGCGAGAAATTCATGTCTTGGAACAGTAGCGCCGTCATCACAAACGACACGAAAGATTACAAAGGACAACATGCCTACCACGCCATGATGCTCGTCGGTTTCGATGACAACAGGAAAGCATTCCGCATACAGAACTCTTGGGGAAAGAACAGTTGGGGAGACGAAGGTATGATTTGGGTAGGATATAACTTCTTCATCAACCAATTCTGCTTCGGTGTATGGAGCGCAAGCAACACCGCCTCCAGCTCAGCGGCACCTCGCAAAACAACGGGGAACGACATCAGCGTGAAGGTCATCTCCGACACTGAGCAGAACATGGATGGCGACAGAACCGTGAAATACACAATCACTAACAACGGCGCCAATCCAATCAACACGAAGGACTACTCCATCATCTACTTGCTCTTCCAAGCAAGGAACCTGTCACAAAAGCAAATCTTGTTCGACAACGAGAAGAACATGACGTTGGAGTCTGGACAAAGCATCACAGTGGAGAAACACTACAACATCCCTGTCAGCGTCAAAGCGGGCAACTACTACACCGCACTCATCGCCAACCCATACGACGAGATGGAAGACGACAACCAGGCGAACAACTTCAGCTACATGACGGGCAAGAACATGGCTTCCTTCTACGTGACAGGAGGAAGATTGTTCAACAACTCAAACGGCACATCAATAGTTAGTTCTATAGTCGACAAGGACCACGCCAACGCTTACAGAAACAGCGAGGTCCAGAACTCTTTAATTAGAATGAAAAAAGCGAAGTAAGAGTTCCTCTTTTCATTAATTAAACAACAAAATGGACGTTCGGAGAAATCCGGACGTCCATTATTTTTTTGTGACGCATAGCTCAGACGCCACACACGACATCACTCCAATCACTTCGGGAAGTGGAGATCAGAGAACTTCTTTTTCCCAAACATATAAAAAGAAAAGACCAAACTACGGTCCAAGACCTCAGGTATATCCTTGACGGACTGAACCGCCAAATTCGACTTACGCTTCTCCGTATATTCCCCCCGTATCTTACGGAATTCACGACGAGCCTTGAAAATCGCCTTCGCATTCCCCACATCCCCCTTGAGCAGGTACTGGAATGCGGCAAGATGGTCGAAGAAGAAGCGGGCCAACAAAACTCTATTCAGATAGTCATCCGGCACATTCTTGTATATCATCAGCAAATTATTCCTGAAATTAAGGAACGTCTTACGAGGGTTCTCCACATTCAACGTGCCTCCACCAAGATGGTATACGACGCTCTCCGGCACACAAACGATCCTACGCCCACGAGAGCGAAGACGCCAACAAAGGTCAATCTCCTCCATGTGGGCGAAGAAGGAGCCATCCAAACCGCCCACCGCCGAGAAATCATCAGAACGGATCAACAATGCGGCGCCCGTCGCCCAGAAGACATCCGTCACAGTGTCATATTGTCCAGCGTCGCTCTCCACCTCGCCAAAAAGTCTTCCCCTGCAAAAAGGGAACGCATACTTGTCCAGGAAACCGCCACAGGCACCCGCATGCTCAAACTTATCCTTCTCCATGAAGGAACGTATCTTCGGCTGGCAAGCCGCCACATCCGGATGCGCATCCATGTATGCAAGCATCGGAGACAACCAATTCTCCGTCACCTCGACATCCGAGTTCAACAGCAAGAAATACTCCGCATCCAACTGGGCCAACGATCGGTTATAACCCTCAGCGAAGCCATAGTTATCATCCAACAAGACCAGCTGCACCGAAGGGAAATGTTCCTTCACGAAAGCGACGGAATCATCCGTGGAACCATTATCCGCCACGACGACCCCCGCCCCCTCCAACTGAGAGAACCGGCAAACCGAAGGAAGATAACGTTCCAGCATCGCCTTCCCGTTCCAATTCAGAATGACAATCGCTATTTTCCTCATTGTTGTATATTACGCTTATGTTTCCAACGTCTATGGGACCACAGCCAGCAGGTAGGATCCCGACGGATAGTCCGCTCGAAAAGTTCCACATACCTGTCCGTGATTTCATTCTCGGCAGTCTTCTTGGCATCGTCCGTCAACGTGATAATGTCGCAAGTATAGTAGCCACGCTCGATCTTCTTCACATCAAAATAGACCACCGCATAGCCGCCGGAGCGGGCGATACGTTCAGGTCCGTTCAAGAAAGGCGTATCCTGGTTCAGGAACGTTTTCCAATAATGCAAGTTGTTCGCGGAAGGAGTCTGGTCCGCAATAAAGCCAAGGCCGAAAGTCTTCCCCTCCCTGCGTATGTTGACGATGGCACGGAGCGCATCGTTCTTAGGGATATTGACCGTGCCGAAGCGGGAACGCAGCTTCAGGAAGAATTGGTCGAAATATTTATTATTCAAAGGACGGTACAATTCACCGCCCACAATACCGTCGTAGTTCATGTAGATGGAAGGGATCCATTCCCAGTTGCCGTAATGGCCTAACAGGATGACGACGCTCTTGCCGTTCTCGAAGAAATCGCCCAGCACCTCCGGATTGGAGAACTGCATCCTATGCCGCATCTCATCGTCCGAAATGTGCATCAGTTTGACCGTCTCCATCACGATGTCCGCGAAATGCAGATAGTACCCCTTTTCAATCTTCACGATCTCCTTTTCGGACATTTCCGGGAAAGAGTTCTTCAGGTTGGTGCGAACCACCGCCCGACGATACCTCGCGACGTAATAGGCGAGGAAATAAATCAGATACGAAAAGATATAGAGCACCCGCAATGGCAGAAAAGAAATCAGCCAAACGAAGACATAAAAAACATAAAAAAGAACCACCATTTGCTATAGATCACTTTAAAGCGGGCCACACGGGGAAAACGCAGGCCCAATGTTTTTTACATAACCGATGAATCGTCAGGACTCATCTTCATGATGGAATCAATATATTCCAACAATTCCTCTTTTCCCGCACCCGACTCCGACGAGGTGACGAAGATTGGAGGCAACTCCTCCCACTTCTCCAGAAGTTTATCCCTATAAGCCTGCACACTGGTGGCGAGCTTACTTTTAGAGAGTTTATCAGCCTTGGTGAAGATGATGGAGAAAGGGACGCCGTTGGCCCCCAGGAACTCGATGAACTCCAAATCATTTTTCTGAGGCTCATGGCGACAGTCGATCAAGACGAAAAGGTTGAAAAGTTCCTCACGATGGAGCACATAATCCTTGATCATCTTATCAAGCTTAGCCCTGCCCTCCATGCCAATTTTCGCGAAGCCATAACCTGGCAAATCCACCAGATACCAACTATCGTTCACAAGGAAATGATTGATAAGCAAGGTTTTTCCAGGAGTAGACGAAGTCTTTGCCAGATTCTTTTGGTTCGTAAGTTTATTGATTAATGAAGACTTCCCGACATTAGACCTGCCGATGAACGCAAATTCCGGGAGCTGATGTTTCGGACATTTGTTCCAATCCGAATTACTTTCGACAAAAACTGCTTTCTTGACTTCCATGAGCACGGGAAAAATTAGTTAGCAAAAAAAAATCACGAGAGGAAAAAGTAAATGATGCTACCCACCGCGATAACCATCAGCAGGAAGCCAGCCCCCTTATTGATCACATAGAGGCCACGCATATTAAATCTATCCCTGAAATGGTTGACGATACCAACGAGGACAGTCCACCACAAACAAGCCCCCATCATAATGCAAAGGATACCCAAAATGCTATCGAAGAGCGTCGTCTCATCCGTGATGTAAGCATATTTAGCGAACAATGCGATGAATAGGAAAACGACCAACGGGTTCGTCACCGTCAACAAAAACGAAGAGATGAAGTCCTGCAAATAATTCTGCGTCCCGCCTCTCATCTTCTTCAGTTTCGAGACAGGGTTGGTCGCATAGGTGTAAAGTCCGAAGAAAAACACGATGATTGTGCCGGCGATCTGGAGCAAAAAACGGTGAGAATCAATAAAATCGACCACCATGGACATACTAAAAGCCGCAATAACAGCATACAACAAATCAGAAGCCGTCGCTCCCAGTGCTGTTGAAATGCCATGTCCCCGCCCACCGTTCAAAGTCCGTTGTATACAAAGGATCCCAATGGGTCCGACAGGAGCGGATACTATGACACCAATAATCAAACCTTTTAGAATCATCGAAATCATAGACGCAAATATCGTCATTTTTTAAAAATTAACCAAGAGATTTCAGTTAGATTCATTAAATTTGCATAGCCAAAAAGAAAAAAGATAAGAATATGAAAAAAATTTTAATTGTAGAAGACGATTTAACTTTTTGTCTTATGTTAAGGACGTGGCTTGGCAAGCAAGGATTCGCTGTGGAAAGTGCTCCCTCAGTAGGTGACGCCAAGCAAAAAATGAGCACAACGACATACGATATCATTCTGTCAGACTTGCGTCTTCCTGACGATGATGGTATAAATTTACTGAAATGGGCGAAAGAGAAAAAGATCGAGACGCCTTTCATCATTCTTACCAGTTATGCGAAGATACAGAGTGCGGTCGATTGCATGAAGATAGGAGCCAAAGACTACATTCCGAAGCCAATCAAGCCAGAACTCTTATTCGAGAAAATGAACGAGGTGCTGAAACAGCAGGAATCTGAGAAGAAAAAAACAATCAAGAAGGGCTCCACCTACATCACAGGGAACAGTCTTGCCATAAAAAGGCTATACGAGATGATCAACAGAGTCGCCGCAACAGAGATGACTGTATTTATCTCAGGCGAGCCGGGCACCGGAAAAAAACAAGTGGCGAAACTCATCCACGAAAAGAGTTCCAGGAAAGACCGTCCTTTCGTCATCGTACACTGCGGAGAAATCCCGAAAGAGGAGTTCGACAAAAAACTTTTTGGAAGCATAACACCTCAACGGGAGGAGCAAGGATTACTTTCCACCGCCATGAACGGTATCATCTTTTTTGAGAACGTGGACGAGATGCCTATCAAGACCCAGGAGCAGCTCCTGTTCAGCCTCAAACTGAAACGATACAAAATGGTCGGAAGCAACGTGGAGAAGGAGGTGAACGCCAGGGTAATAGCATCCTCCAGCGAGAATCTATACAAACTCATCCGAGAGAATAAATTTTCGGAAGACTTCCACCGTTTCCTCAATGAAGTCTCCCTGCAAGTGCCTAGCCTCCGAGACAGAAGCGAAGACATCGCACTTTTCGCCGAGAGCTTCCTGGAAGAGGCCAACGATGAGCTGGAGAAGAAAATCATCGGATTCGACGAAGAGAGCATGCGCATCCTGAACAAGTGCCAATGGTCCGGCAATCTGCGACAAATGAAGAGCGTCGTCAAACGCGCCGCCATGCTTTGCGAAGACAAATACATCAAAGCCAACCATCTTCCCGACGAAATCATCGGCGAGACCGGCGACACAAACGACAACGCCGCATTGCATAATGAGGAATACGAGAAACGTAAGATCATGAAAGCACTTGAGGCATGCAACAACAACAAGAGCAAAGCCGCCATCATGCTGAAAATCGACAGGAAGACACTTTACAATAAGATGAAACATTACAACATGGAATAATGGGAAAGAAGAAGGAGAGAGCAACCATCATGAAGGTAGCCATCAGCTACCTGATCCTCATTGCGATAGGCATAGGAAGCATCTATTTCGTCTACCGCAACACGGAAACGATTACGGAAGAGATCGGACAACAGACCACCTACCAACAACAGGAGGAACTGGTGAACGCAATTCTTGCCGACCTCTTCAATGCGGAGAACCATATCGGGCCAATGATGGTAGACACGTCAGACTTCAACCTCTACAAGGAGAAGGTCAATATGGCTGAAAACCATATGGATACGTTGAAAAGTCTTCTGTCGGACGCCTTCCAAATCCAGTCGTTGGATAGTGTTTCAAGCCTCCTGAAAAAGAAAGAGGATAACCTTTGCGAACTGATCAAACTGACCAACAAGGACAACCTCGAAGAACTGTACAAAGCAAACATACGGACCATGCTCATGGAGGATTCTCTCAGAAACTACGCCTCCAAGAACAAGAACGCAACGCTCAAACAGGACACTATCATTAAGAAAAGGCATGCCAAAAAAGGGAACTTCTTCCATCGTCTGGCGGAGGCCTTTTCCAGAAACGGAGGACCCAACGACACAACCATCCGCCTTCTAGGCACGGAAAAGCAATGGATGGACTCCCTTTCCATGTACTACAACCCAACAGACACGGCCCAAAGCATCCTGGATGACATCAAAGTTAAGATCCGCAATGAAAAATACAGGACGGACAGAGCCATCATGGAGCAAATCAACACGCTCCGCAACAACAACAATAACATCACCATCCAGGCGAAATCCATCCTCGGCAAAATCGAGTTCGACAATAGGGTGAATATGCAGAAGGCGAAATCGAGAAGAAACGCCACGCTCGCCCAAACAGCCGAGAAACTGCGTTACGTGACCGTATTAGCCATCATCGTCATCCTACTCTTCTGCTGGATTCTCTTCAACGACATCAGCCGTAGCCGTAAACTCCGAGAAAAATTGGAGAAGAAAAACCTGGAGCAGGAAAGAATGATGATCAGCCTGACCCATGACATGAAAGCACCAATGGGCTCCGCTATCGGATACATGGAGCTAATGGGCAATACACCTCTATCCGAAAAGCAACAATACTATCTGGAGAACATGAGGAAATCATCCAACCAGACCATCCAACTCATCACCAACATATTGGATAACAACAAGTTGGACAGCTCCAAGATGACGCTTCAAACCAATCTCTTCTCCATCAAGGATTTAATTGAGGAGGTGTATGCCAGCTTCGAACCTATCGCTGAAAAGAAAAATATCTTATTGAAACATCAGGTCAGCGGATTCCCAGACAAGGTGGAGGGAGATGTCATGCGCATCCAACAAATATGCAACAATCTAGTTTCCAACGCCATCAAGTTCACTGACTATGGTGAAGTGAACATCTCCGCAAACGTGGAAGAGGACGAAAATTTCCACATCCTCACAATCAGCGTCGCCGACACGGGCATCGGAATCAACGCAGAAGACATAGATGGCATCTTCGGAGAATACAACAGAATCATCCGTGACGACCACGCACCTCAAGAAGGATCGGGTCTGGGATTGAGCATCGTCAGCAAATTGGTGGACCTCTACAATGGCGACATCAAAGTGAAGAGTAAAATCAACGAGGGCACCACCATCACCGTCACTATCAATCTGCAGAAAGAGGAGGAGTCTAACCTCAACGAAACGCACGAGGCATTCCCTACGAACGTACTCATATTGGACGATGACGATACACAACTCACACTTGTCTCCGAAATACTCACCCACGCAAACATCAACGTCTTCGCAAACAAAGACCCTGAAGAGGCGCTAAAAGTGATGGAGAATCAAAACATCGACCTCATACTGACAGATATACAAATGCCTAGCATCAATGGCTTCGAATTCGTGAAACTGATTCGACAGTCTCCTCACATCAGCCATTCGGGCACATTGCCGATCATCGCGCTCTCCGCTAGGGCGGACATCTCCGAAGAACACGTCAAGGAACAAGGGTTCGACGGATTCATCTGCAAACCTTTCACCTCCCAAGAACTCATCGATACGATACGCCTCCACACAAAGGAGGAAAACATCGCCTTGCCGGAGGGTGAAGCGGAACAACCGAGCGCTGAAGACACTCCTTTCTACGGACTGCTCAGCTACGCTTGCGGTGACAAGGAGTCTGAGGCGATGATCCTTGATTCGTTCATCCGCGAAAGCACCTCCAACGCCAAAGAACTGAAAAAGGCTTGGCTGCTGAACGACACGAAGGAGATGCACCACTATGCGCATAAGATGCTCCCGCTATTCCGATCCCTGCAAAAGAAGGGAATCGTGGAGAAACTTACCATCTTGGAACGGGAGGATAACTTCAAGAAAATGATCTCTAGGAAGGAGTTCCACACCCTGATAAAGGATATCAAAGCGACCTTGAATGAGGCGAAGGATCTATTGAGCAAATACGAATAAGGTCCGAGGCGATTGCCCCGGACCCTCTATCATCCATAATAATTAATGATTTACACCTTCTCGATCAGAACGGTCGCATAGGCGGCGATACCCTCTTCCCTTCCGACGAAACCGAGGTGCTCGGTGGTGGTAGCCTTGACAGAGACGCAATCCGCATCCACACCCATCACCTCCGCCATGCACTCCGACATACGGTCGATGTGAGGTGACAACTTAGGAAACTGGGCGCAGATGATGGAGTCCACATTGACGATGGCAAAACCATTCTCCTTCAACATGGCCACTACCTTCCGCAACAATATCTTGCTATCCACATCCTTAAAATCAGAGGACGTGTCGGGGAAATGATAGCCTATGTCACGCATGTGCGCGGCGCCTAAAAGCGCGTCACATACCGCATGAATCAACACGTCGGCATCGGAATGCCCCAACAACCCTTTTTCGCACGGAATCTGTATTCCTCCCAACCATAGCTCGCGATTCTCCGCGAACTGATGTACATCATATCCTTGTCCTACACGAATGTTCATAAATAATTGATTTGTCCTTTTCACAAAGTTAAAAAAAATTTTAAATTTGCATAAACACATAAAGAAAACTGTATGAAAAAAATATTCTATTTTATGCTGATGGGAGCCATGTTCGCATCATGCGCTTCGAAAAAGACACTCAACCAAGCGTTGTCTGACCTCACCAAGAGCGAACAAAGTAATAAAGTCTGTGCGGAAGAACTGGACAAAGCACGCAAGCATGTCGCCGCACTGCAAAGGGACTCTTCCGCCGCCCACAAGAAAATCGGGCTGATGGCTGAGGATTCTGTGGCTAAATCCAAGGCATTGCACCAAATAGGATTGGAGAACAAAGACCTGAAGGCGCTCAACCAGCAACTCTCCGACCGTCTGACCAAGACCAGCGCCAGCAGCGACAAGGAGATCAAGAAACTCCTCGCCGACCTACAGAAATCACAGGAGAAGCTTCAAGCGCGCGAAGACGCTTTGGACAAGTCTGAGAAGAGCCTGAAAGATAAGGAGAAGAACCTCGCCGAGCTCCAACGCATCGTCAGCCGCCAAGACAGCATGATGAAATCCTTGAAGAAAAAGGTTTCCGACGCCCTGAAAGGCTACGAAGGAAACGGTATCGAGGTGGTCAACAAGAACGGCAAGGTGTACGTCTCCCTCGACGAGAAACTGCTCTTCAAATCGGGCAAGTGGGACGTGGACGCTAAGGGGGCGAACGCTCTGAAGAAACTCTCCAACTTCATCGCGGAGAACAAAGATATCAATATCGTCATCGAAGGCCACACGGACGACGTGCCTTACAAGGGCAACGGCAACGTGGAGGATAACTGGGACTTGAGCGCGAAACGCGCCACTTCCATCGTGCGTATCCTCATCAGCAACAAGAACGTGAACCCTTCACAGATCTCCGCTACCGGCCGTGCGGAGTACATGCCTGTAGACAAGGCGAACACCGCGGAGGCACGCGCCAAGAACAGACGTACAGAGATCATCCTCAGCCCTAAGATGGATGAGTTGCTCAAGGCAATGTCCGGAGAGTAAAAAAGGATGAAACTCATCACTGAAATAACAATTAAACAAGAGGCGGACATCACCTACGAAAGCAGGGTCATGATGTTCGGCTCTTGCTTTTCTGAGAATATCGGAAACCGTCTGGAGCAGCTGAAGTTCAACGTGTCGAACAACCCGCTCGGCATCCTCTTCAACCCCTGCTCCATCAAGGAGAGCATCAGGCGCATCGCAGAAAAGAGACGCTTCGTCTCCGACGACCTCTTCTGCCGAGACGGTGTCTGGAACTCTTTCCACCTACACAGCAAATTCGCCCAACTGAACGAAGAGGCTTTCCTGCAGAACGCCAACCGGCAAGTGGAAGCGGCTCATCTCTTCCTGCAGAATGCCACGCATATCTTCATCACCTTAGGCACGGCTTGGATCTATGAGCTGTCCAACACCCGCCAAATTGTTGCGAATTGCCACAAGGAACCGCAAGAAATGTTCATTCGCAGAAGAATTGGCATCGAAGAGTGCTCACAAGCCCTGCGTGACACGGTGGCGACCATCCACCAAGTCAACCCGAACGCTTCCGTCATCTTCACCGTCAGTCCGATCCGTCACTGGAAGGATGGGGCGCACGACAACCAGATCAGCAAATCCACCCTACTCCTCGCTGCGGAAAAAAACCGCGAGGAAGAGCCTTCCGTCCACTACTTCCCTGCCTATGAGATTATGATGGACGAGCTACGTGACTACCGTTTCTATGCGGAAGATATGATCCACCCGAATGATTTGGCCATCCAATACATCTGGGAGAAATTCACAAGCTATGGTTTCTCAGAGGAGACCCTCAACACCCTATCCCGCATCGAAAAAATCATCGCGGCGGTACACCACCGGCCATTCAACCCGCAAAGCGAAGGTCACCGCAAATTCCAAGAGAGGATCCTTGCCGAAATGGAGGAGCTCCACCAAACGCATCCTTTCCTCAACTTCCAGAAGGAGAAAGATCAATTGATGCACCCTACCCCCGCTTGACGACACGAAATTTGAGTCAACCGACATGAAATTCAATCGTCAAACGCTCTCACGCTTCGCCCCACAGGCTCCCAAATTTGTATTTTTACGCTAAAAGCATTCAATAATCTTCCAATCAGACTAAGAGGTGATGAAACATTCGGAGGAAAAACTACATTTGCAGGCACAAACCAACATCTATTGTCAATTATGAACAGAAAATTACTCACACAATCAGCCATGCTCTGTCTGCTCTGCGCTTCGGCAGGGAACCTCAAGGCGGAGACTCTCTACGATTTCGAAGACGGTTCCATTCCTACAGGAGGATGGGGAACGGAGAAAGCAATCGTCGCGAACCCTCATAAGTGCGGTAACACCAGCGACCATAGTCTCCTGATGGAGATCACGAACTATGGTGGCGTATCCTTCCCTTGCGGTGCTGAGATCGGCTCACAACTGCTGGCGGTGGACGTGTTTTCCACGGTAGATTGCAACATCAAAGCCTACTCGAACAAGAATGACGATAACCTGTACCAAGCCACCAAGGGAGGCGTATGGAACACGCTCTATTTCGACTTCACCAAGCATCAGGGAACGTCGGACGAGATACTCATAGCCCTCGGTGGAGAAAGCGGCACGATATACATCGATAACATCCGCTTCACTTCCGACCAAAGCGATGCTGTGCAGTGCTCCGAGAAGAAATTGGACGAGAAGTGCACCGTGACCATCCCTTACACCTACGGCACGCTCGCCATCGGTGGCGGTGGATTCGTATCGGGCATCATCGCTTCCGGCAAGTCCAAATACGCCCGCACAGACGTGGGTGGCGCCTACAAATGGAGAGCGGACAACTGCTCCTGGCAGCCTATCACCAACTTCATCTCCGAAGAGGACAAGGGTCTGCTGAGCATCGAGGCCTTAGCCATCGACCCGCAGAACGAAAAGAACATCTACCTCTTGGGCGGTTGCCAATACTTCAGCAACCAGAAGACTGCCATCATGTACTCCAAGGATGGCGGGGAGAGCTTCGAGACGGTGGACGTGACCTCCCTCATCTTCGCCCATGGCAACGGTCAGGGACGTAACTGCGGCGAACGCATCGCGGTGGACCCGAACAATAGCGACATCATATTCTGCGGCGGACGCGCCAACAACCCACTCATTAAGAGCGAAGATGGCGGCAAGACATGGAAAGCGGTCACTTCCCTCAATGATGTATACACCAAGAGCGTCAAATGGCCAAGCTGGGGCAGCAACAGCTACCCTACCACTCCTGACGAGAACGGTACCACCGCCATCGTGTTCGACGGCTCTTCCGTGAAGAACGGCAAGACGCAACGCATCTTCGTCGGCATATCACGCACTGGCGCATCCAACCTGTACGTTTCGGAAGATGGTGGCACCTCATGGTCGGACATCGCCGCACTGCCTACGCAATACATCCCTTGCAGGATGAAGATGGACGGCAACGGTAAATTGCTCATCGCCTACTCCAACGCCTGCGTGTCTGGCACGGCGGGCGCAGTCTTCCGCTATGATCCACAGAGCAAAAAAGCGGAGGATATCTCCCCAAGCAAGAACTACGGATTAGGCGACGTGGCAGTCTCCCCTTCCGACCCTAACAAGCTTGTCGTATCCACCAACAACACCTGGATTCCTCAACAATGGGACAACGGTGCCAGCGCCAACGGAGACATCTACTGGACCTCCACCGACGGCGGAAAGACATGGCGCAGCCTGCAGAACAACATGAAACTCACCAGCAACAATGTGACATGGATCCCTGGCTACGCTATCCACTGGAGCGGAAGCTTATGCTTCGACCCGCAAGACGATAACATCATCTCCACCACCTCCGGCAACGGTATCTTCACCTGCGAGCACATCTGGTGCGAAGGCACACCTACCTTCCACTTCGACGTGAACGGACTGGAGGAGACAGTCGCACTGGACCTCGTCAGCGTACCAAACGGTGACCTGATGTCTGTGATCGGAGACTACACGGGCTTCATCCACGACGACATCCACCAGTTCGCCCCGATCCACGACCCGGCGCCCGGCACGACAGGCGGTATCAACTACTACAGCAAAGACCCTAAGGTGATGATGCGTGTGGCCAACGCTGGCTTCTTCTACACCACCAGCGGTCACAAGGGTTGGAAGGAGTGCGCCAAGACCGATTTCTCCTACCAGAACCCTTACTGCAACACCTGCGCGCCACAAGTCTCCAACGAGGGGAAATGCGCCATCACGAAACGTAACGGCTCCTACCGTTTCTTCATCATCCCTGGTCCGGGCACCAGCGGCATCTACTATTCGGACAACAATGGTTCCTCGTGGACCAAGATCAGCGGAACGGACGCCGCCACCCACATCCAAGTGGATCCTGAGAACGACGCCTACGTCTACGCTGGCGGGAAGAACGCCTTCTACCGTAGTACAGACTACGGAGAGACCTTCACCAAGGAGAGCCTCAACAACAACGAATACGGCAGAATAGCCATCATACCAGGCAAAGAGGGGCAACTCTATGCGCCAGGCGGTAGCAACGGACTCTACTTCTCCAACGACTACGGAGAGAGCTTCACCAAGGTAGCCAACGTCAACAGTTGCGAGGCGGTCGGCACCGGCTTAGGCAAAGGAAGCGATTACGCGCTCTACATCTGGGGCAACGTCAACAACTGCGGTGTGGGTCTCTATCTGTCGGAAGACTACGGAAAGAGTTGGTTCCACATCAACGATGAGCAACACCAGTTCGGCGGACCAGGCAACGGTCAGTTCGTGGTCGGAGACTGGAACACCTACGGCAGGTTCTACATGAGCACGGTAGGCTTAGGCATCGTCTATGGAGAAAGAACGGAGAACGCTACGCCAAGCCAATGGAACTGCTACGTGGACAATACGGACTGCATGGTGGACTACACCCTGGTGGAGGAGACGAAGCAATCCGACAACATCGCCTACCCTAATCCGTTCAATGTCACCGTCACCATCAAGGGTAATGGTCAGTACCATGTCACGAACGCCTTGGGACAAACAGTGGAACATGGCACATTGTCTGACGAGAAGGAGATGGGTGCGGACTGGCTACCAGGCCTTTACATCATCCAGACAGACCATGGTTACAGCAAGGTGGTAAAGGGAAAGCAGGAGTGACACATACCCCTTCGTTCGGACAAAGAGAGGACAAAATGACAGAAGCGCATAACTCATTGTAGACAATTTGTCAGAATATAATGATTGGCAAACTATTTGATGTATATTTGATGTGAACATTAAAAACAACAGAGTTATGAACTTTAAGAATTATACGATCAAAAGTCAGGAGGCGATACAAGAGGCTGTGAACTACGCCAACAAGCGTAACCAGCAGGTTATCGAGCCTGTCCACCTGCTGAAGGGTATCCTGAAAGTGGGCGAGAACGTCACGAAGTTCGTATTCAACAAACTGAACGTAAACACCGAACAACTCAATGAGGTCGTCATCAAGATGATCTTGCGTCTACCTAAGGTAACGGGGAGCAACGAAGACACCTATTTGAGCAACAGTGCGAACGCAGTGTTGAAGAAGGCGGAGGAGATGTCGAAGGAAGAGGGTGACCAGTTTGTCTCCCTGGAATATATCTTGCTTGCACTGATCGCGGTGGATAGTCCTACGGCAGCCTTGCTGAAGGACGCGGGCTTGAACTACCAAGCCATGAAGGATGCCATCGCCGAACTGAGACAAGGGAAGAAGGTGACGGACGAGTCTGCCGAGCAGACCTACGACGCTCTCAACAACTATGCGATCAACCTCAACGAGCGGGCGCAAGCCGGTAAGCTGGACCCTGTCATCGGAAGGGATGATGAGATCCGTAGGGTGCTACAAATCCTTAGCCGTAGGACAAAGAACAACCCTATCCTCATCGGTGAGCCTGGTACGGGTAAGACCGCCATCGCGGAGGGCTTGGCGCAACGAATCATGCGTGGCGACGTGCCAGAGAACCTGAAGACCAAGAAGATCTACTCCTTGGACATGGGTGCCGTCATCGCAGGTGCGAAGTACAAAGGAGAATTCGAGGAGCGACTCAAATCGGTCATCAACGAGGTGATCAAATCGGACGGAGAGATCATCCTCTTCATCGATGAGATCCACACCTTGGTAGGCGCAGGCAAGAGCGACGGCGCCATGGATGCCGCCAACATCCTGAAACCAGCCCTCGCCAGAGGTGAGCTGAGAGCCATCGGTGCGACTACCCTCGACGAGTACCAGAAATATTTCGAGAAGGATAAAGCCTTGGAGCGTAGGTTCCAAATCGTCATGGTCAACGAGCCGGACGAGGCGACCACCATCTCCATCCTGCGTGGATTGAAGGAGCGTTACGAGAACCACCACAAGGTGCGTATCAAGGATAACGCTATCATCGCGGCCACAAGGCTTTCCAACCGATACATCACGGACCGTTTCTTGCCAGACAAGGCCATCGACCTGATCGATGAGGCGGCCGCTAAGCTAAGGCTGGAGATAGACTCCGTACCGGAGGAGTTGGATAACAAGGCACGTGAGATCAAGCAATTGGAGATCGAGCGTGAGGCCATCAAGCGGGAAGACGACAAGACTAAACTCAATAAGTTGGAGAAGGAGATCGCCAACCTGAAGGAGCAGATGCAGGACATCGGCGCCAAATGGACGGCTGAGAAAGAGCAGATCAACATCATCCAACAGAGCAAAATAGAGATCGAGCAACTGCGCTTCGAGGCTGAGAAGGCGGAGCGTGAAGGCAACTACGGACGTGTGGCGGAGATCCGCTACGGAAAGGTGAAAGAGGCGGAGAACCGTATCGCCGAGGCACAGAAGAAGCTGGCCGACATCCAATGCGCCGATCCGCTCGTCAAGGAGGAGGTGGACGAGGAAGATATCGCCGAGGTAGTCTCCAAATGGACGGGCATCCCTGTCACCAAGATGATGCAGACCGAAAAGGATAAGTTGATGAACCTCGAGGAGGAACTCCACAAACGTATCGTCGGTCAGGACGAGGCCATCAGAGCGGTCTCCGATGCCGTGAGACGAAGCAGGGCGGGTCTGCAAGACCCTAAGAAGCCTATCGGCTCATTCATCTTCCTGGGCACGACAGGTGTGGGTAAGACCGAGCTGGCGAAGGCTTTGGCGGAACTGCTGTTCGACGACGAGAATATGATGACCCGTATAGACATGTCCGAGTACCAAGAGAAGATATCCTCCACCCGACTCATCGGTTCACCTCCGGGATACGTCGGCTACGAGGAGGGTGGACAACTGACCGAGGCCATCCGTCGTAAACCATACTCGGTGGTCTTGTTCGATGAGATCGAGAAGGCGCACCCGGATGTCTTCAACACACTGCTTCAGGTGCTGGACGACGGACGATTGACCGACAACAAAGGCAGGGTCGTCAACTTCAAGAACACGATCATCATCATGACCTCCAACCTCGGTTCTTCCCTCATCGCGGAGAAGTTCGAGAACATCACGGACGAGAACCGTGAGAAAACATTGGCGGAGGCGAAAGAAGACGTGTTGGGTCTGTTGAAGGAGACCATCCGTCCTGAGTTCCTGAACCGTATCGACGAGATCATCATGTTCTCCCCTCTTTCGAAGGATGACACCAAGGCGATTGTCGACATGCAGATCGCCAGTCTCCATAAGATGTTGAAGGAGAGCGATGTGGAGCTGAACGTGACGGAAGACGCGAGGGCATTGATCGCCCAAGAGGGTTACGACCCTCAGTTCGGCGCAAGGCCTATCAAGAGGACCATTCAAAGGTTGTTGTTGAATGAGCTCTCCAAGGCGCTCATCTCCCAATCGGTGAACCGTGACAAACCGATCGTGGTGGACAGGGACGGAGACAAGCTGAAGTTCACCAACTAACCTGCGGGCAAAGCTTCTAACCGCAAGAGTTTATGATTCAATAAGCGATATGCTTACCCGATATGAGGGTGCAAGCATAGTTCATACAGAACGTGCCTGCACCCTTTTTTTGAATATAATCAATCAACACTTGAAATTCTCTCTCTTTAAAGAAAAAAGGCATAAACAGAAATATTAATAAAAAAAAATGAAAGATATATTGCGTAATTTTTTAGAAATCAACGATCAATCTTCTGGATTAATGTTATTGCCATTAACAACTGGTTCTGGCAAGACTCACCATGTCCTTGAATATATTGCCGATTTGCTTTTACGCAACCGAGAACAGAAGGTGTTTTTCATTACAACTCAAAAGAAGAATCTTCCCGTTGATAAATTGCGAAGAATGTACAAAGGTGATGATTTTGACGAAAGAGTTTTAAGGATTCAGTCAGTAATGGATTGTATAAAAGAAAACCTGACTGACAATTTGGTTAAAGAGATTAAATTGGAACAACAAACTCTTGCTAGTTCCTCTAAACTCAATATGTTAGTTGCTGTTCGCAAGGAAATACTACGTATTGGTGATGAAAACATAGAAACTGGTCGTGTCGCAGAACGCGAATTCCGTAATGAGTTGTTATATTTTTTAACAAAAGAATGCAAGAAAGATGAACTACTAGAAAAAATAAAAAAAGATAAAGCGTGGCATTGGGTTGGCAAATTATATCCGATGGTTTACACATCAGAGCGGCAAGTATATTTTATGAGTATGGACAAATTCATGCTGCCATATAATACTCTTGTAGACCCCACAGAAAAACTTATCGATAGCAAGTGGTTTAAAGGTGCATATGTTTTCATCGACGAATTCGATGCAACAAAAGAAACTATTCTCAACAGAATCATCGGTGATAAAAACAACAAAATCAATCTGATAAGTTTAGCGAAAAAAATCACACAAGGATTAAATTATACCGATTTTCCAACTATCTATACAGGGACACCATACAATACAAATACAATTGATAATAATTTGAAAAATTTCAATCAATTAAGCGAAGACTATTGTTTAAAATACGTGTTCAAGACATCAAATGAAATTAAATCTACAGATAGTTTTTTATTTCATGATAATGGATATTGGGGACTAACTACAGAAAAGAATCTAATAGTGGAAACTGACCCCAAGAAAAAACAGAACATTATTAATGATAAATCAGAAGATAACAACAATAAAACATATACACTTTATGAACTTTTGTCTAAAATACAAAGTAAACTGACGTATTTCCAGAATGGAGTTTCATATATCGCCAAAGACTATATTAGCAAAAAAGGTGTGAACCTTAAAACCGCCGTTGATTCTTTTCTGAACTTATTTCTTGACAATCCATATAGCGACTACATTTCTACTCAGGTGATGTCGATTTTACGGGCAGAGAATGATAAGAAAAGTGAGATTTCTAAAATGGATAAATTCGATACATCATTCTATAAAAATGGATTTCGCTATACACGACTGGAGAATGACGAATTTAGCAATGCGGAACAATCAGAAGTAACTTTATACTCCTATAATGAAACACCTGAATCTGTGATGGAGAAAATGGCTAAAGTTGCAAAGATTGTTGGTATATCGGCGACGGCCACACTTAAAACCGTTTTAGGAAACTACGATATTGATTATTTGCAACGCAAGTTGCTTGATAAATACTATGTCTTGTCGGAAAGAGAACAAAAGCAATTGAAAGATTTCCTTGACAAATCAAGGAAGGATTATCATAAAACTAATATCAATGTTAAAATCAATAAAATTTCAGAAAAAGAATATGCCGATGATGCATGGTTGGACATTGTTCCAGAAACAGATGCACAAGAAATAACAGAAGCATTAAATAACAGTTATGGCACTGACAATTATAAAAAATATAGATTTTACAAAATATCGTGGGCATTCAAACAATTCTATTCGCACGATGATATTAAGTCTTTCTTGTGTTTTATGAATTTACACCCCAAAAAAGGAAATGATTTGGATAGTGAAATATTATCATTAATTTTTGATAGAATAACAGGAGAAAAAGGTGGAGCTAAGAATTTTGTAGAATATTTAAATAATGAAGGAGATGGTTATGACAATAATCTAAAGAGAATAACAGATCGATTAAGCCAAGGAGAAAAATTATTTGTGATATCTGTTTACAAAACCTTAGGTACTGGACAGAACCCGCAATATATAATCCCCAAAGATATCGAAGTGGAGAAAATAAATGACCTATACGAGGATAATAAGAAAGATTTTGATGCAATCTATTTGGACAAACCTACACATATAATCAGCAATTTATATGATACTTCACAGTTGAAATGGAATGATAATGATTTCTTGAAGTTTGTTTTTGAAATGGAGTATTTGTGTCAGAACGGAGATATAAGTGAGACTCAAAAAAGAGAACTGATAAATATTGGCTCTAGAAAGTTGTGTGGCATACCATGCACAAGAAAAAAAGAAATGAACTTTGAAAGTATGCAACCATACAAAGGATTAGCAACACAAGTGATAAATCAAGGTTGTGGGCGTATTTGTCGTACCAATAAGAAGAACAAGAACATATACATTTTTGCAGACAAAGATATTTCAAATGTAATTGATCCTTTGGTAAGAACGGCAATTCCGTTGAGTCCTGAATTTGAAAAACTACTTTATGAATTAGAGAAAAGTGGCATTCAGCCTTCCGCACCAACATTATATGAAGATAAGGCTAAAAAAATCGAAACAGACACATCACGAACAATTAGTAATTATTTAAGTTGGGAAGATAAGTGGACAGCTAACAAAATAGATGATTGGAAACAAATGCGATCGTACGTATTAAAATTACCAGCTCCAAACGAGCAAGAATTCAAAACTTTTCCACTTTATGACAGGTATATTGAATTGCCAGAAGAACAATCTGCATATTGGTATGACCAGTCAGAGGACTACTGGAAAATTAATGCAATTAGTTTTAAAAAGAAATTATCTCAAGAAGTATCCGAAGATGATTGCCAGTTGAAAACGCTAATGAAAATTCCAGGTATCAAAGAAATGTTTGTGAGGAAAGGCTATGCTACATCATGGAAACCAAGCAAATATTTGATGTCACCATCTTTATATAGTCGAATATATAAGGGAGCATTGGGCGAAGTTGTAGGAAAACAAATCTTTAAAGACACAATAGGTGTTGAATTGGTTGACATAGAAGATAGTTCGGTCTATGAATTCTTTGATTATCAAGTACCAAGTAAAAACATTTATGTGGATTTTAAAAAATGGAAAGAAATTAATCTAGGCCTAGAGCAATCAGAAAAAATACGCTCAGAGATTTTTGCTAAAGCAAAAAAATGCGGAGCAGAAAAGGTGTTAATTGTTAATATTTATTCGACAACCGAACGCCAATGTAAACCACCATTACAAAGAGAAGAGTGTTCATTAATAGAAATACCACAACTCTATGTGGAAGATGGAAAACAGGTTAAGCTTTCTATTGATTCAATAAATGTTATTAATAAGTACTTATGGAAATAAAGACTAATCGAATTGTATACGAATTAGATGCTGTACAAATGGCCTCGATATATGATGTTTATTCGTTGAAAACGACAGATGATCGGTTTCCATCAGGAGCGAAGATGATTGACGAATTGTCGGCCAACAAATGCATTATATCAACAGTGTATGTTTCGATAAAAGAATATTTGCTAATGCTGAAGAAAGGTATGGAAAGCAAGCATGATTTATTGGAAAATATTCACAAACTGAAAGATGGTGACAAGATCACCCTAACTGATTACTTGTCGGGGAAAACCAATGATTATTACTTGTTGCAACTTCTTTTGAATGCAATTGGCACACGTCAGACTAAGTTTGAATCGTATAATAATGTCACAGGACATTTGTATTGCTTCCATCCCAATTGGATAAAACGAATCAAATCGGAAATCATCAGTATTCCTACCATGGACATTCGTTTGACATCGGGTATATTAACTTGGAATATTTGCACGTTCAACACATTGAAATATAAAAACGCAATGGATTTTGGCAAGCGGAAAATATCGGAGTTCCCGCGATACACAATTTCTGCCAATTATTCATTACGTCGCAAACTCAAAGACGACGAAAAGCAGGATGAATTTATTCAGCGTAAGATATTCGATAAAAAGACAAGCAAAACGTTTCTCGACATTTCTAATGAAAATGCTTTTGACGAAAGTAAGATGGGAATCATTGCAAAAGTGATTTCGCAATTCAACGAGAAATATAATGGACTTGCTAAATTAGACTTTGAACCACAAGAAATAGAGTCATCCATAGAATATTCGAGTAATAGAGAAAAAAATTTGCTGAGCAAAAGACTCACTGATTTGCTATCAAAACAAAAAGTTGTTTTAGTCGATTTAGTAGAGAATGAGAAGTCGGCAATTCAATGCGAACAAATAACATCTGTATTCAAGTCAAATTTTGGAATATCCGTAAGAAAAACCAAAAGATTGTCGAAGGGTGCATATAATTTACGGTTGATACACAACGATGAATATTATGGCAAAAACATTGCTGACCCACACGATGAAGACCTGTCAAAATATACCGTTCAGCACATAACGACGGACAATTTTAATGACAAAGGTTCTGACACGTATCTTCGAGCAGTCGCTTTCAATGTTGCTGAAGAATTAATCATTAAAGATGATTTAAGAAATAAAACAATCTCTATTGTCAATTGGTCTGAATTTCAATTCGATAACAATTTGATATTTGGCATAGAGCACGATATACAAACTGAAAATGGAGGAAAAAACAGACAATTCTATTTTATGACCATAAAACCCAACGGTCAATTTGAGATACGACAACAAGAGAATGATTTGTTCTCATCTGATGAATACCATAAATATTTGAAAATCTTCACATCCTGTGAGAAAGAGACTATAAAAGGCATTGTTAAATATGGAGCCGATATCAATGTTATCCATGAGACTGGATTACATACCGTTCCAGACATATTGGGGTTAAAAGAAGAATTGGCAAAAGGCAATAACAAACTAAAAAATAAAGAAGCACGCAACAACTATTTGTCAGCATTACTTGACGTGAAAACATTTAAAAAAGACAATCAATTGCACTATTTTGTTGGAGAGATGGGGGTTGGAATAAATAGCACTTTATCAGGCGTCCCTATTCGTCGAATAGAATCGTATGAGGGATCATCGCTATTCTTCGACAAACTTTTACCTCTTATGGGTGTGACATTTGTTCGTAACGGGCAATTAACTGTTGTTCCTTTCCCATTTAAATATTTGAGGGAATATATCAAGTATTACTAGTGCCCCGTTAAAATCGGGACGAGTTAATTAAGGACCAACCGCACTTGGACCCTCATACGCAATGTATGAATCCAAGTACGTTTTTTTATATCTAGGGCTCTCTGACCGCATAGTAGATCAGAACCCTACCCTATTCCTGCCGGTCGTCAGTTTCTCGCTGAACTCCTTCTCCGATTTGGCGGCGAAGAAATCCTCCTGGCATAGAACAACCTCCTTCAGCCCATTGAGCTGCGCCCGCATCGCCGCCTTGGACCATGTGCGCTCATAAAGGTTACGCACGAACCTGGCGTTCGAGAACTCCTCCGAACTGATGTAGCTTTGCGGCAACTCGTCGAAGTACTGCTCCACGGCAGGCTTCAGCTCCTTCTGGCAGGCGAAATGCTTCTCCGCCATCAGCATGAATATTTGGGCAAGTTGCTCCTTCGTGTAGGAAGGAAACTCGACCAGGAAAGGCATACGGCTCCGAAGCCCGGCGTTTCCCTGCATCAGCTTCTCCATCTCCGCCTTATACCCGGCCATGATGACCACAAGGTTGTCACGATGGTTCTCCATCTCCGAGATGAGCGTGGTGAGAGCCTCCCTACCATAATCGTTTTCAGACCCCACGCCTCCCCTGTAGAGGTCATAGGCCTCGTCGATGAAGAGGACCGAGCCATAGGCGTCACGACAGATCGCCGCGGTCTTAGGGGCAGTCTGACCGATATATTCCCCGCAGAAATCACGGGCACCATACTCGAAGAAATAACCATTGCTAAGCAGCTTATGCTCGGCGAATATCCGTCCGATGATACGCGCCACCGTCGTCTTACCTGTACCCGGCGCACCCACGAAACGCATGTGCATACAAGGTCGGTCCAGCTTATCATTCTTCGCGGAGACCTCCACCTGCGCCACGATTTCACGGATACGTTCGGTGATCTTCTCCATGCCTATCATTTCGGACAACTCGTCGAAGGCATCCTTCCCCTGGACGCCGTATGTGACCGAAAGGGGCTTAATCTCCTCACAACGTATGGTGTCGTCGGAAGCGCCACGGTTCCGGGCATCCGCCTGATGTTTGAGCAATACCGTCTCATCGAAGACCTTCTTGACGGTGCGCAGGCCGTAGAAGCGTCCGTCACTCTTCTCCTCCCTGATCCGGGAAAAGAAAACCTCCCAAGCCTCCTCCTCCATCTCAAGGCGTAGCGGGTCGAGCATACGCTCCGCATACTGCCGGATCTCCTTGTCCGAGAAAGGCGGGATGGTGAATGTCTTGATGAAAAGGATATCGGAAAGCGAATCCTCTATTTTCTTGAGCTCATGAGGCTCTATGTAAGGGACACGGAAGACGAAATTGAAGTTGCCGGAGACGTGCGAAATCTCCAGAAGTAGGTCTTTCAGCTCACGCTGCTTGGATTTGACCATGAACTCGCTGATGTCCAGACAGACAAGCTTGTCATAATTCTCCTTGTCGTAAAGGATGTTCAACAAGTCTTTGACGTTGATCTTCCGTCCCTGCGTCTCATCGGAGAGCACGAACTCGAAATAGAACTTCTTGGTGAAAACGCCCAACTCCACCTCGAAAAGGGTGAGCAGGTTGATGACCCGCGTCAGGCCGCATCCGTCATTGACCGAGAAGAGATAATTCTGCGCCTTGAAACTGTCCAACGAGTCCCTTTTATGCATATCGGCGACGACAGGCACCGCCTCGTTGACGAACTGCTTGAAGGAGTCCCAGCCGATGAGGTTGTTGATGTTTTTAATGATATCGTCCAGCTCCTCCTTGTTGCTGAAGACGCTATAATCCACCTCGTCATTCTCCTCCTGCGGTTGTTCCCCTTCGTTCTTCAGGGAAACATGGACAGAAGATTTCTCCCCGAGTTTATAGTTTATCCGCTCCTCATCTCCGCTCTCGTGAATCATCGCGATGTGGGGGCATACCTGCTCCATTTTCTTCACGATGGTATCAGCGGTCTCCTGCAAGTTCTTTTCCGTCCGCACCTTGCAACAGATCAGTTGAGGTCCGCTCAGCACCGTCGTCACGCAGCTTTCTCCGAAACAAGACTCTATGAGGCAAGGGATCAATGAACCATTCAATTCGGGATCATGGTCAAACAATCCATCCTTGACTTCTCCAATATCAAATATTACTTCATACGTGCAATTCATCTTCTTCGTTCTGTTTAGACAATCGTTCGGCAATAATCACCCAAAGTTATATTTTTCCACGCAAAAAAGCACGTGATTTCACGGAAATGCTACTCCAATCGTGGAATTATAATAACCTCATCATCTAATTGGGATGGAAAACATCAGAACTTCTCAGGTCTAAGCGCACTCACAGTTATTCCCACTCGGAGTTAACCGTAATTTTAATATCTCCCTCCCTTGTTTTTATAATCATATAATCCCACTTTTCTTCTTTATAGACAGAATCTCCAGGGGCTATTATCCCTTCATATTTTCCGTTTATATGCCGATAAAGGAGATAGTGATCTTCAATGAAACGAACATAGAAAGTATTGTGATCTGCTCTGAACGTCTCCGAGACCACACCATTTATAGGCATCTCAATAAATACTTCATCCGACAGGAAAGTTCCTTTGTGTTCTTTTGCATAATCAACTATCGCATAAGCAAAAAGCAAAAGACAGACGATATTAAACGCAATGATAATCTTTATATGTTTCATATTTATTGCATGTACCATAAATTCACCCTTTCCTATCTTATTAATTGAAATGTTTTATCCAATCATGTCTTGGGTTGCCGTAATTATCCCAATTCCAGAGATTGTTGACGCGAGCATTGTATGTTCTCTTGTTTGGTATAAACAACATCGATAAATTATTCAGCGTCTCTATTGGCGTCAAATCGCCATCATCGATAGAAAACCTTTGGTTCCCTAATGATATAGCTTTAAGTTCCTGATGATTTTGTATTGGGTGTATTGATTCAATTGCCCCGCATTCCAATAGCAACACATTCAGTTCCTTTAGATTTTCAAGAAAATCAATAGAATGTAGGTTTTTTACACCGCGCAACTCTAACCAATTTAAATTCTGTATGGTTGATATCGGACTAAAATCAGTTATCTTTCTATTATTCAGAATTACAAACTTCTTTAAATTAGGCATATTCTGTACAAAATCAATATTGGAGATGTTGGAATTACCAATAGTCAAACTTTCTAGATTATACAATTGAGAAAATTGATGGTTGTCCCCCATTTTGAACTCATCAAGATATAACTCTTTTAAACTAGAGCATTGAAAAATAGATGGAATGGGCTTTTCTACACAGCAAGAAAGGGTCTCTAAATATTTAAATACTGAAAAATCGATGTCATAATGATTCGGAGCGTCTATTTCCAAAGTATGAAGACATTTCAATGATTCTACCTGTTTGATAGTAATGTCATCCTCTTCTAGTACAACAAGAGTTTCCAAAAATCCAAGATGACAGAGAAAATCGTAATTTTCACAATTCCATCCTAAAGCAGTATTTAAAAATAAATGTTTAACTTCCTTTTCATTGAGAATTTTCAAGTATTCATCTTTCCACTTCCCATTTATTTGTGCAACAGTTCCATCCATTGGTTTACCAGTATACGGATTATCTGTTCTAAAGATAAGTTCACGACTAAACAATCTACTTATTATTCCCATGTTTCCACTTTATTTTCTGGGGAGTTTTATAATTTAAAGTTTATAGGCAGTCTAACCGATGACCGTACCGCCCTGTCACCTACGGTGGCAGGTACCCAATAGCCCATACTTTTCACAAAACGAACCGCCTCTTGGTCAAGTAGTGGATCTACACTTCGAATCACAGTGACGTCAGAAATAGCGCCATCCTCGCCGACAACGAATTTCACTATCACCGTGCCATGTTTCTTAAGGGCTATAGCCTCCTTGGGATAGTTCAGGTTGTTTTTGAGATACTGTTGTAGGGCTATTGTACCACCAGGGTATTGGGCTTTCTTGTCTACTTCTACTATATCTTGTGTTTCATCTGCCCATTCAGTGTACATATCATCCACAACAGGATTTTTAGTTGGGGTTGTATCAACTGGAATTAATTCGCCCCCATGGACCCGATTCATATCAATCACAAAATTAGCGCATTCACCTTTCTCGTTTAACACCCCATAATCGATCACTTTTAAGATTGAATCTCCAACCTCAACAAACTTTATTTTTTTATGTTGTGACAAATAGTGGGATGCGACAATCTTAGAGGGCATATTCGCTAATGTCCCATATGTTGTATCTACCATTTCCACATATTCCAACTTTTTCTTTCCTCCAACTATAGAATCCTTTACGATCTTTTTTGCTTCATCTAATGGAACATCGTATAGTTCTTGAAGAGAATATATAATTCCATCGTTGTTCCAATCCAAGAACTCTTCCTTAGTCGGAATATGCCCTTTTCCGTCCACGTAACTGACTATCCACACAGACAATGCCCTTGAACCTAGAACATCATCGGAATTCAGATGTCTTTTAGAGGAACATGACATCATAAATGCAAGCGACAATATAAGAACTACGTATTTCATACTAAACTCTTTTTGCGATCCTAATTCTCCACGAAATGCCACAATTCGAGCAATATCCATTTGTCCCCCCCAAAAAACACTTGCCTATTAGTATAGCTTCGCTGTTGTCAGTGGTAGGAGGGCTGACAAAACATCTCGGTATCAAAGATAAAAATTTAATTGACAAAACGGGTCAAAAGATTGTTATTTCACAAAACAAATGGCTGAATTCCTTGACGGAACCCAGCCAAACTATTTCATCGGTTATAGCCCGAACCACCCTACTGCTTAGGCGACAGCACCTTGATCTCATACCCTATCCGACCAAACTCCTTCTCGTAGTCGGCCACAGAGGCTTTCTTCGTGTCGTACACGATGGTCACCGTCTGGTTAGGAACGGAGGTCTCGATCGACTTCGTGCCCTTCACAAAACGGACATTGGACTTGATCTTATTCTCACACTTCATGCAGTGCATGACCGGTTGCGTCGTCACTACGAGCGTATCCAACCGAGCGCCTTTCGCTTCCTTCTCCGCACTCATGCCACTCAATGAGACAGAGAGGAGCATGCCCAATAAAAAAATCTTTTTCATATCGTATCGAATTTAAATTTACTTCTTCCTTTTCAGGTTAAAACGCATGCCGACATAGGCCATTGCGCCATGGGTAGGACCCCACACCTGCGTGGCGTCAAAGGCTTCGCTCCACGGATTCTCCGCATGCAGAATCGGCTCGTCCATCCGATAGGCGGTCAGGTTCTCACCACCCGCATAGAGCGTGAAATAGCGGAACTCCCTCGACACCTGAGCCTGCAATTGGAAGTAGGTGGGATAGTCCGTCTGGTCGTAACGTTTCCCCTTGCCGTTGAGCTGACCCGTCACGTCAAAGCGCCAGATATCTAGATTTGTCTTGTACGACAATGTCAGCAAACCCTTCATGCGGGGCGAGAAGGGTTGGATGCGCAACTCCCCGTCGTAGGTGGTCCGCACATCGTTGAACCTCCCGGCGACCATCACCTCCCATCGTCCCGCGAAAGGATAGGTGACATCCACCTGCACCGTATGGCTGTAGCTGGAACCATCCAAGTTCTCGAAGCTGACGGTGTGCGCACCTCTCGCACCATCCACATTGACCACCAGCACATTCTGGAAATCCGTGTAGTAATACTCCACATTCACCTCCAAGTCTCTCTTATGGACCGGCAACAGGAGATGAGCGGAGACGCCCACATTCCACGCCTCCTCCTGTTTCAGACGCTCCGCGAAATAGAACGTCCTGCCCGACGCCATCATCTGGGAATGCTCCGCCAAAGCGTGCGGCGTACGTCTACCCTTCCCCGCCGATGAACGGAACGTCAGATGATCCGTAGGGGAATAACGCAGGTGTACCCTCGGCGTGAAGAAACCACCGTAGCGGGAGGAATAGTCCCAGCGTCCGCCCAACATGGCCGTCAGCTTCTTCTTCAGCTTATAAGTGTACTGCAGATACCCGCCAGAGGAGGTCTCCCTATCCAGCTCCTGCGGGTTCAAATACAAAGAGGAAGCCTCGTCATATAGATCATGGTTGAGCGAGAGTCCGGCCGCCAAGTTATGCGCATCCGTCAGATCCGACTCGTACATCAGTTGGGCGTAACCATTTTTCTGGGTCACATCATAGAACGAACGTCCGAAATCATTATCCGCATCATGCCAAGAGCCGTGCAGCATCAAAGCGACGGATGTGTTTTTCTGATAATCAACGATATATGCATTTTTCCACTGAACCAAGTAACGATTAGTCGTCACACCCACCCGATAGAGCGGCACCGTCAGTTCGTCCGACTCGACCATGCCACTGTTGCGCTCGTCACGGAGCACATGGAAAAGGATCTGGCTCTTCCACCGTTTCGCAAGGTATGACCACCGATGCATCAAATTATATTGACGCTGGCAAGGCGAGTCCATGAAACCGTCCCCGTTGCCGTCATGCTTCATCCGCTGGTCTTCGAAATGGAGCAGGAGGTTCGTGGACAAGCGGTCGTTCAGATGGATATTACCGTCCGCGTTCGCCTCATACTTCAGGTGCGAATTGAAGAACAGGTTTCCATTGAATTCCTCCTCACCCTGCGGTTTCTTGTACTCGATATTGATCTGCCCCGTGGTGCTCTCGTAACCGTTCTTGACGCTCGAAGCCCCCTTGCTCACTTGGATGGACTGCATCCACGGTCCCGGCACATAGCTCAGACCATAAGGGATCGCCGCCCCACGCAGGTTCGGCACGTTTTCCGTCAGCATCTGCACATACTTGCCGCTCAGACCCAAGAGCTTGATTTGCTTGGCACCCGTAGCCGCATCACTGTAGGAGACATCCACGGAAGGATTAAACGTGAAAGATTCGCCGAGGTTACAGCAAGCGGCGCGCACCAATTTTTCCGTCCCGATCTGCTCGACATGGTTCACCTTCTCCATCTTCGTGTTGCCCGCAAATGCGCCAACCTCAACCTCCTCCAACTCGGCAGTCTCAATGTCCCACAGTTCTTCCTCTTCGCCCCACACAGTGGAGCAAGGCATCACAAGGAAGAATATAACACCTAAAAAACTTTTTATATCAAAAATCTTATCCATAACTTACATCTGCCAAAGTTAACAAATCCATAAAAATATCCACCATAAAAACTTATTGTTTCTGTTCTTGCAAGCCTGCTGTTCAGAATAAAACAAAGAGCGAACCATTCAGCCAATGCTCGTCGTGCCTATCCGTTTGCGGAGAGATCATTGCGCAAACCGAGTTGAATCCAATCTCCTTGGCATATGCCACATCCTCCAATCGATTGCCCGAGATGTTCATATACCTCAAACGCATTCCCAACCCTACTTTTCTGAGATGATACACGTAGGTCAAGTCAGCCGAAAGCATATCATATTCAGCGGCATAATATGCGTAAGGAGCGAAACATGTCTGGAAGTCAAGATGTTGGATGCTTGACGTCTTTATATCCACCTCGTAGTCATGTTGTTTCACCATCTGATGGGCCCAATTCACACCCACAGACAATTCATGCTTAGGAGAAGACAATCTATAATCGATGCGGGGGATAACACTGATGTTCTTATTGATGACAGAGAAATCGTAAAAAGAATTTTTTTCGCTTCTATAGCAATAACCCATTCCACATTGGACGCCTAAGGTGTTGTATTTACCGAACGAGACAGCATATCGCAGAGCGGTTAAGCCTTGCGCCACCGAAAGAGTATAATATTGGTTCTCAGCGATTTGCCTATAGTCATAAGTTGAGGTTGCGGCATTTGTGATATACTTTTCATACACACGCTCGTAGCCCAACCGTTTTTCAATTATGTTGTCGCTAAACAACGACAACACGTTTCGTTCATTGATTTTCCACCTAATATCGATTTGCGGAGTGAATGTTGTCGTACGCCTGCCATACGAGCTTATATAATCGCTTTCCTCGACATTCATCTTATCGATTTTCAAGCCCATGTTTAGGGTTGTGTTTATCTTTTTGTCTGTGGGTGAAGCATACGAGAGGTGAGATCTGAATCCATTGATGTAATACATTCGCGAGCGTCCCATCGCAACGGTACTTTTCTTGTTGTCGTAAAGACCAAACCCATACAAGGCAAAGAAGCGTTGCTGTTCGCCTGGTCTCCAATAACTATCACTCTCATGCTCCTTGTTGCGAAGGTATTTGGCCTCCACCATTAGACATTGACCTTTAGGCGTTCTATAGCCGGCATCAAAGCCAAGCTGAAGGAAAGTTGTATTGTTTTTCAACCGAGGGTCGGTCATTCTATGGGCCAACTCACCATCGAATTGCGCGATGGCTCCGAAATAGACTTTATCGAGTTTCACACCATAACCACCCTCTATCGCATAGTATTCGAAATTACTGTCTCCACCCGTCGAGTCGGTCAGCATGTACGGCCAATAGAGTTCGGGGTAACGCATTGCGCTCCAACTGATCTCCTTATGTTTTCCCCTGGCGTATCGGACGGTTCCATACAACGTTCCATGCTTCCCGAAATCATGGGTTCCATGTCCATATAACCTCCAATCCTCATTGGATTTTCCTTCGTATGGGATGAAATCGCCCTTCGTTTTCCCTGAGCCCAATGACGTCAGTACAATGTTTTGCTTGCCATAAAAACGTTTCGGAAGAAAGGTTGAGTCCAAGTCCGCCTTCACCGAGTCCCTCTCCGCGTTGACCATCGCATGATAGACAGGATGCAGCCTCAACGCAGCGCATTTTCGCACATCGATGGAAGTCGACACCTCCGTCCATCTCCTTTCCGAAGGAGAAAGAGGAGTGGTTTGCCATTCATATATCGGCGCCTCCTGCCCGTAGGCAGAAGGAATAATCAACAGCATGATTATTAATATTTTAAATAATTTAGAAATCATTTCGCTTCGCTATTTTTAGTTTTACCCAAAGTCATAACCATTTCCATCCCGAAATATGGATTGCTCCATTCCCGATTTGTCTTCGATTTTTGATCGTTTATATATTTAGGATGGACATCCAAGATTCCATTGACGAAGAACGACAGCTTAACCACATCGTTCAATTCCTTCGTCGCCTTAATATTCCAGAGCAGATAAATCGGCTTCTTCTCCGTCTCATACATACTGGTGGCACTTTGCCTGAGTAGTTGGAACCACTGCGTCTCCTCCTTCGAGTTGATCTTCCGCCGCTCCGCCTCGGTCACGACATGCGTGTTTCCCTCGAAATCGACATAAGCGTACGGCGTTTTCTTGTATATCCCCTCGTAATTATCCGTCTTTTGCTCCGTTTGGAACCACACCAGCTGGAAGAAGTTCGTGAAGATGAGCCTGAACTTAGGGATATGGGTATTAAACCAGAAATTCGTATTGAACTGTTGTTTAATGTTTTTGCAGTCCAGATCATACAATCCGACATAAGGGTACTTACTGTCTCCCACCCTACTGTTCGGATAGAAATAGTCCGGTTGATTGGTGCCATACGTTGTTTTGTAGTATGCGCCGTTCACCTCCACATTGGTCTGTATAGCCTTTATCTTAGGGAAGATCAAGCGGTACTCTACACCGTTCTTCACAATTTTCTTACTGTTCATCACCTGCCGGTACAAAGCGAATTCGCTGAACGTAGAGGCCACATAATCCTCCTTGTCCGGTTTCTTCCCGGAGATGTCGGCATCCTCCCTTAGCTGGTTGTAGTATGGGTAGGTTACGGGCGCATAGAAGCGGAAATATTCGAAACCCGTATTGCTGAACTCATGGAAAGCGGTCACAGAGACCTCAAAGCTCTTATAGCTAGCGTCATAGCCAACTTCTATTTTTTGGTTCTTATTTTCCCGCAACTTTTTGTTGGTTGCGTCGTAGATCTGCGTGTAGGTGATCAGATGCCTATATTCCGGGTTATTCGTATAGGCGTTCAACACCCAAAAATCCTTGTACATTTTTTCCGGATAGAGGTAGTCCAACGTGGGGAGTTTGTTTTCCTCTCCGTATCCGAAGCGGAGATTGCTTTTGAACTTTTTTCCGAAGAGATAACTGAAATTAATGCGCGGCTCGCTAAGCATCTTGTGGTTCAACGCATAGTCATCAGGAAGATTCAACATTTCCGTGAGGCGCCCGCCCGCCTCCAACTTAACAGAATGGGACTGAGAGGGTTTGAATGTCAGGATGGCTTGCAGATAAGCGCCGAGCACCTCCAATGCGGGGATGCTCCAATTGGCACGCGGACGCATATAGGTGTTGTCGGAAGGGAATGGCGGATATTCCGGGTTGGCCACGACCGCACCGTCTCCTTTGTTTTTGCTCGAATGGAAATCCGCGCCATACTCCAGGTTCAGGTTCCACTTTTGGCTGAAGGAGAGACGGCTGTTCAGATTGAGCTGCGTATAGAAATTGATTGGAGTATTCTCCACATAGTAGTCGCTGTAATACATGGTCGGAAGATAGTAACCCTCATGCTCGCCCTCCTCGTACGATTTAGGCATGCTCTTCGGATTAGCGGTGATCACGCAATAGTGGCGGTCTATTCGGTCGTCGACACGGTTGAGCGAATTGATCCATTCCACATTGTCGATCCAAGCCTTTCCAAGGTTCAGTTTACCCTTCAGCATAAGGTCAGTTTTATCGTAGTCCGCCTTGTAGGTTTCATTGTATTCGTAAGTCAGTTCATCCTTCTTCATCTTATTGGCGGAAATCGTTTGAGCGACTTTCGCATCCAAGTCCAACGAATATCCATCCCCGAATTTGAACTTGTTGTTGTAATACGTTTGGGCCGTGATGCGAGTGAACTTATCCATCTCATCACGCACATCATCCACCGCATGCAGGTAATCCACGCCCGCATATAGTGTTCCCGCCTTTTCACCAAGCTTAAAACCTTTCCCCGCATAAACCAATTTATTCTTCAGGTCTACTTTTGTCCTGATACGCAGAGGGGAGACACCCGACTTGGAGTTTATTTTAATCAATCCGCTGGACAAGTTGCCATAGCGTGGGGAACTGATACCCTTGGTGTATTCGATGCTATGGATATGATCGGTTGAGACATACCTGAGATCAGAGCCGGAATTGGTGCTCGACCGTTCTTTGATCTTGCCATCATAGTTAGAGTTTTCGTTCCTTTCTTTGTAATCATCGCCCCTATCATATACCATTCCAACCATTTGCGTGCGGATTCCGTCGGAAGTCTGTGGCACACCATCAGAGGACAAACCGATACCGAGGGACGTGTTCTGGTCGCTACCAGCCTGACGGTTGGTGTTGAGCGAGAATCCAGTAAGCGCATTTTGCTGATAGAGGTTGCCCGGCAACAGAATCATGACATCGGAAAGCGAAACCGGCTGCACATATTCGATTGCAGTCTCGTTCACCTCCAACTTGTTCCGTTGCGCTTGCTTCGCCATCACGGTAACCTCCTCCAACTCGTAAGCGGATTCCCTCAATCTGATATCAATGTTTAGATCCGCATTTTCCACTGTCACAATCCGTTTCGCATCGACATAACCATGGCACTGGGTCACTATCTTATAGGTTCCTGCGGGCATACGTGTGAATTCGAAATGCCCATACGCATCAGTCATCACATTCACGCTTGGTTCCTCGATAGAAACATAGGCGAAAGGGATGGGGCCTTCACGGGAAGTGACATTTCCTGTTATTTTGTAGTATTTACCATGTGCGTTGCCCCTATCCATGCTTTGCGCAGAAGCACCCCAAAGCAGGACGCAGGAAAAGAGAATGCCCAGCGTCAATATCTTGATTATCTTATGCCTTAACATTATGACATTAGTCTTTTTTGGAAAAATCCGGGACGAAACACATTGTTCATCCCGGATTCATTAGAATTGCGAAAAAGTAATTTTATAAATTCGACCGATGTGCGTTGTTTATTTTCTCCAACCCTGCGGATAACCGACAAAATCTTTATGAGGAGACAATATCTCGCAATCCACAGAAGAGTCATTCGTATCGGCGTATCCGTTCTTGTCGTTTCCTTTACGTTTCACGAGCAAGCCACTATGGCAACCCTTCACCAATTGCTCTCCACGGTCTACCGTCTGAGGAAGCGGGTTGGTCACGATACCAGAAGGGATGTGACCCGTTGTGATACCGTCCAGGATCATGGAGGCAGGGACGCTCAACATTTGGATCTGAACGTTGTTATTATCCTTATCCTGCACCGTAGCCACACCAGAGTGTTCAGCGAAGAAAGCGTCCAGGGTCTCTTGGTTACCGTTCTTCATCTTGAAAATGAAAGCGTTCTGGAAGCCACGAGGGTGAAGATAGAATCCACCATATCCACCGTTATCGTCTTCAGCAGGATAGATCTCCTTCACATTCGGAACGTTAGGATTGTCCACGTCGCTTGTATACATCTGAGGGTCATAGATTTCATAATCCGCACCACTCAGATCGACCGCATTCTCGTAGGTGTAACCTTCCCAGCCAGTAGTGTCGACCTTAACGCTCAAGACGCTTCCGTCCGCCGCAAATGTAGTGTCACGTTTCACGATAGGGTTCTTATCCGAGGTAGCCGTGTGGTTAATCGCAGTGAAAGCGATGACAATCTTATCGTGAGGCTTAACCGGCACGTCGTATCCGGAACCAGGGATGACGATAATACCATGAACTGGCACCAAGCCCTTTCCGTAAAACTCATCATACCAGCTTTTCTTCTCGCTCGAAGAACCCTGCATGGTACAACCCACAGCGAGGCCGTCAGCGTAAAGCACTTTGTCCGTTGGGTTGTAAAGCACCATGAACTGGTCAGGATGCATCATTCTACCACCGTTTCTCTCTCCGTTGAAGAAGAGCTCGGAGAAAATGAATTGATAATCGCTTGAGTTTGCGACAGTCGCGATGATTTTCGCCTCAACTTGCTGACCTTCAGACTTTATCGTTACATTCTGTTGTCTCAGGAATATCACCTTGCCATCAACATCCTTTTCCATAGAGATATCATAAGTTCCGACAGGGACATTCACAGTGAATGAGACAGTTCCATCAGCGTTCATTTCAGGGAAATCGAACGTATAGACATCCTTCGAACTAACATCCGTGAATGTCACCTTCGCGCCAGCCAAAGCCTTGATGTCTTTCGCAGAGATCGCATCGGCCACATCCGGAGAGATGTTCAATGTAGACTTGATGGTGGAAACATTGTTGTCATCATCGTCTTTGCACGATGTAAATCCAAGAGCGAACACCACCGCTCCCAGAATTGTAAAAAACTTAAAAGAATTATTCATATTATATTAACTATTTTATTTTTAGATATTTACAAATATTTTTCAGACCTTCACCCGCCTATATATCGCATATACGGAAGAGAATTTATGTCAATGACGAATGAAGAGAGACATACCCACGAATGTATACCGAAGAGACAACAAGCCCTCGATATCCCTCCCAGATCCCTTATTAATCCAGGATTCTATCATTAGAACATGCGATAACAAAATTCGGGCCAAGCTCCGTGTTCATCTACAGTTTCAACAATAGGATCAAGATAATAAGGGAAAGGGGAAAGACTCCTAACACAAAAAACTACCTTGTTGGGTATAAAATGTTTAACTATGAAATAATAAAAAAAATGAAGAAAGATTATTCCATCACCTCAAAGCTCTTCGCCTCCAAGAAGAAGACAGGATAATAATCCGTGCCATGATCCTGCATCCAAGCCTTCATCTCCTCGAAGTTCTGCTTTTTCTTCCCGCAGTGTCCGTGTTCCTTCTCTTTGGACTTCCCTGTGGTATCCGAGCTGCAGCAAGACTTTTTCTCTGACTTTTGTTCCTCCTGTGCGGCCTCCTCAGCCATCTTCGCCTCAGACTCCGCGATCATCTCCTTCGTAATACGATTCTCCTTTACGACGCAAGTATACTTAACGTTCTTTCCGGTCAATGACTGGTCGAATTTACCGATCTCCTCACCAGCCATCACCATCAAAGCGGCCTCCGACTCATCATTATCCGCCAATTGGCACTTCTTACCAGAGCAATGGCACACCTTCTTGACAAAACCACGCACCACGATCTCCTTGCCCGCAAGGGAATCGAGCTTAGCGGAGGCCTCCGAAGGGAAAAGAATCTCCGCTGATTTATTTCTACAACACTCTGGAACACTCTCAGTCGAGCCCTGTTCATTCACTTTTGTTTCCGACTTACTACAAGAAAAAAGGGAAGCGGAAATCATAATGGCTAAAAAAATCTTTTTCATCACAAAATCACATGTTTTAAATTCACCGCAAAGATACGAGCGTGCGAAGGGGGTCGGCAATCCCCACATAAGGGGAAAAGAAGCGATTCGATTCATAAAAAATGATTAACCACAAATAGGGACAAACAGGCGACAGGGAGGAAGGGGAAGAAAACAAAAACCGCTGATGGAAGACCACCAGCGGCTATTAGAGCTCATAAAACAAAGCTGATCAATCCACCATCTTATTCGTCTCCGTGTCAGGGAAGACGACCGTAGGCTTGAACGTCTTAGCCTCTTCGAAATCCATCGTGGCGAACGTCATGATGATGACGACATCACCCTTCTGCGCCATGCGGGCAGCCGCGCCGTTCAGACAGATCACGCCACTGCCGCGTTCTCCCTTGATGATATACGTCTCGAAGCGGGCACCATTATTGTTATTAACGACGAAGACCTTCTCGTTCTGGATCATATTAGCGGCATCCATCAGATCCTCATCGATCGTGATGCTACCGATGTAGTCCAGATTAGCTTCCGTCACCTTCACTCGGTGAATTTTAGATTTCAGAACCTCAACCAACATATCTTACTTCTTGTATTGGATATTATCAATTAGTCTAACCTCGCCGCAGTAAACCGTGATGCAACCCGTGATCTTATCAGCGTCCTTCCAAGACTTGACGCTCTGCATCGTCTCGGAATTGACGATTTCATAATACTCCACGTTCAGGATGCTATCCTTGTTGATCTCGTCGATGACCCATTGCTTCACCTCCTCCAAGCTCTTGGTGGCAGCCATTTCGACGCTCTTGAACAAAGTTTGGGAGATACGCACGGCACGCTTCCTTTCGTCCTTGGAGAGGCGCATGTTACGGCTGCTGAGCGCCATGCCATCCTTTTCACGTACGATCGGGCAACCCACGATTTGGATAGGATATTTATAATCCTTCACCATCTTACGGATGATGGCCAACTGCTGGTAATCCTTCTCGCCGAAGTAAGCCTTACCCGGCTTCACGATATCGAAAAGGCGGCTAACCACCTGGCCCACGCCGTTGAAGTGGCCCGGACGATGGACACCCTCCATCACCTTATCCAGCTGACCGAAGTCGAATACCCTCGTGTCAGGTTTCGGGTAAATCTGTTTCACGGACGGAGCGAACATGATCGTGCACTTCGCTCCCGCCAGCAAGGCCGCATCCGCCTCCAATGTGCGCGGGTATTTCTCCAAATCGGTTTGGTTATTGAACTGAGTCGGGTTCACAAACACGCTCACGACACACACATCATTCTCTTCGACACACCTTTTCACCAAAGAGAGGTGACCCGCATGCAGGGCACCCATCGTAGGGACGAGACCAATGCTCTTGGACTCCGCGCGCAATTTTTGCAGCGCATTTTCAAGTCCCTTTGTAGTCTTATATATCTTCATGACCAAATAAAATTTTTCAATCCCAAATTGGACCACAAAGGAAAGCAATAAATCGAAGAAATGAAAAGAAAGAAATGAAAATTTGGCTTTTAATCACAAAATTCCTACCTTTGCATTACGAGAATTGAGAAATTAAGATGGAGAGTGTGAAAGTTTTATACATCTCGCAAGAGATTACGCCGTATCTTCCGGAGACAGAAATCTCGGTGATCAGCAGGAAATTACCTCAGGCGATTCAGGAAAAGGGTAAGGAAATCCGCGCCTTCATGCCACGTTTCGGCAATGTGAACGAGCGCAGGAACCAGCTTCATGAAGTGATCCGCCTTTCGGGCATGAACATTATCATCGATGACACAGATCATCCGTTGATCATCAAGGTGGCATCCATCCAATCGGCGAGGATGCAGGTCTATTTCATCGACAACGACGATTTCTTCCAGAGGAAATACACAATCGCGGACGAGAACGGGGAGTTCGACGACAACGAAGACCGCTCCATATTCTTCGTCAGAGGAGTCTTGGAGACCGTGAAAAAGCTTCGTTGGACGCCAGACATCATCCACTGCCACGGTTGGATGACGGCGCTGACCCCCATCTACATCAAAAAAGCGTTCAACACTGATCCATTCTTCAAAAACTCGAAAGTAGTCTACTCCGTCTATGCGGACGATTTCCAAAAACCATTCTCAGACAGGTTCGCCCAGAAGTTGCAACTGGACGGCATCAACGACGAGGACCTCAAGTCCATCCTGAACAAGAACGTCTCCTACACGGATTTGACGAAGTTCGCGATCGACTATTCGGACGCTACCATCCTCGGCAGCGAGAACATCAACAAAGACGTCCTAACCCACATCGAGCAGTCAGGGAAGCCTCATTTGGAGTTCCAAAACCCGGAAGCTTACGTGGACGCATACAACGAATTTTACGACAACATTTTGTCCAAGTGATTCAATCATAATTTTCACGCGCATTAATGAGACTATACAAGTTACCATTATATGCAATGTGCCTGACAGGCATATTGATGAGCAGTTGCGAAGATGACAACGCAGTAGGATTATCCATCCAACCGGAAGAAGATTTGCTATCAGTTTACCACAACCACATCAACCTAAAGACTCAAAGTTCCATTTCAGACTCCGTGCTAAGCAAAGCGGACTATCTGCTGTTCGGAAGGTATTCAGACAATCTCTTCGGTGAAATCCAAGCGGAATACATGACCCAACTAGACGCACGCGCAGGAGGAATCATACTTCCTGACACCACCGTCGTATCATACAGTTCCGCCACAACTGGCATCCTGAACACGATTTTGGAAGACTTGGACAGCAAATTCGGGGAAATCAAAAAGGTCTCCAAAGCAAGGAACTTCACGATAGACTCCACGATATACCTCATGCAGTACTCCTCAGGATTTTGGGGAGACTCGACAGCCCTGCAGTCTGTACAGGTATACGAATTGAACAAGGAAATGGATCAGACCAAATATTACACGAACGTTTCTATCCAAGAATATTGTGACGAATCCCTTCTATTAGGGGAAACGAACTATCAAATCCAAAACTCAAGGGAGATCAGGGTACCTATTTCCAACGAATTCGGAGAACGCATCTCCTCCTATTACAGGGAAGGGAAAGTATCCTCGCAGAAAGAATTCAACGAATACTTCAAAGGAGTATACGTAAAGCACGCCTTCAACGAGGGAACTGTCCTCAAAGTGGACGTGTCAGGCATACTGATCTACTACCACTACGATGCGGACATCCAAACCACCATCAATGGGAAGGACACCACCATCACCTCCGAGAAGATCCTCAAGGAATATGGCACGAATCCATTAGTCACCTCCTATTTCCTCTCGGGCAACAAATCCGTCAAAAGAGCCAACGCTGTCCAACACGAAGACTGGGAGAACGCTGTCAAGGAGATTCAAAAGAAAGACTCAATACAGACCTACATTTACACGCCAGTCGGCATGTACACAGAAGTGGAGGTGCCGATTGAAGCCATCATGGACTCGGTGAAGAAAAACGTATCAGACACCAACAAGGTGATGTTCAACTCCATACGATTAGTATTCCACCGCAAGGAAATAGAGAACAAATACCTCTACAGCGGGCAATTGCTTCTCATAGAGAAGGACAGCATGGAGAATTTCTTCTACAACAACAAGTCACCTGACGGATTGAGCTCGTTCACCAGCTCAATAGACAGCAAAACAGACGTATACGCGTTCAACATCACGAGACCGACCCAAAACAAAATAAGCCAAAGCGGGAAAACATATTCCATAAAGATGGCATTGGTTCCGGTCGAGAGAACATTAGCAGGAGACAATTATAGCTACAAACAACAACTCTGGATGACAAGCACCGCCCTGTACGGTAGCGCGGCGCCAGACTCATTGAAACCATGTGTGGACATCATCTACACCAAAAGGAACTAAGAGAAGATGAAAGAACCGCAAAAACCACAGTTGGACGAGATCGACATACAGATCTTGAAGACGCTGCAGAACAACTGCAAGCTGACCACGAAAGAATTGGCTTCAATCGTCCACCTCTCCTCCACACCTGTCTTCGAACGCGTCAAGAGGATGGAAAAGGAGGGCATCATCCGCCAATACTCCGCCATCCTGAACAACGAGTTGTTGGACAACGGTTTCTGCGTTTTCTGTAACATCCGACTCAAGAAACATAGCAAGGAGTACATCCTCCACTTCATCGACGCCATCCAGAAAATAGATGAAATCGTCGAATGCTACAACATATCAGGAGACTATGATTTCATGCTGAAGATATTGGTGAGCAGCATGAGCCATTACCAGGAATTCGTGCAAAACAAATTGGGTGTCATAGAGAGTATCGGCAGCTTGCATAGTCTCTTCGTGTTGAAGGAGATGAAACACACGCACGGCATCAAACTACCCGATTAACCTACCGCACATGGCCGTGCTCCCAACGGACATTATACCTACCAGACTTCGCGTCAATCACATAAGTCACGTTGCATAGGCCTGACGCATTCCCCTCTCCCGTTTTCGCATCATTCCGCAAATACTTCTCCGCAAAGACTTTCGGCACACGGTTAATCTCAGGCAAAAGCACCACCCAAACTGGATAGTCCTGCAAATCGGAAGGCGGGAAGAAATCCACGATGACATGATTGAAGACATTGTACGTGAAGTTACCGTTCAATCCAAGAGAATCGATGTCTCCTACAGCAGACTCGCCCGTAGACCTATTGTACCAACCCTCTTTCTCCAGAAAGGCAACCAACATGGAAGGGTTCACCTTGCACCCTTTATAACCATCGTTCCATTCCTCCCTCTGCAGCAATGCACCCCTTTCGTCATACGTGCACATGGCACCGACAGGCACATCAAAGATGGCGCAATACGACATGAGAAGCGAACCATCCTGGCGATATATGTTTTCACGGAAAAGGAAATCCTTGGCAGGGAGGTAATTCATTTCATACATGGAATAGCGGATTTGTTTTGTACCATCCTCAAGCAACACACTATTCGTTTCCAGATCATTCACCAAATCAGGGTCCACTATGGATGCGCGGGAGACGATGCTATCGTAATTGACGCGTTCCGTCATGGCCTCGCCACGCCCGCCTCTATCTTCCCGATGGTCAACACATGACAACACAAGAGTCAAAAGCAAAAGATATATTACAACCCTAAAATGCACCATGGCAAAACAATTTAAAGGGAGCAGAACACATAATCAACAAAAGCGCATTCCGCAGCCATCCCCGAGTTTTCCACAAAAATAATATGTTTTATCGATTCGCCAATGAGCAGCGCAATAAAATGTCCAGAGGTGATGTGGCACTTCATTGAAGGCTTTGGATATTTATGATTTACTATTTGACCATTTACGATTTACTATTTATCTTCAGCATTATTAGGAAAAGATTTACGGGGCAAGAAGGGATTTTATGTGCATAGATTTTTAACCATGGAAATGTTTGAGGGGAAGGAATGATGATTATTTACAATTTGACTATTTACGATTTACTATTTATCTTCAGCATTATTAGGAAGAGATTTACGGGGCAAGAAGGGATTTTATGTGCGTAGATTTTTAACCATGGAAATGTTTGAGGGGACGGAATGAAACAAAAATGGGAGGCTGAAAACCAGTCTCCCATTCAGTAGCGGGGACGAGAATTGAACTCGTGACCTCCGGGTTATGAATCCGACGCTCTAACCAACTGAGCTACCCCGCCATCGTTTTTCCAAACGCAGTGCAAAGGTACTGCTTTTTTCATATTTTCCAAACAAAACTTAGAGAAAAAACCGAACAAAATAACGATGGATGCGAAGTGGAGAGATATATGCTTATGAGAGAGGAAATTAGGGTTTAGACGTTAGGTTTGGATAGTAATAGTATAGGGGAAGGATTTACTATTTACTATTTACTATTTACTATTTACTATTTACTATTTACTATTTACTATTTACTATTTACTATTTACTATTTACTATTTACTATTTACTATTTACTATTTACTATTTACTATTTACTATTT
>JAILLP010000037.1 GCA_024693065.1 Paludibacteraceae bacterium
GGAGAAGTTGTTCGCTCCAGCCTCGGAGTAGTAGTAGGTGTAGCCCGGCTCCTCGCTCCAGCCCTCCTTCGTGTCGATGGAAGGGAAGGTCTTGTTGTCAGCGCCGACCTCAGCCGCGATGTACGCCACGGAGGAGTCTCCTACCGGTGACGTGTACAACACATTCACCGTGTAGTAGGTCGTGTCGCTGTAACAGGTCTCCAACTCATCACCTGTAGTAGAAGTAATCGTATAATATTGGACCGCACCGAAGACATAGGTGGTGTCCTTCTTAATTCCCAGTACCGGCAACTTATCCGCATCCCATGCGTCGCCGTACAGGTACCATTGGATATCGGACTCCTTCTCGTAGTCGGTCGTGCCATCCTCGGCGAACTTCACCAAAGCACGAGGGTTCTGTTCCTCATCGCAGTAGGTGTCTGAGGCAATCGGACTCAGCGTGTGAGCCTTATAGATCTTGACAGAAATAGCCTTCTTGTTACTTTCCGCATGCGTATCACCATTGGTTTGGCTGACATAGAAGGTTTGAACACCCTCCTTGGTATAATCAACCGTCGGTACAGTCGCGGAACCAGAACCCTTCGATGCATTCGGATCTGTATACCAATTCAAGGTAAAGACAGTATTTGGATAAGCAGGGTCACCCGCTGTAACCAGAGTGCTCAGGTCCACCGACGGATTAGGGTTCGTCACGCTATTCTGCACGCAGATAAGCGTGTCACGGCCACCAGGCATTGGTGCGTCATTCACCGTCACCAAGAAACTGGACGTGTCGCTCTCACAACCATCCACGTTTTTGGAAACCCAGAAGGTGAACGTCTTCTCCTCTTTCAAGGAAACGGTTGGAACCGTCGTCGACGGGTTAGCTGGGAAGTCGGACTTATTGGAGTACCAATGGATATCCCCCGTCTGAGCAGGAACGCCATCTCCCACTGGCTGACTCGTCTCTTCCGAGACTAGGAAGTCGATGTCATTGACACTCGGTTTGTCCGGAATTGCCTTCACCACCACCTCAAACGAAGAGACATCACTGATGCAGCCCGTCGCAATGTCAGTCACCGCAATCTTATAGGTTTGCGTACCCGCAGCCAAGGCATTCAGGGAAGTGGCAAGGTCAGCCACAGCCACCGGAGCATTGGATGGGTCTAATATATCAGCTTTCAGACCATTCAAAAGCGTCTTCAAATCATTGTTCAGATAACTCTTCACCGCATCGTCCACGAGGCCCTTGCAGAAAGAAGGAATCTCGATGGTCGGAACAACCGGTTTTTTGTTATACTTCACCACGACAGAGTCCTCGACAAAGCATTTCGAACTAGTTGGCTTCTCATTGTCGCGGCCCCTGACATAATATTTCTCAGTAGTACCCTCCTTAGCGGCGGACCATTTGATCTTAGTCTTGTAGATAGAGGAAGTAACCTTCGGATCCACCTGATCAGCATCGTCCTCATTACCCAGTTGATCCACGAACCAAAGCACATCGAAGGCCGCGGAAGGTTTTTGGGTGCTCTTAATATCCTCGACCGAGAGTTCCACCGCAGGGGATTCCTCACACAAGGAGATTGTATCAGACGTCTTAGCCACGCCGTCCACCAACATCTTCACCTCATCCGGGGAGGTACATGGAGGACAACCCAATTTAGCGGACAACATAATACGTCCACAATCATAGTCGGTTTTTTTCCCGAAAATAATATTCCAATATGGATTTGTCCTATTCGGATTATTGGTTTGGTTCGCAGTAGAACCTATCGCCATAATCCCATACCTCTCGGAATCTTCAATCGGGGTCGTGTACATGACAGAAGTGCTGCCACCTCCCTGTTGGGTAGCAGATCCACCAACTTCAGCTGTATACAAAGCCGTATTGTCAATTGTCACCTTCGCCGCTAATACATATTCAGTTCCCCTCATGGAATTTGCAGGCAAAAGCACATCACAATCAACAACCACTTCTACCACTCCATCAGTTGCTTCTATGGTCGTTTTCTGACTTCTCCCAGTCCAAAAAACTTGGCCTAAATTATACCCTCCACTAGTTTCTTCACCAGCTTTGTAGATAATTGGTTGAATCGTAATAGACCCTCCATTGCTTGATGAGACATAGAAAGAGAATGACTTTAAAAATGACGAAGCACTTAATTTGATAATTTGAGTATAGTTCCCAAAATATGCACCTGATGAAGTCGGAGGCGTTTTCCTCTCCAGCAATTTGGTTTCGAATTCAGTAACATCCTCCACCCATAACGTATACAAAGTGTCACTACCATCATAAATGATACCTGAAGGATCGAGTTTATCACCAGTAACACAATACTTCAGTGCTCCACCTGAACCTTTCGCAGTAACCACAGACAATGTATCAGAACTACTTTCCGTGGAAAAAGCGGCAAACGAAGCCGTTTCCGTCGATTTATAGAATTTATCATTGACAACAGCCTCGAAACATATATTGTCAGAAGCAGAAGGATGCTTAGGATCGAACACACAGTTCATTTCAGTGATAATAGTATCAATAGGCATATCCATTTCCGTCACAACCGATATAGCTGTGTCAGGGGAACAAGCGTCACATGGGATATTTTCTCCAATGTAATATGCAATAACCTTATATGTGCCTGGTTCGGTAACAAATATTGACGACTTATTGTAATCGTCCAACAAATACGATGCATCAAAAGTCCAGTACCCATTTGCACCCTTCATCAAAGTTGAAGTGTTTAGTTTTTCATCACCATGTCCATCATTCCTATACCACTCAATGTAATATCTATCCTCTTTCCTTTTAGGCACGACAAATCCACAATCCAGTTCAATCTTTTCTCCTGGACATTTTTTCACGTCAACCATAAAAACAGATGGGCAAACATCTTGGATCTCACAAGGAACCGTTGTCAATTTAGTCAAGCACTGATAAAATTCCACATTTCTCGCTCCTGTTCCGCACTCACCATATAGGTTAGATCCCCATGTATAATACTCATCCTTGTCATTGACCATATATCCGAAAATATCACCTCTAGAAATAGAAACAGCATCTTTTACTATTTCTCCCGGTTTCCCACTTGCATCACAGTATCTCGCAAGAACCGGCTTCACACCTTGGTTACCACCACCTGCACTATATTGTAGCGCAGTTGCATCACTAACAGGAGCAATACCTCCTCCCGTTGGCTTAACACTTCTATTCTCCAATGCGTCTATACATCCCCAATACACTAAGTATCCTTCCTTTGTGACCGCAGCGCCATAACCACGACCACCTATAAGTTCCTTCACATCAGTCAGATAATTTTCATTGGAAATAGTCTTATATTCTCCCGAAATCACCCTTCTTGCTCTCGCATGGGTTGTTTGTGCACTGGTACCAGTACATCCTCCCCATCCGGCATTTCCCCAGGCCCACACGAAACCATCACCAGTAACAGCATAACCCGCAACATCTCCAGCCGCTGACATACGAATATCTGACAACGGGGTGCCATCATCATCTCTCAAAACCAATCCCGCATAAGTGGTAACACCCTGCGCATTTGCAGAGTTTCCACCATTCCATAGACCCATTGCATACAACTGCCCATCTTCCGTACGGAAGTACACATTATCATCACCGCCAGAAACATGTGTGACACCAGTTAAAAAAGAGCCATCCTTTTTTTTCACGAAAATTGGTTCGGTTGTAGGATATGTGGCAAACATCGATTCATTATTCTTTCCTCCCCATGCGACGACTCTTCCGTCCCCCAAAATCGCAAAACCTGCAGCTGTTGTCGCAGCTATATATTTGACATTTCCGAGATATGGTCCACCAGTAGAACCATCCTCATTATAGCCAGGAGCTTCACCACAGTGCACCGGCACAGGATACGGAACCACAGGATCTGTATTACCTTGGCCACACCCTGCTTGAGTATTCTCTCCCCACGCATACACGATTCCATTACATGCAAGCGCAAGATTAAACGCTCCCGAGCCTGAAGTTACCATATTAAAGGTCAGATTGCCCGATTTAACTTTTTTGGGAGTGTACACAACCTGATCGTCGTAGCCCGATACTTGGTCATCTATACCCAATACTGGCCCCTGACCCTGGCCGTTGTAATTTTTTCCCCACGTATACAAATAACCTTCCGCACAAATAATCAAACCGTGGTCATTACCACCTGATATGGTCATACTCTGCGCCAAAGCTCCCGTCACCACTCCCAGCGACAGAAGCAACCATGTATATAAACGTTTTCCCATGATCAAAATATACTTTAAAACCCCTTATATAAATACTATGTAAACACTATACCATTTGCCATCATACAGAAATTGGGCAAATATACGGATTTTTCCCTTACGGACAAAATAGCGGATACAGATTTTGCAACAAAACGGTCAAGGGAATCAACCTGCGGAGGTTTCATCTGCCGCATTAGACATAACGCAATTACCATTTAACAATTCACGAATTACAATTAGGCTGACGCGACATTTTCCGCATCAGCTATTCCAAACGCACCCCATCACCTACAACGTCCACACCATGTGGGCGATATAAGCCACGTAAGTAAGCAAAAGGACGGCCCCCTCCCAACGCTCGAGCGTCCGCTTCGTGAAAAGGAAAAGCCAAAGCAAAACAGCCAACCCAACCATCAACAGATAGTCATAGAAGAACACAGCGGTTCCCTCCATGATCGGACTGATGGCGGCAGACACGCCCACCACGAAGAACACATTGAAGGAGACACTTCCGATGATGTTGCCAATCGCAAGATCCGTCTCACCACGCTTCGCAGACATGACTGAGGCGAAAAGCTCCGGCAGGCTGGTACCCACCGCAACGACCGTCAATCCGATGACACGCTCCGAAACGCCTAAAGCGGCCGCCACATTCTTCGCCCCATCCACCAATATATTCGCGCCTACGATCATCGCCGCGATGGAAAGAACCACCATGATGATGGAGACAGGCAGGGAACGCACAGGGGTATCCTCCGTTTTGGGCACATCCGCATCCCCCTTGCGTCGGGACGCACGTATCTGCCAAATAAGGAAGGCAACAAGCAACAGTATGCCCAAGATACCCGCAATTCGTCCGATCGACCCCATCATACCCACAAAGAGCAAAAGGACGCACGCCAACACCATAAACGGCAAATCGACACGAAGGGTGTGACTATCCGTCACACAGGTGTAGAGCAAGCCGGTCACACCCAAGATGAGCGCTATGTTAGCGATGTTGGAACCCACCACGTTGCCCAATGCGATGCCCGGACTATCCGCCAATGCGGCGTTCACGCTCACCAACATCTCCGGCGCGGATGTGCCAAAACCGATGACCGTCATACCGATGACCATCGAGCTCAACTTCGCCTTGCGGGCAATGGACACCGAACCTTCCACCAAGTAATCACCGCCCTTCACCAAGAGGACGAAACCGATGAGTATAAAAAGAATATTCGTGAGCATAACTAAACTTTAGTTTTTAGACGTTAGTCGTTAGTCGTTAGGCTTTTATTTTTAGATTGTTTCAAAAGGGAAAGAGTGCCTCCCATTAAGGGGAAGCACTCCAACCATATTTTTACGACAAAAGTAGAGACTACTTCGCGAAGCTGACCGCACGGGTCTCACGGATCACCGTGATCTTCACCTGTCCCGGGTAGGTCATCTCGTCTTGGATCTTCTTAGCGATCTCGTAGGATAGCGTCTCGATCTCCTTGTCGTCGATCTTATCCGCACCCACGATGACACGCAACTCGCGGCCCGCCTGGATAGCGTAGGTCTTGACGACGCCAGGGTAAGAGAGCGCCAATTTCTCAAGGTCATTGAGACGTTTGATGTAAGCCTCAACGATTTCACGACGGGCACCTGGACGTGCGCCAGAGATGGCGTCGCACGCTTGCACGATTGGGGAGAGAAGGCTCTCCATCTCAATCTCGTCGTGGTGGGCACCGATAGCGTTGCAGATCTCAGGTTTCTCCTTGTACTTCTCGGCGAGCTTCATACCCAAGATAGCGTGAGGCAACTCAGGCTCGTCATCAGGCACCTTACCGATATCGTGCAACAGACCGGCACGTTTCGCCTTCTTAGGGTTCAAGCCCAACTCGGAAGCCATGACGGCGCAGAGGTTAGCGGTCTCACGCGCATGCTGCAACAAGTTCTGGCCATAAGAAGAGCGGTATTTCATCTTACCGATGAGGCGGACCAAATCAGGGTGCAAACCATGCACACCCAAGTCGATGGTCGTGCGTTTACCTGTCTCGACGATCTCATCCTCCACTTGTTTCTTCACCTTAGCGACCACCTCCTCGATGCGGGCAGGGTGGATACGACCGTCGGTCACCAGTTGGTGCAAAGCCAAGCGGGCCACCTCACGGCGAACAGGGTCGAACGCGGAGAGGACAATAGCCTCCGGCGTGTCGTCCACGATGATTTCCACACCCGTAGCAGCCTCCAAGGCACGGATATTACGGCCTTCACGACCGATGATACGGCCTTTGATCTCGTCGGAATCAATGTTGAACACAGTGACGGAGTTTTCGATGGCAGCTTCGGTAGCGACACGTTGGATGGTCTGCACCACGATACGCTTAGCCTCCTTGTTGGCGGTCATCTTGGCCTCCTCCATGATTTCGTTCACGTATGACATGGCATCGGTCTTCGCCTCTTCCTTCAAGGCTTCAATCAACTTCTCTTTCGCCTCGTTCGCGGACAATCCGGAAATAGTCTCCAGACGTTCGCTAGCCATACGGTTCAATTTCTCAAGTTCTTGCTTGCGGGAGTTGACGATGTCCATTTGGTTGTTGAGGGCATCCTTCAGGTTTTCCGTTTCCGCCTTACCCTTCTGCAGCTCAGATTGGAACTGGTTCAACTGCATCTCGCGTTGTTTCAATTTAGACTCCTGCTGCTGCATCTTCGCATTATGCTGATTGCACTGAGAATCATACTCGTTCTTGAGTTCCTGGAACTTCTGTTTCGCCTCACGCACTTTCTCAGAGCGTATCCTAGCGCCCTCATTCTCCGCATCCTGCAAAATCTTCTGCGATTTAGACTTCAGTATGGTGTTCATCACCACCCAAGTCACCACAGCGCCAACCAGGAATGCGGCAATTATAAAAACAATCTCCATATTAATAAACTAATTGTTAAATATATATATAATAAAAAACGCATCACTTTTGGAGGCTAAATCCAAAAGAAATGCGGGTTGTTTCTACGAAAAAGAAGCCTCACGCCTACAATGTTTTCAGATAATTGGACAACTCTTTTTCCAAGGATTGTAATCTACTGTCCTCTCCCGAGCACTTCAACTCAAGGACTTTCAGCCGCAACGCGATCTGCAAGGATGTGTAAATCAAGAGATCCTTTTCCTCCACATGTGTCTGGGTTCCGAACCTATCCAGCATGCTCTGATATTCCTCTTTTATCAAATCGGCAGCCTCCCGATACAAAGGCTCATCGGCTCTCGAACACCTCATCGTGTATTCCTTACCAACCAATTTGAGCTTGATAGCTATATCTTTGTCCATACTTTGCCTCCACTAAATTAGGCTACACGTCATTCATTTAGCAACGCAATGCACTTTTCTATCTCCCGCTCCAATCTTGACAAACGGGCAATTGTCTTTTTCGAGTCCTCCTCAGACGACGAAATCGTTTTAGCGATCAGCAAATGCATATACTTATCCCTCCACGATTTTTCCGAAGTCTTCACCCTAGCCAACTCCTCCTCATACTTGTGTAAGTTCTTGATGAGTGTCTCATTTTCCACCCTTTTCTCCTCATTCAAAGAAATCAATTCTTTGACCTTAGATTCCAAACTATCCAGTAATTCGTTCTCCGGAGTTAACACTTTGCCAAAATTTTTCGCAAAGTTATGAATATCGTTGTAATTTCAAAGCATTTCAAAAAAAAAGATTTCATATTTTAAGCACGTCCATATCTTGGATGTTCAACAGTGTCATCCTCGCTCTGCCGCAAAGGAATCTACCGAGAGGGGGAAGGTCAGGAAATGGCTGGGTGCCGTTCTGATAAACTACGACTCCACCCGCAATCCTAACGAGAAATGGGCAATTGGTTAACAGAAGAAGAGGGCCGCGCCAACCCGACGCGAAAAAAATTGCTTATTTTAGACAATTATGCGTCCATTTTGATAGAAAGAATATCTTTTCTTTTGTTATCTTCGCGGATAAATTTCATCAAAAGAGAGTTCGAGTGACTCGCTGATTTAAAAGAAGAAAGGAGTATCATTTTATGAAACCCACATTATTGGTTTTAGCTGCGGGAATGGGCAGCCGTTACGGAGGATTGAAGCAATTGGACGGATTGGGTCCAAACGGAGAAACCATCATGGACTTTTCCATTTTCGACGCTATACGCGCAGGGTTTGGCAAAGTGGTCTTTGTCATCCGCCACGCATTTGAACAAGACTTTAGGGAAAAAGTTATCAGCAAATATAAAAACGACATACAAGTGGAGGTCGTATTCCAGGAGTTGGATTGTCTCCCTGCAGGATTCTCCCTGCATCCGGAAAGGGTAAAGCCTTGGGGCACTAACCATGCGATCCTCATGGGCAAAGATGCGGTGAAGGAGCCTTTTGCCGTCATCAACGCCGACGACTTCTACGGGAAAGAGAGTTTCCAGATCCTGGCAGATGCGCTGAAGAAAATGGAAGGGAAGAAGGATCAATACTGCATGGTAGCCTACAGGTTGGGCAACACGCTCTCCGAAAGTGGCCACGTGTCCCGTGGCGTATGCAACAAGAATGCGCAGAACCACCTGACGACCGTTGTCGAGCACTACGAGGTGCAACGCAAGGGCAACGACGTGGTCTTCAAAAACCAGCAGACGGGCGAATACGACACCATCGACGAGAACCTGCCAGTATCCATGAACATGTGGGGTTTCACGACAGACTATTTCGAGCACTCCGAGGCCGACTTCAAGGAATTCCTACAGAAGAATGCGGACAACATCAAGGCGGAGTACGGCATTCCTACCATGGTGAATCGTCTGATCCAAGAGGGCACTTCCACCATCGATGTGCTGGAAACACCTTGTAAATGGTTCGGTGTAACCTACAAAGAAGATAGGCCTATGGTTGTCGCCAAGATCCAACAACTGATCAACGACGGAGTCTATCCCAACAAACTGTTTTAATTAGAACTATTTCCAAACATGGCAAACAAAGGGAAAATATTAGTTACCGGCGGAACAGGGTACATCGGTTCCCACACCGCCGTCGAACTATTCAACGCAGGGTATGAGCCTGTCATCATCGACAACTTGTCCAACTCCAACATAGGGGTTCTGGACGGAATCAAAGCCATCACAGGCACCATGCCATCCTACGAGAACATAGACTGCAAAGATTATATTTCGCTGGGACACTTCATGGAGAGGCATTCCGACATCAAGGCTATCATCCATTTCGCCGCCTCGAAGTCGGTGGGAGAATCCGTAGAGCAACCGCTCGTATACTACCGGAACAACATAGTCTCCTTGATCAACTTGCTCCAGCTCATGCCGAAATTCAACATCAACAACATCGTATTCTCCTCCTCCTGCACCGTCTACGGACAACCGGACGTGTTGCCGGTCACGGAGAAATCGCCCATCAAACCTGCCACCTCACCTTATGGCAGCACCAAACAGATGAGCGAGACGATACTTCGGGACGCCTCCGCTGCGGACAAGAACTTGAACGTAGTGCTTCTACGCTATTTCAACCCTATCGGGGCACATCCAAGCGCAGAGATTGGAGAATTGCCCAACGGTATCCCGAACAATCTCTTGCCATACATCACACAAACGGCGGCGGGCATCCGCGAGACGCTGAAAGTGTTCGGCAACGACTATAACACGCCTGACGGCAGCTGCATACGCGACTACATCAACGTGGTGGACCTCGCCAAGGCTCACGTCTGCGCCATCGACCGCATATTGGGGAAGAAAAACAAGAAGAACATCGAAATCTTCAACCTCGGAACCGGCAACGGTGTGTCCGTCCTCGAAATCATCAACACCTTCGAGAAAGCGACTGGCGTAAAAGTGCCATACGAAATCGCCCCTCGCCGCGCAGGCGACATCGAAAAGGTATGGGCGGACGCCTCCCTGGCCAACAAGGAGTTAGGTTGGAAAGCTGAAGCCAATTTGGGAGAGACACTGCTCTCCGCATGGAAATGGCAACAGAAACTACAAGAGAGGGAATCCAAAGCTGAATAAAACCAGAAGGACAATCGCAAAAATAAAATGAGGGGCTTCAAAAAGGTCCCTCATTTTTTTCAGTCAACCACCGTAGAGACGCAATGCATTGCGTCTCTACAATACGAAATGCAAACCTGGAAAAATCCTACATGATAAATTTACAGGACCCCCTTAGTGAGAAAAGATTTCACGCCTCCACGAATTGGCTGTTATAAATCATCCAATAGATTCCACGTTTGCGCAAGAGTTCATCATGCTTTCCTTCCTCCGCCACCTTACCAGCATCCAACACAATGATCTTATCCGCATTCATAATCGTGCTTAAGCGATGGGCGATAATCAGGCAGGTACGTCCCTGTGCAATCTGTGAAATGGCACCTTGTATCAGCATCTCAGTTCGAGTGTCGATATTGCTGGTCGCCTCGTCCAACACCAGTATCGGAGCATCCTTGACCACCGCCCTAGCGATGGTCAACAGCTGGCGTTGCCCCTGACTGACGCCTGCGCCCTGTTCCTTCATCAGCGTATCATAGCCATCCGGCATCCGACACACCAACGAATCCGCATTCGCCAAAAGAAGCGCTTCACGCACCTCTGCAAGGGATGCGGAGGATTTTCCATAAGCCACATTATACTTCACCGTGTCCGAAAAGAGGTACGCTTCCTGAGGCACCCAGCCGATGGCGCGACGCAAATCCGCCAGGGGCATTTCACGGACATCCACACCATCCACAAGCACGCAGCCTTCACGGACATCATAAAAACGATTCAACAAGTTGACGAGGGTCGTCTTACCCGCCCCGGTAGAACCAACAACAGCGACCACCTCGCCTGGCGACACGGAGAAACTGACATTTTTCAGCACCAACTCATCACCATATCCGAAACTCACATTCCTGAATTCCACCTCACCCCGCACATCCTCCAACGAGCGAGGTCGGTCTGTCTCCCCTATCTCCAATTCCTCATCCAAAAGCCTAAAAATACGCTCGGCCCCCGCCAAGGCGGCCTGCACCATATTGAGTTGCATCGCGATCGTATTGATGGGGCGCTGGAAATTCTTCGTATACAGCAAGAAAGACTGTATCACCCCCACCGTCACAGAACCGCGGGAAGCCAAGAAAGCCCCCACAACCGTCACCAAAATATACGAACAGTTATCCAACACACGCATCAGCGGCATCAACAAACCGCTGTATATCTGCGCCTTCCTTCCCGACTCACAAACAGCCTTATTCAATGCCTCGAACTGGGAGATACGCTCATCTTCCCGCCCGAAGCTCTTGATCGTCTTTATACCGCCGAACGACTCCTCCACCGCACCATTCATTTCTCCTAGAGATTCCTGATGCAAGGTGAAATACTTATGCGTGCGTTTCATCACGAACCGGCTCACCAAGATAGAAAAAGGAACCGTCAGACAAGTGACGAGAGCCAACTGCCAGCTCAATTTCACCATGATGATGACAGAGCCAACCAAAGTGAAAAAACTGACGATCAACTGCACCACCGTATCCCCCAAAGCACTCTTCACCAGCTCCGCATCATTAGTGAAATGGCTCATCACGGACCCACACAAATGATCGTTGTAGAATCGGGAACCCAAAGAGAGCAGTTTCCTCGTCATCTCCTCCTTCAACGCCTTCAGCAGACGTTGTGCCAGGACGCTCATTCCATATTCGTGGACCCACGAGAAGAGAGCAGATAACAAATGAAGGGCGATGAAAGCCACCAAATGGAGGAAAAGAGCATTCCAGGAAGCATCAGAACCATCACGACGAATCATGTCTATGCAATCGTCCACCGTGCGACCCAAAAGATATGGGCACAACAATGCGCAACAGACCGACAAAAGAGAGCAGAAGAGCAGAAGGGGAAGAAGCCACTTCTCCCCTCGCCAATAAGAGAGCAAACGGCGGAATGTCCCCGACACGCTTTTCACCTCCCCCGCCGTCACACCTAACGCGCGGAAACGATGTTGTCCTCCAGATGTCGTCATACGCCCAGTCATTACCGTCACATATTCATTTGTTTATCACACATCTCCCTATACAACTCACAAGAAGGATAGAGGTCACCATGCGTGCCTTGCGCCAAGATGCGGCCCTTGTCCAGCACCAATATCCAGTCAGCGGAACGGACCGTACTCATCCGTTGGGTGACAATCACTTTCGTGGCACGGGTCTTCGCCAATTCCTTGCGAATCAGGGAATCGGTATGCACATCGACTGCGCTCAGGCAATCGTCGAAGATAAGTATATCATAGTTCCCAGCCAAGGCACGGGCAATGGAGAACCGTTGCCGCTGACCCCCGGAGAGGTTCATGCCCTTTTGGCTTACCTGGTAATCCAATCCCTCAGGTCGGGAGCGGACGAAATCCGCTATTTGGGCTTTCTCACAGGCAAGGAGTAAATCTTCATCCGAAGCGGAAAGATTACCCCACCGAAGATTATCCCGCAACGTGCCGGAAAAGAGCAAGGCATCCTGCATGACGATTCCCACCACACGCCTCAACTCCACCTCATCGTATCCGTTCAGCGCACGTCCGTTCATCCATATCGTACCAGAAGAGGGCACATAGAAACGAGCCATAAGATGGGCGATGGTCGATTTGCCGGAGCCCGTGCCGCCCACAATGGCCAACGTGCCACCTTCCCGTATCGAGAAACATAAATCATTCAATACCTTCCCTCCCTTCCCTTTGCCGTCGCCATAGGAGAAGGAGACATGGTCGAAAAGGATAGCGTCGGTGACACCAGACACGTCACCTTCTCCCGAAGCCAAAGAATCGTCCGGCAGGGAGAGCACCTCATCCACACGAGACATGGAGGCTTGCGCCTCGGTGATGGACATGATGATATGGGAAGCCATCAGCAGGGAGAGCAATATCTGCGCCATGTAATTCACACTCGCCATGATATCCCCCACATTGACTTCGCCCAATTTCAGAAGCCGAGCCCCATAATAGACAATCACGGCGACGCCGATATTGAGCATCAGGGACATGACGGGTCCCAACAACAACATCCACCTCGCCGCCCGCAAGGAACGCTCGACCAACTCGTCATTATTCGCCTTGAATCGGTCGAACTCTCCCGCCTCGTTCACGTAAGACTTCACGACAGGCATGCCCGCAATGAACTCCCGAACAATCGTATTCTGCCTATCCGTAACACTTTGGATTGAAAGGATTTGGGGGTAGACATGCTTCAGGACACATACAATGGAAAATATCAGGACAGGAAGAATAATCAGCAATACGGAAGAAAGTCCCAGATGAATCACAAGCATCATAGAGACCGCCCCGACGAAAAGAATAGGGAAACGGAACAGAAGGCGCATGGAGGCTTGCACGACACCCTGCACACGCTGCACGTCCGAAGTCATCCGAGTAATCAGAGATCCAGTACGCAAGTCGTCCACGTCACGGAAGGAGAGGCTCATCGTCTTCCTGAACAAGGCAGAACGCATATCCGCCCCCATCCGATAAGAAACCGTACCCGCCGCAAAAATGGAGAGCAATCCGCCCAACATGCCCAGCACCACTACCACCATCATCCGAATACCCATGGGCACGATAAGGGAAGTATTTCCGCCCAGCACGCCTTGGTTCACAATGGCAGACATAATATAGGGCTGCAGCAGTTCCGCCACAACCTCGGTAGCCACAAACAAAGGAGACAGGACAGCCCACCTCCAATGAGGCTTCAGAAAAGACCATATTTTCCGCAGTTCCCTCAAATCATCCCACTGAGACCGACGAACACACGCCACACGCAAACGGGTCGAGCCGTCGTCATCACACCTTGTCCAACAAAGAAAAAAAGAGCGTATCGGACAGACACGCTCCCTATCATTTCACACCGAACCTTTCTTGGGAAGAAAGATAAGATGTTTGCACAATTAATCCTTCTTCTTGTGAGCTTTCTGTTTCTCACGCAATTTCTGCAAGCGGAAATACTCCTCACTATTGTCACGAGCGACAGTCTTGATCACACGGATAGTGTCCGCCTGAGGATCATATTTCTCAACGAACATCGTATATTGGTAACCCTCCACATAGTAGAAGTTAGAGAACTCGCCACAGTAAGGAGTCCACTCCGTCATGTCACGTCTCGCATGTCCCTTACGGATTTGATAACAACGTTTCGAGCCGTCCACCAGGATTTTATCTCCAGCAACCTTCATAAACTCGCCGTCCTCTGGGAATGCCGACAATGACAAAGCACCAAGTATAACTGACAATAATACCTTCTTCATGATATCGAAATTAATTATTATAGCGACAAAAATAACATTTTTTTTACTTTTACAAAAAATTACTTGGAAATTTCCTTGATTCAACATGCGGAAAAAATCTTTTTTTGTTATCCACCGTTTTTTATGTAAATTTGCGAATTGTTATCAACTTAACGGAAACGAGTGACTAATGGCACAAAAATTGTGGGATAAAGGCAAAGCGACTAACGCGGAGATAGAGAAGTTCACGGTAGGTCGCGACCGAGAGATGGATATTTTTTTGGCGAAGCACGATGTGATCGGCTCGATGGCGCATATCACGATGTTGGAATCCATCGGATTGTTAGGGAAAGAAGAACTCCCTGTCTTGTTAAAGGAATTAAAAGCCATATACAAACAAGCGGAAGCTGGACAATTCGAAATCGAGGAAGGCGTTGAGGACGTACACTCGCAAGTGGAGTTGATGCTCACCCGCAAATTAGGCGACATGGGGAAGAAGATCCATAGCGGACGCTCCCGAAACGACCAAGTACTCCTAGACATGAAGTTGTTCACCAGGGAACAAATCAAGAGCGTGGCCACCTCCGTGCGGTCTCTGTTTTCTATCCTGATTGAGCAAAGCAACAAATATAAGAACGTGCTGATGCCGGGCTACACGCATCTACAGATTGCCATGCCATCCTCCTTCGGACTTTGGTTCGGCGCATATGCGGAGAGTTTGGCGGACGATATGGAGTTGTTGCTCGCCGCATGGAAGATGACCAACCGCAACCCGCTGGGATCCGCCGCCGGATATGGTTCCTCCTTCCCGCTGAACCGTCAGATGACCACCGACTTGCTGGGCTTCGACTCCATGGATTACAACGTGGTCTACGCACAGATGGGAAGAGGGAAAATCGAGAAGACAGTGGCATTCGCCTTGGCCGGCATTGCCGCCACACTCTCCAAACTGGCGTTCGACTCCTGCATGTTCACCAGCCAGAACTTCGGATTCCTGAAGTTGCCTGACGAGTGCACCACAGGCTCAAGCATCATGCCGCACAAAAAGAACCCTGACGTTTTTGAACTCACGAGGGCAAAATGCAACAAGATACAGTCCTTACCGCAGCAGATCATGATGATCATGAACAACCTGCCTTGCGGCTACTTCAGGGACCTGCAGATCATCAAGGAGATATTCATCCCCGTGTTCGAGGAACTGCAAGATTGTATCCTGATGACATCCCACATCATCAGTCAGGTGGAAGTGAAGGAGGACATCCTCTCCGACAGCAAATATGACTTCATTTTCAGCGTGGAGGAGGTGAACCGCCTTGTGCTTTCCGGCATGCCGTTCCGCGACGCCTACAAGAAGGTGGGGTTAGACATCGAGGCGGGCAAGTTCGTCCCGGACAAAGATATCCGTCACACGCACGAAGGTAGCATCGGCAACCTATGCAACGACCGCATCACGACGCTGATGGACCAAACAATGAGCGAATTCTCATTCGATAAAGTAGACAAAGCGATTGAAAAATTACTGAACATATAACCAATGGCGAAAAAGATTTTAGACGAGACAGAGTTATTAGTCGATAAGATTGTAGAGGGTATTCAAGAGAAGAAGGGCACCCAAATCACGGTGGTGAACATGTCCAAACTGGAGAACTACGTGTTCCGGTACTTTGTGATTTGCCAGGGCAATTCCAACACCCATGTATGCTCCATCGCGGATGAGGTGAAGGATTACGTGCGCGAACAGATTAAGGTGAAGCCTTTCGCTATCGACGGTTACAACAATGCGCAGTGGATCGCCATTGACTATGGGGAGATCATCCTCCATGTGTTCCTCCCTGAAATAAGGGAGTTCTATAGTCTTGAGACATTGTGGGAGGATGCCGAGATAAAACAGATACCGGATTTGCTTTAAAATTTTGAAACGAAAATGGCTGATAACAACAATAAACCGAAATTCAGGAAAGAGTTTAAGTTTAACCTCTACTGGGTATACTTACTAGTGGGTCTGTTCCTTGTCTCTTTGTTGTTCATGGACGACAAGCCGGCGGGCCAGGAGTTCACGTACGACCAAATCGAGGATATGGTCAAGAATGACGCCGTCGAAAAGGTTGTCGTGACAACGAACAAAGACCAAGCTAGCATTTACATCAAGCCTGCCAAGATAGAGGAGGTCTTCGGAAAAGAACGAGCCAAAGATGTGGTCAAGCCTGTCGTGGAGATCCAGATACCTTCCGCCGACCGATTCGCCAAGGATCTCAGCAAGTGGCAAAAGAAGGACAAGTCGGTGAAGGGTAAGCAAGTCAAGGGGAAAGAGGCTGACGGACAAAGCGCCGAAGAGGGGAATCACTTAACCATCAAGTACGAGGAGGACCCGGAATATGGGCATATATTCTATGGGATAGCCCCGATTCTCATTTTCGTTCTCATATGGATTTTCATGTTCCGCAGAATGGGAAGTGGAGGTGTCGGAGGTGGCATCTTCAACGTCGGACAATCCCAGGCAAAACTCTTCGACAAGAACACCAATAAGGATAAGATAACCTTCAAGGATGTGGCCGGACTTTCCGAAGCGAAGGAGGAGATACAAGAGATCGTGCACTTCCTGAAGAACCCTGCCAAATATACGGAGTTGGGAGGTAAAATTCCTAAGGGCGCATTGCTCGTAGGCCCTCCGGGAACAGGTAAGACCTTGCTGGCCAAGGCAGTGGCAGGAGAGGCGGACGTGCCGTTCTTCTCCTTGTCGGGCTCCGACTTCGTGGAGATGTTCGTGGGCGTGGGCGCCTCCCGCGTGCGTGACCTATTCCGCCAAGCGAAGGAAAAATCCCCTTGCATCGTCTTCATCGACGAGATCGACGCCATAGGGCGCGCCAGGGGTAAAACCATCCACTCGGGCGGCAACGACGAGCGGGAGAACACCTTGAACCAATTGTTGACGGAGATGGACGGATTCGGCTCCAATAGCGGCGTCATCATACTCGCAGCCACCAACCGCGCCGACATCCTCGACAAAGCATTGCTCAGACCGGGACGATTCGACCGTCAAATCATGGTGGACCTGCCTGATGTGGTGGGCCGTCGCGAAATATTCAACGTGCACTTGCGCAACGTTAAGATAGACGAGAGCGTGGACATCGAGTTCCTCGCCAAACAAACCCCTGGGTTCTCGGGTGCGGACATCGCCAATGTCTGCAACGAGGCGGCCCTTATCGCCGCGCGCAAAGGGAAGAACAACGTACAGAAGCAAGACTTCCTCGACGCTGTCGACCGTATCGTCGGCGGTCTGGAGAAGAAGAACACCATCATGACCAAGTCGGAGAAGGCCCTGACCGCCTACCATGAGGCGGGCCACGCCACCGTAAGCTGGATGCTGCAGTACGCCAACCCGCTCATCAAGGTGACCATCGTGCCACGTGGCCGAGCACTAGGCGCAGCCTGGTATTTGCCGGAAGAGCGCCAACACATCACGACCGCCCACTTATTGGACGACATCTGCTCCACCCTTGCGGGCAGGGCGGCTGAAGAAATTATCTTCGGTGAAATCTCCACAGGCGCCCTCAACGATTTGGAGAACACCACCAAGAAGACCTACGCCCTCATCGCCTACTACGGCATGAGCGACAAACTGCGCAACATATCCTACTACGACTCCACAGGTGCCTCGGAATACTCATTCTCCAAGCCATACAGCGAGGAGACCGCCAAGCTCATCGACAAGGAGGTGCAACTGCTCATCGATGAACAATACGCAAGGGCGAAGAACATACTCCTCGAGCACAAGGATGGTCTAGTTGAATTAGCCAACCTTTTGATAGAAAGGGAAGTAATATTCACGGAAGACGTGGAACGAATCTTCGGGAAACGTCCTTGGATCTCACGCGCGGACGAGCTGAGCGCAGAGGCGAAGGACAAGGAAGAGAAAGAGAAGGAGAATCTCACTTCCGAGAATCCTGAAGTCAGCGCTTCGACGGAACAAGCTTCGGAAACAACGGTTTCTCAGGAGGAAAAGGATTCCGAACTGACCACCGAGTCTTCGTTGGATCCTCCTCGCACGACGGAAAACTAAACGCAACCCTAAAAAAATAGAATATGAAACTACAAGCCTTGAAACAACGTGTATTTGTTCTGACAACGATTCTTATTTCATGTTCGTTGGCCTCTTGGGGTGCTTCGAATTCGAAAATATCAGGTCAGGTGTTTGACCCTAACGGCAACACATTGCCAATGGCGGACGTCATCCTTTATTCGAGTGACGGGACTACCCAAGTCACAGGAGAATTCACTGACGATGATGGTTATTTCCTCATCGACGGACTCTCATTGGACGACTATGTTTTGGAGGTCAGTTTCATGGGCTACAAGGATAAGCGCATCAACATTTCCCTTTCGGAAGAAAAGCCAAATGCGCGCTACAAAAAAATCGTCTTGGTCGAGGATGCCGACATGCTGCAGGAAGTCCAGGTGAGCGGCACCCAATCCACAATGAAGGTGGACCTCGACAAGAAGACCTACATGGTGAACAGCAACGCCATAGCTGACGGAACATCCGCCTCCGAGATTCTGAAAGAGATTCCTTCCGTGGAAGTGGATGTGGAAGGTAAGGTATCCCTCCGCAACAGCGAAAACGTGGAGATTTACATCAACGGCAAGCCTGCCGGCCTCACGGAAGAGAACCGAGGCGACATCCTCGAGCAAATGCCTGCAGGAAGCGTGCAACAGGTCGAAATCATCTCCAACCCCTCCTCGAAATTCGACGCGGAGGGATCCGTCGGCATCATCAACATCGTCATGAAAGCCGAGGAGAAGAAGAACTCCACCTACTACGGGTCCGTATCCGCAGGAGCCATCTACCCATGGAACGGCCGCCTGGGAGGAAACGTCGGCGCCAACATCTACTACACGAAGAACAAATGGAGCATCAACTCCAGTATCGGACTCATCAACCGAAACATGGTGGGAAATGGCTACACCAACCGTGAGACCTACAACGGCGACACCACCTACCTCGACCAGACCAGGAACCAAGACGCGGATATGCGCTCTGGGTTCTTTCGTATCGGCATCAACTACAACATCAACGACAACAACAAACTCTCCACGTCGGGCATGCTCTCCGTCGGCGGCAGGGACAACTGCCAGGAACTCAACTACAACAACGGTTACATCCTGAACGGACAGAGGACACCAACCCTGATGGAAACGCGACTCACCAACACAGAAGGGCTTAGGCTCATGGGGAATGTCGCCATCGACTACCTCCATAAATTCTCCCAAGGGAGCGAGTGGATATCCTCCGTCAGTTTCATTCCCAACAAAAACGAAAACGACCAAACATACGAGCAGATAACAAAGCACAGAAGCGACATCGACTCCATCGTCGGCAGCCTGCGCGACAACGACTATCAGCAATTCCAAAGTTCCAATGGTCATAACCACACGCTCGGAATACAAAGCGACTACAACAAACAAATCAGCAGCTGCGACAAAATCGAGGCGGGTGTGAAAGCCACCTTCAGCACGCAGGGCAACGTCGTCACATCCGAGATACAACCCTACGGGGCGGACGAACGCACGGCACAACCTGAACTGGGCAACGACTTCGAATTGAGACAGAACATCTACGCCGCTTACATCTCCTACAGCTACAAGAAGAAGAGATTCGGCATGCAACTGGGACTGAGAGGCGAGTTGACGGATGTCTCATGGAACCTCTACTCCGCAGACGACAGCGAGGATAAGAAACCTTACGGGAACCTCTTCCCAAGCGCATTCTTCTCCTATACACTCTCCGAAAAGGATGAGCTGCAACTCAGCTACACACGCCGCATCAGCCGGCCACGCCGCTACTGGCTGAACCCGTACGTCAACGTGTCCGACCCGGCGAACATCTACTTCGGTAACCCGAACCTGGACCCGGAGATCACCAACTCCACGGAACTCAGCTACATCAAGAACCTGAAGAAGTCCACGTTCATGGCCTCCCTCTACCACAAACTGACGCAAGACCTGGTGCAACAATACAGTTGGATTTACAACGACGTGATGTGGAACACCCGCGCCAACCTAGCGACTTCCCATGCGGGAGGTTTGGAACTCATTCTCAAGAACCGGTTTAAAGCAGTGTCGCTTACCTACAACGTCAACCTCTACTACTACGCATTGAAGGGAGGAGTGTTCGACGTGACCACCGTCATGCCTGGCTATGGCATCATCAACAAGGAGGTGACAATCCAAGGCAGGAGCAACTTCAGCTGGTCCGGACAACTCTCCGCAGACTTCTCCCTGCCTAAAGCGATCAAGCTACAAGCATCCGGCAACTACCGCTCGCCACGTTCCACCGCACAAGGAAAGATGTTGCACAACTACAACGTCAACCTTGGACTCAAGAAATCCTTCTTCTCACAAAAACTATCAGCCACACTCTCCGTGAGAGACCTGCTCAACTCCAGGAAAAGACGCTCGGAGACTTGGGACGATTCCTTCTATCAGAAGTCTGAATTCAAGTTCAGCGGCCGAACCATCAGCCTGAACCTCGCCTATAACTTCGGCAACCTCTCCAAGAATTCAAAATCCAGAGACGGTAATGGAAAGGATGGCACAGTGGAAGAGGACGATGACATAGACTTCTAAATCCGAGAATTAAGAATTCAAGAATCATAGCCCCGTAGAGACGAAAACATTGTCGGTCTCCACGGGGCTTCCTTTATCCATTTATTTGCCCATATTTTTCAAAAAAATGTTTGAATAGAGTGAAAATTGACAAATAATTGTATATTTGCAAGCCTATTCATTGGTAAAGTATTAAATGTGAGATAAATGTTTCTAATGTAAATGTTCAAAAAAGTAATAAAGATGATTAGATTAAAGTATTCAGTATTAGGTTTCCTATGCAGTATTATGTGTAGCAGTGCATTTGCACAAGCCGATTTGTCATTTAGCAATGATCAGTACCAGAAGGCACTGTGGATGACCACGCGTTTCTACGGAGCGCAACGTATGGGAGAAGGCGTTAACTGGCTCGTCGCGACCCACGAGGCGGACAACGTCAGCAACCAGATCCAATTTGACCGCAGCAAGTTCGTGAAGGGAAAATCCTTCCTCAAGGACGCTGACGGAGACTACGACTTAACGGGAGGTTGGGTTGACTGTGGAGACTTCGTGCTCTTCGGGCAAACATTCTTCTACTCCGCTTACATGTTGGTGTTGGGTTACAACACTTTCCCTGAGGGATATCCGGACTTCTATTCGGAGGACTACCACGGATACATCGACTCGGATGATTACACTTGGGAAGGGAAACAAGGTGTGCCGGACGGTATTCCTGACATCCTGAACGAGGTGAAATATGCCACGGACTTCATCTTGAAGGCAGTACGCGACAACCGCACCTTCTACTACCAGAAGGGAGACGGAGACGTGGACCACAAGATATGGTGCACCTCAACGGTTAAATCAGCTATCCCTGTCAGTTTAGGTGGAGAAGCGGACGGCCCGCGTATGATCCTGAAAGCGACGGGCAATGCCACCGCCATGGCCTCACAAGCCGCATCCGCACTTGCCGCGATGGCGCGCGCATACGCTAAATACGATGCGGATTACGCCGCAGCCTGCACGGAGAAAGCTAAGGTGGCCTGCGAATTCGTGGAAAACACACAGAAGGGAACTACCAAAGCCGCATACTATCCGGTGGAAGACCGCTATATCCATGACATGGTCTCCATGTACGTGGAGCTCTACAAAACGACGAAAGATCCAGAATACCTGAGAAAAGCGGAGGAGAACTGCTCTTGGATGAACAACCGCAAGGAATACAACTACAACTATAGCCTTTGCTACGACCATAGAGAAGACCTCGCGGCCTACAACATGGCTTCCCTTGGCGACGAGTCAGTTTACGGGGAGAAAGCGCTCCAAGTCTTGAAGTTCTATGCGGACACTATGTACATCCCTAATTCAGGCTATTTCTTGAACAAACTGCCTGGAAAGAGTTGGGGAGGCGAGCCATGGGGTGTTCTCCGTTTCCCTGGCAACCAGGCTTTCGTCCGCGCATTATACGACAAACTGACGGGTGAGGAAACACTCAGCCCATACATCTCCGCCACGGTGGATTATATGTTGGGACATAATGGACAAAACTTCTCCTATGTTGTAGGATTTGGAGATAAATACCCAGCCTATTCACACCATAGGAACCTTTATAGGACCGACATCAACGATTTGGAGAAGGAACAAGCCAAATTACCAAGGGTGAACAACACCTATAAATTCGCCCAACTTGGCTATCTGGTTGGCGGATCACGGGAAAATGGACAGTACAAAGACGACATCAACAACTATTCCGGAACAGAGGGCGGTATCGACTACAACGCAGGTTTGGTCGGCGCATTGGGCTACATCAACTCTAAGATCAACCCAGTTCCGGTGGACAACACTTTAGTGGAGTCCATCGAAAAGGATGAGATGGATTGCGTCCTGAGTCCAAACCCGGTACAAGACCGCATGAACATCCACTTCGGCAAATTCGTAAAAGACCAGGTGAAGGTGGAGATAATCGACGCCATCGGATGCATCCGCCTCAGCAAGGTGGTTTCCGACAAGTCCTACTGCAGCATAGACTGCAGCGAATTGGGCAAGGGCATCTACCTCGTGCGTGTCACCTCAGGCGACGAGAGTTTCACGAAGCAGATCATCAAGAAATAACAAGGCGAAGTGGATGTGAAGTCCACGCCAGCTCTAAAAAACACAGGGGGTTGTTCATCATGGGCAACCCCCTATTTCATCTCCACGCAAGAGATATTACAACGAGTTTCAAGGGAAATGCGTGAACGGCAGATTCAGGGGCACCAAGGGATTCATGCCGTACGGAGGTTGCTAAGGGAGACGATGCTTCAAGGAGTCAGATGCCACCAAACAAGAAGAGGGGAAACCGTCACATGACGAGAGGGGCCAACCGCACCCAGCAATAGGTCAAGGAGACCGCCGCGAGGCCGAGGTCAATCCGCCAAGGGATCATCTTACCATCCTCCTTATTCCGCACGAGGAACGAAGAGAGCGCCAACAGGACAGACAATAGACCAGCGATAACAAAGCCCACCAGCATCATGTTGGCGCCGTTGGGCCAATGCATTATTCTGAACAAGATGCCGATCTGTCCCACGCACAGACCGACCCCTAACAGGAGGCGAAGCACACACGTCCTTCTAGCGCTTCCGCTAATTCTTTTGGCAGCGTCCAATTCCGCCCCGGAAAGTGCAGGAAGCGCAGGGACATTCGTCCCAACACCCACCAATGGCACGATAACCAAGAAGAGGGGAATAAGCAACGATACGGCAGCATGGATGACACCCGGCAGAAGGCCCCATGGCAATACCGCCAAGACAATAAGCCCTATCATAAGCCAAGACGTGTTCCGCATACTATCTGAAACTATATTAATATATTACTTCAACACCTTGGCGGAAAGCAAATCGTGGTTGGAGATGGTGAACTGAAGATGACGGCCACCATTCTTTTCGAAAACCTCAAAGAAGAGATTATGCTTATCCGGGATCGTGAACCGTTTGAAGAAGAGGACTGTATGGTAGGTGCTGTTCGCCGGCACGTAAAGATTCCTCTCGTTCTGCACATACTCGAAAAGCGGAGTAATATCATCAATCTGCATCGCCTGTTTCTTCAAGTTCTTACGGTTGGTGATATAACACTTGATAAAATCTATATCGTAATCGATCTGCGAGCTATTCGCGACGGCGAGATGGAACATGGCGACATCGTCCTTGATGAAAATCCCCTGCAGGGCGAAAGTCATCTTACCATCCATAATGCCACGGTTCATCTGATTCCCCTTGGAGATCACCAATTCACCCAATGCCCGCATATCCGTCTCATTGACATTGATAACAGAAAAGACCGCACCCTTCTTGTCCGCATCGTCCACCGAGAAGTTCAGCACCTCAGGCACCTCCTTGTAGACAACATCGAAGGCATAGATGTTCCTATCCTCCGTGACAACGGTGAGGGAGGTCTCCTTGAAAAGCTTCGTGTCATAGGGATAACACTTCGCCATGACCATGTTATCGGTGTTCGGCACACGGTCGACGATGGCGGAGTCGCACCCCACGCTCATGTCAACCACCTTATGGGGAAAAGTGATATGGGAGGTCCGATCATCGGAAAGCTCCACCCTCAACGGACGGATCACATCCTCCTCATCCAACGATTTGCCCCGCACATTAGCGGCCACGACACTTGGATTCTGCTCATAGTGGACATGGAACGTATGCACCTCCCCATCCTTCGTGATAAAGGTGATATGCGTCTCAACGAAGCGGGGTACGCGGCTTCGGACTCTGGCGATGGAAGGGACGGAGGTACGCTCTATCTGGATATCGTCCGTACCATGGTCGATGTTGCTCACATCGCTCTTGAACTTAAGGTATACCCACTTCACATCCGAGACACCCAGTTCAATCACATTAAATCCTTTTATGCGCTCCTGTCCATATGAAGAGCAGAAAAAAAACAGTAGAGATATCGCACACAATAAAGACTTCACAACACGAACCATAATCAGGACAATACTTTTTATCTTACAATATTTTCACCTAACATTTCACTCGAAGGGAGTCACTTGACTTACCAAATGACAACCGCGAAATTATGCAAAAAATCGGTTATTCCAACTTGATGAAGATCTTATAATTAGCGGGCAAATCCACACTCTTTTTACGCTGAGTCTTCTCTAGAACGCTCTTCGTTCCATCAATAAGCGTATTTGTCACCTTGGTGACCATGTTATAACCACCTGACACATGCTGGTCGGTTCCGGAAATCGCACTCTGCCCTCCCTCTTTCGCCATGTCGTTAGCCAAGTTCTCACCCGTATACAAACCCTTCATACCATCTTGGTCATATATGGTTCCCCTAAAGGGATAGAGGTCTCCGTTGAACTTAATACTCTCCGTCGTTATCATCACGCGGTTTTCGCTGAAGACGACCGAACCAATCAGGTTCGTGCTGGCTGGGATTGTCGTCCCCTTTATCGTCACAGGCTCCAACAGTCGAATAAACACCTGGCTAGAGGATCGCACGCCCTTCTGCTCTCCATGGATGACCGCCTGAATAGTGGCTTTATCACCTCCTCCCATCGATTTAGCATTCTCCGTCTTAAATCCTTTCCTGCCTTGAGAGACATTCACCGTACTTTTCTCCTCGGCAGGTCTAACGGCAGGCTTAGATGCAGGAGCCCTATTGAGGCCCAACAAGGCAGAATCGGCATGGGAACCTAACCCATTACGCACTCTACGAAGCGCATCCTCCCTTCTCGCCTTCCGGATCAACGCATTCAACGAATCCTCCTTGGACAACGTTCCCGTCTTCTTCACCGAGGGAGAGGTTTTCCCCGAAGCACGAGGCTCCTCCTTTATGGGAGCAGATTCTTCCAACTGTGACACAGGTTCGTCATCCTCTATTTTGGACAAAAGGTCATCCACGTCGACCTGTTTCGTCTTCTCCTCCCTAGGCGCATTCAAGGAGTTCAACATATCGAAAGACGAGTTCTGCGCCAAATGTTGGTTTTTCTCCATGCTGATGCGCGACTGTTCCTTCCTGACCGCCTCGAACTTACCTTCCGAAGCATAGACATCGTCAGGGTCCGGCAGGCTCGTATTGAGGCCCGTCGGAGAATCATCAGCCACCTCCAACGACTCATCGCCACTGCCACCACCTAAGATGAAAAACAAAGCCACCACCGTCAAGAAGACGAAGACGCCACCCACCTGCAACAAGTTCCTTTGCTTGTCTATATTACTTTTTTGTTCCACCATACGAATCTATATCTATTTAAAATAGAAGTCATTATTCACTGAATCAGAAGCCTGCGACACCTCTCTCATGGAGTCCAGATTCATCACGGACAAGTCCTTCGTATCCACCTTCGACCAATCGATGATAGAGTCCCGAACCATCTCCGTCAAAGTGGCGGAGACTTTAGGCCTAAAGAAAAAAGATCGTACAAAATTAAAAATCAGAAGGACGAACATTAACCCGAAGACAAGGAAAAACACCTTTTTGCGAGCCGCGATATCCATGGCATTCAACCGCTTCTCCGTTCTGTCGCCCATCTCCTTTCCTTTCCGCTGATAATACTCCCTGAAACTTTTCGTCGGGGAATTTTTCTCCTCACCGGAAGTCGGGGAGTCATTGGTTTCAAAACTATCCTCCCTTTCATTATTTTCTAAACTCATATCGATTCAATTATTCGTTTGACATTGTTGTATCACACTCCTGCTCCTGTGCGATTTCAGGCGCATAACCCTTTCTTTCCACCACACCAATCTCCTCTTCCCTCACAATTCTCCATCCTTGTGCGATAAAGCCCTGAGGGTCCAGTTCGTCCCTCACACACGACTCCAAATAGCACTCCGTCACAAGACTTTTAAAGACAATCTTATCGCTGGAGACCATGGATGTTTTCCCGTAGAGCGTCACCTTGAATTCATACTGGTCACACTTCCTGACGTCGATGCTGTCACAAAGGAACTCCGTAGAGACACCGTTCGCCACCAACGAGTTATAGAAACCTTTCTCGCTCAACGAGTTACAATAGTTCTTCACGTCCGTTCCCGCCAAATACTCCGCTATGCTCACGTTCTTTTTGATGAACTCGATATCAGGAGAGAGGATGAAGAGCAGTTCGTGCAACCGCTTGACATGAGCCTCCGCTTCGGCGACACGGTTCACGGAGACATTCTCCGCCAAGGCCAACTTTAACGTGTTGCGGCTGTCGACCACATAGATGGTGTTCCGTTCCTCGTCAGCGCTATCGAAAGTAGCCTTCAACACCCAAACTGTCAGGCCAGTGACTGCGATCGTCACGCATACCATGATGAATTTCACCAACTTGAAAGTGGCAGGTATATCATTCGTTCCCATCAATACAAAGAGTTAAGTTGAGTATCCTTGTTGCTAATCACATTCAGGTTCTCGAGCAGAAAACCGTTAGGGGTCGCTTCGGAGCGAGGGCAGTTCCTCAATTCGCAAGACGTGATGAGTTCCCTGACCGTAACGGAGGAGCGGCGGACGATAGCCGTCTTCCCATACATTACCGCACCATAAGGGTATCGGGAGAAATCCGTCACGACACTATCGCACCTATATTGGCAGATAATGCCCGCCTCGACGATCTGTCGATAAAACCCGTTGGCGGTCATGTTATCATACATCTGCACGGCGGAATTGTCCGCCATGGCAAGCGCCTTCTCCACCCCATATTGGATGGCTCCATTATCAGGATAGAGGCTAAAGAAGAGCTGATGGAAACGTTCGATGGCCGCCTTCGCCTCCACCGGACGGTTGTCCGTCGTGTTCTGGTTCAACGCGCACATCACAGACTCCTCGCCTTGAAGCGCATAAACCTTACTCGTCTGATTCCTCTTGAACTGGAGGGAAAACAACACTGCGCACAAGATGACAATCAGATTAGATGCCACCAGCAAAATGAGAAAGAGCCTCACATGCGAAAACGCGCTCTGAATATTTGTTAACGACTTAATCATCTTTTCACTTTACTTAATAGTTTTGAAGCCACTAGGGCCTTACCTCCCGCTAAACTTGCCAAACGTCTCCCCTCGCCGGTCAGGCCACCCGCACCCGCACTTGACACAATGTAGTTTGAGATGGATGGTATCGCCAAAAAGGATGCAGTGGAAGCCAAAGAAAGAATCAGGTAGTATCCTAATCCTATTTCTCCACTGGTGCCTATACTCTCCACCGTTTCCCGGAACAATTTCATCATGGCGAAACACGTTATGTTCACGCATGGCGCATAAAGACTCACCGTGACATAACGTCCAATCCAATTTGGAAGAGAACCCGAGAAATACGGAATCAGAGAAAGAGCGAAGGCAAAAGGCCCCACATATACCAATATCAGTTTTGAGACGAAGGCGATCGTCAAAACCCCGATGGCAACGACGAGCGACACAATGGAGAGAAGGGCGAGTACCTCCCTCATGATGTTCTCTTTGATGGCATCCGCTATTGAACCCGTCAAAGACCATGAGGAACTCGACTCTTTCGAATCCATAGAAAAGGACACATCGGTTGACTCTCCCTCTTTCTTGACGTTTAACTTAATATCCCCCTCTTTGGCCTTCGTTTCTCCCTCTATCATGGAATCAAAGTATTTCTTTAGTTTCTTTTCCAATGCATCGTTTCCATCCTGCGAGTATTTTTCAACCAGTATCTCGGTGGGCTTATTTATCCAGCCACAAACAGTATCCATAACCTGTACGAATGTGGAGAAGTTAATGATGATCAAACCTATCGCAAATGGCCTAAACAGCGCATAAACATTGATGGATTCACCTTTGCACCATCCTTGCCACACCATGTTCCCGATGTAAAACAGGGCAAATAAGCCACATAACAGAATAGCGACGCTCGCCACATTTCCCACGTTTTTTATGCATTCATCTAGTATGGTGTCCAATCGTTTGGCGAAGCTCGGAATAGACTCAAAACAAAAGGAACTGACTATCTCATTTTTTAACATGACAACCTCCTATTTCTTATCACCTGTTTTATACTCCAACCGATAAGCGGAAGAAGTATACTGATTATACAAACTAAGCGTGTAGTTGATTGTCCGCCTACGCTCATCCACCTTCTGATTCGCCTGATACTTTATGACGTTCAGTTTGTCGTTGAGAGCGTCTATCCTCTCCCCGATCTTATCGATCAACTGTATACGTTCGAAAGAGGTCAGTCCGGCATCCCCTTCCCCCGTGAACTCACCGATGATCGTCTTCGCCTCCTCATAGACCTCGGCGGACTCCTTCACGATCAGGTTCGCATTATAGGCGATGTTGTTACGTTCCGCCTTGCTTAAGTAGTCGCAGCTCACCAGCTGTCCATAAAACGTCTTATAGTTATCCTTCAAATGGTTCACCTTGTCGAGCAAAGAGACGACAGATCGAGCGTTCTTCACCCACTTCATGCACTTCTTGTACTTCTCCGCGTTCTCCTTCATCAACTTAGACTGATTCAACATCTCCTTCATCTGTTCCAACAAAGTAACCTTCTGGTCGGTCGCATTCGCCATCTCCTCACAGAAGTTCGATGCGGTCTGCGCGATAGCGACAGGATCCTCCACGATCATCGCGCCCTGCGCCATTGCACACATCGAAACGCAAGAGAACACAGACGCAACCAAGATATGTTTTAAAGCACCTCTCATCTCATCTATTTTTTATAGTGAATATTAATATACTTCTCGATAGCCTTCCGCATAGAGCCCAGTTCCTTCGCATACTGAAGGACAACCCCCTTCTCCTCCTTCGTCGTGGAAAATGTCAGATACTCCTCCGGAGAGACCTCCACGCCATACACCGCGGAGAAAGCGGAATTGAAAGAGATAAAGACCTCCTTGTATTTCGCCCTTTGCTCATTTTTCTGCAGATCCTTATTGATAGAAAGGACCAATGCCTTCTCCTTCTCCGAAAGGGCCAGCGTGGACTGTATCTCGTCGAAACGATTCAGGAACTTGCTTTGGTCCAACAAAATCTTCTCGTCCGCATTGTTGATGATCGCATCCTTGATGATTTCATTGCCGATGATGTCACCCACCTCCTGCGTCACCACGATCACCTCTCCGTTATGCTTACGCACCGTCTTGTAGAGATACTTGATAAACTCCGCCGTACCGCTCTTCGAGATGGCCTTCCACGCCTCCTCGATAAGGATGATCTTTCTCTCGTGGGGCTGCAAACGCCTCATCTTGGCGATGTACGTATCCATCAGCACGATCGTCACGACAGGGAATAGCACCTTATGGTCCTTGATGTTATCCAATTCGAAGACGACGAACCGCTTATGGAGCAGGTCCAACTTGTCCTTTGAATTCAGCAGATATTCGTATTTCCCGCCTTTAGCATATGGAGCAAGTACCTGAATGAGGTTATCAATATCGAAATTTTCAATACGGACAGACTGTTTGACAAGGTACTCCTTGAATTGTTTCGAGAGGAAAGCGTAGAAAGAGTTGAAGCAAGGGAAAATCTCCCTGTGCTGCTTGATGATCTCAATGTAGAAATTCAGGGCGGTCTCGATATGCGTCTCCTCCGCCTTGGAGATCTCCTCATGTTCGTTCTTCCAAAGGATGCAAATCAAGGAGAGCAACTGCACCATCTTCTCCTCCGTGTAGACATAATCCTCCACATAGAAAGGGTTAAAGGAGATTGGCTCCTCCTCTTTGAAAGTGAAATAGATACCGTCCTCCCCGTTCGTCCGCTCATGAATCAATTGGCAAAGACCGAGGTAGGAATCACCCACATCGACGATCACCAAATGTTCCCCCTGCTCGTATTTCTGCGCCATCATCACATTGGTGAAGAAGGATTTACCCGAGCCGGAAGGACCCAAAATGAATTTATTCTTCGCACTGGCCCAACCACGCCGCACCGGCTCGTCACTGACGTCGATCCTAACCGGCACACCGCTGATTCGGTCGGTCAGTTTCAGACCATGGCCATCCTCCCCCGTGATATCCCTGTAGTTGCTTTCCATATTAAAGAAGCAAACACTCGGAGCGATAAAAGATAAGAACTTCATCTCCGACGGATAATTGGAAGAAGCTCCGGGGATGCCCGCCCAGAAGATGTGAGGGACAATCACCTCCGTCTTCGAGACCTGGCAATCCAGGTTGGACAAGACGCCTCCCACTTGGGAGTTCTTCTCCAACAAGCGCGTGTATGAGGAGTCCCACACCAAGACATTGAACGCTGCATGGATACTATGTTCCTTCATGACCTGCGCCTGCGTCAGGTATTCATCGTTAAACTCCTTGTTGATGGCGTTCTCCCTCGAAATGGCCGAGAGGGACTCCATCTTGCGCCCCTGTTTCTCCAGTTCACGAAGGTTCTCGTTCGAATCATCGATGAAGATATATTGGTTGTAAATATGGTCGAACGGTAACTTCAAGCACAGCTCGTAGGAGAAGCAATCAGCCAGAGAAGAGACGTCAGTCGACAACTTCTCATTCCGCTTATGGGTGGACACCACATTCGGCAGATCTGTCAGCTCGCCCAACGAGAAGCAAGAGACATACTTGTCGCCCACCATCAGATCATCCTCGTTCACATGCAGGTCGTAAAGGATCTCACCCTCGCCCGAGTAGTTCAGCGTCATATATTGCTCAATGATACCGAAGTGATCATCCGTGCCCAGCACCTCATCCTCCGTCAATTCCCGGCAAGCGATGCCACCCGACTTCAAGATGTTCACCATCTGGTTCACACTGTCGTTGAACGCATCGATGCGCATGCTGTCAATAGCATCCTGAGGAACCACCCTGTTCCTGAGAATCGCATTGCCTGCGGACGTCGTCTTCAACCCGTTCTTCGTGGAAAGCGTGACGTAGAGGAAACACCTATGCCTCAAAACAGACCGGCCCATGAAATGACGGGCGGAAGCCTCCTGCAAGAAACTCTCCGAGAAAGGCTCGTCCTGGCAGACCATCTCCGTAAAGACGTCCTGTTTATGGACGATCGAGTAATTAGGGAGAGTCCTCACCGCACGGCACCAACACTCGTTCATCGCATCAATCTCCACGTCCGAGGAGGTGTAGACCTGGGGCAATGTCAGTTCAAACAGACGGGTGATGTCGCCCGACTTGGAGACCAACAAGCCATCCTCGTACGATAACAAGGGAAAGCAATTCTCAATTTGGTTCGATTTAACGTTAAAATTCATTTCTTGCCTCCTTTTTGAATCAAACTCCTTGTGCGCTTCAATTGGATACGCTTCGGGCAAGCGTTCTGCGCCAATCTTTTAGAAAGTCCATTGGAACCGTACTTATTGTTTAGATAATAGGTGACGAAATAGGAGGCGGCCGCAATGATGACCGCAACCGGTATGGCGACCCAGTTGCTCAAGAACTGCAACAAGAAATAGGCCAAAATCGCACATACCAAGCCACCCACAAAATAAAAGATATAGGTCTCCTTCAGACCATAAAAATCCAGCGGGCGATTCACCCCCTTATTAATCGGATAATCCATATTAACATAAAACAATAAGTACTATACTATATAAGACCCAAAGACGTGGAATGTTATCCCACGAAGAATGATTTGATCAATGTAACGACTACCGCCACAAAAATCAGCGAACCGAACCATCCCACAGCCACCTTGGAAGTGTCTGGGTCACCATTGCTCCACTTGGAGTACACCTTGAAGGCACCCACCAAAGCCATAATCGCACATATCGCGTAGAAGATACCGCACGCCACATCAAAGTATCCCTTGATGTCCGTCTCCACTTGTTGGAGCGCCTGTTTGCGGGACGCATCATTCTGCGCAAAAGTTAACACCATGTTACTTAACACCAAATAAACAGTCAAAATTGTCTTTTTCATATTTCTTTGTTTTTAAATTGTGTACTTTATACGTGCAAATATACACATAATTTTTTTTCTAGCAAATATTCGACAAAAAATTCAAAAAATTTCCAAAAGGCAAGTATTCGCACCGTACAAGAGTCCATAATTCGACAATACACGAACGATATTGTTCACGAAAACAACCTATCAATAAAGCAAATTGTCATTCAGGCAGCAAAATTAATAATTATTCAAACAAAGAAAAACAAATATAATGTCACAGTTGACATCTAACGGAATTATCAACATATAATTACAAACAGGCAAATAAAACAGGCCGAGCAGGCGAGTTAAGAGGAGGCGGCAAGACCCTATTCCCAAGAAGAGAGGCAAAAAAGAGGCGCAAATACACGAATACGTATTTGCGCCTCCACACATTATAGATTTTAGACCTAAAACTACTCCTCAAAGACCTCCTCTACCTCATTCGAAACGGAGGTGGAAGCGGAAACCTCGTCATCAAACTGTTTTAGTTCCTTATCCAGTTTGTCCTTCCATTCGTCGGCCGTCTTTTTGACCTTATCCTTAATCTTCTTGCAAGTCTCCTTGCCCTCTTCGGTATTCAACAAATAGTTACCGAGCAAAACCGCAGCGGCACCAATGACCGCACCTTTCACAAAATTTCCCATAGCGCATATAGTTTTAATGTTCATGTAAACAAATATAGGAATAAAAATGTATATGGCAACAGCCTACGTAAATATTTATACATTATTAACATTGTATATTTATTTACATAATTATTCCTAATATATGCATTTTACCATCGTTATATGCATATTTTAAAATATTTTAACTAAAAATGGTGCATATTTATTTGTTAATTAAAATACAATGCCTATATTTGCAATGTGATTCAACGAGGAATTACATAAATAAAGAATAAATAACGCATAAAATTACAAAACTATGGTTACAGCATTGGTATTATCGATCGCAGCTTGCTTCGTAGCAAAGGTAGTCATGACATTCGACACCATCAAAGGCTGACAAAAAAGGACAAAGAAAACGAGTGATGAACCCTTAAAAATTTTACGATTATGATAGTAGCAACATTTTTGACAATCTCAATCGCCGCAGTTTTCGGAGTGAAAGTGTATATGGAAATTACTTCCATGAGTAAATAACCCTTTAATGAGAAGAGAAATGGAACAGAATAAGAAACGACGGAAACAGCGAAAGCGGCCGTACAGCGTACGACAATAGCCTCAATGGACGAACGATGTCAATTGAGGCTTTTTTTTTGCTGTTAACCGAACATGCCACGTTTCATAATCGAATTCGTCGAACTACCGTTTCAAAACTCATAATTCTTAATTCATAATTCTTAATTCCCTTGTGTCGCCCCGTTGGGGCTCATGTCGCATCACACAACATTTTGCACAGGGGTTAACACCCCTGCATGGAGAATATCGCCCTTCCAGGGCTTCGGAAAACGCCGTTCTTAAGACATATCGTCCATCCCCTACATTCTAATTGACTTCGTCGAACTGGCCTCTCTTAATTCATAATTCAAAATTCAAAATTCTTAATTATCTAAATTCTCCCCGAAACATCAAGGATATTTGAAAAAAAAGTTGTTACTTAGTCGCACAAAACGTAGAAACACATAAAACATTAAACAACAGAAATATGGCTGTAGAATTTAAGTATGCTCCGATGTTCCAATTAGGAAAAGACGACACGGAGTACTATCTGCTGACGAAAGACTATGTCTCTGTCGGTGATTTCGAAGGAAAACCTATCCTTAAAGTTGAGAAAGAGGGATTGACCAAGATGGCCAACGCCGCATTTCGCGATGTTTCCTTCCTGTTAAGACGTTCCCACAACCTGCAAGTGGCTAAGATATTGAGCGACCCTGAGGCGAGCGACAACGACAAGTACGTGGCCCTCACCTTCCTGCGCAATGCGGAAGTGGCCGCCAAGGGAAAATTGCCTCTCTGCCAAGACACGGGTACCGCCATCATCCACGGCGAGAAGGGTCAGCAGGTTTGGACGGGCTACTGCGACGAAGAGGCTTTGGCGAAGGGTGTCTTCAAGACCTACACCGAGGAGAACCTCCGCTACTCACAGAATGCTCCGTTGAGCATGTACGACGAGGTGAACACGAAATGTAACCTGCCCGCGCAGATCGACATCGAGGCGACGGAAGGCATGGAGTACCGCTTCCTGATGGTCACCAAAGGTGGTGGATCAGCCAACAAGACTTACCTCTACCAAGAGACCAAAGCCCGCATCCAGAACCCTGGCACGCTGGTTCCTTTCTTGGTCGAGAAGATGAAATCACTCGGCACGGCGGCTTGTCCTCCTTACCACATCGCCATCGTCATCGGTGGCACCTCAGCGGAGAAGAACCTGCTGACGGTTAAATTGGCCTCCACCCACTACTACGACAGCTTGCCTACATCGGGCGACGAGACGGGTCGCGCCTTCCGTGACATCGAGTTGGAGAAACAACTCCTGGAGGAGGCACACAAGATCGGCTTGGGTGCCCAATTCGGCGGTAAATACATGGCTCACGACGTACGCGTGGTACGTTTGCCTCGCCACGGCGCCAGCTGCCCTATCGGCTTGGGCGTAAGCTGCTCAGCGGACAGAAACATCAAGTGCAAGATCAACAAGGACGGTATCTGGATCGAGAAGATGGACGACAAACCATACGAACTGATTCCTGCTGAACTCCGCCAAGCAGGTGAGGGCGACGCTGTGAAGATCAACTTGAACCAGCCGATGAAGGATATCCTGAAGGAACTCTCCAAATACCCTGTATCCACCCGCCTCTCCCTGAACGGTACGATCATCGTGGGACGTGACATCGCCCACGCGAAGATCAAGGCTCGTTTGGACGCCGGCGAGGGTATGCCTCAATACTTGAAAGACCATCCGATCTACTACGCTGGTCCAGCCAAGACCCCTGAGGGAATGCCTTGCGGAAGTATGGGACCTACCACGGCGGGACGTATGGATCCATACGTGGACGAGTTCCAAGACAATGGAGGATCCATGATCATGTTGGCGAAGGGTAACCGTTCACAGGCCGTGACGGACGCCTGCAAAAAACATGGCGGATTCTATTTAGGCTCCATCGGTGGACCGGCCGCCATCTTGGCACAGAACAACATCAAGAGCATCGAATGCGTGGAGTACCCTGAATTGGGTATGGAAGCCATCTGGAAGATTGAGGTGGAAGATTTCCCTGCATTCATCCTGGTGGACGACAAGGGCAACGATTTCTTCAAGCAACTGAAGCCTTGGTGCGGTTGCAAGAAATAGAATCATAGTCTAGGCACAAAAAAATCCGGGGAGAGATTCTTCCCGGATTTTTTTGTCTACAACACAATCCATAAGAGTATGTGCCTAGGATCATGTACCATCCCCAAAAACGCAAAGGCATCAGCCGTCGTATTTTTTTCAACCAAGGGAATTCGACGTCACGGAACAAAATGGATATTATTCTCTAAGACACCGCACGCCAGCAAAGCATCCTTCACACCATCCACGTCCGTGATGATATAAAGTTCGGTCGCCTTCGTGACAGACTTCCATCCATCCATATTCCACCGAAAGGAAATTTTCGAATTCATATGATCATCAACGAATGATTTCAACGCATACTCCTTCTCCCTTGATAGCATATCGCTATCTATACCCGACTTCTCACTGAGTTTCACATTCAGGTATAAATACATCCATCGCTGATCGCGACGAGGGAGGGCCTTACGTTGGGCCGCCGGCATCCGACGGAACACCTCCAACAGCGAATCGGCGCCACGTTCCGCCTCCACCATCAACACCGCCAACTCATCCTCATCGGGGTGGACATTATACGTATGCGTATTCGGAAGAACATATTCCTTCACATACCAAGAGAGAGGCGCATACATCATATGTCCATATGTGCGGTCGTCGATGTTCCCGAAAACATACAAACCTTCCTTCCCATCCTTCTCCATCCTATTCACATACAACACCATGGCGGTCGTATCCTCTCCAACGAACTCCTTGGAGCGGGATTCCTTATCCGCCAGCGAATTATACCTTTCCGTCCCAAACGTTTGGAGCTTAAGCCACTCCAAATCCTTATGGCGGAGGCTCTCTTCCGAGCCATCCTCACAGGCCCGCATCGCCTCACAGTAATGGGGGCAATCCCTATACATCAACAAATCCAAGGAGGAAATGAACCAAGGAGCATAAATCAAAAGCCAATACAACAGAGTGCCATAGCTCAGGGCGGTCAGGTCCTTACCCAACGGACGATAATGGGTCGCCAACATCTCAGACGCATGCGAATCAAAAACCGTGCACAAATGAACCAACGTGACGAAGAGCAACGCAACGAAAACAAGGAAAGCATGAAAATCGTTGATAGGCCAATGCTGGACAAGGAGTACGTTATATGCAATCATAGCCACAAGTATTCCCCCCACAAACACGGCATAAAGGCTACTTTTGATTTCCTTTCCACATTTCACAGGGAACAAACGGTGGAAGAGAAACGACAGCACAAGAACGGAAAAGAAGCCTGTTACCAAAAGGAGGTTCGCGCGGGGACCAATATCGTCAGAAAGGGCAATACCCGCAATGAATATCAACACACCCAGGAACAGAAAAGCTAAGCAAAACACCAGTTTCACCACATTCTTCCTGACCACTACGATTTCCTCCTTCTCCTTCTGTTCCTCCTCAGAGAATTCCAGGAAAGCGCTTTTATACAGACTGACAAAAGGAAGCACGAGCATCAGGAGGCAAATCACGGCCGACAAGCCCACATAGAGCAAGTCGAGCGTCTCTTTCCCCTCTGGAATCAATGAGTACAGAAGAGACTTCAGAACAGACGACAGCAACGCCACTGCAATCAACAGCAACATGATGCGAGGCGTTTTCATCAGCCCTACCCTATTTTCCTCAGAGGCATTCATATCCACACAAAAATTCTTAGTGATTAGACCAACTCACACCCTTTCGGGAAAGGCCTATTCGAACAGCACCGTTTTGAAACCCATGGAGCGGAACATATAGGTGAACTGCGCCTTTGCGTTCTCGCTTGCGGAGGAGAGGTTCTCCTTCGACAAGGCACGAAGACGCATATCCCGCTTCGCCCGCTCGTACAAAGCGCTCTTGATGGCTGGCGTAATCTTTCCGTTCTCATAGAACGTGCGGGTCTGCGTATCATCAATGATATCCTCATCCAATATCCGAATATCCGGCAATTTAATCCATACTGTATCATGCGAGGTGATCAACCAATCCGACGCAGCCTCCTTCATGTCCACACCCAAACGGGCCGTGCCCTTATAGATACGGGCGAACTGATCATCGGAGATAATCATCCGAGGGATCACCGTATCCTCGAACTCCTCCATCTCGACCGTGAGGAATTCCCACTCCGCGATCTCCTTGACAGAAGTAATCTCGACCGCCATCTCAACTTGCGACTGCTGCTCCTTTTCCGATCTACCTCTCAAGAAGAAAAAGAGGGCAAGGCCTACGCCGACCACCAACAATAGAATAATAATTTTCTTTATCATAATATATTCTTATTCTAATTCACAAAAACATTTACAATTCAATTTCGGGAAGAGGTCATTTCAGCTCGGACAAATCATCCCCGACCATTTCACGGATCAACACACCATCATGTTTTTTCCCCAGCACATCCTCACTGAATCGAATGACAACATTCTCACGCCGGAAACCAGCGGCAGTCACTAGCGGAAGAAGCGCATTGTATGCACACAACTGGGAGCGTTCGATAATATCCGTTCCCTTCATGTCCTCCAGCACCTTAGCCCTACCCGCTTTCAGCAAAGACTCTTTTTCCTCCTCGGAGAACCTTGACCGATTCCACGAAAGGAATTGCTTCTCATTCTCGTAATCGATTCTGGAGGAGGTCATCTCAATCCTTGGCGTAGGCAATGTGATGGAGATCTTATCTCCTACGATGGAAACATTCTCTTCGGAGAAGTCCGCGAAATCAATATACGCCTTGACGGTAGCGTCCATCGGCAAGACAACCTTACGTTCGCCAGGGATCGGAATGCTGATTTTCTCGAAGAAGAAACTTCCCTCGATTTTACTGAAATCCTGATGAGTCAACACCTTGTGCACATTGTATTGCACCGTGTAAAGGCGGGAACAGTTGGATACAGACAACACCACATCCCGACCCATCTCCTCAGGAGTTTTGGAGAAGAAACACCCCTCCATCAATAATGCCAACATGATGGCAAGCCAACCATATCTTTTCATATCTGTAAAAATAATATACTTCACAAAATCCATCGGACATCAGTTGATGATCCTCTCGCCCAGGAACTTCGCCAAGGCCACCTTGCTCACATGCAGCGAGTTAAAACGGGTAAGCAGCTGCCTTTTCTCCTCCTCATCCTCCGTTTGCCTCAACATTTGCAAACACTTAGCCATCTCGCTTTCGACCCAGAAATACTTGTAATTAAACATCACGCGAGGCACATCAACCGCCAATCTCTCAGACTCCTCGTTATCCAGTTTCTTTGCCTTCACCTTATTGTCCGAGCACTTTTTATCGAACATGCGGCTAAGCTGATAGCGGTCGGATAGAACATCGGATGCCACCTCGACCATCTGCGCATCGAGATTACGCAGGAAAAACTGTTGCGCAGGGACCTGCGAGCCTTGGAAGAAAGCTTCGAGGTACTCGTTCAACATCTTATTATAGAGTGGATTAGACAATGTCAACTCATCCACATCCAGTTCGTTTTTAATATACGTGACCACATGGAATTGGAAAGGCTCCCCATCCTTTTCCCCCACGAAAAGAGGCGCTTCGCCATAGCGGACCAAGTAGTAGATAATCTCCTTCTCAGCCCTGTCGGAAAGGGAGAGTTCATAGTGTTCACGAGTGGTGGGAGATTGGGGAGATTGCGCAGTCGTCGTACCATCCGGGCTAGTCTGTCCCTCGGGAGGCGTAGGCACCTGTTGGATATCCGAGATGGGGCTCGACGTATTAGCGGCAGAGACGGTGTTTGTCCACTGTTTCTGGGCGATAGTCGTATAGAGCAGATTCTCCTCGACGCCCAGCAGTTTAGAGCATTCCGACACATAGACGGATCGCTTCACCTGGTCAGGGATCACCGCGATGGTCTGGGCGATCTCCGTGATAGTCTGCGCCTTCTTGATTGGGTCACCATTCGCCTCCTTCAGCAGGTAATTGGTCTTAAAGATAATATAGTCCTGTTCTTGCTCGGCCAGGTATTGCAGCACGTACGACGAATCGTTGTGTTGGGCGAAAGTGTCCGGATCATCCTCAGGCGGGAGGACCACCACTTTAGCGTTAAGACCCTCCTGCAGGAGTAACTTACCATTCTTCAGGGCGGCATGCACACCTGCGCTATCACCGTCATAGAGCATGGTGACGTTCTTGTTACCGTCTATCCTGTCCGCATCGACGGAAGGGACGATACGGCGCAGCAAGCGGATCTGTTCGACGGTCAGCGCCGTACCGCAGGGAGCGACGATGTTCTGCACGCCCGCCTGCACCATGGAGAGGACATCCGCATAGCCCTCCACGATATAACATTTCTTCTCCTTGATGATCGCGTTCTTCGCGAAGTAGATGCCATAGAGCACATTGCCCTTGTGGTAGATCTCCGACTCCGGTGAGTTCTGGTACTTCACGGGGTCGTCCTTCTTCATGGTTCGTCCGCCGAACCCGATGACCTTACCCGAGATGGAGTGTATAGGGAACATGGCACGACCATGGAAACGGTCGAAGGCGTAATTATCCTCCTTCACGATGGTCAGTCCCACCTTCTCCAGATACTCCCTCTTATAGCCCTCGTTCTGAGCCAAAGCGGTATAAGCGTCCCGTTTATCCAGCGCATAGCCCAGTTGGAACTTACGGATGGTATCCTCATGGAAGCCACGGTGGGCGAAATAAGCCATACCGATAGACTGGCCCTCCTGCGTCTCGAAGAGGTTATGGGTGAAATGCTTCTGTGCCCACTCCGTCACCGCCATCATGCTCTCCCTTTCGGTGCGTTGCTCGATCTGTTCCTGGGTCAGTTCCTCCTCCTGGATATCGATGTGGTACTTCTTGGCGAGGAATTTCAGCGCCTCGTAGTAGGAGAGGTTCTCCATCTCCATGACGAAGTTGACCGGGTTACCGCCCTTGCCGCAGCCGAAGCACTTGTAGATGTTTTTTGCGGGGGAGACAGAGAAGGAAGGCGTTTTTTCATCGTGGAACGGACAGAGACCCGTATAATTAGCCCCGCGTCGATGAAGTGTGACATAATCCGACACCACATCGACGATCTGAGCCGCATCAAAAATCCTATCAACCGTAGCCTGGTCTATCATCGTCCGTTAATTTGTCAAAAAAAGGAAGCGTGAGCGGACGGAGCCGGACACACTTCCTATAGTTATCTCACATGAGGATATCAACGACAATCATTTCAGAGCCAATGCGATCTCCATGCAGAGTCTCGCATTTTCGTTCGAATCGATATCCGTGTAGTCGATTTGAGAAAGATCCTTCATCACAGCCGTGAACTTATCCGCACTCAGTTTCAAGTTCGCATTGAGACTAGCGTTAAAGCCCCTCATCCACAAAGAATCATTCTGGTTCTCGATGGAAAGTTCATATGGACGCTGTGAAAGCGACAATGGAGACGTCAACATGCCTCGGAAAATAGGCTCGTCCCAAAGTTTCTGTTCACCCGTGTTTTCGTCAACCGGCACCAAATTCTTCTTTTGGGCAGAAACGACGGTATCACGGATAGAGAACAAAGCCTTCGCCAAAGTCTCTCCATTGCTGGTTCCGCGAGCCTCCGCAGTCATTTCAGGGAAGTCAACCGTACGACCCAACTCATACGCATTCACGTTGTCGTCGCCGCAAGAAAACAGTCCCAATGAAAGAGGAAGAACCGCTATGATAAATAATTTTGTGATTTTCATGGTTGTCATTATTCCAGTTTATTAATTTTTGGAGATGAAGCCAGCCAACGTAACCAAAGCGTTCGCAACATTATCCGCAGTGATACCGTTGTCCAAAACGTTCTTAAGGTCAGCCACCTTATTCATGTACTGCTCAGACTTAGCGACATTAGCATCATCCACTTTATACTTCTCCATAACAACACCAGCCAAGAAATTAGTCGTCCACTCCTTGTTGTTCTTATTCTTCGTATACTCCGCAGCATCCAAAACAATAGCCGCAGTAGCAGCAGCGACAACAGAAGCGTCACCCGAAGTTGTCTTCTCCAAATTTGAATAGAAGGTTCTTCCCTTAGCGATTACATCCTTCTCAACATACGTGTTATTTTCAGTGTTTCCGTCGTTATCGTCATCGTCTCCACAAGAAATCAGACCGAAAGACAATCCCAAAAACATAGCCATCAAGATCGGCAAAAATTTAATCTTCTTCATTTCAAATAAAAATTTAGTGTTAGTAATTATCGTATTTAATTCACGGCCGCCAACGAGGCGGCACTTATCTTCACATTTTTCACATGGGAGAAGGCGGATGCGCAGGCCATCAAGGTGGAACCTGTCGTAATCACATCATCCACGATCAGCAGATGCCGACCCGTCAAATCCTGAGGTTGGACATCCTGTTTCAAGGAGAAAATCCCCTTCACGTTCGTCCATCGCTCCTCCGCATTCTTCGTTGTCTGCGTGGAGGTCTCCACCACACGTTCGACGAGGTCCGTCCCAACTGGCACGCACAACTCCTCGGAGAGTCCCTTGGCGATCCATTCGCTTTGGTTATAGCCTCTCCATTTCAAACGTTTCGGATGGAGCGGAACCGGCACAATCACATCGACGGAGGAGAAACGTCCCCCCTTCATCTGTCTTCCCAACATTCTCCCCATGTTTTTGGCCAACTCTTTGGCACCATGGTATTTTATCTCATGAATAATCCTTTGTGGCACGGACTCCTTCCCGTAAATCATCAGTGTCGTGGCCGATTCGATGTAGGGCCTACCGTAGAGATGTTGTTCCACAAAGTTATCTTCCGATTCGTGCACCTGCGCCAACGGCAGGGATGAAAGGCACTCCACGCAGAGGAAACGCTCATCGTGGAAAAGCTTCTTGCCACAACCGACGCATAGCCTCGGGTAGAAGAGTTCCACAAAACCGTTCAGCGCACTGCTCCAACGGATCATTCATCCAGACGTCCAAAGACCCTCTTCAGCAAATCGGTCGTGCGGGCAGCCGCGTTCGTGCGGATATCCACCTCCTTGTCGCCCACCTTCGTGAACAAACCGTCCAATGCCTTGCCGGTCACATACTCGCCCAAGTTCGTATTGACAGACTGGATGGCATCCACCTTGTTGTACAAAGCGGATTTACCAGCCGCAGCCAAACCCACCTTAAGGGTAGCCATGGCCACCTTGCCTTTCGTAGAGCTCTTAAAAGAAGCGACCTTGTTGTATCCTTTAGAGAAGGATGACCAAGCGCCGTTCAATGTCATACCGCTCACGGAAACCTGATCGAACGTGGCAGTCACAACGTCACCGAATGTGGTCTGCAACCCCGAATAAGTCTTGTCGTACAAGTAAGAAGTGGCAGCCTTATCAGAGCCGAAAGAAGCCGTGACATTACCCTCCTCGTCGGCAGCCTCGCTCCTATAATTTCCGAACAAGATAGCCTCGCCATCCGCCACCGACATATCCGTGATAGCGGTAGAGAAGATACCAGCAGCTTCCGGAGCAGCCTTTTCTGCGGCGCGGTTCATCAGCTCCACCAAGTTATCCGTCTGTAAGCCTTCCGCATCCACAGCCGTCAAGAACGTTTTCCCGGCATCGGTGCTCATCAGTTCCGCAACAGTAGCAACCTCCTGCGGCATACCGATCTTCACCAAAGCGTCACCGAAGTAACCGTCTTTCTGTCCTAAATTCGTGGCGGCCATATTCGCGCCGATGGTCAGTGCCTGCTTCAAAGCGGCGACCGTATCGTCAGACCCCAAATTATTCAAAATATCGTCGTCACAAGAAACAGCGCAAAAAGAAGCGCCGACGAATGACAACAACAAAATCCTTTTCAAACCTAACTTCACGTTCATATTCCTTAAAAATTTATTCATGTTCAAAAATATACACCATGCAAATTTATCTTATTTGACGCAAAAAAAGAATAAAAAAAGATGTTTTTTGCATAAAACTCTACAAAAGCATAGGATTAAATCGATGAAATAGACTAAATTTGCGGACATATGGCAGAGAAAAAAAGCAAAAACAGCAAAAAGACGGGGAAGGTGCCAGACCGCAAAAAGCTGGTGCGCAACCAACGCATCAGCATCGCCCTGAACGATGCCGAAATGAGGGCTCTGCAACGGTTTTTCAAGCAATATAAAATCACAAACAAAGCCAAATTCTGCAGGGAGACCATCATGCTCGAGGTGTTGAAGAAGTTCGAGGCGAACGCCCCTACCCTTTTCGATAACGTGGAAGAATCATGAACGACGAATATTACATGCGGCAAGCCCTCGCGGAGGCGAAGAGGGCCGGGGCGAAGGACGAGGTGCCCATCGGCGCGGTCATCGTCCATGGCGAACAAATCATCGCCAAGGCCCACAACCTCACGGAGACATTGCACGATGTGACCGCACACGCGGAGATGCAGGCCATCACCATGGCTGCGGACTACCTAGGAGGCAAATACCTGGCGGAGTGCGCTTTATACGTCACCGTCGAGCCCTGCGTCATGTGCGCCGGCGCCATCGGTTGGGCCCAGATCAGCAAGGTGGTCTACGGAGCGCCCGACCCTAAGCGTGGCTATAGCGTCTATGCGCCCAACGCCCTGCACCCTAAATGTGCGGTGGTCTCCGGTGTGCTGCAGGAGGAGTGTTCGCAACTCATGACAGAGTTTTTTAAGAAATTAAGGAAATAATCACAGATATGGCAGAAAAACTATCCATCAGAGAAAAGATCGCGTATGCCTTGGGCGACGCGTCCGCAAACATCGCATGGCGCGGTGTCTCCGTATTCCTCATCATCTTCTACACAGATGTCTTCGGCATAGCGCCGGGCATCGTCGCGACACTCATGCTGGTGGCAAGAACCAGCGACGGATTCACGGATGTGATCATGGGCGCGATCGGCGACCGCACCAAGACCCGTTTCGGAAAGTTCAGGCCTTGGATCCTCTGGACAGCCATCCCGCTCGGCGTCATTCTGTCATTGCTCTACACTTGCCCTGAGAGTTGGTCGATGGGCTGGAAAACCGCTTACGCATTCGCAACCTACCTTCTCTTCACCCTCATCTACACAGCCAACAACATCCCTTACGGAGCCTTGATGGCCGTCATGACAGGCGACGACAAGGAGCGTACCAGCATCGGCTCGTTCCGCATGGTGGGCGCATTCGTGGGAGGTATGATCGTGCAATTTTCTCTACTGCTACTCGTAGCCCTCTACGGAGAGATCAACCCGGACATGGAGATCCAGAAAATCGACGACAAAAGATTCGAAGTGACCATCACGTCACCGGAAGATGTCAAGAACGTGAATATCAACACGATGGGTGGAACCGCCACCTTCCTTCTGGCAAACGATCCAAAGGATGACGCGACGATCGGGAAGAGTTTCTCCCTGCAAGCCAACCAACCTGTCACCTTCATCGTAGAGGGAGAGGCGGATGTCAAGAAGGGGAAAACCGATATCAGCACCATGCTCTCCAAGGTGTTCGGCATCGGAGATAACCAACAGAACGCAGGTGCGATCACCCTCATCAACCAGAACGAAGGATATAGCAAGGCGATCTATTCGCTCTCCATCATCCTCGTCCTTTGCCTCTTCATCACCTTCTACCACACACGGGAGCGGGTGACCCCGCCAGCCACACAGAAGGAGAACATCAAGGATGACCTGATAGACCTGATCCACAACAAACCATGGGTGGTGCTGTTGATCGTCGGATTGGTCTTCAACATATACAACAACATGAAGCAAGGCATCACAGTCATCTACTTCACCCACTACATCCACAACCAATTGTTGGCGGGAGGATACATGACCGCCTTGATGATCGCCTCGATCGTCGGCGCCGCCATCACCAGTCCGCTCAGCAAGAAGTTCGGCAAGAAGAACCTCTTCATCGGAGCGTTGCTCGTTTCCGGAGCCATCAACTCGCTCCTGTGTTTCTGCGGGCCTCAAGACACCTCCGCCATCTTCGCGGTCGGCTGTCTTTCCGAGTGCGCCGCAGCCATCATGCCTACCCTCTTCTTCGCCATGTTGGGAGACGCGGCGGACTATTCCGAATACATGAACGGACGACGGGCGACCGGCCTCGTCTACTCCGCAGGTTCCTTCGCCACTAAGTTCGGCGGAGGCATCGCAGGCGCCATCATCGGATGGGTTTTGAGCATGTACGGATACAACGGGCAAGACTCCATCGCCATACAGAACGCCGTGCCGGGCATCATCCAACTGATGAGCTGGATCCCAGCCATCATCGCACTTATAGGAGCCGCATTAATGTACATGTACCCGCTCAACCAAGAAAAGATGGACGCCATCACGACAGAATTGAGCAACAGACGCAACAATGCGGGAGGATCAGCGTTGCAGGAGGTCAACCAATAAAGAACCCGACATGTACTCTCCTGTCCGCCCCACCTTTCTCGGAAGGAAAATCATCGATTCCATCGACGTTTTCTCCGTCGTTCCCCTGATAGACTGGAGCTACTTCTTCCACGCCTGGAGGGTAACGGGAGACTTCAAAGGGTTGGAGACGCTATGCGACTGCCCCGCCTGCAAGACGCAATGGTTGCTGCGATACCGCCCCGAAGAGCAGGAGAAGGCGAAAGAGGCCTACCAACTCATGCGTGACGCCCAAGAGGTGATAAGGAGGGGCATCAAGGAGAAGATATTCTCCCTATCCGCCATGGTCTACTTCTCCGAAGCGAAAGCCACCGAGGATAGCATACTCCTCACCGACGCCCAATCGGGCACCACCTCATTCCCCATGCTACGTCAACAGCACATCAGCGAGCGGGAAGGCTGTTGCCTCTCCATGACCGACTTCATATCACCCGAGAAAGACTACATCGGACTCTTCGCCGTCACCGTGCATGGAGGCGACGAATGGGCGGAAAGAGTCAAAGCGGAGGGCGACGACTACACCTCACTGCTCATCAAAAGCGTGGCCGACAGGCTGGCGGAGGCGACAGCGGAATGGCTTCACGAAAAGATACGCACCGAATACTGGGGCTACGCCAACACCACACAGGCCAAGGGAATCCGTCCCGCCTTCGGGTACCCCGCTCTGCCGGACATCTCCCTGCTCAGGGAGGCGGACCGGCTCATCCACCTAGGAGACATCGGCATCACCTTAACCGAGAACTGCGCCATGCGCCCCAACGCCTCCATCTGCGGACTGCACATCGCACACCCGCAAGCCTTCTACTTCATCGTGGGGGCAATCGCCGACGACCAAAAAATTGCCTACGCAAAAAGGAGAGACATGAGTCTAGAAGAACTGGGCAAATGGCTTTCATCATAAAAATTTGCTATATTTGTGATATAAATTTTACGATATACAGGAGGAGTGTGACATGAAGATGGATTGGGAAAAGCTGATCACCACCAAGCGTTTCGGCTTGGAGAACTACCACGACGAGAAGCGACAAGACCGCACCGAGTTCCAACGGGACTTCGACCGGCTCATCTTCTCCTCCCCCTTCCGCAGGCTACAGAACAAAACGCAGGTGTTCCCCCTTCCCGGCAGTATTTTCGTGCACAACAGGCTGACACACAGCCTTGAAGTATCCTGCGTGGGACGCTCACTGGGCAATGCTGTGGCGAAACTCCTGAAGGAAAAATACGGGGAGAGCCTACCGGAGAGCATCACTGAAATCGGTTCCATCATCTCAGCCGGCTGCCTGGCGCACGACATGGGCAACCCTCCTTTCGGACACTCCGGGGAGACCGCCATCGCCTCCTACTTCTCCGAAGGAAAGGGGCAAGAACTGAAAAGCAAGTACGGGCTGACCGATAGCCAATGGAACGACATCATCCACTTCGAAGGAAACGCCAACGCCTTCCGTCTCCTGACGCACCAGTTCAACGGACGAAGGAAGGGCGGGTTCGTCCTCACCTACTCCACCATCGCCTCCATCGTGAAATACCCGTACAAATCGGACTATGTCAGCGCCAAGAAGAAGAAATTCGGCTTCTTCCAGAGCGAGAAGGAGGATTTCGTGAAGATAGCGGAGGACCTCGGCATGATCCGCCTCGACGAATACAAATACGCACGGCACCCGCTCGTCTACCTCGTGGAGGCGGCCGACGACATCTGCTATGAGATCATGGACATCGAGGACGCCCACAAACTGAAGCTCCTCAGCAACAACGAGGCGAAGAACCTCCTGCTCTCCTTCTTCACGGAAGAGCAACAAGAGAGGAAGCGCCAACACATGGACGCGGTGGACGACGAGAACGAGCAAATCGCCTACCTGCGATCCTCTGTCATCGGTGTGCTCGTGGAGGAATGCTCCAACGCCTTCCTGCGGAACGAGGAGGCCATCATGGAAGGATCTTTCCAAGGGGCGCTCATCGACGACATGTCCGAACTGGTGGGGAATGCCTACCGGAAATGCCAAGAGATATCCCTCAAGAAGATATACAAATCCAATGTGGTGATGGACATCGAGATAGCCGGTTACAACATCATCCACACGCTCATCGACAAGGTGGTCAACGCAGTGTTCAACCCCGACAAGGCCTACTCACGGCAACTCATCAACCGAATCCCTGAGCAATACGAGACGGAGAACGAAGACCCTTACCGCAAGATCATGGCGGTGCTGGATTACCTATCGGGCATGACCGACATCTACGCATTGGACCTCTATCGTAAAATCAATGGCATGAGCCTACCAAGCCTATAAAACCAAGGAGGATTACCCATGAAAAAGAGCATACTATTCATTTTAGCATTTTGGGTCTACACCCTATGTACATTGGCGGAAACGACTGTATCACAGACCGTTTCGACAGAGAGAATGGATTTCGACGGTTTGGACGTGCACTGCCTCGCCAAAGGGACGAAGATAACGATGGCGGACGGCTCTGAAAAGAACATCGAAGAGATAAAAGAGGGGGACGAGGTATTGTCCTACACAACCAGCAACACGACGGGAAAGAGCATGGTGAAAGCAGTCGCACAAAAGAACCACACCGACTTCGTCACCTACCGCTTCAAGAGCGGGAGGAGCCTCACCTGCACATTAGACCATCCCCTCTTCAGCCCTAAATTCGGCTGGGTTTCGTGCGACCCCGAAAAGAGCAAGCTCTACAAAGGATTCGTCAATGTTGGGACGGTAAAAATCGGGACGTACATCCTGCAGTCGGATGGTTCAGACGACCAAATCACAGCCATCGAGAAGGGGAAGGAAGAGCAACCATTCTACACCATCACAGAACTGAGTGACAAGCACATAGGCTTCTTCGCCAACGGTGTGTGCGTCGGCACGGAAGGGTTGAAATAAGCGAAACGGTTAACGATCCTTGCGTTCTATCTCACGGAGGCTCTCCATCTTCTTTTTCTTCAAGAACTCATAGATACCCTCCAAGTGTTCGGTCACACGCTGATGTCCGAACTCATAGACCTTCGTGACCAATCCATCCAAGAAATCACGGTCGTGCGAAACCACGATCAGCGTGCCGTCGAAATCCTTCAAGGCCGCCTTCAGGATATCTTTTGTCTTCATGTCCAGGTGGTTCGTCGGCTCGTCCAAGATGAGCAGATTGACAGGCTCCAACAATAGTTTGATCATCGCCAGACGGGTACGTTCACCGCCCGAGAGCACCTTCACCTTCTTCGTTGAGTTCTCTCCGCCAAACATGAAAGCGCCTAGGAGATCCTTGATTTTGTTACGGATCTCACCCTTCGCCACATCATCGATCGTCTGGAAGACCGTCAACTCCCCGTCCATCAGAGAAGCCTGGTTTTGAGCGAAATAGCCAATCATCACATTGTGTCCCAGCGTCAGCGTGCCCTCATGTTCGATTTCGTTCATGATGCACTTCACCATGGTAGATTTACCCTCACCGTTCTTGCCCACGAAGGCCACCTTCTCGCCACGGGCGATGGTGAACGAAGCGTCCTTGAAGACCAGATGGTCCCCGTAAGACTTGCCCACACGGTCTGCGATGACAGGGAAGCTACCCGAGCGGGGCGAAGGCGGGAACTTCAGGCGAAGCGCCGAGGTATCCTCCTCGTCCACCTCTAAGATCTCCAGTTTCTCCAGCATCTTCACGCGCGACTGCACCTGCAACGTCTTAGAGTATGTACCTTTGAAACGTTCAATGAACTCCTTCGTCTCCGCGATCATCTTCTGCTGTTCGTCGTAAGCCTTCTGCTGCTGTTCGCGACGCTCCTTGCGCAACTCCAGGTAGTGTGAATAGTTCACTTTATAGTCGTAGATACGCCCCATGGTCACCTCGATGGTGCGCGTCGTGATGTTATCGACGAAGGCACGGTCGTGAGAGATCACGATGACCGCCTTGCCGCTCTCCACCAAGAAAGACTCCAGCCATTGGATCGACTCGATGTCGAGGTGGTTCGTCGGCTCGTCCAGCAAGAGGACGTCAGGCTTGCGGAGCAACAGTTTCGCCAATTCGATACGCATGCGCCAACCGCCGCTGAATTGACTCGTAGGCTTGTTGAAATCCTCACGGACGAAGCCCAGGCCGAGCAATGTCTTCTCCACATCCGCCTCGTAGTTCGTCTCCTCGATGGAGTAGAACTTCTCGCTCAAGGTAGAAACCTTTTCGATCAGTTCCATATAGCTATCGCTCTCGTAGTCAGTACGTTCGGAGAGTTCTTGGTTCAACCGTTCGATCTCCCGTTCCATGGCGAAGAGCTCCTCGAAGGCGAGCGAAGCCTCCTCGAAGACCGTACGGTGGTCCTCCGTCATCAGGTGCTGCGGCAGATAAGCGATCACCGTACCTTTCGGGGCCGTCACCGAGCCACGGGTAGGGTTCTGCACGCCCGCCAAGATCTTCAGCAAGGTAGATTTACCCGCACCATTCTTGCCCATCAAGGCGATTCTGTCACTCTCGTTCACCTGGAACGATATATTTTCAAAGAGCGTCGAGCCGGAAAACTCAACCGTCAAGCCATCTACTGAAATCATAATCAAACATTTTCGAGCCGCGAAATTACGCAAAATAAAGGAAGTGAGCAAGCCGTCCGACCACCACATCACGGCAACCGAAGAGAAAAGGAAAGCCACTGAGCCATTTCAACGATTTCAACGCAGAATAACCCGCCTTCCGTAAACACTTTTTAAAACCAAAACGTATGGAAAATAAATAAAATAGAGTATTTTTGCAAACAGGATCAAACAAAACTCTATTTATGACAAAAAGACTAAACGCATTCGCCATTTTATTGTTTGGGGTGTTTTTTTTCGCCTTGGCAGACAACATTTCGCTGAACAACCTGCAGCATGTCAAGGTAGACCAACTGAAAGACGCACAAATATCAGAATTCGTAAAGAAATATACTGACGCAGGATACACACTGGCAGACATAGAGCAGCTGGCACAATCCAAAAAGATGCCCTCCGCGGAGTGGGAGAAGTTGAAGAAAAAAATCAACGAAATAGAGGCGCAAAAGACTGTCACCATCGAGGCGTCAGAGATAAACAACAAGATCAAAGAGGATGAGATCCAAGAGAGAAGGGAGAAAGCGGGGCTATCCGACACCCGCATATTCGGCGCGTCCCTCTTCAACAACAGCAAAGTATCATTCGAGCCTAGCCAAGCCGTAGCCACCCCGCGCAACTACGTTATCGGGCCCAACGACGTGTTGCACATCGATGTCTTTGGCATGGCGGAAGCGACTTACGACCTGACGGTGAACAAAGAAGGGAACATCCGCATCCCCAACGCAGGCGTGGCGCAAGTCAGCGGACTCACCATCGAGAATGCGGAGAAGATCATCAAGAAGAAACTAGCGGTCATCTACAGTTCCATCCATTCCGGGGGAACGAACGTGGCGGTCTCCATCAACAACATACGTTCCATCAAAGTATACATCATGGGCGAGGTGAACACGCCGGGCAGCTACACGCTGACCTCCGTCTCATCCGTATTCAACGCCCTGAATGCTTGCGGAGGACCATCCAACAACGGAACCATGCGTAACATAAAAGTGATTCGCAGCGGCAAGGAAGTGGCCAATGTAGACCTGTACGAATTCCTGACCAACGGCACGATGCCTAGCAACACGACGCTCCAAGACCAGGATGTGATCCAAGTGCCGACCTACGGCAAAAGAGTTGACGTGCTCGGAGAGGTCAAGAGGGAAGGCATCTACGAAATGAAGGAAGGCGAAACGCTCCAGAAACTGATAGACTACTGCGGAGGATTCACGGACAAAGCCTACACGGAGCACATATCCGTCACAAGGAACATCAACGGAGAGAAGAGCGTGGCGGACGTGTCCAAAGAGTTGTTCAACATGTTCACCCCACAAGCGGGAGACGTCTACCGCATAGGCCAGATACTAGACAAATACAGCAATAGGGTTCAGATCACAGGAAGCGTGTTCCGTCCAGGCGTATATGCCTTGGAAGACAAAATGTCCCTGAGAGACCTGGTGAAAAAGGCGGACGGTTTGACAGAAGACGCCTTCATGGGAAGCGCCACCATCGTCCGACTGCAAGACGACCTCACCCCAGAGATCATCTCCTTTAACGTGAAGGACCTGATGGAAGGCAACTTCAACATCGAGTTGAGGAAGGAAGACGTGGTCACGATTGGCGGCAAGAACGATTTCGAGTATAAGAAACAGATATCCGTTTTGGGACGAGTGCTCTCACCGGGAACCTTCCCTTACTACGAGAACGCCACGCTGCGCGACATGATATTCTTGGCCAAAGGATTTCAGGAGAACGCAGACCCAAGCAAAATAGAGGTCGTACGCATGATCCAGGATGAAGAGGAGCTGAAGAACGGTAATAGGAAGTCAGAGGTGTTCGTATTGTCATTGGACAACAATCTCGACGGACCAGACGGAGATTTCAAGCTCATGCCTAACGACCAGATCACCATCCGCGTCAAGGAGGGATACGAGAAGCTGGGAACCATCCAGATTGTCGGAGAGGCCAGACGTCCCGGCATATACGCCATAACCAACAAGACTGAAAAGATATCGGACGTGATGGCAAGGGCGGGTGGCATCACCCAATACGCCTATCCCAAAGGAGCATTCCTCCTCCGCAGCTCCAACCGGACGGAAGCGGAGAGGAAGAGAGACTTGAAGATCATCGATATGCTCAACAATGCGGAAAGCGAAGAGATAAAGCAGAAAATCCGCCAAGAGCTCGAATCAAGGCAAGACCTCGTGGGAATCCAACTCGATAGGATCATCAAACATCCAGGAGGCGAGGAGTCTGACCTCAATGTCATGAACGGTGATATCATCTTCATACCAGAGGAGATGCAGACCGTCACCATCGCCGGTTCGGTCCAAATCCCAGGGAAAGAGGTGTTCGCCACCCGCAACCTCAGGAAGTACGTGAGAGGTGCGGGAGGATTCACGGAGAAAGCCAAAAAGAGGTCTGTTTACGTAGCCTATCCAAGCGGAAGGATCGCCTCCACCAAACATATCCTTTGGATGAAAAACTACCCGAAGGTAGAGCCGGGATCCCACATCTACATTCCAGAGAAAGTGGACAAGACTACGGACGGCAGGGAGCGCACCACGTTCATCGTATCCATTTCAAGTTCAATCATTACCATGGCATCCGTTGTTGTGACAGCGATATCCGTGGCTAAAGACAAGTAAGCATGAGCGAGATAAATGACATAATGAAGATCCTCAACGAAGGAGAAGAAAAAGAGAGCAAGATCTCCGTGAAAGAGATTGTCGCCTTGGTGAAAGAGTACTTTTGGAAGCTATGGGACAAGAAATGGATCATCATAGTGGCAGGGCTCATCGGCGGCATCATCGGGTTCATATACGCCTACAACAGGAAGACGACTTATAAAGCCCAATACTCATTCACCCTCGGCAGTCCATCCACAGGAAGCTCGGGTAGTCTTGGAAGTTTGTCGTCCCTGCTCAACATCGGAGGGAACTCCATGGACGCATTCTCCGGCGACAATGTCCTCGAGCTGATAAAATCACGCACATTGGTGGAGAAGACGTTACTCTCGCCCACAGTATACAAGGGAGATTCCATCACATTCATCGAATATGCATTGATATGCGACAGCACGCGCGCGAAATGCGAGAAAAAAGGGAAAGAGGAGAATGCCTCCTCAGGCATTGTATCCATCTGCGACGTCTCCTTCCCCCTCGGACAAGAGAGAGAGACCTTCACACGTGCGCAAGATAGTATCCTCGGCAAAATAGCGAGCGGATTCATCTCCGGCAATATCGGCGCTATAAGGAAAGACAAAAAGTTATCATTCATGGTTTATGCCTTCAGCCATACCGACGAAACGTTCGCCAAGGAATTCTCGAGCGCACATCTGAAGGAAGTGTCCCAATTCTACATCGACACCAAGACTTCTCTCGCAAGGAAGAACATCGAGACATTCCAGGAAAAAGCGGACTCAGTACGGAGGAAAATGGACCAGTGCTTCGCTCGCCGGGCAAGTTTCGCCGATGCGAACAGAAACGCAAACGGTCAAATGATGTCCGTGACACAATGGAAAATCGACACGGACATCCAAATCCTTAGCGCCACTTACACGGAAATGCTGAAGAACCTTGAGATGCTGAAACTGAATTTGGCGAAAGAGACTCCGTTCATCCAAATAATCGACGAGCCAAGATACCCTCTCGCGAACGATAAAATGCGAAAACTTAAGGGTATCATCACGGGCGGATTCCTTTGCGGATTCCTGGCATGCCTAGCCATCATCGGACTATCCTTGTTCAATAAATTCAAAGAGGACTTGGAAAAGGAAGAGCTGTAAAAACAAGATAATTTTTATGCCATGAAAGGGAAAAATATCATAGTCGGAGTAACCGGTGGAATAGCAGCCTACAAAACTGCCTCACTGGTAAGAGAACTGAAAAAGCGAGGAGCGAACGTCAAGGTGGTAATGACCCCTTTGGCGAAACAATTCATCACGCCTCTCACGATGGCCACTCTCTCCCAAAACCCTATCATGGTGGACTTCTTCAACCCTGAAAACGGGGAATGGAACAGCCACGTATCCCTCGGCATCTGGGCGGACGCCTACGTCATCGCCCCCGCCACCGCCAACTCCATCGGTAAGATGGCCAACGGTATCGCGGACAATCTGCTCCTCACCACCTACCTCTCCGCCAAGTGTCCGGTCTTCATCGCACCTGCCATGGACCTCGACATGTATGCCCACCCTGCCGTGCAAAAGAATATCGCACTGCTCAAGGAGAGGGGCAACTTCATCATCGATGCGGAGGAGGGATTCCTCGCCAGCGGACTGTCCGGCAAGGGAAGAATGGCGGAGCCTGAAACCATCGCCCAATTCATCGAGCATTATTTCGACCAGGGGCAAGACCTCTCCGGCAAAAAGGTGATGATCACCGCTGGTCCGACATACGAAAAGATAGACCCTGTCCGTTTCATAGGTAACTACTCTTCCGGAAAGATGGGCTATGCCCTGGCGGAGGAGTGCGCGGAAAGAGGGGCGGAGGTGACCCTTGTCTCAGGACCAGTCGCCCTCTCACCTAAGCATCCGAACATCCATCGCATATCGGTGGAGTCCGCTCAAGAAATGTACGAAGCCGCCGCAAAAGCAGCGGAGAGCGCGGACATCGAGATCCTCTGCGCCGCAGTGGCCGACTATACGCCCGCACAGAAGGAGGACCATAAGATCAAGCGTGAAAAGAGCGGCGCCATGCAATTGGACCTCGTCCCTACCCAAGACATCGCAGCCGCATTGGGCAAGATGAAACGTGAGGGACAAATGATGATCGGATTCGCCCTGGAGACGGACAATGAGGAGACGAACGCAGTGGGCAAATGTGAACGTAAGAACTTGGACTTCATCGTGATGAACTCCTTGAACGACAAGAACGCCTGCTTCCAACACGACACGAACAAAATAACCATATTCGACAGGAACGGTGACAAGCATGCCTACGACCTGAAGCCTAAAAAGGAAGTCGCAAGAGATATCATCGACCACGCCCTATCGCTAATGAACAAAAAATGATTATGAAAAAAATGATTATAAAAAGAGCGCTCTCCGTATTGCTCACATTATCGTGCGTCTTCGCCTGCCACGCACAGGATGTCAAGGCCTACGTCAGAGTCAATGCGGATAACATCGGAGGAACAAGCACCAACCGAGAGATCTACGACGAAATGTCACAAGCCATAACGGAGTTCATCAACTCCAGAAGATGGACGGACGCCACCTTCACGGAGGAGGAGCGCATCGAATGCAACTTCGTCCTCATCCTCGAGAAGACCGCCGGAGAGAATTATTCGGGGAAACTACAGGTGCAAGCGAGCCGTCCTGTCTACAACTCCGGCTACACGACCACTTTGTTCAACTTCCAGGACAATAACCTCATGTTCAACTATTCACAGTACCAGAAACTGGAATTCGACGAGAACGTGTACGAAAACAACCTACTCTCCACCATCGCCTTTTACATGAACATCGTATTGGGCCTCCACTTCGACTCCTTCAGCCGTTACGGAGGAAGCCGATACTTCGAGAAGGCCGAACTGATCGTTTCCCTCGCGCAAAGCTCCGACGACATCGGATGGAAAGCTTTCGACAGCGACAGGAACCGATATGCCCTCGTAAGCAACTACCAGGACGAACGTCTGAAGAAACTGAGGGACATCATGTACGAGTACCACCGATTCGGCTTGGACGAGATGGTGAACAGCGTAGAGAAGGGAAGAACGAACATCTTCAACAACCTTCCTTACCTCAAGGAGATGAACAGGGCTGTTCCATACTCCATCGCGCTGCAACTCTTCGTGGAGGCGAAACTGAACGAACTGCTCGACATGTTCAAACCGGCCACATCCAAAGAGAAGAAGGACTTGTACGAGGTTCTGCAAAGCATATTGCCTACGCAAAGCAACAAATACCAAGAGCTGCTGAACTAATATCTCCGAGCCATGCTGAAGTCCCTGACTGTAGAGAATTACGCCTTGATCGAAAAGACGGATGTGCAATGGAACCCTGGATTCTCCGTCATCACGGGCGAGACGGGTTCGGGAAAGTCCATCCTGCTTGGGGCATTAGGCCTCATACAAGGGCAAAGGGCGGATACGAAGGCTCTTAAAGACACGGAGAAGAAGTGCGTGGTGGAGGCTGAATTCGACCTCTCCGCCTATGCGTTGCAACCCTTCTTCGAGGAAAATGACTTGGACTATGAGGAGACCTGCATCATCCGCAGGGAAATCGCCCCTAACGGCAAGTCCCGCGCCTTCATCAACGACACACCGGTGGCTCTCTCCGCACTGAAGGAAATCACCTCCCACATCATCGACATACACTCCCAACACGAGACACTCCTACTGAACGAGGACGCCTTCCAACTGCACGTGCTGGACGCCTACGCCAACCTGAAAGAGGAGCTTTCGGTATACGGCACGATCTACGGACAATACGCAGCCAAGAAAAAACGTCTAAAGGAGCTCCGCGCCTCCCTGGAGGAAAGGAACGCCAACAGGGACTATCTGGAATTTCAGCTGAAACAACTGCACGATGCGGGATTCTCCGCAAACGAACAGGAGGAGTTGGAGGAGGAGATCAACGTCCTCTCGCACACCACAGAGATGAAAGAGGCGCTATCCAAGGCCACATGGCTACTCTCCGACAAAGAGGAGAACATCTGCGGTTCGCTAAAGGAGGTGACCTCGGCCCTATCCTCCATCGCACAATTTTCGGAGTCCTTCGCAGAGATGCAAAGGCGGGCGGATAGTTGCCTCATCGAACTGAAGGACTTGGCGCGAGAGATAGAGCAGAAGCTGGCGGACGTGAACGTGGACCCGCAAAGACTGGAGCAGGTCAGCCAACGTCTGGACCTCATCTACACACTCGAAAAGAAACATCACGCAGAGTCGTTGCAGGCTCTGCTGGAGATACAGGCATCCTTCGAACAACAAATAGCGGAGATGGACAACTCAGAGGAGACGACGGAACTCATGGAGCGGGAGATCTCCCAACTGGAGGAACAGCTGGAAACGATGACGAAGGCAATCAGCCTTAAACGTCAGCAGGCAAAACCGCTGTTGGAGGAGTCCGTCGAAAACATACTTCATAATCTAGGCATTCCTAACGCTAAACTAGAGGTGAGGATTTCACCGCTGGCCCAACTGGAGGCAAGCGGAAAGGATTCGGTCCGTTTCTTCTTCGCGGCCAATAAGAACGCCACACTGCTACCCATCGCCAACGTCGCCTCAGGCGGTGAGCTGTCACGCATCATGCTCGCCCTCAAGTCCATCCTCTGCCGAACAGAGGAATTACCGACAGTCATCCTGGACGAGATAGACACAGGCGTATCGGGCGAAGTGGCGGACAAGATGGGCGCACTCATGCAGTCCATGGGCGAGAAGATGCAGGTCATCAGCATCACCCACCTTCCACAGATCGCCTCCAAAGGAGCCACCCATTACAAGGTCTACAAGGAAGACGACGAGACGACCACCCATTCGCGCATCAAGCGCCTAAGCGAAGCCGAGAGGGTCACAGAGATCGCCCAAATGCTCAGCGGATCAGCCCTCTCAGAGGCAGCCGTACAGAACGCCAAGGAACTTCTAAAACAATCATGATATGCTACAGCCCTTTCTGAAAGAGAACGTCATGGAAGCCGGGTGCGACGAGGCAGGAAGAGGATGCTTGGCGGGACCCGTATTCGCGGCGGCGGTCATCCTACCGCCTGATTTCCAGAATGACCTGCTGAACGACTCCAAGCAACTCACCGAGAAGCAACGATACGCCCTGCGCCCCATCATCGAGGAGCAAGCGGTGGCTTGGGCTGTAGGCATCGTATCCGCCAAGGAAATCGATAAGATAAACATCCTGAACGCCTCCTTCCTGGCGATGCACAGAGCGATCGACCAGCTGAAGGTCAGACCGGAGCATCTCATCATAGACGGTAACCGTTTCAGGCCCTACGAGGGCATCAAACACCAATGCGTGGTGAAAGGGGATGGCAAGTACATGTCCATCGCGGCAGCCTCCATCTTAGCCAAGACCTACCGTGACGACTACATGAACAAAATCGCGGAGGACTACCCAGTCTATCAATGGGCAAAGAACAAAGGGTACCCCACCAAGGCGCATAGGCAGGCCATCGAGCAGTTCGGGCCAACCGAACACCACCGCATGAGCTTCACACTCATCGATCCACAATTAAAGCTGGAATTCAAAGACTAAAAATAAAAAAGCGGCCCAAAACTGAGCCGCTTTCCATTTAGCATACACTAGCCTAAACTTATTTTTTCCCGTTGTAATCCATCTTAAGATTAAGCGTTCCTGTGTTAACGTTGATGGTGAAATCCAACTTGCCATCCTTAGAGAATGTACCTTTTTCAACATTAACGTCAGCCTCAACAGCACCTCCTTGCAAAGCGACATGCAAGTTATCAGCAGTGAATGACCAAGTGTTTGCAGCTGCGTCATATGAGCATGGCAAAGCCTTGAAATCCAAATCTTTCACCTCAATGCCCATGATGGTGATAGGCTCCAAAGTCAAGTCAATAGCATTCGTCGTTTCAGCATTGGCAGATACCACAACACCCAAGTTGTCAGCAACAGGCGCACCGGAAGTAGTCAACGTACCATGGTAAGTACCAGTAATAGCTGAGAACTCAAGAGAGTCAGACTTCGCGTCATCATCATCATCTCCACAAGCTGGCAACATGATCATAGAGAAACCAGCCAACAAAAGCATTAACAATTTACTTTTCATAACAATACTATATTAAGTTAAACATAAAATTCAGACTCATTTAAACTCCATCGCAGCCGCCAACTCATCCGCAAAGGGTTGTCCCTTCACCTTAGCGACCAAAGCGAGACCGAAACGCATGGCGGTACCCGCACCACGGCTGGTGACGAATTGGTTAGAGACCACAACCGGCTCCTTCTTCACCTCCGCGCCCGTCAGGTATTCCTCGAAGCCTGGGTAGCACGTAGCCTTCTCGCCCTTCAGCAGGCCCAAGCCTCCATAGACGGACGGAGCGGCGCAGATAGCACCCAGGATCACATCCTTGCCAGCGGCGACGGTGAGCAGTTTAGCCAAACCCTCGTGAGCGGCCAAGTTCTTGGTGCCAGGCATTCCGCCAGGAAGAACCAGCATACCCGCTGCGGAGAAATCCGTCTGCTCGAACAATGCATCCGCCTCGACGTTGATGCCATGGGAACCCTTCACCTGTTTCCTTCCCATGATGGAAACCGTTACCACATTGAATCCTGCCCTACGCATGACGTCAATCGGAGCGATAGCCTCAGTCTCCTCGAAACCATCCGCCAAAAACACAAATGCATTCATATCCTAATTCAAAATAAATTTATACGTAATCGTACCGAACTGGTCGTTCTCGCTGCCATCCGTACGAGGGGAGAACTTCGTCTTCTTCGCAGCCGCCTGAGCCTCCCGCAACAAAGCGGGGTCGGAGGTGTTCGTTCCCTTGCCGATACTTGTATTCACCACATTACCGTTCTTATCCACCTTGATGCTGACGACCACCGTACCCTCCTCCTGAGAGGCATAATTAGGGCGAACCAGCGATCCGCGGATTGAACGTCCGCCCAAGCTCCAAGAGAGGTTGCTGCCAGAGTTAGCCGCCCCGTTGGTGGAAGTGGAACCGTCACGTCCGAACGGGTTACCTTTCGTGCCACTGCCGGAACCGTCACCCATACCGTTCGAGTTAGCGTCCGTGCCGTTACCGCCGGCGCCGAAGCCCTTCAAGCCCTTTGTCTTCTGGGCGATAGCGTTCTTGATGCTATCCTGTTTACGTTTCTCCTCCGCCAGCTTACGGGCCTCCTCTTGCCTGCGCTTCTCTTCGGCGATGCGTTTCTCACGCTCCTCACGCTCCTTGCGCAGCTGTTCCTCCGTCTTCTTCGGCTTCTTGTCAGGCATATCCAAAGACTCCTCGATGTCCTGGGTCTGGTACGACTCATTAGCGGGCGTAGGCGTCTGAGGCGCAGGAACAGGTTGGGAAGCCTCGGCAGGAGCAGGAGCGGCATCCGCCACATCAGCGCCCGAAGTCAGGGACTCTATGCCCAAAGCCACCTCCAAGCCCTCCTCCGTATCAGGGATTTTGTGCTCAAGGTAAAGATTGAACATCAGCAATAGCAACAACAGATGTAACACGATGGTCACAGCCATTGCAATAGCCTTCTGTTTCTGATTATTATCCTCCATTCGCAAAATTATTTCTGAGGTCTCGTAGCGATAACCAATTTAAACTTATTCGTGTTGGCGATGTTCAGCACCTTCACGACTTCGCCGTACGGAATAGTCTCGTCGGCATAGAGCGCCACATACATATCCGGCTCGTCGAGCACTTGCTGTTGCAAGAATGGTTCGATCTCCTCGAAAGAGACCGGACGTTCCTTCTCGTTGCCGGAAGCGACGTAGTAATTAAGTTCCTTATCGATCGTCACGCGGGTGATCGGCTTAGCGGAGGTCTGCTGCTTGCTCTGCGGCAACATCAGCTTGATGGCGTTCGGATGCACCACCGTAGAGGTCAGCATGAAGAATATCAACAGCAAAAAGACGATATCCGTCATGGAAGACATGTTAAAACCCGCCTCGGCCTTACTTCTTCTTTTAAGTGCCATAACTAATTACGATTAAGTCAATTAAGCAGGTTCGTTCAGGATATCCATGAATTCCATGGAACGGGCTTCCATGTTGCTCACCACCTTATCCACCAGGGAGATCAAGTAGTTATAAGCGAAGTAGGCGATGACACCGACGATCAATCCACCGACCGTCGTCACCATAGCCGTGTAGATACCGCCTGCGAGCAAGCTGACATCCACGTTGTTACCTGCGTTAGACATGTTGAAGAAAGCTTGGATCATACCGATCACCGTACCAAGGAAACCGATCATCGGGCCACCTCCAGCGGTAGTCGCCAAAAGGGAGAGACCCTTCTCCAACTTAGCCACCTCCAGGTTACCCACGTTCTCGATAGCCACCATGACATCGTTCATCGGGCGGCCCAAACGCATGACACCCTTCTCGATCATACGGGCATAAGGCGTATCCGTCTTTCTGCAAAGAGTAAGCGCGGCATCGATTTTGCCCTCATTGATATAGTCCTTGATCTTATCCATGAAAGTAGGATCCTTCACGGAAGCCTTACGAATCACGAGCAGGCGCTCCACAAAGATGTAGACAGCCAGCATGCACAAGAGCAGCAACGGAATCATGATCCAGCCACCCGCCTTGGCCAATTCGAATATACTCAGACTTGCGACTTCCGGTTCAGCGGCAGCCTCAGTCGCTTGCACCGCTTGTAACAACACACCTAAAACCATTTTGTTTATTTTTACGTTTAACGTTAGTATTAAATTCACTCAATCAGAGATGGAGGTCATGCCCCATCCGTTCCTTTTTCGTCTTGATATAGAACTCGTTGTACTTGTTCGGTTTGATTTCGATCGGCACGTTCTCCACGATTTCCAGGCCGAAACTTTCCAGACCGATACGCTTCACCGGATTGTTGGTCATCAGGCGCATCTTCGAGACACCCAGTTCACGGAGTATCTGCGCACCCACGCCATAGTCACGCTCGTCGGGTTGGAAGCCGAGGTGGACATTGGCGTCCACCGTGTCGTATCCCTCCTCCTGCAGTTTATACGCACGTATTTTATTCATCAGACCGATGCCACGGCCCTCTTGGTTCATGTAGATGAGGACACCTTTACCGGCCTCCTCGATGCGTTTCATCGCCACCTTCAGCTGTTCGCCGCACTCGCAGCGGAGGGAACCGAATATATCGCCCGTAGCACAGGAGGAGTGAACCCTCACGAGGATAGGCTCGCCATGTTTCCAAGAGCCCTTGACCAGCGCCACATGCTCCAGTCCGTTGGATTTCTGACGGAAAGGCGTCAGCATGAAGTCACCGTATTGGGTCGGCAGATGCACCGTCTCCCCCTTCTCCACCAAAGATTCGGACTTGATACGATAGGCGATCAGGTCGCGGATGGATATGATCTTCATGCCATACTGTTTGGCGCGTTCCATCAGTTGCGGAAGGCGCGCCATGGTACCGTCCTCATTCATGATTTCGATGAGTGCGGCGCAAGGATGAAGCCCAGCCAAGCGAGCCAGATCGACGGCCGCCTCCGTATGTCCCGCACGACGCAAGACACCCTTGTCCTGCGCATACAACGGATTCACATGGCCCGGGCGACCGAAGGTCTCAGGGACCGATTTAGGGTCAGCCAGCGCACGGATCGTGGCGGCACGGTCGGCAGCGGAAACACCCGTAGTACAACCCTCTAGTTTATCCACCGTGATGGTGAAAGGAGTCCCCAACACAGAAGTATTGTTAAAGACCTGCTTGTCCAATTTCAGTTCGGCGCAACGAGTCAAAGTGATAGGAGCGCAAAGAACACCACGACCCTCTTTCAGCATGAAATTAATCTTCTCCGGCGTAATCAACTCCGCCGCGGTGATGAAGTCCCCCTCATTCTCCCTATCTTCGTCATCCACCACAATCAGGAACTTACCCTCCTTGAAATCCTCTATCGCCTCTTCAATATCATTCAACTTATATGTTTCCATTTCAAATATATATATATTCAAATCAATTCAACAGCAAAACAATGCAAAACGCTGACAGCTCCTCCGTCTATCATCCACGCAAGGGGAATCAATTCTGCGTCTGGTTGTCGGAGTCCACCTCAGACTGTTTTCCAAACTTTTTGATCCACCTTTTCAGGAATGCCGGCATAGAAATATTGATGGAGCGGTCATGCGCCGCCTCGTAGGTGAGGAACAATCCCAATGGCAAAAGCACAATCGTGCTCAACCATACGCCCTGCCAGACCATCCACACGCCATCCCTCGCCATCTTATAACCCGTATTGTCAATGACGTAATATAGGATGAAAAGGATGATGGAATAGACTGCAGGCAATCCGATACCACCCTTCTTCACGATCGCACCGAGCGGCGCACCAATCAGGAAGAAGACGATGCAGGCCAAAGACAAGGTGAACTTCCTATGTCTCTCGATGTCGAACCTATGCGATCGCTTCACATCGGAGAACTTAGCCATATGGACGAATGGTATGTCAATCTTCATCCTATTCGCATTCCTCACCGCGCGTTTGTAGAGTTCCATCATATCGTTCGAAGAGAGTCCAGCCGTCAGTTTTTCGAAGGTATATCCCTCATATTCAGGGAGAGAATCGTACTGCGTGATGGAATTGATGCTCAGCAGCCCCCTATCGAAATACGTAGGAATGTAGAGCACGCGCATCGCATGATCCAGACTATCCGCATGATGCAACATGGAGTCTATGGCGCAGGTCAGTTCCGACAAGTTCTTACCCATGTACTTGTTCGAGATGACGGACTCGTCCATCTGGCTGAAATTAGCGTCGAAATCGATGAGCACCTCCTTGTAGGAGAAGGTCTCACGGCGATACGGCACACTGCTTGCGCTGGTGTTTTGTTCCTTCAGGTTCTCGAACGACTCGCCGCTGTAGAGCATAAGCACCATGCTAAGCTTGTCGTCGGAAGACTTGAGCCGTCCCGAATCGGCCGCCATCACCACCGCATTATCGAAACCTTTCGAAAAATCATATATCTTGATGTCATAGAGCAACTTCTTGCTGTTGTCCTTGCTCCTCACATAAAAATTATATCCCTCAATGCCCGAATAGAACGATCCCTCAGGGATCTCCACCTCAGGGGATTTGGACTTCATGGAATAGAGCAGGGTCCACAATTTCGTCTGGATGGCAGGTATTGCCAACTCGGAGTAGATGAAAATCCCCACGCTCATGAAGCACATCACGATCAAGAAAGGGCGCATAATCCTCGTCAATGAGATACCCGCAGCCTTCATGGAGAGCAATTCCAAACGCTCACCGAAACCACCAAACGTAATCAATGAAGCGAGCAGGATCGCGAGAGGCAGTGCCATCGGCACCAACGACAACGCGGCGTAAGAAAAGAACTCAAACAAGACGGAGAAGGCAAGACCCTTCCCCACCATCTCATCCACATAACGGAATAGGAACTCCATCAGCACGACAAACAAGCACACGAAGAACGTCGCCCCAAATGTGCCAAAGAATTCCGACAACAAAAACGAATTAAGTCTTTTTAAACGCATCACCTACTCTTCTCTATTCGAGTGCAAAGTTAGCAAAAAAATCAAGCACCCAATGCCTTTTTCAAAGAGGCTATCTGATTATTCCACAAATCGATGGCCTCCTGTTTCTCATCCGGTTCGCTGAAATCCGTCACCACAAGAACCACATCCATCGTCAGCTCGTCGCACAAAATCTTCAGCTCGAAATAACTTTTCGGGTTCTCATCGTCCAACCAATGGTAACGGATGTAGAAACCGCTTCTGTGATGCAGCACCTCAGCCTTCTGCGCCTCTGACTTTCCCCACACGAAATTCAATACACCATCCTCCTTGTATACCTTGTCCGCGAACCAACAAGACAAACCAGAAGGCGTACTGAGACTAGTCCACAACCCCTCAGGCGAGACATGCCCGAACGAATACTCCAAAACGAATTTCTCTTTACTCATATACGATTACTCTTGCGTTACACATTTCACCCGCAATATATGCGTTTTTATTCTATATTCAAACAAGGCGCATTCTAAAAATTTCCGTTTTTAACATATCTGCACCTAATGATAGTTAAAAAGCCATCGAATCAATAGTTGTTTTTTCTCCTAAAAAGGTTGGATTCCAACGTTCTCCTCCCGCACGACCGCCATGCATTCCATCTCGATCAACCAAGCGGGACGACAGACGGGCGCCAACAATATCACCTTCGGAATCATCGGGAAACGCTCCTCGAACATTTTCTCAACCACTTCATAATCAGCCGTATCCCTCAGATACACGAACATCTGGGCGACATCGTCGAACGAGGCATTGCCCTCCTTCAAAAGCATCTCCACATTCTCCCACATGCGCTCCGTCTGCTTGCGCACGTCACCCACATGGACCACCTCGCCTTTGTTGTCGATGCTGGCGGTGCCTGAGATGTAGAGGTGGGAACGGTCTCCGTATTTCACCTTGACTCCCCGCTCGAAGGTGACCCCATACTCCGATGTGGGGTTCAGATGGGTACGAGCGTAAAGGTATTGCTGTTGTCCAGGCTTCAACTCCGCCACCGCGTATGCATCCATCCTCACCAAGGCTTTCGGGTCCGCACTCCGTCCCTCGATGCCGGTGCTGGCGATGTAATGGGTATGCTCGTTCAGTCCTATGCCCAGGAAATTCTCTCGGCGCCCGGTCACCACCCCGGCGTAGTTCACGTCCACGTTCTGAACAAAGAACCACGTGCGCACGCAATGGTTCGGCAGGTCGCATCCCACACGCCTCAACGAAGCCTCGTATTCCTCCAGCAATGCGGTGGTCTGGTGGGCGGAATCCGCCTCCGGGCAGGTCCCATTGACCATCCAATAATGGGTATAATGAGCGGTATTCACCTTGTACAACACATCCGAGCGGGTCACCGAAGCCCCCGAAATGGAATAGACCCATGCGGCCAGCTTCGTGCCATCCAAAGGAGGTTGCTGAATCACGGAGACGGGGCAGACAACGCCCAAGTCCTTCCATCGGCGCATCACCTCAGCCTCTTGGTTGGCGGCATCGCTCAGGAAAAAACGGACGAACACCGCCGTCTGTCCACCCTCCCTCTTCAGAAGATGGTCCAGCAAGGAGAAAAGAGCCTCAGCCTGTTCTCCAAACGAAAGATACTTCCGCACGATGCGCAACATGGCGAACGACTCGTCCGCACCCGGCACATGCTCGAACCGGGCACTGTCCATACGGACATTCTCCATGCCAGCGATTACCTTATCAGTCTCAAAACTAGTATATTCCATGACTATTCCTTTTCCCCTTTTTTCTCCACAAACTCCTTCCAACCACTCACCCGCTTCTCATTCTTCGCGGCGAAGTCCTTCCAACTGTTGAAGTGTTTTTCCGGGACAGCGCGGTTGATCTGGTAAAAATGGCACAACGCCACGCCCAGCGCATCGGAAGCGTCCAAATGCTTCTCCATCGACTCGGCGGGGATGCTCAACTGGCGCTGCAGCATGGAGGCCACCTGCTCCTTCGACGCGGCGCCATTGCCCGTGATGGACATCTTGATCTTCAACGGCGCATACTCCGCAATGGGAAGGTCACGCTGCAAAGCCGCCGCGATCGCAACTCCCTGCGCTCTGCCCAACTTCAGCATGGACTGCACGTTCTTCCCGAAGAACTGCGACTCGATGGCGAACTCGTCCGGCAGGTAGGTCTCCACCAACTCGATCACCTTATCGTAGACCGCCTTCAGTTTCATGTAGGTATCCCCCACCTTGCGGATGTCCAAGACACCCATCTGCACAAACTCCGCCTTGGTCCCAACGGTGCGGATCACCCCGTAACCCATGAGGTTGGTACCCGGGTCAATCCCCAAAATGATCCTTTCCACCGTAGTTTTCTTCGCAGGACTCATATCTCACAAGACTTCAGATAGGTGGAAAAATGGAGCACTGACTCGCCGAACCTGCGGAAGAGCAACTGCTCCAACTCCGCCAAGTGATGGTTCTTGAACTTAGACATATCGGCGACCGACTCCGCATCGAACTGCAAGGAGTAGGTGATGCCCTCCTCCTCGCTCACCAAAACCTTGTACAACCGGGGAGCACCCAGTAGGCCAATCTTCTGCACAGCAGGCACATAGACCGCCTTCATCCACGCCAAAAAATCATTTTCCGACGCTTTAGCCACCAAATATGTAGTATTAAACACGAGCATAGTGCAAAATTAACTACCTTTGTTAAAAATAAAAAATCAGAATGAAAGAATTAATCGCACTTTTCGAGAAAGCAACGGGAGAGACCCCCCTCTGCGAAAAAATAAAAGGAGAAGGGTCCAACCGGAAATATTATAGACTGAAATCCGCCCACCACTCCCTCATCGGTGTGGAAGGCACCAACGAAGAAGAGGACAAAGCCTTCATCCGCCTGGCGAAACACTTCACGGAGAAGGGCCTCAACACGCCAAAGCTCATCCTCGTCTCCGACGACAACCGTTTCTACCTGCAGGAGGACTTGGGCGACGACTCCCTCTTCAGCCTCATCCAGGGGGGCATCAAAAGCGGACAATTCAGCGAAAAGGAAGAGTCTCTCATCCTCAAAACGATAGCCCTCCTACCCGACTTGCAGTTCAAGGGGGCGCAAGGACTGGACTTCTCCGTCTGCTTCCCCATCCCCGAAATGGACCGTCGCTCCATTCTTTGGGACCTCAACTACTTCAAGTATGATTTCCTGAAACTCACAGGCATAGAGTTCTCCGAACCTAAACTGGAGGAGGATTTCGAGAAACTGTGCGATGCGATCCTAGCTGAACCGAGCGAGACCTTCCTCTACAGGGATTTCCAGTCGCGCAATATCATGATCAAGGAGGGTGTACCCTATTTCATTGATTTTCAAGGCGGGAGAAAAGGCCCGATATACTACGACGTGGCCTCCTTCGCATGGCAGGCGAAAGCCAACTTCCCCGATTCGTTGCGGGAGAAGATCGTGGAGACCTACATCCAATCGGCCAGCCGCTACACCCCTATCGACGGAGCGAAATTCAGGGAGCGGCTCTCCATCTTCGTGCTCTTCCGCACCATCCAGGTGTTAGGCGCCTACGGGTTTCGCGGGCTCTACGAGCGCAAGCCGCACTTCATAGAGAGCATTCCATTCGCACTCAACAACCTAAAGAGCCTGCTCCAACAACATGCTTACCCGGGCTTCCCGTACCTCGTCCAGACCTTGCGGCAACTGACCGAACTGCCACAGTTCCAAAACAAGCCATTGCCGGACAATAAATCACTGAAGGTCAAAGTATTCAGTTTTTCCTACAAGAAAGGGATACCTACGGACGACTCCGGCAACGGGGGAGGTTACGTGTTCGACTGCCGGGGAGTGCATAACCCAGGCAAGTACGACCAATACAAACCACTGAACGGGTTGGACAAGCCCGTGATCGACTTCCTCGAATCCAACGATGAGATCAAGAATTTCCTGGAGCACATCTATGCCTTGGCGGATGCGCACGTCCTCCGCTACATGGAGCGAGGCTTCACCTCCCTGATGTTCTCCTGCGGATGCACGGGCGGCAGGCACCGGTCGGTCTATTCGGCCCAACATTTGGCGGAGCACATCTCCCGCAAGTTTGGGGTGGAGGTACAATTGGAGCACATCGAGCAAGGAATCAGCAAAACATTCCCCGCACGGTAAAGGGCACCCCTGTGCGCAGGGATGAAACATGCGCCAAGATCAGGCAGGAACAACACAAGAGGCATCTTCACGAGCAAGATGTCATATGATTAAAAAGAGAAAAATGCAACAAATTTAGAAACATTCCGACCGACAAATTTGGAATCATTGACGAAATGATTAAATTTGCCCATCGTATTGTGTTGCTAAAAGTGTTTAAGAATTCCTCTTTGCTAAGGAAAATATAAATTTTAGGGTTTTATGGTTAACATGCTTAGTCGTCATTGCAGGTGGTACGCCACATTATTATTGTCTTTTCTTTCAGTCTTCTACGGGACAGCCGCCAACTACCTTTGCCTCTCTGTCAAGGATGGGTGGCCTGAAATCCGTTGCGAGAATGCGGCATCCTTGAACATCCAATATTCCTTGGATGATGGACAAACGTGGGAGGTGATGACTGATGAGACGACCATCACGTTAGACAAAGAAGAAGGATTGGAGAAGGCCCTTTTCAAAGGACAATATGACGAAAGTCGCCCCTACAGCAAGTCCAATGCCCCCCACTTCCTCATAAACGGATATGTCAACGCCAGTGGTAGTGTGATGAGTCTGGTTGACGGGGAGGGCACTTCCACCGTGATTCCTGCGGATTATTGCTTCTATGGACTATTCAAGGATTGCCAGAACCTCCAACAGGCGCCGGAGCTGCCCGCCACCACTTTGACGAAGTACTGCTACGCCTCGATGTTCGAGAACTGCGTCTATATGGCGAAAGCGCCGGAGTTGCCAGCCACCACCATGGAACGGGGATGCTACCAAGACATGTTCAGGGCTACAGGCATCACCCAAGCGCCGGAATTGCCTGCCAACCAATTGGCTGAATACTGCTACTCCGGCATGTTCCGTACCTGTATATTTCTAACCGAGGCGCCAGTGTTGCCAGCCACAAAGTTGGCGATAGGATGTTACTCCAACATGTTCAACGCATGTATGGGTCTGAAGAAAGTTCCGGAACTACCCGCCCCGATATTGGCGCCCCACTGCTACGAGAACATGTTCGCGATGTGCGCGATCACCGAGGCACCTGCATTGCCGGCCACCCAGTTGGCGGAGAATTGTTATGAAAATATGTTCGAGAGCTGCGCGAAGTTGGCGGATGCGCCCGCACTACCAGCCGTCAAGTTGGCAAGATACTGTTACACAGGCATGTTCAGAGGTTGTACTGCCCTCCTGAACGGTCCGGAACTACCTGCTACCCAGATGGAGGATTTCTGTTATTCAAGGATGTTCGAGGGGTGCACAGCACTAGCCATCGCATCCAAGTTGCCAGCCACCACACTAAAAAAGAGTTGTTACCAATGGATGTACAAGGCATGTACCAGCCTTGAGAAAGCGCCTCTTCTGCCGGCCGCCACGTTGGAAACGGATTGCTACAAAGGGATGTTCCAAGAATGTACCAGTCTGAACTATATTGAGGTGGGCACGAAAGACCTGGATGCGAATGCGAATGCGACGTCGGAATGGGTCGACAAGGTGGAAAATGACGGAACCTTCGTCTTCCCTTGCGGTAGCACCTACAACAAGCACGGCAAATCGGCTGTACCGGACAACTTCGAAATCCGCGCGCCCCAGTTCATCGTCATCTTCCAAAACCCGGACGAGACAGTGCTGGAGCAGGACACCATCGACTGTGACGGAACGCCAGCATACCATGGGGAAGGAGATCCAACCTATGGAGAAAACCGCAAGTTCATAGGCTGGGACAAAGATCCCTCCTCCATCCGATATGATGGTGCTCCAGCCTATTATGTGACAGCCGAATATGAGCGGATATATGACCCGAACACTGTCGACTACCTCTGTTTCACGGCGGAGGAGGCCGTAGCCCAAATCAAATACATCAACATAGGAGGCAACAATCCTAACGTGGAATTCTCCACCAACCCGGACAATGGTTGGACGCGACTGGAAGAGGGGACAACAATCACGTTAGAGAATGTGGGTGACCGGGTCTACTTCCGAGGAGACAACCCGGATGGATTCTCCCATGCCACTCTGCAAAGGACGCAATTCTCCATGACCAAGAAAATCGCCGCCAGCGGTAGTGTGATGAGCCTCGTCGATGGAAAGGGAGCAAGTCTGGAGATTCCTAACAGAGAATGCTTCAACCGTTTATTCGCAGGTTGCCAGACCCTCACGAAGGCGCCGGAACTACCCGCCACGAAATTGGAAAGTAATTGCTATACAGCCATGTTCGATAGCTGCATCAGTCTGACCCAAATGCCGGAACTGCCTGCCAGGACATTGGCAGACAGCTGTTACAGAGATATGTTCGCACATTGTACGAGTCTGACGGAGATCCAAAAACTACCCGCCACCACCTTGACCGATGGCTGTTATACGGGTATGTTCTTGCAATGTACAAGCCTAACCCAAGCGATGGAACTTCCGGCGAGGGAGATGACCCCATATTGTTACACGACCATGTTCAGCAATTGTACGAACCTTATCCAAGCACCCGAACTGCCAGCCACCAAATTGGCGCAAAGTTGCTATTCGAACATGTTCTGCGCATGTGAGAGTCTGACGGAAGCGCCTGTATTACCTGCCTTAGAACTTGATTCGGCTTGCTACGCCAGCATGTTCGAGCGGTGTTTTAGTCTGAAGACTGTGCCTTATATAGCCGCAACATCCCTGGATTCGTTTAGCTGTTTCTGGATGTTCTTCATGTGCAACAATTTGAATTACATCAAAGTGGGTACCACGACATTGGACAATAATGCCAACGCTTTTGCGGGATGGACGACTATGGTGGACGGTCCCGGTAAGTTCATCTTCCCTTGTGGTAGCACCTACGACAAGCATGGAGCCTCCGAGGTGCCGACGAACTTCGACATCATCAGCTCACCTATCATCGTCTACATGAACCCGGACGGTTCGGTGCTGAGACGGGACACCATCGACTGTGGCGAGACCCCTGACTACGGACCTGAAGCGCCGTTCCTGGACGATGAGCACGTGTTTGTGCAATGGGACAAGGAAATGACTCGCCTCGACGATCCGGACATCTATTACTACGTGGCGGAGTATGAGAAGGCGATTCCTCCTACACCAGGCAACTGGCTCTGTTTTACCGCCCTAGAGGCTAACTCCACCATTTCATGCATAAACGTTGGCGGAAATACACCGGACATCCAGTATTCCCTCGATGAGGGGAGAACGTGGAAAACATTGCCGGAAAATGATTTCGTCGAATTGGAGTCAGAGGGAGATAGGGTATTCTTCAAGGGAATCAATCCGAATGGTTTCTCCTCGGAGGAGGAAAAATACACCCAATTCGTGATGAGCGGAAAGATCGGGGCCAGCGGTAGCGTGATGAGCCTTGTCGACGGAGAGGGAACCTCTACCGAGATCCCAGGCGACTACTGTTTCAACCATCTTTTCTCTAGTTGTTTTGCGCTTCTCACCCCACCGGAACTGCCCGCCACCGAATTGAAGGACGGGTGTTATTTCAACATGTTTACTGGGTGTAGGAATCTTTCATATGCCCCAGAATTACCTGCCACAGAAATGAAGGAGAGATGTTACGAGGGCATGTTCCAAGTATGTGCCAGTCTGAGCAAAATGTCTGAGCTGAAATCCACTTCATTGGCCAGATGTTGTTATCGTGCCATGTTCTCAGGTTGCGAGGCATTGACACAAACCACTGAATTGCCAGCCACCAAAATGGAGGCTTCTTGCTATGAAAGCATGTTCTCGGGTTGCACGAGCTTAAAGGAATCCCCTAATTTGCCAGCCACCGAATTGGCGGACAGCTGCTACACCCGTATGTTCGTCGCATGCACCGAACTGAAAAAAGCCTCAGAATTACCAGCCACCGAACTGAAGTCCCAATGCTACGCCTTCATGTACATAGGTTGTTCAAACCTGACCGACGTGCCGGACTTCCCGGAATTCACTCCAGCAGTCGAATGCTGTTATCTCATGTTCGGCAGCTGCACGTCCCTGGTCAATGCGCCCGCATTACCTGCAAAAAAAATGAGCGAAGGATGCTATATCCACATGTTCAGCGATTGTCCGAACCTGACAAAAGCTCCCGAATTACCGGCCACTGATCTAGCCCAATATTGCTATGTCGGCATGTTCTCCTCCTGCTCAAGTCTGACGAAAGCTCCCGAATTACCGGCCGTGAATCTAGCGACAGGCTGTTATGCCAGCATGTTCTATGGATGTTCCATAACCGAAGCTCCCGAATTGCCTGCCACGGATTTGGCAACATCTTGTTACAGAGGAATGTTCTCGAATTGCGCCAACTTGATAAAGGCGCCGGAGTTACCTGCCACCACCTTAGAGGAGGAATGCTATAGCGGCATGTTCTCTGGCTGCACCAGCCTGGTGGAGGCTCCCGAACTGCCAGCCAAGGAACTTGTCGAAGACTGTTACGAAGAGATGTTCAAGGGATGCACCAGTCTGAACTACATCAAGGTGGGTGTCAAGTCGTTGGATTACCAAGCAGCAACGTTCGATCTTAACTTGACGGACCCATTGGCGGGTGCCACGAACAAATGGGTGGAGGGCGTGAACGGAGAAGGATTGTTCATCTTCCCTTGCGGTAGCACATACGACAAACATGGCATCTCACAGGTGCCTTCTAACTTCACCATCAAGGCCTCACCGATCGTCATCTTCCAGAACGAGGACAGCACCGTGCTCTGGAGCGACACCATCAACTGCAACGAAATGCCCGTGTATGGGGGTGAACCGCTGCCGTCCAACTTCATAGGATGGGACCCGGAGTTGGAGATGATCGAAGAGGCGGATGTCTACTACTATACCGCACAATATGAAGAGGAAGACCCTGCACCGGGCAAGTGGCTCTGCTTCACCGCCGAGATGGATAGCTCAAAAGTGTGGTTCAGAAACACAAACAACCAGCCGGATATACAATACTCCCTGGACAATGGAGAGACATGGGAAACTTGGGGGAACCAGGTGCCTATACTGTTGAAGAATACCGGCGATAAAGTCTATGTCAGGGGCGTCAACCCCGACGGATTCTCTCATACGATCGGGTATACAATACTTGCGTCGCAAAATCCGGAAGTGGCGGCAAACACGCATAACACCGCATTCGGCATGAGTGGACGTATTGCCGCCTCAGGAAGTGTGATGAGTCTCATCGATGGTGTGGGAGAAGCCGACACGATTCCTTGCAATTACTGTTTCTCTTACTTGTTTGCTGGCTGTTCGGCTCTCACGAAGGCGCCTGAATTGACTGCCACGACTTTGGCGGATTATTGTTATTCCCGTATGTTCGGGGAGTGTACGTCCCTATCGCAAACGCCAGAGTTCCCGGCTACTCAGCTGGCGAATACTTGTTATTCGGCTATGTTCATAAATTGCTCAGATCTGACGGATGTGGCTGAACTGAACGCCACAGATCTTGCTCCTAGTTGTTATAGAAATATGTTCTATGGCTGCACCAAGCTGACGAAAGCGCCAAAGTTGTCCGCAACACAATTGGCAGATAATTGTTATGGCGGTATGTTTGCAAATTGTACCAGTTTGACAGAAGCTCCTGAATTGCCTGCGACAGACCTAAAGCGATTATGTTATTCCCAAATGTTCTCCGGATGCACAAGTTTGTCTAAAGCGCCGGATTTGATGTCCGAAGAGTTGACAGACTATTGTTATTCCCAAATGTTCAATGGATGCACCAGTTTGAACTACATCAAAGTGGGTGTCATGTCTTTGGACAATGATTCCTCCGCCACGAAAAATTGGGTCGAGGGTGTGGACGGACCAGGTGTATTCATCTTCCCTTGCGGTAGCACCTACGACAAGCATGGCATATCGGAGGTGCCGGATAGCTTCACCATCATCAGTTCACCAATCATCATCTTCCAAAATCCAGACAGCACGGAGCTGTGGCGTGACACCATCGGTTGCAACGTGAAGGCGGAGTACAAAGGAGAGCCTGAGACTCCATTCTACAAGGAGGGTCTCCTCTTCACGGGTTGGGAGCCTGAACTGACCTCGTACAAGGAGGCAGGCATCTACTATTACACCGCTCAGTACGAGGATCCGTCCGCCAACAACTGGCTGTGCTTCACCGCCGAATCGGACAACGCCTCTTTCTTCTACATGTCCCGCGGACAATACGATCCTGACGTGCAATACTCCACCGACGGAGGTGCCACATGGAACAGTCTGGCGTATGGCGACACGGTATGGATGGGCGGAACCGGCAACAAAGTATACCTGAGGGGAAACAATCCGAACGGTTTCTCGATGGATCCGAACGAGTACTCTTACTTCGTGATGAACACGGGAGACATCGCCGCCAGCGGTAGCGTGATGAGCTTGGTGGACGGAAAGGGACTCTCCACTACGATACCGAACGACTATTGCTTCGCATACCTGTTCGAGTGGTCGAGTTCCCTCACGAAGGCTCCCGAATTGCCAGCCACCAATTTAAAGAACAATTGCTACGAAGGAATGTTCTGGCGATGCTCGAGGCTGAAACAAGCGCCTGAGCTGCCAGCCACCACATTGGCAAGCAAATGCTATTCAAGCATGTTCGCGGAGTGCACATCGTTGGAGGAGGCGCCTGAGCTACCAGCCACCACATTGGCTCCATATTGCTATGAATTTATGTTCCAGGACTGCGAACAGCTGACGAAAGCGCCGGAACTGCCCGCAGAAATCATGAAGGAGGGCTGTTATAACAGCATGTTCCTCGAATGCTCAAGTCTGGTGGATCTGCCAGAACTGAAGTCAACCCATTTGGCGGAGAGATGCTATTCGAGGATGTTCGCGGAGTGCCTATTAGCCGAGAAAGCACCCGAACTGCCAGCCATGGAACTGGCTGACAATTGTTACGCCCTTATGTTCCAGGGGTGTTTGAGCTTGACCACCGCCCCGGAATTGCCGTCCAAGAACTTGGCGGACCATTGCTATGAATCCATGTTCAATGGTTGCGTCAGCCTGAAAACGGCACCAGTCCTGCCTGCCACACAACTGGTTCCCGCATGCTACAACTCAATGTTCCAAGGATGCTCCAGTCTGAACTATATCGAGGTGGGTGTCATGACCTTGGACAATGACTTCATGGCCACTTCGAATTGGGTCAATGGTGTAAATGAAGAAGGCCTCTTCGTCTTCCCTTGCGGTAGCAAATACAACAAGCATGGCATCCACGAAGTGCCAGACAACTTCACCATCAAGGCTTCCCCGATCGTCATCTTCCTGAACCAGGACGGCTCAGAGCTATGGCGGGACACCGTCGATTGCAAGACCGTCCCTGTATACATGGGGGAGACACCAACTTACGGAGAAGGACTCGAATTCTATGGTTGGGACAAAGAACTGACCATACTGCCTGACCCGGATGTCTACTACTACACTGCACAATACAAAAAAGCGGGCGAACCCGATCCCGGCAATTGGCTCTGCTTCACTGCGGAAGAAGCCGGTTCAAAGGTGTGGTACGAAAACAAGAACGGCAACTCTCCTGACGTGCAATTCTCCATTGACGGTGGCAAGACGTGGCAACCATTGGAGGCAGGGGAAGAGATAGAGCTGAAAGAGATAGGCGACAAGGTCTATTTCAAGGGAAATAATCCGGAAGGATTCTCCCATGGAAATGTAGAGGGTGGAGATGCCAATCCATACACTACGTTCAGAATGACAGGGTACATTGCGGCGAGCGGTAACGTGATGAGTCTGATCGACGGAGAAGGGACCTCCACGGAGATTCCAAACGACTATTGCTTCTCCCACCTGTTCTACAATTGCACGTCTCTTACCCAAGCGCCTGAACTACCAGCAACCAAACTGACTGCAGGATGCTACGATGACATGTTCTATCAATGTATCAGCCTTGAAAAGGCTCCCGAATTGCCAGCCACACAATTGGAGGACGGATGTTATTCCCGCATGTTCATGTATTGCGAAAGCCTGACACAAGCTCCCGATCTTCCTGCCTTGGAGATGAAAGAGCATTGCTATTCCAACATGTTCCTTGCTTGTCGGAAGCTGGAGAAAGCGCCTGAATTGCCTGCTACGACATTGGCTACAGGATGTTATGCCGCTATGTTCAACGATTGCCAAAAACTTGTCGTGGCTCCCGAATTGCCGGCCACCACGCTGGCGGGAGGCTGTTATACCACAATGTTCTATAAGTGTTATTCACTGACACAAGCGCCCCAATTACCGGCCACCAAGATGGAATCCAACTGCTATGCGTTCATGTTCTCGCTTTGCGAGAGTCTGGTTACCCCTCCAGACCTTCCTGCCGACATCCTGGCGGAAGGCTGCTACCAGGAGATGTTCAGCAACTGTGTGAGCCTCTCGACTGCTCCTGAATTGCCAGCCACCACATTGGCTACATATTGCTATGCCGGAATGTTCGAGAACTGTTCCAACCTGGTACAGGCACCTGAATTGCCAGCCACCCAACTAGAAGAGTCCTCATACAACAATTTGTTTAAAGGATGTACATCCCTGAACTATATAAAAGTGGGCTTGATGACTTTGGACAATGATGTGCTGGCCACCTATAACTGGGTGATGGGCGTGGACGGTCCTGGCACCTTCGTCTTCCCTTGCGGAAGCACATACGACAAGCATGGAGACTCCGAAGTTCCTACTAACTTCGAGATTAGAGGTCTCGCCTATGAACTCGATTCATTGATCGAGGCGGAAGGAAGCTTCACTTGGGGAGATATCACCTACACGGAGAACACCTCCTGGTCCGACACGCTGCAGACAAGCGAAAATTGTGACAGTATCATCAACTATCGTCTGGAGATCAAAGGCACCACGCCTATCACTGCCACCTTTGTCGACAAGGACACCGCCGCATGCGACCTGCTCGTCTTCAAGGAGATCACCTATACGGAGAACGCTACTTGGAACGATACGCTGCAAACCATCAGCGGAGGCGATAGCATCGTCGCCTACCATCTGACCATCCACAAGAGCGCGACAACGGACTCCACCATCACGGCGGAGGGCAGCTACACATGGAAGGGGAACACCTTCACCGAAAGCACCTCGTGGTCCGACACGCTGCAGACCATCTTCGGGTGCGATAGCGTCGTGAACTATCGTCTGGTGATCGATGGCGTGACCCCTACCCCTATCGTCCACAAGGACACCGCCGCATGCGACCTGCTCGTCTTCAAGGAGATCACCTACACGCAGGACGCTTCATGGAACGATACATTGCAAACAGCCAGCGGAGGCGACAGCATCGTCGTCTACCACCTGACCATCCACAAGAGCGCGACAACTGACTCCACCATCACGGCGGAGGGTAGCTTCACATGGGGAGGAAACACCTATACCGAAAACACCACATGGAGCGAAACATTGCAGACTGCCTTCGGGTGCGATAGCGTCATCACCTATCACTTGGAAATCACGGGCAGTACGACACCCCCTGCCTCCTTCACGGAGAAGGACACCTCCGCCTGCGACGTGCTCGCCTTCAGGGACATCACCTACACGGAGAGCACCACATGGAACGACACATTGCAAACCGCCAGCGGAGGCGACAGCATCATCGTCTATCACCTGAACATCCACAAGAGCGTGACGAAGGATTCCGCCATCGTAGCGGAGGGCAGCTACACCTGGAATGGAACCACCTACACGGAGGACGCCTCCTGGAGCGACACGCTGCAGACTGCCTTCGGGTGCGACAGCATCGTGAACTACAGCCTAACCATAGAGAAGGAGACGCCTAACCTCCAACTGACCGTCGAGGATGAACTATACCTCGTCCTGCCGGGCGGCTCCGAAACGATATTCTACGAACTCACAGGCGGCGAAGGCTCGAAGTATGAAGTGCGCTACAACAACCAGACTATCTGTTCGGGCGATGTCGCCAACGACAGCACGGTCAGCCTAACCTGCCCATCCAGCCTGGAGCCGGGCGCCTACACCGCTACGATGGAGATGTGCGACGACGAAGGGAACTGCGCCGAGAAGGAGTTCACCTTCAACGTGATGCGACCGGACGACAAACAGAAGAGCTTCTACGTGAAGGTCTGGAACGACGTGGTGATCTGCCGCAACGGTGGAGGAGAATTCCTCACCTTCCAATGGTACAAGGGTCGCAAGA
>JAILLP010000007.1 GCA_024693065.1 Paludibacteraceae bacterium
CTGCCGAAACTGACGGAGTGCGGCGAGGGATCATCCATACCAGCCATGAAGGCGGGGGACATCATCATGGCGAACGGGACCCAGGTGGTGGTGGACTCCGTCTCATACCCTCAGGCGGGCGATTCCAGCATCATATCCGGAACGGGACACATCTGCTTCCCTATCATCAAGAACATCCAGATGAAGATGAAGTTCGAAAACATCAAAATCAACTGCGCGAAAGAGTTGGTGAAGGGAAAGATCCTCTCCGTCTACGACGAGAAGACCTGCGCGATGATCAACATAGACGACCTGACGGGAGAGAATTCCCAGGGCGGAAGCGACAACTCCTCCTCCGACGCGAACACGAAGCCGTACAATCCTGACAATTCCAAGAACGAGCCGGCGGGTCAGCTCATGTTGACGGAAGACAGCACCGTCATGTTCAAACTCAAGGACAAGGATGAAGCCGTCGCTATCGGAAAGGCCGTCACGATGGACGCACAGCAATACCAGACGAAGAACTACCTGTCGGACAACACGCACTACATCGAGTTCTTCAACGAAGACCCGACAAACGCATTCGACAACGACTTCCAGGGCTATTACCGGAAGATGTCCAAATACGAGTACTTCGACGCCCCGAACAACAAGGTGATCCTACCTTGGCTGGCCAACAACCCGGGTAAGCTCAAGAAAATCAAGGCGCGCGAGATGAAGAAGAAGGAGACTATCGAGGACTTCGACTCCGTGATGTTCGTCATTCCGAGCGGTAACTTCTTCATCCAACTGAATGCGAAGAAGAACGGGAACGGCACCTACGAAATCGACATTCCTGGTTTGGAGGATGTGGACCACAGCACCCCTATCTTCGCCATCGCCCGCAACAAGGATGCGACCTCCTTCTTCGACGCCGGGAAACTGATGCAGGCCAACTACAAGGAGCGTACGCACAAGCTGATCATTGTGCCCACAAGAGAGGAGTACACCGTGGATGTCAACAAGATCAAGGAACAATTGGACGCCATCTATGGACGTGTGGGTGTGACATACGAGGTCGTGGAGGATAGGAGTTTTGTGAATGATGAAGTTGCGAATGCTATTCTTGAAAATGGGTTGGATATAAATGCAGATGAAGAGAGCCGTTGGTCTGTTGAAAGTGGCGAGATGAAATTGATACGTGAGATGTACACTGAAAGTCATCCTAATATGGACAAAAAAGCCGCATATCTATTCTTGGTGAATCATGCAGAGGCACCTTACGAGTCTGTAGAGGGAGATATGCCGAGAAATCAGTCTGTCGGATACATCTTCATGAATAACAATAAAAAATTGGATGACGGGCATGTGGTAGCACATGAAATTGGCCATGGTGTATACAAATTCCAGCACACAAAAGATTATGGTTTGCCAGAAAAGTCTACAGACAATTTGATGGATTACAATAATGGTGACTTCTTGGCTCACTACCAGTGGCGTGTCATGCAAGACTCAGTCATGTTCGTATGGAAGGTTTTACAAGATGATGAGGATGGTTTGTGGACTACTGATGGGCATTATTATTTATTCACTTATATAGGAATGAGGATGGGATTGCTATATAATACGGCAAAGAAATATGGAATTGCAGCAGAGAAGCCAGACACATATGTGCTAACCCAAGAAGATATAAATAATGGATACGTTGTTCTTGGCAAAAATGAAAAGATTCCATTGAAGGATGTAATTAAGGGTTCATCTGTTGTCGGAGATAAATTAACAAAAGGTAATATTGTCATTTCAAGACCGGTATCTAAAATCACTGTGGATGGTCGTTATTTCTTTATTCCTACAAATGTGTATGAATGGCCCGATCACACAATTAACGAAGTGGATTTTAAAAGAGGATATATTGAAATAGGAAAAGATGGATACGGCAGACCTCAAAGAATATATTTTATTAGAGGATTAAAAGAAGGAGACATGTTAGAAAATATCACATGGCTTGTAGGTGGTACTCAACAGAAATATCATTCTTTGACAGGTGGATATCATGGAGTTGAATTAGCTGTAACCGCTTACATGATTGCCAAATGTAGGAATTCTCACAAAGACGATTTTTGGGGCTATTTATTACATAGATTTGGTGATTCTTTTGCCCATATGGAAATGGATAATGATGAAAAAGGGTTTGATAAAACCAATAAATTGCAAGAATATATAGATGCGGTTAATGAATATTTAGAAAAAAAGTTGGCCCATATTGATTTCACAACAGAAAAGCTTGAAAAGCCAATAGTTAGAAACTATAAGGAATATTCCATTGGTAGCATAAAAATGAATGTGAGAACAAATTTGAAGAAAGAGGATGTAATATGGAGAATGTTACAAAGCGTAATTAAATGTTCTGATGATAACGAACTCGAAGATTTAGATCCAGAAGCATATTTAATAAATAGTTCATTTGAATTTGATGATATCAGAGATGGTATACTAAAAAAATTAGAAGACAAGATGGGGAAGAAAGACCAATTCAAGTATATTATGTATAATGGTCCAACTCCTAATTTGGATATATATGCTGGAAGTTTTACTTTAGGACATGGATGGAGCATATGTCATCCAGATGGTAAAGATGTAGATAATATTCTTATGAGAAAAGATTTATTCGATTTCTATTTAAGGAAATCTGTGGAATTATTTAAAATCATGGATGTAACTAAAGGAGAAAAAAACATCAACGAAGATGCTATTGCTACAGAAGATGAAATTATTGCAGAAATAAATAAAATTATAGAAATTGCGGATAAAGCGACAACAAACAAAGCACAAAAATTAGATGCGACATTTGCTTTTCATATTTATATTCTAAGAGTCGAAGAGGCGAAGAAAAATAATGAAAAAATTGGATCATTTAATATTCCGATAAAAATATTGGCTGATGATGTAAGAGGTTTCACTGTAGATGCTTCTGTAAGACCATATTATTATTTTGGTTCAGGTTTCAAAGAGACAGATGAATTTAATGGCAAAGTTGTAAGAAACACAAAAGAGGTAGAACCAATCGTTAAATTCATAGACAACTATTTGAAAGTTAATGAAGAATTGACAAAGAAAATCGAAGGCTTTAAAATTCGGAATAATTCAACCGAATATATAATAACTCCTATATACAGATAAAACGTCAGAAATGGAATAAAAAGAGTGTACCAAAATTGACATGACAAACCCAACCGGATGGATTGTTCAAAAAACATGTATCTACGAAGATAGCAGAGTAAAAATGGCATCTAAAGAAAAAGACATATCGAGCAAGAATATCGAGTCATTGGGCAAGGCATTTATTTATGTGATAGTACTACTTCTAATCCTTTTCATGCCTGAAGCAATGAACCCGGACAGTTGGCCTGTCGCAACATGGATTAAGAGATTGGGACATATGCCGCTTATAATCGCATTTTGTTTTATCTCATTGATTATCATATGCATTATAGGACAAGCGACAAATAAGGACATCAGAATTGCGATCACCATCTTTCTGGGAATAGAAGTTGTTGCGCTCTTCGTCTTAGTCAGCATTGCGGCATTAAGTTTGGCATTCTTCAGAGGGGAGTTTCTTCTATCTCCCATCATTTGTTTTTTGCTTAACGCATTGCTTTACGCCTTGTTGCTTTATTCCTTCTATTACAAAGAATTAAAAAAAACATAATATAACTAATCGACTTATAAAGACACAAAACCGCATAACATGAGATGGATTCGATGAATCATGGGAAAGCGGCAAATGGATTGGCTGACGCAAAAGTGTACAATTAAATATAAATATAAACAAAACAAGTAAAATGAAACTTTTGGGAACATTAACAATCAAGCTGATTTTGAATTTGATTGTGATTATCATTTGGGAATATATAAATTCAGGACCAGAATTGTACGAAGGATCTGATTCATTTGTCGTCGCGTTTCTTGTTGTTCCATTTACATTGCAATTCCTTTTAGAATTGTTTGTAATATATATTTTCTGTAATAAACCGAAAGTTTCCAACTATCTGGTTGTCGCCAATGTATTAGGAATAGATACGTTATGGTATTTTTTTATGATTATTTTTTTCAGTCAAGATTTCTTGTCTGTTAGTTCCTTCCTGATTGTTGTAGCAATCAAAATTTTGGTATTAAAAAAAGCCTTTACGGCATGATTTGCGGACAGACAATTTTTGAAGCACGTGACCTCTTCTACTGACATTAATTAAGAATTGATCAGTGGATTAAAATTCATTTCGGGAATGAAGTAACACTGAAATACGAATATAAAAAGCGATAAAACCGGAGGAACCCTCCACGAATTTGAGAATAGAGAATAAAATAGTAAATTCGCGGACAGAAAACAAAAGGAAAAATTTATGATAACTGCTTCAGACATTGTAGTACAATTCGGCAAACGAATACTTTTTCAAGATGTGAACCTCAAATTCACAGGTGGTAACTGTTACGGAATCATCGGTGCCAACGGTGCCGGCAAATCAACCTTCCTGAAAGTCGTCAGCGGAGAGTTGACCCCGACCAAGGGAACCATCACCATCGCACCGGGCGAGCGTCTCTCCGTGCTCAAACAGGACCACTTCCAGTTTGACGAATGCACCGTCATCGAGACCGTTCTGCGCGGACACGAACCGCTATGGAACGTGATGCAGGAGAAGGATGCGCTCTACGCCAAGGAGGACTTCTCCGACGCGGACGGCATACGCGCCTCTGAACTGGAGGAGAAATTCGCCGAGATGGACGGATGGAACGCCGAAAGCGACGCCGCCGCACTGTTGAGCGGATTGGGCATCAAGGAAGACCTGCACTACAAACTGATGAAGGAGCTCAGCGGTAAGGAGAAGGTCCGCGTGTTGCTCGCGCAAGCGCTCTTCGGCAAGCCGGACAACCTATTGCTCGACGAGCCTACCAACGACCTCGACCTCGAGACCGTCATGTGGTTGGAGAACTACTTGGCTGAGTTCGAGAACACCGTGTTGGTCGTATCCCACGACCGTCACTTCCTCGACGCGGTCTGCACGCACACGGTGGACATCGACTACGGTAAAATCACCATGTTCGCCGGCAACTACAGCTTCTGGTACGAGTCCAGCCAGTTGGCCCTCCGTCAGCAGGCACAGCAGAACAAGAAGGCAGAGGAGAAGCGTAAGGAGTTGATGGAGTTCATCCAACGATTCAGCGCGAACGTGGCGAAGTCTAAGCAGACAACCAGTAGAAAGAAGATGTTGGAGAAGTTGAACATCGAAGAGATCCAACCATCCACACGTAAATACCCGGGCATCATCTTCACGCCGGAACGTGAGCCGGGCAACCAGATCATCGAGGTGAACGACCTCTCCTACACCACGCCAGAGGGCGATGTGCTCTTCAAGAACGTCAGCTTCAACGTGGAGAAGGACGACAAGGTGGTCTTCCTCTCGCATGACCCAAGGGCGATGACCGCCTTCTTCGAGATCATCAACGAGAAGCTGAAACCAACCACAGGAACATACAAGTGGGGCGTGACCATCACCTCCGCCTACCTGCCGTTGGACAACACCGATTTCTTCAACACAGACATGAAATTGGTGGATTGGTTGGCGCAATACTCGCCAGACACCAACGAGTCGTTCGTACGAGGATACCTCGGCAGAATGCTCTTTTCCGGCGAGGAGATCTACAAGAAAGCCAGCGTGCTTTCGGGAGGTGAGAAGATGCGTTGCATGATCTCCAGGATGATGCTGAAGAACGCCAACTGCCTCGTGCTGGACTCTCCGACCAACCACCTCGACCTGGAGTCCATCCAAGCCTTCAACAACACGCTGAAGACGTTCAAGGGCAACATCCTCATGTCGTCCCACGACCACGAGTTCATCCAGACGGTCTGCAACCGTGTCATCGAGCTCACCCCTAACGGTGCGATCGACAAGCGCATGGACTACGACGACTACATCCTCAGCGACGACATCAAGGCGTTGAAAGAGAAATATTACGCGACGAAATAACAATCACACAAAGAGGGAGGAGGCGTGACCGAACGTCTCCTCTTTTTCAATCAATAGGAGGGAGAAGGATGAGAAGGAATGCAACAATAGCCGCATGTTTAGGCGCCATGGCCCTATTCTCCGCCTGCAACGGCGGTCATCAGAACCGGTTCAAGGAGCAGCAGGAGACGCAGCAAGCGGAAGCCACCATCAACTACGAGCGATTCGACCAAGTCATCTACGCCTTGGACAACTGCATCCACAGACCCGCTGTGGCTGGCGACTACGACCTGCTGAAGGTGGACATCCCCAACGAAGACTCCCTTTGCCTACGGCAGAAGATCGAGCAGATCAAGGGGAAGTATCCGGAGCAGTTCAAGCACTACCTCATGATGCTAGGCGAATTGTCCAGCGGATACGACGTCGCCGACGAGACGCTCTTCTACCTCTTCCTCTCCAACGAGGCCTACCACGACCTTTACAAGGATTGCCAGGAGAAGTACCAAGAGGTGTCCGACCTCAACGCTTACTTCACGAAAGCCTTCTCACGGGCGCAACAGCTCATTCCAGGCTATGAGATACCGCAGAACATTTTCTACATCTTCTCAGGCTTCGGAGACTATCTGAGCATCGACGAGAACACGCTGTACGTGTCGCTCGAATACTTCCTCGGGGAAGACTACAAGAACTACCAATACGTGCCGGGCATCTACCAATACCAAATCAAGAACCTGAAGCGTGAGCGGATGGTGACGGACGCCATCTACGAGTGCACCTGCGAGCACTTCCCTCTTGAAATCGAGGCGGGGAACCTGCTCGACAACCTGCTCTACTTCGGCAAGATGCTCTACATCACAGAGGCCATACTGCCACAGGAAGACGAGAAGAACATCATGGGCTATTCGAAGGATGAGTGGGAATGGTGCGAGAAAAACGAGGCGAGCATGTGGAACTACCTCCGGGAGAACAACCTCCTGTTCGAGACCGACAACAAGATCATCACAGACTTCATCATCATGGCAGGCTCCACCAAGTACTTCTCCACCGAAAAATACGCCGCCCCGGGAAGGGCCGCCGTATGGTTGGGTTGGCAGATCATCGCGCAATACATGGAGCGCAACCCGAACTTGAGTCTGACAGACCTGATCCAAGAGAACAACTCGCAGAAGATCCTGCAAGGCTCAAGGTATAATCCATAAAAACCACCAATAGGGGAAAGGGTAAAATCGCCCGAAAAGAGCGGTTTTAAACGCGTCAGAGGTCCTCAAGCGTCCGGCACGGTCATCGTATGCACACCTGCATTTTAGGCACGTAGAACGCGCCGTTTCGTTTCTTCAGTTTATAGGTGGAGGTGCGATGAGGGAAGACAATCTTAACAATCACGGACTCCTCCATTTCCAGCGTCTCGTCCAATGCGAACAACGCAGGCCAATTCTTCGCCTCGACAGACATCCTATCATAGCCTTCCGAGACAGGGATCTCCAGGAAAAACTCATGATGCGGCAAGCCATACGCGCATCGGTTCTCCACCTCGAACGGATCGAAGAGGAAGTTCTGCTTCGGGTAAGACTCGAACTCGGCGCGAGGGATCACGCCAAAGACAAAGCCGCAGGTGCGCAGGACAATGCTATGGAAATACGTAGGCACATACGTGTGGTAATAGCCGGAAGAGTCGGTGGTGAAAAGCACATCGGAGCCACAGGCGGAGGTGCGGTCCTTCCTTCCGCTACGGAAGTGCATATGGACAGGCATATTGGCATGGGGCGTACCGTTGTTGTCCATAATCCTACCATACATAGGGCGCACATTCAGTTGGAGGTGGTCGGTCAGCTCCTCCCCACCCCTCATGTTCTCATACGTGATCAGCGTATCGTTCGAGTAGACCACGTAGACGATGTGATCCTTGTGCGTCATGTAGGTGAGCGTGCCATGGCGGTCCGTCATGCGGGTATCAGGGAAGAAATTATCCTCCAGTTGGATCTCCACAGGGTGGTTCATCGGTTCACCGAAGGCGTCGAAGAACTCGATGACGATGCGCACCGAATCGGCGTGAATGGCATGAGCGGAATCAACCGCTATGGAATCCGCCACCAGCGAATCGGAGAGCAACAAGTTCTGGGAGGTGCAGTCCGCCACAGAGGACTCCGCACCATCTTGGCCCACGTTGAATCCATCCGAGCACGAGAGTGCGAGCAGGGGGAGGACCAAGGATAAAAAGAGGATATATCTCGCCATATCACAAAAAAAGGACACCCCGAAAGGAATGTCCCTTTAAACCTTTAAGATTCAAAAATTAACCATTCTTTCTAGGACGCTCGATGCTGATCTCCTCGATGATATCACCATCTTCGAAAACGCCCGTCTGCTTGGTTCCGCTAGCGAACGTGTAGACACCGTTACCGTGTTTCTTACCGTTCTTGAATTCGCCTTCGTATCTATCGCCGTTGGAGTAAGTGTATACGCCAACGCCCTCTGGCTTACCATTCACGAAAGGACCCTCGTATACGTCACCCGTAGGGTACGTGAACTTTCCTTGTCCTTCACGAACGCCTGCCTTATATTCTCCTTCATAGACAGAACCGGACTTAAACTTGTAAGTTCCCTTTCCCTCGAATTTACCGTCAACGAAGTTGCCAGTATACGTTTCACCACTTTCGAAGGTGAATGTACCGAAACCATTTCTGCATTTCCCTTTACATTGTGCATTCGCCTCAATGCCAGTAAGAGCAAGGATTGCGACAATCGCCAAAATTTTTGCTTTCATGTTTATCCGTTCCTTTTTGTTTTTTTAGTATCGCGAATATAAGAAATTTCACGTAAAATACAACCAATAACCTATTTTTTATTTGTTTTTTCTCAAATAAAAGTAAAAATCGGGCACACACTAATTATGATTTATCATTAAAACAATATTTAAAAGACAAACTATATTATTTCATGAACAAACTTTCATGCGACTTGAAAGTTGTCATGAGGCAAGCCATGAATTATGAATAACTATGAATTAAGAATTAAGAATTATAAGTTAAGAGTTACAGTGGAAACTATCAAATTTTGAAAATCGAAATAAAATTTTGACATACGGAATCCATTTTTTATCTTTGCAGCAAAAGATAATACGGGAACGAAGGCGATGAGACTGATAGCCACCTCAACGATAAAGGAATACATCAAGAAAAATGCGGGCGCCGCCGATGCCCTTCTGGAGTGGGCAGGGAAAGTGGAGAGGGCCGAATGGCACAACTTCAACGACATGCGGTCCACCTTCAACAGCGTGGACTATGTGGGGAACCAGCAGTATGTGTTCAACATAAAAGGCAACGGATACAGGCTCGTAGCCATCGTGCTATTCATCCCTGGGCACGTGTACATAAGGTTCATTGGGACCCACAAGGAATACGACGAAATCAAGGACATTAAAAACATATAAACATGGCAAAGATAAGCAACGAAAAGGAATATAAGGCTATGATGGCGAGAATCGAGGAGCTGCTTCCGCTCACCTGCGGGGAGACGTACGATCCCGACAAACCGGAGAGCATCGAGCTAGCGATCATCTCAGACCTAGTGGCGGACTACGAGAAGGAGCACTTCCCGCTAGAGAAGCCATCCCTCATCGGTGTGCTCAAACTGCGCATGTACGAGATGGGGCTAAGTCAATACAAGTTGGCCGAACTGATCGGGGTCAGTCCGTCGAGAGTGAGCGAATACCTGACAGGCAAGAGCGAGCCTACGCTGAAGGTGGGAAGGGAGATCTGCAGGAAACTGGACATCAGCCCAGACATCGTGCTGGGAGTGTGAATGCAGGAAGATTTTGGACTTCAGACCATTAACTATTTACTATTTAACTATTTACGATTTACTATCTCATAGATGTGGGAGGGGCGAGCGTTTTTTATTACTCTTTATTAAAGTGCTTATTGTCGATATACACCTCCAATAGTTTCGTGCGTCCCTCCTCATTCATCGGTGTGATCATGATATCCGCCACGGCGGCAGGCACGAGGCAACTGTTTCCCTTGGAGAGATGGACCTCCCTAATCAGCGGCATGTCACCGTCGAAACCACGGGTAGAGAGCACCTTGATGGTACAATTTCCCTCCAGGCACATGTAGATGATGAAAGAGTCGTATTTGAAGAGTTTGCGGTGGAATCCCCTATTGATTTCCAATAGCTTAACCGTAAAGAACTGGCATTCGGAGATGCAGACAGGCTTATTCAGTTTACGTTCATATTCCGTTTTGTAGTTCTCCACCACGTTGTAGTCGATCGCGTCCTTCGCCAGCTCGGTATGCAGTTCGCGTGGTTGTCCGTCCAAGCCCAGACGTCCGTAATCGTAGATACGATAGGTCACATCGCTGCTCTGCTGCACCTCGGCGATCAAGGAACCGCCACAGATCGCATGCACGCGGCCCGCAGGGATAAAGAAGACATCCCCGCTCTTGACAGGATACTCCTGCAGCACCTCGCAGATGGAGTGGTCCTCCACCCGCTTCCCGTACTCATACTTGGAGATGCTGGATTTGAAGCCGCAATAGAGCTTCGCCTCCGGGAGCGCGTCCATGACGTACCACATCTCCGTCTTGCCGAAGCAACCGTGACGTTTCATCGCCAACTCGTCGTTCGGATGCACCTGCACGGAGAGGTCATGCGCGGCGTCGATGAACTTCACCAACAAAGGGAAGGAGACCCCGTACATGGAATAGACCACCTTACCCAGCAACAGTTCCCTGTACGAACCGACCAGTTCGTTCAGTTTCACCCCCTTCAACGGACCATTCGCCACGACAGACTCACTGTCGCGGACCGCACTGATCTCCCAACTCTCCCCTATTTTATCATCTTCGGAAGGTGTTAGTTCTTTAAAGGGTTTCAAGCGATTTCCGCCCCACACCAATTGGTGGAGATTCAGCTTAAAAAGCAAAGGATATAGTGTTTCCATTCTAACATTCATCAATTACAAGAATCAACTGGTGGCAAGCGCACTTACGCAAAGCCCAGCATCCATTAAAGCATCACGACACAGCGGCGCATTCCCTAGTTCCGTCCAAAACGGAGTATTTACTGTTGTTACTAATAAATTCCGGCACCATCTCCTTCAGTTTCGCCACGATGGCGAAATCGTCACAGGAGGACAATATTTCCTGCAACTCGGAGATCTGCGCATTCAACTTAGCCGAATCACACGGACATATCTTAGCCTTGAGGATCTTCGGGTGGGAAGTCGGAGAGGCCTTTTCACGGTCGGAGAGCACCTCCTCGTACAGTTTCTCGCCTGGGCGAAGACCAATCTCCTTAATCTCTATGTCCGACGCGCGGGACAACCTGATCATGCTGACAGCCAAGTCGTATATCCGCACAGGCTTACCCATGTCGAAGAGATAGATCTCGCCATTCTCACCGATGAGCGAAGACTCCAGCACCAGGGAGCACGCCTCAGGGATGGTCATGAAAAAGCGTACGATATCCTTGTGGGTCAACGTGACAGGACCGCCCTCCTCGATCTGCTTACGGAAGAGAGGTATGACGGAGCCACTCGAGCCCAAGACATTGCCGAAACGGGTGGTGATGAAGGAGGTGGATGAATTGGTGGAAGACTGCACATACATCTCCGCCAAGCGCTTGGTGGCCCCCATCACATTGGTAGGGTTAACCGCCTTATCGGTCGAGATCATCACGAAGCGCTTCACACCGAACTCCACAGAGAGGTCCGCCACCAGCTTCGTACCGAACACATTCATGCGCACCGCCTCATAAACATTCTCCTCCATCAACGGCACATGCTTGTATGCGGCGGCATGGAAAACAATTGTCGGGCGCACCTCCGAGAAGAGATGCCTCATGCGCACCTCGTCCCGCACGTCCGCCACAACGAACTGCAGTTTGCCGGAAGAGACAGCATCCGAGAAGTCACGGGACATCTCGAACTGCATATCGAAGGTAGGCGTCTCAGCCTGGTCGAGGGAGACCACCTTCTTCACGTCGCAGCGCAGCACCTGCCGCACGATCTCCTGTCCGATGGAGCCGGAAGCGCCCGTGACCAGCACCACCTGTCCTTTCAGGAACGTGCGCACCTCCTCCCCTTTCAGGAAGATCGGGTCACGACCGAGCAAATCCTCGATTTTCAGGTCACGCAGCTGGTTCACCTTGAACGTGCCGCTCATCCATGTGTTCGGAGAAGGGACAGACAAGACATGCAAGCCCATCTTCACGCCCTCGTTGATCACCATCCGCTTCTTGTCCGAAGAGATATTCGGCATGGCCAGCACCAGCGTGTCCACATTGTATTTCTCGACGCACTCGGGCGAGAGACCCTCCTCCACCGACAAGACAGGAACACCGTCCATCACCTTGCCGGACTTGGCGAAATCATCATCCACGAAGTACGGAATCTTGAAACGCACCGTGTCATCGCTCGACAAGACGTTCTTCGTCATGCTACCCAACGAGCCCGCACCATAGATCACGACCACCCTCCGCTGCCGGCTACCATGCTTTTTGCCCACGAAATAGACAAACTTAATGAGCAGACGAATCAGCACGATGAAGAGGGCCACCACGGAAACCGTGAGAACCATCTCTATCACAGTCGGTATATAATCCAGGAATTGTGGTGCGAAGGAAGTCAACGCCCACCTGGCAATCCAGTACAAAGCAAAGCACAAGAGGCAGGAACAAATAATACGGAAAATATCGTAGAACCCAGTGTGCCGAATCAGTCCTACATAGGAACGGACAACGAGGAAAGAGACAAAGAAAAGCGCAAAGACAGAAAGAACATCATAGAGACGATGCTCCGCAGACAACGACCCGTACCGTACCAATAAGAACACGACAACCGCTATCAGCAAATCAAACGCTAACACAAAATATTTCGAAGGCGACCATTGGCCATACAAGGTGTACAACTTACAAAACGCCCTTCCAAAGAAATCAGCCATACATCATATCTCTTCCAACAAACACGTAAGACACATCTGAACAATTGGCAAAAATACAAAAAAGGCTCACCAAACACAATTTTTGGCAAGCCTTTTTTACGTGAAATTATCTACAGATGATAAAAAAACAAACAATTCAATACCGACAGAGCCGGATTAGGGTCAACCGTCCCCTAAAAACCGGCCTATCAAAGGGCGGATTTTATCGTATCCGCCACAAAACCAACATCCTCCACAGAGACACACGGACCACTCGGCAAGCAAAGACCAGAGGCGAACAATCCTTCGCTCACACCGTTCAAATACCGCGGGGCATCCTTGAAGACAGGCTGCAGGTGGAGCGGTTTCCACAAAGGACGGGACTCCACACCCGCCTCATCCAGCAAGAGGCGAATCCGTTCGATCTCCTTGTCCGACGAGCCATCTAAAGTGATGGTATTCAGCCAATAATTGGAATCAAACTCAGGCAAAGGATTCAGGTGAACCGAAACCCTATCCACCCCGGAGAATAGGTGGTCGTATTGTTCCGCCAAGAGACGATGGTGGCAGATATGATCCTCCGCGACGCGCATCTGTCCACGACCGATACCCGCGCAGACATTGCTCATACGGTAGTTATAGCCTATCTGTTCATGCTGATAATAGGGGAAAGGCTCCCTCGCCTGCGTGGCGTAGAAAAGGATTTTGCGCTTAGCCGCTTCGTCGGGGCAGACCAACGCACCTCCCCCCGAGGTGGTGATCATCTTATTACCGTTGAAGCTCAACACGCCAAAACGACCGAAAGTGCCGCAAGACCTTCCCTTGTACCTAGAGCCGAAAGCCTCCGCAGCATCCTCCACAACAGGGATTCCGTAACGGTCGGCGACCGCCAATATCTCGTCATACTTCGGAGGCATACCGTAGAGACAAACCAGCACGATAGCCTTAGGCAAGCGTCCCGTGCGGGAAAGACGGACCTTGATCGCCTCCTCTAACAGGTTCGGATCCATGTTCCATGTCTCCGGCTCGCTATCCACGAAGACTGGTGTAGCACCTTGATACACAATAGGATTGCACGAAGCCGCGAAGGTGAAGCTCTGGCAGATCACCTCATCCCCCGGCTGGACATCCAGCAGCACCATCGACAGATGGACGGCGGCGGTGCCGGACGATAAGGCGGCGACTCGTTTCCCTTCGCCCATAAAACGTTCCAGGTCAGCCTCGAAGGCATCCACGTTAGGTCCCAGCGGGACAACCCAGTTCGTATCGAACGACTCCTTGACGAACTTCTCTTCCCAGCCCTCCTCACTCATGTGCGCAAGGCATAGATAAATACGTTTGTTCTTCTCCATGGCAAACAATAAGCTTACAAGAACACATCATATGGTTTCACCAGCGAAGAGGATCTTGCGACCCAGCAACGTGGCGAAAATTATTTTCAGATCCAAAAAGAAAGAGTAATGGTGCAGATAGTAACGATTGAGGCGCACCTTGTCAGGATAAATCACCTCGTCGTGGTACTGGTGCGGGTTCTCCACCTGAGTCAACAGCATCTCCTCATCCCGATACTTCAGCGTCGCCGGACCCGTGATGCCTGGGCGCAAGGAAAGGATTTCACGGTCCTCACCCTGCAGCTTATCCGCATAGCCGGGCACATCCGGACGAGGTCCCACCATGCTCATCTTTCCCACGAAGACATCCCACAATTCCGGCAATTCATCCAATTTAGTTTTACGAAGGAACGCCCCCAGTTTCGTGATACGAAGGTCTCCCGCCACAGTGACAGTCGTGCCATCATTCCCCTCAGACATTGTCCTAAACTTATGCATGACGAACAATTCGCCATCCTTTCCCACCCGACGCTGGCAAAAAAGGACAGAGGCTCCATCCAATAAGCGAATCAACAAAGCAATCAACAACAAAACCCATGAACATAGGACCAAACCTACGAAAGCGGACAATCTATCAAACCAAAACTTCAACACTGGATCATACTATTTTTTAGAATACAAATCAATTTCGTTAGCACTCCGATCACATGCACTAGCCGCCTTCCGGATATCCAGAAAAGGGCCGCACTCATCCAAGAGTCTGCAGAACTTCGAGAATGCGCCAGAGATGCCGTAATAGGTTTTAAAACGCCTCTCCAAAGGCAAATCATGGGCGACGGGTTGCTCCGCATCAAAATCCTGCGTATGAAAGTAGCAGAGGTTATACGTCTTGCCCGACATCCAACGTTTCACAAGGGGGAACGGGAAGAAGCGGAAATAGCCTCCACCCGAAAAGACGAACCGCTTGGAGAGCATACTCTTCACACTCACCGGGAACTCCATGATCGAGGCATCCCCCACCCGACACACGACCGGCTCGTCCTTCCCGAAATCAGGGAATCCACCGAACGAATGCGTGGAAGGGAATATGGAGCTATCATACTTGAAACCCATACGGGACAATTCCTCCAAGACCCAAACATTATCGTTGCCCACGCTCCATGCCGGCGCACGGTAGGCATCCACTTCCGCACCGATCACATCCTCTATGGACTTCTTCGCCCGCATCGTATTCTCCACGAACAGCTCCCTCGAAAAATCCTTCAGCAATTCATGCTGATAGGAATGGCAACCGATATGGTGACCTTGCGCATATATCTTACGGATCAGTTCGGGGTGATGGTCGGCCACCCATCCCAAGCAGAAGAATGTGGCGGTCAGCCCCCTTCGCTCCAACTCCTCCAATATCTTGTCCATCCATAGCTGCAGACGATACTCGTATTTCTCCCAATCCATGTCCGTCCAGACACAGTTGCAATACCAATCCTCCACGTCAAAAGTCAAGACATTCATATCTTACCATTCTGAGAATCAACTATTCATACCAGACTTCTCCGCTCGGAACGACTTCGAGAAGAACTTCCGTGTTCCTTCCAGCATCGAATAAAAAAACGCTTTCGCATCTTTCCAGCCACCCTCCTGGTAATACAGATCCTTCCCGAAGAAACGGAACCATGAGGGGGTCGTCCTCAACCGATCAGGCGAGCTGACGAACCAAGCCAGATCCAATCCGAGGAAACGCAATGTCTTCCCCGGTTTATAATCAAACGGCACCACTTCTAGCCTCAACTCATCCCGCACGATCAGTTCAGGGAAATTGACGCCAGAGACATCCGCCGCACGCAGGCAAGCAGGCAAACGAGGGTTCAGCTCCACGATACGGTAGTCACCATCCTCCGCCTCCAGCACGTCCAAATCGGCGAAACCGACCCAACCCAACTTGTCCAAAGCGGACTCACAGACACGAAGCAGGCCCTCATTCTCCACCGTGACGCCACAGCAACTGCTTCCGCCCTTAATCGGATAGTAGCGAAGGATTTTCAGGATGCAATGGTTCACCACCCGTCCCGCTGAATCCCTGTAGAGCATCACGCTGTAATAATAATTCCTCACCGAGATATACTCCTGCAACAGACATCCTCCATAAGCGGAGACGACCGCCGGCAAGGAAGCGTCCAGTTCCTTCTCATCCAGGACCAAGACAATACCCCTCGCCCCAGCCGCATGATTGGGTTTGATGAGCAAAGGAAACGACAGATCATCTCGCTCCAGCCCCTTTTCGTCCAGAACCACCGTCTTCGGATGAGGCAGTACGTTCTTCTGGCAGAAAGTCATGAACGATGATTTGTCATGGACCAACGAGAAGAGAGTCTCCTCCGCCACCGCACAACGCACCCGTAAGTCTCTTTCAAGGCGATCCTTGCATCGACTCAGGCAAGCCGCCTGTTCATCCTCCATGGGGATCACCACATCAATGGACTCCTCCGCCACGATGCGGGACAACAAGGGGAAAACAGTATCAGGATCACTATCATTCTCCAGTTCGATGTGCCTATCCGCAAAACGGGACTTGGAAGCCACACGATCTCCACAAGTCGCCAACACCACCCGGCATCCGGACGACTTCAAGGACCGCGCGGTAGACAAAGCCTGCAGGCCACCACCAAAAATCAAGACGTTAGCCTTCATCCCACTATCGTGAAAAAACGTTTGAATAGTCCATTAAAGCAATACATCAGCAAAGAAGTGATCAACACCACAATCAGGAAGGCGACCGCCGCATAAAGCAACGTACGGTTAACTACCGAAGGCACCGTCCCGAACATCGACGAAACAGCCATGACCACAATCCCCTTAACAGGGTTATGTGTTGCCATCACAATGAAACTATTTCTTCCCCACCATCTCAACCACTCGAAAAAGCGGCATGAATATACGGAAGAAAGAGACTGAAGGCAAAAACAAAAAAGAAGAACTGCGACAATTCCCCCAAACGCATTGAGGTAAAACAAGACCACCGTTTTCCCCAGCATGGCATGCCCCATCGAGACGAGTCCATTCCACCCTGCCCCCACGCACAAAAGGAGGAAGCAAAGCAACATCACAAGGAGCGTCCATTTGCCATAGGCGGCAATCCTCTCCTCAAAAAAGCGAAGGCCTCCCGCTTTCTCCACCAGGAGGTTTCCCAACGCATAGAAAGGGAATGCGAACAAAGCCACATCAACGCTCCATGGCAACGCAGTGAAGTCATACGACCACACCCCACGCACCATCGTGCAGCCCACCCATGCGAATAGCAGAGAGAGCGCCACACGCACCATCACGCTACAATTCCGCATGAAGAAATAGAGCAGTTCCACCACAAAGAGGCAAGGGACGAACCACAATGGCACATTATGGACCAGATACCCCTCCGACCCACGGGCAAGAAGCGTCTCCACCAAAGGTTTCCAACACTCATCCATCGGCTGATGGGAAATGCGCAGGAAAAAGACCCAAAACGCCCAAGTGAGGACTGAGAAGATCGCATAAGGGATCAACAAGGAGGAAACACGTCGTTTCAGGAAAGTGATGACCCCATCATAGCGATCCCTAGAGAACACCATGCCACTCAGGAAGAAGAAGAGGGGAATGTGAAACGCATAAACCACCTTAGCGCCCAGTCCAGCGTACATGATATGCCCCCATATCACACAGAGCATACCCAATCCCTTCGCATAATCTATATAATCGAAACGCTTCATTCAATATTTCTCCACATCATACATTCATCTAGCCTTCGTGAACCAAACCTTCTTCACCACCCCAAAGACAAGGTTCATACCCGTCCAAAAGAGTGCGGAGGCGACACACTTCCCCTCCGAAAGACGGAACAAGCGGTAATGCCACTTAATCAGCGAGAGATAACTATGGTTGCTTATCGACCCCTTCCGGACACGATAGGTGGCCAAATCCTCATCCAGCAGATAGCAGTCCGCCACGGCAGACACTTTCAGCCACATCGCATAGTCGTTGTTCTTCTTCAGGTCAGCCACCTGCACCAGACCCACCACTGACGCATCGTACATGACAGAGAGGCAACCCGGCCAGCAAAAGCAATACATGCCCCACTTCGTGATCCGTCGGGGACCTGTCACATAACGGTCCATAGGGGTACCATCCTCGCGCATGAAACCGCGACCCGTATAGGAGAAGGCATAACCATTCTCCCGCATGAAAGCCAATTGATGCTCCAATTTTAACGGAGACCAGACATCGTCCGCATCCAAGAAAGCCACCCATCGCCCACGAGCCTCACGCAAGGCAAGATTCCTCGACACGGCAGCACCCGAACGCACATCGTTCCTGAAGCATCGGATACGGGCATCGCCAAAGCCCTCCGCACACGCCAAAGAGCCATCAGAGGAGGCGTCGTCGACGATGATCATCTCCCAATTGGCATACGATTGCGCACGTACACTCTCAATCGCCTCACGCAAGGAATCCGCACAGTTGTAGACTGGCGTGATAATGGAAACCAAATCATTCTCCATACACTATTCTCTCCGGATTTCCAGTTTCACATACGATTCGGGGATTCACAAAGACTCATCCCCCACTACCCTGCAAGGTATTCCGACTGCCTTGCAACCAGGAGGAATGGACTTATTAACCATAGACATCGCACCCACGACAGACTCCTCTCCAATCTCAATATCCGTCCGGGCAAGCACAGTGGAACGCATACCAATGTACGCACCTCTTCTTATGACAATACGATTATGGCCTTGCCCCCTACCATGGCAAGAGAAAAAGACACCATAGGAAATGGTGACATCATCCTCAATCGTCATCAGGTCATAGCATTTATCGTCCAGATAACAACGCATGCCGATGAAGACATGTTTGCCGATCTTATATCCGCAAAGGCGGTATAAAAAGATGCGTACGCAATTCCACGGCAGGTAAGGGATAAAAGCGGCAGAAAACCACTTGCGGATGGGTATAGTAAAGACTTTCCACAAAGAATATTTCCAATAGTAAGGAATATTCTCCTCCGCTACACCCTTGTGGGTCAATTTATACAAAAATTTCAGCACCATATTCTCAATCGACTAGATATATTTCAAAAATCACGCAGGGAAAATAGAATCGACCCAATCATCCGATTGATCGATCACAGACGGTTTAGGCACCGCACGGATTCGCCTTATCTTTTCCCCGATTAATTCCTCCGACAAACTATTCACCAAAGAGACGACACTCTCCTCATCCGAGGCATCCACGGTCATTCCGATGCCCAATTGTTCCACCCTCTCCGCCAAAAAAGTACCCTTTGAGACGATGATAGGGGTCTCGAAATAAATGGCTTCATATAATTTGTTCGGCTCCGCATAGACCACATTCGCATAGTCCGTGTCATAAGCGGAAAGGACCCAATCAATCTCCGCATAGATGGAAGACAGATCTCGGGGAGATTCGTACGGCCCATGAAAAAAGCAATTGCTCAATCGACCTAAGGGTTCAAACTGCCGACGATTATGTTCGGAAGGGAAATCTCCGTAAAAATGGAACTCATGTTGAGGAAAGTGACGACAAAAAATGTCAGCGAAGGAGAAGATTGTATTAAAACGGATTCTCCCCACAAACCCGACACGGAGGTTCTCATGTGCGGACTTTGGCACGAAAGGGAAGTCCATCACCGAAGGAGCAAGCTTATTCGGCACAACACATACATTGCCCGGACATTTGTCACCGAAATGGTAGCGGGCAAACCCCTCCGAAGTAAGCACCGTCATGCGCGACCTCTCTATCAACCGTTTATCCACGAACTCCAACGCCTTGCGGACGAAGGAATTAGGCAAATACGTATGCACCAAATCCAGTTCCTCGTATACATATGGTCTGCCGTGGCAACGAAGGCAAAACATCAGTGCGATATCCAAACCGTTCAAATAGTAGAGATCTGCGTTCGTGGAAGCAATCTTCCCCATAGATCTCAGCATAAGGGGGATGCGTCTCAAATAAGAAAGTTCATTCGGGAAAGAACCGATAATCTCTATCGGGAACCCCACCTTCTCATCATACTTCTCCGAGAATCGCTGAAAGGCATACACCTCCACTTCGGCGCCCCGTTTGATGAACGATCGCACACGCATTATGCTCCGTTGGTTATGCAGCGAGCCTAAGACAAAAACAACTTTCATAAGGCCTGGCTATGTTTCCCCATACGAGATTGAATAAAGCGAAGAATGCCCTCCGCACGCTTATCGATCGTCCGCTCACTCGCAGAGGCCAAGGCATTTTCCGCATAGACGCTTCTACGCTTCTCGTCAGAGAGCGAGACAATCGCAGCCGCTATTTCTTTCACATCCGTCGGGTCTATCATAATCGAGTTTTTATCATTGAGAACATCCCAATTAAACGGTCTATTAGAAGAGATGACAGGCAATCCACACGACAAAGCCTCAACCACAGCATTGCAACACCCCTCATGGAGCGTCGGAAGGACAAACACATCCGATGCGTTAAGATACTTCGGAAGCTCGTCATGAGGAAGAGTTCCCTTGAACAATATATTGTCGCACAAAGGATGATCACTTCCGCTACCCACAAAGAGCGAATGGACGGTCATATCTTTGATGCTACTGATAGCCTGAGAAAGCAATCTTGTTCCCTTCCGCTCGCAAAACGCACCCACGGAAGCGACGATATAAGCATCCTGAGGGAAGCCCAGTTCCTTGCGACACTGACTCTTATCCATTTTCCGGAAGAGCGTTCTATCAACAGCGTTCGGGAAGACCTCACATTTATCAGGGGTGGTCAATTCCAAAGAGACACTCTCCTCCAGATTCTTCCGGGAAACACAAACAACGCCCGATACATAATTCGAGAAATCCTTAGTCAACAGCTTCATGTCGAACTGTTTCACGATCTCAGCCTCCCCGGAAGCCACAAACAAAGGGAGACCATTGTCCCGCGCATAGGCATAGGCCCACTCCGCGGCGTTCCAGAAATGGGTATACACCACGTCCGGGCGGAAATCCATCCGACGCAACGCCCTGTACAAGGCTCGCATACGGAAAACATACGAGAGCGATATACCACCAATCCTCAACGTGGAGAAAGAGGCGAACTTAGGGCGGCACACCATCACACCCTCCTCTTCGCTCAGATAAGGCACCAACCGCCTATTCCTCGTGAGACTATAAGGCGAGATCACATAGCAACGATGTCCACACCGCGCGAAAGCATTCACCAGTTCCTTCACGAACTGGTATTTCACCCTATGCGGATCCGGATAATCAGGTGTAACGATTAAAATATTCATACAGAGATAGTCTTACCCTCCCTTTTCCTCGATTCAACGCCCAGACAGAAACCCAGTACGATGGTCGAATATATGTTCATGTCACCATATGACAAGGAAAAAAATGTCCTCATGAAATAAATAAGCATCACCAGTCCAAAAGCGAAGCCAACCAAACGATTATCAGTCATAGAGCGCCAAGCCCTGAAAAAGCACACCCAATAAACAGCATACACGACAACGCCAAACACGCCCTGGTTGATGGCCAACTCCAACCAATCATTATGTGCGTAATTAATGGAGACCTCCAGTGTGGCATTCGCCCCAGAGCCAAAAAGGAACTGGAAAAATGTCGTGTCGTAAAGGAAATAGTTCAGGAAAGTGACAAACAAGAAATCCCTGCCGCTCACATTCCCCTCGATAGTCGCCTGCAACCGTTGACTGAAAAAATCACTCGTCTGCATCAAATGCCACACCAAATAGGACATCAGAATAACCGCCACGACGGACACAACCACAATCAGTAATTTCTTATATCGCTTCGCCGTCCGGAACATCTCCAACAAGAACCACACCATGCATAGCGCACCAATTAAAATGGCGCCACGTTTCATTCCCATCAGGATAAAGGTCATCACACAAATAATTCCCAGATATTGCAGAAATGGGCGCTTGTTGGAAAACGTCAGGATAGGGAAAAGGCAAAGAAACTCATACCCCATATTATTGACAATACCATCACGCTCCACACCGCTCTCCGCCAAAACAGACCTCGAATCCATGTCATAGCTCCAATAAGAGATAATCACCACAATGAAGAAAAAGAAGGTCAGCACCTGCAAGTATTTCTTAGAAAGGATTCCTTTCCATGCGAAATAGTAAAACACATATATCGGCAGGAGAGAATTCATGATATTCTTCAGATAATTGAATGTCTTATACACGGAGACACCCAAATAAACATGTTCCCCCTCCAGGATGTAGATCACCCCATAAAAGAAAAACATGAGCAGGAGAGCGTTCAACGCATAGATATATGAGGGCTTACTCGTCACCTTTAGGTTCACCATCCAGAGATAATATACCGACACCCCATTCAAAGTGATGATGATGGCTTGGGACAGCAAATTCCCCTCCGTCCACAACAGTCCCTGCAATTCATACAAGAACCACAACAGAATATACAAAAAGAGAATATGTCTTTCTTTCAGCATCATTAATCGTCTGTGATTTTAGGGGGAAGGGGCAACCATTCGCCCCATTTAAGGTCCCAATCCAAGGAGCACATATCATTATAGCCACTTGTGGTGATGAAGGTCATTTCACCCCAATAAACGTGTCCATCCACCTGATAGAAATCCACCCGCACATGGGGGAATCCCGCTGACAACGTAGTGGCGAGGCGCTTCATTTCCTCGAAGCATTCAGGCTTCTCCATAATGACTCCAGTGGGATTGCCGACCCTACTAACAATCGGCAAGGGGCGAAAATCCATGTCATAATAATCAAAAGTCGGATGTGAAGAATGGTTCGCAACCACATACATCGCCTTGGGCTCACCATCAAAACAGAAGAACTTATAATCCTTCAAATTATCCGTCCCATCGTCCAGATACTCCTCCGCAATAATCCGACGGGGAACATTCTTATAGGGCCATTCCCTTGTCTCCGCATAGAAATCACGCTTCAGGCAACGATTCAGTTTCTTCCTTGCAGCCTGCATGTCAAAGGAAGATTTATCCTTGCAGACTACCACGCTATTGTTGTCGTGGTTGCATTTCAGGACGAACTGATCGGGCAAAGTGTCGAAATCGATATCCTCCGCACGCTCCCAAACGCCCAGCGTAGGGATGATATACTCTCCGCCTATCCGCTCAGCCACCCATTGTTTCGCAAGGTATTTATCCACTATGACCGTACATTCCGGACGATGATAGTAGAGTTTCATCCACTGCAGTTTTTCCGTATAGGTTTGCGGGTTCTTCAAATTCAGGCATTTCCCCAACTGCAGATAATACATCACCTGGAGATATAGTTCGTCAGGGAACAGACGAGCCGTCCAACGCATCACTTTTATGGCGACAGCGCGTGGCCTAAACAAATATTTCAACAAGGAGACATTCATCTTGAATATCACTTCTTATCCGTAAAAAAAGAATTCATATACACAGAAAACAAATCCCTATGAGACTCGCAATCCATATAATTCAGGAATCGGACGAGCCGTTTCTTTTGGAGGAACTTCGGGAAAAGATGCTTCCTCGCCAAATACAACAGCACCCGATTCTGATAAGGATATAAAACCGACAAGTATGCATCTCCCCGTTCCCTGGCAAACTTATCGAACGACGCCTTCAGACGCGACGGATCTTCTATCTGTCCATTCAACTCCCTAATTTTTTTCTCAAACCCATCAATCTCTTCCCCCTCCATCAATCGGACCACAGGGGATTCATCGCATTGGACGAATGGAATCAACTCGAACGAGACACTTTCCCCTCCGAAATCCAAACGGACCATATACCCCTCGTTCCACGAAGAATTCCGTTTTTGGCTGTCGAAGCAGAAATTACCCAGTCCATAGAATATCGGAGACCCCTTATAGCATTCATACCCACTATAACAATGCTGATGATGATTAACAACCGCATCCGCCCCCGCATCCACGAAAAAGCGGTACAACTCCTGCATCCTAGGCGTAGGCAAAGGATAATATTCCTTGCCACCATGGGCTATCACCAAGACATAATCCGCCTTGGATTTCGCCTCCCGAATCGCACGGAAGAGACGTACCGGCTCGATAGGATTCGCACCCGCCCTATTCTCCGACGCAATGGAGAACTCATGCTCACAGCAGTTGATAACAGCAAGTGTCACACCGCCAATCTCCTTGTATAGAATCTGGCCCGCCTCCTCTAGGTTTCTCCCTGCGCCCACATATTCCATGTTCTTTTCCGTCAGCACATTCAGCGTGTTCATGAGGCTGGCATCTCCGTAATCCATGATATGGTTATTCGCCAATGTCGCACAAGAGAATCCCAACTCGCACAACGCTTCAACTGATTTTCCCGAACACTTCAAGTGCGGTCCACACTTGGTGATCGGAGACGATGCGCCATCCCATACCGGGCATTCCAAATTGATGAAAGAATAATCCGCACTTTCAACCAATGGACGGATTCCCGTGAACACCCCTGACGAAGCTCCTCCTTCTATCAAGGACTCTACACGCAACATGGGGCAAAAATCGGAAGCTACCAGAACCTTCATCGACGAACCAATTTAGCTAAATCAAAAAACAAAATGCGTTCCTTGGGGAACATCATCACGCATCCCACATACACAAGCAGGCTGACACATAACGAGCCAATTTGCACCGTCACCGACGACCCGACGCATCGAAGCAGATAGGTCATGCCGAACATCAGTGCGGCCGCAAATAACGCAGGAACAATATTCCTGGTCATCTTCAACGGAGAAATCCTCAACACCACCCACACAATCAACAGATGAACGACAATAAACTCCAACCGAACAGAGGAACGCACCCAACACAACGTATGGAACCCATATCTGACAGAGAACCACACGGCAGGCCATAAAACAATTATATGAAGCCATTGGGCAAGCACCGACAACTTAGGCTTTCCCAAAGCTCTATAAATTTCACTACAATAATGGGACAGCACAATCATTAGAGCGGAGGAAAGGCCCCATAACCCTATGAAAAAAGAAGCCTCCATCCACGACTCTCCCAAGAGAACCTTTGTCACCAATTCGTCATAAGAGAAAAGGATTATGCCTATCGGGAAGGCCACCAGCGCAACCGTCTTTTGGAACTTGTAAAAAAGATCGAGGAAAACAGACCGATTGTTCTGAAGCCTCGATAACGAAGAGAAAAGAATGGGCGTGGTCACGGAGGTCACCAGACCAAAGACCTGGCCAACCAAGATGCTTGACGTCCTGTAAAGTCCCAAATAGTATTGACTCAGCATGGTCCCGACAATGAAGACATCCACATAACTTGTCAGCCAAATGGAGATTGATTCGAAGAGCGACCACAGGGAGAAAGAAAGCATTTCCTTCAACTCCCGAAACGAGAAGTATAGGCGGGGCTTCCACTTCGACCAACAGGTCAAGAGAAGAGCGTTCACCATGTTCTGTGAGAGCGTACCGATCACCAGCGCCCAATAATTTTTCAGAAAGAGCGCTAACGGCAACGTGACCAACAAAGGGACCAAAACATACACGATGCGCGCATGAAACAATGTTTTGAAGTCCAAAGCCCTCTTGTAGAGAGCTGTCTGTATGGAAGAGAATGAGGCCAGCGGAATGGAAAGAGAAGCCACCGCCAATACCGTGCCCATATCAGGGCTCCCCACACAAGCCGCCAATGGATCCCTGAAGAGAAAGATGAGGGTCCAAAGGAAAAATGACAAACATAAATTTGACCAAAACGCCACGTTCGAACTGCTGTACAGATCGGACTCCGAGCCAAACTCATGCTGAATCAGATATTTCTGGAAACCCGCATCCGCAAAGACTTCCGCAAAGGATATGATGATCACCAATGAAGCGACCACCCCGAAAGCCTCCGGCGCCAACAGCCTCGCCAACACCATACTAATCACAGGCGTAAGCAACTTGGCAGCGACCTCCGCCACGGAAGACCACTTTGCGGCAGTGACTATGTTCTGTTTTAAATCGTCAGGCATAAAACCATATACACATTGCCTGAGAGTTTCCTACCTCAGGACTTACATCAGAGTCTACCATCCACCTGTTCCCTATCGCAGAACCCCTTCACATCATAGACGACGCCCCGATCAGAATCGGCCAATAATTGTCTGATATCCAAATTTTTGAATTGCCGATGCGCAACTGAAACAATCACCGCATCAAAACGTCCGCCCAATTCGGGAAGAGGGGTTTCACACAAAGAAATGCCATACTCCTTCTTCACCGCTTTCGCATCCGCCCATGGATCATAGACCACAATATCTTGTGTATATTCCAAAAGCGTATGGTAGATATCCACCACCTTAGTATTCCTAATGTCCGGGCAATTCTCCTTAAAGGTGAATCCCAACAGGAGGATCCTGGAATCCTTCACGACCAATCCCTTCATGTTCATACACTTGACGGTCTGCTCGGCAACGTATGCACCCATACCATCGTTGAGACGACGGGCGGAAATCATCACGCGAGGCAACACACCATATACTTGCGCCTTCTGTATCAGATAATAAGGGTCGACCGAAATGCAATGTCCACCCACCAATCCAGGCTTCATGTTAATAAAATTCCACTTCGTGGCAGCCGCCTCCAGCACATCGTTCGTGTCGATACCCATGGCGTTGAAAATCTTCGCCAACTCATTCACAAAGGCGATATTCACGTCACGCTGCGTATTCTCTATGATCTTACTGGCCTCCGCCACACGGATGGAGGGCGCCCGATGGGTACCATTGATCAAAACGGAAGCATAGACCCTATCGACAAAATCGGCCACCTCAGGTGTGGAACCGGAAGTCACCTTCTTAATCTTATCCACCGTATGTTCCTTATCCCCTGGATTAATCCGCTCAGGCGAATAACCCGCAAAAAAGTCCAGATTGAATGTCAAACCGGAAACTCTCTCAATCACAGGGATACACTCATCCTCCGTCATGCCGGGGTATACGGTGGATTCATAGACCACCACATCCCCTTTGCCGATCACCTTTCCAACCGTCTCGCTCGCCTCATAGAGAGGAGTCAAGTCCGGTGCATTATCCGCATCAATGGGTGTGGGAACCGCCACCACATAAAAGTTGCAGTCTCGAATATCCTCCATGTTCGAAGTGCAGGAGAAACCATCCTCCAAGGCTTTGCGTAACAAAGGACCATCCACCTCCTTCGTGTTGTCACATCCGTTCATCAACGCTTCTACGCGGGCATGGTTCTTGTCAAATCCGATGGTTTTATATCGAGTGGAGAACAATCGAGCCAACGGTAATCCTACATAGCCCAATCCCACCACACAGATCTTAACATTCTCTGGATTATAATTCATTTTTATCGTCAAAAAATACTTAATTCATTACGACTCAATTAGTTACATTTACAAAACAAAAACACTTCGTGATTGTCAGTAACATACCGACAAAAGCACGATGAATCCAGCAGAATCAATTGGAAGAGTCCTTACTCGTGTATTCATGGCCATAACCGTAGCCATAGCCATAACCGTAGCCATAGCCTGCGCCATAACCGTAGCCATAATTCTTGCCATAACGGTTACGACGGGACTTGCGGACCGCATTGATGACGATACCGACATTCGGCAATCTTTTCTCCTCCGCCAATGAGTTAATATACTTGAAACAACGTTTATTCAAAGCCTTAGAACGGCACACGAAAACCGTCAAATCCGCCACACGGGAAAGGATCAACGTATCGGTCACAATGGAAACGGGAGCCGTATCGATAATCACATAATCGTAACGAGAACGTAATTCAGCGAACAAGTCATCTAGCCTCGAACGGGAAAGCAACTCCGCAGGATTCGGTGGAACCGTTCCTCCCGATATGAAGTCCAAATTCGGAGTGTCCGTTTGGGCAATGATATCATCCACCTTCAGGGAATCATTCGACAAATAATTAGAGAGTCCGAACTTCCTTCTTTTGTCAAAATATCTTTTAATCTGTGGATTACGGATGTCGCCTCCGACCACAATCACCTTCTTGGAAAGGGAGGCAAACGAAAACGCCACATTACATGCGATGAACGTCTTCCCTTCATTCGGCACGAAAGAAGTCACCAAGACAACATTGTTCTCCTTGCTCTGCTGGATAAACTGCAAATTGGTGCGAAGGAGACGGAAAGGTTCTTCCTTGATTTTCGCCCACTCCTCATCCGACATAGATTCATCCTTAAACGGAAGTTCGGCAAGCACGGGCAAAGATGTAAGTCCTTCTTGTTCAAGATTATAGGAATCAGTCACATTGAAGGCGAAGAATCTCTTGAGGTACAACACCAGAGCAGGTATCAGCAAGCCGAAGAAACAAGCGACGAAGAACACCAAAGCCTTCCTCGGAGCGACAGGGAAATCATCCGCCATGCTTTCGTCCACCACCTTGGCGCAATTCAGCGTGGCTGCCATGGCCAATGCGTTCTCCTCCCTTTTCTGCAACAGGAGAAGGAACAGCTGCTGCTGGATCTGTCGTTGACGCTCTATCTCGACAAAGAGTCTCTCTTGCGTAGGCACATTGCTGATCTGCCCCCTATACTTGTCTGTCTGCCTATTCAAATCGGACAAGGAGATATTCAACTCCTTCTCCGCATTGGATACAAGCAACCTGACATTTTCATACAATCCATTGATTTGCAATGTTTTTTGAGTGACAGCGGGGTTATTTTCAGACGTAGACTGTAGCAGTTTCACCCGTGAGAGCAACAAATTATTATACTGATTGATCTGTTCCGTCAGACCTGCGTCATTCAGTCCAATGTTGGAAGGGATCACTGATCCCCGATTCGCCTCGTCCATCAGATAACTCTTCAAGGAACGTACCAGATTCAGCTGAGTTTCGCACTCAACCCTCTTCGCCTCATATTCTGCACCTTTCTGCAAGTACAGTTGGGCATTGGAGGACAACTCGGTTAGTCCCTCACGCTTCTTGTATTTTTCCAGGTTCTTCTCCGTCTCGCCCAACTCATCCGTCAAAACCTTGATACGGTTGTCGATGAACAAGGCGGTTTTGGTGGCGACCTCGTTTTTCTCCTCCACGGCAGACCGGTTGTACATGTCTATTAACCCATTCAGGAAGGAAATACCCCTTAACTTGTTGGTCGTGTTCAGCGTCAAGACCACAATGGAAGAGGTCTTGCTCACCTGAGAGAGTGAAAGGTTCTTGATATATTTCTTCGCCAAAGACACTGGCGGAGTAATTTCCACAACGATATGATCATAGTTGGAGGAATCATTCCAAGCATCCGCCAAAGCGAAGTCCAAAGGCCCGTTAGAAGTTCGCACCTCTATCGGGAAGCTCGCATAGACGGAATCAAGCAACACTTCATCCTCAGAAGAGAGTGACACATGGACGGATCGGTCCCCATTCAGTTTCAGATCAACAACCAACATGGAGCTCAACGAAGAAGCATCGAACAAACTATCAACCAAAACGACAGGAGAAAAGCCCGACACATCTCGTTTGCGGAAGAATGACTTCCCATAGTAATCCACATAGAGTTCTCGCTCCAAGATAACGTTCTTCACCAACGTTTTGGATTTAAGGAGTTCAATCTCGTTCTCCGTGTTTGCCTTGTAAAGCATATCAATATCGTCGAACACGGAAATCTCCGAAAAGAAATCCCCTCCACGCTTCTCATCACGAATCATGATTTTCGAGGAAACCCTATACGTAGGCATCGTATAATGGAGATAGACGACAGCCGCCAAGCAGCATAGAATCAAAGAGACAGCAAAACACTTCCAATAGGCGAGGAACGTATACACGAGGTCCTTCAGGTCCACCCCACCCTCTTCGGTTTTCCGTTGATTAAGATTATTTTCCTGCTCCATGACCTTTATTTATTTCTTCGTGAGCGTCACAATCAGTCCAGCGACGGAAACCAGCACAGACGTGCCCGTCAGGACCTGCCCCGTCATGGCACTGTAACGACTGTTACGCATTTTTGTTTTATTCGGCTCCACATAAAGCACATCATTCTGCTGAAGGTAAAAGTAAGGCGAATAAATCAGGTTCTTGTCCGTCAAGTCAATCGTATAGACGTTGCGCTCGCCCGACTCTGTCTCACGCATCAGCTTCACATTCTTGCGCATACCGTAGATGGTCATATCACCCGCCAAGGCCAACGCCTCCAGAACATTCACCTTCTCGTTCGTGATAGTGTAAGTGTTTGGACGAGCCACCTCGCCGATCACGGAGATTTTGTAGTTGACCATCCGCACATTCACAAGAGGTTCTTCCTTCAAATAAGCGCCCAACCTGCCACGAAGGTATGCCTCCACCTCCTTCTTGGTCAGCCCGGCGACCTTGATGCGTCCCAATACAGGGAAATCGATTTCACCGTCATTGTCCACCAAATACTTCTGCATGATATTCTCCCCCACGTTGTTGGAGAAACCATTCGGAGAATTGGAGGGATACATGAGGTTGAAGGGCAAAGAGGCTTCCCTATCGAACGTATTGACGGTGATCGTCAACAAATCTTTTGGCTTAATACGGGCATCATACAGCGAGTCCGCCGCGGCACGCAACGCACCCTCCTGTTCCTGCAAATAGGCTATATCCTTATGGGAACTGCAAGCAGGTAGCACTGCCAACACCAGAAGGGCGAGGCAGAACCTACACATACACAATTCGAATCTACATTCAGCACTCATCAAGACGCACATTTAGAATCCATCCGGGCATAAAAAGCCCAAATACATGCGAATATACGATTTTCCCTTTGGAAATAAAAGATATTTAGGCCAAAAAGACCATGGATTATCTCTTTTTTTCGCCAAATTCTTTTCGCGCGCCTCCGCAGTGTCGATTTAGTTGGATTTTTTTCTCGACTGAATCACCAAGTATGCCACAAAGCATACGAAAAGGAGAATACCGCCCGCAGCCAAATAGGGTTTGTACTGCGCCACAGCTGTCGCCAACTGGTCTTTCGGCACCACGCCATGCAAACCGTAGCCTATCGCGGCGAGGATGGAGTTCCATACGAACGCACCCAAGAAGGTGAAGAGCACAAACGTGTGAAGGGCCATCTTGGACAAACCCGCCGGGATGGAGATCAACTGACGAACGGCAGGCACCATACGTCCGATCAAGGTGGAGGAGACACCATGCTCCCTGAAATACTCCTCGGCATGTTCCATCTTCTCCTTGGAGAGCATACAGAGATGTCCGAACTTCGTCTCGACAAACCAATAGACGAAGGTACGCCCCAAAGTACGGGCCAAAATATAGTTGATCAGCGCACCAAGGATAGCACCACAAGAAGCGGATGCCACCACCCCCACAACATTCAACTCACCTGCGGCGGCCTTGTAGGCGGCAGGAGGAACCACGATTTCAGAGGGGAAAGGTATGAATGAGCTTTCGATGGTCATCAAAAGCAGGACGGTCCAATAATTCAGGTTATCGAGACACCATTGAAGAATTTCCATACACAAAAGAAAAAAGGGTCAAGCACAGTGATGCGCCTGACCCTATGGATAAATGTTTTTACTTGTTCAATCTAGCTTTAATCGCCTCAGTCTCCTTCTCGTAACCTGGCTTGCCCAACAAAGCGAACATGTTCTTCTTGTAAGCCTCAACACCTGGTTGGTTGAATGGGTTCACGCCGAGCAAGTAACCGCTGATACCGCAGGCCTTCTCGAAGAAGTAGAACAACTGACCGATATAGTACTCGTTCAATGAAGGCATATCGATGTGCAGGTTAGGCACCTGACCATCCACGTGGGCCAATACAACGCCCAACTCAGCCATCTTGTTCACCTCGTCCACACGCTTGCCAGCCAAGAAGTTCAAACCGTCGAGGTTCTCCTTGTCCTCAGGGACAACCACCTTCTTGTTCGCTCTCTTGATGGAGATAACGGTCTCGAAGATCGTACGCTCACCCTCTTGGATCCATTGACCCATTGAGTGGAGGTCAGTAGAGAAGTCTACCGCAGCTGGGAAGATACCCTTCAAGTCCTTACCCTCAGACTCACCGTAGAGTTGCTTCCACCACTCACCGATGAAGTGCAATTTAGGGTGATAGTTCACCAAGATCTCGATCTTCTTACCCTTCTGGTACAACTCGTTACGTACTGCGGCGTATTGAGCGGCAGGGTTCTTAGAGAATGGAACATCGATGTTACACATCTCCTGCATCTTCTTAGCACCAGCCACCAATTGCTTGATGTCGAAGCCAGCCACAGCGATAGGGAGCAAACCTACTGGAGTGAGGACAGAGAAACGTCCACCCACATTATCAGGAATCACGTAAGTCTCGTAACCCTCTTGCGTAGCCAATTTGCGGAGAGCGCCCTTAGCGGCGTCCGTAACGGCCACGATACGGTTCTTAGCCTCAGCCTTGCCTACTTGCTCCTCCAATTGGGTCTTGAGGATACGGAAAGCCAAAGCGGTCTCGGTCGTAGTACCTGACTTGGAGATATTGATGATACCGAACTGTTTCCTTCTCAAGAAAGAAGAGAGCTCAGCCAAATAATCCTCGCTGATGTTATTGCCGGCGAAAACGATAGCTGGGTTCACCTTGCTCTTAGAGTAAGCCGCGAACGCGTTGGACAATGCCTCGATGACGGCGCGGGCACCCAAGTATGAACCACCGATACCAGCCACAACCACTACGTCGCAAGACTTTCTCAAACGGTCAGCCGTAGCGATGATCTTGTTCAAGAAGTTATCGTCCAAGGAAGAAGGCAAAGTCAACCAACCCAAGAAATCGTTTCCCTTACCCTTGCCGAAATGCAACATTTCCTGGCACTCTTTTACCTTAGCCTCGTAAGCCGTGATGCATGGCTTGGAGATATACAAACCCTCGCAAGAGAATGCATTCTCAATGTTCAATTTGATGTTTTCCATTCTTATAATTTTTAAGATATTATATCATTACACACTCATTATCAACGTAATAAACTCGTCAACACCTTTATCTCAATGGCGGGCGAAATCTTCCCGTAAAGGATATTGTAGACGGAGTCCATGATAGGCATATTCACGTGGAAGTTCTTATTGATCTCATGGATACACTTGGTGCCGTAGTAACCCTCCGCGATCATCTCCATCTCGAGTTGCGCGGTCTTGACGGAGTAACCCTTTCCGATCATCGTACCGAACGTGCGGTTACGGCTGAACTTGGAGTAGCTGGTCACCAGCAAATCACCCAAATAGGCCGACTCGGAGATGTTTCGTTGCTTCTCGTTCACAATGTTCAGGAAGCGGTGCATCTCCTGTATCGCATTGGAAATCAGCACCGCCTGGAAGTTGTCACCATACTTCAAACCATGGCAGACACCCGCCGCGATGGCATAGACGTTCTTCAGCACGGAGGCATACTCCAAACCGATGATATCATCCACAGTGGAGGTCCGCACATAATTGTTCTGAAGCATGTTGGCGAAGAGCTTGGCATTATCCCTGGAGACGCCACCGATGGTCAGGTACGACAGACGATCCATCGCCACCTCCTCCGCATGGGAAGGACCAGAGATGACCAGCAGATTATCCTGCGGCACATTGTAGAACTGGTGGAAATATTCAGAGACGGTGAGGTTCTCGTCGGGCACGATACCCTTGATGGCGGAAACCACGATCTTGCTCTTCAAGGAAGCGCGGAGCTTCTTCAGGTGCTGTTTGAGGAAAGGCGAAGGAGTCGCGAATATCAGGATGTCGGATTTCTTGACGATCTCATTGATATTGCAGGAGAACTCGATCCTATCCAAATCGAAAGGCACCATGGAGAGATAGGCTGGATTGTGCCCCATCTCCTTGAAGTCGTCAATCTGGTCCTGCCTGCGCATGTACCAATTGATCCGACGTTCTCTGTTCGCCATACAAATCTTAGCGATGGCGGTAGCCCAGCTACCACCTCCCATGACGGCGATCCTCGGTTCTTCTTTCACGTCCATATATTAGATTTTACTAACCCACTCCGCAACCTCTTCACGGGTTGGGTTGACCAACTCAAGTTTGAATTTCTTATTTAAACCGCAAATGTCCTGGTGGAACTTGTTCGGGTTCACATCCTTCAACTGAGAGACTGTCAAGATGCCCGCTTTCTGCACGACAGGCACCCAATCCTCAGGGATTCCCAACGCGGTGAACTTAGAGACAGGGTCTTTCGTCTGCGCCTTCTCCGGCTTCATCTGCGGGAAGAAGAGCACCTCCTGGATGGTCGTCTGGCCCGTCATCAACATGACGAGACGGTCGATACCGATACCGATACCTGATGTAGGAGGCATACCGTACTCCAAAGCGCGCACGAAGTCCTGGTCGATGAACATCGCCTCGTCGTCACCCTTCTCCGAAAGCCTCAACTGCTCCTTGAAACGCTCCATCTGATCAATCGGGTCGTTCAGCTCGGAGTATGCGTTGGCCAACTCCTTACCGTTGACCATGAGCTCGAAACGCTCCGTCAAGCCTGGCTTAGAGCGGTGCATCTTCGTGAGCGGAGACATCTCGACAGGATAGTCGGTGATGAAGGTAGGTTGGATATATGTACCCTCGCAGAACTCTCCGAATATCTCATCGATCAGCTTACCCTTACCCATCGTGTCGTCGATCTCCATTTTCAGCGCCTTGCAAATCTCACGGATCTCCTCCTCGCTCTTGCCGTTGAGGTCGTAGCCGGTCTTCTCCTTGATAGCGTCGAGGATAGGCAGCCTACGGTAAGGGGCCTTGAAACTGATCACGTTATCACCCACCTTCGACTCGTAGCAGCCGTTGGCGGCGAAGCATATTTTTTCGAGCAACTGCTCGGTGAATGACATCATCCAGTTATAATCCTTGTACTGCACGTAAAGTTCCATGCAGGTGAACTCAGGGTTGTGCGTACGGTCCATACCCTCGTTACGGAAGTTCTTGCCGATCTCGTAAACACCCTCGAAACCGCCGACGATCAATCGTTTCAGGTAAAGCTCGGTGGCGATACGCAGGTAGAGGTCCACATCCAACGTGTTGTGGTGGGTGATGAACGGACGAGCGCTCGCGCCACCCGCGATCTGTTGCAGGATAGGCGTCTCCACCTCCATGTAGCCAGCCTCATCCAGGACGCCCCTCAAGGTCTTGTAGACCTTGGAACGTTTGATGAAGATATCCTTCACACCGTCGTTCACCACCAAATCGACGTAGCGTTGGCGGTAGCGCAGCTCAGGATCGTCGAAAGCGTCGTAGGCGACACCATCCTTGTACTTCACGATAGGCAACGGACGGAGTGATTTGCTCAAGACCGTCAGCTCGGCCGCATGGACGGAGATCTCCCCCATTTGGGTACGGAAGACATAGCCCTTGACCCCCACGAAGTCACCGATGTCGAGCAGTTTCTTGAAGACGACGTTGTACATGTCCTTGTTCTCGTCCGGACATAAATCGTCCCTTGAGATATAGACTTGGACACGGCCCTTGCTGTCCTGCAGCTCCATAAAGGAGGCCTTGCCCATGATACGGCGGCTCATGATACGTCCCGCGATGGTGACATCCTTGCGGGGAGCGTCATCCGAGAACTCGCTCTTTATGTTTGTGGAATAATCCGTAACTACGTACTCTGCAGCGGGATATGGGTCGATGCCCATCGCACGCAACTCCTTGAGGCTCTCTCTCCTCAAGATCTCCTGTTCACTCAAATCCAGTAAGCTCATCAGTATAAAATCTTATAAATGTGCGCAAAGATACAAAAAAAGTGGCGCAAAATGATGTTCGCGGAAAAGTTTCTGTAGAAGTGTTGCACAAAAGGGTTTATTTAGGAATCTGATCCTTGCCAAGGTGGCTGGCCAAGACGTCATAATCGAAGTGGAGGTCGGGCTTTATTCTCCGCGCGCATGTCCTTGACGAGATCACTCCCCACGTCGTAGGCGTAGTTTCTTACGCACTAAATTCAAGACGATCGTAATGAATAGCACAATAACAAAGTTGAGCAATAAAACGCCTCCATCTCCTCCATGTTGAAGTTCTCCACCCACATGAATCCAATATTTGAACATCGGCAACCCTATGCCCCAATCTCCAGGACGACATAACCATGCCCTTTCCATATAATTGTTAATGGGAATGGAAATGCCTATGTATAAAACAAATACAACAATATAAACGACAATAAAAGATACAACCTTTTTCATTTTCTTATGTGTCGAATTCAATGGTTTTTCTTCCCGCCATAGATTAAATTAAAATCTTTCGTTTCATTTCGCACCTTGTTCTTTTAATTTTTCTGACGGAAGAGCGAAACAAATCACTTCTCCTCTTTTGTCAATGAAAAACCACTTGCCATCTTTCTTCACCGCTGCCATGCCTTCGGAAAACGGATGGCACTCATCGTAGGTAAATTCTATCTTCACCGTGCCGTTGAGATCAACGAAGCCCCATTTCCCGTCTCTCTTCACGGCTGCATATCCCTCGAAGAATAAGTGGCAATCATCATACATACATTCGACTTTTATGGCGCCATTAACGTCAATAATGCCCCATTTCCCGTCTCTCTTCACCACCGCATACCCTTTGAAAAACGGCCCCATCTCTTCAAAATGACATTCGATTACTTCTTTCCACTTTTGGTCAACATATCCCCATTCCCCATTTTTCTTAACCATTAAGCGTCCATCATACAAACTATCCCCCATTTCGCTATATGGCAAAATCAAACCATCATACCGGACCACCATCTGTTTCCCTTCCTTCTTCACTCGGAAATATGACGTATCATTCACGGAGGAACACCATTCTATATCGTCATAAGAAGCACGCAACATGTCATTACCTTTCTCATCTATTATCGTATAGCCCTTAGCACTCTTTGCAACCACATATCCATTATGGAATGGGCCATAAATTCTTTTTTTCAAATCAACATATTTCCCCTGCGTATTAATCACTATTGTCTCCATCCCTTTTCTTGGAAGAATAAAATTGTCTTCGGAATATTGAATCGACTCATAATCTATATCAAGGGAATCAAGCGATTGGCACCTTATTCCATCCACTCTCTTCCTTTTCAGCTTTTTTTTCAACCTAAAGTTCTCATAAAGCATGTAGTATTTTGTGGAAATCACGAGGACATGTCCGTCTTCAATGGGCGACACCCACGAGATGTCACTACAGTCAGTGAGAAGCATTTCCCAGTTCCCATTCTTGTCACAATAGCCACAAATATCAATGCCACTTGAATAAATACGGCCATTCTTCACATCATCACTTGCGTCGTCGTGAGCCCTCTTGCCATGATATATACAGCGCATATAATGTTCCGAAGAAACATTGGTAATCTCATTAGACCGTCCCAAATAATAGCGTTTGTTTTCCTTAAGATCATGACGTTCAACACCCGAAATAGGGGCATATAATTCCGTATAAATCGTCCCATCTATATTCCATACACTATTTGGACCTTCGACGAGAATTTTCCCCGTCGAATCAACCAAATACTCGGACGTGCTGAAATAACAATCACTCACGTAATTATGGGGAGGAGTTGGGACAAAAAAAGTGTCATTCTTTCTTCCAATAAATGTACCATCTCCATTGTATATCAAATTATCGTATGAGAAAGGGAGTATGATCTTTTTGTTGCGGTCAATTGCTCTGTCACTGCCTTGGAAACGAACTATTGAATAATCATTGAAGAAATATGACAACATATCCACATAATCGAACATGCAGACCTGACCAGACGAGTAGGCGTTCCACCCGACCATTTGCATCAGAAATGCGACAAGGATTGAAATGTGTTTTATATTTCTCATTCTATTCGTCGGCGATTAAAAGCCAATTGTCGTTAATCTTCTTAATGTTCGAGCCGTTCGAATCTCCGTCTGAGACTTTATTGAAAGAATAGCGGAAAGCGTAAGACCTCCCATCTTCAACTAATTCGAAATATATGGCATTAGCATCACGATTAAAATAGATACTATACATTTCGAACATTTCAAAAAAATCTATCAGATACTTCACCTCCGCAACATTTCCGCCTTTTTCTTCTATGGGAATTCTTACCCTTCCGTCCAGATAAAAGCAATTAGTCCTTCTTGCTTTTTCGAAAAAAAAATCTTTATACGTTAATCGGGGACAATATACGACACGACATCCCTTTTTAAGAGGAACATCGAACGCACAATCATATTCTATATAATATAGAGGATAAGATTTGTCTCTTATACTGATACGGGTAATCGATGTCCTTTCAATCATCTCAATTATATGTTCCACGTCCCCTTTTCTCACCAGCTCTTCAAAATCTGAAACCGTCCCTTTCCCAGGTGATGGATGAACAAATAGTGTCATTAGGATGAATGTCACTAACAAAGCCACTATCGATATGAATATATATTTCTTTTTCATGACGAATAATTATTGTTACTAACCTATCATACGCAATGTTCACATCTGCTAATTTAAGCTTTATTTTCTTAATTTGGCGATTGGCTCGTAGAATGCAAAATAAATATGTTATTTATTTCACCTTTCCCATAGGGTCAGGGAATGGTATCCCAAGTCCAAAATGTATTTCATCTCCTTTAACACCTTCCAATCTAACTCGACGATTCGGATTCTCATCATCAAAATAATAAGAATAGTTGCATTCACATGGAAGTGATGAACTTAGACGGGGCATGCCTTTGGCTATTTTGTAACCTTCATCAAATTCTATTTTTAGTATGGGCGATTCTAAATCCCTAATTATTTCAACCATGGAATCTGAGAGGATAATACCATTCGTCATATAGCCGTAATCCGCACTGTAACTCTTTATCTCATCGTAATCCGATTTGCGTACAACAATTGTATCATTAATACCTTTTAGAGTCACCTTCGGCACACCTTCAACCTGTTCATTGTTTGGCGACTTATCCTTTTGAGGACTACGCCCATTATGTAGGCTTAGAACCATAACAAACAAGCCCAACAGACTCAAAAACCCTATGTGTGCAAGAAAATTCTTTCCATTCATAAATATTTCTTTAAATATGAACATTTCAGACAATTTAAGCGATGAGTAATGAGTGCCAAAAATTACAAAAAAATCAGTCTCGATCCACAAAATCCACAATTAATTCATTCATTTTCATAAGACAATAGCAAAAAGTATAAATCCCAAGCCGATGAATTTCTAACCACTTCAACCATTATGCGATCATCTATCTGTACGGGTTTTGAAAAGTAATAGATAAAGATATTGCGCAAATTCTTCACAAACCCCATATATTTGCCAAATAAACGAGAATTAATTATTTTTGCAAAAAAATTTGTAATATGCGATTAAAAAGAGTACCAGGTTTTTCCCTACCGGAATTGCTTATTGTTTTAGTTATCATCGGTATATTGGTATTATTAGCTTTACCGAACTTAATGCCATTAATATCAAAGACCAAGGCGACTGAGGCCCAACTACAATTGGGGCATCTCCACACATTGGAGAAAACTTACTTCTATATGTACTCGAAATACTCTTCCGATTTAGATGAAATTGGATTTGAGCAAGAGAAACTGGTCACGGACGGAGGTAAAGCCAACTACCAAATAGAAATCACAAACGCAGGTGCGACCTCCTTCTCCGCGAGGGCGACAGCAGTGGTGGATTTCGACGGAGACGGAGTGCTTAATGTGTGGGAGATTGACCAGGACAAAAACCTGAAAGAAGTTGTCAAAGACTAATGATCTTTTTATTAACATATCCAATTCTGTTAATCCTAATTTATCAGGATCTCAAGCACATGTCTGTCGTCAGGTTGTTGCTGTCACTGCTGATATGCGCACAAGCCATCATTGGCGTGGTCGAACTCGGAGTCAAAGAATGGGGAACCTTTTTCCTGATCAACATCTCATTGTTGGCCCTCCAGTTTTTGGTTCTCAAACTGGTATACAGAATCAAGAACAAAGAGAACAGGGCTCCATTAATTAATAACGTCATCGGCATGGGAGACGTGCTCTTCTTCATCTTCCTTGCGGGAGCCTTCTCCCCCCTCAACTTCATCGGATTTTTCACAGGTTCATTGATAATCAGTTTACTCCTTCATTTATTATTTCGTCGGAGCCACAACAGAATTCCATTAATCGGTTATATATCAATTATATATATAATCCACACGCTCATCTTCAGGGACAATTACAACGATGCGTTCCTATTAAGCCTTTTGCCAACGACATGACAGATACGATAAGAATAAACACAGATATACGGCATGTGGTTTCCGACCAACAGGCATGGCACTACCATATTGTCCCCAAAGAGATTTCCAATACGGAATGGACGCTTTATACCGACCAAGAGCATCTCAATGAAACTGTTAAAGAAGAACTAGAGCTCACATTTAACAGGACCATCCATTTCGAAGTCATTGACCCCGAAGTCCTCAAAAGGGTTCTCAACCAACATTATAGGATCCCTGATTCGGAGCCGCACGCTGTCCAAACGATCGCCAATGCCAATTCCGGAGATTTTCTAACTTCTCTGATCAGAGAGGCGAAGGAGATGTTCTCCAGCGATATCCACATCGAGACATACGAAGACTTATGCCGAGTCAGATTTAGGATTGACGGCAAATTGCTTGAAAAGTATAGACTGGACAAAGAGAATTATCCGTCTCTGGTAAACAAAATCAAAATCAAGGCCAACATCGACATCGCGGAGAAAAGGCTTCCTCAAGATGGACGTATTCTGTTCGAGGAGGGCAACCTGAATTTCGACATCCGCGTATCCGTCTTACCAACTTTGAACGGAGAGAAAATCGTGCTTAGGCTCTTGAGCAAAGACTCAACCAACATTGACATATCCAAACTGGGCTTCACAGAGGAACAACAGGCATTGTTCACTGAAAACATAAAGAAAACCCACGGCATCATTTTAATTAGCGGTCCTACCGGTTCTGGAAAGACCACGACACTATACGCAACCCTCAAAATCCTGAACAAGAGCGAATCCAACATCCTAACGATTGAGGATCCGGTCGAATACACCTTGTCAGGAATCAACCAAGTCCAACTGAAGGAGGACATCGGACTCACATTTGCCCGCGCACTTCGCACCTTCCTCCGACAAGACCCGGACATCATCATGTTGGGTGAGATACGAGACGAAGAGACTGCCCAAATGGCAATCCGCGCGGCACTAACGGGCCACTTGGTATTGTCGACGATCCACACGAATTCGGCATGGGGAATCATCACGAGGCTGAGAGACATGGGCGTACCTCCATTCTTACTTTCCGACACCGTCAATCTGTGCGTCGCACAACGTCTGATACGCCTATTATGTCCCTCTTGCAAGGAAGAAGTGGCATTCGAACCGTCACAACTCCCACGCACTTTCAAACCGATATCCATTCCCAAAACGCATTTCAGGCCCCGTGGTTGTGAGCATTGCTATTACACTGGTTACAAAGGCCGTAAAGCCGTATACGAAGTCCTTTCCGTCGATGCGGAGGTCTCAGAGACAATCAGGGCCGGCAAAAGCGACATGGGAGACCTGCGGAAAGAAAAAAACGTATTATCTCTTGCGGAAGCGGCTTTCAACGATTTCATGGAAGGCAACACTTCTTTAGAAGAAATATATCCTATTTTATTAAACAATAATTAAAGCGAAAAGTGAAACGAGTCTTTATCATATCCATCTTATTTTTGTTCAACATCGGAGTTGTCGTTTGTGCACAAAATGCGAGTCAGGAAGAACGCCTCAAAGCGATTGAGTCCCAACTAAATCAGTTGTCTGTCACAATGCCTGGGCTTAACGAATCAATCGAACTTTCCGTATCCGACTTGGACATCCAAGATTTTATCAGAGCAATTGCCAACGCCAATAAAATCAATGTCCACATCAGCCCGGATTTGAACATGAGGATTAGCAACAATTTCTCTAACGTAACCGTATCCACTATCCTTCTTTTCCTTTGCAAACAATATAATTTGAACCTGGACTTCTACAACAACATCATCTCTATCTCCAGATTCACGCAAAAAGAGAAGGACCCAACCCCTATCCGTCCTAAGGAACTGAACGTCAAATACAACACGGCCACCCAATTGCTAAGCATGGACCTGAACAATGACACGTTGTCGAAAGTTTCCAAGGAAATAACTAAATTATCAGGAAAAAACATTGTATTCGCTCCAGAGATAGGCAATCTCCCCATCTCGTTCTACATCGAGAACATGGAGTTGACAAACGCCATAGATAAAATGGCGATGACCAACGGTTTGGTTTCTTCTCCGACAGACGACAATTGCATCTTGATAGAGAAACAAAACACGATACAACAGTCCTCATCTTCCTCGTCGTATTCTTCGGATTACAGATCAAAGAAATCCAAGAACAGGAAAACAGGCATCGACTACACGATAGAGGGGGATAAGATTTCACTAACCGCGAACGATGTCGAAATCAACGACCTGATTAACGAAGTATCCAGTGAGCTGAAAACCAATTATGTGGTCTATTCCCAACTACAAGGCAAAATAACAATCAACCTTTCAAATGTAACTTACGAGGAGTTCCTCGCCAAGGTGCTTAACGGTAGCAATTATACCGCACAAAAGAATGGGAACATCTACATGATCGGGGAAAAACAGACGGAAAACATAAGAGAGACCAGGGTTATCCAATTGCAATATCGTTCCATAGACAAAATCATAGATTTCATCCCTAAAAACCTGCAAAAGGAAGCTACGGTGACGGAATTCCCGGAATTGAACAGCGTGATTGTGAGCGGATCAAAGAACTCGATCGACGAAATAGAATCATTCTTAAATGAAATAGACAAAGTGGTGCCTGTAATCCTAATCGAGGTGATAATGGTCAGCTCAAATGTCTACAAAAGAGTTTCCACAGGCATCAATTTCGGTTCGGGGAACGCCCCTTCCAGTTCGTCCCTCCAAGTGAATGGCGGCATCGTGACCACGTTGAGCTCAACGGTCTTAAACGACATCATTTCCGGCATCAACAGGTGGGGGTCATTCTTCAACCTAGGGAAGGTTAACTCTTCGTTCTATTTGTCCCTAAGCGCATTGGAAGACCAAGGCGTCGTAAAAATCCACTCGACACCCAAACTCGCCACGCTTAACAGCCATGAAGCCACACTCGTTGTCGGCGAAACCGAATATTACAAAGAGGTTCAGAACACCATCGTGGGAAATGAAAACCCACAAAACATTCAATCGTTCGAATGGAAATCAATCGATGCGAACTTGTCAATCTCTATCAAACCGATGTACTCCGGTGACGACCAGATCACAATGGACATCAAGGTCGCACAATCCGGATTCAAAGAAAGCGCAGGCAAAGACGCTCCTCCGGGATCTGAGAATAAAACATTTAGTTCCATCATGAGAGTTCGGAACGAAGAGATGATCTTATTGGGAGGTCTTGAAGAAAACGTTTCCTCAAACACAGGATCAGGATTGCCTTTGCTCTCCAGAATCCCTGTGATAAAATGGTTCTTCTCTAATCGAAGCAAGAAAAAAGAGGATTCCCAACTGAACATATTCATCCGTCCAACCATTCTGTTCTAACATGTTTAGACTTGCTGACATACTGAATTTTAGCAACAGTTTCTATGTTATCGACGCTGAAGTTGTCGACGGGAATTCGTACAACTACTCATTAGCGTCCATGACGAGGAAGAATGAGGATGTGGATTTCTCTTTCCCGGTTCTCAACTCTCGAGACATTGAGGAGATTCAAAAGAATATCCCCGACGAGGCGAACGTGGGCATCGTGATAAATGGGAAGGGAACATTGTACCGTACGCTAAAGGAATGTGCGGAAGAAGACAACAGCGCTTTATTGAACAGAATCCTTCCCGACGCCAATGTGGATGATTACTACCTACAAAGGATCAACACGCCAACCCCATCGGGACAAAAAGGGAATACGATACTATCCATCGTGAGGAAAGAACTAGCGGATTCCATCATCAACCAATTTAAAAGCCGAGTTCATCTCGTCGCGTTCTCCGTAGGACCATTCATCTTTGATAACCTTTTGAGTGTTTTGTCTCTGCCACCCCACTCGTCTGTCGCATACAAAAACATACAGGTGGAGATTGGGGAGGAAGGCATAACTGGTTTCATGCCTCAACAGGACGACCGTGCCGTCCACAACTTGGAATTGGCGGACCAGACATTCAATTCCGACCTTCTTCCTTCTCTCGCACTGGGATTCGCCTTCTTATTAGGGGAGGAGTGCAACTACGCCGGAGTGGATTCTGTATACCAATGCAAGGAAGAGAGCCAGTATAGGCAGAAATCCATCAACCTCATCAGAATCTTCTTGCCCGCACTTTTCGTTCTTCTTCTGTGCAGCTATTTCCTTTTCGACCACTACTACTCAAAAGTCGAGGAGTTGAATTCCCAGATAACGCTCAACGAGCAATTAATCAACCGCCTCGAAGAGCTAAAGGAGTCATATGCATCGAAAAGCAAGTTTTTACAGCAATCAGGGTTGCTTAGCGACACGAAATACGCCTACTATTTGGATCTGTTCGCCTCGCATATTCCTTCCTCCATTGTGCTGGAAGACATCACCATCAACCCGAAAATCAAAAAGAGCGCCCTATCAAAGGAAATCGCTTTCGAAAGGAACATTATGCAAGTGACCGGATCCAGCTTCGACAGCTATAAATTCAACGCCTGGATAAAAAAGCTAAAAGAGATCGAGGAATTCAAGGAAGTGAACATACTCGAATACGAATACCAGGATAGCGAATCTTGTGCGAACTTCTCAATTAAGATTTTGTTATGAAAAAAGAATTGACATACAAACAGGTCTATATACTTACCATCGCGATCTTAGCGGTTGTGACGGCCTGCGCATTCATGTTCTCCTTTAAGAACACGATAGATGTCATATCACAATACGGAACGCTTCACGACAAGGTGGAATCAATCAAGGACGCTCCCCAAAAGCTGACCAACCTTGAGTCCAAAATCAAGCAAATGGAACACCTACTCATAGACGCAGATGAAGTTGACACGGAACAGCTACTGCTGGAAAAGACAACGAATTTCTGCAAAAACAATGGGCTTCTCCTCGTCGAGTTCCCTCAGACATCATACACGGAATACCAAGGCTATCAAATCCTCACGAACAAAATCGCATTGGAAGGAGGGTTCATCAATCAAGTCCGATTCATCCACGATTCGGAAAGAACAAATAGGACAGGCATGGTAGCATCCATCCAGGTATCAAAGAAAAAAGACATACGCACCAAAAAGGAACGTCTCGTGTCTAACATTTATTTCCAGAACATTAAATTAAAGAACAAGTAATATGTTAAAAAGATTGTTTTATTTCTTCCCGCTATTTATCCTCATAGGTTGTCAAGACCTAATGGTTTCCGACATATCTGACAGTAAGGTTGAAATATATGCGCCCCAAAAAGGTGCGGCCCTAACCTCCTCAAATATCACATTCTGGTGGTCGAATGTGGAGGATGCATCTTTTTATAATATTCAAGTGGCAAGTCCATCATTTGACGAAGCGCAGACATTATGGCACGATTCGATTGTCTCCTCAAACAAGATAAGGTTCGCACTTGAGCCTGGTTTGTTCGAATGGCGCATCAAGGCTATTAATGACATAAGCGAGACGAAATTCACCACCGCTTCATTTAGGATAGACAGCACATTGGATTTGTCTCCTCAGATAATCATTCTCTATTCCCCGACAGACAAATCATACACCAACAAAGACAGCATAAAATTCACCTGGAGCAAATTATACAATGCGGACTCTTATACTTTCACTCTCGAGAATTCCGAGCACCAGACCATATGCGAGAAAACAGTCGAAGAGGCATATGTGACAGCATCCTTCCCTGAGGATGGACTATACACATGGCATATCAAAGGCTTCAACGAGAAATCCAACACGGAGGAATCGTCCTTCTCGGTCTTTGTGGACAGGACTCCTCCAGAGAAAGCCACTTTGGGGGCTCCCGCGAACAACGAAACATTGACTGAAGACAGCGTAATGTTCAGATGGGACAGGGTTGCCGACGAGGGATCGGAAGTCCTTGACAACCTCATTGTCGCGAAAGACCAAAACCTTTCCGACGTGGTGTTATCCATCGAAACAGACAAACACACGCACAAAGACCTCCTTGAAAACGGAGTCTATTATTGGACTGTATATGGAGTCGACAAAGCGGGTAACCGAAGTGAGAAATCCGCAATCTTCTCATTCACAAAAGAGTAAAGGTTAGTTAGATGAAGAACAAAGTACTAACATATCTCCTCGCCGCTTTCGTCCTGATAATATGGGGAACAATCTTCTACAAGATTTTTTTCCATTCAGATGAGATGGAGTCCACACCCGACATCATCGTGCCCACAATGGTATCGGAGCAAAGCGACACAACACACGATTACCATCTATGCCTAGACTATCCGGACCCGTTCATTCGAGTACCCATGAAAAGGGGAGAAAAGGTAAAACAGGCGGCACCCATCTCACATGGGAACAAAAGCGTCGCTTCAAACAAAAACAGGACAAGTCCTTCAAACCCTACGGCGAATGCCCCTGTCAATGTGGTTTGGCCACCAATAAAATATGAGGGTTCCATCAAATCGAATCAAAAGACAACCGCTATCATAACCGTGAATGGGAACACATCATTTCTCGCCCAAGGACAAACCTTCATGGAGGTGAAAATAGAATCCATCACGAGAGACAGCCTCATTGTATCATACAAAAACCAAAAGAAAACGATTAGGAAATGAAGTCAAAGATTACTATTACCCTATTGCTGCTTCTGTGTTGTCATTGCTACGCCAAAGACAACTACATGAACGACATGTTCGACGAATACAAGAAAAGCCACCACCTACAATGCACCGATTCCCTATATGCCTATAGCTTCGTCGCTGAATCAAAATCAGAGATGAAGCCCTCACTATCAAAGACTTACTTCTGGTTCCTTAACAACGCCATCCATTCATCGGCCGGCAACTATAACGGCAAATTGCTGAATGGAGCTTACGTGAAAATGACAAAGAAGGAAAGGGCTCTGGTCGAAAAAGGGAACTTCACCAACGGGCTCAAAGACGGGGCATGGTATAACTGGAATCTAGATGGCACACTATCATCATATACAGAATACAAAGGAGGTGTGAAAAATGGCAAGTTCATCCAATATGCAGAAAACAATATACCCGAGATAACCGGATCATACAAGAATGATTTAAAGTCCAAAAAATGGACAATCTACAAAGACGGACATTTATATTCCGAAACAACGTTCAAGGAGGGAGAAAAAAACGGTTATACCACAGAATACGACACCCTTGGCAACAAAACCAGCCAGTTAAACTACAAAAAAGGCAAGTTGAATGGCACATGTTACTACTATCAGGACAAGAATGTGTCAAAAAAGGAACGCTACAAGGATGGCATTCTTGTAGCTCCAAAAGAGAAGAAACAATCCTTCATCAAGAAACTCTTCACAAAGAAGCCGAAGGACAACAAGGATGAAAAAGTAAATAGCAAAAAGAAAAACGAGAAAGAGAACAAAGGAACCTCTTCCAAAAGAAGACCCAAGAAAAAAGGGAATGAGAAAAAGGTCGAATGAAGAAACTGGCTAACAAAAAACTGAATGGATATTCCATCCCATTCGCCATACTGGTATTTGTTGTTGTTATCATCCTAAGTGGATCCATAACACTGGCCACCTATAAAAACAACGCGGTCATCAACCGTTTTTTCATCATGGAAAAAATGGATTCGAATGCCATGTCGGCATTAAACATCATGATCGCCCACACAAACGACTTTCCCTATCACCAAACCCGATCATTATCCTTATTCGGAGAAAACATGGACTCCGTCTCAACGTACAAAGAGAGATGGGGGGCATTCGACATCATCAAAGCGGACGCCAGCTGCCGGGGAATAAGAAGGAGCCACTCGGCACTCATCGGGAGCTATAGATACGACAGTTCCGCTGTCACGTTGTTTATTCCCGACGAAGGGAAAAGCATCGCTCTTGTCGGGAATGTGAACATAACCGGGAGATGCGAACTACCACAATCCAAATTCTCCCAACCCAGCATAGAGGGCCGCAATTTCACAGGAAACACGAACCGCGTGAATGCCATAACAAGCAAGGACAGATTGCCTAAGCTAACGTCCCGACTCTCAGACTTAAAGGGAGAGAGTCTTATACCTGAAGCGTTGCGCAATCATGTCGTAATGTACAACAAATGGACATCCGACACCTTGGCTGTCCCCTTCCTCGCCGACACGACAACGACCTTATACAACAACGACCCAATCCTGTTGGACAGGAAATGCCTAATAGGGAAGGTGATGATCGTATCAGAACGGTCCATCACCATCCAGGCGACCACGACGTTGTCTGACGTAATCTGCTTCGCGCCCTACATCCATGTCACGCAAGGATTCTCCGGGAATTGCCAGTTGTATGCCAGCGACTCCATCATCATAGAAGAGAATTGTCTGCTAAAATACCCGTCTGTTGTCGGAATCAACAACGACAAGGCGGATAATCCGACCGCCCTGACGATAAAAAAGGATTGCCATCTGGATGGAGTTGCCTTCCTTCACTCCCAAAGCGATAACGGATGCCAGAACATCCTTCACATCGAGACCGGAGCGACTGTTAACGGACAGGTATATTCTAACAGATACACCGAAATCAAGGGGACTATCAACGGCTCCCTATACACGAACAAACTTATACTAAGAACACCATCGTCCATATATGAGAACACCATCATGGACGCAAATATCGATCTCGCCAAACTATCCAAGAATTACGTGGGCGTTGACATCATCGAGGAAGGATCATCAGGAGGGGTCATAAAATGGTTGCACTGAAAAGGGACAAAGGATTCACGCTCATGGAAGCGGTTGTTTCCATGATCATCATCATGACATGCTATGCGATGTCCACGATGATATACCTCAACATCTTAAGGGCGGACAACACCCCCAACAAGACAAAGGCATTTATCGAGGTCAACAACCTAGCATCAAAATCCATTCATCAAGTCTCTTACGACGAAGAGGAAATCAAGTACGATAACTTTCTGATCACGAAAAGGTTAGAACCTTACAAGAACGATGACAAGGTAAAAGTCCTATCCATCATCGCATCCGACGGGAAAGGAAAAGTATTGTACTCATTTAAACAATTGGTAATCGTAAAATGAAACGAGTAAGAGGATTCACATTAACCGACGTTATCGTGACGATGATCATCAGTCTCCTGATAACAGGCATCGCATTCTCCATATTCAGGCTCACCTACAACCAATTGTCCTCCTATCAGACGGACAACGAGAAGTATCAGTCATTACTCTCCTTCTACACTGCCATCGCCAATGATTTCCGGGATGCGGAGAACATCACGTGCAAATCCGAATCCGCCATATGTACGCACTCCCCGTACAAAGGGAATGTGGAATACGAGTTTACGGACCAATTCATCATCAGGTTGTTTCGTGACATGACAGACACATTTCTCCTGAAAGTGACGGATTTCACCCCACCCTGCCAAACGGAGGATCAGAACCGAGGGAAGGCGGAAGAATTATCCTTTGTCATCGAGCTAAACGGCAACCAATATCCGATCCACATATTCAAGAACTATCCACTAGAGTTGGATGATAAAAAATAAAACAGCAGTATGGCCTCTATAAAAATAAAACAGCTGAAGAATCAGCAACCGAGCAAGAGAGAGAGCAACCTCAACGGCTTTCTTCGGACCATAATGACCAAGGACATCTCCTTGGGCAGCAAAGAATTCAGCGACAAGAAGAAAGCCAATTTCTACAATGACCTCAACATCCTCCTTTCATCCGGCATAGATCTCCATAGCGCACTGATTTTAATGAGCGAAGAGACCACAAACAAAGACGAGAAAAAAGTGTACGACGAGATACGGAAACATGTGATCAACGGTTTGAGTTTGTCCGAGGCAACCGAACGGACAAAAAAGTTCTCAACCTACGAATACTATAGCCTGAGAATCGGAGAAGAAACAGGCTCCATAAATGACATCCTTAAAGATCTCGTCTCTTTTTATGCCAAGAGAATCGAGCAAAAGAGGAAGATGAAAAGCGCCTTCTCATACCCCTTGTTTGTCTTGTTCATCGCAATCATCGCCGTGATATTCATGATGATATTCGTGGTTCCTATGTTTCAAGACGTATTCGCGAGATTCGGCAATGAATTGCCGTATCTGACACAAGTGGTCATCAACATCTCCGACACGCTTATCCACAACTCGTGGGCGATATTAAGCATCGTGGGAGGTGTGGTAATCTTATTTCTCCTCGCCAAGAGGCACAAACAATTCGACCGATTGAAATCAGGATTCCTTCTACGGATTCCTTTCTGGGGAGAATTGGTGCGCAAGATGTACTTGTCACGATTCGCACTAGCCATGTCTCTCCTGACAAGTGCGCACATACCAATGCTTCAGGCGTTGGAACTGGTGAGGAAAATGATCACATTCTATCCTATTCAATCATCCTTGGCCAAGGCAGAGCAAGATATAACGAAGGGCAAATCGTTGCACGAGAGCCTTTCCCAATTCAAGATATATGACAAAAGGATGCTGTCATTGCTGAAGGTCGGAGAAGAAGTCAATCAGTTGGACATTGTATTCAACCGTCTAAAGAAGCAGTACATGGAAGATGTCGATTACCAGACGAGCATGGCAAATGGCATAATCGAGCCCCTCATGATCATTGTCGTAGGCGTTTTCGTGGGAATCATACTTGTCTCAATGTATTTGCCTATATTCAAGCTCAGCACTAGTTTCGGATATTAGACTTTAACGTTTCAATATCACACCGCCAGCACGTTCCCCTGCGGGTCACGCTCGTAGTAGGTAGTGACCGTCTTGGAGATGCGCTGGCCCATGGCGTCGTGAATTACACATTCCCGCATAAATGATGGTTTAAGCGTTCAATTCTTAACTCTTAACTCTTAATTCTTAACTTTTTCTATCCTGCACGTATGTTCCTTCGTCTTCTCATCGTAGCTAATGCCTACGAAGAGCAGGTCGCCCTTGTAGTGGTTCAGGGCTTGGCAGTAGTTTTTGTCCTTGATTTGTTGCAAGGCACTTTCCGCACTTTTGTTATGCTTCAGTTCGATGACCAAGGCAGGGATATTCGGCAGATAAGGAATCAGCACCAAGTCTGCGTAGCCTTTACCCGTGGGGAGTTCCTTCACCAATGTGTAGCGGGTGTTGGCATAGAAATAGGCCAAGCAGATGGCGCTTTGGAAACAGTGTTCATCGTTGTAGGTCAGAGGGTTGGTCACCTCGGTGTGGGCGGCATCTAGCGCACGAGCCACCGCCTCCTCGTTGCCTTGGATGGTGTCGTCTAGGAGCTTCTTCGAAGCGTTGACCACCGCCATCACCTTCTTGTAGTCAGCGGAGTCCTCTATGGAGTTAATCCACTCGATACGCACCTCCTCGTTTGGTATGGAGCATGTCTTATCCTTGCGGTTGTAACAGAGATAACCCAAGTGGATAAGGTAGGTGAACACATTGTCTTTCGAGTTGACGCTCTCCATTGTGTTCTGGTATTTCAAGACATTGACCGGCACACTCCCGCCCGATATCATCTTGATCACATCCTGACGGATGCCTTCGAAATCCATGAGGATGTAGTCGCGAAGCGCCTCGAAAGAACCTGTGGCAGTCCAATAACTGTCAAATTCACGGTCATGGATGGCAGTGACAATAGAGAGCGGATTGCATACTCGGATGGTGTCAGACATCTTGTAACCGTCGTACCATCTGAGGCATTCATCATAGTCCATATCATACGTTTCGCACAACTCCTTCACCTCCTCCTCCGTGAAACCAATCATGCCCGCAAACTGACGCGGACGCAACATGGTATATTCCGTAAACTCGTTCAGCTTGCTCTGCACCTTATCACGCACAATCGGGATGATACCCGTGATGTAGGCAAGGGCGATAGCGGGACGCAATGTGGTATCTTTAAAGAGTCCGTTCAGGAAACTGAGGTAATCTTGAAATAATTCCTCTGGCACTCTCTCACGGACCAAAACATCGTATTCATCAATGATGATGACAAATTTCTCACCTGTCTTCGCATAAACTTTGAGGATGCACTGATCTAACGTTTCCTCACCACTGAACGCTATAGATCCAAACGACTCCTTAAATTCTCCAGCTAATGTTTCATGAATGTCAGCTATCAGATATTCTTTTCTTCTTCTCTGAATGGAGTTTTGATACCACCCGTTCAAATCCAGCTTAATGACATTGAGCTTGTTCAAATATTTATCATAATCAGGCACCTGTCCGATTTTCATCTGACTGAATATCTCACGGGTGTCGCACCCTTTGGAGTAGTAGGCAGAGATAAGGTTACCGACCATGCTCTTTCCAAAACGGCGGGGACGGGAGATGCAGAGAAAATCATGATCCGTTTCTGCAAGTTTATTCAACTCACTCACAATCATAGATTTATCCACATATATCTCGTTTCTGAGACTTTGTTTTAATGCTTCCGCATTTGGATTCAGATATAAGCCCATAGTCTTTTTTTTTACAAAAATAGAATTTATTTGGAAATTTCCCATTGATTGCTTGAGTGAATGTTTGCAGGGATTGGACTTCTCATCAGGGGAAATATGCCTTGAAAACAACAAAAGTCAGGGCTACAAACTCGTTATAGCCCGGACCTTCCCGCAAGACCACCAACCAGCAATTGCAATTTTATTAAGTCAGCAAATGGTTCTAAAAATGGGCAGTATTATAATATTTTTTGACGCAAACATTTCCGAATGAGTTCATCGCCTCCATTAATATAATTCGATTCTCATCATCTAAAATGTATTTCATCACCTTTAACTCCTTCCAATCTAACTCGATTCTTAGCATCTAAATAATAGGAAAAGCCAGTTGGCGATAAGGATGCACTTTCAACAGACATACCAATGACGATCTTGTCATGACCATCATCATATTCAATTTTTAATATAGGCGACTCTAATTCCTTTATCACTTCAACTAAAGAATCACAGAGAATAATACCAACCATTATATAGCCGACATCCACATTGTAGTAACGCATTATCTTTTCGTAATCCGATTTGCGAACTACAATTGTATCATTAATACCTTTTAGATTCACTTTCGGAACACTTTCAACCTGTTCATTACTCTGGGACTTATCCTTTTGAGAACTACACCCATTATTTAGACTTAGGATTATAATAACCAGAATCATTCTTAAAAACCCCACCTGTAACCTTTCCATAAATTGTACCATAAATATTAAGAACCTTATTTTCTAAATCTTTAAGTTTCATAACTTTTGGCTCAGCCTCCCATCCATTCTTGGTATAAATATAAATTTCTCCTGCATGATTTTTACCATAATAGACAGCTCCATGAGTCCTTTCTTGCTTTATTATTTTACCATTAGCATCTCTTTCTGTATAAACAAATCTTAAAACTGTTTTACCAAACTGAGCCTTTCCTTTAGTGGTCGGGTAATAACCATCCTCTAACTTTTTGTCAAATTCCCAAGGCCAAGCAATGCCAACTCCCACAACTAATTCTTCAGTTGTATGCTTTATAAACTTCTTTCCTCCACTAGCTTCTTTATCCGAAGCTATATTCTGTTTTTTCTTTGATTCACCATAGTCTCCCCATATTTTTTTTCCCTGACTACCAGCAATAGCAGATCCCCAACAATTATAATAATCAAATTCGGTCGTGCCATCTACAAAATCTCTTATGGATCGCGTAAAGACATTATTCAATTTAACCTTGTCTCCCACTTCTAGATTTAGTATTCCCTTATCATTAACAGTATATCCCTGATCTTTAAGTTTTTTTAGAGCATCTTCGAAGGATATGTTCAGAAATTTAGCTAAGGTGCCAGCATGATCCCCTTTTTCCGCAATCAAATTCCCTTTAGAATCAGCTTCCCATTGGCCATCAGGATCAACGAATATTAAAGGATTGTCAAAGGATGTACGATACGGAGACCAATCAGATGCTTCCTCAGCCAGCGGATCCACACTCAACCATTTCCCCAACCTCGTATCCAACAACCTGTACTCGGTAGTGTAAACCCCTTCCGCCAAGTCACTCTCCTTCTCATGCCCCGTATAGCCGAAGCGATAATCACCCGAATTCCAACTCCTTCCCGGCTCCGTCATACCATACGGATAGTAATCCGACAAACTAACGACCGTAGGCTCGTCTGTAGTGGATGCCTCATCCGAAATCACCGCCATCACGTTGCCGAGGTGGTTGGTGAGCTCGTAGTGGGTGGCAGCTGGTGTGGGTTCACTCGCATTGGCGACGTTCAGCGCCAAGTCACGCTTCCTCATTCCGAGGCGGCCGGCTCCGTAGAGGTGCTGTTCGGTGAGGGTGAAGGTGCCGTTGTCCGATTCTCCATGTTTGTGCTCGTACACCGCCAGCACGTTGCCCTGCGGGTCTCGCACGTAGTAGGTGGTCACAAACTTGTCCGTGCCGTCGGTCGTGTTTTTGTTGAGAGGGAACATTACAAACTTTCAATTTCCTCTTTAGTGAGACCCGTCGCTTTGGAAATGGTTTCCACATCTACTCCCAATGTTTTGAAATTTTTAGCACTACGAAGCTTCTCGTTTCGTTCGCCTTCTGCACGACCCTCCACACGACCCTCTGCACGACCTTCTGCGCGTCCTTTCCTCTCCGCAGTAGAGAGGACATTGCTAAAGTCCCAGAAAACTTTGAGGCTCTCCTCGTACTCCGCACGGTCCATGTTGGGCGACGCTGTTCCAGGCATGCACATGTTTTTCCTTTTTTAGTCAACCGAACAAAGATACAACTTTTTTTGCGAACCAAACAATTGGGTTTAAAGCACGGAGTCTTCCATCGGTCTGGCATGGATGCCTGCGGTGCGGGACGGCGTGGTGATGTAGAGCAATATTCTTTGACAACTAGACCTCACTGTAATATAAGCAAAGTTATTTCTCATGGTTGCCAAATTAAGTTTTTATTCTTATTTTGGCAACCATAGTTCTAGAATTAGCAGTATGTAGATCACAAATTACTACAAATGTCTTTTTTTGTTAATCCTTTAATACTACTTCATTGTTTATTTTGCACGTTTAAATATCTTTCTTGTAAGACCCACAACTTTTTTATTGGCAATGATTTTTTAGTTTCAAGGCAATACCAATGTTACCATCAATACCCCAGAAGTTGACTTTTTTTGCAGAGAAGACAGCAGAATCTCTTGAAACGCAGAATTTATCATCATCAAATCCTACCCACGCTTTTATTTTATAATAAGGGAACCACTCTTGATAATAAACAACCATGCGGTTTTTCACAAATATGATTCTGTCACCAACATCTATAAAACAATCGGGATTAAAACCCATTTCTTGATAGATATCATCCCACTCAAATTTGTTTGAAAAGTACCATACTGTATCCCATTGATTAGGTAAAAAATCCGAAAAATCAACTTGACAACTATCTTTACTATTATCATATTGATCCCAAATTGATTTTTCAAAATCACTTTTGTGTTCACATGATGCAAATACTAGAGTAAACAATATTATCAAACGACTTGTTTTCATATCAATAACTTATTAATCAGTCATATCATCTATAGTATAACCATTTTTCAATGCTTCTTGTACTCTTTCTTCATATTGTTTTCTTCTTTCTTCGATTTCTCTTAATTCTGCTTGTTGTTCGGGATTAAACCCATTATTATCCCCTTCTTCAAAAAGTTTCTTCAATTTATTATATTTTTCATCTGATAATTTTGTTAAACTCACAATATATTTTCCACTTTTCTCGTCTCTATGTGCTGTATATAATCCTATTTTATGGAATTGTTCAAGGACATGGAATGCAATTGTTTTCATACTTGTATTCTCATTATAAATCTTTCCTATGCGTCTTCCAAGAATATTATTTAACATATCAACAGACTTATCTGCATCATCAAGATTTGTAAATATCTTTATTGAAGGATTAAACTTTTCAGGATTATCCTCATGCGAATCACCCGCTTCTTTTGCCAAATCTTCTCCAAATCTGGCAGTAATCGAAGCCTGCCATAAAGTATGTCTAAACGCACCATTTTCACTACCCAATTCTATTTGTTGTCCCTTTTTTGAACCATATAAGACTTCTCCTCGAGTCGCAAAACGAGTTGCATTTGTAGAAATATTGGTACAATACTTACCTTGTATTACCTCTCCTATTTGTTCAGCTACTTTTGGATGTCTCAAGAAGAATGAAAATTCACTAGATTCTCCATCCGCATCCACCATCACCACTGGATTCCCTTCACAATAATTATAAGAACTCATTCCCGGATACTTAGAAAACAACGGATCCACACTCAACCACCTGCCCAGCCTCGTATCCAACAACCGATACTCGGTAGTATAAACGCCTTCCGCCAAGTCACTCTCCTTCTCATGCCCCGTATAGCCGAAGCGATAATCACCCGAATTCCAGTTTCTTCCAGGCTCCGTCATACCAAACGGATAATAATCTGAAAGGCTAACGATGGTAGGCTTGTCTGTAGTGGATGCCTCATCCGATATCACCGCCAACACGTTGCCCAAATGGTTGGTGAGCTCGTAGTGGGTGGCAGCTGGTGTGGATTCACTCGCATTGGCGACGTTCAGCGCCAAGTCACGCTTCTTCATGCCGAGACGACCGGCTCCGTAGAGGTGCTGCTCGGTGAGGGTGAAGGTGCCATTGTCCGATTCTCCATGTTTGTGCTCATAGACAGCCAGCACGTTGCCCTGCGGGTCACGCACGTAGTAGGTGGTCACAAATTTGTCGCCCATAGTGACGTTTTTGTTGGTCACCGTCTTGACGATGCGCTGGCCCATGGCGTCGTAGTCGAAGTGGAGGTCGGGCTTGCTGCTGCCATTGGCGCGGATTACGTCCGACACCTTGCCCGTCACAGTCCATTTGTTGCACAGTGAACTTTGGCAACTATGATTTACTATAATATTTCCACCTCTGTTTTCCATAGTTGCTAAGTTAAGTTTTTTCTTAATTTAGCAACTAATTCCTATTTAAACTGTATTAAAATTTTTCTCAACCTTTATTTGAGGTGATACCACTTACTCCTCGTCCTGTTTTCTTAGCATATAATAACCTCCCGCAGGATTAGACGCTTCATAAAATCCTAAATTATTAACCCAAATTAAATCATCTTTATTCTTTTCGTACCATTCACTTAAAAATTCACGCATTGAATCATAGGTTGTAAGATAGTAATCCATTGGATATGTCAATCTATAATTAATAAACAATATTGTATGAATTCCTTTTTCATACATTAGTTTTCCCAAATCAGAAATCATCCCGGACAACAAACCATATATAATGGTACTTACAGTTTCCGTACGTACCATGGGACCTTCTGTAAAACTTTGAGAAGTAAGAACTTGGGTCGTATCTCCAATCATCGATATCAAACAAGGAATAATTTCTTTACCACATTTTATAATTCGCCAACTTGTAGCATCACCCTCGAACCAACCATTCTCCCAATAATCTGCAGTTCTACAAACTTCTGTTATCTTTTTTATTAAAATTAAGACGCTGTCACACGACAAATACTCATAATAATTTTCATCTATAGGCTTCTGGTTAATATATTCTGTCGAACGAATAACTCTTCCATCAGTCAGATGCAAAAAGCAAACAGGATTTCTTACATCAAAAGAAACTTCTCCATTAAAATAGATATGAAGCTGATTATCTGGCATGGAAAATTTGTCCACATATACCAATCTTTTAGGCAACCACATACTATCCAATAAAGAACAACCCTCAAATGCGTTGTGACCAATATGGAAAATTGAATCGGGAAGATATACTCTTTTCAAATGTCTTGCATAAAAGAATGCATATGGGCCTATTCGTTTGACTGAATTAGGCACTACAAAAATACTATCCTCTTTAGATGATGGATAATAAATCAAATCAGTTTTATCCTTGCTATATATAACGCCATTCTCTGAACAGAAAAATTCATTATCCTTATCTACTTCAATAGACTTGAAATTTAGATTTTTTTCATTGCGAAGCTGCAATTTCTCAGTTTCTGTAAGGATAGAAATCTTTTTTACATTCTTAGGAATTTTCAGATGCTGCAGATTCTTACATCCATAAAAAGAATACAAAAAGACACTCTGAAGCGACTCTGGCAACACCACTTCTCGCAAGCTACTACATTCAGAGAATGTATATGAATCTATTTTCTGCAAGTTATGAGGCAATTTTATCTTTTGCAGATTTACACATTTTGAAAACTCACGCAAATGCAACTTGTATAATTCATCACATTCCGAAAGATCTATTTCTTTTGACTTAGAATTCCAAAAAGACACACTACGAATGAACTTAGGTAATGTAACACTTTCATAATTCGAATGAATGCGACAAGATACCACTTTATAACTTACAGAATCAACATTTATCGATTCTGGAATTATTAATTGCTTCTTATTTCCCTCTCCATGGAAAGTAGTATCAATTTCAACAACAGCACAAGAATCTTTTTCCCACAAGACGTATATTAAATCATCATGTTGGATTTTTCGATATTCATATCGTTTGCCCCAACGATACATAACATATGGGTCTAATTCATTGAATAGTAAATTCCCAGAATCAGAATGTCTTTCCCCATAGGAAAAGAAAATAGGGAACACACTAAACAATAATATCACAAATAATTTTTCTCTCATATTAATTTGCCACCTTATTCCCCCCACATAGATTCTGGCACATTATCTGACGCTGAACCATTCGTATAAACTCGGTTATCTCTTTCAAGGCTACTCTTCCCTAGCACATCATTAGGTTTTTTTATGCCATTACGATATCTATAAACCCTATAAGATACATCCTTTTTTTTAGGTGTTTCATCTGCATTAGCGTTGTTTAAGGCATTACTCAGTACAGTATTGTCTGAGACATGGTTTAAAAATGGATCAGGAGATGGGTTTTTAGGCAATTCCAATTGCCATCTATTAATTGAAGCAGGATCTGATCCATTCTTGTGATATAATTCAGCAATCGCCATTCCATTTTCTTTATCAATTCTAATTGATTTAATCTCTGCCGCATGATATGGGACATTATTTTCATCAAAAAAGACAATAATATCCCCCGCTTGTGCATATATCAAATCTCCTGGTTGGTATTGATGAGCTTGCCCTGTTAGGGCTGTATAAGAACCATCACTTACTGTATTCGTCAACACCCCCCCTGTGGCTAACTCACATTCATCCTCAATTACTTGCATGGCATCATGACCTGTTGCGAAGAAAACTTGACCACCTGCAAAAGAAATGCCAAAACAATTTGCTGATTGCGTAAGTTGGTCATACGCAGATTGTCCTGGTTGTGGTGGATAATAAAGGACAAGGAATGGATGATGGTACCCCTCCCTATCAGTAGTTGTAGCGACCCCAACTTCGTCTCGGTGGTTACTAAACATAGTAGCATAATCAGGATTTTGTTGAATTCTTTCTTTAATGAGATTATCAATCACATCTTGCGGAAAAGTAACATCAACGTTGCCATTAATACAATCTATTCTTCCATCGGGGTCCCATAATGCCATTGGATTTCCCGAACAATAATTATATACATTTTTAGAAGGAGATTTCATATAAAGCGGATCCACACTCAACCACCTTCCTAAGCGAGTATCCAGCAGACGAAATTTTGTAGTGTAAACCCCACTTGCGATGTCATTCTCCTTCTCATGTCCAGTGTATCCGTAGCGATAATCGTCACTTTCGCTATAACTCCTTCCCGGCTCCGTCATACCATACGGATAGTAATCCGACAAACTAACGACCGTAGGCTCGTCTGTAGTGGATGCCTTATCCGAGATCACCGCCATCACGTTGCCGAGGTGGTTGGTGAGCTCGTAATAAGTGGCAGGTGTTTCACTCGTGTTGGTGGCGTTCAGCGCTAAGTCACGCTTCCTCATGCCGAGGCGGCCGGCTCCGTAGAGATGCTGCTCGGCGAGGGTGAAGGTACCGTTGTCCGAGTCTCCATGCTTGTGTTCGTACACCGCCAGCACGCTGCCCTGCGGGTCGCGCATGTAGTAGGTGGTCACAAACTTGTCGCCCATAGTGACGTTTTTGTTGGTCATCGTCTTGACGATGCGCTGGCCCATGGCGTCGGATAACTCACCAATTGTATTTTTCATGAATTTGTCTTCCTTGTATAGCCTTTATTTTGTTTTAACGTGTTTTTGTCTAACAGCATAAGGGAATACCCCATCAAAACCTCTTCCATTAGGGTTCGTCCCCCACCGGGCACAGCTTCGCCGTTGTCAGTGACAGAACTGGCAAGCATCGGAAACTCTTTTTGCACAAATATATCAATTATTGGGGAATATTCTTTTCGATGGTTGTTTTTTAGGGGATACGAAAAAACATCATAGGTCTTTATTGACTTTCGTCTTGAAGGCGAAATCCGCGTAAATGTTTATGTAGCGCATCAGCGCCGTGCCAGGCATGCACATGTTTTTTCTTTTTTTAGTTAACTGAACAAAGATACAAATTTTTCGCGACCTAAGCAATTGGTTTTAAAGCACGGAGTATTCCATCGGTCTGACATGACCACCTGCGGTGCGGGGCGACGTAGTGATGTTGTGCAATGATCTTGGGCATCTAAACCATACTATATTATTTCCTCCTTCGTTTTCCATAGTTGCTAAATTAAGGGTTGTTCTTAATTTGGCAAATGGTTCGAAAGGCAAAATATATAGCCGAGGTAACGGTCGGAAATCATTTAATCAACCATGGAATTTCCCTTGTTGTAGCACAACTGCCCATTCCCCGAAATTCCACATTCCCAGTTTCTTTACAATACACATATTCAAACATAAATAAAGTCCCAAGAGATTGACATATTACTTTTTTCTCATCAGACATTACGAGACCATCATTTATTGCTATTCCTGCAGACAAATCACCCTTTGTATCAGAAACACCTATTATCATTGGGTAAATGTAATATATTTGACGATAACAAACATCGGTAGTATAGCGGCTGGTGTATTTTGTGTTTTTAGGGATATTATCGCAATTGAGCTCATGAACTATTCTAATAGAATATCCATTTATTTCTTTTGGAAAGTTGTCGGTTATGCCATACACTTGTTTTATACAAATTGTATCTCCCTTTTCATATCGATAACTTAAAATTGAATCGACAAAGTGAGTAAACGCATCGACATATAAATCTTTTGTATATGCCATGTCTCTTCCACTTTTGAGCAACAATAACAATATCAATATAACTAATTTTCTCATAACAATCATTACTCTTCGCTTTTACAATACACCGAAAATGGAACTGTCGCAATCACGCCAGTTCTATTAAAAATATATAACCTTTGATTACCCATTCCCCATACAAAACGATAATCACTATCTTGATACTGTGCCATGTTATTTATATCATCTGCTGATGGCGGTTGTGCCCAACTTTCGTTAGGATAAGGATGAGCATGATGTGACCTCATTCCACCAAGGCTTGCTGCATCCGAATTCGATGGATCCACATAATCTCCAATTAATATACTATATATTTCATGAGACCACGAATTAATATTCCATCCATACTCTCTGTTACCCTCTGTCCCCATAAAAAGACTGAATGCCCAATCCATATGATAAAGAAAGTTTAGAGACACATCTCCATCCTGAGGAGATGGAATCTGGACAAAACTTTGCCATTCAATATTCCTTTCATATTCGACTAGCTGTTCACCTGTTATTCCCAACGCCTTCGATATATTATAATCAATCGCTGAGAACTTCGCCGACCGCTGTTCATCAGGTGTAATCGGATTGGTCCATCCCCTATGATCATTATTATTGTAATTCCATTCGCCATACATTTCCTCTGTCGACTGAGCTGTTCTTAAGGCAAAATAGACAGAAGTTTCACCATTGTCATTGCTTATTTTGCACAATATTTCACCATTTTCCCCGAAAAGAGTACTATCTGCACCAGCAATGTCAATTGCATATATAGGAGAATTTCCCAGCACCGAATAACTGGATTCATATTCTTTAGTTATCGGATCTAGATTCCATCTTCTTCCCAACCGTCCATCATACTCCCAATAAAGTGCCGTAGTATGTCCTTCGCCCAGCTCCGGAACATTTTCCTGAGAATTGAACCCATACCTGTACGCATCATAGCTTCTTCCCGGCTCCGTCATACCAAACGGATAGTAATCCGTCATACTAACGATGGTAGGCTTGTCTGTAGTGGTTGCCTCATCCGATATCACCGCCATCACGTTGCCCAAATGGTTGGTGAGCTCATAATAATTGGCAGGTGATTCATTCGCATTGCCCGTGTTCAGCGCCAAGTCACGTTTCCTCATGCCGAGACGGCCAGCTCCGTAGAGATGCTGCTCGGTGAGGGTGAAGGTGCCGTTGTCAGAGTCTCCATGTTTGTGCTCGTACACCGCCAACACATTCCCCTGCGGGTCACGAACGTAGTAGGTGGTCACAAACTTGTCGCCCATTGTGACGTTCTTGTTGGTCACCGTCTTGGCGATGCGCTGACCCTTAGCGTCGTAGTCGAAGTGGAGGTCTGGTTTCTGACTGCCTGCGGTGCGGGTCACGTCAGACACCTTGCCCGTCATCGTCCATTTGATCTCCGCTATATCCTCGCTCTTGTCCTTGATGAGGTTACCTATCTCATCGTAGTCGTAGTTGTGGGTCGACGGCTTCTGCTGTTCGTAACTAACATCGTTCTGGTTCTGATCCTTGATGTCCGTCGTGGTGGCGTTGTTTCTCACCGCATCGTTCACGTGCAGCAATCTGTTGCTCAGGATATTGCCCTTCGCATCCTTGGCGTAGTGGTACGTCAGGTTGTCCATCGCCGCACCCGTATGGTCGTTGCGGGTCAAGTTGGTGATGTTGCCGTTCGCGTCGTAGATGTAGGAGGTCTGGTACTGGTCGCTTCCCAACACCTGCGAAGCCTTCAGACGGTTCAGCTCGTCGTAGACGAAGCGCCTCGTCTGCGCACCGAAGTTTCCAGGAGCCGACACGTTCTGCGTGAGGTTCGTCTGCATGGCGACGATGTTGCCGTTGTAGAGGTTCACCGCACCTCCGTCCACCGTGCGGTAGTTTGTTCCGCTGATCGGCTTGTAGTCCTCGTTGTTGTACTGCAGCTCATAACCGTAGACGTCCGCCTTGACACCAGCATTGCTCTCGGCATCGAGGTTCACACCCTTGGTCCAACCCTGCAGCGTATAGGCGTAGTCCACCCCCTGCAGGTTCTCACCCAGCACCGTGCGCGCCAACGGTCCGTGGCGGTAGTACTCATAGTGGGCGAGCTCGTTCCATGCGTCGTCCCCTTGGTAGTTGGCGAGGACCCTCGTCAGGCGGTTCTCCGCATCGTACTCGTAGCGGAGGGAGTAGCCGTCAGCCTTATCCTTCTGGTAGTCGAGTCGGTTCACCTTGCCGCTCACAAGGTCGTAGTCGTAGTCTATCCGCTTGAAGCGCTGGCCGATGTTCCTCAGTCCGTAGATGTCATGCACCAACGTGCTGACGTTTCCGTGTATGTCGTAGCTGTAGTGCGTCGCATGGTTGTAGTGCGTCGGCGAAGCGTCGTACACCTCCTGGTAGAGGGTCGTGGCGATGCGGTTGCGCAAGTGTTGCTGTCCGCCCTCGCCGAACGCCTGGTAGATCTCGTTGTTCGTCGACTCGCCGTAGATAGGCTCGTCGTACACCGAGCGGATTACCTGGTAGCGCTTGCGGCTCCAGTTGTCCGGG
>JAILLP010000027.1 GCA_024693065.1 Paludibacteraceae bacterium
CCCGGCATCGTCAAGTCGCGAACGAATTTCAGGTGGCTATCGCGGCGGGGTCCCACCTCTTCCCATTCCGAACAGAGAAGTTAAGCCCGCCGGCGCCGATGGTACTGCGTATAGTGGGAGAGTAGGTCGCCGCCGTCTTGGTGGTCAATCCTTACGGGTTGACCCCCTTTTTTTGTGCCTGCCCCTCGCGGAGGAGCGGCTTCCTCTCACGGAGGCGCGGAGGGCACGGAGTTTGTTGTGTATTAGGAACCTTCTCCGAGAGGGTTTGTTTCCCTCATGGAGGCGCGGAGACACGGAGTTCTATTGTTGTATTAGGGAGCCTTCTCCGTATACTCTTATTCTCCGTGAGGATCTGTTTTCCTCATGGAGGGCACGGAGTTTGTTGTGTAATAGGATGTTCCCCCTTCTATGTGTACTCCTATTCCCCGTGGGTGTCGTTCCTTATCTCACGGAGACGCGGAGGGCACGGAGTTTTATTGATGTATTAGGAATCCTTCTCCGAGAGGATCTGTTTTCCTCATGGAGGCACGGAGGACACGGAGTTTTGTTGTGGTATTAGGGAATACTTCTCCGTGTACTTCTATTCTCCGAGAGGATCTGTTTTCCTCATGGAGGCATGGAGACACGGAGTTTTATTGTGGTATTAGGGAATACTTCTCCGTGTACTTCTATTCTCCGAGAGGATCTGTTTCCCTCATGGAGGCACGTAGACACGGAGTTTTGTTGTGGTATTAGGGAATACTTCTCCGTGTACTTCTATTCTCCGAGAGGGTTTGTTTTCCTCATGGAGGCACGGAGGACACGGAGTTTTATTGTTGTATTAGGGAGCCTTCTCCGTGCACTCTTATTCTCCGTGAGGATCTGTTTTCCTCATGGAGGCACGGAGATACGGAGTATTATTGTGATATTAGGAAATCCTTCTCCGTGTACTTCTATTCTCCGAGAGGATCTGTTTTCCTCATGGAGGCACGGAGACACGGAGTTTTGTTGTGGTATTAGGGAATCCTTCTCCGTGTACTTCTATTCTCCGTGATGATCTGTTTTCCTCATGGAGACACGGAGTTTTATTGTTGTATTAGGGAGCCTTCTCCGTGGACTCTTATTCTCCGAGAGGATCTGTTTTCCTCATGGAGACACGGAGACACGGAGTTTTATTGTTGTATTAGGGAGCCTTCTCCGTGTACTCTTATTCTCCGAGAGAATCTGTTTCCCTCATGGAGGCACGGAGACACGGAGTGTTATTGTGATATTAGGGGAGCCTTCTCCGTGTACTTCTATTCTCCGTGAGGATCTGTTTTCCTCATGGAGACACGGAGGACACGGAATTTTGTTGTGGTATTAGGGAATTCTTCTCCGTGGATTCTTATTCTCCGTGAGGATCTGTTTCCCTCATGGAGGGCACGGAGTTTGTTGTGTAATAGGATGTTCCCCCTTCTATGTGTACTCCTATTCCCCGTGGGTGTCGTTCCTTATCTCACGGAGACGCGGAGGACACGGAGTTTTATTGTGATATTAGGGGAGCCTTTTCCGTGTACTCTATTCTCCGTGAGGGTTTGTTTTCCTCATGGAGACACAGAGGCACGGAGTTTATTGTGATATTAGGGTGGCCTTCTCCGTGGACTCCTTCCCTCCGTGGGGCTTCCCCATGACGCATGGGGACTTTCGCAGGATTGGGATTGCCCTTTTCCCCCCTAGAAATGTACGGGGAAATATCATTATTCGGAAATTCGGAGGATCCTAATTCGGGCTTCCGCTTGGCTAAGTGATATTATCAGCCTTTGACCTCCTTTTATTTATTTAGTTTCCCCTTGTGAGGTCAATGAAACCCCTATTCTGACGGAGGGGGAAATGATTCCTCTTTATGAAACAAAATGCCAAACTTTTTTGTATCTTAGCGTCGTCTTTAACGAGGAGTTTTATGATTACGAAAATTATTGACGAAGACCTGATACAACAGGCGAAATCTTTGATAGAAGACGCCGAAAATATTGTTGTCGTGACGCATGTTTCCCCTGACGGTGATGCGATAGGGTCATCATTGGCTTTATGTAATTTCCTAAAGACAATAGGTAAGAATGTATATGTAGTCGTTCCGAATGATCTCCCCGGATTCCTGAAATGGATGTCGGGCGCATCGGACATCGTTGTCTATGAGAAAAAAAAGTTTGTGGCGGACTCTTTGATTGAAAAAGCAGACCTGATATGCGCATTGGACTTCAATGTGCTGAAACGCATCGAAAATGTTGCGATTAGCGTGGCGGATTCTGCGGCAAAGAAACTGATGCTCGACCATCATCTGAACCCAGGCAACTTCGCTAATGTGGTGATTTCTTACCCTCAGTTCGCTTCTACGTCTGAAATGGTTTTCCGTCTCATCTGTAGAATGGGGTACTTCACGGAGATGACCAAGGGGTGCGCTGAATGCATCTATACGGGGATGATGACGGATACGGGAGGATTCACCTATAACTCCAATAACCCGGAGGTCTATACCATCATCTCCGAACTCATTAAGAAGGGTATCGATAAGGATGCTATCTATGACAAAGTGTACAATAACTATTCGGAGAGTAGATACCGACTCATGGGGTACATGTTGTATGAGAAAATGAAGATATATCCGGAGTATGGAGCTGCCATGATTTCTCTTACGAGCGAGGAACTCTCCAAATACGATTTCAAAAAAGGAGATACGGAGGGGTTCGTCAATATGCCGCTCTCTATCAAAGGCGTGATATTCTCCGCTTTTTTTAAGGAGGAGGGCGGTAAGATCAAGTGCTCATTCCGCTCTCAGGGTGATGTGGCAACCAATGAGTTCGCCGCAAAACATTTTAATGGTGGTGGACATAAGAACGCATCTGGGGGAGAATCCTATCAAACCATGCAGGAGACTATCTCCAAATTCGAGGAGAATCTTCCTTCCCTGAAAGAAGAGTTGGCTGCGGAGTTAAGGAGGCGCACTAATGGCTAAATACGCAGTATGCATATATGGTTTGCTGCTTTTCTTTTTCGCCTCTTGTGGAAAGGAACAGGTCCAGATCCCTGTGAACAAAAACAAGCAGGAGGACCTCCGTGAGGATTTCATGGAGCTGAACAGACAGTTTGTCGAACTGGAAGATCAGGAAATTAACCGTTACATTGACTCCTCTAAACTGGAGATGAAAAGAAGCATTTCAGGGCTCCGCTACCACATCATTGAGGTGGGAGAGGGGGATTCCATCGTCGAGAATGATAAAGTCACTTTCCAGTACACGGTCGCCCCGTTGGGTGGTGCGCCTTGCGAAAATATGACCGATATGGTTAAAACAATCACTATCGGACATTCCGACATCGAAAAGGGTGTGAGGGAGGCTATCCCGATGCTCCGAACTTCGGGGAAGGGCGTGTTCATCGTGCCTTCCATGTTGGGATACGGCGTCATCGGGAAAGGAAAGTGCATCAACAGTTGGACGCCACTCTATATGACCCTTTCCATCATAGAGGTTGAGCGCGGAATGTAATTGAATATTAATAATAACAGTAAAATAATGGTTTCAACCAATCTTTTAAAAAAAGCATTTGTTTCTCTTTCCACTGTGTTCATGGCATCACTGATGGGGTGTGGGGATACAATGACCTATTCGGACTATCAGGAAGAAGAGGATGAGGCGATTGAGAAGTTCATCAGTGACAGACACATTTCCGTGGTTGGTGGCATGCCGGACTCTGATGGAGAGTGGCTCAATGAGGAGGGCAAGGAAATCTATTACCTTTACGCTTCCGGGAAAGCCAAGGGCCTCTATTATCATCAGGTGAAAAAAGGGGAGGGTGATATCATTCCTCAAAACGATTGGACAGCGTATGTGCGTTATGTGGGTTATTCTATGAATGGCAATATGATATACAATTGCACTTCTCAGTATGCCCCAGACCCTCAGTGCTTTAAACTCAGTTCTGGCACGTCGGATGCGACGTTTGGAGTCGGATTCCAACAAGCGGTGAGGAATTTACGTATAGGTGGCAAGTGTAAGGTCATTATTCCTTTCGATCTCGGCAACTCGGATAATGTGACGATTAAAGGGTATACGACATCGGACGTGGGCGAGTATCGAACGATGTACTACGAGATCGAATTGGTGGGCTTGGAATGATAGGAAACGGATGTCGCTGAGTAAGAATAAAATACGGTCAATCGCTTCTCTGTCGAAAAAGAAGGAGAGGGATGAGTCGGGACTTTTCCTCGCGGAAGGGGAAAAATTGGTGTCCGACCTGCTCCCCAACTTCCGTTGCCGCACTTTGATTTGTACTCATGCATTCATGGAACAACATCCCGAGGTGATGGCTGAGGAGGTTATCCTCGCAGAGAAAGATGAAATCGCCAAGGCATCGCTTCTGCAATCACCTCCATCCGCATTGGCGGTGTTTGAGAAGGCGACACCTTCCATTGATATGAGGAACATGTCGCAACATCTTTCATTGGTGTTGGACACTATACAAGACCCAGGTAATTTGGGTACCATCATTCGTGTGGCGGACTGGTTCGGTATCGAGGACATTATCTGTTCCTTAGACACGGCAGACGTATACAATCCTAAGGTGGTGCAAGCTACAATGGGTGCCATCGCGCGGGTTAGAGTCCACTATCTGGATCTGGAACGCTTCCTGCGGGAGGTGGAGGATGCCCCGATCTACGGGACATTCCTCGATGGAGCGGATATCTACAGCCAAGACCTTACTCCTAATGGTTACATCGTGATGGGGAACGAGGGAAACGGTATATCGGCGAGGATATCCAAACTTATCCGTAATCGTTTGTTCATCCCGAATTATCCTTCGGGTAGAGCCACATCCGAATCCCTTAATGTGGCTATGGCCACAGGTATTATTTGTTCAGAATTTAGAAGAAGAGTATTGTAGACATGGACAATAAGTTAGATAATTTCCTGAAAAGGATTCGATTCAAATATAAGATTTCCATCTTGAACGAAAATACGTTGGAAGAGGTGTTCCATATCCGTTTGTCGAAGGGAACGGTGTTGGCCGCGGGTTTTCTTGTCGCCATCGTTTACTTCTTCCTCATTGCCTTTCTCATCATCAAGACTCCTATGCGTGGGTTCTTGCCTGGCTATACGGAGAACATCAATCTCAGACGTCAACTGATGCAGGATGCGCTTGTCGTGGATTCTCTCTCGGAACAGCTTGATGTCCAAATACAGTATATGGAAGGACTTCGGGCTGTGATGACGGGTAAGGTGTTGTTGGATTCTGCCTCCACCCCGCAAGTGTTGAGCAATATTACTTCGGACAAAATATCCTTGGAACCTTCTGAAAGGGAAACCGCATACCGAGACTCTTTCGAGGCTGGCGAGCTGGAGAATATCAACTCCATCACCTCCTCATCAGAGGAGGTCGAGACAACCTACTTGATGTGCTCTCCTGCGAAAGGGCGCGTGATCGACACGTTCAACATACGGAAAAGGGTTTACGGAACCACTATCGTGGCGGTGCAGAACACCAGCGTACTCTCCGTTCTGGACGGTATAGTCATCTCATCCGACTACTCCTTCCACAACCTATACGAGCTCTGCATACAACACGCAGACAATATTGTGACGGTCTACAAGACTCGTCAGCCATTCATAAAGCAAAAAGGAATGAAAGTGCATGCGGGAGAGATCCTGACCACCTTCCGAAATGGTATGGACTCCTACTTCGAGTTCGAGCTCTGGAAGGATGGCGTGGCGGTGAACCCGCTGACTTACATATCATTCTAACGAAAGGATATTCATCATGAAGAAACAGATAGCGGTTTTAGGTTCCACTGGCTCCATCGGCACGCAAGCGTTGGAGGTCATCGAAGAGCAGTCCGACCTTTTTGAGGTCTATGCCTTGACGGCGAACAACAGCGACGAACTGCTCATCCAACAGGCGAGGAAATTCAAGCCGGAAGTGGTGGTCATCGCCAACGAAGCGAAATACCAGGGCGTGAAAGAGGCGCTGGCCGACCTGCCCATCAAGGTGTTCGCCGGCACACAATCCATCGCGGACGTAGCCGCCATGGGACCAGTAGACATTGTCCTTACCGCCATGGTAGGATATTCAGGTCTGCAACCGACCATTGCTGCCCTCAAAGCAGGGAAGACCATTGCCTTGGCGAACAAGGAGACCATGGTCGTGGCGGGCGAACTGGTGTGCGACCTCGCCATCAAGAACAGATGCCCTATCCTGCCGGTCGATTCCGAGCACTCGGCCATCTTCCAATGCTTGGTGGGGGAAACCAGTCCGATCGAGCGCATCATACTGACTGCCTCGGGTGGCCCGTTCAGAGGCAAGGACAGGAAATTCTTAGAGACCGTCACCGCCAAGGACGCCCTGAAGCATCCGAACTGGAGCATGGGCGCCAAGATCACGATAGACTCCGCCTCCATGATGAACAAAGGATTCGAGGTCATCGAGGCGAAATGGCTCTTCAGCGTGAAGCCTGAACAGATCGTGCCAGTGGTGCACCCGCAATCGATCATCCACTCCATGGTGCAGTTCCAGGACGGATCGGTCAAGGCGCAGATGGGCTTGCCAGACATGAAGTTGCCTATCCAATACGCCTTCGGGTTCCCGAACCGTCTCAAGAACGATTTCAAGCGGTTGGACTTCTTCGAGTGCAAGGACCTCACCTTCGAAAAACCGGACATGGAGGTGTTCCGCAACCTCGCCTTCGCCTTCGATGCGATGGACAAGGGCGGCAACATGCCTTGCATCCTGAACGCCGCCAACGAAGTGGCAGTGGCTGAATTCCTCAAGGGGGAGATCGGCTTCCTCGAGATGTCCGACGTCATCGAGAAGACCATGCAAACCGCCACATTCACCAAACAGACGTCTTACGAAGTCTATGTAGAGAGCGACAAGGAGGCACGTCGCATTGCCGCAGAACTATCCGCAAAACTAAAATAAACAACCACGCATGCAACTATTAGTCACCATATTGCAATTTTTCCTATCCCTTTCCATTCTGGTGGTTATCCACGAGTTCGGGCACTTCCTATTCGCCCGTCTATTCAAGATCCGGGTAGAAAAATTCTATATTTTCTTCAACCCATGGTTCTCGCTGTTCAAATACAAGCCGAAGAACAGTGAAACGACCTATGGCATCGGGTGGCTTCCCCTAGGAGGATATGTGAAGATAGCGGGCATGATCGATGAATCCATGGACACGGAGCAGATGAAACGCCCGGTGCAGGACTGGGAGTTCCGATCCAAACCGGCTTGGCAGAGATTCCTTGTGATGATTGCGGGCGTGACCTTCAATTTCCTACTGGCCATTCTCATCTACTCCGCCATCTCCTTCCATTTCGGAGATAAATACATCGCATTGCAAGACGTCAAAACAGGTATGGAGTTCAGTCCATCCGCCCAAAAAGCTGGTTTTCAAGATGGTGACATCCTACTCCGTGCGGACGATATGGTGTTGGAGGCGCTCGACGAAGAGTCTTTCCGAGCCATCGTCAACGCAGAGAGAGTGACTGTCCTGCGAAACGGGAAGGAAGTCAGCCTCAACATGCCGGACGACCTCATGCAACAGATATTGCAGGAGAAAAAAGGGTTCGCGAATTACAGGATCCCCTTCGTGGTGGATTCCGTCATCGCAGGTTCACGCGCAGAAACGGCTGGACTCAAGGCGAAAGACAGTGTCATCTCTGTCGGAGGTTCCCAACCAATCTTCATGGGGAGCTGCATAGACGCATTCGCGGAGCATAAGAACCTCAACCTGGACATCACAGTCATGCGGGCGGGCGTTCCCGTCCAATTGCAGATAACCCCCGACCACAACGGAAAGATTGGGGTCTATATGAAAAGAATAACCGATTTCTACCCTGTCAGGACCAAGAAATACTCGTTTTGGGAATCCATACCCAACGGTATCCAAAGGGGTGTGAAGAAATTCACAGGCTATGCGAGCGACATGAAATATGTCTTCACCAAAGAGGGTGCGCAAAGCATGGGAGGATTCATCTCCATCGGTAGATTGTTCCCTTACCCTTTCAATGCGGAGATTTTCTGGGAGATGACCGCCTACCTTTCCGTCATCCTTGCCTTCATGAACCTCCTGCCTATCCCTGGGTTGGACGGCGGACACATCATGTTTGTCCTCTACGAAATGATCACGAGGAGGAAGCCTAGTCAAAAGACCCTCATCCGGGCGCAAATGATAGGCATGATTTTCCTATTTATGTTGATTATATTCGCCAATATGAACGACGTCTTCAGGCTATTCAATTGATCCGCCTTCAGAATCGACAGCCGTATCATCCTCCACTTCAGCCACATCCAAGTGTTTGGCGCGTTTCGCCCAAAGCGCCTTGGCGAAGGCTTGCATATCGGTCTGGGCGTCGCTCTCATCCGTGATCTCCAAGCCTAGGATCGTCTCCACAACATCCTCCATCGTCACGATTCCCTCCATGCCTCCATGCTCGTCAATGACCAGGGCGATGTGCTCCTTACGCGTCACCAAGAGGTCGTAGAACTTAGGCAAAGAGGTGTTCTCGTAACAAACCATGATGTCACGTTTGATGGATTTAAGCTTGATCTTTTTCTTGCCGTTCGCCAGGTTCATCAAGATATCCGTCTTCAGCACAAAGCCTGTGATGTCATCGATATCCTCCGTGTAAACAGGTATTCTGGAATAACACAGATAACGTCTTTTCCTGAAAAACTCCTCCAAGGTCATATCCTCCTGCGCCGCCAAGACTACCGTTCGAGGGGTCATGATGGAATGTACCTTGACTGTCTCCATCTTCACCAAATTATTGATGATTTTGCTCTCGTTCTTCATGAAGACGCCTTCCCGCTCACCGATCTTCGTGAGCGCCGCCACCTCTTCACGGCTCACCGTCTGCGGCTGTTTCTTCGCGATCAGCTTCGTCAGCAAACGGGAGGCCACCACCAACGGGAAGCACAAGTAATAGACACCATTGATCAGATAGGCGACCGGCACACATAGCTTCCGCCAATAGGTGGAACCGATGGTTTTAGGGATGATCTCCGAAAAAACCAATACCAGCACCGTCAGCACGGCAGAGACAAAGCCCAGAAGTTCATTGCCCAACACCTCCGCCGCCTGCGCACCCACGAGAGAGGCGCCCGCCGTGTTGGCGATCGTGTTCAAGGAGAGGATGGCCGCAATGGAGTTCTCTATGTTATACTTCAGATTCTTCAGCAGACGGACGCCCTTCCCATCCTCCAACGACTCGATGTACGAAGAGGTGGTGGAATAGAGCACCGACTCCATCAGGGAGCAGAGGAAGGAGATTCCCAACGTGGCAAAAAGTGATATGATCAGTAGCGTCATACGGTAAACCTTTATTTGATTGTGACCATAGTCGCACCATATCCATACTCAAGGAAGGATGCGTCCTGCACGTAACAAGTGGCGTATTTATGCTTCAGTTGTTTTAAGATTTCCTTGCGCAACACCCCGTCGCCCTTGCCATGGATAAAGACGATCTTCTGGCCCTTCTGCTTCGCGTATTGCCCCATCACCTCGTTGAACTTGTCCAACTGGTACTGCAGTATGTCACCGTTGCTCATGCCCGTCGTATTGTCCAACAACTGGTTGATGTGCAGGTCTATCTCCACGACATCCTGCTTCGGCTTGCTGGAGACGGAGACCTTAGCGGGGAACTTCGTCTCCTTATCCTTCAGCACCTCCTTCATCTTTTCGGCGGAGATTTCCTCGCCCCATGCGCCATCGTTCTTCACGATCGGGAAGAGCAGCGCATCCTCGTCGAAATAATCGTTCTCGACGAAGCTATGCAACTTATAGAACTTCACAGGGTTCACCTTCACCTGCACGTCGAACGCAGGTTTGCCCTTGTAGGCCTTCTTCTGCTTGAAGGGCATCAACTGCACACGCAGGATCTCCAAGTCATTGAGTTGATCCTTGTTGACCTCCTCCAGCAGGAGTTTCGTGTTCGGCTGGATGAAACCCGCGGCACGGGAGATGAACATCGAGCCGTTTCCGTTCGCCACGTTATAACCCAGGTAATAATTGCTGTCGTTGATCAGATAGCAGTCGTAATTGGTCACGGAGAGTCGTTTGACGTCATGCGGGAGATAGGCAAGAAATACATTCAGGGTCTCCCCTTCCTGCGTCTCCTCCCCCGGCTCGTACGAGTCGTCATCATCCTCCTCGGCGGACTCCGGCTTGAGGTTCTCTATCTTATCGGGCACCGGACGCACCTCCTCCGACTTGCTCTCCTTGCGGTCGGCGGCGGCATCCACCACCACACACTCACGCGCCAGCGTAGGCACATCGAAGCCGTCCTCGTCGGTCACCAGGACCATTTCACGGCTCACTATCTTACTAACCACTCCGCCACCCGTAGCGTTCAGGAAGCGGACTCTATCACCAACCTTCACCATGTCTCAATTATTTTTTTCAGGAACGACGTATGAAAACTTCAGGTTGTCCGACCCGTGGCAATCATGATGGTCGCACGACTCTTGGGAGTCCGACAGCTTGCCCGCCAGATGTTGCGCCAGCACGTCGTCCACCTTTCCGTGGCACCCTCTGATCACCTCTATCTGTTGCTCCGACAGCTTGCGGAAGGCGCCATCGCCCATATTGCCCGCCAGCATCAGGGTCACACCCATCTCACGCAACAGGCTGGCGATGTTGGACTTGCAACCACAGCCCTGCGGTGAATCAAGGCGCTCCTGAATCACCACCTTGTTATCATCGTTCAAATGATAGATCGTATAGTATGCACAATGTCCGAAATGGTCGTCCACCCTGCCATCCCTCGTGGGTATCGCAATAAGTTTCATACGTGTAAGATATTCGTTAAACACTAAAATCACATGCTCCTGCCCTTTCGGCAGGAGACATGCAAAGATAACAAATAATAAGCGACGGAGAGAAATATGAATTAAGAATTAAGAAACGTTAGTTCGACGTAGTCAATTAAGAATTAAAAGTTAAGAGCTGATGGGGCGAACGAATCAGAAGGTCTTAGGAGCACTCGTCCCAGCATCTGCGATCCAATAACTCTTCCCCTTTCGGACGAACGGTGCAGCACAAAGCCCCAGCGGGGCGATATCCTACAGGCAGGGGTATAAACCCCTGTATAACAGATAACGGCGCAGAAGGGAACCCCAAAGGGGTGACACAAAGAATCACCATGCATTTGGATTAAAAAAATTAATTTGTGTATTTTTTATTATAAAGAATATTGTATCTTTGCATGTTTTCTTATTAAAAAATAAAGTCACTATGATAAGTATAAAAAAAATATTATTTTTAAACTATGTATTAAAAATAACTACTAAAGTTTTATTGCCAATTTTATTGTTTAGCCCGTTTTGTTTAGTCGAAGCAGACCCAGTCGATTATAGCGACGCACAGAAGGTTGCCTGTAATTTTATGAAAAGGTCTTTTGGCAAGACCGATGCAGTAGCGGATGTAGTAACATTCGACACGCTTGGCATTACAGCAATGTATGCATTCAATTTTAAAGGCGGAGGCTATGTCCTGACATCAGGAAGCAAAAAATCAGACCCCATCCTTGCATATTCAGAGACTGGCAGATTTCTTCCGGAGGATAGCATTGACAACGAAAACCTATTGGATTTTCTGATCAAGTGTAAACGTGAAGTTATCTATAGAGAAGAGAATCCGTTAAGAAGTCTTAGTACAGAATCTCTCCAGAAATGGGACACTTGGATGATAGAAGAATATTATCCCCCCATCTACGGCCCAGGAGATTACGTGAATGAAGTTCCCGACTTGCTTTACGACCCTAACGTTGGGGCTGCAGTGGAATGGAAACAGCGGAAATGCGAAGGTGAAGTGACAGATAAGAATACAGGAACAAATAATAATCCTCTCGGAATTTCCTATAACATTATGATGCCTTCGGTTAACGGATGTGAACATGCAGTTGCAGGGTGTGTACCCACCGCCTTGGCGCAAGTGCTTTGGAAATGGAAATGGCCAAATTCCGTCACATATACTTACAAAGACGAATTATACGAAAGCAAATACACTTGGGATTCAATGCCTCCCATACTGGATGTGAATTCATCTGTCAGGAACATGAACGAGGTATCCACCCTGTTAAGAGACTGTGGATATATGCTTGATGTCTCATATGGTTGTTCATTTACAAGAGCATTTCATGAACACATGTGTACAAAAGTAGTGAGGCCTGGACTTATTGGCTATAATGCTTACGGAAACATTTACACAGAGGAATACTCGAGACAACTAAATAGGAGCGAATCTGATACATACCCAATGGCTGAGTGGATAAGCTTAGTAATTACAGAATTGATCGCAGGAAGACCGGTAATTATCGGAAATCTTAGCCATTGCTATATTATAAGCGGCTTCCAAAAAAAAGATGACGGTTATTATTTATATGTTAATTACGGATGGGGGATAAATAGCAATAATGGCTATTACAATCTTGATTTCACAACAAAATCAGTCGTTACCGACTCCTTGCAAACTGCCTTAATAGGTTTTTCACCCCAAAAAGGGAATGAAAACCACGAGCATGACATTCATGCGACGTGCACACGATCAACAATCGGGAAAGCGGGAAAACTTTCATTCTATGTGGAGAATGCGAATTCATACATACTGAAGATCAAGTATATGGAAAAAACCGCCCGCAAATGGTCAATAATTAGAGGAGTTTACACAAATTGCGAATATATGGAAGGCCTAAAAGAAAACCTTCTTGACCGAACATCTGGAAATATCTTTGAAGACGGAGTGGTTGATGTCTGGTATAGTGAAAACACCAAACTTGAAAACGAGTACACTACGGAATGCGATGTGTTTTCTGCACCTACAATGTACAACATCACATTTATGAACAATTATGGTCAAGTTGTAACCTATGAGGGTACATTCGAACCAGAAGAGGATGTACCTACCTCTGTTGGAGATGAATTGACAATAGATGCGGTCCTGATATACCCCAATCCATCAACAGGGATATTCAGCATCCATTCTCCTCAAAATAACATTAACAAGATAACCGTGCACAATGTTTTTGGAACCAGCGTAAAAGAGGTTGAGACAAAAGAAAAGACAAGGATAAATTTGGACTTGTCTAATTGTCCGACAGGTTGTTATTATGTCGCTATTAATACAGATAATTCAAGAGTAGTTAAACCAATCATAAAAAAATAACATGAGACATTTCCTTTTATACATATCACTGATGATATCAACAACATCCTTCGCATTTGAAAGCGCAGACTCGGCCTTGGACTTTGTTTATGAATATGCTTCGGACTCTATTCCCAGTTTTTACGATTACTATTATCGTGTGGGTGTGATGGAGCACGATGTGGACACAATTGTCAACTATAGAGATTTGTACAAAAACAACGAATTGATCGGATCTGCATCAGATACGTTTCTCGTACCACAAAACCACTATGCTTTTTTCATCACAACACCTGAAAACTTTGTTTTTGAAGGACAATCTCCATACGTGACATATCTGTTTTTATCAAAGCAAGATTCATCTTACCAGAAGATAGATACAGTCGGCATTCCTGAACGTTTAACGAAATGGGACAGCGTGAGGATAGACGGAAGGATAACGAAGAAACAAGCAATAGAAGACATATCACACTGTATCGATTATTACACGCAGGCGAATCCCCAAACATATGATGTGTATCTTATCGAAGACACTACGAATTTCAGCGGAATTGACAACGTGGATCGTTTAAGATATTTGCTTAAAGATTTGTACAAAGAGTGGAACTTCATCATTGATACACATGAAGACACATGTTTACATGTCGTATATTGGAGGAATAGAGAAGGAATATATCCGAAGATCGCTATGATAGCCGCACCATTTTACACGCAAACGGATCTTTCTACAATCGATGGATTCACAAAAGTGATCAGCAAAAGTGTTGATGGGGTAAGAGACATCAAATCCGAACTAGATGTTTCCGTCCATCCTAATCCTGCATCGGATGCTGTTTATGTAAGCATTGATGAATGCTCGCTTTCCCTCTTTGCTGACGACGGAAAATTGCTAAAGAGTGCTATCGGCAACGTCATGTCAATAAGGGAATTGCAGCCCGGACTGTATTTCTTGAAAATAACAAAGGACGGAAAGTCGGCGACAAGGAAAATAATCAAAGAATAACGAAGGGGTGGATTTTATAAAAAATAACATGAAACATTTCCTTCTATACTTATCACTGATGATATCAACAACATCCTTCGCATTTGAGAGCGCAGACTCGGCCTTGGACTTTGTTTATGAATATGCTTCGGACTCTATTCCAGATTTTTACGATTACTATTATCGTGTGGGTGTGATGGAACACGATGTGGACACAATTATCAACTATAGAGATTTGTACAAAAACAACGAATTGATTGGGTCTGCTTCAGACACGTTTTTCGTACCACAAGACCACTATGCTTTTTTCATCACAACACCTGAAAACTTTGTTTACGACGACCAATCTCCATACGTGACATATCTGTTTTTATCAAAGCAAGATTCTTCTTACAAAGTAATAGACACAGTCGGAATTCCTGAACGTTTAACGAAATGGGACACGGTGAGGATAGACGGAAGATTAACGAAAAATCAAGCAATTGTATGCATATCACACCGTATCGATTATTACACGCAAGCCAATCCCCCAATATATGATGTCTATCTTATCGAAGACACTACGAATTTCAGCAAGATTGACAACGTGGATCGTTTAAGATATTTACATGAAGACATGAACATAGCATGGAATTTCATCATTGACACACACGAAGATACTTGCCTACATGTCAGGTGCGCAAGGGATAGAGAAGGAACTTATGCGATGATCGATATGATAGCCGCACCATTTTACACGCAAACTGATCTTTCAACAATCGATGGATTCACAAAAGTGATCAGCAAAAGTGTTGACGGAGTAAGAGATATCAAATCCGAACTAGATGTTTCCATCCATCCTAATCCTGCATCAGATGCTGTTTATGTAAGCATTGATGAATGCTCGCTTTTCCTCTTTGCTGACGACGGAAAATTACTGAAGAGTGCTGTCGGCAACGTCATGCCAATAAGGGAATTGCAGCCCGGATTGTATTTCCTGAAAATAACAAAGGACGGGAAGTCGGCGATAAGGAAAATAATCAAAGAATAACGAAGGGGTGGATTTTATAAAAAATAACATGAGACATTTACTTCTATACTTATCATTGATGATATCATCGGCATCCTTCGCATTTGAAAGCGCAGACTCGGCCTTGGACTTCGTTTATGAATATGCTTCGGACACTCTTTGGGGATTTGAGTTAACAGATTATCGTTGTTCTTACACCGTGGGTGTGATGGAACACGATGTGGACACTATTATCAACTATCGAGGTTTGTATGAAAACAACGAATTGATTGGGTCTGCTTCAGACACGTTTTTCGTACCACAAGACCACTATGCTTTTTTCATCACAACACCTTACAATATTATTTTTGAAAGGCAATCCCCATACGTGAAATATATATTCTTATCGAAGCAAGATTCTTCTTACAAAGTAATAGACACAATCGGAATTCCCGAACGTTTAACGAAATGGGATGTTGTAAGAACTGATGGAAGAACGACCAAAACCCAAGCAATAGCAAGTCTAACAAATAAAATCGAATTTTACACACAAAAAGAGAGCCCCATATATGATGTTTATCTCATTGAAGACACCTCAAATTTTAGTGACATTGACAACGTGAATCGTTTAAGATATTTATATGAAGATTTGGACAAAGCGTGGAATTTCATCATTGACACACATGAAGATACTTGTTTACATGTCTTTTATTGGAGGGATAGAGAGGGCAATTATATGATGGGAGGGATGCCTGCACCATTTTACACGCAAACGGATCTTTCTACAATCGATGGATTCACAAAAGTGATCAGCAAAAGTGTTGACGGAGTAAGAGATATCAAATCCGAACTAGATGTTTCCGTCCATCCTAATCCTGCATCGGATGCTGTTTATGTAAGCATTGATGAATGTTCGCTTTCCCTCTTCGCTGAAAACGGAAAATTACTGAAGAGTGCTGTCGGCAACGTCATGTCAATAAGGGAATTGCAGCCCGGACTGTATTTCTTGAAAATAACAAAGGACGGAAAGTCGGCGACAAGGAAAATAATCAAAGAATAAACAAGGAAAGAGGAATTCTTAATTCTTAATTCATAACTCTTAATTCAATTAACTACCTTCGCGGAGAATTAAAGAAGAAGACATGAAGACTCCGCAAAATATCGCCATAGAGGATTTCAACTATGACCTTCCAGACGAGCGAATCGCCAAATTCCCTTTAGAGAAAAGGGACGAATCGAAACTGTTGCTCTATCGAGACGGGGACATCTCCCACTCGACGTTCAAGAACATCTCCCAATACCTCAACGAGGGGGATCTGCTGGTCTGCAACAACACCCGCGTCATCCAAGCCCGCCTCCTCTTCCACAAGGAGACCGGCGCCCGCATCGAGGTATTCTGCCTGGAGCCGGTACGCCCCCACGACTACGTGCTCACCTTCCAAGCCATCGGCGAATGTGTCTGGAAATGCATGGTTGGCAACGCCAGCAAGTGGAAGGCGGGGACCATACTGGAACGTGACGTAACAGTGAACGGCAAGGAGGTGATCCTCAAGGCGGAGAAACTGGAGGCGGAGGGGAACGCCTACCACGTGCGCTTCTTCTGGGACGAGCCAAGCACCAACTTCGCGGATATCCTGGACGCTTTCGGCGTATTGCCTATCCCTCCATACCTGCATCGGGAGACGGTGGACCGCGACAAGGTGACCTACCAGACCGTCTACTCGAAGATCAAGGGTTCTGTGGCGGCGCCTACGGCCGGACTCCACTTCACACCCGAGGTGTTCGAGTCGCTCCGCAAGAAAAACATCAGCTGCGAGGAAGTGACGCTCCATGTGGGGGCCGGCACCTTCCAACCGGTCAAATCGGCGACCATCGGCGACCATGAGATGCACTCCGAATGGATATGCGTCCGCCGTAGCGTCATCGAAAAAATACGCAAGGCAGGCAAGGTCGTGGCGGTCGGCACCACCTCCGTCCGCACGTTGGAGAGCCTCTACTACATCGGCTGCCAGCTGGCGGAGAACATGAATCTACCGGAGACCGAGCTCAAGGTGACGCAATGGATGCCCTACGAGAGCGGCTACACCCTCTCCACGGAAGAGTCGTTGGACGCCATCCTCCGATACATGGAGAAGCATGAGCTGGAGAGCATCAGCGCAGACACCCAAATCATCATCGTGCCAGGCTACCAATTCCACCTGGTGAAGGCCATCATCACCAACTTCCACCAACCGCAGAGCACCCTGTTGCTGCTCATCTCCGCCTTCGTGGGCGACGATTGGAAGAGGATGTACGACTATGCCATGAAGAATGATTTCAGGTTCTTGAGTTATGGGGACAGCTCGTTGTTAATTAAGAATTAAGAATTTTGAATTAAGAAACGTCAGTTCGACGTAGTCAATTGGGGGAAGGGATGTGCGACTCTACACGATGCGCAAACCCCAGCCCTGAAGGGGCGATACATATATAGCCTAGGGCAACGCCCTAGGAAATTATGAATTTTGAATTATGAAACGTCAGTTCGACGAAGTCAATTGAGGGAAGGGATGTGCGGCTCTGCACGATGCGCAAACCCCAGCCCTGAAAGGGCGACACACATATAGCCTAGGGCAACGCCCTAGGAAATTATGAATTTTAATTATTATACGGGCGGACTTGCTTCACATAGAGTTGGCGAGTTGGCCCGTCCAATTTAAATTCCACATCTACCGCAAACTCCTCATACAAGACATTGAGGCGTAACTTTTCATAGAAGAAATCATTGATTATATCCAGTTGCCCCGCCAGCAGATTGATCTCCTCGTCGTTCATGGTCAACTCACCATCCGTCAGGTTGGATTGTGTGATAATATCAATAGGATATTTGTCCGCATACAACTCATCATACCGCTGAGGCACACAGATGAACTGGTCGCAAACGATACCCGGCGACGGCGCCACCACATTTTCATTGCCCACCTGCGCATTCACCGTAAAGCCTGGGTAATCTGCCCTATACAGATTCTTTGTCACAGCCACACCATTCACCTGCTCCGAAGGGAAGGCACGATGGGCCAAGACTCCCATGAAGACACATCTTTGGTCTATCCGATAATAGCAACGCTCCTTATAGGCCGCATACGACCAGAGGCTCGCCCAAACACGCTTCACCGCCCGCTCCATTGTCTTGCTAGAACTGCCAATGACCGCAGACTGCGAGTCATACAAGCCTGCGCCTGAGAACCATGCGGCATCCTCCGCATTGGTGGAGGAACGGAACCGCAACTTCTCGAAAGCGCACCCCTCCACCTGACGGTCGAGCGACTCCACCAAGGAGGAATCCATCGGATAGGAGACGATCACGGCACGTATCTTCTTCAACCACTCCGACACCTTTTGGTCCTCCCAAGAAACACCCTCGTCTATGAGCGTGTCGATCAACCCCTGCGCTCCCGAACGAAGCGCATGCTGCTGGTAAAAATAGAAAGGGATCGCAAAGGCACACTCCGGCACCTTAAACCGAGAGTCCTCCTCCCTGCTGAGTTGGCTGAGGAGGGAGAAATTGCAGGCTTTATGCCCTATATAACGATGGGCGTTTCTACCGAGCGAATCGAGATGGACCAACCGGTCCACCGACAGGTCATATCCCAACGACAACATTTTCTTGCGCTTCTTAGCCTGTTTCAATTCCTCTATCTCCTTCAGACGGAACGTGTCCGAGGTCACCTCGAAATGGACCAGTTTGCCATCATAACTACGCAAGAGATCGTTTTGGAACGCATCCTTCAAGGCCGCCACAGGGATCTTTCGGTTCTGACCCAATATGGACAAATGGCTCAACGGGGTCTGGAACTCCGCCACGATAACACCCGCCACCTGCGGCAACACAAGCGGGGAATGTGGCAACACGACCACATCCGTAGGCTCTATCTTCCCCCACATAGAATCAAGGTCCGATACGAAACGCAATCTGCCGTCACAGCTCTTCGGGCTGACGGCTTGGTAAGACAAGGTGCCATAAACCTCCGACGGAGACAACAAAGGGACCTCTCCCTCCAGCTGCGCGCGCATCTTCGCGATATGGCCACTACCAAGCATCAACTTCAGGTTCTTCCCCCAACAGGAAGAGCGGGAGACCTCCTTCCATAACAACAGCACCTGATCACGCGTGAGAACATCCGCCTCGGAGAACTCCAAAGCGTACACATCCAATGTTTTATAGTAATTCACATTGGCCAACAGATATTTACGATTGGGGTGCTGGGAATAATTGTATTCATTGAATTGTGACAAATCCGTGGAAGGATTCAGCTGGTCCACACAAAAGTCGTAGTGGAAGGTGTAGTATTTATTATTCAGGAAATATAGACTATTCCCCTTTATCACATAGAAGACCTTCACAGCGCTGACTTGACCATATTTCCCCACCAGCGGGAGCCCGGAGAAGGCTTCGAACGCAGATTTATCCTTTATATCATACGAATATTTCGCACCTAAAGCACTGATTGCGAACGACAAAGAGAAAACCAACGTCGTCAACAACCTTAAGCATGCCATGATTCTTCTCCTTTCCATATATTCCCTGATTTAATTTTTTCTACATGATCAATGCCCCCACCACACCCGAGGCGACGATCAGCCACATCGGATTCACCTTAAAGCAGTAGAGCGCCACGAAGGAGGCCACGAAGATGAGCACGGAGAGGTTACGGTCCGGCCATCCGAAGTCGCAGAAGTTCTCCCTGTTCATCAGCAACATGGCCGCCGCTAAGATGAGTCCGCCCAAGACAGGACGCAACCCAGACAGCACATATCGCACGTACCTGTTCTCCTTGTTCTTCATCAGGAAACGCACCACGAAATACATCATCAGGAAGGACGGAAGGCACAAAGCGATCGTCGCCACCACCGCACCCGGCAGTCCCGCCACCGCATAGCCCACATAGGTGGCCGTGTTAATAGAGACGGGTCCCGGCGTCATCTGGGAAATCGCCAACATATCGGAGAATTCACCGAGCGTAGCCCACGCATAGTGGTCCACCACCTCGAACTGGATTAGGGAGAGCATCGCATAACCGCCGCCGAAGCCCAGCATGCCGATCTTAAAGAACACATAAAACAACTTCAACAGAACCATACTCACCTCCCCTCCATTTTCTTACTGAAATATATTCCATAGAGCAAAGCCGACACGGCCACCACCACGATGATCAGTATCGGAGAGACCTTGAAGAAGCCGATCAGAGCGGCGGAAATCAGCGGGATGGGCAACATCTTCCACCCCTTGCAATTGTTCCGTATCAGGTTCACGGCCGGCACGAGGATGAGCGCCACCACACAAGGGCGGATGCCCCGGAAGATACGCTCGACCAGCTCGTTATCCTTCACCTCGGCGAAGAACGCGGCGATCAACAGGATGGCGATGAAGGAAGGCAACGCAGCCCCCACGGAAGCACACAACGCACCCCGCTTCCCCCGCAGTTTATACCCCACATAGAGAGCTGTATTGATGGCGAAGACGCCAGGCAACGTCTGCACCACCGCTATCATGTCCCAAAACTCCTCCTTGCCGATATAGCCCTTCTTCGTCACGATGGAACGCTCCACCATCGCCAACATCGCATAGCCGCCCCCCAGCGTGAACGCACCGATCTGCAAGAATATCGTGAACAAATCCCTTAATGGTACCATAACCGAACATTAAACACCACAAAGATACAAAAAAAAGGAGGTGCGGCACGTACCCATACCACACCTCCGATTAATCAAAAAACAAACAAATTTCCCTCAAGCGTTTTTTCAGGGCAATTTTTCAAACGACACCGACTGTTTTTCAATAGAGTCCGAGTTATCCCCTATCCTGAAGAGAGGGGATTAGCCCCGGCACTGGTTATCATGAAAAAAACTTAAATAATTACAGTGTTATGTTTGTACATATTATCAACTCTTCATCGATTACAAAAATAGCGCATACCGCCATCATCATGCAGGAAAATCGAATCAATCCATACGATAATCGTGGCAAACAAGCTGATTTATGGGCCGGAAGTATTAGTTTCGCGTATGAATCATAAAAAATGAGCAGGATGGAAACCACAGCACTCAAAGTCATCGCGCGCATCCACGGCGACCTCCCCACCAAGTTCGGCATTCCAAGGCAGAGCGGGTTGGTGGAGAGCCTACAGGCGAAGATCGTCTTCGAGCCGGAGTTCAGACAGGCGGAGTCGCTCCGTGGCTTGGAGGGTTTCACCCACATCTGGCTCATCTGGGGATTCTCCGAAAACATACGGGAGGATTGGTCGCCGACCGTCCGCCCTCCCCGACTCGGCGGCAACACCCGCATGGGCGTCTTCGCCACCCGCTCGCCCTTCCGGCCCAACGGAATAGGCCTCTCCTGCGTAAAGTTAGAGAAGATCGCGCACGACAAGGAACGGGGTGATATACTGGTTGTCTCGGGGGCGGACCTCATGGACGGCACACCCATCTACGATATCAAGCCCTACATCCCGGCCGACTGCCACCCGGAGGCCAGCAAGGGATTCACCTCGCAAAACACGGACTACACGCTCGAAGTGAACATTCCCGAGAATCTACTTAGCCTCATCCCACCCAAGAAGAGGGACACACTACGGGACATCATCGCACAAGACCCTCGTCCCGCCTACCACGACGACGAGGAACGCACCTACGGATTTCCCTTCGCCGGCTACGAAGTGAAATTTAAAGTCCAGGGCAAAACCGCCACCGTGACGCACATCGAGAAAAAATAGCACCCCCATTTTACCGTGCCAGACCCTTCCATCGTTCTTCTGCGACGGAATGTGCCAATTTGTCCATCTTTTAGGCCCCAAAAGTGGACATTTTGTCTACTTAATGACTGATTGTCAGTTAGTTAGTAAAAAAATCGGCTTGGCACGCTTATTGAACTATCGATGGTGAACCCGCCGATGAAGCGGGGGCAGAAAATGAATTAAATGTTTACTTAAAAAACGGAGGTTACTATGTTACCATTAGTAAGAAATTCAAGAAAGAACGCCAACTCGGGCAGCTGGCTTCCTTCCATTTTTGAAGACTTCTTCAATGATGAATTTATGGGTGTTCCTGCTGTCAAGCAATTCGCCACTCCAGCAGTGAACATCAAGGAATCCGAAAAGGATTACGACATCCAGATCGCTGCACCAGGCATGACCAAAGAGGACTTTAAGATCAACATCAACGAGTACAACGAATTGGTCATCTCCTTGGAGAAGAAGGATGAGAAAAAAGACGAGAAGAAAGACGATGACAAGAAGAAGGGAACATGGATACGGAGAGAATTCTCCTACGCCTCTTACTCTCAGAGCTTTGTCATCCCTGAGAACGTCGATATCGATCAGATCGCCGCAAAGATGGAGAATGGCGTGTTGAACATCTCCTTGCCTAAGAAGGAGATCGCCGAGACGGCGCCTGCCACCAAACAGATAGAGATTCAATAAACCCCTGTCGGACAGAACGAGAGGATTGCTGGGCTACCGGCAATCCTCTTTTTTTATGCCTAGCCGAAGCGTATGTGCGATGGTTACATTTAGCGTATTTGTTTACTATTTAGATATTTACGATTTGCTTTCTCATGGGTACAGGAAACAAAATGGTCTTCTGGTTTCAGCAAAATGAGACTTTTATGAATAGTATATATAATTTTTACACAAATAATTTGCGTTCGACATAAAATATATATACATTTGTCCACAAAAGAATACGCTACCCGTTTTATTTAGCAAAACACCTGTTATTATGGACAAACGAACTAGCAAACAAGCAATTACCATTCAAAGAAGTAGATTTGAAGGCAATGGCTACTCTCCAAGATGTGCGACGATTCTCGACACAGGATATTTAGATGTTTTTTCAATCAACCTGAAATCCGCGAGAATTGGGATTGAAAGAAGCAGGAAACATCACAAGAGACTAACACTCAGAATTATAACTCATTAGAAACCAACAATGATAGAAACCAACCGTATAGAATTCAAGCTCAAATATACAGAAGAGCTAGACATAGAAAAGGAAGTAATCTCCTTCTTAAATTACCGAGAAGGAGGAATAATATATATAGGCATTGACGACAACGGACATCCGATAGGTGTAGAAGACATTGACAGCGTAGTTCTAAAGATAAAAGACAGAATCCGCACAAATGTCTCACCTTCCCCCATGGGTTTATTTGATGTTTTGATTGAAAAAGTGGATGGAGTAGATGTGATTAAGATTTTTTTAGCATCTGGCACAGAAAAGCCTTACTACAAAACGAAGTATGGAATGAGTACACGGGGATGCTATATACGAGTCGGTACCGCATGTGAACCAATGCCTACTGCAATGATAGAAGACCTTTTCGCCCATAGAGTACGTAATTCGCTAAGAAACATCCCTTCTCCTCGGCAGAAACTGACCTTCCGTCAATTACAAATCTATTATGAATCAAAAGGAATGACACTGAACAATGCCTTCGAGCAAACACTGGACCTTTTGACAAGCACTGGGCAATACAACTATGTGGCATTCCTTTTGGCGGACGAAAACAATGTATCGATAAAAGTCGCCAAATACTCGGGGACAGATCGCACCGATTTGATTTCCAACAACGAATACGGGTATTGCAGTTTGCTTAAAGCGACCGATTTAGTTATAGACAAACTAAACACTGAAAATTATGTGTTCAGTCGGAAAACAGAAAAATACAGGGAAGACAAACCACTGTGGGACAAATTAGCTGTTCGTGAGGCAGTCATAAATGCGATAGTTCACAACGACTATACGAATGAAGTGCCACCAAAATTTGAAATCTTCGCCAATCGATTAGAAATAACCTCATACGGAACAATTCCAATGGGTTTAACGACAGACGAATTTTTCAGCGGTGTGAGCATACCACGGAACAAAGAGCTTATGCGAGTGTTCCGAGACGTGGAAATGGTGGAAGCTTTAGGGTCAGGTATGCCCGTCATATTGCGCGAATATGGTCATAAAGCATACGAGTTCATGTCTCACTTTATTCGTCTAACAATAACGGCAAACATGGGGAATGTCCACAAAAATGTCCATAAAAATGTCCACAAAAATGACCCTAAAAATGACCCTAAAAATGACCTCAAAAATGACCCTAAAAATGAAGTGCTAAAAAGACGTGAAGTTATTGTGAATCTGATAAAAACAAATAACAAATCGTCTTATAGTGACATCGCAAGGAAATTAGGAGTCGCACCTGTAACCGTCAAACGTGAACTTGCAGAGATGCGCCATATTGTGCAACATGTTGGTCCGACGCGTGGTGGCCATTGGGAGTTTTTGTGATATGCCATTCCCCCCCCCGATAATCCATTCTATCAATAATCATCATCCCCAAAATCCGTTATGAGAAGCGGTGCGCCACCACTGATGGTATAATAGGCGGTGATCGTCTGCCTTTCTTGCGGGGGTGTCTCGGCTATTTCTTCTTCCTCCCATGCGTCATTTTCCCACCAAAGTGACACGACACCATTTTTAAAATTGATTTCCATAGTGTGATCTATAGGGTAGTATCTTTTCCCGTCTCCTGCATGATATGAACATAGTTCATAATTACCATTTTGGTATGAAAAATGGTATTTCCACCATCCATATTGCCCACAAGCGTAGTACACGGAAAAGGTTTTCCCTGAAATCTCTATGCTTTCACCTAGAGCGTAATAGGTTCCATAAGGGAATATTCCATACGTATGGAAACAAGCATCATTTCTTATATCCGTCTCAAAATAACGTCCCTTATTAAGGACCAACATAAACCCATTTTTTGTCCCATTAAGTAAGGAATCTTTGTTCCAATGAGCAGGTTGTAAACTATCTGGTCCTTGAATACCAATCACATAATCCGTCAGTCCATCCTCATTCACATCACATTCTCCCATGATGCCCTTGAAATGGAAAGGAGGAGCTACCAGTTTCTTAAAATTGCGTATCTTTTTGCACCTGCGTTTCTCATAAAAACTCTTATTCTTAGTGAAGTCCCAATAGAACTCCAATTTGGGGGATAACAGATATTCATAATCCCTATCCGCCAATACATTGTTCATCACATCGTCATCTGCCCAAGAATAGCCGTACCCCGCACTATCTGAAACTATCTCTTTCGCACCTTTCCTCACAAGAAGGTTTTTATAGCCATCCCATACGAGACAATATTTCCGTACGAATTGATCGGATGTCGTGTCTAGCACATTAATCACGCAACTATCCAACCTTACAAGGAAGGAGGTGCTATCGTTAACTTTCATCACGAAGTCACTCCGTTCCTCATCTGCCTTAATGACATGCAGACAAAGCAGTTGAATCCAACAGAATATTATTATTTTATTCATGTGACAATCAGTTATCTTTAAATAAACAATAAGTTAGCCAACCATAAAGATAATTGTTTTGCAGAACATCAAGGTGCCTTATGACAAAAAATCGAAAAGGAATCCAACCTCCATCTCCGAACTCGTGGAACTCTGCATTTTTTTATGGCAAGTAATATTCAGATATAGTATTCAACACTAGCGTCCAATATGAGCAAGAAATTCGGGCATTTCTGTCGCCATATCTGAAATAACGGTATCTTTGTCCACGAAACAAAGAAGTCGAAGATGAAAGAACGGTTCAAACCAGGAACGATGATATATCCGGTGCCTGCCGCACTGATTTCCTGCGGCAAGGACGAGGAGGAATACAACCTCTTTACGGCTAGTTGGACGGGCACGATATGCACCGACCCGCCCATGTGCTACGTCTCCATCCGCCCCAGCAGGCACTCCTACGATATCATCAAACGCAACGGGGAGTTCGTCATCAACCTCACCAATGAGGCGTTGGCCTATGCGACCGACTGGTGCGGTGTGCGTTCAGGCAGGGATTTCAACAAGTTCAAGGAGATGAAGCTCACCCCCGCACCGACGGAGGTGATCCATAGCGTGTTCGTCGAGGAGGCGCCCCTCTCCATCGAATGCAAGGTGGAGCAGATCGTCCCGCTCGGGTCGCACGACATGTTCATCGCCCGGGTGGTGAATGTTTTGGCGGACCGCCGGTACATGGACAATGAGACGGGTGCGTTCAAATTGTCGGAGGCGAAACTCATCGCCTACAATCATGGGCATTATTACAAGTTAGGGGAGATGATCGGCAAGTTCGGTTGGAGCGTGCAGAAACCGTCCAAGGGGAAAGGAACTAAGCGCAAAAAATAGGGCTGGGGTTACGAGCATCGAGACACGCGACCCCCAATTGACTACGTTGAACTGACGTTTCTTAATTCATAATTGACTTCGTCGAACTGACGTTTCAAAATTATTAATTACCATGTGTCGCCCTTTCAGGGCTATAACCGCACCGTCGCATTATTCACAGGGGTTTACACCCCTGCCTGGGGAATGTCGCCCTTTCAGGGCTTGGGTTGTGCGCATAGCATAGAAACGCACGCCCCCTTAATTCTTAATTCTTAATTCATAATTCTCAATTGGACCGTTTCATCTCTACTACTTCTAAGTCTCGTATGTCTGCGCCATCGATGACGAAACGCATCAGGGTGCGCACCTGATGGAACCCGTAGGTGCCTGCTGCGCCGGGGTTTAGGCAAAGCATCTGCCTCGTCGGGTCATACTGCGCCTTGAGGATGTGGGAATGTCCGCAAACAAACAGTTTAGGTTTCAACAGATTCAAGCGGTTGGTGATGCCCGGCGCATACTTGCCGGGGTATCCGCCGATGTGCGTCATCAAGACGTTCACCTCTTCGCAGCGGAACGACTCCTCCTTCTTCAGGAACTTGCGGAGGTCCTGCCCGTCGATGTTTCCGACCACCGCACGCAAGGTCTTGCCCAACGATTCGAGCTTCTCGTAGAGCTCCAGACCGCCGATGTCACCCGCATGCCAGATCTCGTCACATTTCTCGAAATACTTCGCATAGCGGTCATCCCAGCATGAATGCGTGTCAGACAGTAGGCCAATCGTCACCATCGGTAAAATCCAATACTTTATTCTTCAAGAGGGCTTGTTTCACGTAGTCGCAGAAAGGGACTTGGTAGATTTTGCTGAGCAGGTTGCCCAACTTCACGATCTCGGCGACAGCCCTGAAATCGCTGGCGGAGACGAACGATACGAATGTGTTGTCCGGCTTGACGAAGCGCAGGTCATAGACGTGCTCCTCCACATGACGGTTCATGAGGAAGCCGAACTGGTATTCGAAGTTCTTGTCGTACTTCTGGAACGCGATGAACTTATACCCGTCCAACACGAGGGGCTTCCACTCGCCCCTGCGGAACGATAGGAACTGTGCCCCTCGGAAGTAGGTTTTCTTTTCAGGATCGAAGCAGGTGATCCGCCTCGTGGAAAGGAGAAAGAAGCCAACGGCGGAGAGCAATACCATCAATGGAAATTCAAACTTGAGAAACTCGACGATGATGGTCCCCCAAGGCTTGAATATATCGATTGTCAGACTGTAATATAGCTTACAGATAAGCAAAGACAATGCTCCCATCAAGAGTATGAATCCTATCGCGACAACCACTGTAGGGAAGTAGCTGCCCGAATTGACTTCTATCACTTTCCTCTCTTCCATTATTTTATGTTTTTAATTCTATCAATCAGCTCGTTACCAAGGGCTTCCTTGGCGGCAATGTGCTTCTGCACCTCTATCACGAATGGGTTCTCGTCGAATGCGCCACGCACGTTCTCGAAGTCCTTTTGCCTGCGGAGGTCGCCTCCATCCACGCCGAAACCGGTCTGCACCGTCAGGGTGAACTCCTTCTTGGCATCCTCGTAGAGGGTCTTGTCGAGGGAGATGACCGCAGTCTTCCAATCCTCCACCAACTTGATGATGTCCTCGACCGTGATCTCGTCGATCGTCTTGTTCAGACGCTTCTGGATCTTGTCGATAGCCCATGTCCACTCCAAAGTGTAGTAGTTCTTATGCAGGTTGATGAAGTCGTTGTTCAGATCCGTCACGGAAGCGTATTGCTTGTTCTCCACCTTCTTGATGATGTCCTCGACGCAGTGCTTAGGCGCAATCAGACCGGAGATGTCGAGCCACTCGCCCAAACCGTCCTGCACGTCTGGTTTCAGGCGCTCGCGGATCTCTTGTATGTTCTTGAACTTGGTGATTTCCAGCCGTTTGATGATGGAGTTGCCCAAGAACTTGCAGATGGCGGTGTCGTATAGTTTCACGCCCTTTATCAGGGAAGTGCGTTTGATGCGGGTGTTGTGGTAGTAGTAGCGGTCGCACTCCTCGCCGGAGAGCTTTTTCAGCGACTCCAACGCCTCGATACCGTTCATCATCTTCTGGATGGTGTATGGGCTCAACAGGTTGAAGTTGATCTGATCCAGCTTGTCCGGGTCGGTACGGCGGTCACGTTTCGGCCACTTCTGCGCGTCACGGATGGTTCCGACGCTTCGGAGGTTGGCGGCTGGCACCAACAGGGTCTCGTTGGAGTTCTCTATCATGTAGGAGAACGGAAGGTCCGTCGTGTCCGGATGGGTGGTGTGGCGTCCCATAATCAATGTGAAAGCTCCGATCTTGGCTGGCCACAGCACGTAGGAGTCGCTCGTGGTCTTCGAACCACGCTCTACGACGCCTTGGTGGATAGGGCCCAGCTTATACATGTGGTTGCTCTGGTTGCTTCCCGAACCGGCGTTCAGGAAGGAGAACATACCGGCGATCAACAAGCTGGACTTATGGTGCGTGACGGTGAATGGTCCTGCGAAGACGGAGGCCGCCTCACCGTGGAATCCTTGGCAGTTGGAGAAGAAGAGGGTGTCCGTGGCGGAGTACTGCTTGCCGATCTGGCAGGCCTGGCCTACGAAGCAACGGTCGATCATCGCTCCCTCGGTGATCTCGCTGCCGGAGGAGATGATGAAGTTGCGCGCCATCACGTGCGTGCCTAACTTCACAGGAGCGTATTGGTTACCGTTCACACTACCATTGAGCAGTTCAGCGCAACCGTCCGCCTCCGTGCAGTCGCCGAATTTCACGTTCACGATCTTCCCGCAGTTGCGGATCATGACGGAGTGGCCGATGTGCCCCATGTCAGAGGAGATGCTTTCGGTATATTTAGCCGCCAATTCCTGAAGGTTGTGTGTCAGCTCCGGGCGGTGGCGGTAGAGCGCCATCATGTAGGCGGTATGGGCGGAGAGCAGGTCGAAGATAGGCACCTCACGTCCGCCGCCCTCGTTCAAGGCAGCGACCATGGTTCCGTTACCAAACGAACTCTTCTCCGTCACCGTCATCATGTCCACGTTCTCGATGTACGAATCGTCACCGATCTCGTAGTTGGCGATGTAATTGCCCACACGTCCGATGTAGACGTTGTCGCCCACGACGCAGTTGTGGAGCGTGGCGTTCGTGATACCCGAATGGCGGGATATGCCACCCTCCAGATTGTATGTTTTATCGAAGGCTCCCATCCTGATCTGTCCCGTGAAGATGGTGAATCGAACCCTCGTGGCGTCAAAGCCGTTCGTCACTTGAATATTGTCCCAATCATCTGCGTTACAGCCTTGTGATCTCAGTGTCTCAATCTCAGGAGCGGTCAGTTTCCTATATTTCCCCATACTATTATTCTTTTAGTTCTTAATAATCTAATTCAAAAAAAGAGGAGGAGATAGCTTCTCTACTCTATCTCCTCCGCATTGTCGTCATATTTCTGGTAAATAAAATCGTTGTAAGGGAATCTGGTTACGTGAATCTCCTTCACTTTGTTGTAGAGTAGTGTCTTCAGCTCTTCCAGATTCGTCTTGTCCTTCGCGGAGATGAAGATGCAGTTCTCATGCATCTTGGACATCCAAGTTTTCTTCAGCTCCTCCAAACTGATGTTCTCCCGTGTCATCGGGGTGAGGTCGTCCTCCTCCTTCGGCGTGTAGGTGAAGGCGTCGATCTTGTTGAAGACCAGAATCGTCGGCTTGTCCGCCGAGTTGATATCCTTCAGCGTCTTCTCCACCACGGCGATTTGGTCCTCGAAGTTCGGGTGGGAGATGTCCACCACGTGCACCAGCAGGTCTGCCTCCCGCACCTCGTCCAGCGTCGACTTGAAGGACTCCACCAGGTCTGTCGGCAACTTACGGATGAACCCTACCGTGTCCGTCAGTAGGAAGGGCAAGTTCTCGATGATCACCTTGCGCACGGTGGTGTCCAACGTGGCGAAGAGTTTGTTCTCCGCGAAGACGTCCGACTTGCTGAGCGTGTTCATGATCGTGGATTTTCCCACATTCGTATAGCCGACCAGCGCGACACGCACCATCTTGCCGCGGTTCTTCCTCTGGGTGGTCTTCTGCTTGTCGATGGAGACCAGTTCCTCCTTGAGCAGGGATATCTTCGTGAGGATGATACGACGGTCCGTCTCGATCTGGGTCTCACCCGGACCACGCATACCGATACCGCCTCGTTGACGTTCGAGGTGGGTCCACATACCCGTCAGGCGGGGCAGCAAGTATTTGTATTGCGCCAGTTCCACCTGCGTCTTGGCGTGGGCGGTCTGGGCCCGCTTGGCGAAGATGTCCAGGATGAGGCTGGTACGGTCGAGGATCTTCACACCCAACTCCTTCTCGATGTTGCGGAGTTGCTTCGGGGAGAGCTCGTCGTCGAAGAGCACGAGACCGATTTCATTCTCCGTCTCCTCCTGCTCTTTGACGTAGTTCTTGATCTCCTCCAGCTTGCCGGGGCCGACGAACGTGTTAGAGTTCGGACCATCCACCCGTTGGAAGAAGGTCTTCACAGGGTGTGCGCCCGCCGTCTCCGCGAGGAAGGCGAGCTCGTCCATGTACTCCTTCGCTTTCTGCTCGTTCTGCTGGGGCGTGATCAGTCCGACCAGGACCGCCTGCTCCTCGTATATCTCAGTTTTTACGATCTGTCCCATCTAATCAGTTATTCGCTTTCTTAGCCGCCTCGCGCACTTTCTGCTCGATTTCATCGGCCAATTCAGGGTTGTCGCGCAACAGGTCTTTCGTGGCGTCGCGTCCTTGCGCCAGCTTTGTGTCGCCGTAGCTGAACCACGAACCGCTCTTCTTGATGATACCGAACTCGACGCCCATGTCGATCAATTCACCAATCTTGGAGATGCCCTCGCCGAACATGATGTCGAACTCCGCCTTCTTGAACGGAGGCGCCACTTTGTTCTTCACCACCTTCACGCGGGTCTGGTTACCGATCACGTTCTCGCCGTCCTTGAGCTGACCGATCCTGCGGATGTCGAGGCGGACGGAAGCGTAGAACTTCAGGGCGTTACCACCCGTTGTCGTCTCAGGGTTACCGAACATGACACCAATCTTCTCGCGCAATTGGTTGATGAAGATGCAGGTGGTGTTCGTCTTGTTGATCGTACCCGTCAGTTTTCTCAGGGCTTGGGACATCAAGCGGGCTTGCAGACCCATCTTGGAGTCACCCATGTCGCCCTCGATCTCCGCCTTAGGCGTCAATGCCGCGACAGAGTCGATCACGACGATGTCCAGTGCGGAGGAGCGGATCAGCTGGTCCGCGATCTCCAGCGCCTGCTCACCGTTGTCCGGTTGGGAGATCAATAAGTTGGAGACGTCCACGCCCAGTTTCTCCGCGTAGAAGCGGTCGAAGGCGTGTTCCGCGTCGATGATGGCGGCGATGCCACCGTTCTTTTGTGCCTGAGCGATCGCATGGATGGCAAGCGTAGTCTTACCTGACGACTCAGGACCGAATATTTCGATGACCCTACCTCTCGGGTATCCACCGACACCCAATGCGAGGTCTAAGCCAATAGATCCAGTTGAAATCACAGGTATTTCTTCAATTTTGTTGTCGCCCATCTTCATGATGGTGCCCTTTCCATGGTCTTTTTCAATCTTTTCCATCGCTAGCTGCAAAGCCTTCAGCTTCTCACTAGATGGTTGAATTACATCTGCCATTTTTCCTATTTTTTAAAATTTACATTGCTACAAATTTATACAAAAAATCATGATTCCGCATACGACTTGTGTTTTTTTTAATCCGATTGGTTATCTCTTGGTTGTCTTGTCATTGCAGAGTGTCAGTGGCGGGAATTGTCTTTCCTATTTTTCAGAGACCTTTCCAATGCCTTTTTCATTTTCTTTTGGTGAAAACAAATTTTTTTGTATATTTGCATCGTTAGGAAAATCTATTTCCGAAAACATAGAGTTGGTTGTTATGGGCGGTAGCAATTGGAGCTGCCCAGCCTCTGACAACCAACTTTTTATTTTTGTACTATCGTAATAATGGATATTATTGAGCACACTTGCGGAAACAATCTTCTCCACTACTTTGTAGTTTTCTTTAGAATAAACACTTGCTATAAGATTATACTTACCTTTATTGTCAAAGACGACGTGCGAAGAATGTTGTTTTGCAATTGTTTGTAGGTCTCCAAAACAGGGTCTTGTTGACGCTTCCTCCTCAGACTTTCTGGAGAAATCAGTTAGAAATTGGCCTGCGTTCTTCTTCACTTAAGCTCATAGTCAGGCAATTAAAATTTTTTCTTGTTCGACATTTTTGTAAAAGGGGGTGAAACTATTGCTTTCCCATTCGTTTTTTGTATACAAGACAGGGATAATCATCTCACCCAACTCCCATCCAAGGGATGTGATGGGATATGTGACGTTGTCATAATCAGACTGGTCGATTTGCGGTTTGTCCAAGATAATCAAGACATCCCAATCAGAGTCGACTGAGGCTTCTCCTCTGGCTCTCGATCCGTACAAATAGACATGAGAAATACCTGAGAGATTGTGTTTTACGACCTCCCTGATCCGCCTCATTATTTCTTCCCTTGTACGCATAACGTCACTTTATAGTCTACACAAATTTATACAAAAAATCATGATTCCGCATACGACTTGTGTTTTTTTTAATCCTTCGTTTCAGGACTTAGTACTCGATATGATTCAACTCTTCTGGTGATTTCCAATCTATGCCGTGTCTTTTTAGCACTTTCTTTTGGTAATACCAAACGTCAGAGCTACCCCAATCCCAATCCCAGTCGTTCATGGAGCACTTTCCCAAGTGCAGTGTTATCGAGTCCACCACCTCCTCCATCACGTCACAGATGATGGCTTTGTATGCTGGCGAATATTCGACGGGATCGACTTTGAATGTGTCCGGTTTCCAATCGGTAACATTGTTTCCACGGATGACACCCCTGACGGGAGAGCCGTAGAATCGGTACAACTCCACAATACAGTCCCCAGGGACAGCCGTGTGGGATTTTCGGATATATGGCTTGCCTTCGTCATCATGATCGATGAGTTCTTCGCCAAAACATAGATTTGAGGACCAATAAAGTCCGTGTATTCCCTTATTCGGCTTGATGATATCCGCCTCCATTATGCGGGGGAGGAAAATGGATTTCCCATTGTGCTTGGAGGTGAATATGGTGCCGGAGACCCCGTTTCCTTTGTAATTGTCCGTGTTATATTGATCACATTCCATCCTCAACTCAAGGAACTCCGAGTAGGTCGGTGTCACCCATCTACCGCCCATGTTCGCGGTGGCGGCATCGTCGCATGGCTCCAAGATCCTTAGCGTGTCGTAGTATGGGGACTTGGGGTAAAAGACATATTTGGTCATGGTCGAGTCGGACGAGATGTACTTGTAGTTGTCCCAGCCAAACCTCTCTTTGGGTTGGGTCTCTCCCCATGCGAAGTAGTCGCCGATGTCGTAGGGGTGTTCCGCCCCGACATTGCAGGTCGCCCAAAGGGTTCCGCTCGGAAGACCCAAATCGACATATTCGAATCCATTCTCTTTCGTTTCGCAGCCGCAGAGAACAATCATCGTGATTGTCAGTATTTTGCCTTTTATGCCCATCTGAAATATCCTTAAACCGTGGAAAATCATCAATTTCAAAACTTTCTGTCAGTCGGTAAAATGCACGTAGCTATCACCGATTTGAATTCTCAATGTGGCTCCATTTTCCTTCACCCATTTCTGACACTTAAATAATAAATCAGTGATAAGAACATCTGGCATCTCATCAAAGCATACATCTATGTACACGTTTTCCTGAGGGTAATCTTTCTTGAATTCCTCCGATTGAATGTGGTTGAGATAACCTTCCATCTTGTCAAGCAGGTCAGTTTGGGTTTCTTTACTGCCATCAATATGCCCTACGGCAACCAGTACCAAGACCGCGCAATTTTTTTCGTCGTTTGCGTAGACGACATCGATTAAAGACAAGTCGCCGAATTGTTCCGTTATTTTACCCATTGCCAAAATGATTTATTCGTTTTTCCCCTTATGTTTATCGCAAAAACAGAGAGAATCTACATTTGTTAGATCATCAATATAATTCACAACCTTACAATTGATTGTATCCACCACCCAAGGCTCTTGGATCTTCATATATGCTTTAATGCAAGAGGAATTCTTTCTGTCGTGGCATATGTCAATAGATCCTAAGATGCTCCTTATATGTGCGTAATCTAATCCGTCCATCGCATAAAACTTCCCTTCTCCTTTCTTGCAGGCGGCCAACGGATGTTTTTTAATAAGCTGAAATTTATTTCCCTCGTACACAATCAGATTGCCATAAATGGTGTCGTTGCTTACGGTTTTGACAATACTCACCAACAAGTCCCCAGCCGTGAGAATATCGTATGTCCCAGTCATGGTATTGTCATCCATTATATTAACGCAATCCCAGTCACACTCCTCATAATGCTTTTTTGTATCTATAAGTAGGGACTTTAAGATTATCGACAAGTCTGATTCCTCATTTTCCCCTTTGGATTCTATGGAACATACAAAGCCCCATAGTGCTAATATACAGAATAGGATACGTTTCATGTTATTCATTTTTATTCTTCGTTTGTCTTAATCATAATCAGAATCAGGGTCCATCTCTGGTGGCATTTTCCAATCTATGCCGTGTCTTTTTAGTATCATTTTTTGCCAATCCCATAATCCGTGACCATTACTATTGGGATGTTTCCTCAACGAATCCAACACCTCCTCCATCACGTCGAATATGACATTCTTGTATGCCGGCGAATCTTCGATCGGATCGGGTGGATCTTTACAGAACCATGAGTAATCAATACTTTTTCCTCGAACGACACCTCTGATTTGACGTCCGTAAAAACGATATTCCCCTGCACAAATCACTCCGGTGGCTTTGTCGGATTCCTTTTGGACACGTAGTGCGTCATAGCCATAATCCCATTTGATCAGTTCTTCGTCTAAGTTAGATGACCAATAGTCCATTTCGTGGGGGAGGAAAATGGATTTCCCATTGTGCTTGGAGGTGAATATGGTGCCGGAGATTCCGCTTCCTTTGTAATTGTCCGTGTCATAGTGATCACATTCCAGCCTCAACTCAAGGAACTCCGAGTAGGTCGGTGTCACCCATCTACCGCCCATGTTTGCAGTGGCGGCATCGTCGCATGGCTCCAAGATCCTTAGCGTGTCGTAGTATGGGGACTTGGGGTAAAAGACATATTTGGTTATGGTCGAGTCGGACGAGATGTACTTGTAGTTGTCCCATCCATACCTCTCCTTGGGTTGGGTCTCTCCCCATGCGAAGAAGTCGCCGATGTCGTAGGGGTGTTCCGCCCCGACATTGCAGGTCGCCCATAGGTTTCCGCTCGGAAGACCCAAATCGACATAGGCGAATCCGCCCTCTTTCGTCTCGCAACCGCACAAGACGATAGTGATGATTATCAGTATTTTACTTTTGATATTCATCTTATTCAGTTTTGAGTTCCTATCTATACCCGTAAATGGTAAAAGTCTGTTCTGTTTCATCGTATTCGTACGGGATACTGTATTTCTGTAATATCTCCTCAAAAAAAGGCTTGTAGTCATAAGTGTATGTCTTGTCTGACAAAAGAAGCCCTCTGAATTCATGAACCGTCTGGACATGTTTTATTTTCATCCATTCTATCAGAGAAAGATTCATATGTTCAATATCCTCATCATGCCGCAAGTCCCAAAAATAATCAGGCACGAAATCTTCAAATAGGGTTTTATACTGCACGCAGTCACAAGGTTCTGGAGCATTCTCCAAGAGTTCGTTTATCAACTCATGCCACTTCGTGTTGTTCATGCATGACACAAGGTTTTTCTCCACGGCATAAGATTTTATTCTCTCGCTCAAGGTCTTTTTGTTCTTGTATTTCCCGCTATCCACATCATCTATAATATGCTGCATTATCCTAAGATCATCGTCTCCCGGCATTTTGATGATATATATATCCGACAGCTCCTGCATATCTCGCATAACATAATACCATCCATACCCATATCCGGATTTTCTGACGATAAAATGAATGCCACCCTTCCATTTTATGTCAAGCACTATTTCCCAGCCGGTTTCATTTGTGTTATCTATCGGCTGGAATTCTCCGCGCCTTGGGTCAAGCGTTTGACATAACGTATTGTAAAATAAATCCTTGTCAATTGGCATATGGAATATTATTATGTTTTCTTCCGAGGGTTTTCGGATCCGCTAATTTAATGTTTATTTCCTAAAAATCTATATTCATGACATTGCCATCAATCTACAATTTGCACTTCTCTAATTCCTCGACGCTTAAACTTTCCATGTAAGAGATTATTTCGCCTAAATTATCGTAATAATTTATTCATTTAAAGTTTTAACCTCTATTTAATCTCCACTCTTCATGTCTGCTAAATTAAGGATTTTTTTAAGTTGTCTTGCCTCTGAAATTCGACAGAATTTAGTCTTTAAAGATTTCATATTCTTCCTTCAACCAAATGCATGGAACCCCATTATAATGGTCTCGCAATCGGTCTTCAACACAGCCATAATCCCATACAGCGCAACACTCCAAGCCTCTACATTCCTCTTTCGTGCTTGGCGTAATTTCTCCTGTATTAGTGTTGTATAGCTCAAATTGCACCTTGCTAGATTCATGATAGATAAACTTCATTGGCAAAATCTGGAGATCTTCTCTTAGTGGTAATTTGCCAACTTTCAACCAATGGCCTTGTGTTATAACATCGTTATATACGCACAGTATGAATAATATATTACAATTACTTAGAATAGAAAAATCCTCAAGATGTTCTTTAGTCCTATAGTCAAAGAATGCCAAATTGCTAAGCCCTAATATTTGCGCATAACAATAGTATTCATCATATACGTTAATCTCGACGATTGCTCCTACCGTTAATCTCTGTCGTTTCATATTACTAAACTAATTAATTGCCAAATCTAGACTACTCAAAATATGCTTCAACTATTTTACTCAGATCTTCACTTGACCTATACGCCACCCCGTCTATCCTGAAACAATCTCCGCAGAATGGAATTCCCTCTGTTGTCACGCCATTCTCATACGAAATGTAAATCACATATTCTGCCCTGAATTTAAGGAACGACTCCTTCCTGCTTGAATTAAATGATTTTAGCAATCGGGTGATTTGCCGCTGGTCTGTCATTCTATACTCTTGCCCGGAATCACGAGCCAAGATGCTGACACTATTTACATGATCATAATCCACAATTCTAGAACAACCCGTCATGAATAGGACGAGCAATGTGCATAATAAATATTTTTTTACCATATCTTATTTGGTATTTTTGATTGGCATCTGGGAACAGCAGCACAGAAGTAACATCTGTTTGATTCGATACATGTTTATAAATGGTTACATTGCCCTTCATAACTGCTAATACGTGTACTTCCATTCTTTTGTGTCCGAATCATACACGTAATTCTCATCAAAACCCAAACCGAAAAAAACCTCGTACTTATTACTGTCGCGCTTTACGTAAAAAGGTCCAAATCCACTATCATCTCCCATTCCCAATTCTGACATATTCTCGGGCAACCGATTATGCGTAGTGCGAAATTTTTCAACGGATGAAATCATACAACCACCCTCTTTCCTGTATTGTTCTTCTTCTCTTTCAGCCATCCAGTGCCTACATCGGGTTGTCAACCATAAAAAAGAGACAAGACAAATCACTATTATGACTATACGTTTAAAAAGTTTTTTCATGACAAATTCAGGGGTTGGCGTAACAACGCATAAAATGAACCGTTGGGGCAAATATATCAAATATTGGGCAATTTCCCTCTTGTCGGATATTTTTCTCATGAGCGATTCTTTAATTCTTTATGATATTTTTGCACTTCGCATTTGAATGTACGGGTACATAATATTCTTGTATTTATTTCGTATATTTATAGAAAAAATCATACCTTTGCCACGAAAAACGAATTTAGGACATAATGAGTCGGAAGAAGTTTTATTTCATCGGTTTATTTTTTGTTGTGGTTTTCGCTATCGTATACGCTTTGTATTCGAAGCGAGAGCAGATTCTGATGTCTGTCATCCAGAAAAAGATAGATAGATTGGAACAAGCCACTCATGGTGAACTCTCCATCGGCGCGGTTCGGATGGATGGTTTTCGGAAACTGATGATCAGTGACCTCCTCTTCTTGACACCAGCGAAGGATACGCTGACGACGGTCCGCAAGGTGGGTATTTCCTATAAATTGAGTAACCTGTTGAAATTCAAGGCGAATGTCGAGTCCTTGGAGGTGGATGGTGTCCGGGTCTACTACAACGATCAGGAGGGTAATCCTCGATACTCTTTTCTGCTGAAGCATGATGGGGATTCCACCGCATCTAGCGGTGATGGGCATTCCTCAAAGATTGAGTCTTTCGTGCGTATCTACAAGAAGGCGTTGACCTACTTCCCTGAGTCCATGCACATATCGGACGTGGTGGCCATCGGCTACCGGAACGGCAACCTGTGCAGGTTCTCCTTCCCCGAAAATTCCTTGAAGAACGGTTATCTGGAGGGGCAGGTCATCTATCGTTTGTCTTCGCCTACGGGACAATTCACGGAGAAGAGCTTCGTCGTCACCGGTACGTTGAACGAGCCTGACGGTAGGATGGGCTCCATCCGCATTTACCCTGCCACGCAGAACTCCATGCCTCTCTCCTTCAGGAAGGGAGACAACCTCATGTCCGTCCGTTTCGATACGATGGACATCTCTCTCTCCGCCGACAAGCGGTGCGAGAATTGGAAGGGCAACCTTCGCCTTGCGCCGTTCACGCTTTCGAATGAGCGGATCGCGGGCATCCCTGTTCAGTTGGACTCCGTCTCGATGAACTATTCGGTGAACATTACCATGGAACCATCCCTCAAGGTGGAGTTGGACAGTTCCAGCTCGTTGAGCGTCAACGGGTTCCATTTTAATCCATATCTGTTGTATGAGAAAAGGGACACCGCCCCTCATCTGCGGGTGGAGGTCCATCGTGATAGCTTCGTGGCGCAAACGCTCTTCAATGCATTGCCGAAGGGCTTTTTCACCAATCTGGAGGGAATACAAACGAAGGGTACCCTTTCTTATCGTCTATTCTTCGACCTGGATATGAGCCAGATTGATAGTCTGTCGTTCCGTTCCTCGTTGGATAAGCGAGACTTCTCTATCGAGAAGTTCGGCAAGACGGATTTCACCACCGTGAGCCGTCCGTTCACCTACCATGCGTATGACCATGGCGAGGAGGATGCTTGTTTCGTCGTCGGCGAGCCGAACCCGGACTTCGTCAAGCTGGAGGAGATCTCCCCTTACCTGAAGCATGCCATCCTGTACTCGGAGGATGGACTCTTCTTCTGCCACAAGGGTTTCCTTGAGACGGCCATGAACGCCGCCCTCGTCAAGGATATCAAGGAGAAACGTTTTGTCCGTGGCGGGAGCACCATCTCCATGCAGTTGGTGAAGAACCTTTGGCTCAGCAGGGAGAAGAATATCTTCCGCAAGTTGGAGGAGGCGATGATCGTATGGCTGGTCGAGAACAATAGGCTGGTCTCCAAGAACAGGATGTATGAGATATACTTGAACGTCATAGAGTGGGGTCCGCACATCTACGGTGCCAAGCAGGCCTCCCATTTCTATTTCTCCAAGGAGCCTTCCGAACTGACGCCTGAGGAGGCTATTTTCATGGCGAGCATCATCCCTCGTCCGAAGAAGTTCATGTGGTTCTTCGACAACGACCATGAGCTGAAACCGTTCTTGGCGCCCTATTTCGACTTGTTGGGCGACAAACTATTGCGGCATGAAATCATAACGGAGGAGCAACGTGAGAAGCTAGGTCATAGCGTGAAGCTCACGGGCGCGTCCCGCGTCTATCTGCGCAGTTCCGTGGCTAAGATGCGCTCCGGGGATGCGGTCGACACGGAGGATGAGAGCGTGCTCCTGGAGTCTCTGGATAAACCAAGGGAAGAGAATGAAACTATTTCAAACAGCACAGATAAAAACGATTGACGCCTTGACAGCGCAATATGAGCCGATTCATCCGTACAGGCTGATGGAACGTGCCTCCCGTGTTTTTTTCGATGAGTTATTGCGCTGTGCCCCTTCCGACACCTCCTTTTGTGTGGTCGCCGGCAGTGGTAACAATGGCGGGGATGCGTTGGTGATCGCCCGCTACTTGCTGATGATCGGACGCCCGGTCTCCGTCTTCCTGGTGAATCCTAAGGGAAAACTCTCTCCTGATTGTCAATCCGCTTTTAATGACCTGAATGAGAAGTTCCCCAACCATATCGTGGAGGTGGTATCGCCTGAACAGCTTGTCATCGAAGGGGATTGGCTCATAGATGGGTTGTTCGGCTCAGGACTCAACCGCCCACTCTCCGGCATATACGCTGATATTGTCCGTATCATCAACGAAAGCGGTAAGCATATCGTCTCCATCGACCTGCCTTCGGGTTTGATGGGGGAGGACAATGGCTCGAACGATCCGCAAACCATCGTGAAGGCGAATCGTACCTTCACCTTCCAGTTCCCTAAGCTCTCTTTCCTCTTGCCTGAGAATGAGCAGTATGTGGGTGAGGTGACGATCCTCGACATCCAATTGCACGCTAAGGCGATTGCGGAGGTGGAGACTGGGTTCTTCCTGACGGAACAGGAGGATGCGCAGGCTCTCTTACGCCCTCGTAGCCGTTTCGCTCATAAGGGAACATGTGGACATGCCTTGTTGGTCGCAGGTTCCAGGCAGATGACCGGTGCGGCTATCTTGTCTGCCCGCTCCGCCCTGCGTTCAGGGTGTGGCTTGCTGACCGTTCAGGTGCCTTCTTCTTGCCGGCAGGTGTTGCAAACATCTGTGCCTGAGGCGATTGTGAGAACTGACGATTCGGAGGAGTGCTTCACCACCGCTCCGGATTGCGTGAAATACAATGCGGTGGGTGTGGGACCGGGTTTGGGAACTTCCGAGGCTTCTGGACGTGCGCTCGCTCAACTGCTGGAGGAGGTGGGCGACAAACCATTGGTGATGGATGCGGACGCATTGAATCTATTGGGAAAGAACCCATCGTTGTGGAACAAGATACCGAAGGGGACGATCCTGACCCCTCATCCGAAGGAGTTTGAGCGTATTTCGGGCGTGAAATGTGACGGCTATGCCCGTTGGATGAAACAGATTGAGTTGTCCGTTCAGCATCAGGTCGTGGTGGTGCTGAAGGGTGCGTATACCTCCGTCTCCTTCCCTGACGGCTCGCTGCATTTCAATACTACAGGCAATGCGGGTATGGCTACGGCTGGGAGTGGCGACGTGCTGACGGGTGTCATCCTCTCGTTGTTGGCCCAAGGCTATGAGCCTTCCCATGCGGCGCTCTTGGGCGTTTGGTTGCATGGTAAGGCGGGAGACTGCGCTTTGATGGAGCAGTCGGAGGAGAGCTTGGTGGCGGGTGACTTGATCGCTTCTTTGGGGAAAGCGTTTAGAGAATTAAGAGTTAAGAGTTAAGAATTAAGAATTTTGAATTAGGAGTTGAGTCGTTTTGGATAATTATTTACCATTTAACTATTTACAATTTACTATTTAACGATTTGCGATTTACTATTCCGAGAGGGTTTTAAAGTTTTTTCTTCCTAGTAGGCGGTTGTTATCTCTTAATTTTATAAATTTGAGCAACGTTTTTTTACGTTACATTATTTTGAAATGAATTATTATGGCAAAATCAAATAAGAAGTCGAGGGCTAGTTTGCCTTCCAAAAAAAATAAAAGGGCCAAGGAACCTGCAGGGGGCAAGCAGCTCACGAAGCAGGAGATGTTGAACCGTACGGTCCGTTTCTTCGAGCAGAATCCTACACAATCGTATAATTACAAGCAGGTCGCTTTCGAGATAGGCATCTCGAACATGACCCAGAAGCGCCAGTTGATCCAGCTGATGGAGGACTTGGTGCTGCAGGAGTTCCTCTTCTCCCCTTCGAGCGGGAAGTATAGGCTTGACAATCGTAGCGGTGCTATCGTGGGTAAGCTGGAGCGCCGCACGGGCGGAAAGATATTCCTCGTGCCGGAGGATGGTGGCGAGGAGGTATTCATCATGGATAAATACCTGAACAAGTCCATCGTGGGCGATACGGTCCGTGTCCGCCTCTTCGCGCGCCGCAAGGGATGCATCCAGGAGGGTCAGGTGCTGGACGTCCTGCAACGTGGACATGACACTTTCGTGGGTAAGCTGGAGGTGTCGAAAGATTATGCCTTCCTGCAGGTGGACAACCGTTTGTTGGTGAATGATATCTTCATCCCGAAGGATAGCCTGAAGGGTGGGAAGACTGGCGACAAGGCGATTGTGAGGATCACGGAGTGGTCGAAGCGTGACCGTAACCCGGTGGGTGAGGTCGTTGAGATATTGGGCTCCGCAGGGGATAACAATGCGGAGATGAACGCTATCTTGGTGGAGTTCGGTTTGCCGTACAACTACCCTCAGGTGGTCGAGGAGGCCGCTAATCAGATCTCTGACGAGATACCAGCCGATGAGATTGCCCGACGCATAGACTTCCGTGGCGTACCTACGTTTACCATTGACCCGGCCGATGCGAAGGACTTCGACGATGCGTTGTCCATCCGTAAGCTGGGGGACGGCAAGTGGGAGGTGGGCGTGCATATCGCCGACGTGACCCACTACGTCAAGGAGGGTGACATCATCAACGAGGAGGCCTTCAAGAGGGCCACGTCCATCTATTTGGTGGACCGTACCATCCCGATGTTGCCGGAGCGCTTGTGCAACGTGATCTGCTCTTTGCGCCCTGACGAGGATAAGTGTTGCTACTCCGTCATCTTCCAAATGGATGACGACGCGAATGTGCTGAAGTATCAAATCGCCCATACGGTGATCCGCTCCAACCGCCGCTTCGCCTACGAGGAGGCGCAGCAGGTGATCGAGACGAAGGAGGGCGACATGAAGGAGGAAATACTGACCTTGGACGCCCTCGCGAAGAAGTTGCGGGAACGTAGATTCGCCAAGGGTGCCATCGCCTTCGAACGTACGGAGGTGCGTTTCGAGATCGACGAGAAGGGCAAGCCATTGTCCGTCTATTTCAAGGAGTCCAAGGATGCGAATAAGTTGATCGAGGAGTTCATGCTCTTGGCCAACCGCACGGTGGCGGAGCACATCGGCAAGGTGAAGAAGTCCGAGAAGGCCAAGACCTTCGTCTATCGTATCCATGACTTGCCGGACCCGGAGAAGTTGTCCAACCTCTCGCAGTTCATCACCCGTTTCGGTTATAAACTGAAGACGACAGGAAAGAACACGGAGGTATCCGCCTCCATCAACCGATTGCTCGACCAGGTGCAGGGCAAGCGTGAGCAGAACCTGATCGAGACGATCACCATACGTTCCATGGCGAAGGCGATCTATTCCACGGATAATGTGGGCCACTATGGTTTGGCCTTCGATTTCTACACGCACTTCACGTCACCGATCAGACGATTCCCTGATATGATGGTGCACCGTCTGTTGGACCGCTATGCGGCAGGACAGAAGAGCGCCGATCAGACCGTCTTCGAGGATTATTGCAAGCATTGCTCCGACATGGAGCAGGTGGCCGCGAATGCTGAAAGGGCCTCCATCAAGTACAAGCAGGTGGAGTTCATGTCGGACAAGATCGGGCAGACCTTCAACGGTGTCGTTTCAGGCATCCAGGAGTGGGGTATCTATGTGGAATTGAACGAAAACAAGTGCGAGGGTATGATTCCTATCCGAGACTTGGACGACGACTTCTATTCCTTCGATGAAAAGGAGTATTGCCTGACGGGAAGGAAGTATCGCCGCACATACCGGCTGGGTGACGAGGTGGTTGTCCGTATCAAGAAGACGAATCTGGACAAGAAACAAATGGATCTTGAATTAATAGAGAAATTATAATGACGAAAAGTATTTTGTATGGGGCGTTGGTGTCCCTCCCCTTGTTTTTCTTCTCTTGCGGGGGTGATGGCGGACGTAATGACCGCAGTGATTTGTCTCTCCGCGGGAAGGTGAAGAGTGTGACGGAAAAGCAGTTTCATGCGCTTGTGACGGACGAAGGTGATATTGTGAAAGGCGCCTTCTTCCGTACGGAAGGAGAGTGGGACTTCGTGGAGAAGTTCAACAAGGATGGTATGTTCACCTCCATCTCTTTCCTGGATAGGGACGGGGATACGATCAGCAAGAGCATCTACGAGTATGATGAGAAGGGAAAGCTTGCCTCGAAGAGTTTCTACGACCCGACTTTGAAGATGAAGTCCGAGTATGAGTACGATTCGCAGGGACGTGTCAAGCTGACTTATGACTTCGACGAGGACGGAGACCTGATGCTCGCCACTTCCACGGAGTACAATGACGATAATTTGATAGAGACCAGTACGACGTTCAACAAGCAGGGCAAGTACCTGCGGCAGTCAGTTTCGCAGAAGAATAAGAAGGGCTTCGTGACGGATTACAAGTACTATAACGAAGAACGTAAGTTGGGCAATTGGCGCAAGGAAATCCATGCGGAAGACGGCAAGTTGACCGAGATGTCCGTCCTGAACCAGGACGAGACCGTCGCGTTTGTCGTGAAGTATCTGTATAACAAGCAGGGCGACCTGACGTCGAGCGAGCCCATCTCGGAGACTGACGAGTACTTGGCGGACCGATATGTCTATGAGTATGATAAAAAGTCCAACTGGCGGAGACGGATCCACTTCAAGGGGGATTCCGCCTATAGTGTGACGGAACGTGTCATCGAGTATTATTAAAGCAGTTTCGGAAAATTCATCGCTTTTATTTAGCAGGAAATGCCTGTATAATCATAGGACATGAAGATAGAGGAGCGTCGTGTTTTGATGCCACGTCTCTTTCTCATGCAGACATGCAGAGGTCTCAATTCCTCTTGCAGAAAAGAGTTCATAGAGTGTTGATGTGATAATTTCGCGTCAACACTTATTGTAAATGGTAAATTGTAAATGATTAAATAGTAAATATTCTTACCTTTGCGCCACGAAAATTTATTAGCATAATTTCAGATGATTTCTGTAGATAAACTGACGATTCGATTCGGGAGCGTCACGTTGTTTAATGATATTTCCTATGTGGTGAACCCTAAGGATAAGATTGCCTTAGTCGGTAAGAATGGTGCGGGTAAGAGTACGATGTTGAAGGTCTTCGCGGGTATCCAGCCTGCGACGAGCGGAAGTGTCTCTGTGCCGAAGGACGTCACGATCGGTTATTTGCCGCAGCACATGATCCACAACGATGGGGTCACTGTCATGGAGGAGGCGGAGAAGGCCTTCTCCGATATCTTCGAGCTCCAGAAGGAGATTGAACGCATGACGGTGGAGTTGTCCGAAAGAACCGATTATGAGTCTGCCTCATACCAACAGTTGATAGAGCGTCTGACGCACGCCAACGAGCGTCTGGACATGATGGGCGTGAACAACTTCAAGGGCGAGGTGGAGAAAACGCTCTTGGGCCTCGGTTTTGTCCGCTCCGACTTCACCCGCCAGACGAGCGAGTTCAGCGGTGGTTGGCGTATGCGTATCGAATTGGCCAAGATCCTGCTGAAACGTCCTGACGTCCTTTTGTTGGACGAGCCGACCAACCACCTCGATATAGAGTCCATCCAATGGCTGGAGGAGTTCCTCAAATCGAGCGGTAGCGCAGTCATCTTGGTGTCGCACGACCGTGCCTTCATCGATGCGGTCACGAACCGTACCATAGAGATCTCTTTAGGCAAAATATACGATTACAAGGTTTCCTATTCCAAATACGTGGAGTTGCGCAAGGAGCGCCGCGAACAGCAGCTGCGGGCCTACGAGAACCAGCAGAAGCAGATACAAGACACGGAAGACTTCATCGAGCGTTTCCGTTACAAAGCTACCAAGTCCAATCAGGTGCAGTCGCGCATCAAGCAGTTGGAGAAGCTGGATATCATCGAGGTGGATGAGGAGGATAACTCCGCCTTGCACCTGAAATTCCCTCCTGCGCCGCATTCCGGTACCATCACGGTCGAGGCGCAACACTTGACGAAGAGGTATGGCGACAATGTCGTCCTGGAAGATATTGATTTAACGATTAAACGAGGCGAGAAGGTGGCCTTCGTGGGCAAAAACGGTGAGGGTAAATCCACGCTGGTCAAGTGCATCATGGAGCAGATCCCTTATGATGGGACCCTGAAGCTGGGTCATTTGGTCAAGATAGGCTATTTCGCCCAGAACCAGGCCTCTTTATTGGACGAGAACCTTACCGTGTTCGACACGATCGACCGTGTGGCGGTGGGGGATGTGCGCACGAAGATCCGTGACATCCTAGGCGCTTTCATGTTCGGTGGCGAGGCCTCCGACAAGAAGGTGAAGGTGCTCTCGGGTGGTGAGCGTACCCGTTTGGCGATGATCCGTCTGCTGCTGGAACCGGTTAATTTCTTGGTGCTCGACGAGCCGACCAACCACTTGGACATGCGTTCGAAGGATGTGCTGAAGGACGCTATCAAGGCGTTCAACGGAACGGTGGTTGTGGTTTCCCACGACCGTGAGTTCTTGGATGGCTTGGTGGACAAGGTCTATGAATTCGGCAACCATAAGATCAAGGAGCATCTGGGAGGCATCTATGATTTCTTGCAGTCCAAGAAGATGGCTTCCCTGCAGGAGTTGGAGCGCAAGGCGCAACCGCAGGTGACGGAAGCTAAGGAGGTCAAACCGTCCGATAATAAGCTCTCGTATGAGGCGAAGAAGGAGCTGACGAAGAAGATCCGCAAGGCCGAGAAGGCGGTGGCGGATTCGGAGGCGGAGATCAACGCTATCGAGCAACGCATCGCGGAGATCGAGACGGAGCTGCAGAACCCTGAGAATGCGACGAACACAGCCTTGTTCGACGAGTATAAGAAGAAAAAACACGAACTGGAGCAGAAGATGTACGAGTGGGAGCTCCTTTCCGAGGAGTTGGAGACGGTGAAGGCGCAGGCCTGATCACCGTTCCCATTGCGATATGTCCGCACGTTTCTCCAACGCCCTTTCCGTGCGGTTAGGTAGCCAATCGAAGAAGTCAAAACCTGTGATCCGCTCTATCTCGTCTACGGTGTGGACCGCCTTGTCGTAAGGTTGTTTGTCGTTATTGTTCTCGAATACGAAGCCTATCGCCTTTTCCTCCCCCTTCTTGAGGGAGAGCACCACTTTGAAGAAAGCGTCCGGCACGGCCACCTTGTGTCTCTTCCCAATCTTTTTACCCTCTTTGCTCCTGAAAATCGGTCCGCATACGATGTAGATGCAACTATCCTTCATGGCCCATTTCTCCCTGCAGACGGTCTCCAACGTCCCCCAGTCGCCTGCGTTCAGTGTGGCGCTTTGCGGGCAGATGTTGGTCAGCAGGAAACACTCGTCCGCCGCGGTGGAGTCGAAGCGCATGTCCGCGAAGGGCGCCATGTGCCCACGGCTCAGGTGGATGCTGGTGTGCTTCAGTTCCCCCGAGTAGTCCGAGTCTTCCACCCTATACGCTTCCCCTATCATAGGGTCGGGCAGGAACTTATTGCGTCGTTTGACGGTGATGGTGGATGCCTCCTCTTGGGTGAGTTGCCAGGAGACCCAGTTCGGGACTAGCCGTTCCGTGTTAAAGGATAGGGAGTAGTGCTGGTGGTCGATGACGACACTGTTCTTCGAGCGTTGGCGCACCATCAGGTCGTTAGGTGTGCCCGCATTCTTCGGAAGATTCAGACAAGAATTGAGCCCTGTCAGTAAAAGGAGGGAAAGAAAGCAGAGGGAAATACTATGTCTCATGATGTTTGAAAAAAGGAAAGGCGCATTGCCGGAACAATGCGCCTCTATTTAGTGCTTTATTGATTTAGAATCTCCATCCGAAGGTTGCGATGATGTTACGCGTCTTCAAGTTCTCCTTCTTTGGTGACTCTGAAATGTCCAGAGGGAGAGAAGGGTAGAGGATGCTCTTCTCGTTGTGGAAGGCGTAAGCCAAGTCGCAATAGAAGTGCTCTCCCTTATAACCTGCACCACCCGTCACGTAGATGGATTGTTGAGGGAAGGTGATGATCCTGAAGTTGATGGTGTTCTCCGCCTCTTCCGTCTCTATTGGGCTAGAAGAGAAGGCAGTACCCAAACGGAGGAAGAAGCCATCCACTACTTGGAGTTCCGCACCCGCCTTGATCGTGTGGACTTGGTTCATTTGATCTTCCGCCACGTCGGTCACAGCGTCGATTTCGATGTCGTCAGCCTTCATGCGAATCTTTTTGTAGTTCTCGAATTGATAGTCAATGTCAACCAAAGCCTTCTTTCCGATGACAAAACCCACACCGGTCTTGAATTTGAGCGGGGTTCTGAACTCATAGAAGAAATCTCCTCCGAAATCATCAATGACAGGCTGATAACCGTCGCTACCCATTTCCAGTTTAGCGTAGTCTGTGATGTCATAGAACGTTGGTGTTTCGAAAGATGCACCGATTCTGATCTCATCGATTGGGCGTACGATGGCGCCTACTCTGAAGTTGAAGCCATGAGCTCTTGCGTCATAGTAGTTGTCCATGTACCAATGGTCCTCAGGCTCTGTAGGGAGAGTGCTCTCGTCGTACACGGCTGTTTGCTTGTACTCGATGGTGTTGATGCCGAAAGCCGCACCAACGTAGACCAAGTTGCTGATGTTCAAGCCGTAGGCGAAGTCCCACTGACCCACGTGACCTTTTTCCATCAATGTGTATTTCCTCAACACATCGTTCGTTCCGAAGATTGAATAACCATTTTCGTCAAGAAGGTTCACGTCAGTCGCATATCCGTAGTGGAGGTTGTCCGGTCCCGCGTTCCCGAATTTGTCGGTCAGAGAGACTTTTGACCTTTCATCTCTTTGACGAGTGTATCTTGAATAGTTATTCAACCTGTTGTAGTTGATGCCAAATGAGGAGGTGATATAGCCGTGTTTGTTCTTCTTGCTTCCGAAGTTGAGGACGAAAGCGAAGTTGTCCAAAGCGGCCTTGACATCTCCGTTGTTGTTGATGTAGATACTTGGAGAGAATGTGAGTTCCTTGCTCCTGTATACACCCAACGCCGCCGGATTGTCCTTGATGGCGGATGCGTTGCCACCTAGGGCGGTGAAAGCACCCGCCATACCAGTGTACCGTGCCGTACCCAAAACAGGGTTCGTCTGGCTTAATCTTAGGCCATCGTATGCATTCTGTGAGAATGCCAAACCTGCAAGTGCAGCGAAGCCCATTGTCAACAATAATCTTTTCATGTCTATATTTTTTTAATTTTTAATTCAATCATTTAACTCTTCAAACCTAGTGTCATCTGCGGCCACCTCCGCTACGGCCACCTCCGCTGTATCCTCCGGATGAGCGTCCGCTTGAGGATGAAGGGGAAGAGTAGCTGGATCTGGAAGATCCGCCGGAGTTGGATGACCTTGTGCTAGAAGACGAGGAACGGAATGAGCTGTTGCTGCTGCGAGAGGAGCTTCCGCTTCTTACAGAAGAACCGCTGTTGCTGCTGCGGGTTGAGCTTCCGCTTCTTACAGAAGAACCGCTGTTGCTGCTGCGGGTTGAGCTGCTGCTCCTTACGGAAGAGCCGCTGTTGCTGCTGCGGGTCGAGCTGTTGCTCCTGATAGAGCTTCCGTTGCTGCTACGGGTGGTGTTGCCGTTCCTTATAGCAGAACCGCTGTTGCTGCTACGGGTCGAGCTGCTGCTTCTTACGGAAGAGCCTCTGTTGAGTGATCCGTTGGAAGCGCTGTTCCTGATCACGCGGGTACCGCTGTTCCTGATCTTGTTCTCGCCTCTTACGACGTGGTGCGGCGTAACTATGCGACGATGAGCCGGTGCATGGTGCCAGTAGTGTGGACGTGGATGATGGTAGTATCCCCATCCGTATCCGTAGTAGCTGTAGCCCCAATAAGGATCCCAGTGGTAACGATAATAAGGCCAAGAGTAGTACCCTACGTAATAAGGTCTTCCCCAATAATATCCGTAGTAAGGATCGGTGTTGATGTACACGGTTGTGGTGGTCGGAGAGGTGGTCTCTACGATTTCCTCACTGTTGTACATCGGGATGCCTGCGTCGTGGAAACGATTCAGCCTTTCGGTGTAGGTGTAGTCATCCCCTTTCTCAACCATGACGGTATCCGTGTAGAACTCACCGCCTGCGATGGACGGATCCTCGACAAAGATCGTGTCATCGTTGACGCGAACATTTTGCTGCTGCTTCGTCTTGAGCACCATGGTTTGGTATTGAGCCTTCTTTAGGGCTTCCTCCCTCTCCTTGGCAAGCTTTTCCGCACGGGCTGCCTCTTCTTCCGCTTCTTTGGCTGCATCCTCGGAGTTGTAGTAGATGTCGTCAACTACAGCGAATGCGTTGTACGGCAGGAATGTGATTCCCAACACGTAGAACATTAATTTTAGAATTTTCATGGCTTTACCCTCCTATTATTTAATTCAAAAAAGTAATTTTGTATCATAAAGTTTCGACAAAGATATTAAAAAAATATTGTAATGAATACATCGTTCCTTTATTTCAACGTTCCGAAGATAGTGGAATGTTTCTGCCCTTGCAAGTGGGTTGGACGTATGGTTCATTATTATCGACGAATTAACGTTTTTTATCGATGAAATACATTGAAGTAGTATTCTCTTTCTCTTCTGATGAAGAATATGTTAAGGACTTGCTGTCCAATGAATTAGGTGGTATTGGGTTCGAAAGCTTCTCCATGGATGGTGACGAGTTCGTGGGGTATGTGCAGGAGACCGTTTTCGACGAATCGGCGCTGAAATCAATCCTCGAATCCTTCCCCTATGATGACGGTATACGTTTCGTGGCTCGTAAGGCGGAGGACAAGGACTGGAACGAGGAGTGGGAGAAGAACTATTTCCAACCCATCGTCATCGGCGACGAGTGCGTGGTGCACGGCTCCTTCCATAAGAACGTGCCGGTGGCTAAATATGACATCGTGATCAACCCTAAGATGGCCTTCGGTACGGGCTACCATGCCACGACGACCCTCATGATGAAGGCTTTGCTTCGCCTCGATGTCGCTGGCAAACGCTTGCTCGACATGGGTTGCGGTACGGCTATCCTCGCTATCCTCGCCGCTAAAAAGGGCGCTACGGAGGTGGTCGGCATTGATATCGACGAGTGGGCCTACGAGAACGCTAAGGAGAACATCGTCATGAACGGAACGCCTGACATCGAGTTGCGCTTGGGTGGTGCGGAGGCGCTGAAGACGGAGACCTTCGATGTAATCTTGGCTAATATTAACAGAAATATATTGTTGCAGGACATCCGCCATTATGTGGAACGGATGAGGAGTGGTTCCCTGCTCTTCCTGAGCGGTTTCTATGAGTCTGACATACCGGTCATCGAGGAGGAGGCCCGCCGATATGGCTTGCGGAAGATCTCCCACGAGGAACAGAACGGCTGGGTGGCGGTCCGCTTCGAAAAAGCCTGATTCTCATTTAATTATATATAAAAACCTAACTGTTATGATGCAAACAAATTCTCAATTGGAGCTTGCCTTTCGGATTGTCCGGGAGACAAACTCGAATCTGTTCCTGACCGGTAAGGCGGGAACGGGTAAGACAACGTTCCTGAAAAACCTGAAGGAGGAGTCTCCTAAGCGTATGATTGTCGTGGCGCCGACGGGTGTGGCGGCCATCAATGCGGGGGGCGTGACGATCCACTCTTTCTTTCAGATCCCCTTCGGACCTTATTTGCCGGGGAAAAACACGCTTTCCAAGGATGTGAGCAAACTGCGGAAGGAGAAGATGAATATCATGCGCACGCTGGATCTCTTGGTGATCGACGAGATCAGTATGGTACGTGCGGATCTGCTGGACTGCGTCGATGATGTGCTGCGACGGGTACGCCGCTCTTCCGACCCTTTCGGTGGGGTGCAACTGCTGATGATCGGCGACACGCAACAGCTGACGCCGGTCGTGAAGGATGATGAGTGGGCGCTCTTGCATGAGGTCTACGAGACCCCCTATTTCTTCTCAAGTCAGGCATTGCGAAGAACCAACTTCTCATGCGTGGAGCTGAAACAAATCTTCCGTCAGGAGGATGAAGCTTTCATCGCCATGCTGAATAAGATACGTGACAACCAGGTGGATGACGCCACGCTTGCTGAACTGAACAGCCATTGTAAGCCTCATTTCAACCCGGACGATAGCGAGGGCTATATCCGCCTGACCACCCATAACGCGACGGCGCAGCGCCTCAATGAGTCGAAGCTCTCCGCCCTGAAGACGAAGCCTCACACCTTCAAGGCGAGGATAGAGGGCACCTTCCCTGAATATGCGTATCCTACGGATGCGGAGCTGGTGCTGAAGGAGAATGCGCAGGTGATGTTCATCAAGAACGATTCTTCCCCTGAGAAGAGATACTACAACGGAAAGGTCGGTGTGGTGAAAAGTATTGACGGTGAGGATATTGTGGTGGAGGACCGCCGGACGGGCGACCTGATCACCGTGGGCCGTGAGTCGTGGGAGAATGTCCGCTACGAACTGAACAAGGAGACGAACGAGATAGAGGAGAAGGTGGATGGTCTCTTCGAGCAATATCCGCTGAAGACGGCTTGGGCGATCACGATCCACAAGAGCCAGGGCCTCACCTTCGAGCGGGCCATCATCGATGCCGCCGCCTCGTTTTCGCATGGGCAGGTCTACGTGGCCTTGAGCCGTTGCAAACGGTTGGAGGGTATGGTGCTGAGTTCGCCCATCACGCTTGCTTCTATTCGTCACGACAGCCGCGTCGATTTGTTCAACCGGGAGATGGAGGAGCGCGTGCCGGACAATGATAGGATTGCGGACCTGCACCGAGACTATTTCGTGACGCTGGTCTCCGAACAGTTTTCCTTCGATCGGATCTTCTCATCCCTGCGGGATATGCGTCGCCTGCTGTCGGAGTCGTTCGCCAAGCTATACCCGAATGCCTTGTCCACGTTGGACCACTCCCTCTCGGAGTTCGTGACCCGTGTCGGAGACATCGGCGCAAGGTTCGTCGGACAGGTGAGGCAGCTGGCCACGGAGAGCGGCGATGTGGATGCTGACGCTAAGATACGGGAGCGCACGCAGAAGGCGGCTGCCTATTTCCTGAAGGAGAGCGAGACGATTGTCGCCCCTGCCTTGGAGGCTTTGGTGCCCATCCAGACGGACAACAAGGAGCTGGCGAAGCACTTCAACGATATACTCTCTTCGTTGCAGGAGGGGTACGACGAGAAGATGGCCACGTTACGGGCTTGTGGCGAGGGCTTCTCTGTCGCTTCTTTCCTGCGGGCGAAAACCGATGCCATCGCCTCCGCTAAGGTGGATGAGGCGAGGAAGAAGGGGAAGGAGAAATATGCCTCCCTCTCGGCGGATATCTTGCATCCGGAGCTCTACGAACGGTTGCGCGAGTGGAGGAAGGACGAGGCGGATGCGCAGAACTACCCCGCCTATATGGTGCTTGCCCAGAAGGCGCTGATCAACATAGCGAACCTGATGCCTGCGAACGAGGCGGAGCTGCTGCAGGTGCAGGGCGTCGGCAAGGGGATCGTAAGCCGTTACGGGGAGGATATCCTGGCCGTGGTGGAGGAGTGCGTGGAGCAATTCGGCTACGAGCGCAAGTCTATGGCGGAGGTGGCGGAGAGCGTCCGTCCTCCGAAACGTACATCGGTCAATAAACGTGAGAAGGAGAAGGGTGAGTCGACGTATGACATCACCCTGAGGATGTATAAGGCAGGGAAGTCCACGAAGGAGATCGCCGAGGAGCGTGGCTTGGTGGAGAGCACCATCGAGTCTCATCTGCTGCGTTGTGTGGAACGAGGCGAACTGGGTGCGGAGGTGATCTGCCCGCCGGATAGGCTGAAGGAGGTGTCTGCCTTCATCGCCCAACATCCCGACATGGGAGTCGGTGACCTGCGCAAGGAGTGCGGCGAGAAGTACACTTGGGCGGAGATACGGTTGGCGTTGCTCGAGAGAAAAACTTTTCCCTGAATCGTGAAGGATTATTCATGTATGGGCTTGTTGTTGAGGATGTTAATATGAACGAGATTCATGCGGAGTTGGCGCAACTGAATAGCGAGGTCAACACATTGATGGAAGAGATACTAAAAGCATGGGAGGAGCTGAAATGAGCACAGAAATACAAACAGATAACGAAAAACTGCTACAGGCCGTAGCAGATATCAAAGAGGCCATTCTGCAAGGACAGTATGAGGCTGCCAAGGGCGTGAATCGCATCCAATTGGCCGTGTACTTTGGTATAGGAAAGTATATCTCGCAGCATACACGAAAGGGGGTATGGGGTACTGGCGCTTTAGATACAATTAGCAATCAGTTACGTAGAGAACTGCCAGGCCTGAGAGGCTTTTCGGCCACCAGTCTCAGGAATATGCGTAAATTTTATGAGAACTGGATCATGCTCGATGGTAATTCAGCAAGTGCGCTTGCTAAATCACAAAACACTAACAATCAGAATGATATAAAATCAGCAAGTACGCTTGCTGAAAATTCGACAACTGCAATTGCCGATCTTTCGTCCGTTGTAACGGACGAAAGAAATGCGATAGACATCTACCATACAATACAGGCACCCGTGACAGAGGATTTCCCTATAGAGGACTTCTTTAGAGTCCCATTCACGCACCATATTAGGATTATTGAGGGAACCAAGGAGATTGCGGCCCAGTATTACTACATTCACAGGACAGCGGAAGAAAACTTGTCGGAAAAAGAAGTGATTCGGTTGGCGAAAGAAAATGCCTATGCCCATCGTGAGCAGATGCTCAATAACTTCACGAAGACCATTTCCAATGTTGCGATGATGCGTAAGGCTGTGACAATGTTCAAGGATGAATATCTGCTGGATTTCATCAATGTGGAGGAGATTGGCGTGCGCGACAGCATCGATGTTGATGAGCGCATGGTGGAGAAGGAAATCGTGAATAAGGTGAAAAACTTCATCATGACCTTAGGTCGTGACTTTACGTTTATTGGCAACCAACAATTGTTGGAGGTGTATGGTGTGGAGCACTTCCCTGACTTGTTGTTTTTTTAACTGCGAGTTGAATGCGATGGTGGTGATAGAGTTGAAGACAGGGGAGTTCAAGACCAGCTATTTAGGACAATTGATGGGTTATCTGACTATTCTGGATGAAAAGGTTCGGAAGCCTCACGAGAACCCAAGCATTGGTATAGTATTGTGTAAGTCGGCCAATCGTGAGTATGTTGAGTTTATGATTCGCGACTACTCAAAACCTATGGGTGTAGCGACTTACAAAACAGCTGATGATATGCCTGAGAATATGCGCAAAGCGTTGCCTGATATTGATGCGTTGAAAAAACTGATAAGCGACCAAGGTCAAAAATAAGGGGAGGACGAGAATGGAAACGAGTAAAAGCAATTTTGATTCTTTGGTAGAGAGCTTAGGCCAGTTGATGGTGATGGAGGAAGAAGATAACGACCGTAGAGCCGCAGGACTCTATCGCTCCATGTTTCGTCATGAGACTGACCTTAACAAGTTGGACAACAACTATGCGGACCACATATTAGATTATGCGTCTTTTGGTTGCAAGAACGCTATTGAAGATTACAAGAATTATCTTCAATACATAAAGACTCTGTATCCGTCAGAGTACCCTGAATATGCCAAAATGCTGGAAGATGCTCTAAAAACAGATGAAAAGGAGGATGAGGTATAAGTGAGCGGAGGAAACTATTCGCGACATCCTCTGGAAAGGACTTCCAGAGAGCTATTCTGACGAAAGCATCAACTACTATCGTGATGCTGTGTATAACTACGTCAGTCAGCATTATGGCAGTGTGGCATAAGCTAGAAATAATGTTTGGTTTGGTATATGTATCTGTCGTTGAGGAGATTAGAATGTCGTAACATTATGCAGACTGCCACATTATCCTTCCCTTCGAATCGCTTGCTGATTCCAGGATTTTTTCTAAAATTTGTAACGAAGTTGCGCATGTTTAAGACAATGGTGATTGCTTTACTTTCTGTATTGTTAAAATGTTGAATATTAAAACAATGCACAACGTTTTTGTATAGTATTATAAATTTAATTCAACCAACAGGTTATGAAACTGAAAACGTACATGCTGGCGTTCGCGTCGGTCTTAATGCTCGCCCCTTCCTGCAAGAAGGTGTACGAGGAGAATTATTACAACACTACGAACGAGACGGTCTATACCTACGAGTATTACCAGAAGGTGCTTCTGGATCAAAAGGAGATTACGGAGGACATCCGTCCGCCTTACCTGAAGAAGGGTGATACGGTGGCGGTGTTCGCCGCATCGAACAAGGTGACGAAAAGCGAGCTTTCCGCTGGTATCGCCAAACTGAAGGAGTGGGGACTCAACGTGGTTGAGGCTGACAACCTCTATGAGGACGACGGACGCTATGCGGGCACGCAGTCGCAACGTATCCTCGGTCTGCAGAAATTGATCGACAACCCTAACATCAAGGCATTGTTTTCCGCCCGTGGCGGTTACGGGGCGGCGCAGGTGATTCCGTTCCTGGACTTGGAGAAACTGAAGGACCAGCCTAAGTGGGCCGTCGGCTACAGCGATGTGACCGCTTTGCATGTGGCCTTGAATAACCTCGGCATCGAGAGCATACATGGCCCTATGGTGAATAAGATGACTGATGCGGAGAGCGTGGAGACGCTTCGCAAGGCGTTGTTCGGCGAGACGGTATCCTATTCGTTCCCTACCACCCAGGATTGTATCACTGGCAAAGGGGAAGGACGCTTGGTGGGCGGTAACCTCTCCCTCATCTATAGCTTGGGTGGCACGTTGTTCGACCTGAACGCAAAGGATGCCATCCTGCTGATTGAGGACACGGGCGAGAGCAACTACCACTTGGACCGTATGCTGACGAACCTGAAGCTGAGCGGCAAGCTGGACTGCATCAAAGGTTTGGTGGTGGGTGAGTTCACCAATATGAACCAAGGCTCGGACAAGCCGATCAATGAGATCATTTTGAGCAAGGTGAAGGATTTGAATATCCCTGTGATGTATGGTTTGGGGGTCGGTCATGGAACCCCTAACTATGCGGTTTATATGGGACGTCAGGCGAAGCTGGTTGTCGCGAACGACAAGGCTACGCTCACGTTTGAATGATTGATAAACTGAAAAATTATGGCAAAGACAAAATCCGTATACGTGTGCCAGAACTGTGGCGCGGAGGCCCCGAAGTGGGTGGGCAAATGCCCTGCCTGCGGCGAGTGGAATACCTACGTCGAGGAGATGGTGCGGAAGGAGAGCGCGAAGAGCGGACAATCGCTCCATTTCATACCCGACAACGGAGGCTCCAAACCAGTCTGCATCGATGATGTGGAGACCTCGGAGGAGGTGCGTGACGACACGGGCAACAATGAGTTCAACCGTGTCTTGGGCGGTGGTATCGTGCCGGGCTCCCTCACGCTGATTGGTGGCGAACCGGGCATCGGTAAGTCCACCCTCATCCTCCAAATCGTGCTGAGCCTCTTCAACAAGAAGACCCTTTACGTCTCGGGCGAGGAGAGCGTCAAACAGTTGAAGCTACGTGCGGATCGCCTCTCCGTGAAGTCCAACCCGAACTGCTTCATTGTCAGCGAGACCTCGCTGGAGCAGATCTTCGTGCACATCCAGAACGTGCAGCCTGACTTGGTGGTGATCGACTCGATCCAGACCATCAGCACGGAGTTGGTGGAGTCTTCCCCAGGCAGTGTCTCCCAGGTGCGCGAGTGCGCCGCCGCCATCCTGAAGTTCGCCAAGGAGAGCGGGGTACCCGTCCTGATGGTGGGCCACATCAACAAGGAGGGCAACATCGCCGGACCGAAGGTGCTGGAGCATATCGTGGACACGGTCCTGCAGTTCGAGGGCGACCAGCACTACATGTACCGCATCCTCCGTTCCATCAAGAACCGCTTCGGAAGCACCTCCGAACTGGGCATCTACGAGATGATGCAGTCCGGTCTGCGTGAGGTCACCAACCCTTCCGAGCTTCTGCTGAGCAATAACCATGCGGGTTTGAGCGGCACAGCCATCGGTGTGGCGATCGAGGGGGTACGTCCCTTCCTGATCGAGGTGCAGTCTCTCGTGAGCTCCGCCGCATACGGTACGCCGCAACGCTCCACCACGGGCTTCGACATCCGTAGGCTGAACATGCTCCTGGCGGTGCTGGAGAAGAGGGTAGGCTTCAAGCTGGCGCAGAAGGATGTCTATCTGAACATCGCGGGTGGCCTGCGGATCAACGACCCCGCATTGGACCTCGCCATCATCAGCGCCATCCTTTCGTCCAACATGGATGTTGTGGTGGATGCCCATACGTGCCTCACGGGTGAGATAGGCTTGTCGGGCGAGATCCGTCCCGTGAACCGTATCGAGCAGCGCATATCGGAGGCGGAGAAGCTAGGCTTCAAACGCATCATCATCCCTGAGTTCAAGAACTTGGACGTGAAGAAGTGGAACATCGAGGTGGTCTGCGCCCGAAAGGTGGATGAGGCATTCTCGGCCCTTTTCGGTTGATTTGTAATTTTTTAACGGATGGGAGGGAATATGAAATGTCCCTTCTGCGTTATTAGGGTGGGGAAGGTATCCCCCGGTTTTTTAGATCGCTAATGGATATGGATAAGAGACGGTTGCGCATTTTTTCTGTGCTGTTGGTCTGGACGGTGGCTTCGTTCGCCCAGATCAACACGAAACGTATGATGGATATTGGCAGGAATGCCATCTTCTTCGAGGATTATGTGCTCTCCATCCAATATTTCAATAAAGTCATCAGTGCGAAACCCTATTGGGCAGACCCCTATTTCTATCGGGGTGTGGCGAAGATTTGCTTGGAGGATTATGTCGGGGCGGAGGCGGATTGCAGCGCCGCCTTGGAGCGGAACCCCTTCATGGTGGACGCCTACCGTTGCCGTGGCGCCGCCCGCGCTTGCTTGGGGATGTATGACAAGGCCTTGTCCGACTTCGACAAGGGACTGGAGTTCGAGCCCAAGAACAAATACCTCATGCTCTGCAAGGGCTCCGTCTATTCGAGCGAGGAGCGATGGGACACGGCCATCGTCGTCTTCTCCGAGATGCTGAAGGCCTACCCGAACTACAAGGACGCTTACCTCAGACGCGGATATTGCTATTTCTCGAACGGTGACACGGCCAATGCGCTCACCGATTTCGAGAAGGTGCTCTCGATCGACCGTTTCTCGCCGGACGGACATGCGGCTCATGGCTATGTGCTCAATGCCAAGAAGGATCATGACCGGGCTCTCTCTGAAATGAACGAGGCGATACGGTTGGACCCTTACTGCGTGAACTATTACGTGAATAGGGGTGTGGTCCTCATGGATGCGGGCGACACGTTGGGGGCGTTGTCGGACTATGACTATGCCATACAGTTGAATCCGACTTGCGTCGCGGCCTTCTTCAACAGGGCTATCCTGCGGACGGAGCTGGGGCAGAAACGCCTTGCGTTGGAGGACTACGACGAGGTGCTGGACCTGGACCCGGAGAACCATTTTGCGGTCTACAATAGAGCGTTGCTGAAAAAGGAGCTGGGACAGTATCGCTCCGCAATGAAGGACATATCGGTCATCATCAAAGAGTACCCTAAGTTCTATCCCGCCTATTTCGTCCGCTCGGAGCTGAAGAGGAAACTGAACGACAAAAAGGGGGCGGAGAACGATTATGTCAAGGCGCTCAGCGTGAAGCAGCAGGGGGAGAAGGAGGCGCAATCTCAGCCTCGCGACAAGGCTTCCTTGCCGAAGAAGGAGAAGAAGTCTAAGGATATGGGCAACCACAACAATATGGTCGTGATGGATAAGCAGGAGGAGATGCAGCGGCTCACCTACCGCAGCGAATCGAGGGGACGTGTGCAGAACGTGAATTTCCACGTCGAATTGGGTGCGATCGTCAAGCTGACCGCCCATCCGAAGGCTGGCATGTCCATGGGTAAGCATACGTTGTTCGACAAGCGCATCAACGTATTCAACGGTAAGAAGATATACCCGGAGAAACTCACCCTCTCGTGCGAGGAGCGGCAGATCGACAATGACGAACTGCAGCAATGTTTCTCCCGCATCGAGAAGGCCTCCCACCAGCTCGCAGACCATCCTTCCCCTATGGTCTATTTCTCCCGCTCGCTGGATTACCTCTGCGTCTCGGATTTCGAGAGCGCTCTGGAGGATTTGAACCAGGCGATAGAGGGCAATGACTCGGAGAACGCTTGGCTCTACTACTTCTGCAGGGCGAATGTGCGTTACCTGAAGTATCTCTCCGAAGTGGAGCTGGTCAACAAGGGTGAAATGTCCTTGCCGGAGGGGATGGACCTCTCCATGGTGGGACAGGTGGCGTGCGACTTGGTGCAGAAGGATTATGACAAGGTGAAGGAACTGATGCCGGATTTCTCTCCGGCTTGGTACAACAGCGGACATGTCTATGTGCGGCAGCAAAACTACCAGAGTGCTTTGGACAACTTTTCGAAGTCGATAGCCCTGACCCCCTCGTTCGCGGAGGCTTATTTCAACAGGGGTTTAACCCATATCTACCTGAAAAAGAAGGACGAAGGAATATCCGACCTGAGCAAGGCGGGCGAGTTGGGGCTCTATTCCGCCTATAACGTGATCAAACGTTTCGGGGGAAACCGGTAGGCGTTGAGGCCTATTGCTCGGTGTTTTTCAGGATGATGAGGGTCTGCCCGATCTTCAACGCGTTGCCTTTCAGATGGTTCCATCGCTGGATATCCTCCACGCTACAACCATACTGCTTCGAGAGCCGGTAGAGGGTCTCCTTGGATTGCACCGTGTGGGTGATGGTGTCGGTGGCGACAGGTGCCGGCTCCTTCTTCTCCTCCTCTTGCGGAGTGGGTTCTTCCCTTCTGTTCTTCTCCTGGTCTTGCGCTGTAGGGCGGGTGACGTAGAGCGATTGCCCGATCTTCAGGTAGGTGTTTTTCAGATGGTTCCATTCCATCAGATCCTTTACGGTGCAATCGTATTTCCTTGCTATCTTGAAGAGTGTCTCTTTCCTTTTCACAATGTGGCAGAGCGCCTCCGTCGGTGCGGCGGGTTCCTCCTTTTGTGGCTCGGAAGGCTCCTCTTGCGGGTCTGGTTTTCTCTTCTCCTTCTTTCCCTCCTTCTCCTCTACGGGTTCCGGTTGGGGTTCTTCTTCCTGGTTAGGCGGTGTTATCTCCTGTGGCTCCTCCTCCGGGGTGTCGTCTGTGGTGGATGGATGTTGCTCCTTCCTCTCGTCTTCTCCGATGACTCTGCGTATGCCTATGAAGCGGATGCGGTAGTAGTCCGACTCCGGGTAGTTGTCGATGGTGATGCCCTTGTTGACGGATGCGTGGATGAATTGCAGGGTAGTATTCTTTCCGTCTTCGTTCACGTCGTAGATGATGCCCACGTGTCCCACGCCCTTCGATTTGGAATTGCTTCCCTTGAAGAAGATGAGGTCGCCCTTTTGCGCATTCTCCAGCTTGGTCTTTTCGCCTTGCAGGTATTGGGAGGCGGACGATGCGTAGAGCTCGTAGCCGAATTGGCGGAAGACGTACCCCGTGAAGCCTGAGCAGTCGAACCGGTTGGGGCCCTTCCCGGCGTACTGATACCTCTTCCCGATGTGGCGGGTCGCCTCGGTGATGATGGAGTCCCGCAGCGTTAGGGTGGAGTTCTTTCCCCTCCTTGCGTATGAGGCGTAAGGCGAAATAATCAATAATATCAGTGCTATTATCTTTATTCTCATGCGGCAAAGGTAATCATTTTTTTTCAGAGAGAACGCATGCCCCTCTCTTCCCTCTTTCCAAGGGAGGGCGTCTAATCCCCGACTTGCACCTTCTCGCCAAGGTATTTAGGCTTTTTGTGGAGCAACAGGTCGACGAACAATTTCACGCGGGCCAGCTTCTCCCTCAGCATGGTCTTGAAGCCATAGTATGCCTGCACATCCTTTGCGTTGAAGCCAATGGCGGCTATACCGTAATGCCTTGCCAGATAGATGGCCCGTTCGTTGTGGAACTGCTGCGACACGATGGTGAAGGCGGTCTGCCCGAAGATCTCCTTGCAACGCACCACCGAATCCAACGTGCGGAATCCCGCATAGTCCAGGTAAATCCTTTCCGCCGGGATGCCCGCCGCCACCAAGTCGTTTTTCATGTCTGTAGGCTCGTCGTAATCCTCCCTGGAGTTGTCGCCGCTGACAATCACATAATCCACCTTATGGGCATGGAAAAGCGCCGCCACGGCCTCGATTCTGTATTGGTAGTAGAGGTTTTTCCTCCCGTCGCTCAGGTATTTGGAGGTGCCTAAGAGCAGGGCGGTTTTGTTGTAGGGAATGCTTTCGACGGATGGGTAGACCATCTTTTTCGTCGAGCACGAGACGAAAAGGTTCGATGTGATGATCGAGACGAGAATCACACTCGGCGAAACGATCAGCCATCTCTTCCACCTGATCTTCCTCAGACTGATTTTAGATTTCAGCCAGAGGACTGCCGCCCGTATTTTATCCAGTTTCTTACCCATGTCCATTTGTGAGAATGACGACGGTTGGTGACCAGCCACGCAACCATTCGCAAAGATAAGTATTTATCGCATAATGTCTATTGGGAGGGTGCGAATAAGTGAGAATACCGCAATATTTACTATTTGACGATTTACTATTTGCGATTTGCTATTGCACAAAAAAGCCCCCAAGCCAAGCAAGGGGGCCTATGCAAATGAAGCCGATGGTTATTATACCAAGCTCTTGATCAATGTTTCCCTGTCGCCAGCCAACAGATCCATAGGAGCGATCTCAGGCAAAGCGTAGCAGCCAGGACGTTGTTTCACCACCGCGCGTGCGCAGGAGGTCAATACCTGAGCCGTCAAGGCAGGGTTGTTGATGTGCATGCGGAACTCGAACAGTTGGTTCTGAGTCTTGCCGGAAACACCCTTGCGCTCGATCAACACACCGTGTCCCATATCCTTGCAGTCGTCCACACTATTGACAGGGATGACGTGCAATTCATCGTGAGCGAAGTAGTCGTCCGCCTTCAATTCAGCGTACACTTGCTCAGCGGTGTAGCCAGGCTCCAGTTCCACGTAAACCATACGGCTGTGGATGCTTTGACCCTTAGGGATCGTCATGGAGAGAGCGTTCTTCACGCCCTTCTTGCCACGGGCCACTACGGAGTGTCCCATGCTCATGCCTGGACCGAAGTTCGTATAAGTCAAGCCCTTAGGAGCCATGGCCATCAAGAGGGTACGGATGACAGAGTCTGTTCCTGGGTCCCAGCCTGCGGAGATGATAGCGGCCACGTTATGTTTCTTAGCCACCTCGTCCAATGATTGGTGAAGATCCCACACCTGGCCGTGGATGTCGAAGCTATCCACCGTGTAGATGCCCTTCTCCAAAATGCTTTTAGCCACCTCTGGAATGTTTCTGGTCGGGGTGCAGAGAATAGCCACATCCACCTTGCCGAGTTCGTCGATGTTAGCGACCACCTTCACGTCTGCCAATTCGGCCGGCTTGTTGGATGGGTCACGGCGAACGACGCCCGCCAGTTCCATATCAGGTGCTGCTTGGATCGCTTCCACGCTGAAGCGACCGATGTTGCCATAACCGACAACAGCAACTCTTAGTTTTCCCATTGTTGTAATATTTAGCGTTTTAACAAAAAATCCCCGAAGCGAGAACACGACGGGGATTTTTATCGTATCGGATATTATTATACCAATCCTTGAGCAAGCATAGCGTCAGCTACCTTCACGAAACCGGCGATGTTAGCGCCCTTCACGTAGTTAACTGTACCGTCAGCTTCCTTACCATACTTCACGCAGTTGTCGTGGATGTTCTTCATGATCCATTTCAACTTGTTGTCAACTTCCTCAGCTGTCCAAGAGATACGTCCAGAGTTCTGGCACATCTCCAAACCTGAAGTAGCCACACCACCGGCGTTAGAAGCCTTACCTGGAGAGTAAAGGATCTTAGCTGCGATGAATGCGTTAACAGCCTCGATAGTAGAAGGCATGTTAGCACCCTCGGCAACCACCTTAACACCCTTAGCGAGAAGAGCCTTAGCGTCAGCACCGTCCAACTCGTTCTGAGTTGCGCAAGGCATAGCTACATCGAGAGACTTGATCTCAGCGATTTGCCAAGGACGTTGGTTCTCGTAGTACTTAGCTGATGGATACTTAGCTGCATACTCCTTGATACGGCCACGTTTTACGTTCTTCAACTCGAAGATGAAGTCCAATTTCTCCTTAGAGATACCATCTGGATCGTAGATAGAACCGTTAGAGTCAGATACGGTAAGAACCTTGGCACCCAATTGAGTACATTTCTCAACTGCGTATTGAGCAACGTTACCAGAACCAGAGATGGCTACAGTCTTGCCCTTCAAGGTGTCACCCTTAGTCTCCAACATATATTGTGCGAAGTAAGTTGTTCCGTAACCAGTAGCCTCAGGACGGATCAAAGATCCACCGAAAGAAAGACCCTTACCAGTCAAAACACCTACGAACTCGTTTCTCAATCTCTTGTATTGTCCGAACATGAAACCAACCTCACGTGCGCCAGTACCTATATCACCGGCAGGAACGTCAGTGTCAGCACCGATGTGACGGAACAACTCAGTCATGAAGCTTTGGCAGAAACGCATAACCTCATTGTCTGATTTGCCCTTAGGGTCGAAGTCAGAACCACCTTTACCACCACCCATAGGGAGAGTAGTCAAAGAGTTCTTCAATACTTGCTCGAATGCCAAGAATTTCAAAAGACCCAAGTTTACAGAAGGGTGCAAACGGATACCTCCCTTGTAAGGACCGATCGCGCTGTTCATTTGAACACGGAAACCACGGTTGATTTGGAACTCTCCCTTATCGTCGATCCAAGGAACACGGAAGATGATTACTCTCTCAGGCTCACACATTCTCTCAAGAATCTTAGCCTCTTTGTACTTAGGGTTAGCCTCGATGAATGGCATCAAAGACTCAACAACCTCCTGAACTGCCTGGTGGAAAGGAGCCTCGCCTGGGTTCTTGGCGATCACCTTGTCCATGAATTCTTTTACTTTTGCATCCATGATTTTTAAAATAATGCGTTAGAAATATATTTTTTTATTCGATTTAATAAACTTATTTTTCGAAATCGATGCAAATATACCACTTTTTTCTTTGCGCAAAAACTTTTTTCCTCTTTTTTGAAATATTTTTTTTGGTTTGCGAAACAATTTGACAGAAAACATAGTGTTTTTGGAACAAAATGACAAACGGGGAGGATTATGAAACGTTAGTTCGACGGAGTCAATTTTGAATTAATTTGCCACTTTAAACTCTTAATTCTTAACTCTTAACTCTTAACTTGTGAAGATGCCCGAAGTTTTCTTCGCATAGTTTCGAATCATCATAAGATGGTCGTTCATTCCCTTCTTATTTGCTTGATTTCCTGCGGATTGTTTGCAAATTCCAAGAGTTTTTCTAAAATTTGTAATAATCTTAACCTTCCAGACGGTCCGAATAACGGAGGTTTCAGAAGGCATTATCGTTCGTATTGATTCAGATGGAACGGAAACGGTAGTGACGGTAACGAAAAAAATAGGTGATGACATCAAAATTGAAATAATCGAATGAAAAAATTAAGATTTGGAAATATAGGTGTGTATTCAAATAAGGAATTTAGGTTATCATTAAATGATATAGATAAAACGAGTGTGTGGAAACTATATTCTGATGAAGAATATGGAACCAATGCAGATGCGTGTGAATGTTCATTTAAAAAATTAGCATTGAATAGTCGATTTGTTGTAGAATCATACTATCTTCCCATCACCCCCTCAGAATTGGATTCCGCCTACTCGATAGAAAACTATTGTGAGTATAGGGGAGAAGTGTTGGAGTGCAGTTTTTATGGCGAAAAGAATGAATTCGGATTCGATATGCGGTGGGTAAGCAAGGAAATATGCGAAAAATTTGGATTGGCATACGAATATGAACGCAAAGTAATATCTCGTGGAATTGAGGATACAGGATTGGTTATGCGTGTTCCCGATTCCGAAATCCAAGACGTCTGGGAGATACACAAACCCATAGAGGGCTTCCCTTTCAAAGGGCCTGAAAAAGTGTGGGTAAAGAAAGATGACGTTTGGTTGCGGTGAGTTTTTAGCATAAAGGAGTTTGTGTTACTTGAAAACAACAAACATATCGCACAACCCGATCACACACGGGCTCATGCTCGGTTCCATTTTGTTCGAGCCCTTCAGGCTCGGGAGAGAGTGGTGGAATGCGCCTAACCTATGGCGGTGCCATAGGCTATATCTATATGAGCCTTTCAGGCTCGGGAAACTGCCACTAAGAAGGGCCGCCAATATTCGTCCGTATCAATCAGCCTGAAAGGCTGTGACAGATATAGCCCAACGGCAACGCCTTGGGTGGAAGGACGGGGTGTGAGTTCCATACCAGCCTGAAGGGCTGGGACAATTTAATCTAAGGCGGTGTCATAGGCTATATCTATATGAGCCTTTCAGGCTCGGGAAACTGCCACTAAGAAGGGTCGCCAATATTCGTCCGTATCAATCAGCCTGAAAGGCTGTGACAGATATAGCCCAACGGCAACGCCTTGGGGTAAAGGTGGGGTACAAATTTTTTATTGTAAATTTAATTCAACCAACAGGTTGTTTCTTAATTATTCATCGTCCAAGTTTTCCATGCCGCGATTGCCTGTCCGTGCAGCATCTCAAGCCCGTTCTTGGTGGCGGCCCCCTGTTCCTTCGCTAAGCGGCAGAGGAGCGTCGTTTCAGGGTTGTAGATCAAATCATAGACCAGATGTTCGCTGGTCAGCAGTTGGGTAGGGAAGGGTGGCATCTCGTCCACCTTCGGGAAGGTGCCTGCAGGCGTGCAGTTCACGATCAGCTTGTGGCTGGCGACGATTTCCTCGTCGATTTCCTCGTAGGTGAGCATCCCGTCCCGCTTCTGTCTGGAGACGAGTTGAGGCGTTATGCCTAATTTATTTAATATATAGATGATCGCTTTGGAGGCGCCGCCGGTTCCGAGCACCAACGCTTGCTGATGGCAGGGTTTGAGGAGCGGACGCAGGGAGTTTTCGAAGCCGATGGCGTCCGTGTTGAACCCTTTGAGGGAGAGTTTTCCTCCCTTTCGGTTGAATTGGATGGTGTTGACCGCCCCGATTTCACGTGCGGTGTCGTCCAACTCGTCCAAGTAAGGCATGACCACCTCCTTGTAGGGGATGGTGACGTTCAGTCCACATAGGCCCTCCGTCTCGAGTAGCTTCGGGAACTCCTCGATGGTAGGCAGTTCGAACAAGTCGTAGCGGGCGTCGATTCCCTCGTTGGCGAATTTCTCCGTGAAGAAGTTCTTCGAGAAGGAGTGCACCAATATTTTTCCTATGAGACCGTATCTTTCCATGCTATTTTTTCTTTTTAGGATTGATGATATCCTGCACCTTCGGCATCTTCTCGCTAACGATAAGTTTGCAAGTGTCCTTCCCTGTCTCGAAGTAGGCGGTGTCTTTGGCTAGGTTCATTTCAACTCTTCCCTCCTTGTATAGAAAGAAGATGGTGGATAGACCTGTTATCTTTTGTGCCTTGTATCTAGGCTCGTCTTTGCGGCCTTCATCGTACGTGTAGATGTCCACGGAGCCGATGGACTTCTGCTCACCTGCCAGGATGGTGTCGGCCGAGCGGGTCATGTTCTCCCCTGAGATTAGTTTCAGGTGGGAGGTGGAGAAGATCGTGTCCTGCAGTTCGTTTTTGATCACGTAGGTGTAGTTGTTCTGGAGGGAGAGTACGAGGTGCTCGTCCGTGATGTCCAGTTGGTAAATGCCGATGCCTTCCGTCTCCTTCGGTCCCTTCCAGTATTTGCGGAAAGACAACTCTTCGGAGATGACCGTCTTCTCTGTGTTGCTGGCGGATAGCGCATCCACTTTGTAGAGGCTGACGCTGGTCTCGATGTCCCACACACCTTTGCCTGGCACCTCGTTGCGGTGGGCGATGACTATGCTGTCGCCCTGTCCCAATCGTAGGTCGGTGTTGTCCCTGTTCCCCTCGATGTGGTAGGTGACCGTCAGGGAGTCCTCCAAGGTCGTATTGTTGGTGATGACGTATTGGTAGTTTTGTTCTCCATCCTTACATCCGAAGAGGAGAGTCGCCAGCAAGGCGAAGAGAGCGGCTTTCTGTCGTGTCATGTTATAAACCGATATTTTTAAGTTTGACGTCTTCCATCGCCTCAGGGCATATTTCGAAGAATGACTTGATGGTTTGGCCGTTGATGGCGAGCGACTCCTTCAGGTATTTGACGCACAAGGGGTAGTCTCCTTTCTTGTAGAACACGATGGCCAGTAGGAGGGGCATGTTGGGTATGTCGCTTTGGAGCATTTGCGCCTGTTGGTAGTAGTGGAGGGCGATGTCGTACTCTCCGTTGTCGACGTAGAGGTTCCCCAATGCGACGAGCACATCCACTTGGGAAGGGTTGATTTCCAGGGCGCGGTTGTAGCATTTGATCGCTTCTTGTTGCTGGTCCAGATAGACCAACGTCTCCGCTTTTTGGAACCAATAGTCGCTGTTGCCCTTGTTGAGGAGGATGGCCTCGTCGATGTGTTTGAGCGCATCCTCGTATCGTTCCAGTTCGATGTCGCATGCGCAGAGGCCGGAGAGCGCTTCTGCGTTGCTTCCGTCGATGTCCAGAGCCTTCTGGTATGTTTTTTCGGCGTTGACGAAATCGTTCATCTTCTCGTAGCATTCGCCGATGAGGATGTAATTGCCTGCGCTTTCGCCAGTCAGGTCGGTGTACTCCTCGTAAGCTTCGACCGCCTCTTGGAACCGTTCACAGAGGAAGAGGGCGTTCGCCTTCTGCAGCAGTGATTGGTAGTCGGTCGGGGTAATTGTGTAGGCGTAGTCGTAGGCCTCTATGGATTCCGCATATCGCTCCTCGTAGAAGAGGAGTTGCCCGATATTGAACCATGCCTCGTTGGAGTAGGGGGTGAGGTCTAGGATACGGTTGTAGGTGTCGATGGCTTTGTCGTATTCGGTCTTCTGCTCGTAGCTGAAGGCTAGTTCGAAAAGGGTGTCCGTGTTGTTGGGATCAATGGCGAAAGCCTTTTTGAGGAAGTGGATCGCATCGTCGTACCGTCCGTTGTCGTTCAGGGCGTAGGCGATGTTCAGGAAGGTGCAGGCGTCGTCGTCCCCCGCATTTCTCTCCATCTCCTTGAATATATGCATGGCGTCGTCCAAAAGGCCTTTCCTCAGGTATATTTCCCCCTTGAGGAGTGCTGCGTCCTCGTCGGTTGAGTCGATGGACTGGATGTAGTCGATGATGGAGATGGCTTCCGTTGTCTTGCCCGTGTCGGCACATAGCCTTGCCTGCTTGACTAGAAGCGCAGTGCTGTTCGGGTGCAGTTTCCTGCCGTATTGGACAGCGTTCATCGCCTCTTCCGTCTTGGCGTCGTCCATGTAGTGGTTGATGATGGTCTCCAACTCGTCCACCTCGAAATAGCCGAGTCCTCCTCCCTTGATGAAGTTTTCGTATCTCCCGACCACCTCGTCTTCATGCTTCCGTATGTTTGGATTTCTGTCCCTTTTCATAGATGAATGGTTTTTCTGTCCGTTGAAACCATATATCATGCGCGAAAGTAAGACATGCGGCTATATTTTTTATTATTGTATAGGAAAAACTTATTAACATTCTTTTGATGGTATTGTATAGAACATTATTTTTGTGGTGATTTTCGAGTAATAGTTTTACGAAGTTTATTAACTTTGTGGGATTTATGTGGACTTCTGTGAAGATGTCCGTTTAAAAGGTAGCGAAAATTGGGAGGTCATTTTCTCCCGTAGTGATGTGAATTTTAACAATTTAATAACAATAAAGAGTTCATGAGAAGGTTTTATTTAACGATGCTGACGATGTTGATGTCGGCGGCTGCCCTTTGGGGAGAGGCTCAGACAGGGGTGCTGACTGGGACCATCTCCGGTAAGGAGAAATATGCGGCAGGTAAGAACAGTTATCTAATGGATGGGTATGACGTGAATGTGGCGTACAAGGTTGTGATGGGTGCGCCGGTTTGCACCGCTAATATGACGTGGACCCGCCATAACAGCTATGCGGTGAAGTCCAAGAAGATCGCGTACGCTCAATTGGCTGAATACCCTGATTTGAAGGCTCGTTACGATTTGATCACTCCTAAATCTGTGGAGTGCACTTATACAATCATGTTCTATTCCGAGAATTCGAAGGCGTACATCGCTTCCGCTAAGACGAAGACTGTCCTCACATTGTTGGAGAAGGCGGGTGCTACGGTTTCCCCTTCCATTCCTGAGAATTTGTCGTGGAAGGAGTCTTTCACGGATGTGGTGATTGGACAGCAGGATGCGAAGAAACCGGGTGTCGTTATCCCTAATGCGGCATTGGAGGAGTTCTTCAAGAGCTCTAGAATCACGTCAGGCAAGTTGGATCCTAAGGCTTCGGGCTTCGCTTACATAGGTAGTATCCAAAGAATTTTCAGGGAGGCTTCTAGAATCGATTTGGTGAACACTTCGGTGACGGTTAAGTGGAACGATGAGGACTACAACTTCATCTCCGAGGAGTACGGAAAGAGAAAGTTGGCTGAGTCTTATCTCTCTAAAAAGGATACGGTCAATGCAGTGAAGACTTACACGAGCAACAGGAAACGTGAGATTCCGGTGAGTGTGAACGCTCCGTTCTTCTGGAGAACCACTTCCGTGCCTTACGAGGTTTGCTTGGACGCTATCTCAACGGGTGACGAGCTCTATGCTCAACAAAAATGGGACGAGGCGTTGCCTTTCTATCAGAAGGCTGTTAAGTCTGACGAGAAATTCGCTTACCCTGCCAACCGTGTGGCTAAGATCCAGAAATACATGGAATATAAGTCTAACAGAAACGTACGTGACCTTGAGTTGATTTTCGTCGAGGGTACCGGTGGCATGAAGTCTTTCTATATGGGTAAGACGGAGGTTACGCAAAGACAATGGATGCGCGTGATGCATTCGAACCCTTCCAAGTTCGCCATGAGGGGCAACGGTGACGCTCCTGTCGAGAACGTTACTTGGGAAGAGGCTTTGGAATTCGTGAAGAGACTGAGCGCCGAGACGGGCATGAAGTTCCGTTTGCCTCGCGCGGACGAGTGGATGTACGCCGCTAAGGGTGGTAAGATGGCCATCAACACGCAATTCAGCGGTAGCGACAACTTGAGCGACGTGGCTTGGTGCGCATACAACTCTGAGGAGAAGACCCACAAGGTGGGCGAGAAGACCCCTAACGAGTTGGGCATCTACGATATGACGGGTAACGTCAGCGAGTGGGTGGCTGATTCGTATGACAAGGATAATCGTTACGTGAAGGGCGGTTCTTGGTCTGACGATGCGGCTAACTGCGTGATGACCGCCGACGAGAAGAGGTCTCCGAAGTACAAGAGTGGTAACATCGGTTTCCGTGTGTGCCAGGACGAATAATCAATGTGTAAAAAATAATATTAGGATATAATGAAAAAGATAGTATTGTTTTTCATGATGGCAAGCGCCTCCCTGATGGTGTGCGCCGACAATAAAAATATAAGCAAGGAGGAGTCCCTTGCTCGCAAGAACTATTTCAAGGCTGTGGATTATTTCGAGGCTGGCGATGCTAAATCTGCTCTCAAATATGTCGACTTGGCTGAGAAGGCGCTGAACAAGACCAACGCCCGTCTGAGCTACGTGAAGGCGAAGGCTTTGTACCAACAGGGTGATTTGGTGGAGACCCAGAAGGCTTGCTCCAAGTATTTCTCTTCCAACCCTATGCAGGATAACGGTTATTTCGAGATGACTAAGATCCTCGATGATGTGACGACTCAATTGAACGCCGCCGCCGCTCAACGTAGGGAAGAGGCTGCCGCTCAACGTGAGGCGCAGATCGAGGCTGCCGCCCGTGCGGAGGCTGAGGCAAAGGAAAAAGCTGAAGTGATGGCTTCGGCTGCTGAACGTCGCGCGAAGGACGCTGAGAACCAGGCTGCTGTGGAGGCTAAGATCGCTAATGAGTTCAAAGAGGTTCAAGCTAAGAACTCTAAGGATGCATATCAACAGTTCATCTACACCTATCCTTCCAGCAAGACGGCCGCTGTGGCTAAGGCTGAGATGTTGAAGAAATGGCCTGCTCCGGTTCGCGTGATGAGAAAGAACAAATATGGTTACCAGAAAGGCAACGATTTGGTCATCAAGGCTAAATATGACAACGCTTCCGAGTTCAGCGAGGGTCTCGCTCGTGTCGGCAAGGGTAACAAGTATGGTTATGTCAACGAGGAGGGCAAGGAGATCGTTCCTATCCAGTTCTCCGCGGCTAGCAACTTCAGCTATGGCTTCGCCGCTGTGAAGATGGACGAGGGTAATTGCTACTTCATCGATAAGACGGGTAAGAAGTTGGACGACCAAGTATATTCTGACGCTAGAGCGTTCAACGAGGGATTGGCTCCTGTTCAGGCGAAGGACAGCTACCTCTACGGTTTCATCGACACGAAGGGTAACACGGTCATCGAGCCTAAGTTCAACAACGTCTCTTGGTTCTATGAGGGCCTTGCGGCTGTTTGCAAGAACGTCGGCGGTGCTAAACGTTACGCCTACATCAATAAGGACGGAAAGGCTATCACGGACTTCGTGTTCGAGGAGGCTAAGGATTTCCAGAACGGTGTGGCTCGTGTGAAATCGAACGGTAAGTTCGGTCTCATCGACAAGTTCGGCGCCCCTATCACGGAGTGCGTGTATGATTATATCTCCGACTTCGCTAACGATGGCTATGCTCTCGCTAAGAAGAGCAACATCAAGATCTACCTCGATAGAGAGGGTGGCTCTTGGGCGAAAGTCAATGGCAAGTATGTGGAGGTTAAGTTCTAAGGATATATAGATTAGTTTGGGACAAGGCGGCTTTTGGGTCGCCTTGTTTCTTTGTTTTGATGAATGTTATTATGGATGAGTTACAGATCCAGAAGGAAAACGAGTTTATTGAGGCGGAATATCAGGCTTTGTTGAAAGATTATTTGGATTCTGCCCATCGCCGTAAGGTGGCCATCATCGAGAAGGCTTTCAAATTCGCCCGTCAGGCGCATGAGGGAGTGCGTCGCCGCTCCGGCGAGCCGTACATCATGCACCCGATTGCCGTTGCGCGTATCGTGGCGAAGGAGATCGGTCTCGGTTCCACCTCCATCTGCTCCGCCTTGTTGCATGACGTGGTGGAGGACACGGAATATACCGTGGAGGATATCGAGAACCTTTTCGGCGCTAAAATCGCTTCCATCGTTTCTGGACTCACGAAGATTTCAGGTGGTGTCTTCGCTGATTCTACCCAGGCGGAGAACTTCAGAAACCTGCTGCTCACCATGTCTGATGATATCCGTGTCGTGCTGATTAAGATGGCGGACCGCCTCCATAACATGCGCACGCTCGGTTCCATGCCGCCCGCCAAGCAGTACAAGATCGCTGGCGAGACGCAGTACATCTATGCGCCTCTTGCGAACCGTCTCGGTCTTTATGCCCTGAAAACGGAGCTTGAGGACTTGAGCTTTAAATACGAGCATCCTGATAAGTATGAACAGCTCACCCAGAAGATGGAGAGCACGAAGCAGGAGCGTGACAAGGTCTATGAGCTCTTCTCCAAACCGTTGCACGATAAGCTGGAGAGCCTCGGCTTCAAGTTCGAGATCCACTCACGCGTGAAGTCCATCTACTCGATCTGGCGGAAGATGCAGACCAAGAACATCCCTTTCGAGGAGGTGTATGACATCCTGGCGATGCGTATCGTCTTCAGCGTGGACGACGAGGCGGACGAGAAGAAGACCTGCTGGGCGATCTATTCGGCCATCACGGATGTCTATAAGCCGCACCCTGACCGTATCCGCGACTGGATCAGCACGCCTAAGGCGAACGGCTATGAGGCGTTGCACGTGACCGTCATGGGTCCGACTGGACAGTGGGTGGAGGTGCAGATCCGTAGCCGACGCATGGATGATATCGCGGAGAAGGGCTTCGCCGCCCATTGGAAGTATAAGACGGGCGAGAAGGACGACTCGGAGTTGGAGAAGTGGCTGCAGACCATCAAGGAGTTGCTGGAGAACCCTGAACCGAATGCGATAGACTTCCTTGACACTTTCAAACTGAACCTCTTCGCCTCCGAAATATTCGTCTTCACGCCGCAGGGTGAGATCAAGACGTTGCCGCAGGGTGCGACCGCCCTCGATTTCGCCTTCTCGTTGCATACGGACATCGGTATGCAGTGCATCGGCGCGAAGGTGAACCATAAACTGGTGCCGTTGAGCTATGTGTTGAACAGTGGTGACCAGGTGGAGATATTGACCTCCAAGAAACAGAAACCTACGGCCGAGTGGATCAACTATGTCACGACCGCCCGCGCCAAGTCTAAGATACGCGTCTTGTTCAGGAAGGAATACAAGTCTTTCATGAACAAGGGTGAGCATGATTTGAAGACCTTCTTCGAGAAGAATAATCTGGCGCTCACTCCTGACAATGTCGCCAAGTTGTTGGAGCATTACCACGAGACGAAGAAGGAGACGTTGTTCTACAAGATCGGAAAGGGGACATACAACTTGGACGAGTTGATGAACACGGTCTTCAAGGCGAAGTCGCAGAGCCGTTTCATGAAGTATTGGAAACTGACCTTCGGGGGAGGCGGTAAGAAGGATGATTCCGCACTCCTCAATCTGCCTATCTTCAGTAGTAAGAAGGTCTCTTCCAAGAATACATTGACGCTGACGGAGGACAACTCCGGCGTCACCTACCGTATCGCGGATTGTTGCTCCCCGATCCCTGGCGATGATATCGTCGGTTTCATGGAGGAGGATGGTATGCTGGTGGTCCACAAACGCCAGTGTCCCGTGGCGATGCGTCTGAAATCCAACTATGGGGAACGTATCATCTCCGCCGTCTGGGAGAGCCATAGGATGCTTTCCTTCCCTGCCACCATCGAGGTGAAGGGAATGGACCGCATGGGTATCCTGGGTGAGATCGTGAAGGCCATCACGGAGGAGCATGCCGTGAATGTCAACAAGGTGCATCTGGAGACCAACGACGGAATGTTCGAGGGATTCATCACCGTCTATGTCCATGACGTGGAGGACGTGAATAACCTTTGCGTCACATTGGTGAAAATCAATGGCGTAAGCTCCGTGAATAGGGTGGAGAACCCGGACAAGTGACGTGATAATTAAGAATTAAGAGTTAAGAGTTAAGAATTAAGAGTTATTACCCACGCATTCTTACACAGGGGGGTACATTTCCTGCCTAGGTTGTGTGCGTTCCTCTGTGGAGACGATGTGCACATCGTCTCCACCAACAATGAACGTAGGATTGTTGCCGTCGTAAATCGTCAAATTGACTACGTCAAACTAACGTTTCAAAATTATTTTGCGATGATGAGGATTTCCGTCCTACGGTTCAGTGCGCGTCCTTCATCTGTTTTGTTGTCTGCGATTGGTTGTTCCGCACCGAAACCCTGGTACTCCAGTCGGTTGGTCGGGACCCCCTTCTTGACGAGGTATTCGTAGGCCGCCTTGGCTCTGTCGTTGGAGAGCGTCATGTTGTACTCCTTGGTACCCTTGTAGTCGGTGTGTCCGCAGAGCTTGATCCTTACAGTCGGGTTCTCCCGCATGAATTGTGCGACACGGTTCAGCTCGAAGTGGGAGGCCTTTTTCAGGGTAGCCTTGTCGAAGTCGAAGAAGATGTTCTTCAGCGTGATCTTTTTGCCCACCTCGATTTTCTCCAATCTCACGTTGTTGTCCTTGGTGAGGTCCACTTTCTTGGAGGACTTGTTCGTGTTGCTCTCCGTTTGCGTGGGGCCTCCGAAATTGTCCGAGAAGAAGAGGTACCCCTTCTTGCTCACGTTGACGCCATACTCCTCGTCGCTAGGCACGCAGGCGATGAATTCTCCGCTCTCCCTGTCGGAGACGGAGCGGAAGATGGTACGGTTACTGGTTGTTCCGTAGACGTCGATGGTTGCCTGCATAGGCGTTTTCTTGTCAGCGTCCACAATCTTTCCCGTAGCGTATTTCATCTTTTTGGCAGGCTTATGGTTGCCTTCCGCCAGTGTGAGTTCGTAGATGTCCCTTCCCTTCCAGTTCTTTTCCTGTCCGTCGGAGGAGAAGTATGCTTTGTCACCATATGCGTTCACCACGAAGCCCGTTTCGTCCTTGCAGGTGTTGATTGGGTAGCCGATGTTTTTGGGCGTGCTCCATTTCCCCTTTTCGTCCCGGTAGGTGATGAATATGTCGTGGCCGCCCATTCCCTTCCTTCCTTTGGAGGAGAAGTAGAGGGTGTGGTTATCCGCATGGATGAAAGGGGAGAGCTCATCCTCCGGCGTGTTGACGGTCGGTCCGAGGTTGACGGGCTCTGAGAACTTCAGTCGTCCGTCCTGTTGTATCTCCACGCGGCAAGCCCAGATGTCGCATTTGCCTACTCCGCCTGGCCGTGTGCTGGCGAAATAGAGCACGTCGCCCGTAGGGCTGAGTGATGGGGAGGTCTCCCAATGACGGGTGTTCACGGGTGCTCCGCAGTTGATGGCGGGAGTCCAACCTTTTCCCTCGTGGATAGAGTAGTAGATATCGCAGCCGCCCATGCCACCTTGACGGTCGCACGCCACGAAGAACATGTATCGTCCGTCCAGTGAGATGCTCTGAGCCCCCTCGTTGCCTATGCTGTTGATGGATTGTCCGACGTTTTGGGCGGTGCCCCAAGCCCCATCCTCACGTTTGCTGAGGTAGATATCCTCGTGGATGCCCCGTCCGAAGTCCGACTGCCCTTGCCGTTTGTTCAGTTTCCTGGTAAAAGAGAAGTAGCCCTCGTTGGCGGTCAGGCTGGGCCAGTACTCGTCGAACTCCGTGTTGATGGCGTTGCCCATGTTGCGGAAGTTGAAGGGCACCGGTTCCTGTTTGAGCTCCAAAGCGTCCTCGCACTCCTTGATGCCCGCTTGCGCCCGCTTGTAGTAGGTGGTCTCCGTGGTCGGAATGAGCTCGTATTGCTTGATGGCGCTCGTGTAGTCGCACAAGCTGTGGTAGGCGCTAGCCAATCGCATGACCGAGTTGTAGTAGCGAGGCATCTTAGGCTTGGCCACGTTCACCAATGTGGCGATTTGTTTCTCGCTGTCGCACATCCTCGCATAGAGTTCCGCCAGTGTCCACGAGGCGTCCACGAACTCCTTGTTGGAGGATACGAGTCCTTTGAGGAGGGGGAGCGCCTCTTTGTATTTCCCTTCGTTCATAAGGATGACGGCCGTTTCGTATGTCTTGACGTCCTTCTTGCTTTGCCCCCACATCGTGGTGCAAAATGAGGAGAGTAGGATGGCTATGATTATTCTTTTCATGTCCGTGATAGTCTGTTATTTGGACAAAGATAGTGATTTGAATTAAGAATTAAGAGTTAAGAATTAAGAATTCTATGCGATGCTCGTAACCCAGCCCTGAAGGGGCGTGACAGATATAGCCTGGGGCAACGCCCTAGGGAATTAAGAATTAAGAGTTAAGAGTTAAGAATTAAGAGTTAAGAATTAAGAATTAAGAATTCTATACGATGCTCGTAACCCAGCCCTGAAAGGGCGTGACAAATATAGCCTAGGGCAACGCCCTAGGGAATTATGAATTATGAAACGTCGGTTCGGCGTAATCAATTGTGAATTGACGACGTTTCGGCACGATTTTGAGGCAAAATAGTGTGAATTCCCTCTGAAAAATACCTTTTTTTGCCCTAAAACCTTAATTTTCCCGCCCATATGCTTGGGTTTTCCTATTTTTTTCGTACCTTCATACTCTGAATACTGTTGTCAAGTTGCGAAAAACCGTTAGGAGTTTTTAAAAGTCCGAAAGAAAGGTTAATTTCGCGGCTTGGTATGTGTATTGTACGGAACAAAGTATTTTAAGTATAATGATGTGCCATCTCCTGATGATGAAAAAGGATTGTCGATGGATGTTTTGTTGGGGATGGTCTATATTGGATTGATTGAATGAAAGTTCATATTGACAGAGTTATGAAGGCCGTTCTGGTTGTTTTGCTCACATGGATGGGCGGAATGTCGTTGGCCTCTGCTCAGACAGCGGATAATGTGTATGTCGTGACAGAAACGGGCGATGGTGCTCGTCTCAAGGTCGTTTTCCATCAATATAACGGGGCTCAAACGGTGATGTATGTGCGTAGGGCGGACATCGGCACCTACATGGAGGATGTCATCTACAACCCGGGGGCGGGTGCGATTCCGTCGAATGCTTTCTTCCGTGGCTGGAGCACCAATTCCACCTATACCGCCGAGGATATGGCGGGCGCCATGACCATCGACGAGGTGCGCGCGGACCTGACGACACGATTGAACGGCTCATTCCACAACGAAGACGAGGTGCATTACTATGCGGTGCTCGTCAGACATCATACGGTGACCTACTTGGACGAAGAGCAGGCTGTGGTTGCCTCGAAGGAGGTCCCATATCCATTGGGAAGTTCCTCTTCCGTCTCTTACACGATAGACATGAGCTATACTCCTCTGGATGACGAACATAGTTTCGAAGGCTGGGAGGTTCAGAGCGGATCGGGGAATATCTCTGGGTATTCAGCGGGTACTTTGTATCAATTGAATGATGGCTTCACTCTCTCGGGTGATGTGGTTTTCGCCGCCAATGTGTCGCCGGGAAACTGGTTGGTTTTCGATGAGAACGGTAAGGGCGGTACCTACAATGCTCCGCAGTTCGTGAAGGCGAATCGTACAACCCAGGAGCCACGACCATCATCTGAAATGGTTCGCTTGGGATATACTTTCGGAGGATGGTACACGGATCAGGCCTGCACAGCGGGCAATGAATTCACTTTTGGTGGCTATTTGACGGAGAGAACCACCATTTATGCGAAATGGATACCTAATCCAACTGCTAATTATACGGTTATTATATGGAAACAAAATCTTGATGCAACCGGGTATGATTTTGAAGAGGCTATTACTTTGAGTGGAAGTACGGGTACAACGATTAATACGGTTTCCTCTGTTGGTAGTGGTAACTCTGGGTATGCCAGCATAAATGGAACCGGTTATCAGTATACGGGTTTCCATCTCGATAGCTTGAATCAAAATGTCACCATTGCTCCGGAGGGTAGTTCGGTGTTGAATGTGTATTATGGTAGAACGGAATATACGTTGACGTTCCAAGTGCCTGTATATACCCAAGCAAGTGGAACTTCGGGAACTCAATATGGTTTGGTGGATGGAGAATATGTGGTGCTAACTTATCATCCTGGTGGTTGGTTTTCTTCTGCGTATTGGTCATACACTGAAACTCATTACTATTATTATACTGGTACGCATTATAGGAAGAGAAATAATGGTACTTATCGAGCTATGGACCAAAGTGAGTGGTCGCAATATTCTCCCCATTATGGAAATGTGAATGGTAACTATTATGAACTATTCCAAGATGAGGGTGATTGGCTATATGAAGTAACTGAAACTTACCAATATACAGGGACTCGTTATTTCGTTGAAAACGAAACCGTTAAAACTATCACTGCGCTTTACCAGCAACCTATTGGAACCAATTTCCCTATTGAAGGTACGAATGGGGTGACGTACAATAATGGTGAGCGGTGGATGCCACAGGGATCATCGACATACACGGATGTGCTTGTGTATATTGATGTTATGCCTGATGAAAATATTACATTTCAATTAAACTTATCTACCAATTCTCTAAAAACGATTTATTATTACGTTGAAGCTCTTGAAAGCCAGACTTCTGATGAAACTTACATGGAGTATAATGGGATGGGTTTCGTTCTCTACCATAGGACAGATGCTCGGTATGGTTGGTTTACTGCTTCTGAGGATTATTTGGATTTGTCTGGATATAACAAGGGGGGAGATGCGTATCCGCCTTATTCTGATAATGGTAAGACGGGGAATGAAGTATGGGGACAAAATAGTAATGCAACTGAGATTTTGTGTTTCTATACCCGCCAGAAATTCACCATCAACTATAAGGATGGCGAATTTGTGGATGGCAATGGAAATCCTTTGCCTGGGTATACGGGAGGAGAGCAACTCCACGAGGTGGGAAATATCGTGTATGGCTCGGATATCTCCTCCTACAACGAGGGGGGAGCGGATTATTATGTGCCGACTGGACAGGAAGGCTTTGTCTTCGAGGGGTGGTATATGGACCTCGAATGTACGCAACCATATACCTTCACCACCATGCCGAAGAGCGATATCACCGTCTATGCCAAGTGGCGGCAGATACAATACCGTGTCTTCCTGCATCCGAATGCGGGTACGGACCCTGCTCTGGACTGGGGATCGGCCAACCAGTCGATGTGTTTCCGTATTGCCTATGGCGATAGGGTGAGTCTCCCGACTGGTCGACGTGAGGGATTGCCTACCTATAAATTCGTGGGTTGGTACAGCGATCCGGAATGCCATAATGCCTACGATGATGAGCTTAGGTTGAATGAGGTGACAGTCACCGCCGATTATGACAAAACCACCGATTTCACTGACGTGATAGATCAATGGGGTAATTTGGGACCTAATCCAACCAATGCGGATGTGGACCGTTATTGGATCACCAAGAAATTGGATCTCTATGCCAAGTGGCGTAAGGTCATCAGGGGTGCCATCGGTATCAATGTCATCTACGATGCGGGTGAGGGTTCCAATCCTCCTACAGATCCTAATTTCTACGTGGACGAAGCCTATGCGGTGGCAAACGACGCCCCTGTTCCGCCTGCTGGCAAGGTGTTCTCCCATTGGGTCGTACAACGATGGAACGGGTCGGACTTCGAGGATACGGGAGAAACCGTGCTTCTGGGCTCACAGTTCAATGTCTATTTGTCGGATGCCTATGCGGTATGGGTTTCGACGGATGAGCAGGGAAATGAGAAGTGGAACTACACGATTCAGTTGCGTGCGGAATATGCGGACACGGAATCTCCGCAACACACCTCCATCACATGGTACAAGAACGATGGTTCGGGAGCAGTCTCCTGCCAATATACCAATTTGCTAATCAATGAGGCGCGGAGCATCTGCGCCGCGCCGACCCGCTCGGGCTACACCTTCAAGGGATGGTCGAGGGTCAATGTGGCGGATCCTGCGGTTGCACCGACCAGCTACGATGTCGGTTGCACGCCAAACCTCCTATGTTATAGTGGTGGCTATAAACTGCCGGACTGCTCCACTTCCGCCTCTCAGGTGGCTGCGGACATCATGAATCCGCACGACTACGTCTATGCGGTATGGCATCCGGTGGTGCAGTTCAACTTCCCGACCGACTTCTGTAAGAATGCCACGGAAGGAATCACCTTGCCTACGCAGTCTGCCAACAATGACGTCGGGCTCACGTGGACCCATGGAGGATCGACTGTCACCGAAGTCAATACGAGTGCTGTGGTGACCAACGATGTCTACACCTACACGACGGAGGACGGCTGCGTGACGGGCACCATCCAAGTCACGGTGCACGACCTTCCGCAGATAACCCTTTCTCCTAGAAATGGCTCCGGCTGTACCGTGTATGTGGATGTGACCACTTCCAATGATGTCACCTCCTATTCATGGGACAATGGGTCGACATGGACCAACGGCAGACCAGGCACGAAGACCTTCTCAACAGCGGACGACGCCCTTGCGGCCAAACTGATGGTGCGCACCGCCTTGGGCTGTGAATCGGAGATGGAAGTCCCTACGTTTACTCCTAAGACATATACCATTTCTGTCTCAGCGGAGCAAAGTCAATATGCAGGCCCAGTCTCGATTCTTGATGCTTCCGGTAACAATTTGGGAACAACAGCGACGGTTAATTGCGGTTCTACAGTCACGTTGCATGCTGAGGCTAGTGAGTGTGGCGGTGCTAAATGGCAACGGCGAAGTCAGTATAATTGGAATGATGTGTCGGGATCATCCCTTTCTTCGGTTGCGGATTATACGCTTGTTGTCACTGAATCCGCACAATTCAGGGCTTCGTATGGATATCAGGGTTCTTTCACGGTGTCGGCTGTGGTTTCGGACGATCCGGAGTGTGACGGAACAGGTAGTGTGGCGATGTTCTTCAACAACCAGTCTGTGGGCAATCCGTATACTACAAACTATTGCGCCGATGTGACGTTTGCGGCGATGCCAAGCAATTGTAGTCAGTTTAGCCACTGGATCAAGGATGGCACCATGTACAGTACCGACCTTCGGACCACGGCGAGGAGAGCGGTGACGTTGGAGGCATGTTTCACGCATGCGGTTATCCCAGAGGTGGAACTCGCACCAGATCCGGGAACGGAGTTGGAACAGAGCATATGTTTGGGAGATTCCATCCAACATGTGCTGCTCACGTCGAATGCAGGTTCGGTGGCCTTCAGCGTTGTTGGGGACACTACAGGATTGAAGGCGGTTGTTGATAATGATCCGAACAACATGATGTATGTGGCATCGTGCCTTGAGTATGGAGTGAATCTTTTTGCGGATATTCAGTCATTACATGGAGGATTGATGTTCTATTGCAATCCTGAATTGCTGCATAATCAGTATGGTTTTATATCAGATATTGGTCTGTATTGTATTGAAATATTTGATGGTCCGGGAGATGACGCGAATTTGGTTGCATCTTCCAACCAGATCCATGGCTCAGAGCAAAATAACCTAGTCCCAGGAAGGGGTTATCTGTGTGAAGTCGGTAGTAATTTGGATTTCACGCGTGAGTATACGATCAAGATGACCATCTATGATTACATGCATCAGGAGTTGACTCCGCTGGTATGCTCAAGTACTTTCACGAAGGCGCAGGGCTACACTTCGGGCACCATCTCTTCTAATGGTGAGAATCATTTCCGGTTGAGCGGTACGCCAGTGACGGCAGGGGATATAAAGTATACCGTCGTCTCCATTGCGGGACCGGGTTGCTCCTCTGATGCGGTGGATGTCATCATCCATGTCCTTGACACCATCGTGCCAGCTCTCTCTTATGGAACCGCTTGTGTGAATACGGATTTCACCATCACGGAGACGGAAGGTAATTCCACGGATTATACTTATGCATGGAGCGTCGATGGAGGGGGTGTGATTGCGGGTGGTCAAGGTACCACTTCACTTGTCGCGAGATGGTCCACCTCAGGTGTGAAAAACGTATCGTTGACCATCACGAATAAGACCACGGGTTGCGTCTCCCGTATCAAAAAGGCTATCACGGTAAATGACATCCCGACGGTAAGCATCGCCACGTTGCCTACTGATATCTGTCCGAATATCGGAACCATCCAGGCTACCGGTACGGTATCGGGCGGTGTGGGTAACTATACATTCGTTTGGAATGGTGACCTCACGTTCGACAAGAAAGAACTGACGCAGGCCTCCTTGACCCATACGACTACGATATCGATACCTGCTTCCCCTTGTACGGCGGATTATCCGATTACCTTGCAGGTGACCGACGGTAATGGTTGTGCCAGCGAATTGGCCACCGCGACTGTCTCGGTGAAGGCTCCGGCCACACCGACCATCGCCACCACCGTCGTTGGGGCTGATTTGGGTTGCGACCCAAGCTCTATCCCTGTTTTGACTGCGGCGGACTTCACGGTGACCGATCCTTGTAACGCTTCGGCTACGGCTACGGTGAGGTCTGTGGATTCTAATAATCTATGTGAATACACAAGAACATTCACTGCCTCCTACAAGAACAGTTGTAATGAGTCTGCGACACCTAAGTCTGTGGTCTATACATGGACGTTGAGCCGAGCACCGGAAATCAGGTCTGTTACAGTGCCTGCGGCTATCTCTGCGGGCAATTGTAAATATGCATTGCCTAACTTATCGTCCGCGACTTTGGCTGCTACGTATGACCCATGTGGTGGCACACCGACTTTCGTCAGCCAAGTGCCTGCGGCTGGTACGCAATACGCCCAGACATCGAGCGTCCAGAACGTAACGGTAACAGTGACCGTGCAAGGGACGTGCGGCAGGACCACTTCCAAGGATGTGACGGTGGTGATTCCTGCGAACGACCTGAACGGAGCGATCGTCGCACCGACGGCTGCCTGCCCTGGCATCGAATACCAATTCTCGTCCAATGTGACGGGCGGACTTACCCCATATACCTACGCATGGGGTGGTGACGCATCAGGTAGCGACGCAAGCTATACGCTCTCTTCCGATAAGGCCTGCAAGACTTACACTATAGGCCTGACGGTGACAGACGCCAACGGATGTGTGGCGAACGCTTCGGATGTGACGTTCACAACGGTGGATGCGGTGGCACCGACGATTTCGGGTACCCTCGCACCGATCACTGTGACGGGTTGTGGTCAGGCGGACGTGCCTGCTGCGACGACTACGATAGACTATCTGACATCCAATGGTTTGACCATTTCGGACGACTGCTCCGCGAATGCTGACTTGACGGTTACTTCGTCAGACGCGGCCATGACGGGCAGTTGCGCGAAGAGCGTAATCCGTACCTACACGGTGACGGACAAGTGCGGCAACTTTAGCACGGCGACACAGACCATCACGTTAAATATCGATGCGACCATCACGATAACGGGCGGCACAAACAACAAGACGGTGGAGTGCTTGGCGGATGTGGTGGCACCTCATCAGCTGACACCGAGCGTGATGCCGACGGTGACGGACGCCTGCGACACTCCGTTGGAGAATCCTGTCTATGTCAGGACACAGAACATCAGCGGTTGTGAGGGTACAGTGACCTACACGTACACCTACATGAACTGTGATAATAAAACTCGTGATTGGACATTCATCTATACGGTAAAACACAGCACGGCACCTTTCGAGAAGGATGGACCTGTATCCACATCCAGCACAGTGCAGTGCTTGTCCGCTGCCACCGCACCTACGACGTTGCCGGTGGTGAAGGATGTCTGCGGCAACACTTTGCCGGCACCAGATCCGGTAGAGGGCGGCACGTACGTGGATTGCGAAGGCACGAAGACCTACACCTACACGTATGAGGATTGTGCGGGCAAGACGTTCGTCTGGACCTACACTTACACGATACAACACAGCACGTCGCCAGCAGAGGTTGGAGGACCAGTGTCCACGTCCAGCACGGTAGAATGCTTGTCCGCTGCCACCGCACCTGCGACATTGCCGGTTGTGAAGGATGTCTGCGGCAACACGCTGACTGCACCTGATCCAGTGGTAACGGATAATCCTGCGTCGCTGACCTGCGAAGGTACAAGGACCTACACCTACACGTATGAGGATTGTGCGGGCAAGACGTTCGTTTGGGTCTACACCTACAATATCGAGAAGAACGCACCGGTCATCGCATCGGAAGGCTACGCAACCTCATCGGACATTACCTGCATAGACGAGGACATCACTCCGACGCCGGCCATGATCCCTTCCGCAACGAACAGTTGTGGGGAGGTTGTCACCCCAACCATGGTACGCACCACGGATTGGAGCGGCGGCAAGGAGAACTGCACCGGCAAAATCATCTATAC
>JAILLP010000002.1 GCA_024693065.1 Paludibacteraceae bacterium
GCTGTTCGATGTAAAATACATCATATTTTTGTCTATAAACGAGTGGCCATTTATTCTATCGTCAGGGTTGAGCAGTTCGCTCTTTATTCCGTGTTCTGTCAACTCCCCGTTTTTAGGGTCAAGTCTCACTACAAACTTGTATCCTCCATCATCTTGCTCCATGGCATAGATGATACCGTCGCCACCCACCCGAAAAGATGGTTTGTACGGCAACTCTTTTGGGCCCCACTTCCGTTCTCCAGTTCTGATGCAGAACGCCTCCATGGAATATTTGTATTTCGTCATACTTAGAGTTTGGCATCTAACTATTACTATAGCATCATCCACTATCGTGTAGTTTAGAGGTTGAGCTATTTCCACATTGGGTTCATCTATTTGGTATTTCCAGAGAAATTGGAGGTCCTTGGTGTAAAATAGTAAACCCCGATCACGAATTTCAGGGAAAATATATATAGAATGTCGCTCATTGTAACGGTGCAACTTTAAACCCAATTCCGACTTTATCTCAAACAAGGTCTCTTTCCCGTTCTCGATAATAGAGTACCTCATCAATTGTTCCTCTTTATTACGTTCTCTGGAGTAATACAGGTTTTCGCTAAAGTATTGGAAATCTCCGTATCGGGGGCAGTTCTCGTTCCATTTGCCATCTTTGTAAGTAAACTGCTTTCTCAACCCGTCCGTATCTGCTTTAGTATATTTTACCAAGACATCGTTTTCACAAAAAATATCCTCTTCCGGAGCCATGTCCAATGACAACGCACCAATCCGCACTTCCCCTTTCGTCGCTATAACTTCCTCACCTTTCAGCAAGAAAAAATGTTTTACGCCTGCTATTTTCTTTATGTATTTCATCGTATATTCTCCTTGAATAAAATAGTCGTTGATCTATCCTATGGTAAATTTACAAAAAATTTCACGGACGGACAAGCAACGAATCCTAAACCCATCTGGAGCGGAAATGAAATACCATCATCACCAAACACAACGGGCGGAACCAGGCCGCATCACTTCTCAGGCATGGACATCTGCCGACGGATCAGCTCCTTGAAAGAGATGATGCTCTCCACCCTATCCACCTCCAAGGTTTGGATACGCTCCCGCAGGACGGAGAGCAGATGCTGGTTGTCCAAAGCGTAGATCTTCACGAGAAGGTCGTACGATCCTGTCGTGCAATGACACTCCACCACCTCCGGAATCTTCCGCAACTCCGCCACGATCAGGTTCTCGTCCGCATGCTTCCTGAGCCTTAGCCCGATGAACGCACACGTTCCGTAGCCGATCTTCTCCGGATCCAGGACAAACTCGGACCCCTTGATCACGCCCAGCTCGGTCAGACGTTGCACCCTCTGGTGGATGGCCGCACCCGAAACGTTGCAACTCCTCGCCACCTCCAGGAAAGGCAGACGGGCATTCTCCGCCACCATGGACAATATCTTATAGTCCAATTCGTCCAAATCTTTCTTTTCCATAAGTATATTATATTAAATAGGTGATCCATGCACATGCACAGTACTTACATATACAAATATACATAAATTTTCTATCTACACTAACATTTTGACAATAAAATCACCTTGAAAATATCTTTTTGCTCAAAAGTAGAGCCAATAATGGTTATTCATAATTTTTTTTGCAAAATTGGAAAATTTACGATTCAAAAGCAAACATAGCATTCTACTTATAAATCGTAAGCAATTTAATAACAATTTCTTTAAAGTATCAAAAAGTGGTTTTTCATACATAATTTACACTAAAATATACATACGGAAACAACTATCATAACGAAAGTAATTTTTATTTTTGCATTACAATATGAAAGTAATTAATAATTTTTATAAACAATATGTCAGACACTACACAAACAACGACGACCAAATGTCTTTACAGCAAGGAATACGAGCATGACGCATGCGGCGTAGGAATGATTGTAAACATTCAGGGCAACAAATCACACGAGCTGGTGAGCAATGCCCTAAAGGTATTGGAGAACATGCGCCACCGTGGCGCTGAAGGAAGTGATGGTAAGACAGGAGACGGCGCAGGTATCCTCCTGCAGATACCTCACGAGTTCATCTTGCTACAGGGAATCCCTGTGCCGGAGAAGGGTAAGTATGGTACTGGACTGATATTCCTGCCGCAAGACCCCGCCCAGCAAGAGGAAATCATAAAGATCCTCTTGGAAGAGATCGAGCGTGAGAACCTCACCATGATGCACCTGCGCAATGTGCCAACCAATCCTGCCTGCTTGGGCGAGGGTGCCTTGTCCACAGAGCCTAGCATCAAACAGATATTCATCACAGGTATCCCTGACAATGAGTTGCCGGACCTCGAGCGTAAATTATATAAGATAAGAAAGAAGGTGGAGAACAGGGTCCACCACAAGGATTTCTACATTGTTTCCTTGTCAAGCAAGACCATCATATACAAGGGTATGCTTTCGTCCACACAGTTGAGGGAATACTTCCCTGACTTGTCCAACGAATACCTGACGAGCGGTATCGCCTTGGTGCACTCCCGATTCAGCACGAACACCTTCCCTACATGGAGCTTGGCGCAGCCTTTCCGCTTCTTGTGCCACAACGGTGAGATCAACACGATTCGAGGCAACCGCAACTGGATGAAGGCGAGGGAAAGCGTGCTCTCTTCCGAGACGTTGGGTAGCGTGGCTGAGATATCGCCTATCGTGCAGCCTGACATGAGCGACTCCGCCTCCCTCGACAACGTGTTCGAGTTCTTCATCATGTCCGGCATGAGCCTGCCGCAAGCCATGGCGGTGCTCATCCCTGAGTCATTCAACGACAAGAACCCTATCAGCGATAGCCTGAAGGCATTCTACGAGTACCACTCCATCCTGATGGAGCCATGGGACGGTCCTGCCGCCCTGCTCTTCAGCGACGGACGTTACGCGGGTGGTATGCTCGACAGAAACGGACTGAGACCTTCCCGCTACCTCATCACGAACGACGGTATGATGTTGGTGGCCTCCGAGGTGGGTGTCATGGACGTAGATCCAGCACAGATCAAGCAGAAGGGTCGCCTTCAGCCTGGTAAGATCCTCATGGTCGACACGGAGGAAGGAAAGATTTACTACGATGGGGAGTTGAAGGCTAACTTGGCCAGCGAACATCCTTACAAACAGTGGTTGGACGCTAACTGCATCCGCTTGGAGAAGCTGAAGAGCGGAAGGAAAGTGGCCAACAACGTGGAGAACTACGGACAGAAGTTGCGCAACTTCGGCTTCGGTCAGGAGGATATCGACAAGACCATCGTGCCGATGTGTACGCAAGGTATGGAGCCTGTCGCAGCCATGGGTAACGATACTCCGTTGGCGGTTCTCTCGGACCGTCCGCAGATCTTCTTCAACTACTTCCGCCAGCAGTTCGCGCAGGTGACCAACCCTGCCATCGACCCAATCCGTGAGGAGTTGGTGATGTCACTGACAGAGTACATCGGTGCGGTCGGCAAGAACATCTTGACGCCTGACGAGAGCAACTGCAAGATGGTTCGTCTGCCCCACCCGATTCTGACGAACACGCAATTAGACATATTGTGCAACATACGATACAAAGGTTTCAAGACCACCAAGCTGCCTCTCCTCTTCGATGCGAAGAAGGGCGAGCGCGGACTCAGGGAGGCGTTGGACAACCTCTGCAAGAAGGCTGAGGAGTCTGTCGACGACGGAATCAACTACATCATCCTGAGCGATAAGGACTTGGACCAGAAGAGCGCGGTCGTTCCATCTTTGTTGGCCGTCAGCGCTGTACATCACCACTTGATTGGTGCTGGGAAACGTGTTCAGACCGCATTGATCGTGGAATCAGGAGAGATCAGGGAAGTGATGCACGCCGCATTGCTCTTAGGCTACGGTGCATCCGCCATCTGCCCATACATGACCTTCGCCGTCATCGACGACCTCGTGAAGAAGGGCAAGATCCAAGAGGATTACGAGACGGCCGAGCACAACTACATCAAGGCGGTCTGCAAGGGTCTCTTCAAGATCATGTCCAAGATGGGTATCTCCACCATACGTTCCTACCGAGGTGCGAAGATATTCGAGAGCATCGGTTTGGGCGAGAGCCTGTTGAACCAATACTTCGGCACCAACATCTCCACGATCGGTGGTATCGGTCTGAAGCACATCGCCTTGGACGCTATCAAGTTGCACCAAGAGGCCTTCGACAAGGAGAACGACAACGCCCTTCTTCCGAACAACGGATTGTTCGCCTACAGGAAGGACGGTATTCCTCACGCATGGTCACCTGAGGTCATCGCAACGTTACAGATCGCCACAAGAACAGGCGATTACAAGAAATACAAAGACTACACCCGACTGGTTGACTTCAAGGAGAAACCAATCTTCATCCGTGACTTCTTCGATTACAAGAAGGCGGCGAAGCCAATCCCTGTCGAGCAGGTTGAGTCGGTCGAGAGCATCGTGAAACATTTCGTGACGGGCGCCATGTCGTTCGGAGCGCTCTCCGCTGAGGCGCACGAGGCCATCGCCATCGCCATGAACCAATTGGGTACGCGAAGCAACACCGGAGAAGGTGGTGAGGACAGCCACCGCTTCCATGCGACCACGCCAGAGGGTGTGTCACTGAACTCCAAGACCAAGCAAGTGGCATCCGGACGTTTCGGTGTCACGGCGGAATATCTAGTCAATGCGGAGGAGATACAGATCAAGGTGGCGCAAGGCGCTAAGCCTGGTGAGGGTGGTCAGCTCCCTGGTTTCAAGGTGAACGAGATCATCGCAAAGACCCGTCACTCCATCCCTGGCATCTCCCTCATTTCGCCACCGCCTCACCACGACATCTACTCCATCGAGGATTTGGCGCAATTGATCTTCGACCTGAAGAACATCAACCCACAGGCGGCAGTCTCCGTGAAGTTAGTATCGGAGAGCGGTGTGGGAACCATCGCGGCGGGTGTGGCCAAGGCGAAAGCGGACCTCATCGTCATCTCAGGTGCGGAGGGAGGAACCGGTGCATCACCAGCCTCTTCCATGCGTTTCGCGGGTATCTCTCCTGAGATCGGTTTGGCGGAGACGCAACAGACATTGGCGCTCAACGGACTCCGCGCACAGGTTCGTCTGCAAACGGACGGACAACTCAAGACGGGACGTGACGTCATCCTCATGGCGATGTTGGGAGCCGACGAGTTCAGCTTCGGTACATTACCGCTGATCGTATTGGGTTGCGTGATGATGAGGAAATGTAACACGAACACCTGCCCTATGGGTGTCGCTACGCAAGACCCTAAGCTCCGTGAACGTTTCCGCGGACACGCCAGCTACATCGTGAACTACTTCACGTTCCTGGCGCAGGAGGTAAGGGAATATTTGGCTGAGATGGGCTTCAAGAAATTGGAGGACATCATCGGACGTACCGATCTGATCCTTCCGAAGGAGACCAAAGACGACTCCAAGTCATCCACGTTAGACTTCACCCGTCTCCTCACGTCCGGAACGGGCAAACTCCACTTCGACGGACGTCCGTACAGCAAGGCGGAGAACCCTAAGGACGCAGAGATCATCCAACAGGCTAAATCGGCTATCGAGAACCAGCAGGAGATCACGCTGAACCTCACCATAAGGAACACAGACCGTGCCGCCGGCACGCAACTTTCAGGTCTCGTCGCTTCCCGCTACGGAGGCGCAGGATTGCCAGACTCCACGATCAACGTGCAGTTCAAGGGATCCGCAGGACAGAGCTTCGGCGCCTTCCTGGCGAAGGGTATCAGCTTCAAGCTGGAAGGTGAAGCCAACGACTACTTCGGCAAGGGATTGTGCGGTGGTAAGATCGCTATCATGCCACCGATCCGTAGCAAGTTCAAGGCGGAGGAGAACATCATCGCAGGTAACACCGGTCTCTACGGTGCCACTTCAGGCGAGCTCTACGTCAACGGTTGCGTCGGGGAGCGTTTCGGCGTAAGGAACTCAGGAGCCATCGCGGTCATCGAGGGCGCTGGCGACCACTGCTGCGAATACATGACCGGTGGACGGGTAGTTGTCTTAGGACAGACAGGACGTAACTTCGGTGCCGGAATGTCAGGCGGTGTGGCCTATGTCTGGGACAAGAACCACAACTTCGACTACTTCTGTAACATGGAGATGGTGGAGCTCGGTTTGGTGGAGGAGAGCGCTAACCGCAAGGAGTTGCGTGAGCTGATCCACAAGCACTGGCTCAACACAGGATCCATCTTGGCCCGCACCATGCTCGACGACTGGAACCACTACGTGGAGGAGTTCATCCAAGTGATTCCGATCGAATACAAGCACGTGTTGCAAGAGGAGCAGTTGAAGAAGCTGCAAGACAAGATCGCGGACATTCAAAGAGACTATTAATCAAAGAGTAAAACACATGGAAGACGGTCAGCGCACCGTGTGGGCACCGTCTTCCCAACAGAAGATACATCATGGGAAATCCAAAAGCATTTCTAACGATTCCTCGCAAAGAAGCAGGACATCGTCCCATCCAAGACAGAATCCACGACTTCGCGGAAGTGGAACAGAAACTGAACATCAAGGACCGACAGCTACAAGCCTCCCGCTGCATGGATTGCGGTGTGCCATTCTGCCACTGGGCTTGTCCGCTCGGCAACAAACAACCTGAATGGCAGGACGCTCTCTACAAGGGAGAGTGGGAAACGGCCTATCAGCTATTGCATGAGACCAATGATTTTCCTGAATTCACAGGAAGGATATGCCCCGCATTGTGCGAGAAGGCCTGCGTCCTCAACCTCTCCATGGGTGAGCCTACCACATGTAGGGAAAACGAGTGCGCCATCATTGAGCACGCCTTCGCGGAGAACTACGTGACGGTGGAGCACCCTGTCCGCAACGGCAAGAAGGTGCTGGTGGTAGGTTCCGGCCCGTCCGGCTTGTCTACCGCCAACCAACTCAACAAGAGGGGTTACGAGGTGACCGTCTACGAGAAGAACGAGGCTGCCGGCGGATTGCTCCGCTATGGTATCCCTAACTTCAAGCTCTCCAAGAACATCATCGACCGTCGTATCAAGGTGATGGAGGAGGAAGGCATCAAATTCGAATACAACAAGACGGTCGACGAGACGAAGCTGCCGGCCGGATTCGACGCTTACGTCATCTGCACGGGAACCCCTACGGCACGTGACCTGAAGATCGAGGGAAGAGAGCTGAAAGGCGTATATCTTGCCCTGGAGATGCTTAGCCAGCAGAACAGAATCTTAGCGGGCAAGAAGTTCAAGGAGAGCGAGTTGGTGAACGCAAAGGACAAGAAGGTATTGGTGATCGGTGGTGGTGATACTGGTTCAGACTGTATCGGAACCGCTCACCGTCAGGGTGCGAAGAGCGTCACCCAGATCGAGATCATGCCTAAGCCTCCTGTAGGCGAGAACCCTTCCACCCCATGGCCTTATTGGCCGGTGATCCTCAAGACCACCACTTCTCACGAGGAGGGATGCGACCGTCGTTGGTTGCTCAACACCAACAAATTCATCGGCAAGAACGGTGTATTGACCGGCGCCGAGGTGGAAGAGGTGGAATGGGTACCTAATCCAGAGGGAGGCAGACCCATCATGAAACCAACAGGAAAGAAGGAGGTCATCGAGTGCGACATGGTACTATTGGCCATGGGATTCCTGAAACCGGAGCACCCGGGGTTGGCGGAGAACGTGTTCCTGGCGGGCGACGCGCAGAGCGGAGCGAGCCTTGTGGTACGCGCCATCGCAAGCGGTAGGAAAACCGCCAAGGCTGTCGACCAATACTTATCATCCAAATAATTGATCAACAAAAAAAATACAATGATATGTGCGGCATAGTAGGAATATTCAACATCGAGGGGAGAACCCAAGAGATGCGTCCCAAAGCGCTTAGGATGTCACAGAAGATCAGACATCGGGGACCAGACTGGAGCGGTATCCACGTAGGGAAAAGTGCGATTCTGGCACACGAACGCCTTTCCATCGTCGATCCGAAGAGTGGTAAACAACCGTTGTTCAGCAGCGACGGCAAACAAGTGCTTGCCGTCAATGGAGAGATATACAACCACAGGGACATACGCGCCCGCTACAACGGGAAGTACGAGTTTCAGACGGGTAGCGACTGCGAGGTGATCCTCCCACTCTACCGCGAGAAGGGCATCAACTTCCTCGAGGACCTGAGCGGTATCTTTGCCTTCGCCCTCTACGACGAGGAGAAGGACGAGTTCCTCATCGCGCGTGACCCGATCGGTGTCATTCCTCTGTACATCGGCAAAGATGCGGACGGCACCGTCTATTGCGCCAGCGAGCTGAAGGCGCTGGAGGGTTTCTGCGAGAGCTACGAACCATTCCTGCCCGGACATTACTATTGGAGCAAGGAAGGCAAGATGACCCGTTGGTACAAGCGTGACTGGGAGAGCTATGAGGCGGTGAAGGACAACGAGGCTGACATCGCCACATTGCGCGACGCACTGGAGAAGGCGGTTAAGAGACAACTCATGAGCGACGTGCCTTACGGTGTGTTGCTGTCCGGCGGACTCGACAGCTCCGTCATCTCAGCCATCGCGAAGAAATTCGCCAAGAACAGGGTTGAGACCGATGATCAGAAGGAGGCATGGTGGCCACAACTGCACTCGTTCGCCGTAGGACTTAAGGGTGCGCCAGACTTGGCGAAGGCGAAGGAGGTGGCAGACCATATCGGTACGGTCCACCATGAAATCAACTATACGATCCAAGAGGGATTGGACGCCATACGAGACGTGATCTACCACATCGAGACCTATGATGTGACGACCGTCCGCGCATCCACGCCGATGTACCTGCTCGCCCGTGTCATCAGAAGCATGGGTATCAAGATGGTGCTGAGCGGCGAGGGTGCCGACGAGATCTTCGGAGGCTACCTCTACTTCCACAAGGCGCCATCATCGAAGGACTTCCATGAGGAGACCGTCCGCAAGTTGGGCAAGCTCTATCTCTACGATTGTCTGAGGGCCAACAAATCATTGGCCGCATGGGGCGTGGAAGGCCGTGTGCCATTCCTCGACAAAGAGTTCCTCGACGTGGCCATGCGCCTGAACCCGCAAGCTAAGATGTGTGCGGGCAAGGAGATCGAGAAGAAGATCGTCCGTCTCGCCTGCGCCGACCTCTTGCCGGAGAGCGTGGCATGGAGACAGAAAGAGCAGTTCAGCGACGGTGTCGGCTACAGCTGGATCGACACGCTGAAGGCCATCACCTCCGCCGCCGTGTCAGACGACGAGATGGCGCACGCCGCCGAGCGTTTCCCAATCAACACCCCACTGAACAAGGAGGAGTATTACTACCGTACCATCTTCGAGGAGCACTTCCCAAGCGAGAGCGCTGCGAAGAGCGTTCCTCACGAGGCTTCCGTCGCTTGTTCCACCGCCATCGCCCTCGAATGGGACGCAGCATGGAAACGCATGAACGAGCCAAGCGGTAGAGCCGTGAAGGGTGTGCATGAGCAAGCCTATTAAGACTTGCGCAAAAGGTTTTTAAGAGCGAATAACCGATATCAAGTTCATTCTATAGATTCACTTTGACAAGAGGAGCCATACTTTGCGATAAAGTATGGCTCCAAAATTTTTTTTTTTTGATTCATGGTCGATTAAACCAATAGAGGGGATCTTTATGGCTTAACTTCCTCACTCCGGCACATAAATAATCTCCCCGTTTTCTAGTTGGTAGGCGACGCCTACCTTCTTTCCTCTTTTCCCCTCAGATGGCTCTGATTCATCGGTGGCGGTGTATCGGTTGATTTTACCACCCTCCTTGGTGATGATCTCCATGTTCTCCTTCCCTGGATTTTTCACCATCGTATAATCCTCTTGGCTGAATATCTCCGTCATATTATACCTTGCGACCAAAGCGACCATCAAGGCTACGGCAAAGACCATAGCCACATCGAAAAGATTGCTGACGACACTCATCGGATCGTCGTCTTCGCCTATGCTCATTCTCCTTCACCGCTATTCTCTGACACTGTCAAATCCTTGATTTCAAGACAACTTGAGAACAAAGGGAAAGCCATTAATGCAACGGCCATAAATCTAAAAATTCGTTTTGCGTTCATAATCAAATACTTTTAACTTTTTTATTTCGGGTGCAAAGGTAGAGGCGAACGCAGGTGTAGGCAATCCCTATATGTTAGGTATATTGCGGGGAGGGTGAGCTAAAAATGGGGAGGAAGGAAGGAGTATAGCTATTATCATTGTTTTATTTCTAGATGATGGACCCCTAATAGCTTGCACATGTGTTATCCATTAGGTTTTCAACAGAGATATTGTTGCCGTTATCATCACTTTATGTGATTACAAAATCCACTACAGTTCCCCTTCATATCACAATGTTGCTATTCTTCTCATAAACAATATCTCGTCAGGAGCTAACACTCGATTCCCCCTTGTTAATTATCTATCATCTATCCATTTACTATACATTAACTAGCCTCAGAGTAGATGTTGTTCTTTGTAAATTTATTTCTTCAAAATCCTTGGCGGCCTTCTCTTGTACATCTACATCTTTTATCTCAAGTGAATTAGAAAGATATTTGAGCCTCCGTTTCTGTCTTTCAATAAGGTCAGACCATTTCATAACCCATACTTCAACCCGGCCACTTTTGCTGCGGAAATACAAGAAAGGATTATTTTCCTCACCTTTTATCTCATACTTTCCAGATTCACTTATATCAGAACTAACAAGTATTATCTTGAAGTTTACGTATTGAGGTGTCTGGCCACTCTGTTCAATTTCCCGTGCGTATCGCATGGCTTGTGCTAATTCAACCGGACTAACTTTTACTTTGGGAGCCTTTAACTCAACAACTAAAACTTCCCTTTTATTACAATCAATGATCTTCTCACTATACATGAATAAGTCAGTTATTGATTTTGTAGATTTTCCTGCATTCTTATTGATATTGTCATCCTTCTTGGATGGTTTATATCTCATAATGTCATCTCGCAACTCTGTGAGATTCTTTTCCAAGCCTTTATCTGACAACAATTTCGTTGCATCATTGAACTCTTCTCCAAAAATCCACAACATTTTTTCCAGGAATTTATGAAGTTCCTTTCTTTCTTTCAAATGTTTGGAGATTTCCGAATAAGTTAGCTTCTCGATAAATTCAAGCTCTTCCATCTTCAAAGCAACTTTATCGGAAAAAGCGATGACATCTTCCAATTCAGTCCTATCCAGCAAGTCGTTAAACTGCTCGATAGTCTTTTTGTTGAGTTTTAGAATGCTTTTTAGTATCTTATCAAGTTCTCCGTTAGATATAGTCCTATCAATTAAAGGATATACAATTTCACGTAATCTGTTCTGTTCGTTCAGCAGATTATACTTGTCTTCTACAAGAAATGCTAATTTGTCGAATAATACGGTCTTTGATCTAGAAGAAGACTTCTCCTTATATGGGTAATAGTCATCCTTTTTTAGCTTATCGATGAAATTATCAAATTCAATGTTTTTTTCACGGAAGAACGCTGTTAATTGTTCTTTAATAAATGACTTGAAGGATTTCACCTCTTCATCCATCTCATCCAGAGCGATATTTCTATAAATATCTGTGGATAATGTTTCTGAAGATACATAAATAAACCATCCACCTATTTTGGGACTAAGCCATTCCGCATCGTATTCAAACCCTGATGCAATAGTTTGAATTCCCGCATTGTTTGTCGTTAAAAACACTTTCCTCTTCTCAATACCCTTGATATTAAAGAATTGGAATTGTATCTTATGTTGATTCCCCTTCTTGTCACTATATGGGATTGTTTTAATTATTGGTGAATTAATAACATAATCCTTCGGATCTATCTTCTTTTTGTTTATGAAGAAAAATAGGTTACGATTAAAAATCTTCAATGGATATCGTTCAAAAATAGCGTCTGCGATGTTGCATTGGAGCATTTTGTCGATGATTTTCTTTTTTGGCTCTCGTTCCGTAACATCACTGTCATACAAGCCATCAATGGTCACTTTATAGTAAGTGGAGTGATTCATTCCCTCCAATATATCCTCTTGGGTCTCTATCTTTACCTCAGAAACATTGATGTTTTTCCCAAATGAATCAAACTTCAAAGGAATTACCGCTTTTGAAAAATTGTTTCTCCCTTGAGAAAAACCAACTGTCTCAATTTCGACAGACTTACCCAACTGAAAAGCCGCAAAACGGCCTATTCCTTTACCACCATCTTTGTTGTTGGTTCCGATATCCAATATTTTGTTGCCGAGATCATCTATATGAACACCATGACCATCGTCTTTGATCACAATCTTCTTGATAACCAAAGGACAAAATTCTTCTTCTGGTGTATAGTCTATATCCAGCCATATATTCTTAGCATCTGCCTGTATAGAATTATTGATTAATTCACACAAGGCAGCAAATGTACTTATATAATTTGCAAATAAGTCATTTACCAAACGAGAATTTGTTGTGAAAGTCCTTTCCATATTAAAACAACTCTATACTTAATTGATTTTACAAAGTACATACAAAAATACCAATAACACAGTCGGATTCATTGATGCCAAACTCTAGAGTACTATACTTCGGATCTTCATTGATTGGTTGTAACTCTATTTTTGTATGATACCAATTATCTTCTGTTACCACTTTCTCGCTGTGATATTTCTTGATGGTGTATTTCCCGTCATAATCAGCGTCAAACTCACTACATTGTGCCAACACAATCTCACCTTCTCTTGAACCAATCCTCCCATTTTGTCTTAAATACCACTCAAAGATGCAGAAATCGCCATTCTTGATTTTGGGGAACATTGAATCTCCTTTAGCATGAACTATAAAATGACGCTTGGGATCTGGAGTAAATCCGTTCCCTGTTGCATCTACCCAGCCTTCCTCTTCTGGAACCTCACCGTCCTCGAAATAACCACAGGCTGCTCGTAAAGTGTAGAGCGGAATACATCCTTCGTGATACTCATCATAGATAGTAATAATGTTTGACGATTCGGCATTCTGTTGGGGTGCTTCCAAACGTTGAGCGGTAAATTTTGCCACGTCTGTAATGGCAATTTTCTGCATGGCGGTTATCAATTCTTCCATAACAGACAAGTCGGGTTGCCCAACGGCTGTAGCAGGAAGGGAGATATACTTGTCTTTTACAACATTCCAACCACCTAGTTTGTTTTTGTAGGAATATATAGGCAAGTCGGTAACCTTGTTTATACAAGCCACCATAAAAAGATATTGTTTAGATGTGATCTCTGTCGTATCATATATCCACTTAATAGCGTATGCATCAGACAAAACTGTGAAGTCTCTTGACTGATAGTACGCCCTATAGACATCACTATTGGATGGAATCGAAATAACATTGTTCAGTATAGTGGCACCTTTTCGGGGAGCATAGTAATTCAACCCCTGATTCATAAAACTTGATGTGAGGCAAGGTAGTATGAACTCGTCAATTGGTTGCTGTGGTAGTTCTTTTGCCTTATAATTTAACTTAACAGTGCTTATTCTGTCAAACAAATCACCAACACGGAATTCCTGCCAACGTATATTCTTAAAGTTATGAAGAACAGAACGATCAACCTTTGAAAGTTGATAATTGTTGAGACCTGTGGCTAGTAAATATGCTTCGAGTTCGCGCAAACGCGAATCTTCGAGTTCGCGCATTAATTCTTCCATAAAAGCAAAATCTATCTTACCTTCGGATGTTTGTGGCAGCTGTATCTTGATATTGTCAAAAGTCTCATCTACATTACGCACAAGCACCTGCAACAATGCGTGCTTTTGCATATTCAATATAGTTTGGAAGAACAATTTTGCCCCATTTGGAATAGTAATCTTTGGGACAATCTTTCGGACGAATTGCCCTGCGTACCAAGGCTTATTACGATAAAAGAAGTCCATCTGAAGTAATCCAAGACTCCAAGTACCTGCAGGATTGATATTTTCTTTATTGACAAAGCCTGTTGTCTGCAAAACGCCTTGATTTAGCGAAGTACGTGTGACATAGTCATATTCTTCTCCAAGGGTTAGTCTGTCTGCATTGAAACTCAATGTGCTTTGAATGTCAAAAAGATTGCCCAACCTGTATACACCCCACTTGATATCCTTTAGCCGTTTCTCAAGTGGGGCTAGAGTTTTCCCAAGCAGTCCTCCGTTTGGCCTTGATTTTTTATTAAATTCGAAACTTCCCATGAGAGATAGTCTGCTACAGTACGGCGAAAATCATCAATGGTAGGATGCTTGTCTACAGGTGCAGACTGATTCCAGTCAGAACCATTTTGTGGGTCTATATGACCTTCATAGTAGTCTTGCGAACTGATATAGTGGAGTGCAGAACTGCCATTGCGAACCAAATCAACAACTTCTTGATAACGTTCTCTGGCGTGATCAGTATCACGTAGATTCACTGATGCTTTCTTTCGATTTGAACGGGTGTAACCGTCATTACTAAAGTCTATAAAACGTACAATATCATTCTTTTGATGAGCTTCTCCAACACGAAATACGTAGATGCTGGTTTGAACAGAACTCTTGCCTATAAAAAGATCAATAGGCATCTTAATACTTGCCAATAGCGTAGAATGTTCAAGTATTCTACGATTGTAATCAGCAGCTTTGCCACTTCCCGCAGAATTCTGGATGATGATGGCAGCGTAACCATGGGTCATCATAGAGAGCGCACGTTCTACAAATACCATTCCGTTTCCTGCTGCTGAATACGGAGGGTTAAGGATGAATGCATCTGCAGGGAAAAGACGGGAAGTGTCACCAAATCCGTAATTACCATTAAAATCGAGAAGAGAATCCTTATTTAGGATGTTTGAAGAACCATCGCCCATCAATATCATATTGAGGATGGCAAGCATATAAATATTCTCCAATATTTCAAGTCCAAGTAACTGATTTGCTTTTATTTCTGCTTCTTTTATCAATAGCTTTTCTGGCGAATTAATATGTGTTTTGGCATCTGAAAGCATTTCGTTCATGGCCGCAACAAGCAAACCTGCACTGCCAGTAGCAAAATCCCATACATAACTATTACGGTTGACATGCGCAAGACGTACCAAGAGAGTGGCAACATAGGATGGGGTGAGAACAACATCGTTGAGCTTATCCTGTGTAAAGCCGAGCCAGTTGTACATTTCATTGAAAAGTCGACCAGTAAAATCTGTAGATAGTCCTATTTTATAATAGATGCCAAGATCATCAATTACCTTACAGAACACACGTTTAAGTTGACTCTCGCCATTAATTGGACGATTAATATTATCAGTCGTAAGTGTATTCTGTAACGTACGGACAATAAGGGCTTGCTTATCATTAGGGATACACTTTTCTGCGAGGAAAGCTTCTATTTTGCGTACGATTATATCGCCGTCTCGGTTACGCTGCTCTGTGCTAGATTTAAGATCATTTTTTTCCAAAGGTTTAACCTTCCCTGGTATACCAAGCGTAGCAATAATGGTAGCTGCAACGAGGTAAACTCGTCCGCTCTCAGAAATACCCTTTTCGTTCTGGTAAATATCGTTGTTTAATTTCACAAGACTGATGTTTATTTCTTGCTCGCGGCGTTGTTTGAGTTTTTCTAGTTCGTCAGGGCTAAGGCTGAGATTATGCACTTGCTCGACGAACGAATCGAAATGTTGTGGTGCTAAGAAAGAAAGATCTGTAAAAACTCCAACTTGCTGTCCAATACCATAATTATTCTTGCCTACGTAATAGGCACCAATTTCATGATGTAATTCATCTGTGGCAGAATCGCGATAGCCAGTGATGCCAATTGCAATGATATGCTCATAAGTAGTATAGTGCAAAAGTGCATTAGCATAGTGAATAGCTCCATTGACTGCATACTGACTAATATTCTTGTATTCGGGCTGTCCCTTCGTGTTACGATTGGCCACCTGTCCTTCTGGATCAAGTTTCACAAGTTTATCCTTGTATCCCTTGTATTCAATAAGAACTGGCCAACGTTCCCCCATATTATCTTCTAATAAAAGATTACAGTCAGGACGGTTACCACCCGAGCCACCTTGTTTCGACTCGTATTCTTGCAGAGCATTTTTAATTTCTGCATTAGGTGCGTCCTGCTCGATATAGTAAGTAAGTTTGTATTGTTTTAGCCAGCCGTGAGCA
>JAILLP010000018.1 GCA_024693065.1 Paludibacteraceae bacterium
CTTCGGGTTAGACTTCGCGATATGTTGCGACAACAGGGATGCGAAGTGTGCGGCGGAATAGCTCACCGCGTTCTCATGCTCCACCGACGCCACCGAAGGCAGCGCCTGCACGGCGTACCAGATAGGGTCCTTCGCGAACTCGAGCTTCAGGAAGCGGGAGGAGAGCGTGGTGGATTGGTTGTTCACTAGGTTATCGAACGTGTAGTTCTTCGTTTGTCCACCCCTTACGTAGAGCGGCAGGGACTGCGTCACGACCATGCGGTCGGAGAGGATAGGAAGCAAGGTCTGCTCCGCATCCGAGAAGTTGCTCGCCACGGCGGAGGTGCGCACCAGCACGGCATCCCTATCACGAGGCACGTCGAACGTCCAAGTAACCGCCGTGTTCTTGCCAGCCTCCACAGCAAACCGGGCATTCAGTTTTGCGACCACCTTCTCCGTCACAGGGTCCAGCAGTTCCATGAGGGCGGTTCCTTTTACCGTTTTTTGGGAGAGGTTAATGACCTTGGCGGATAGCACGCAACGGTCGCCCTTGCGCAGGAAGCGAGGCAGGTTAGGAGAGATCATGAAATCCCTTTGGGTCACCATCTCTTCAGACATCTGTCCGAAGAAGAGGTCCTTGGTATGCGCCAAGGCCCGGAATCTCCAGCGGGTGAGGCTCTCCGGCACCTCGAAGGAGAACTGCACATTACCCTTCTTGTCCGTATAGAGCTGCGGGTAGAAGAAGGCGGTCTCGGAGAAGTTCTTGCGTACCTGCAGATTTTTCCCCATAGAGACATCACTCTGCGACGATAGCGCAGTAAGTCCTTTCATTTTTACACCATAAGCGGCCTCGACCATAAGATTAGAGGGATTGTTATTGCTATCGAGAGGATGTAAAGAGAGAAGACTGCTTGTGGAGCCTGTCAGATCCCGCTTTTTCGGCCTATTGTACTCACCTGTCACGACAAACTCATAGGGTGAGTGCTTTGCTCCATCAGGCAAGGAGATAAAATGGGCGAATGACCATTTTGGTTTAGTTATAAAATCTACTTCAGCTGTCAAATAACCATCCAAAGGTATGAACGTCTCCGCCCATCTGCACGCTTCCCATTTCGGAAATACGAACCAGGATCTCGGTTCAAGATCGAACACCCATTCCCCATAATAATTATAACGCCCTAATTTATCCACTGAGGCGTCATACATGGATGCCAACACTTCCGCTTGTTTCCCCTTCGGCAGAGTGAGAGTCCAAAACTCTTGCGCACCCGGCAGCATCTTATCCCTGAAGGAGGAGAGTTTGATAGGCATCTTCTTGTTCTCCTTCTTTTTAGTGATGGTGAATTCCCTACTATAGAGTTTTCCTTTGCTTACCAGGAAAAACTTAACATTCAGGTTCTCACCATTTTTCTTTTTTAGAGAGAAAGAGAAATCCTTAATTTCATCGTTCAGTTGAATCCAACGCTTCTCCACCACATCCTGCTCATCCGACACCACCATCAGCAGATGGCCCGTCTTTAGGGAGGAACCGACACGGACGTTGTACGATTCCCCGAAGGACAACTCCACATTCTTTATGTTCTCGCTCCAAAAAGCCGTCCACAAAGGAGGGCGTCTATCGTTCCCCCTGGAAAGTACCAGTTTATAGGAAGAGGCGTTTTCAGTCCCTTTTTTATCCATCGCCTTCAACGTCAGCTCATATTCCCCGGAAGCCCACTGCTTAGTATTCAAAGGGAGTTGGAACATACCCTCTTCATCGGACCGGACATTGCCGGAGGCAACTATATCCGTCCCGTGCGACACTTCATACGAGACCATCGTCTCCTGCCCCATCCCATACAGATTTGTGATCCTGTATTTCGCGCTCTGGAAGTTTTCCATCCGCACAGGGTCAGCGTCAGTTTTTTCGTCAAGGAAAGGCGTTGTGAAGTAAAGGGAACGGTCGCTCACCCTGACAAAAAGTTTTTCCTCATGCGTCTCTCCTTTCTCATCCGTCACCTTCGCGTAGACGTTGTAAGTGTAAAACGTTTCATCCCTCCTGCCATCCACTTTTCTTTGAGCCACAAAAGGAATCATGAATGAGCCATCAGCCGAGGCCCTACACGAATCTTGCGCCACATCATCCGTCTTCCAACCATACCCACCGTTGCGCCTTGATACGCGTTCAACACGGTACTCCACTTTCACTCCCGACAGCGGTGCGCCCAACAGGTAATCGGCTTGTCCCCTCACTTGAATCGTATCGCCAAAAGAGAAGTCTTCTGCCGGGCAAGTCAGTTTCACTTCGAACGTCGGACGTTTATACTCCGCGACCTCGATGAAGACCCTCTCTCTTTGTTTGAAATATTCAACACGTATCTGATACCTGGCGGGTCGCACATTCTCTGGCAAGGCAAAAGAGGAAGACGCCGAACCGAATATGTTCGTCACCAACTCCTTTTCATCAACTATTTCGCCTCTAATACTTTCCAACTTGACCGTAACCTTCTCATCAGTTATCAGTTTAGTCTGCCCCTGAGAAATCTGATACAGAATAATTTTAAAATTAACCTGCTGGGAAGGCCGATAAACAGTGCGGTCCGTGTAGATGTTGGCATATATATGCACATCCTCCACAATCCCATACCGGTTCCATCGTCTGCCCGGAGAATAGAAATAACGCACATAGTCTCTCCAATTATAATCCGGAGAGAGAAACACATCATCACCATCCACGAAGCAAGTCCGGACTTCATGTTGGTCAGTATAATCATGAATTGTGATATTCGCAAAACCGGATGGGTCAGTGGTCTGCTCACTAATGGTTTCGTATGCTTTACCCGCATCTGAGGAGTAAGATCTTTTTTGGGCAATTAATTTCACATCCGACTTGGGTGCACCAGTATTCGCATCCATTACAACATAATCCTTGGAAGATTCATTTCGATTCCTTTTGCCAGTTGCCAAGCAAAAAAGATCAGAGACCTCAAATGCCATGAACTTATCGGTTGTGTCAACCCTAAGTCCGTACAAACCATAGGGGAGAGTCGATAAATTAAGCACCGTATCACGTAAGACGCAATAGTTCGTCTTTGAGAGGTCAAAAAGAAAAGATTGCAATAGGGTAGTCGAAACATCATGGGGGTTCCTGCTATATAGATTACGAGGAGAATAACAATAATGCCTCCCAAAAACGTCATGGATGTCGTAATCGCCTGCGGAAGAGTAGTTTATGCGGGAAAGATTCAGTTTTAGCTGATTCATGTTCGCATAGGAGACTTTCACCTTTACCGTATCCGATGTATGAATTTTCGTATTCACCAAAGAGATGGATAGCCTTGGTTCGTTTAACAATTCGGAGAAGTCTTGTAAAACATATGTTTTCTCATGGTCAGGGAAGGATTTGATACCCTCTTCGCAAATATCCATCAATCGTTGAGGCAGCTTTGAATCCTCCGGCAAATCCTCCCATGAAACGTTCTTTCCCAGTTCCCTGAGTAAAGATATGCGAACCAGGATGGAGGCGCGATGATCCTTCACCTCCTCTAACAGGGATTCCAGCTGGTGTATGATCGCAGACCTCTCTCCATTATCTTTGAACTTGAACTCCAGCAACATCAGTTTTGTTTTCACGTATGCGTCACGCTCCTTGTCGTTCGCATGGAAGTCCACCCAATCCGCCATCAGTTTCCCTTTTTCCCTAGCGTTAAAAATGCTATCCTTCACCATCCAATGATAGGGAGACTCCCTTTCCAGCATATTGGACAAGAAAAAGTCATAGAGTGTGGGATAATAGATGCGGCTGCCCTCCCCAAAGTTCAAGATGAGTTCGTATTGGGAGGAAGGTGTACTTTTCATTTTTTCGTTGGAGATGGCTTCAAGCCAATTATCACGGATGTTTTTGATAAACAGACGAGCCGTCCATTCGCTGATATCCTCCGGCACATAGTCGTCCAGGTCTGTGCGTCTAGCGATGTTATCGATATTCTCCTGGTAATAACTCCGATACAATTCCCCGACCATGAAAGTGGCGACGGAGCGGGCCACATCGTCCTTCGTTCTTTGCCGGAACTTCTTCACCTCGGATAGGCAAGTCACGAAGGAGGAATCACCGATAAAGCTCCTCGCATTCGCCCGTTTGATGATGCAACATAATTCCTGCGGCGCATTCCTTTCCGCCTTCGCATGTTTTTCGATGGCGCTGATTTTGGCCAACGCCTTCTTAGGCTCGGTGTATATCAGTTCATCCATGGACTCCCACTCCTTGGCATAGTCAAAAGAGGAGAATAGTCCCCAAACAAGCACTATACCGATTATCGTTAAACAAAAAGAGCCTCTCTTCATAAATCAGATATTTTATTGTCCTAAATTATAAAAAAATTACAATTTGGCAACCTAATGCAATTTACGATTTAACGATTTACGATTTGTGGGGTTCGTGGGTATTTACGATTTTATGATTTACGATTTACGGGGGAACATTCATATATGGGCATCCCCCGCCAAAAACAGGGGTTGACACCCCTGCCTGTGATGTGGTCGCCCCATTGGGGCTCAAGGTGTACGCATCATATGGGGATCACTCCCCAAGCAACTCTTAATTCTTAATTCTTAATTCTAGAACGGGTATCCCACCGCAAAGTGCAGTGCGAAGTTATCCTTCAGCCTAGGGTGCGTGACCACCCACTTGCTCTTCCCCACATTCCCTCCCGAAGGGTTTTCAGGGTTGTACAATTGCATGCCCGCATCGAAGCGCAGGACGAGGAAGCTGAGGTTCGGACGGACACCCATGCCCCACGAGAGGCCAAACTCCTTGTAGAAATCCGCTATGTTGAATTGCCCGTAAGGCTGGTTCTTGTAGGCCATGACCGTCCAGATGTTGCCGGCATCGAGGAAGGAAGCTAGCTCCAGGAAGGAGGAAAGCTTAAGTCTGTGCTCGATGTTGAAGACCAGCTTCACGTCGCCCGTACGTTGGAGGAAGTCTGAATTCACATTTGAATGGTAACGGCCTGGCCCTAGGGTACGGGTGCTCCATCCCCTGACAGTGTTCGCCCCGCCCGCAAAGAAACGTTGCTCGTACGGCAGAATGTCGGAGTTGAGGTATGGGCAGGCGAAGCCGAAATCAGCGTGCAGCACCACCTGGTTGTTCCGCTTGGTCAGGAATACCTTGGAGACGTCGAAGGTAGTCTTCACGTATTGGGCGAAAGGGGTATCGAAGATCATGTACTTGCTATTGCTACCCTCGTCGGAGCCCTCGACAGGCTTCTTGTCGACGCCCACCAGCGCACAAACCGCGAAAGGCAACGTGCCCGCCATGTCGATTCCCCCACGCAACGTATAGCCACTACCGGCGGCGCTTCCCTTCCGGTGGCTCGAATAGGAGAACGAATAGGAGGTGCGGGTAATGAACTGGTCCATGTAGCTCTCCTTCAGCAAGGCGTTCTTCCCTCGCTCCAGATAGGCCGCGAACCAGTCGGACATATCCCTCGTGATGACATAGTTGATGTTATAGAGATCGAACGTGTGCGACATGCGTTGGCGGTGGCTCTTCCAACCATACCCCCAATCGAGCCCCACGAAACGTCGGTTATACTCCGGACGGTTCTGCCAATTGATGCTGGCGGAAAAATTGGTCGAGGACCCCACCTGCTTCTTGTACTTCTCCGGCAAGAGTCCGAAGATGATGCGCGGATAGGAGATCGAAGCCTCCACACCATACTCGTAGAAGTTGTTCGAGAGGAGTTGGACACCCTCTTCACGGCTACTGATATGCTCGTAGGCGCCATTCAGCTTGATGCGGAAGGTCTCGGAGCCCTTGAAGATGTTCTTGTTGGAGAAGGAGATGTAGCTCGCCACACCCAGGTCGCCCGCATTGTTCGTGCCGTCGACACCGAACTGGAAGTAGTAGATGTTGGCGGGGGAGAGGTTGACATGCGCATCCAGCAAGGCGCTATCGCCCGGCACAGGCGTGAAACTAATGTTCACCTGCTCTACCGCGCTCAGGGAATTGAGCGAGGAGTGGGTCTTCTCAAGCAATAGGTCGCTGTAGTAACGCCCGGAACGAATGAAGTTGTTGTAGTAGATGATGGATGGGCGGATGAAGGTCTCCTCGCCACGAACTACCTTAATTCGTTTATAATCAAGTGTATCGACACCCCTGCTATAGGAATTGTTGACGATGACATTCCTGACACGGTAACGCACCAAGGAAGGGTCCACGCCCGTCAGCGAGTCGATGGCCTTCGTCGGACGGTATTTTAGGGCGATATCCACCTGATGGTTGCCCACCGTCGTGTCCACCAGGAAGTAGAGGTTATCCTTGCTGATGTTATAGTAGCCTTGGTTGCGGACATGGGAGATGATGCCTGCGGTCGACTCGTCCAGTTTGGCGGCGACGAAAGGCTCGTCCTTGGCGAACTCCAGCCAGCGGTGCACGATCTTATAATCCACGATATTCCGCAACTCGGAAGAGTCTATTGCGTTCTCAGAGTTGCGTATGGTGTATTGGGTGTTCTCTTTCAAGCAATAGGTGAGGTAGGCCTTCTTGCCCTTCTTCGATAGGCAATGCCCGACTTGCGCGTTCAGGTAGCCTAAGTTATTCAGTTCCTTGCGCATTTGGGTCTCCGTCTTGAGCGTCAGATCCTCCGCATAGATGACAGGTGCGCTACCGATTTTCCGCAGGAGTCTGTTCATCCATTTCGTGGAGTCCCTGCCGGAGAGGGAGTAGATGCGTAGACCTAGGCGGGAGGCAGGTTTTTGGCGCAGGAGGTTCCCGAATTGTCCGGGATAGACCTTCCCGTCAAGCGATTCGATCTCCACGTCCCTGAGCAGGTATTCACCCTCCGGTACATACTTCGTGGAGCGGCAGGCCGAAAGCGTCAGCAACACAGCAATGGACCAAACAATCACCCTACTATTCACCATCCTCATTCCTCCTTTCTTCCTTGGAAACCGTGTCACGAGGCGCCAATAGGTTGTTACCGTAAGCATCCTTGCCGAAAGGCAGGAGCCCACGGAAGGTCTTCGCCTCCTTGACAAAGACCACACCGACCCCCTGCGTATTGCCGGAGGCGCGGTAAAAATCATTGTTCGTATGGTTAAAGGCTTTGAGCCTGACCACCTTTTTCTTGCCCAAGAGATATTCCGCATCGAAGTCTCCCAAGAACGACGACCCGCTCTCCTCGTCGGCCGTCGCCTGCCGCTGATAGCCTAGGTTGGTGCTGAGCAACAGCCTGTCGTTGAATAGTTTCGTGGAGACGGAGACATTCATCTCCATGTCGGAGAAATCCTCCTGCGAGGAGGTAAAGCCCGTACCGATGGTCACCTTATCGCCCAAGACGGAGGAGAGTGCGTTGTTCAAGGCGGAGGAGAGGGACGAGGAGGCCAATGAGGTGAGCATATCGCCCTGCGCCTGCTCATCCGGTGCATAGAACATGCCCAAACCGATCAAGTAGGCGAACTCACGGATCCGTATCTCATCGGTCGTGATGATGCTGTTCACGTTCTGCGTCACGTTGTTGTCCGCCTTCGGCAGGGAAATGTCGTAGGTGAGGTTCATCTGCGAGAGCGATCCGGAGGCATGCACGCCGCAACGCACCGGCTGGCGGGTGGTGCTCAGACCCATGCTCGAGAAGGTGCTGCTGAGCGTGGCGAGGTCGGCCGTCAGGTCATACGAGGCGGTGGCATCGAACTTCAGTTTCATCGGGTCACCGTTGAACTCCACATAGGCGCCCCGCTGGATGGTGAACTTCTTGGCGGGGATCTCGCTCAGCTTGACCTTCACGTAACCGTTGTTCACCGTGTATCGGTTATAGATGGAGACGATTCCCTCGCTATAGGTGACATGGAGGTTACCGTTTCCGTTGACCATGGCGCCATCCGCCACGTTGACGAAGAAGGAAGCCTGGTCGGTCAGTCCCACCATGATGTCCGCCTCAATGTTCAACGGAGGCTCCTTGTCAGCATTGGCAGAGTCCGCCTCCTCCGCACCGGCAGGCTGGACATAGACGATATTGTCGTAGGTCTGCACCTCCGTCACCGTCTCCGGCAGGACAATATTCAGCGAGGTCTTGTCACCGTTGCTGAACTCACCCGTCACCTTCATGTGCGTGTCCGTCCAGTTCAGGCGTAAGTCCTTGGCGTTCGCGTAGAAGACGCCATAGACCGTGTTCGACTTAGCCTTCGGGTTGTTCAGCAACAGGAAGTTGTCCATGTTCACCAAAAGATTGTATTTGAACGATTGGAGCCTTTCGTGGGAGATGTTACCCCTGATCGTCAGTTTGTTTCCGTTGTCGTCTTTCACAGTGAAGCGGTCCATCCTCAGTTGGTTCTTTTTGAACTTAATGCTATCTGAGATAGAGTAGCCCACTCCCGTGTAGTTGACCCGCATATGGGAGTTCTTCAGGAAGAGGAAGCCGTCGAGCTCCGGGTCGGATATACTACCCTCCGCCAAGATGCTGGCGCCCAAGAAGCCACGTATATCGGTCACGTAGTCCGAGGCGAACGGCAGGAAGGTCTCCAGCGGTAGGGAATCCATGGAGATCACCATTTTCATCGTGTTTTCGGCAGGCATCACCACGCCCTGCACCTGTGCCAGGCGTTTGCCCCTATCGCTCAGCGATATTCGGGACAACACACCTTTCCGTTCATTGTGCCAGCGCATGTCCGCCACCAAGTCGCCGATACGTATGCCATCGTAGACAATGCTGTCGAGCCGCAAGCCATTGGTCTGGAAGCGCATCTTCTCACCCGTCAAGGCGGAGGCGCGCACCACACCGTTCAGGGAGCAGCGTAGCGGGATATGCTTTCGTGCGAATGCGGAGAGGATAGGCTCCAGATCCACATGGTCGAAACGGGCGCTCAACGTGTCGCTCAGTTCGTCGGAGATGACGCCGGCGACATCCATGAGGAGGTTGCCGTCTAGGGAGACACCCACGTTCTTCACACCTATTTTCTGGCCCATTTGTCGTACGACGGCCGGGGATAATCCGAAATGATGCCCCGTTAATATCCATTCAGACTGTAGGGTGGAGAGGCACATGTTGAACCCGTCGGCACCCCACTTCTCGGAATGGATCACGAAGGGAAGCATACCCCTCAGCATCGCAGTGTCCGGCAAGGTGGTGAGTGCCAACCGACCGTCCATTCTATTCTGCGCGATGGAGGAGCGCAGATGCATATCCAGCATGGCGGCTCCGTTGGAGGCGGATGAGTCGGCCACCAAATCAGCATAGAGGCCCATCTTCTTGCCATCCGCATCCACGGCCAATTTAATGTCACGTAGTGTGGAGGTTCCGCTGCGGAAGTAGGGCAGTTCCAGTTTCATGTCCAATGAATTGTCCGGGGCGGAAAGCTTACCCGAAAGGGAAGCGCCCTCCTTCAGGGAGATATCTTGTCCGATGAAACGCATGAGGTCCTCCACCTCCTTCACCTTCACATGGAAGGCGAAACGGTCCTCCTTGCTTCCCTCCGGCACCTCCATCTTCAGGAAGAGGTGCGGCCAATAGGAGCGCACGACACCCAATACCGAAGGGTAGATATCCGCGAACTCATAGCGTCCCTTCAGGTCTACGTCCAAGGCGGGCGAAGAGAAGAAGAGGTGTCTCGTGCCATCCGCTAGGGTCACATGACGGGCGACGGATGGTTTGCTCCAGATGATGCTAGCGGAGTCACCGCTCAGGTTAAGGCTATCGATGGACACCTCGCCCAGGAGCGTATTGAGGTCCGTCACACGGGCGGAGAGCGCCACGTCGATCCGTGCATTGCCGAGCGAGTCGGCGAGATGGGTGGCCTGGGGCGAGAAATTGCGGATCACCGTCGACACAGCGAAACGGGGCACCTCATCCGACAGGTTAGCCGCCTCCACCTTCGCGTTGCAGAAAAGGTTAGGGTCGCGGACCTCCACGAAGGAGGAGAGCGAGTCCGTCTTGAAATAATGGGCGTTGAGCCTCAACGTGTCGTAGGCATAGCCCTTATAGGAGAAATCAGGGAGGCGGGCAATGAGGCGGGCGTCAGGCAAAGCCTCCATCTTCCAGTCTAATTGGAGGTCCGCCGTCATCGATAAACGTTTGAAATCATTCGAATGGAGGATGGAGTCCAGCGCCACGTCCGTGAAGGAGGTGGAGAGGTCGCACCCTAAGTAGTTCTCCCGGTTCACATACCGCAGCGTTCCATCCAAGGCGAGGGAGGCCAGCGTGGAGGCGAGGTCTCCCTTCAGTTTCGCATTCGACAGCGGACCGTCGAACTGGAGGGCCAGCCTCATCGGCAGATACTCGGAGAGCGTAGGGTTAGGCTCCTTGCCGACCATCGTCATGATTCTATCCATGCCCTCTTTCGCCAGAGAGAGTTCGTCTATGCGTAGCACATAGGCGGTGGAGTCCCATGCCAGACAATCCTCCATCTTCACAACAGGAGCGGAGAGCCGGAGCAGGGATGGGTAGTTGATTTCCAGGTTCTCCACATTCACGGCGGGGAACTTCCCGGAGGCGTGGAGTGAGAGGGCTGTTGAATCCTTCATGCAGGCGAACATCGGCACGAAGCACCGCAGGTCCGCCAAGGAGAAAGAGTCGGAGGAGAGGATGACATCGTAGGTGAGGTCGTCCAACGAACCCTCCCCCTTCAAGGCAAGTTGGCTCTTCGGCAAGGAGAGCGCCAGCGAAGGCAGGGAGAGCTGGTTATCCTCCAGCGTAGCCTCCAGCTCCAGGTTCTCCACCCGCAGTCCGGACTTTTCGGAGAGGGAAAGCGCCTCCACCTCCACCTCGATAGCCCCTTTGGGAGACAAGGCGAAGGAAGCGTCCAAGCATAGGTTGGAGCAATCGATATGCGAGGCGTTGAAGAGATCGGGCGTCTCCTCGGCGGAGCGCACGTCGTAGGTTACACGGCCGTTCTTCAGGACAACCGATTTGATTGTCATGGCGAATGGATCAGCCTGAGGTTTCTCCTCCTTAGGCTCATCACTCGCGAAAGCGTCGATCAGGAACTGGAAATTGAAGGCGGAGGAATCCGTCTCCTTGTGGATATGGGCGACGAAGTCATCCAATTCCACTTTTTTGATTTTCAAGTTATTAATATTCAGGAGGGCATGCAAGTTGATGTCCGCCTTGATTCTATCCGCGAAGAGCAGCGTATCCCCCTGCTGGTCCTCCACGTAGAGCCCCTCCACGAAGAATCCGTTGAGGAGGTCGAAGCCTATATAACCGAGGGAGAGTTCCGTGTTGGTCCTCTCCCTCAGCCAGTTTTCTCCGTATGAAATCAGCGATTTCTGCACACTCTTGTTGCTCAGCAAAGCCACCACGACGATATTCAAGACTAGAATAACAGCGATGACCAGCAAGAATATGCGGAACGCCTTTTTCACCCGATGTAGTATTATTTCCTATTCTCGAAGTTCCCTCTTCCGATAACCACATCGAACCAGCCCTTTACCTCTCTCGGGAAGTAACTATAACCATCATACGGCACGTGGTCATAACGGGAAGAATCAGGATATATCAAATGGATATCACCCGCAAGGATAACTGAATTACGATCTCCGTCGACGCCAATCAATCTTGCGCGGGTGAAATTTAGCACACCTGACTTGATGTTCAGCGTGTCCACATGGAAATCCTGCTTCCACAATACGAGAACACTGTCCTCCTCGAAATCCAGGGAGACTTTGTCCAAAGCCGTCACATCGCTGAATTTTTCAATCTTCATGGAGTCCAACGGGAAGATGAATGACAGCGTGCGGCGATTTCTCTTCTTTTCCCATGATTGGTAATGTCCGTCCATATCTCCATGCAAGGAGAAGCATATCTTGCCATCCTCAACGACCAAACTAGAAGGGGCGTAGGCATCCCCCTCCGTGAATTTTCTATAATTCAAATCAATGTCGAACACATCTTTCCCGATCTCCGTTCTTTCCAACTCTTCATCCTCCGGCTCGTAGCAGGAAAAAGGCAAAAGGAGAAGTGCCGCCAAAAATATTTTATTGAACTTATTCATAACTTACAATGTTTAAAAATTAGAAATCCTCGGAAGGCATAACATTTTCCTTCTGAATATCAGAACTATAAGAAGTGTTCACCGAAGTAACGTCACCTTTCTTTTTTGCCCCCAAAGGGAACATAAACGAGAGCTTCATGCCTGCAGTGACGAACAATTGATCACTGTCAATGAAGGAGATTGGGGAATCAGACATCTCGAATATTGGCAAGACAAGTTCGGGAGAGACGTAAAACTTCCTGCAATTGATGCGGACACCGATAGCCGTGGCAGCGGATATCTGGAGATTCTTCGGTTCGCCCAACTGGTCCTCGATGCGCTCCTCATAGAGGTAGCTCATATGATTGTTGTAGATATCCGCACGATTGACGGTAGCGACCTTGAAATCGAAGCAACCCTCAAGCCTCAGGTAAGGACGTACCCAACGATCCTGGGAATTGAAGAAAACACGGAAATTGAGCGGAATGCCAAGGTAACAGTTACGCTGAGAAAAAGAGCGCAGTGTGATATAATCGCTCACCTTATCCTCCTCGTTCACCAACCAGTACATATGTTCCCACGGCTTATCAACCACTGCGTACCGACTCGTGAAACGTAAACCCGCCGAGAAGGAGATCTGTTCCCTCGCCGGAAGAAAGTCTGAAATAAACTCCAAGTACCAAGAAGAATAGGTGGCAAGCACCTCATCCGACCCACGATACATAAAGTTCTTCAGGTTCACCTCATTCATGTCATTAAAGGAGAAACCACCAGCCACTCCTAAATTCACCTTAAGTCCGTCGGACGATTCACCTTCCTGCGCGAATGAAGGAAAGTGGAATGCGGCCAACAAGGCAACCCATACTAATAACTTTTTCATACGATATAGATTTATATAATTAAATTTACACTCTAACCTTCAGGGAGAGCGGATCGATCTCCACCTTGATTTCCTTGCCCATCATCAGCGGATCTCCGTCGATGTGGAACTCGCCCTCCATGTCACGGATGAGCGTCACTTCCTTCGCTCTGAGGGCGGTCACGTGACGACTCTTGTCGAACGTGCCCAAGAAAAGCCTCATCGCAAGACCTAATGCGGAATATACGGGGAATTTACCCAAAACACAGATATCCATTACACCATCACAGACACTTGCGTGCGGAGCGATATATGCCTTGTTCCCCCATTGCGCCGCATTGGCGAAGGTGACAAGGAACGCTTTTTTCTTTACGCTAGGGAACGAGGAGCTCTCCAATTGGTAAACCCTCGGTTCGTACGTTTTATACTCCCGGAGGATAACCTTCAGGTAGGTGAGGAAACCACGCTTGCCCTCCTTGGAGAAGGAGTGGCTCACATGGGCGTCGAAACCCGTACCACACGTGCAGAAGAATCGCTTGCCATTCGCCAAACCGCTGTCGACACTGCGCTCCTCTCCGTTCAGTATCTGTTCCAAGGCCTCCTTCGGATGCATGGAGTAGCCTAAATGTCTGGCGAAGCCATTGCCCGAACCGTAGGGCACGATCGCAAAGGCCGTGTCGGTATGTACAAGCGCGGAGGCCACCTCGTTCATCGTGCCGTCCCCACCACAAGCCACCACAACATCATAGCCATCCGCCGCAAATTGGCTTGCCATCTCTTTCCCATGACCGGCGTGTTGGGTTTCCGCAATTGTGACATCCCATCCCTCCGTGAAGGTCTGTTTAATCAAGTCAGGCAAGTCCTTCTTGTCGCTCGTGCCAGAGATGGGATTGATGATAAAAGCAATTCTTTTTGGCATAAAAATACGTTTAAACATTGCAAAGTAACAAAAATATTTACGATATTTGCCACGCCTGTTGAATTTTAACGTTAACAATTATGAAAGAAGACTTGTTGCAGTATGCATGGCAGTACCGCCTCTACGACGGAAGCCGCCTTCTCACCGTGGATGGTGAACCAATCTCTGTGATCAATGTGGGGGAATTAAACCGGGACGCTGGACCTGATTTCTTCAACGTGAAGGTGAAAATCGACGAGACAATTTGGGCCGGAAACGTGGAGGTCCATGTCACCGCCTCCGACTGGTACAAGCACCACCACGACGAGGACCCTCGCTACGACTCGGTGGTCCTGCATGTGGTGGAACGCTCCGACACGCGCATCCGGCGCACCAACGGAGACCTTATTCCCCAAATGGAACTACGCGTCGATGTGGCAACACTCGCCAAATACGAGGATTTCAAGAAACCCCACCACTGGATCCACTGCGAAAAGCATTGGGAGCGAATCTCCCATGAGTTCCTCCAACTACAACTCTGCAGGATGCTGCATCTACGCCTGAGCCGTAAAACGGAGGAGATCTTCGCACTCCTGAAACAGAACCGCAACAACTGGTCGGAGGTATTCTACCGCCTGCTCGCCAAAAGCTTCGGCATGCACACCAACGCACAACCCTTCGACCAACTGGCGCAATCCTTGCCCATCCCTTGCCTCGCCAAACACAAGGATCATCCCGAACAGGTCGAGGCGCTCTTCTTCGGGCAAGCGGGACTACTGAAAGAGACCCCATCAGACGATTACGAGGCACTCCTGCAACGGGAATACAACTTCCTCCGCCATAAGTTCGGACTGACCCCCATCGACCCCTCGCTGTGGAAATTCGCAAGAATGCGCCCCAACAACTCGCCTTACGTGCGTATCGCACAATTCACCACATTGGTGCACCACTCCAACAATCTATTTTCCAAAATACTGGAGATGAAGGACCCATCGACTATCCGCCAAGCCCTGCAAACAGGCGTTTCCCCTTACTGGCATACCCACATGAAGTTCGGCGCGGAATCACCCTACTCCACGAAAAAAATGTCGGACACCACATTGGATCTCCTCATCATCAACGCAGTCAGCCCAGCCCTCTACGCCTACGCTATCCAAAAAGAGGACGAGCAGACACAAGACCGGATGATGACAATATTGGAACAAATTCCAGCGGAAAAGAACCACACCATCGAAGGTTGGAAAAGATTCGGAGTATGCGCGGAGAACGCTTTCCAGAGCCAAGCCCTCATCGAACTGAAGACCCAATACTGCGATACGCACAAATGCCTGCAATGCTGCATCGGACACACATTACTCGCCAAGGAGAAATTCATATGCAGGTAAATGCTATTGCTTTATTTTTTTTTCACTCTTTGTCGTCAATCTCAGGGAACTTGCGATTACGATCATATTCGAAAAACTGATAATAGGATGCTCCTGACATGTCTCCAGCAGAGTATGAGTATTGAATTTCGTCTTTGACCAGCGAAGAGAAGATACTATTTATCATGTCCACATTCTCCATGCTGTTCTCAAGACGAAGAATCCCCTCCGCCGCATATATCCTGCCTGCCGGATTATCCCCCTTCAACAAGGAAATAAAAACATTCATGTCGTTTAGCTTCAGCAACTTTTCCATAGCGTTTCTACCTTTAGGCTTTGCTTTACAATAACGTGATGACCTTGAACTGATATACGTAATGGTTGTATCCGCACTATACAGACAATCATAATAATTCTTATATCCTTGGGAGACTACCATAGCCTCGCATTCGCCCACTAATTCTTTTTTATAGCTCTTGTATTTTTCATAGTTAGTGGCATTCTCATATCTGTATTCATTGTTGCTCGAAATGATTTTGGAATATCGTTCCCGCAGATCCGCCTTGATATTGTCCTTAATACGGTCGTAGCCTTGTATTGAAATGATGAACTTAATTGGTTGTTCCTGAAACGCGATTTGGGTAGAACTCGTGGAACCTCTCCAAATCTTCTTTTCGTATTGCTCCTTAAATACAGTATAGTATGAACGGATAGTCAGATAGCTACCAGAATATGTCTTGCAATACTTTTGCAATCTGAAACCGAACTGAATCGGTGTATCATTATTCCGAGCGGAAGTAATATTCCGAATGGCGTAATTGTATTTCCGAATAGAGTTATCCGTAAAATCATTTTTCTCTATGAAATCCAATGTGGAACGAAGAATCGCCTCATCGATATTAGGATCCCAATCTCTTTTCTCAGGAAAGGTATTAGGATCCCAGTCCATTCCCTCGGAAAAGTCCGTTTCCTCAGAAAAGGAATTGAAGACTGAGCATAAAAGCAGTAAAATAGAGAATAATTTCTTTGTCATATACAATGTTTTTCAGATTCTATTTACATGTTGATTGTATTATTTCACCAACACCTTTCCCCCCTTGATGATATACACTCCCTTAGGCATATCCTCTAAATTTTCAGGGCTTTCGCGAACGAAACGTCCCTGGAGATCATAGACACAGTCGCTGCCGGAAGGGTCGGAACTGATGTCTTCCACGTCTGTCGTGCCTCCCTCATAACGGAGTTGGAAGTGGTCGTAAGCTACCCAGTCGGAGGAGACGATCGCTTGCTTGCGAAGGCCCAACCGTAAAGTCTCTCCCTCGTTGAGGTCAATGCTCACGGAGACGGGCGCATAGGCGCTTGCGTCATTGAGCGCGGAGGAGGCTTGTTTGAGGTTGTCTGGGTAGGTATAAGGGTTGTACGTGTAGGCGGATGAACTGAACAGATTAGGCACTGTGGTGGCGACATCGTTCATATAGAGTTGTGCGTTTTGTGTCGAACTGCTGTTGCTTCGCCATGCTTGATAGCCTGCTTCGATTGAGCCTGCCCGATAGAAGGCTTTGCACGTGAGGGTGTAGGTGCCTGCCGGAAGTCCTTGGAGCTCCTGCCAGATATCAAACGGACGGGAGAACTGTTCCGCCGTCTCGTTGGCATAGCCATTGTAGGCGACACTGAGGTCCGCCCCCTGCCATCCCACGTTGTAGCGTGTGAAGGAACTGTTGGTGATGAGGAAGGTGAGGTTGGCTGGCCGACCGCTTCGTGCAAGCGCCAACTGACCCTGCTGATAGGCGGCTACCGCTTCCTTCAAGGTCTCGTATGCATTATTGATTGCGGAGGCGGAGGAGCTTGACGAGTTGAGGACTCGTGACGCCGAATTGTATGCCTGCTTGAGATTATCATCCCCGCAGTCGTTGACATAGTTTTTCACCTCCTTCACTAAGTTCTTGAACTCCTGACGCTCGGCATCTGGATTATCGTAACCTTCGGTGTACTGCATTGCGGTCGCGCGTCGTCCCAGCTCCATCACCTGCTCGGCTGAGAGGGCGGTGTCGAAGATGAGGAAGTCGTCGAACAGGGCATTCTCCATGATCGCATCAGAGGTGAATGGCGAGTGACCGATAGTGAAACGTGTGATGTCATTGATGAACGATGATGGTTTAACTGTCATGTTCACTTCGTTTTTGAGGTGACCATCGACATAGATGCGACCGACATTGCCCTGTTGCGTGTAGGTGATATTATGCCAGTCGCCGATGCTGACGCCCGCATATGAGTGCGCTCCCTCGGTGCTTCCACCCTTGATTTCGTAGTACCAATCGCTGTTACCTCCCTTGTTGACAAGTCCGATGTAGTGATCGGTACCCTGTTCCATAGAGTATGCCCAGCAGAATTTGCCCGTATTGTTTCCGACACGTTGCAACATATTGATACTTATGGTATAATCCTTTGCATTGGCGAACGTCTGTTTGGCGGCGTCCACAGGTATGTTCATATAACTGCCTTCACCCTTACTGCCCGTGGCAAGCACATGGTTACCGTCGTCGAGGGTGACGATGGAGGCCTTCCCCATCAGTTCGCAGGTGTAGGTTTCGCTATCGTCTATGGCTTTCCCCTTTTCGAAGCTAAAGCTCAGGACAGGCTCCGGCAACGGGTCAGCCTGTGATGGCGTGAGATCATTCACCTGCACACGTATCACGCCTACGGAATAGGCGGGACATGTATAGGCTATCGTGTTATCGCTCTCGACGGAGAGTTGTTGTGTGCGAGGCACGATGCGTTTAGGATTCGAAGTGGTGTTCTCGTCGGTACCTCTGGAGGCGGAGAGTATTTCCGCTTCAGCCGTCTCGGCGTGGCCACCCGTGAGGGCAAGCGTCACATTCCTTTGGGTACCGGAAGGATTGACTATCTTAACGTACATCATGCCAGTCTCATCGTCGATGCTGGCTGAGGTGTAAACAGTACGGGCACCGTATGTACGGAGATTGGCTTCGATGATCACCTCACCGTCGAGGTAGCAGCGCACATGCTGACCCTCCTTTTGGATACGGATGGCGTAATCCTTCCCTGTAGTAAGCGTTCCTGCCTTCTCTCCGAGGACGCTCTTGAAACCGTTTTGGCACTGCTCCACGGCATGTTTCGAATTGCTCCACCCACCGAGGTTGAGCCATGCATAGTTGTTTTCATCGATATAGTTGAAGATGATGAGAAAGCCCTCCGAACCACTTTGCTTCGTGGCGTGAACGGTCATGTCGAGGTTGGTCAGGTCATAGGCGTTCTTCAGCCAGCAGCGGACATCCGTCTGTGAGGCATTGGTCTGTCGGAAAGTACCATTGCTGATGCTCCATGAACCTTGTGACGTTGACCAGTCTGACGAGGCTGTTCTACTGCCCGTGATGACGGTGCCATCCGCGATCTTCGCCTGCAGGTCGGTGAAGGTGGCGGCGGTGGCCCATGTGGCGAAACCGATGGAGCCTTGGTTGGCGTTGAGGTTGGTGCCATTGTTCTTCTCCGTCCAGCGGATATTCTGTTTGCCTATGTTGTTTGAGAACATTTTTTGGACGTGGTACGAAGGCGTGCCGTAGCTCATAGAGCTGTTGAAACGTATCATATCGGGACGCCAATTGAAGTTGTCCTCATGGGTGAAGATCGGCGCGTAGCTCATCATCCTGACCGCCTCGCTATTGTTCTCGCAGCCCTGCATGAAGACGGCCTCGCCAATGGCTGCGTTCATGTTTCCAAGCGTTCCGTAGTCCTTCGTCACGGCATATTCGCCCACATAGATATGGGTGGTGGATTTGGACTGGTTGTCATAACGTCCGTATTGGCTGATGAAGAATTCAGGGGATTCGTAGTAGTGCTCATCCTTCAGTTCCACAGGTTCCGTGATGTCGTCGAACAAGTAGCTGTCGGCGATGAGGTGCAGGTCGGGCCAGCGCATCTTGATGGCGTGGTAGAACTGCATATAACGCTTCATGTAGTCGTTGCGGTTGAGCATGAACTCCTGCTCGTTACCGATCTCCAGGTATTTCAGATTGAATGGCTCCGGGTGACCGTTTTGGGCACGCAAGCGACCATAGAAGGTCTCGGTGCTACCGTTGGCATACTCGATAGCGTCGAGCGCCTCCTGGATGAACGGGTCGATGTCGTTTTCATCCACCCTCCAATCATGTCCGATACCCATGTTCACCACGAACATAGCGTTGGCGCCGAGGTCTTCGGCCAGTTCGAGGTATTCGTGGTAACCCTGTCCGTCGGTCACCTTATAATCCCAGTTGCGGTTCATGTGGCCCGGACGCTCCTCGATGGGACCGATGGTTTTCTTCCACTCAAAGCGGTTGGTTTGTCCGTCGCCCCACGAGCCCTCGATGTAGCAACCACCCGGGAAACGCATGAAACGAGGATGCATGTCGGCCAGCATCTGAGCCAGATCAGGGCGGCAACCATTTTTGCGACCCTTGAACGTAGGAGGGAACAGACTGACGACATCCAGGAAGATGACACCCTTCTTGTCGCCCTTCAGCGCCAGATAGCCTTGGGCATCCGAACCCGTGGCAGTGATTTTGGCGGTATATTTCTGCCATTCCTGAGTAGCCTTGACGCTGATGGTCGCGCGACCTAAGTTTTGTCCATTACCATTTTGCAGTTCAGCGACGATATTACCATCGTAGCTATCCTCGGCGCGGAGCCAGAAGGAGAGGTCATATTCACGACCGTTGACGATATTGATACCCCAGTACCCCTCGTTGCGTACGCCTGCGTTGTCAGATTTCAGGTTAACTTTCAGTGCGCGCAACTGAACAGCGTTGAGCAGTTTATCCGTCGTAAGGCTCATCTCCGCATTCCCCACGGAGCTCCAGCCAATAAGTTTGCTCATATCCTCCTCGAAGGAGCGGTTGCGAACCAGCTCGGCATAGAGTCCGCCATCCCCGGCATGGTTTATCTCCTCGTAGAAGATACCGTAGTGATCTTCCGTAACGAGGTCACCACGGTTGTTCAGGTCAAATTTAAGTTCTATCTGCGCCTGCACCGATGTAACGCAGAGAGCCAGAAGGAGTAGGCACATAAGCCGATGCCCTACACTTGTGATTCTTGAAATATGAAGTCTCATTTTTATTTTGTTTTTCATGGTATAAATAGTAATCGTCCACGTATAAACCGAGGCCTGTTGGCATGAGAGCAACGCACCGTGCCGCCTCGTTTTCCTATCAGCTAGATGTAGAGACAGGAAGAGAGTGCAATATTAATAAAAAAGAGGAAGAAATAAGAAACGTCCGATACGATATGTGCTTTCTCCCCTTGATTTAATAGAAGATAATATTGTAAAGTGGAATTTTTGGGGGCACATTCACCACTGGCAACCCGTTTTCAGAAGAATTGATAGCGTCAAAAATTTCTGAGTAAGTATTTTCGTTTTTATCTCTTGTACATTAATAAATTTTTTCTATAATTTTACTGATTATCGGTGAGATTTATTGGGTAATTTGTCGTATTCTTTTCTTTACTATAAAGATACAAAAAATAACTATATATCAAATTGATAATCAATTATTTAATTGCCAATCAGAAATGGGAAAGAATTTATTATGTAGGACATATTTTCAGACAAACGATACAGGTTTTGCCCCCAATCCTTGTCATGGATTTCTAACATTAGCAAACTGTATGAAAAGGATTAGGAAAACCACACCCACTCTGTTAAAAGACAATGATGAAGTTTGGATAGCTGGCTTTTGTGGAATAGAACTAAGCAAGAAAGTATGCAAAGGGCAAATGGATAATGTTCAAAAATTGATTTATTTAGCCAAGGTGACAAAGCATGTTGATTACAAAACATATTGGAATGCCCCTGAATACCAATGTAAAAAGCCGTTGTCAGAAGAAGCATTTGAAAAGAAATACCATTCAAAGAGCATAAAAGAAATAAAAGAACAGATAGAAAAAAATGTTATAGACATAACAGACCTTTCTTATCAAGAAATTTGTGGCGATAATATATGGTCAGGAATTGATGAAAATACGGATATGACTACAATAAAAAAAAACGGTTGTGGAGGAGTGAAAAAGATTCCTACTAAACCAGTAAAAAATCTTGATATCTGGAATCATAATGGACTCTGGGGGAATGATAAAAGAGGCGAAAACGTTTTAATTTGTAATGAGTTCTATTATTTCGGAGCTGATAATGCGTTAGATATTCCACAAATCAAAATTGCCCTGCATCCTAAATACAGACATAAAGATATTTATAACCAAACACTTATAAAAGAGTTAATTGAATTTGTTAGAAATAACAAACAACATCTCAAAGAACTAAAAAACAACGGAGTTTATGAAGGTTAGTCTAAGTAGAAAAGGGTTTGATTCTGGTTACGGAAGAATACCTAGCCCAATTTTGCCAGACGGCACATTATTGTCGTTTCCTATTCCTGATTCTGGATCTTCAGGAAATCCATTTGCCAGTTTAGTATTTGAGGATAAATCATACTATGACATCATTAAAGAATTGTCGCCCAAAACAAAGATTATGCCGCAAGACACATGTCATTTGGATCCTGACCTAAATGAATATTGTAAGCCAAGGGAATCTGGATGGAAGCCATCTTTTGGACAAACAGGTGCGGCACTATCCCATCTAAAAAACAATGATTTTGGAATAGATGATCTATTTCTATTCTTCGGATGGTTCAGACAAACCGAACTATACAATGGTCGGTTAAGATACTGTAAAGGTGCACCTAGTATTCACGTAATATTTGGATATCTGCAAGTAGGAGGAATCATTGACAAAAAAGACAATGTGCCATCATGGCTAGAAAATCATCCACACGCAGATGACAGGCATTGGGAAAACGATAACTGCATATTCACTCCAAAACAGAATCTTACATTTATAAACAACACATCAGGAGCTGGACTCCTAAAATTTGACCCCAAGAGAGTTCTTACAAAAACTGGATGTTCACGTACGATATGGGATTTGCCAGATTTCTTCAAAGAAATTGAAATAACATATCATACCCAAAATTCATGGCAGGTAAATGGTTTTAAATCAGCGTGTAAAGGACAAGAATTTATATTTAGTCCAAATGATAACGCAATGGAATGGATAAAAAATATTCTTAAATAAATAGAGATAAACCAAAATTTGAAAGGTATCCACAGAAATAAGAAATTTCATATAGGTTAACTATTGAAATTAAAAACCACCTTATCCATGTTTTAGACTTTACCATATCGTAAAATTTCCTTTATTGTCGAGGGACTGTAACTACAACAAAGAAGATTTTTGAGTTACTTGCAATAATATCACACACTTAACTCTATGAGTATCAACACTCCTTACAATTTAAAATCCGATTTTAAATTTGTAAAAATATATATTCCCTCAAAATATCAATACAAAAACCATATGCTCACATAGTCTACCCATAAAAAAACTCATTCGATAATAGAGATAAACCAAAAATTGAAAGGTATCCGCTGTAACAAGAAGATAGCTTTATGTAGGTGAGCAAATCCGCCCGTTCGTCCATAGAAAAATAGGCCAAGAGCAAAGGAACCAACAAGAGCGAAAGAGAATAGACCTTCAAAGTTGAACCACCATCCGAGAAACATATCGCTCCACAAAGGAAAAAATTGCACACCCAAATGAAAAGGAATATCAACGACAAGATAGAAAATGTAGTGTCATGACCCTTGTAGTACGACCTAATCCCCCAAAAAGGAAGCAAATACAATAGAGCGAACATGGGAAGGGAAAAAGTTAAGACAAGAGCGATGGCCAAGACGAACAATGAACCGGGGAAAGTGAACCCGGAAAAATCGGAAGTAGATAAATTGGAAAAAGGGGAAAAAAGGGGAATATCACACAAGACTTTATACAAGAAGGAAACTCCCAACATACCAACATAGGATATGAGAGGGACCCATTGTCCATTGTTCAACCTTATTTTAAAGAAATCACTCATTTTATAAAACCTTAATTACGTAACAAATTATTTTATATACTTCTCCACCAACTCCCTAAACTGCTCCTTGTTTTCCTTGGCATACTGCACACTAAGGCCAGTGATGTAATCCTCGGAAGCATAGAAGGCATCATCACATGGGTTTAGTTCCTCGATGACACTATCCTCTTCCACATGTTTCGCATAAATCGCCAACGCCTTTTTGCATATCTTCGCAATACCATAGGCTTTAATCGCCTCGGCTGACGGGACAAGAATATCATTGTAATGACCGTCTGTATTGTCGAAAAACTGGTCGAAACCACCGTTGTTCACCTCCATATCCAGTTTATCCATCACAAGAAAAACTTTCTCATACTCACTGAGTTTGGAGAACTCCTCCCCATAATTGCTTTTTTCACAAAGCGCATTGGAGATGTGATATTGGATGATTCTATCTTCCTGCTCCCATATATCGCCCTGAAAAGCATAAGCGGAGTCGAGGGAAGAACGCATATTATCTATCGGGGATCCTGTGGTCTCGTTGGATGCGGCTGAAGACTTCTTTTGGAAAAACATGTACAGAATTCCTGCCACGACAACAGTCGCCACTATCATAATTAATTCGGTTCTCATATCATATCAGTTTTTGTCGCACCAGTGGTGCGACAATTTTATTATTCAAGTCGGTTGTACTCATTTCATAGCTATTATTAATTGTTTCTTTTCTTCTAGTCACTCAGCCTATTTGATCATACTACAAAAAGGAGCAAGAAGCCTCAGCCCCTTGCTCCCCTATCATATCCACTAAGAATTAAACTCTTAACTCATTTTATCCCATCGTCACCACCACCTCGTTCACATTCTTCATCTTGCTGAATGGAACGACGTTGCCTTCGATGGCCTTTCCGTTCAAAGTGACGGAAACAACACCCTTCTCCACCTTCTTAGGGTTCTTAACGGTGATGTTGACCGTCTTGCCACGGAAACGACGGGTAGCTGTGAAGCCTTTCCAGCCTGGGATACATGGATCGATCATCAATCCATCGTAGTCAGGACGGATACCCAAGATGTATTGAGCCGCTGTGAAGTATGCCCAAGAAGCTGTACCACTCAACCATGGGCAACGGCTTTGTCCTGCACGCATGTTGTAAGTTGAGCAGGTCGTCTGCGCATATACGTAAGGCTCGATCTGACGTACCTCAGCACGCTCGTTGTATGCTGCAGGCAAGTAGTTCTTGTAGTTCTTGAAGGCACGCTTACCGTGACCCAAGATACAATCCGCCATGATACCCCATCCTTGCGTGTGCTGGAATACAGCCGCATTCTCCTTCATACCCTTGATGAACAAAGGTGCCTTGATCACAGATGCCTCAGTCTTCTCATACGGAGGATCGCAGAGCACCAAACCGTACTTGATGGCCAAACGCTTCTCGATACTGTTCATGACCGTCTCGGCACGCTCGCCTGTAGCCTGACCTGAGATGACTGACCATGAGTTAGGGTTCAACCAGATGGTACCTTCGTTGTTAGGATCCTTCTTCGTACCGAACACGTAACCATCTTCCTTGATGGCACGCACGTACCATTCGCCATCCCAAGCTGCCTTGTCGATGTCTTTGGTCAACTGAGTCAAGTGACCCTGTGCCCACTTCACCTCATCAGCCTTGTTGAGACGTGTACAGATATCGATGTAAACCGTCAACGCATAACGCAACTGCATTGCTACGAAGACAGTCTCACCCTTCGCACCCAATACCAAGCAGTCGTTCCAGTCTGCCTTCAAACCGCAAGGCAAGTTGTTCTTGCCACGACGGTCGAGGTTGAATTGGATGGCACGTTTCAAGTGGTCGAGGACAGTACCCTCGCCCTTGTCTGAGTAAGGCAATACTTTATTATAGTAATCCAAGTTACCCAACTCCTTCACGTAGGTTGGTACCGTGTTGAAGAGCCACATACAGTCGTCTGAACGGAACTCGTTCTCTGGTGTAGGAGCCTCATGACCCGGATTGTGGGCAAATGGCTTCACAACCGGCATCGCACCACCGTTGGAGTTCTGACCCGTCAACATCAACTCAAGGCGTTCTACCACCTCTTCAGGAATGTTGTGGATCACACCCAACATATCTTGGATTGTATCACGATAACCCATACCGTCACGCTCACCACGGTAGATCAAAGAAGCCGCACGGCTCCATGCGTAGGTGATGAGGTTGTTGAATGGGTTCCACATATTGATCATGCTGTTGAACGCAGCGTCTGGAGTCTTTGCTGAGAGTCCCTCGATACGTCCATGCCAGTATTTCACCACCTTGTCGAACTCAGCCTGAACCTTAGCAGGAGTAGCCACCATCTTAGCGGCCTTCTTACCCTCTACCCAAGCCTTACCGATACCAAGGACAACGGTGAACTCTTTTGTCTCGCCAGCCGCAAGGTCCAAATCCACCTGCAACGTACCGCAACCGTTGTCACCCTCTGTCACTGTGTTACCGCACTGACCGTTGACTACTGAAAGCGGATTAGCGTAAGTATGGTAAGGACCGATGAACTTATCACGGTCGCTATCGTAACCTGTCACCTTCTGACCCACTACACCGATGAAGGAGTGGCGAGCCTGGTCTTTGTTTTGGAAGTTCTCAGGTTCCTCAGGCATATAGAGGTTGTTACCATGGTCGATGAAACCGTTCTTGTAGGCGGTCTTCACGATGTACTGCGTATATTGCAAGTTGTTGCTATCGTCGTTCATGTTCCAGTTGGAAGCGAACTCAGCATAGGTGAAAGCACGAAGTTTACGAGCCTTCTTGCCCATGTTGGTCACCTTCACGTGCCATACCTCGAACTCCTGACCCTTAGGCACGAAGTAGAGAGTCTCGGTTTTGATATCGCTATACTCGGAAGAGATCTTCGTATAGGCGGAACCGTGGCGGCACTCGCTCTTGTATTGGTCGAGCGGTTTGCCCACAGGTTGCCAAGAGCCAGACCAGAAGTCTTTCGACTCGCAGTCGTGCAAGTAGATGTAACGACCCGGTTGGTCCAGTGGCACGTTGTTGAACTTGATTCTTAGGAAGCATCCTTGAACTGAAGAGCGGAAGAACGAATAACCTCCCGCGTTGTTGGTGATGATAGCGCCGTAGCGAGTATCACCCAAGTAGTTACTCCAAGACTTCGGAGTGTCTGGTTTGGTGACGACATATTCCTTGTTTTCGTCGTCGAAAAATCCGTATTGCATAAAACTAATCTATAATAAATTTCGTTATTAGATATTTTTTCAAATATAGTGAAACTTCGAGATAATGGGAATTTTTTCGGAGGAATTTCGCTAAAATAGTTGGCGAATCGAAAAAAAGCAGTACCTTTGCATCACCAGAACCCGCCAAGCCTCTCAACGATGCTCAAATGTGCGGGTCGTTTTATTTATGAAAAAATATGAAAATACCGTTTTGTAAACCCTACACAAGTCCGCCTGATTTGGTTGAACTCCAACAATCACGTGGTTTGACAATTGAAGATGCCGCAAAAGCTCAGCATTATCTTCAACACATTGGATATTATCGTCTATCCGCCTACATGTATCCCTTTTTACGAATCCCCAAGAAACAACATCGATATAAGCCAGAAGCAACATTTAGAAAAGTGATGATGCTATACCGCTTTGACAAGAAGCTTCGTCTTTTTATATTCAATGAGATCGAAAAGGTTGAAGTTGCCATACGTTGTGCCATAGTTAATGTGGGGTGTGAAATTACTGGAGATCCTTTTTGGATGACTGACAGCCAAAATTTCACGAATCAAACAAAGTACCTTCAAACCATGCGATTGGTTAATGATGAACTTCGACGTTCACGAGAAGACTTCATCAATCACTTTAAGCAAAACTACACGAACGATTATCCTCCTGCATGGATGCTTTCAGAAATCCTTCCTTTTGGTGTCATGACCAATCTCTATGACAATGTCAGGAATATGCGCATAAAGAAGAAGGTGGCTCAGAAATTCGGACTTCAAGTCGCTCCATTCGAATCCTGGATGACAATCATAACCCTTACACGTAACTCATGCTGCCATCATGCCCGTGTGTGGAATAAGCAAAATACGATTCGTCCGATGTTACCTAATCGAATAAACCATCCGTGGATAAACTTGTCAACAGACCTGCTACGTGTCTATTTTGATTTATGTATCATCAAATATTTTCTTAACATCATATCACCGATGAACGACATGACAAAGAAATTAAAATCCTTGCTGGCTGAATATCCTGATGTTGACACATGTGCAATGGGATTCCCTATGGGGTGGCAGACTGAACCACTATGGGGATATTGAGAAGATGTGCTTTTTTACCTGTTATATTAATAGAAATGCAATATGCTCTTCTATGTGTCAAATGGCATTTTCTAGTGATATATTTTATCATATAGAAAATATTCAACATCTTTGTATGCAATATGACATGAATTACAAAGTCTGGAATATTGCTTTATAACAAAAACGGTTGAACAAAATAAAAGCGATATGGAATACGGAATAGTTTATCTTCTAACCAACCCAGTAATGCCAGGACTTGTTAAAATTGGTATGACTGCGCAAGAAGATATTGATAAAAGGATGAAAGAACTCTACACAACAGGCGTGCCTGTGCCTTTTGAGTGTCAATTTGCTTGCCGAGTGAAAAAATCAGACTGCGTAAAAATTGAGAAGGCCCTTCACACAGCTTTTGAACCACAAAGGATCAATGCTAATCGGGAGTTCTTTCGAATCCAAGTTAATCAAGCGAAGGCTATTCTAGAACTATTCCACCACACAGACGTGACAGAAGAAGTAACAGATGAAATACAAAACGATTTAACTGAAAATGACAAAGCCGCATCAATTAAAGCTCAATCCAAACGCCCTGCATTAAACTTTTTTGAGATGGGCTTGCAAAAAGGTGACGTCCTTAGATGGAAAGAGAACCCTTCAATATCTGTAACCATTGTGTCAGAGCGTAAAATCGAATATGAAGGAGAAGAAACTTCCATCAGTTCACTTTCAGCAAAACTGAAAGGATATAACACAAAACATATCGCTCCTGGCGCATATTGGTTATTCAATGACAAATTGCTTGGCGATATATACGATGAAACATATCCTTTTGAAGCAGAATAAACAAAATAAACATTTAGTCAGGAGGAAAATCATTGACTGAACTTGGATTGCAAATCCAAACATCTAGACTTAGTTGAACTACGTCAATGAAAACATCACTCGACATTTCTGTGTCTAGACACACTTTTCTCGACTGGACTCCACCGAAACGTGATCGATAAAGGCTCGTTATTAAACAAAAAAACCTTGCAATTCCTGTTCCGTTTGTATAACTTTGTAAGTGGCAGACAGAAAGAGAGTGGTATTTATTGCGTTAGTGTGTTCCAAAACAGGGCCTTTCTCTTCCGTCCGATTAAGGATTATCTAACTATTTTGAAATTTATACAGATGAAAAAATTTTTTACACTAATTGCTCTATTTGCGTTTGCATTCTCGGCTTATGCATTGGAAGGATTGAAGTTGGTAGGTACCCAATTGTGTACGGAAAGTGGGAAGCCCATTCAATTGAGAGGATGGAGTACCCATGGCTCATGGTTTAAGGAGTGCTATGACGAGGAGGAGGATTTCTCCGCCATGAAAAGGAAAGGCGCTAATGTGGCGCGTATTGTCACGTACTTCAACGAAGGTGAGGGCGTAAATGAAGCGTGGGTTAAGAATTGCATCGATTTTTGCGCCAACCAGAACATGTATTGCATCGTCGATTGGCACTTGACAAAAGATCGAGAAGAGTTGAAAGGTAACCCGATGACCAGAGTGGAAGACGCGAAGAACTTCTTCCATGACATCTCCGAATACGTCAGCGAAAAGGATTACAATCATGTGTTGTACGAGATATGCAACGAACCTGTCTACGATTCCATATCGGATGGTTGGGGGTCGAAGGATCCTTATGAAGTTGGGAAAGAATATGTATGGGGTTGGATAAAGGATTATTGCAAGGAAATCCTTCCGGTCATCAAAGCGAACGACTCCACCTCGATCGTATTGGTAGGCACGCCGCAATGGGACCAAGCCTTAGTATTCCCTTTCCTGGATCCGATCGACGAGATGGGCATGAACGTGATGTACAGTTTCCACTATTACGCGTATGACCAGGAAATATATCTGGGCGAGCTGAGCAGCGCATCGGCTTTTATCCCTTTGTTCGTAACGACATGGAGCCTTTCCAGCCAAGAAAATGGCACAAAGATATCGACAGAAAACGCTGATAAGTTGATGACCGTATGCAACGGAAAGAATATCGGCGGACAAGTCATCAGTTGGGTCAACTGGAGTTGGAGTTACCTGGATTCACCAGAAAATTCTTTCAGCTCAATAGAGAATTACGACAAGAAAAACTTTTCAGAGGCTGGGAAATACGTTGTGAAGCAATTGGCGAAAGGCGACAACTTTGCCTTTTGTGAATCTCAAGCGTATGATAGCGCGCAAGTGTTCGACGGTGTGAACGACTTCTATTTGGCACTGGAAAAATTCGACAAGGGAGGAAACAACAATGCCTACTATGACTTTGACGAGGATTGGGTGGAGTGCTATCCTGTTCCATGTAATAGCGGACATGCGGGAATGAGCGGTGTCCGTGGCGACGATGCTGTAGACATAGGTTACACCAATGAGGAGAATCTGGACAGCAGCTACTATAGCTTGGGCTACATCGGTCGAGGCGAATGGGTGAAATATACCATCGACGTGAAACATGCTGGCGACTATGAATTCGAGACCTACACGAACAACCATATAGATCACAACATCATCGCATTCACGGTTGATGGCAAGAACGCGCTTGTCGATGAGGATGGGAAGGAGATATACCGCGCATTGGAATTGCAAACCAGTGGCGAAGGTGAAAAAATGGATGGTTACAATGATTGGGGATGGACGAAACCTATATGCCCATACGCACCAGAGAAAAAGTTCCGTTTGCGTTTCAATGAGACGGGTGAACATAAATTAGGCATTGTCTTCATGACAAACGGTTCCGGGTTGGGTTCCCTTAAGATCATTGGCAAACCTGAAAATACGGTGAATGTTGAGGATGTGAACAACCTGGTCGTTCGGTTGTGGCCTAACCCATCCGAGGACGGTTCCCTGAGCGTCTCCGTCAACTACGATTCCGACGTCACCATCTATAGCGCACAAGGAGTTGCCGTATTTTCCAGAAGAGTAGCCGCCGGTGTGACAACATTGAACACCTCATTGGATGCAGGCGTCTACTACGTGAAGGTGCAAAATGAGAACGGTGTTTTCACAAATAAATTCATTGTGAAATAATCGACCATATCCGCTTTCGTCCACCAATAGGAGGGAAAGGGTGGCATCTATATCATAGATGGCATCGCTTCCCTCTTGTTGGTGGTTCGTTTTTTGTACAATCATTTGAATATCATGCTATTTCTCTATATCCCATTCGATATTTCTGTGTCTAGACACACTTTTCTCGAATGGATCAACCACGCATTTTCTTTAACTCCTAATAGAACCAAATTTTTAATATTAAAAGTTATTTATAACTTTGTATGTAAGAACCAATTATAATAGAATTATGACAACAGCTTTCAATCCAATACAGATACACTTGTTACAGATGTTCTCGCTCGACAAGAGTCAAGACGGTCTCAAGGAACTGAAAGATGTACTTTACCGTCATTACTCGGCTCGCATGGAAGAACGGCTTGACACGCTATGGCAGTCGGGCAAGCTAGACCAGCAACGGCTTGACGAAATAAACCAGATGGATCTTCATCAACTGAAATAATCTGCCATGAAGATAGTCTTAGACACTAATAGTCTTATTCAGTGTGTACCACGTCAAAGCCGATATCACATTGTATGGGAATCTCTTACAAGAGGTGAGCATGTGCTTTGTTTGACGAACGAGATACTAGAAGAGTATGTTGAGATTCTACAACGACTGACCGATTATGAGACAGCAGAATTAATCGTGAAAACCATTGTCAACAGTCCATTTGTTGAACTCATCACTCCCTACTATCACTTCCAGCTAATAGAGGCGGACCCTGATGATAATAAGTTTGTAGATTGTGCTATTGCAGCTGGTGCCCGTTATATTGTCACCAATGACAGACACTACAATGTACTTAAGGAGATATCATTCCCTCATGTCGATGTGATTACTTTAGCCGATTTCTCTGAATTGATGAAATAAGTCCTCGAAAGATTACATTTGCAATTACTGCGCCCAAAAATATTACCCATGAAAAAGCATCTTATTTTAGTCATTTTTTCTCTTATTGGTGGTTCGCTATTCGCCCAACCGTTGGACAAAGAGGCTGCCGAGTCGTCCAAGGAGCAGGTCATCGCGGAATGGAAAGCCCAGATGTCCGCTATATATGACCAAGCATATCAAGAACATATCATCCGTCGTGACGGGTTACAGTTAGGATTGGGATACTTCATCCGAGGCGCGGAACCTGCAGGGGGACGTAGCCTTTGGATCTCCATGCACGGCGGCGGAAACGCCCCCAAGGAAACGAATGACCAACAGTGGGAGAACCAAATATACCTTTACCAACCGCAAGGCATCTACGTGGCGCCGAGAGCTCCATGGGATGATTGGGACATGTGGTTCAAAGCGCCTATCGACTCCCTCTTCCAGGACTTGATCACCATGATGATCGTCAAGGAGAATATCAACCCTGATAAAGTGTATATCATGGGCTATTCCGCCGGAGGTGACGGTGTCTGGCGATTGGCGCCTCGCCTCGCCGACCATTGGGCCGCCGCCGCCATGATGGCCGGTCACCCGGGCGACGTGGGACTACGTAACTTGGTTAACACTCCTTTCACCATTTGGGTGGGCGCCCTCGACTCCGCCTACGACCGCAACAAGGAGGTACAGAAGAGAGGGAAGGAAATGGATGAACTTAGCCAGTCTGTGCCAGGGAAATATATCCATGAGACCCATATCGTCGCAGGGAAAGGTCACTGGATGGACCAGGTGGACACCGCCGCCGTCAGCTGGATGCAACGCTACACCCGCGACGCACATCCCCAACAGATCATCTGGACGCAGGAGGAATGTTTGCGGAACGCTTTCTATTGGGTCTCCTTGCCCCCTTCCGTGAAACCCGTGCGGGGCAACACCTTCGACGCGAGAATCGAGGGAAACACTATCACCATCGATAAGATGGATTATGATGAGGTGGTCATCTGGCTGGACGATGACATGGTGGACCTCTCTCAGCCCGTCACCATCCAATACGACGGGAGGACGCTCTTCCGGCAAGTGGTGGAGAGAACAGAAGAGAGCATGCGGCAATCCATCTACGAACGCAAAGACCCATCCTTCTGTTTCCCTGCCAACGTCACTATCTCAAAAGACATGACAGCGGAAGACACTGGTGTAGAGGAGATTGAAGCCTCCCTATTGTGGCGTGATGATATCCGGAGGATCGAAGCCTATGACCTGCAAGGACATATCCTCTGCACCACCACGCAACGGGACGAATACCTGAGATTCGCACAAGGATGGAACCGTATCCATGTCGTAAAGATATACTTCGACACATTCTGTTCGGTCGGATTGCGGAAATAATGCAGCATATTCCTAGCATATTTTTCCAAAAAACGGTAAAAGTTTTATTATAAATGCGAAAAATATTGCTATATTTGAACGAAAAGGCAACGTGTCCTTTCCGAAGGGGAGGGTGCATGCGCAACTGTTTGTCAACGAAAAGAATAACACCCGTCTGTATGAGGTTAGAGAAGTATATAATCGGATGTATATGTGCGATATTACTATCGTTAGGCGCCTATTCCCAGGAGATTTTTATCGACGGAAGGGTGAAGGCGCTGAGTAACTTCTCATGCGGTGAGATGCACACCCTCCGCTTATCCGACCCTTCCACATGGAGTTTAACTTTCCCATCACCGTATTGTTTATGGCAACGTTCGGACAACGACGGAACGACGTGGCAAAATATCCTTGAGAGCGGTACGGAGGTCTATTCCCTCAATGTGGTGAATCATGACGGAACGAAGCAACTCTACCGCGTCATCATCGCAGATTCGCAAAGCGATGCCACCAACTATGCCTTGAGCGGGAATGCGACGGGGCAATCGATATTGGTGTCGGACGAGGTCTCCATACAATGCGACCTCACCATCTGCAACGAGAAGGAGAACCGTCTCGTGGTCTGGATGGAGGATTTCAAGAGCGTGCCGAGGGGCGAAAGGAGAGAGTGCGACAACCTCGTGGACAAACGTTTTGCGGGAAGGTATAATGAATCGTATAACACCAACGTGAACAATGGTATGTATGCCGTGGTTTCGCACGTTGAAGATGGTTCCACATCTGAATATAACTGGTTTTCAGGAGGAACAGACCATACGGGGAACAAAGACGGTGGCTTTTTGATTATCAATAACAAGGATGATCAGGCCTCCGCTAATAAGTTAATGTTCGAAAAGAAAATCGAATTCGACTTGTGTGCGGACACCTGGTACTATTTCTCCATCTATGCGATGTGTATCACTGGTGGGGCTGCTGACAATCCAACAAGGGCTTATGCTCCGTGTAATTTCACGTTTGAAATCATCGGTGAAGATGGTGTGACTATATTAGCCAAAGATCAATCGGGCGATGTCCCCGTTACCCCTCGTGGTATCTCGACGTGGTATAATTATGGGGTAAGCTTCAATTCCGGTAATAATAAGAATGTTCTCTTACGTATCTATGACAGTGCGATTAAAGGAGTGTCCGGAAACGACATGGCCGTTGACGACATCTCACTGATCGCCTGCGAAAAACCGATTCCGGAGACTACCCTTGGTGTGGGGCTGGAGAAGGACAAGGAGGGAATCTGCGGCGAAACCGCACAGCTGACGTTATCAGACATGTCACAATGGGAGAATGAGTTGCCAAGCGTTTACTGTGTCTGGCAAACCTCCGATGATGGCGGGGCCACATGGACCAACATGCCAGAAAGCGGCGAGAAGGTCTACTCTGTCAAGGTGCCTTTCCAAAAGTCGGTCGAAGGCATCCGCTACCGTGTGATCGTCTCGAAGGACCAAGCCTCCGGAGAGTTCATCGCGGAGCATGGTTACTCGGACGACGCCTGCTCCATCTACAAAATCAGCAACGTCTCCACGCTCACTTGCCGTTGCGCGACGCCTCAAATCTTCGTCACCGCCAGCAGCTCATTTTTCTGCACGGACCCGGTAGAACTCTCCGCCATAGTGAACAATGGTGTGACGGCGGATAGCATCTCATGGAGACAACAGGACGTCAGCACAGGGGATTGGGTCGCTATCGCAGACCAGCAAGGGTCTTCCATCTCTGTTTTCGACCAAATAGAAAGACACTATTGCGCCGTGGCCTGGAATGACATCTGCCATTCCGACTCGGTGTTCATCACGATAAAGGAGAACCATACGGATAGTGTGCCGCTAAAAATCACAGGAGATGGAACGATCTGCGAGAATGGCTCGACGACGCTCATCCTGACGGGCAACGCTCTCGACCAAATCACTTGGATGAAGAGGGAGGAGGGGGAGAGTGACTTCTCTCCTTTGGGTGCCGCTGACGCTCCGCAGGCAACGGTCAGCCCAAGTAAGACCACCTACTACCGCGCAGAGACCGCCGTTCTTCCCGGCCAGTGCATCCAAGGCATCTCCGACACGTTCACCGTGAAGGTGGATGCCCCTGCCACACTCACCCTCGCATCATCCGCCAATGCGGTCTGCGAGAACGATAACGTGACCCTCTCGGCAAGTTATGGCACGGCCACCGCCATCGTCTGGGAGAAGAAGGAGGAGGGTGAAACCGCCTTCGCGGACTTCTCCACCGACCTTGCCCAACAGCAGGTAGTCAACCCTGCGCACAAGACCACCTACCGTATCCGCTCCGCACAGAACAATGCCTGTCCGGAGAGCGTTTCGGACGAGGTGACCGTCTCCACGGAAGACTCCCTGCGGGTCTCTGTAGAGCCTATCGAAACTACACTATGTGAAGGCACGGCAGTGAGCCTAAAAGCATCCGTCACGGGTACGCCCGCATCCATCACGTGGGAGAAGCAAGTGGGCGGACAGACCTCCGTTTTGGCCAATGACAAGGAGGTCACAGACACGCCTGCCCAATCTTGCGAATACACGGTGACAGCAGCCGGACAGCTTTGCCCGGACGCTACCCAAAGCCTCTCCGTCACAGTGGACAACCAAGCATCGCTAACCTTGAGCGCCTCCGCCAATGCGGTCTGCGTGAACGATAACGTGACCCTCTCGGCAAACTATGGCACAGCCACCGCCATCGTCTGGGAGAAGAAGGAGGAGGGTGAAACCGCCTTCGCGGACTTCTCCACCGACCTCACTCAACAGCAGGTGGTCAACCCAACGCACAAGACCACTTACCGCATCCGCTCTGCGCAGAACAACGCTTGTCCGGAGAGTTATTCGGACGAGGTGACCGTCTCCACGGAAGACTCCCTGCGGGTCTCTGTAGAGCATATCGAAACAACTCTCTGCGAAGGCACGGCGGTGAGTCTAAAGGCTTCCGTCACGGGTACGCCCGCCTCCGTCACGTGGGAGAAGCAGGTGGGCGGACAGACCTCCGTTTTGGCCAATGACAAAGAGACCACAGACACACCTACCCAGTCTTGCGAATACACGGTGACGGCAACCGGACAGCTCTGCCCGGACGCTACCCAAAGCCTCTCCGTCACAGTGGACAACCAGGCGACACTGACGTTGAGCGCCTCCGCCGATGCGGTCTGCGTGAACGATAACGTGACCCTCTCGGCAAACTATGGTACAGCCACCGCCATCGTCTGGGAGAAGAAGGAAGAGGGCGAAACAGCCTTCACGGATTTCTCCACCGACCTCACCCAACAGCAGGTAGTCAACCCTGCGCGCAAGACCACCTACCGCATCCGCTCCGCACAGAACAATGCTTGTCCGGAGAGCTATTCGGACGAGGTGACCATCTCCACGGAAGACTCCCTGCGGGTCTCTGTAGAGCCTATCGAAACAACACTCTGCGAAGGCACGGCGGTGAGCCTGAAAGCATCCGTCACGGGTACACCAACCTCCATCACGTGGGAGAAGCAGGTGGGCGGACAGACCTCCGTTTTGGCCAATGACAAGGAGACCACAGACACGCCTACCCAGTCTTGCGAATACACGGTGACAGCAGCCGGACAGCTCTGCCCGGACGCTACCCAAAGCCTCTCCGTCACAGTGGACAACCAGGCATCGTTAACGTTGAGCGCCTCCGCCAATGCGGTCTGCGTGAACGATAACGTGACCCTCTCAGCAAGCTATGGCACGGCCACCGCCATCGTCTGGGAGAAGAAGGAAGAGGGCGAAACCACCTTCACGGACTTCTCCACCGACCTCACCCAACAGCAGGTAGTCAACCCTGCGCACAAGACCACCTACCGCATCCGCTCCGCGCAGAACAACGCTTGTCCGGAGAGCGTTTCGGACGAAATGACCGTCTCCACGGAAGACTCCCTGCGCATGAACCTTCAACCTATTGCGGAGACAGTCAAGGAAGGGAATAGTGTTAGCCTCAAGGCAACCATTGCCCAGGGCACCCCGACATCGTTCACATGGGAGAAGGAAACCGACTCAGGGAAGAGCACGTTAGGCACACAATACGAGGCGACTGACACGCCAAGCGAAAACAGCACCTACATCGCCACCGTCCATGCGACGTATTGCCCTGAGGTGACCCTTAGCCAAAGCATCATCTTCAAGCCACTGATTATCCTTAGCCTATCGTCCGCAGTGGATACGATATGCGAGGGCGAGGAAGTGGTGCTCACCACCAGCTATGGAGTGGCAGAGGGTATTGCATGGGAAAAACAGGAGGAGGGATCCTCTGGTTACGAGGAATTCGCCACTGACCTCACCACACAGAAGAATGTGACGCCTATGGTGACGACCCGCTACAGAATACGCCACACAGGAGACGATGTGGTCTACTCCAATGATGTCACCATCCATGTGGTGAAACCAGTTGAAGTCGAACTTACAGGAGATGAGTCCACATGCAAGGGAAGTGACTACACCATTAACTTCCGCATAAAGAACGGGCAGGATGTATCATCCGTCACCCTATACGAATCCGTCAATGGAGAGATCGTCAACCGGGAAAAGATTGAAGGATATAGTTCGGGCGACTACAACGGGGCCTCCCTCTATACCCTCATGGAAGAGACCTCCTTCAGCATGAAGGCCATTTCCAACCATTGCCATGAGGTGGAGGCCACCCACACCGTAACAATCGACACGGTCCCTGACCACTATGAACTGACTGCTTCGTCAGACTCGATCTGTAGGGGTGACCTTGTGGAACTCTCCACAGACTTCCCGTTCTCGGCGAACAATCTGTTGTTATCCGCGACATCCGTCACAGCGGGTCACCCGGAGGAGATCTACATGGCTTCCGACAAGGAGAGTTTCAATCCAGATGAGACCACCAACTACACCCTTATCCCACGCACGGAGAAGGGGTGCATAGGGGAAAAGAAGGAACTCACCATCCATGTGTTCGAACCAACGGAAGGCACGACGAAGGACACGATGGTCTGCATCGGGGAGCGCGCCTTCCTGCGTGTGAATGATGGTGCTGCTGACAACCGATATGTCTGGTCCACCTCCCCTGACTTCACCGACACCATTGCCATAGGCAACAGACAGGAGGTGTTCCCGGAAGAGACTACCACCTACTACGTGAAGGCGACAAACGGTACGTGCGAAAAGCAACTAGAGCAGACGATACACGTTGCGCCGCAGCCTAATATTATCGTGAATCAGGAAGAGGCGCAGATCATCACCCTCGAAGGGGAGGGCGGAACAGCCCCTTATCTCTTCGACTTGGGCTCAGGATTCGAACAGACAAACACAATCACACCAGTGGTTCCCGGCTGGACCTATACCGCCAAGGTCAAAGACGAGAAGGGCTGCGTCGGCGAAATGACCTTCGTGGCGGAACGTCATGATCTGATTATCCCTGAATACTTCACACCTCAGGGCGATGGAACCAACGACACATGGAAGATCATTAACTTGAATAGATATGCTAACGTGAAAGTATCCATTTTCGACCGACATGGCAAGAAGCTCTTCGAATCAACAGATCCGGAACAAGAGTGGGAGGGTACCTACAACGGATATGCCTTGCCATCGGAAGATTATTGGTATATCATCAACATTGACGATATAAGAGCTATCTTTACGGGACATTTTACATTAATACGTTGATATAAGTAGAAGATCATTATTATGGAATATATTTTTGAATACGAATTTGAGGTGCGCGACTACGAGTGCGATGTGCAGGGGATTGTCAATAACGCTAATTATCAACACTATATGGAGCATGCTCGGCACCGCTACATCCAGACCATCGGTTTGGATTTCATGGAGCTGACCAATGCTGGGGTGATCCTCGTCGTCGCGAAGGCTGAGCTGCAATACAAGCAACCGTTGAAGAGCAACGACAAATTCGTCTGCCGCCTCAACGTGAAAAAAGAGGGTATCCGTTATGTTTTCTATGAGGATATATACCGTCTATCCGACAATAAGCTTTGCACACAAGGTAAATTCGACATCGTCTCCGTCATCAATGGCAGACTAAAGACTTCGGAGATCGTTGATAAGGCACTCTTCGGAGAGTAGACCGACAAAGCCATTCAAATATTTGGGGCTATTCCTTCTCCTTCTTCTGCGAAGGAGGATAGCCGAAGTATTCCTTGTACTTACGGCTGAAGTAGTATGGGCTGCTGAAGCCTGTCGTGAAGGCCACCTCTTTGACTGGCAGGTTCGTGGTCCGCAACATCTCGTCCGCTTTCTTCAAGCGATGGACACCGATCATCTCCACCGGTGTCTGCTCCGTCAGCGGTTTCAGCCTACGGATGAGGGTGGATTTGCTGGTGGACATCTCCTTGGCCAGCTCCTCCACGGAGAATTCAGGGTTCATGTAGTTGCGCTCTATGACCTCCATCACCTGCGCCATGAACGGGTCGACGGCTGGTTCCTGCGTTGCATCATCCTCCTGTCCTTGGGACTCCGTCGCATGCGCTGTAGCATCCTCGGATGTGTTTGCCACTGGTTTTTCCACATAGACCACCTTGTGCCTCTTCCTTCCGTACATCCAATATAGGAAGGCCAATAGGGCAAGCACCACCAGGTTGATGAACCACCATGATCTCCACCAAGTCGAAACGACGGTGATTGGCAGCATCAAGTGGGTGGCTTGATCCTCGTCCCCTAACTCATAGACAGATAGTTCCAGTTCGTATTTCCCTGCGGGAAGATGGTCCAGAACCACCTCCCTCCTGCCGTTCAGATTCTTCCATGTACTATCTACCCCCTTGAGGCGGTAGGTGCAAACAACATCCAGTCCCGAAAGGGAGACCACATCGAAGGCGATATGCGTCTCCAAGTTGCTCTCCTTCAGGCGGAGCTTGCCATCCCGCAAAGATAGTCTGAGGGATTGTCCATCGCCCCCTTTCCCGGTCACGTCAGACCATGCCAAGAACCTGATGGTTCCGGAAGAGCCCATCTGATTAGGGTTCAGCATGATGAAACCATTGGAGCACCCGAAGAACATATTGCCCTTCGAACTCTCATAAATGGCGCGGGACTGGAAAAAGAGCTTCCCGTATTTGTCCATCGGGAGCGGAATGGTCCTGTAAGTTTTTTCCTTCAGGTTGACCCTATAGATGCCCGCCGTACCGTCGCACCACAGGAACCCCTGTTTGTCGAAGTAGACGGAGACGTATTTCGCGGTAGGCAGATAGTCCAAAAGGCTCATCGTCCCATCTTTCTTGGAGACACGGAAGACACCGTAGTTGGAGGCGACGTAAAGGTTCCCCTCCGCATCGCAGTGCCCGTCGACGAATATGCATGGTTCCGTCGTGTTAGGGGGAGTTTCCCATGAGAAGAAATTCATTCCTGTGCTGTCGCAACGCCAGACGTTATAAGGGGAAAGCACCCACATCATACCATCCGGTGCCTCCTCCATATCGTCGATCCAACGATCGATGATATCCTCATTCACCACGAAAGATTTCTTCTCCCATGAGCCGTTCGTGTGGCGCACATAGACACCGTCTCCTTGTGTGGCGACCCAGATCTCTCCATTACGCAAGTGGCGCACGCATTTAGAGCTATTGACCGTATTCTCCAATCCGTTGTACCTGAGGGGTGACACCCTTCCTTCCTCCGAGACGATACCGATGCCTCCGAACCAGGAGGAAACCAGCGATTCGTTCCCTCTCCAATGACAAAAGGAGAGGATGCTCCTTCCCATGCAAGAGAAGCCATCCAAGTATTGCATGAACTTGCCTTCGCCTGTCACCAGATAAGCGCCGGAGCCATCCGTCCCCACGAATATATTGCCGTCGGGACGTTCCATGAAACAGGAGGCGTCCACGTTCGGGTAACCCATTTCAGACGAATGGAAAATCTTAGAGCTGTTCTCCGCTTGATAACGGAACAGACCATTCACCTGTGTGCCGATCCAAATGCTATGGTCTGAATCCTCGAACAGGGCATGAACTTTCTTCAGGTCCTCATCCCCCTCATAGGATTTCACCTCGACAAATTTCCCGAAGTGGTCCATCCGCCACAAACCATCTCCCCACGTGCCCAACCAGACACGCTCCTTTGTGTCTTTCAGCATGATGGATACATTCTTGAATGGCGTATTCAGTTCTTTGGCGACAGGCAATCCTTCCCCAGGAATTTCAAATAGCCAAACACCCCCCATGTTGGTGGAGACCAGAACGCGGGCAGAGTCCAGCTCTAGAATCGAGGAGACTGGCGCCTTGTCCTTGGAGAGCGAATAAAGCTTCAGTTCCTCCCCTTGGGAAGAGAAGAGATGAAGCCCGTCGAAAGAGCCTACCCAAAGATTACCTAACCTATCTTCATAAAAGGATTGTACGAGCAACTGACTCGTGGTGCCTGTCAAAAGCGAGTCCTCCGAAAAACGATTCCGCAACGTGTCATACGGGAAGATGCCGCTTGTGGTCAAGAGTAGACTCCTTCCATCCCGCAATCGGGAGAAACCTGTCACGGACTTCACGTACTTCTCCATCAATTCAGGGAAACGTCGGTTTAGGAACGTATCGGCAGCGATCTCGTAAGTCTGCAACATGCCATGATCCCCACCAAAGAGAATCTCTCCCGATATGGAGCTCGTCAGGCAACTCACGCTATTCTGCATCAAACCTCCTCGTTTCTTGGAGTAGTTCTTGAAATATGTGCCGTCGAACCGGCTCACCCCGTCTTGCGTGGCGACCCATATAAATCCGTTGCGGTCTTGCCCGATGTCTAAGACAAAGTCACAGCACAACCCATCCTTTGTCCTATAATGGTCAAAACACAAATGCTCACTCGCACACAGCATGTGGCAAAAGAAAAGCATCGAAAAAACTATAAGCAACCTAAAACACATAAACTAAAAGAAGCGCTACAAAAATAATTTTTTTCTTTCTCTTTTCCACGCCCCAACTTCCTATTTTTGAGAAATCAAGGCACAAAACGGAAACATTTTTTAGCGGTTCGGACGCTTTGGTTTTGCTATCTATGTGTCTACGATGATAAATCCTCCATCATCAGAAAATCTTTGAGGCGGATGTGTTGCACGGTGCTCGTCGAATAATCGTTCTCATCGTTGGTGATGAGGATCTTCTTACGGGAATTGTCGAGTTCATTGAATGGTGCGAATTCACGCTTGTAGGTGCTCTCCTCAACCACGCTGTAGGCCACTTGCACAAGATACTCATGTCCGTTCTTTACGGCGAGGAAATCAATTTCTTTGTTGTTCATGTTGTACACCTTGAGTTGGTAGCCCATGTAGACAAGCTCGTTATATACCACATTCTCAAGGTTATGCGTGATATCAAAACGATTATTGGGCTGACGGATGGAGTTGAAGGCCACATCCTCATCATATAGTTTCGTGTAGAATTCGAGCTGTTTCTTCGCCTTGGTTGAGTATTGCTCGACCTTTCGGATAACGTATGCCTCTTCCAGGTAATCGAGGTATTTCATCACCGTATTTACCGAACAATCAGTCTTTTGTGATTTCAGATAATTGTGGACGGAGTTGGAACTGAAGATACGTGCGTTCGATATGAGCACATAATTCACCAGCTTTGTGAATATTTCCTTCTTGCGGATGTTATAACGGTTGATGATGTCGTTCAATACAATCGTCTCGTCCAAGTCGTTCAGGTAACGGAGCATCTCATCTTCTCCTTTGAATTCTATCCTTTTAGGAAATCCCCCATATATCAGATAGTCGTTTATGGATACTGTGCGCCCGAGTTCTTGGGCATATTCCACAATCTCCTTGTACACGAACGGACGTATGGTGAATGAGACATAGCGCCCGCTCAGCTCCTTCGTGAACTCGCACGAAAGCAGTTTTGAGTTCGATCCTGTAATAAAAAGAGAGATGTTCCGCAGACGGAGCGAACGGCACGCGAGATTCCAGTCCTTCACCATTTGTACCTCATCAAGGAAAACGTAGACCTTCTTTTCTGAAACAATCTGTTTTTCAATGTATTCAATGAGTTCGATGTCATTGGTGATTTGGGAAGAAATATGCCTGTCCTCGAAGTTCAGGTAGATAATATCCTTCCCCTGCGCAGTGAGTTCGCTTTTTATCTGTTCCAGCACTACCGATTTGCCACATCGACGAATGCCGGTGATAACTTTTATTAGATCGCTTTCATAAAACGGTCTGATTTGTGAAATGTATCTTTCCCTGACTATCATACGCTTCCTACTGAAAACTTTTTACAAATATAGCAAAAGTTTTCACTATACTGAAAACTTTTTCAAAAATCGGCAAAAGTTTTCAGTAGAGGGTCGCCTCCGACAAAATCCATATCATTTCCTGCTATCGATAGAGCCCACCAATTCTAATGTCATGCCTAAACGATGAAAATGGGCCTAAATGCAACAAATGTATATCTTTTTGCCACACACAGATAACCTACAGAATGCTTTATTTCTCGACATTTGCAGAGTAAGTATTAATGAAGCATATGTATTTTATTAAAACAAGAGTTATCATGAAAACAACAAAACTTGTATTACTATTTTGCGCACTGTTTTGGATCGTAGGAGAGTCGACAGCGGCGATTTCCACCCAACCCGTCACAAAGGACGCTACGGAGGGGGCTACACTATTGTATAAATTTCTGTATGATCATTTCAAGAAAAACACGATTTCAGGGGTTATGTGCGGCGACATGGACAATGGGGCAAGCTACAAGACCCAAGTGGATGTGGCTTACCTCTATTCCATCGACGGTAATAAGTACCCCGCATTGGTGGGCGTTGACCTCCTGAACGCCACGGGCGCGCAATCGGACGAGGCATGGTTCAAGACCTACACACAGTCGGGCATCAGCCTCGCCAAGGAGCTTTGGAAGGATGGCGGAATACCTTCCTTCAACTGGCACTGGAAGGTGGGCTCGGAAAATGCCTTCTACGCAAAGGGGGCGAACGACAGCTACACGGACTTCGACTATACCAAAGGCTTCAAGGCTGGCACCACCGAGTGGGACACCTCCTCGGAGACCTACCGACTGCTCATCGCGGACATCGACCATGTGGCTGACCTCTTCCTGGAACTGCAGGTATCAGGCGTGGCAGCCATCTGGAGACCTCTCCACGAGGCTTCCGGCGGATGGTTCTGGTGGGGCACGAAGGGCGCGAAGAGCTACGTGGCGCTCTATAGACTGATGTATGACCGCATGGTGAACGTCAAGGGCGTCAAGAACCTGATATGGGTCTGGAACCTCGAAAAGGACCCTACCCAAGGCTATGCCTACAACGAGGCTTGGTACCCTGGCGATCAATATATCGACGTAATCGGTGTCGACATCTACAACGGAGCGAATAATACCCAATCTAATATTAACACCTGGAACACCATCATATCCAAGATGGGTAGCGATAAGATCCTCGCCCTCACGGAGAACGGTCCGATCGTGGACCCTGCCGAAGCGCAGAAAAATGGTGACATATGGTCATGGTGGATGCCTTGGTACAACTCATGGAGCGGTGGTTTCATCGATCAAACCAGCGCTAGCCTCTGGAAGAGCGCCATGAGCAGCGACCTCATCATCACCCTCGACGAGATGCCGGGATGGGGCACTTACCAAGAGGTGGAGGATCCCTCCTGCGCGGAATCACTCAAGAAGAATATCTACGAGGCGGAATGCTCCGCGGACTATGTGGCGTCCGTTGAGTCGGTGAACAAGGTGTCCGGGAGCGGTGCGCTGAACCTCAAGGAGAGCACCGACTACATCAATATCAACATTCCCTTGGAGAAAAAGGGCTCTTATAAGGTATATGTGGGCTACAACTCCGTCTACGGATTCAAACAGATCGACTGCGCGGTGAACGGTGTGAGCGGAACCGCTAACTTAGGAGAAAACAAGGATGACGAGAGCGTGGACAAGATGGGTGAGACCCTCGTGGGCACGTTCGAATTCGCCGCTGGCGAGAACGTGGTGAAACTCACGCCTATCTGGACATGGGCGGTGGTCGACTACGTGCGCATAGAGAAAGACGATGACGCACCCGTATATGAATTCAAGGTGTCGGACGTGGACGGATTCAAGGTGAACGGTAATAAACTGCTCGACCGTTGCGACAACGAGTTCGTAATGAGGGGCGTCAACATGGCCTACACATGGTACAAAGGGTCCGCCTACGATCAGCTGAAGGCGATTTACGACAACAAGGCGAACACGGTCCGCATCGTCCTGACCAACGGCAACGCCTATGGCTCGCCAGCGGACGACGCGGCTTCCGTCAAGAAGCTCATCGACGCTTGCAAGGCGTATGGCATGGTGGCCATCCTGGAGGTGCATGATGTGACAGGAAGCGATAAGATCAGCGACCTCGAAGGAGCGGCGCAATACTTCGCCAACCTCGCCAGCACGCTGAAGGGAACGGAACACTACGTGATCATCAATATCGCCAACGAGTGGCACAACTCCTCCTCCGCGGCCAACTGGAAGGATGGTTATGTGAAGACCATCCCGATCATCCGTAAGGCAGGCTTGCGTCACTGCATCATGGTCGATGCGGGCGGATATGGACAGAGTGCGGCCACCATCCACACCTACGGAAAGGATGTCTTGGCGGCAGACCCTGAGAACAACGTCCTCTTCTCTATCCACATGTACGGGACAGCGGGAAACAAGAACCGTGTGAAGAGCAATATCGACGGAGTCATCAATCAAGGACTCGCCCTCTGCATCGGAGAGTTCGGTTGGTACCATAGCGATGGGGATGTGGACGAGGACCAGATCCTCTCCTATTGCCAAGAGAAGAACGTGGGTTGGCTGGCATGGTCATGGTATGGCAACGGAAGCCCGGTGGAGTACCTCGACCTCGTGAAGGACGCTTCGTCCACCCCAACCCTAGCCACACAGTCTGCGGAAGGAAACTCCTGCGCATGGGGGAAAAAGATAGTGGACGCATGGAAGGCGGAGAGTAAATACGCTAAGTTAGATACATGTCCGGGAACAGGGCTCAATGATGTCGCATCCTACGGAGAGAAATCGATGCTCTATTACGCACAGGCGGAGAAGACCCTGTACGTGAATACGGAAGAGGGTGGTACCCTGCGGATCATCGACCTCAAGGGCACGACCATCGACACGAAGCACATCAGTCCGAAGGAGAGCGTCATCAGTTTGGAATGGCTCCCCAAGGGTCTATATATCGCCCATTTTGAGGGCTTAAGCGTAAAAATAGTAAGGTAGTAAGGAGAGTAATCGCGGATCACACGGAGACCTTGCCTGCGATGTGCGGGTGGGGGTCATAATTCTCCAGGGTGAAATCCTCGTAATCAAAGGAGAAGATATCCTTCTTCTCAGGATTAATCCGCATTTGTGGCAGCTGGCGAGGTTCCCTTGTCAGCTGCAATTTTACTTGCTCCAAATGGTTCGTGTAGATATGCGCGTCGCCTAACGTGTGGACGAAGTCGCCCGCCTTGAGGCCCGTCACCTGCGCCATCATCTGGAGGAGCAAAGCGTAGGAGGCGATGTTGAAAGGAACGCCCAAGAAGATATCCGCGCTGCGTTGGTAGAGTTGGAGGCTCAGTCGGCCATCCGCCACGTAGAACTGGAAGAAGGCGTGGCAAGGCGGCAGGTTCATCCGTTTGAGGTCCGCCACGTTCCAAGCGCTGACGATGATACGGCGCGAGTTCGGGTCCTCCTTGAGGGTCCGCACCACCTCCGCTATTTGGTCTATATGCCCGCCGTCATAGTCCGGCCAGGAGCGCCACTGGTATCCGTAGATATGTCCGAGGTCACCGTCCGGGTCCGCCCATTCGTTCCAGATACGCACGCCATGCTCCTGCAGGTACTTCACGTTCGTGTCGCCCTTCAGGAACCAGAGCAGTTCATAGATGATGGATTTCAGGTGAAGCTTCTTCGTCGTGAGCAGGGGAAAACCCTCCTCCAGATTGAAGCGCATCTGATGTCCGAAAACGCTGATAGTACCCGTACCTGTGCGGTCGCCCTTCTGCGTGCCCTCGTCCAGCACACGCTGCAAAAGATCCAAATATTGTTTCATGCCAGTTCAGTCAATCAATTTGAAGACAAAGGTAAGAAAATTTACTATTTGGCTATTTACTATTTACTATTTAACGATTTACTATTTACTATTCGAATTTCACTATCTTTACGGCGAAACTTTATCAAGTGTCAAAATAGATGATATCAATATGAGAAATTTTGTATTTGTGGTGATGGTTTTATTGAGTGCAAATTTATACGCTCAGATCCTCAAATTTAGTGAAATACCGAATGAAAACATATCCCAATTGGATAAAATGGGGGTTGATGATTCTCCATTCCTGAATGAATGTGAAAGTGCTTACCTTGGTATAATTTACAAAGACAGTACAAAGATAGTCCGCAAAGGCAGTCTGAATGGATTTAATTTTTCAGGGAAGAAAATCGGATTTATTTACGGCGGAGCAAGAAGCAATAAAAAGGAATATTTTGACATGGAGAAAGGAAGATTTAAACATGGAGAAACTCCTAATTCTGGTACGCTGTATATCTTTGATGAAGCCCAAAAGGAAGAATCGGGAGGATATGACGCTGTAATTGTTTATTGGAGCAAATTTCTTTATACCAGGGAACAGGTTGCGAAAAAGATGAAAGATTAATTATATATGGATTTGCAAATCATATCATAGAAATCTTCTATACATTGTGTGTTGTAAAAATCACATTTCAACCTTAATTTGTTCACATAAATGAGTATTTATAGGAAGTTTAAATATATCGTTTTATGCTATTATTTAAGCTTGAAATTTCATTATTTTCATAATAGGATAATAACTGCTGAACATCATCTGCAGGGATAGAACTCAGTTTTGGAATTTTCAATTTCCTTAAATGCTGGCTCTGCCATCTCAGATAACCACCATTCATCTTGTTTGTGACGGATGAGAGCTGGTTGCGCACGAAATCGGACATAAGGAATGCTGCCAACAGGCGTAGCTGTACCGAAGAACTGCCAATAATGTAGTAAATATTGTGCAAAGGATAGTAATTACCATCGTCCACAAATACATAAGTATTCCCCGACATATCTGGAAGCAGAATCTTCGGTTTTGAGAGAAGGGCAGGGCTTATGCGATCAATGGTCTTATACCATCTAGAAGGAGATTTCTTTGCTATGTGACGAGAGGTAAGTCTCTCCCTGTGTTCTTCCAAATAGGCACTTGCACGAGGATACTTCTCTAAATTCACAAGCGTGCCGTCTGCATTATAGGGGTTTAGCAGATACTCTCCCTGCCACTGGAACTTGTCGCCTCGCAAGTCGCGAGCATTGATACCTGGCATAATCAAGTCTGCTTCCACTTTTGCAGGCAGGTCGGGTGAGATAAAGACTGAGTCTGCACCTGTTGCCACACCAATGCCTATTTTGAAGCCCTGCTGCTCAATAGTCAGGAATCTGGAATCGGCGGATACTTTGCTGAAAGCCTCTGTCCAATCATCTTCCCGCGGCATACGCTTTTCTTCTGTTTTATGACTATTCAGCTCTTCCACACTCGCATATTCGGCATATTGGAATGTAAATGCCGGAAAGTCAGAAGAGATAATTGTAATGGCTGGATAGGCAAGGACTTCTTCTTGAAAAGCATTGGCCTGTTCCAAATTGATGATTGTACGTAATTGGTAATACCTAGCAACCATTCGACGTAGTTTCTTACCATACTTGTTTTTCAACCATCGGTTGGAGCAGATGAAACAGTGCAGCCCCCCGGGAGAAAGTGCATTGAGCGACTTCTCGAAGAAAGGCACATATAAATCGCAGCGATAATGGAATGTTGGGAAAGTCCGCTTACAATAATCCAGCATCTCCGCTGGGATATTCTCGTAGCGTATGTATGGCGGATTGCCGACAACAATATCGGTATCTTCGACCTCTGCTTTTAGGAAGTCGGCCGTCTGAATGTTCTCGTCACATTGGTTGATTCCTAATTCACCGATGCGTTGTCTGCAACGTGCAGTTTTATTTGAATCTATGTCGTAAGCCCTGACATTCTGTTGGAATGCTTCGCTTGCATCAAAGCCAAAAGTGATAGCTGATAATAATAGCCTGCGGGCAATCTCAACAACGAACTCACCATCGCCGCACGATGGCTCAAGGATGCGCACGTGAGCTAAATTGCGGTCGGCAGAATAGTTCACGCTGTCGAGAATAAAATTAACAACAGCGGGTGATGTGAAAACATCGCCATGCTGTCCGCCACTCTGACGTTCGCCATAGAGAAAATCCTTACTTGAACTCATCCTTTACTCCGTTTAGATAGCTTGCGAATGAAGAAATATAACGTTGAATGGAAATATCATCAGCTAAATTCCCATAAGTTTTTTCATCACTTGTCCAAATGAGAGCCACAGCTGTATAGTGACGTTCTAGAATAAGTTTCTGACAAAGAATACGGTAGCGATCGAGATAGTTTGCCCCCTCAAACTCGGGACGAACAGGAAAATAAGGTTCGTAGTTGCGTACTGTGCGTTCCGATGCACTATCGCGTCCAACAACCATCAGCCAACCCACCCATGGAGCCTGTTGACCAGGGAACTGACCCTCACGAAACGCCGTCCATAGGTCAACAGCTGACCCTATAGCTTCTTCTGTACGATTATTAAAATTGTTACCATAGCTTCCAACTTGTGATTTTAATTCTACAGCAGCAATCAACTTGCCAGATGGAGCAATGATAAGCATATCCCAATCTTTTGATGAACGAAAATATCCAGGCAGATAGTTTTTGTCTGTGATAATGTTGTCTGCGGGAATGCCTGTATCTATAGCCACCTTTTTCAGCAGATTAACAAACCCATCCATCTGCTTGCCACCGACAACAGCACCGCGATTCGAGGAGTCGCCGCTATCTTTTTGCTGTCGTTTCTTTGTATTCCAAAAGAATTTGACTGCCTTGGAAACTATACCGGTGTAATCTATTTTATTTACAGTAATCTTATTCATTATTTTTCATACGAAATTCCCATGAACTTTTAAATGCCATGAGGTTTGGGGCATGAAATTAAACTTTGCATACAAAATTAAAACATTTCTGGCAAAACATGTAAGAAATGACACTCTTTAACATGCTATATCGTAGATTTAATTGCATAAACACAATTACTGACATTCTTACTGTCAATTGTCCTGAATTGCATTTCAGTACTGAAATACAGTACCTTCTCATCTTTATGTTACAATAGCGGCACAAAACACCCTGGTTTGCCATCTTGTCTATCCACTTTTGATCGACAAGAAAGCCCTTGTTTTTGCTCAGCAGAAAATTATTTTCTGTAATCGATTGCAGTATCGGAAAATATCCTTACCTTTGCGGTCGATTTTTAAACATTAAAATTTAAACATTATGTATTTAGATGCTGCTAAGAAGCAAGAAATCTTCGGTACATACGGGAAGTCGAATACCGATACTGGCTCACCTGAGGCTCAGATAGCGTTATTTTCATACCGTATTACTCATTTGACTGACCACATGAAGTCAAATGCGAAGGATTATAGTACGCAAAGATCATTGAAGGCCTTGGTAGGTAAGCGTCGTCGTATGCTTGACTACTTGAAGGAGATCGATATCGAAAGATATCGTGCCATCGTTAAGGCGCTCAATCTTCGTAAGTAATCTCGAAGGAGAAAAGGTAAAAGGGTGGATCCGATGGGTTCACCCTTTCTTTTTCCCGAAAAGGAAGATAACTTTGCATTTTTAGTTGTATTTTTGCGGATATGGAAGAAAAATCAAACGAAAAAAGGCATCAATTCGACCTCCGCTACATGCGCATGGCCAAGATCTGGGCGGAAAACTCCTACTGTGAGCGCAGGAAGGTGGGCGCCCTCATCGTGAAGGAGAGGATGATCATATCCGACGGATACAACGGCACACCGTGCGGCTTCGAGAACGTGTGCGAGGACGAGAACAACAAGACTAAACCTTACGTCCTACACGCCGAGGCCAACGCCATCACGAAGGTGGCCCGCTCCTCCAACAGCAGCGAGGGCGCTACCCTCTACGTCACCTCCTCCCCCTGCATCGAGTGCGCCAAGCTCATCATCCAAGCGGGTATCCGCCGCGTGGTCTACGAGGAGGAGTACCACACGCCCGACGGAATAGACCTGCTGAAAAGGGCAGGCGTGGAGATCGAACACCTGGAAATCGACAACAACAAAGACTGACATACCATGCAAAAAATATTCAACCCTCTATTCGTGGCGATCGCAGCCATCTGCGGAATCCTAGCGGGCTCCATCATCACTGAAAGGCACAACGAGCGCATCACCCGCACCCATAAAAAACTGGACAACAAAATCGACATGCTGCTGAACCTCGTCAACCTACAATATGTCGACAAGGTGGACATCGACTCCCTCGTGGAGCAGTCTATCCCTAAGATCTTGGAGGAGCTTGACCCGCACACGGTCTATGTACCTGCCAAAGACCTCCAGATGGTGAACGATGAACTGGAGGGCAGTTTCTCAGGCATCGGTGTTCAATTCAACATACAGAACGACACGGTGATGATCATCAGCGTCATCAGCGGCGGACCCTCCGAGAAACTCGGTATCCTGCCGGGCGACCGTATCGTGAAGGTGAACGACACCCTCTTCGTGGGCGAATCCATCAACAATGAGAAGGTGATGCACAAGCTCCGCGGACCCAAGGGAACGCACGTGACGCTCGGCATCAAGAGACAAAGCTCCGACTCGCTACTGTCCTTCGACATCACCCGCGGGGACGTGCCGGTCAACAGCGTGGACGCCCATTTCATGATGGGAAACCATACGGGATACGTCAAAGTGGGCAAGTTCGGCGCCACCACCTATAGCGAGTTCGTCCATGCATTGGAGGAACTGCAGGGAAAGGGGGCCAATGAGTTCATCGTCGACCTTAGGGGCAACTCGGGCGGATTCCTGGAGGCCGCCAGCTACATGATCAACGAGTTCCTGCATGCGGGCGACATGATCGTCTACACCGAAGGGAAAGCCCAGAAACGCCAAGACATCAAGGCGGACGGACGAGGAATGTTCCAGCAATATCCTTTGGCGGTCCTCATCGACGAATGGTCCGCCTCCGCCAGCGAGATTTTCGCAGGGGCCATGCAAGACAATGACAGAGGCACCATCATCGGCAGACGCTCTTTCGGAAAGGGATTGGTGCAACAACAGATCACCCTGAACGACAGCTCCGCCATCCGCCTCACCGTGGCGCGCTACTACACGCCTTCGGGACGTTGCATCCAAAAGCCATACGGGGATAAAAGCAAGTACCAACAGGAGGTGTTCGACCGCTACTCCAGCGGAGAAATCTACAACCAGGACAGCATGAAGACTTCCGGCGACACAGTGAAATACTATACCGTAGGCAACCGCGTGGTTTACGGCGGCGGTGGAATCATGCCGGACATCTTCGTCCCTTACGACACCGCCTACAATTCGGCCTACTACACCAAGCTAGTCAACTCCGGTATCCTCTATGATTTCGCCTTCAGGTACTCCGACGAGCACCGTCAACTGTTCAACAGCTTCGGAAGCTACAAAGCGGCGGACGAATACCTGAAGAAAGAGCCTCTCTTCAATCAGGTGCTGGATTTCGCCGAGGCGAAGAACATCAAGAGGAACCTATCGCAGGCAGAACATTCGAAGAGGAAGATCACGCAATTGGTCCGTTCCTACATCCTGCGCAATATCTACGGGGAAAATGTCTTCTACGAGGTGTTCCACGAAGACGATCCTGTCGTCAAGGAGGCGTTGAAGGCGTTGAAGAAGGGTTCGAAGTAGGTTTCCCAAAAGGTTATTATCCAATAATCATTTCGTCAGTAGTCCCAGTTCCCGCTGGATCAGGGGAACGTTGTCGATGAAGGAGCGCATGTCGTTGTAGATGTAGCTCTCCTCGTACGTTGTCTTCCGTATGCCCTCCTCATTGAGGTGGTAGATCACCGCCCCGGGATAGGCGAGGAGCACGGGTGAGTGGGTGCTGATGATCAACTGGCTACCCGCATCCACAGCCCGTTTCATCCAAACGAGGAACCTCAGCTGGTTCTGGTACGACAGGGCGGCCTCGGGCTCGTCGAAAAGATAGAACCCACGCCTCAACCGATTCTCGAAGAAGAGGACCATCCCCTCCCCATGGCTATACTCGTGCAAATCCACGCCACCGTATGACCGGAAGGGATCGTCGTCGAGGCTGGCGAGGTAAGAGATAGCGTTGTAGAAACTCTCCGCACGATAGAAGAACATATCGCTGAGACGGTAGGCCGTTTTAGCCAGACGAAGGGATTCGTTGAGGTTCGAGTGGGTCTCCTTGGTGCTGAAGCGGAAGTTCTGTCCGCCCCCCTCCGCATTCATTCCCATGTTCACGGCGATGGCCTCCATCAGGGTCGATTTGCCGCTACCGTTCTCCCCGATGAGGTAGGTCACGTCCGACGTGATCTCCAACGTCTTCAGCGCTTTTATCGCGGGGATGGAGAATGGATACTGGTCGTCCTCGCAGGGAACGTGGGTGTTGGTGATGCGGGAAAGAAAGATATTGGCCATAGGACGTTGTGATTCGTTTACCAATTGATTAGATAGAGCTTTTTCGTCGCGCGGGTAAAGGCGGTGTAGAGCCAGCGGAGGTACTCGGCGTTCACCATATCGTCCGTCACGTAGCCCTTATCGAGGAAGACGTTGCTCCACTGCCCGCCTTGCGCCTTGTGGCAAGTGACCGCATAGGCGAACTTCAGCTGCAGGGCGTTCAGGAAAGGGTCTTCCCGCATCGCTTTCAGGCGGTCCCTTTTGTTGCCGATGTTCATGTAATCCTCCTGGACGGCGAGGAAGAGGCGGTTGCTCTCCTCGTAGGTGAGGGAAGGCGATTCGCTCCGGAGGGTGTCCAACAATATTTTCGCCTCTATTTCAACCTCATAATCAGGGAAATAGAGTGTCGCTTCGGCGAAGTGGAAGCCATAGACCTCCGTACGTCGGCGCACACGGCGCACCTCCGCGATATCACCATTTGCGATGAAATCCAGCTTACCGTCCGTCTGTCTGGACCAGAAGTAGTTATTCTTCACCACCATGACCCAATCGCCCGAAGAGAAATCCTCCTCACGGTACAAGATCCTGTTGCGTATCCCCTCGTTGAAAATATTGGTGCGTTTGTTAGACCGGGAGACGATGATGGTCTCGTCCATCCCCTCACGGTTATAGGCGGAGGAGATCTCCTCGATCAGGTCCTCGCCCGAGACCCTTTTGATGTCGGGGAAGTCCATGTCCACCGTCGGGAAGGCACCCTCCGCACCTTGCATCAGGAGGAGACGGAGAGCGGTCGCGTTGTAGAGGATGCCCGATTCGTTCGCTTGGCGCACCACATCCGTCAGGAGAAACTCGTCGACAGGGAAGCCATATCCCTTCATGTACTCCGCGCACAAGGCAGGGCTCTCTTCCTGTCCCACAGGCGGGAGCTGCGCCGTATCGCCCACCAGGATCATGCGGCAACCATCCCCGCCATAGACGTACGACATCAGGTCGTCCAGGAGGTTACCGGTGCCGAAGACGGAGTCGCCCGCATTCGCGAGCATGGAAGCCTCGTCCACGATGAATAGCGTATGCTTATGAAGGTTCACGTTTAGGGAGAAATCCGCCTCTAGGCTACCACCCACCCGTTGGCGGTAAATCTTCCGATGCACCGTGGAGGCGGGATGTCCCGAATAGGAGGAGAGCACCTTGGCGGCACGTCCCGTGGGGGCCATCAGGACGACAGGCTGTTCCAGTTCATCCATCACTTTAATCAAAGCCGAAACGACCGAAGTCTTTCCCGTACCCGCATATCCCTTCAGGAGGAAGATATGGTCCAGTCCATCCACCACGAATGCGCTCAACAAGTCAATCAGGGCCTGTTGTTGCGAGGTGGGTTCATGTTCGAACGAGGCGATTATTTTATCCGACAAGAATCGTTTCATCACTTTTTTGCAAAATAACTTTCGTTAAAAGCCCATGTTAAAACCTTTTTTTTTATTTTTGTGCACCAAAAAGAATAGAGAACAAAAATAATTATTAAAAACGATATGAGAAACGTATTAAAAGCCCTTTTGATTGTCGCCTCCGTATTATTGGCGTACATGTGCTATAGAAGCGTAATGAACCCTATTGAATTCGAGGAAGAAAAGGCAGCCCGTGACAAGGTAGTCATCGAGAAATTGATAAACATCCGAAAAGCCCAAATCGCCTACAACGAGGCAAACGAGAAGTATGCGAGCAACATGAAGGATTTGATTGACTTCATCAACACGGGTGTGATTCCAAAGGTCGCTAAGAAGGGAGAGTTGACAGATGATCAAATGAAGGCGGGCTTAACAGAGGAGATCGCCCTCCACCTCACACCAGAGGATGCAGCCAAATATGGTATTGCCAATTATGATTCCTTCATGACCAATTTCCGTCGTGATACGAACTATGTGAGTGTGAAGAGTTCCGTATTCGGGGAGAATTTCGATGTGTCTGACTTTGATGTTGTGCCTTTCACCAACAATCAGGCAAAGTTCGATTTGAAGAGTACGATGTTCCTCACCAAATCCAACGTCGAGGTGCCTTTGTTCGAGGCAAGTGTTCCTTACGACGTATACTTGAATGGTTTGAACAAACAGGAGATCATCAACCTCAACGAGAAGGCAAAGACTTTGAAGAAGTTCGCCGGATTGAAGGTGGGTGATATCAGTTCTCCAAATAACAACTCAGGAAACTGGGAATAATCTTATGGTAGAAATAGCGGAGTCATCTTTCGACCCGGCGAATTCGCCAGACCATACACTATCCATTCGGTTTTTGCCGGATGGATTTTGTTTTGTCGTCGCCTCTCTTTCCGAGAAGCGGCCACTTTATTTCTGTCATGTGGCAGAGGCGGGCAAAAGCGTCACACAGCTATTCTCCGAGCAATTGAACAAACTAGACTCCCTACGCCGCAAGTACAGCGAAGTGATTTTCCTGAACGACGACAAAGCGTACACATTAATGCCATCCGCCGTCTTCAATGAATCGGACAAAGCAGCCTACTGGAAATTCTGCGCCAATGGTGACCCAACCAGCGCCAAGGTCATACAGGATGCCATGGAGTTATGCGATGCCGTACTTCTCCACAGCATTCCGGCATCACTAGCCAACCTTTTGGAGGAGAGATTCCCCTCCATCCGATACATCCATAGGCAAAGCATTCTCTCCACCCGGACGATGATGCGAAGCAAAGAAACGGGAGAGGAGTCCGTCGGCATCCTGATGGGACGCGACTTCTTCGACCTCGCAGTCGTGAAAGAGAACACCCTGCAGATGGTCAACACCTTCCCCCGCAAGGACGATGAAGGATTCCTTTACTTCACCCTCAACGTATTCGATCAACTGAAGATAGACCCTTACAAGGCGAAAGTGACCATACAGGGAGAGGTGACGGAGAAAACTCCAGCGATAACCAAACTGGGCAAATACGTCAGCGACATAAGCATCCTCAACCGTCCAGCCGTCGAATTAGGCAAACAATTCGCCAAATCCGACATCTGTAACAAACAAACCATACTTTTCGACTTGCCAACATGCGTATAATCAGCGGAAAATATAAGGGAAAACGATTCTCTCCTCCCAAGAACCTGAAGGCACGTCCAACGACGGATGTGGCCAAGGAGGCATTATTCGACATCCTCAACAACCGTATCGACTACGAAGAGACAAGGGTACTGGATATGTTTGGGGGTACAGGAAGCATCAGCCTAGAGTTCGCCTCGAGAGGTTGCCCGAATGTCACCCTGCTGGAGATGAACGCCACCAACTACCTATTCATCAAAAAAACCATCGCCGAGCTGAAAGCCGATGAGATCAGCGCCATCAAGGGAGATACATTCAAGTACGTGGAACGATGCGCCTCACAGTTCGACCTGGTATTCGCCGATCCGCCATACGACCATCCCCGCCTCCAGGAGATTCCAGACATTGTTTTCCAACACAACTTGTTAAACGATGAAGGTATCCTCATATTGGAACATCCAAAGGATTTTAATTTCGAATCGCACCCCTACTTCCTCGAACATAGGAAATACGGGCATGTGAACTTCACCTTCTTTAAAAATTCGGCAGAATGAATTACCTCATAGTAGACAACCTGCAGATCTACGCCTACCACGGCGCGATCCCCACGGAGAACAAAGTGGGCGGTGAATACAGCATCTCGCTGAAAATCGGTTACGACTTCCTGAAGGCCGGCCAAACGGACTCTCTCCAGGACGCCATCAACTATGCGGAAATCTGCGAACTGATAAAAAAGGAGATGAAACAACCCTCCCAACTGATCGAAAACGTGGCGTGGAGGATACAACAGACCATCCTATCGAAATACCCGCAGATAGAGACGATGGAGACCACCATCCGCAAGATGCACCCACCCGTACCTTTCCCTATGGAGGCGGCCACCGTAGTGCTCAACTACACGAAGGAGTGACCCAAACGTAGGATGATCGCAGAGGGAACAAACAATCCGCGGACGTCCCAAAAATTTCCACCAAATTATTTTGCGCATAAGAAAAAAATAATTTCCTTTGTGAAAGATAAACATAGATGATTTTATCCATGAACAATTCGAAGAATAACAACAAACGTTGGTGGCGCAGATTCTGATTCAAACGGAGGGTCTGCAACTAGCGTATGAGACATATTCAAACAAGATAGTGAAACCGCAAGCCTCCGAGGTCTGCGGTTTTTCTTTTGCTTTTTAGAAAACAATATTTTTAATAATATATCAAAATGGAAAAACAAAAAAGATTCTTTTTGCAAGAGAACGAGATACCACGGAAGTGGTATAACATCGTAGCGGATATGAAGAACAAGCCGCTTCCTATGTTGAACCCACAAACAAAGAAACCTATCACCGTCGATGAGATGTGCGGACTTTTCAACCGCGCATGTTCCGAGCAGGAGTTGAACACGACGGACGCATGGATTGAGATACCTGAGGAGGTACGTGACCTCTACAAGAGCTATCGTTCCACGCCTTTGGTAAGGGCTTACGGGCTCGAGAAGGCGTTGGACACGCCAGCGCACATCTACTTCAAGAACGAGAGCGTCAGCCCTGTCGGCTCACACAAACTGAACTCCGCTTTGGCGCAGGCTTACTACTGCAAGAAGGAGGGTGTGACCAACATCACGACGGAGACCGGCGCAGGACAATGGGGTGCCGCCCTCTCTTACGCCGCGAAGGCATTCGGACTGGAGTTGGCTGTCTTCATGGTTAAGGTCAGCTACCACCAAAAGCCATACCGTCGCTCCATCATGCAGACATTCGGTGCGCAGGTGATCGCTTCCCCAAGCATGAGCACACGTGCCGGTAAAGATATATTGACCGCCAACCCTAGCTACCAAGGTAGTTTGGGTACCGCTATCTCGGAGGCGGTGGAGCTCGCCATGCAGACACCTAACTGCAAATACGTGTTGGGTAGCGTCTTGAACCACGTAACCCTCCACCAGACCATCATCGGTTTGGAGGCTGAGAAGCAGATGGAGATGGCTGGCGAATACCCTGACATCATCATCGGTTGCTTCGGTGGTGGTTCCAACTTCGGCGGACTCTCCTTCCCATTCATGAGACACAACATCTTGGACGGCAAGAACACGCAGTTCTTTGCGGCGGAGCCGGCTTCCTGTCCTAAGTTGACCCGTGGTGTCTTCCAATATGACTTCGGTGATGAGGCAGGTTACACACCAATGTTGCCTATGTACACGTTGGGTCATAACTTCGCACCAGCCCACATCCACGCCGGCGGTCTCCGCTACCATGGTGCGGGAACCATCGTCAGCCAGTTGATCAAGGACGGCATGATGAAGGGTGTGGACATCCCTCAGTTGGAGACGTTCGAGGCGGCTACGTTGTTCGCCCGCACAGAGGGAATCATCCCTGCTCCAGAATCCTCCCACGCCATCGCCGCCGCTATCCGCGAGGCGAAGAAAGCCAAGGAAGAGGGCAAGGAGAAGGTCATCCTCTTCAACCTTTCCGGACACGGATTGATCGATATGACCGCTTACGACCAGTTCATCGAAGGCGACCTCGTCAACTACGACTTGCCGGATGAGGTGATCAAGGCGAACGTGGATAAATTGGAGAAGATCATCAAGTAAGTATACTTCACATTCTCATTATAACGAAGGAGGCGAGCCATTAGGTTCGCCTCCTTTTGTCATATTATCATCTTAACACTTATGGCCTAAACATCCATGTCTCGATTCACCTATTCACCCACAAATTTGATGCCCTCCTTGTAGGTTGACGGAACTGCGATATAGCACTTGTTTCTCTGCAACTCTTTTCGTTCCACCTGCTTCCCCTTCAAATCATAAAACAGCGCCCCTTCGAGGGTGTTGATCTTGTCACCCTTCAAATTAGAGATGGAAGAGGGATCTGAGACCGCAAAGTTCAGCCAGTCCACATTCACGTAGTTGCCCTCTATGAGCAGTTTGAGGGTATGCTCGCCCTTCTCCAGTTGCGCGGTGGCGACACGAACCTCCTCGTAGGTGCTCCAATCCTCGCTGGTCTGGGCAATGGTGTACGCCTCCGTGATGCACACCCCGTCAATGTAGAGTTGGAATCCATCCACCTCGCCACCGTTGGAGACGTTGGCCGTGATATCGTATGTGTTCGATTCCTTCACGTCGACCGTATACTCCATCCATTCGCCCTTCTCCGTGTAGCCTACCGCGAAGCCGTCACCCGCCTTCACGACGTCCACTCCCTCATCCGTACGAAACTCACCGTCGCCTCGGTTCTTCTCCTCGTTATCGTAGTAGGAGAAGCCTTGTCCCGCCACGTCGAAGTGCTCCGCCTCGATACGTCCGGGGATGCTGGCAGTCTCGTTCTTATAGGGCGTTTGGGGCACGTCCAACGGGGTGATGTAGATGCGGTAGCCGTAGAGTTCGCTTTCTATCTTCACAGGGACGGTAAGGCTACCACCCTCGACCACCATGTCCGATTCGGAGATGAGGTCGGTACCGTTGACCGGCGTGTTGATGCTCTTCCAAGTGACACGCTCCACCCTCACTCTAACGACGCCGCTGAGGAAGTCCGGCATCTTTTGGAATACGACGTTCACGTCGCCCACCGACTTACCGCCCAGCACGAGGCTGGCGCAGTGGTGTTTCCTATCCACGGAAGCGAAACCGTCCACGCCCTCGCTTCTGTCGTTAGGCGGGGTCACGCTCGCCATGTAGCCATCCATGTCGCCGTACCATTTGTAGAGCCACCATCCGCCACCCTTCTGACCATTGTCAGTCAGCAGGCTACCCAAGCGGCCTGGGTGCGGAACGTGCCACCAGGAGATGGTAGCGCTCTCCACGTTGTAGCGCTCGAACTTAGCGATGAAAGGCACGGAATAGCCCGGGCAACCCTCGTACTGCTGCTTGTCCGAGTCCGAGCCCGCACAATACTCGTTGATACAGTACGGGCGCTCCGGGATGCCCAGCTCCTGCTGTAACTTGCGCACGCTCTTCACAGCGTCCGCGAAGCCCGCGCTTCCCCATTGGTGCCAACAGATCAGGTCTGGGAGGCAGTTGTTTTGCTTACAGAAGGTAAGGAAAGACCTCATCCTCGACTCGTTGTAGTAGGACATGCCTGGGCCGACGATCGGCGTCTCAGGGTCCAATTTACGTAGGAGTTCGTAGGTAGGTTTCCATACCGTAGTGTTAATGTCTCCGTTAGAGGTGTTCCAAGTACCATCCGGTTCGTTCCAGATCACATAGCTATGGATGTTGGTCAACCCTTCGGAGAACTTTTTCTTCACAACCCGCTCCACGGAACTCAGCCAACTCTGCTGTCCCGGCCAACGGTAGGGCCAGTTCGGAAGCAGGTCAGCCAGCGTGATCTGCACTTGGGCGGTAGTGTTTTTCAGTCTACCCGCCACGATGTAACCATCCCCGAAATTGTGTTGGTTGCCGTTCTTGCCCTCAGGCGGTTGGCAGAACATGTGCGGTTTCAGGGGAGCTACCAACTCATCTATGTTAGCCGGCTCATTCTCCGTCATTCCATAGAGGGAACCTGACGCACAGTGGGTCACAGGACGGATGCTGTCCGTCAGATCCACCTTGAGCGTCTCCGCCGCATGCGTGACCTGAGGAGTTGCGATGACCCAGGAAGTCATTAGTAATAGAATGTTTTTACGAATGTGTTTCATAGTGCTCCGAATCTTTTGGTTTAACAATCATCGCAAAAATAGAGGAGGTAAAAAGATTCGCCTATGAGAATAATTTCAAATTTCATTAAAAACGATTCTGCTTTTTCGGAGGGGAACGAATGATTTTGTCACAGGTAAGAAAATTGGCTCACATCGCATGGAAAATAGGTGCATTTATTTTGCAAATATCTGATAGCCAGTTTGATAAAAGACGCAACGGGGAGTTAAGAATTAAGAGTTAAGAATTAAGAGTTAAGAATTAAGAGTTAAGAGTTAAGAATTGGTATGCACATCCTCCGCTAATGTCTAATGTCTAGGGTCTAACGTCTATATTGTTGTCACCCCTTCGGGGTTCATGTCACACGCACGTTCATCAAACAGGGGTTGACACCCCTGCCTGTGATGTAGTCGCCCCTACGGGGCTTAGGGTGTGCGCATCGTGTGGGGATTTATGATTTACAATTTACAATTGGCAGGAGAACCCCGAAGGGGTGATCATAATACAGGCACGGGTGATAACCCGTGTGTGTTCGATGCAGATATGGTCCGGAACCCCGAAGGGGTGACACCTAGATAATTTAGAATTAAGAATTTTGAATTATGGTAGTCAATTTGACAATCTATGTGATTTACAATTTCACATCCATGTATGCACATCACGTGCATTAACTCTTAATTTTTAACTTTTAATTCTTAATTCCAACGTTTCATCCCCCAATCCACAGGCGTTTCCTTGAGTTGGAAGATGAAGGGGAGTTTGTAGTAGGAGGCGCATGGTTTGCCACGTTTCAGCGCAGGCTTCCATTTCGGCATTATTTTCAGGAGGCGGAGTACCTCCTCCGTGAAGAGCGGATGGGAGCTGCAGATGATTTCAGGGTCGGTGACGCTACCATCCTTTTGGATGATGAAGCGGACGACTACGGTGGTTTGTAGTCCGGAGGCTTTTGCCACCTCCGGGTATCTGTGGTTCTTGGCGAAGAAGGCCTCCCAGGCGGATGTACCTCCCGGGTAAATCGCCCTGCGGTCCGTCTGCACCTGCGAGTAGATCGTGTCTTGCGCGGCGGGCATGGTCGTCTTCCCCTTCGCCGCGGTCGCGCCTTGCTGGGCGGAGAGGTTAGCGGAGAGGAGGACGAACAGAGTCCATGTACAATATTTCAGCAGTGCCTTCATCTTTTATGGGGATCGTCTCAGATTAGTCCACCGTGAAACCCCTGCCCTTGGATTTGACGGAGTAGGAGAACTTCAGTTCCTTCTTCTCGTTCGGATTCAGGTTCAGCTTCCAGGTGAGTTTACCCTCTTTCTCGTCCACTTCGGCTCCACCGTTGTCTATCAGTACGACCTTGACGTCGTCCGATGTGGAGACAGGGAATTGGTCCTCCACCGTGATCTTCACCTGCTTCGATTTGTTGTTCTTCACCGTGATCAGCCATTCACGCTCCACCTTGTCGGATGTTTTTATCAGTCCCTTGGAGGCGTAGGTCTTCAGGTCCTTGCGGTCCACCGCCAGCTCCCTGTCCTTTCCGATGGAGAGGTTCAGCGTGTCCTCCACCTGTCTGGCGTTGATGAAGCTTTCACCCATGTAGACGTTATTGAGGTATATCTTCACGTTTCCGTCGATCAAGTCCAGCTTTTTCCAGTTCGGGATGGAGGCCACCATGTAGACGTCCTTCGAGAGTTTTGGGACGGCGAAGTAGTTGTATTCCGCATCGACAAGGATATCCTTCACCATCACCTCATGGTCCGCACCATCGTCCGGAATCGTGTTCTTTCCAGGCACATTGTCCGTAACGTTGCGGATAATCATGAGCGGGATGTCCGATTCGATGCCGCTCTTGGGTTTATGCTCGATAGGGATAACGACAAGGGCGTTCGACGATCTGTTTTGGTCAATATAGTTCAGGTACTTCTTGTCCATTCGGTTCTCCATCACCTTGGAGGAGTTGGTCTCCATATTGACATTCTTGATGACCGCATTTTTCCCGTCGACTGAGCTTTGGGCAGTCTTATAGCCTGTATAGTCATATTTCACGGTACTATTTTTCGGCACCAGCAACTCGTAGTAACCGTTGGCGTCGGTCTGGGTCTTACGGTCTTCGCCGCAGGTCACCAAGGCATCCTTCAGCGGACCTTTCTTGTCACGCACCACACCCATCACCTTCACATATGGATTGTCGTTTGAGACGGAGTGGATTTTTTTTCCGATATATTGGCCGGAAGGGATATTATAGCGTCCCAGCTCAGGTTTCTCGTTGCTCACACTCGGGTCGTTTTGCGACAGGATGAGGTCCACGTTCGGCCACATCTCCTTGCTACCTTGGCTGATGTAAGCTTTCTGTACCAGGTGCAATTTCGTGTCGTTTCTGTCGATGCGGGCTTCGTAGAAGGGCATCCAAGCTGCGTTCTTCACGAAATAGCTGATCTCCAGCTCACAGTTCGTACCATAAGGTGCGTCCAGGGTGACCAGCACGACGCTCATCGGCTCCATCTGCTTCTCGTAGAGCAGGTTGACCTTCTGCTCGTTCACTACCAGTTCGTCCTGGCACTTCCTGATCTTCTGTTGGTAGGCATATTGCATGTTGATGATCTCGTTGAGGTCTTTGCGCACATACGAAGTGATGCCTTGCAGGGTAGGGGCCGTGAAACCGTTGTCACCACCGATGTTGTTGCTCTTCAGGATCAGTTCACGTTCCTTGTCGAGCACACCGCTCTTGCCCATCAGTATGTCGATGGAGTCCCGTAGCGCGGCGGAGCGTCTCGTCAGGTCCTCCACCTCCTTGCCGATCTGCTTGCGGTCAGGAATCTCCACGTCGTACTTGATAGAGGCGAGCGTCACGCTACCCCCCCTCACGCCCACCTGTATGGAGTTTTGTTCCAGTAAGGGAGTCAGCAGAGGAATCTTCACCTCCGTCGTGCCGCTCTTAGCGTTCACGTTGGCGGTACGTTTCACCATGGCGCCTGTGGCATATACCATCACTTCCTTGATCTGTGACCGTGCCTCGGTGGCGGCGGCTACCCCGTCAAAGGCATGGAATGAGAGACATCCCAACAATAGGAAACTATAAACCTTCATGCGTTTCATCGTATGTTTCATTATCTTATAAATCATTATTGTTCGATATGATATATTGGTAGTAGTTATTCTTTATGGAGACCTCGTATTGGAGGTTGATGACCTTTTTCTCCCCTGGCGCAAGTTTCACTTCCCATGTGAGTCTGCCAGTCTTCTCGTTCACCTTCGCTTGGGAGGACTCTATGAGGTTCACCTTGACGTCCGAGTGGGTGGAGACAGGAATTTGGTCCTCGACGGTGACGTCCACCGTGAAGTCCTTGTTGTTCTTCACGATGATCTCCCATTCCCGCAGAACCTTATTAGAGGTTCTCAGCAGGCTCTTGCCCTTATTGGTCGCCTTCAGCCTGCGTTCTACGCCGATGTTCTTTTCGATGCCAACGGAGAAGTGCAGGGTGTCTTCGATCGCTACCGGGGTCCAGTAGGATTCCCCGATGTACGTGTTGTTATGGAAGAGTCTCAGCTTGCCTTTCAGCAGTTCATACTTCTTCCAATCAGGCACTTCCGCCAGCATGAAGACATTCGGGGAGAGTTTAGGGGCGGTGTAGTAGGTATATTTGGCAGGGATGGACTCCGTGCCGATCATCGCCTCATGCTCCGAGCCGTCGGAAGGGATGGAGTTCAGTGTGGTAGCCTCCGCTGTGTAATCCTTCAGTTGGGAGAAGGTGGAGAGGTATAGCCCCGATCCATATTCTTTGCTCCTCGTGGTGATCATGACGACACCGTTCGCCGCACGTGCGCCATAGATGGCGTTGGATGACGCATCATTCAAGACCTCCATCGAAACGATATCATCCGGATTGATGGATGCCAACGGATTGTCGCTGCCGGAACCACCGCTTACAGGTATGCCGTCCACAACATAGAGCGGTTCGTTACTCCCCGTAAGGGAACTTACACCTCTGATTCTGATGCTGGAAGAACTTCCCGGAGCGGCCTTCAAACGACTTTCACCTACGCTGCTGGTGGATGCGGAGAGCTCATTTTTATTGGATCTTTTATGTTTTTTCCCATAGGCCGCTTCGACTTGAACTTCTTCAAGTTCCGCCTCTTCCATCTCCAGCATGATTTCAATTGTCCTTGAGTAGTTCATGTTGTCTATTTGCACTTTTTTGGTGTTATACCCCATGGATGATATTTCCAACACATTCCCGACCATTGCCTCTATCTCAAAATAGCCGTTTTCATCGGTGATTTCAAAATTATCCGTGTTCACAACTACCACATCCGCACCTGGTAATGGACCCAATTTGTCCATCACTCTTCCTTTCACCTTGACTCCCCGGCCATAGATGTTCATGCTGTTTTCCACCATCGTGACATTCAGCACCTGCATATTCCCCTTGTCGGCGGATAGGGTCACATCTTTATGGCTAGCGTGGGAGAATGTCAATTCGGAGTTCTCCGGCACTAAAATCTGGTAGAAACCAGACTCGTCCGTTTGGGTGGTTTGGTTATTCTTTGCGCGCACCATCACACCAGGGATGCTTCCTCTGGCGTCTCGCACGTTACCCATCACCTTTATCATGTTCTTCCCCGAGGATGTCGTGTTTGTCCGTTGTTTTGTGGAATTGGGCACAGTGTAGCGCTTGAGTTCAGGCTTCGAGTTGCTCTCGGACGGGTTGGTTCTGGTGACGGTCAGCTTCACATCGTTCCAGTCTTCCTTGGAGTTTTGGTGCACAATCACCTTTTTAGACACCTCCATCATAGGTTTGTCCTCCGCGATCTTCAACTCATAGAAAGGGTCCCATTTTGCCTCCTCCACTACGTAGCTGAGTTCGATCTCCGTTTCGGCGGGAGCATCCGCCACCAAAGAGATATAGACCACCCCTTTCGGCACCATGGAGCGTTCGTCCAATATCTTGATCTGCTGACCGATGGTCTGCGCCTCCAGCTCATACTGTTTCTGTTTCTTTGCATAATTCATTTGGAGGTCCACGATCTCGTCAAGGTCCTTACGCAGGTAGGCGGCCACACCGCTCAATTGCGCATCGTTGAAACCTTTTTTCCCTCCGATGTCATCGTTTGAGAGGAGGATGGAACGCTCATGGTCCAACACGCTGCTGAAGTATTGTATCAGGCTGATGGAGTCTTTGTACATCTTAGAGAGCTTGCCCAACGAATCGCTGGTTTGCGAGATCACCTTGCGGTTCGGCATCTCAATCTGCGCATCCACCTTGCCCAATTTGATGTCGGTGTTGGAGATTCCCACCTGCAGGGTCTTCTGGTTGAACACCGGACTGAGCATCGGCACCTTGACCACCGTCACGCCCGCCGGCACCTTCACGATCCCTTTTCGGTCCACCAACGCACCCTGTTTGTATATCGTCACCTTATCGATGGTTGACGGAACAGTCAACGTGTCGGCGAACACACTGTTCGACAACACAATAAACAACAACGAGACTATTAACTGAATGATCGATTTCTTATGCATAATTGTACTAAGAATAATATACGATAGGCATATAAATCAGCTACTTCTATAAGTCGAAAGATTCATATAACCGAACCAATTAAGGAAAATCCATTTTACAAAAACATCCTTCCAAAGATAGTGGAATCGTTTTTAAAAGGAAATATTTACACACGAAAAATAAGATTTCTCTCGTATAATCTTGATTTTTTCCTCCGCCGATTTATGTGAAAACATCCTACATGAAGAAAAAACGAACCTACACCAAGCTGAATTATTTTCCTCCAACAAATCGTTTATAAGCCTTACAAAACAAGGAATTGACCCTCTCCACCCTCCGGTAGGCCCTCGGCTCGGTGGCGAACTGCTTGTACGAGTTGGCGATCTGCGGATCCATGCTCCCCTCGAAGTCGAACGCCTTCGTCTTGCCCTGCAGGAACTGCAGCGTGCGCCAGACCATCAGCGTGGAGGCGCCGGAAGCCTTGAATGCGGGATGGATGGCGGGTATCAGGTAGTAGGCGAACCGCTCGTCCCACACGAAGAAAAGGGCGCTGTGGAGGTTGCCCTCCGCATCATGGACGGTGATGATTCTCCCCTGCCCCCTCTCGATCGCTTTGCGGCAGACCGTCTCCTCCAGCAGGCGGGAGTTGATGTTGGCGCGTCCGCGGAGCCTCAACGTCTCGGTATGGAACTCGTGGAAGGCGGAGACATCCATGTCCCAACCCACCTGCAGTCCGTTGCGCTCCGCCTTGCGGATGTGACGTTGCTTGGCGGAGGTGAACCGCTTGAAGAGGCTCTCTAGATCCGAGATGACGGGGATGATGTACGTAACCCTTTCGGAGACGTGGTAGCCCGCCTCCTCGAAGAGCGCGTGATGCCTGAACGTCGGATCGAAATCCTGCATGTACCAATCCACATTCAAAGCCTTCAACTGGGCGAGTATATTCTCACAAACCCTGCGTTCGAAAGCATCCTTGCCGGCCTCGTCCAACCCCTCAGGGTAGAAAAAATGGATACCGTTGTTTTGGGAAAAGACCGGTTGCAGGATAATCTTGAGGAAGTACTTGCGCACCCACAGATAGGGCATGGCGCCACGCACCTCCCCCTCCTCCTCGACGAGCAGGACGTCCCACTCCTTGCCCACGCAGATGGCCTCCATCCACCAATATTGAGCAAAGAGCGGCACCTCGGGATGCCGCTCACACGCAAGACGATATTTCTCTTTATTATTCACTTACGACTCCACCTGCTTGCTACCCTTCTTGTTGTACCACAAGAAGAAAATGACACAAGAAGCCACAGCGGCGATAGCGCCCACCGTATAGCCAATCACTGGCTCCAATCCCATGCAATCCTTCGCGATGAGCAGGAAGGTGACGCTGACCGTCGTCATGAAGACGGCAGGAACGAAGGTGATCCAGAAGCATTTCTTGTGCAACACCAGATAGACCGTGATGGTCCACAACGTGAAGACGGACAAGGTCTGGTTGCTCCACCCGAAGTAGTTCCATATCACATTGAATCCCTGTGGATTGGAGATATTGAAGGAGAGAAGTCCCATGGTTATCGCAAACATCGGCACGCAGATATAGAGACGCTTGCGGATGCTCTTCTGCTCCAGGTGGAGGAACTCCGCCACGATCAGACGAGCGGAACGCAAGGCGGTGTCACCACTCGTGATTGGGGCGGCTACGACACCCATCAGCGCCAAGATACCTCCGACGAGGCCCAACCAACCCTCGCTGACCGCCGTGACCACCTGCGGAGCCTGAAGCGACGTCTCAACACCTAACTCCTCCGCTCCTCCTCCGTAGAAGAAGTACATGGAGATGGTGGCCCAGATCAGGGCGACGATACCCTCCGTGATCATACCGCCATAGAAGACCGGACGGCCATACTTCTCGTTCTTGATGCAACGCGCCATCAGCGGGCTCTGGGTCGCATGGAAACCACTGATCGCACCGCAGGCGATCGTGATGAACAAGGCAGGGAAAATATCCTTCCCGTTGAACGAAAGGGTGGATACGCCCGTCTCATACAACTCAGGCAACGATGGCCATTTAATGAAGAGGTTGGCGCCCAAGGCGACCGCCATGAAGATGATGGCGAAGGCGAAGATAGGATAAATCTTACCGATGATCTTATCGATAGGCATCAAGGTGGCTATCAGATAGTAGAGGAAGATGATGCCGCACCACACATAGACCGAATTGCCGATGAAATCCTGTGTCATGTTCCCTAAGATGAGCGCTGGGCTATAGACAAAGACCGCACCGACCATCAACATCAGGAAGACCGTGAAGATCAACATCACCTTCTTCGTGTTCTGACCCAAGTATTTACCGATCAATTCGGGCAATCCAGCCCCTCCGTTGCGGATGGACAACATGCCGCTGAGGTAATCGTGTACCGCACCCGCGAAGATACACCCCAAGACAATCCACAGGTAGGCGGAAGGCCCGAACTTGGCGCCCATGATGGCTCCGAAGATAGGACCCGTCCCCGCGATGTTCAGGAACTGAATCATGAAAATCTTCCATGTGGGCAATGGAATATAGTCCACACCATCCTGCATGGAAAGTGCAGGAGTAACCCTACTTGGGTCCGGGGAGAAAATCCTCTCCACTAATTTTCCATAAAAGAGATAGCCGGCCACCAACGCCAGCATCGAAATAATAAACGTTACCATTTGAACTATATTTTAGACGGACTCTCCAAATCACTTCTCAAGCCCATTGTTTTGTCCTTTTTATTGATAACGGTGAATTCCATGGCATCACCATGCATCGTAATCTCCACAAAATTACGATATTTTTATATTCATGGAATTCTGTGGGACGATTTATTATTGTATTTTTGTGAAGCTAACTAATTCCAGTGTATGATTATATGATAAACGGCAAATTGAAGAAATTAATATTCGCTGCGCTGTTCGCCTTCCTGGCGGTTCCTGCCTCCGCAGTGCTGAAGGAGAAAGACCTCGAACAAACCTTGATGGTGCTCCTGATGGAGCTGGAAACCTACAACACGGAGCAGCAGGAGATGATGAAGCGGTACAACGTGATCAGCAAGATGCAGCACCAGAACCTCATCAACACCATGCAGAAGAGCGAGCAGACCGCCCTCATGCTCTACTCCCAGAAGCAGGACTACACCTTCGACCTCGCCTATGCCTGCCACGAGGCGACCCAGCAATACAATAATTTCTCGAAGAATATGCTTCCCTTCCAGAAAATACAGGACATGTATAGGGTGGAAGTGAACCGATACAATAACATCATCGACATCCTGGAGATGCTTCCTCCCCGCATCAGGAAGGGACATAACGCCAACGACACTGCCTTTAAGACCCCGATCACCCACGTCCGCATGAACCAGGAGGGGGAACTGATCGACTCGGTACGTGTGCTCCCCGCCCCGATCAAGACGGATGTGAAGGCATTGGCGGACAGCGCGAAGAAGAAGAACATATTCCTGCTAAGCGAACAGGGGCAGGTGTGCAGGGACTCTTGCCTCGCTTTGGCGAATATCATCCGTGACAACCTCGTCTACCTCTACAACGAAGTCTCCAAGGACAGCGAACACTACGAGTTCGTTTCCCAAAGGCTGAAGAAGGTGAACGACTACGCCATGGACCGCTACTCCGATATCAAGAAACTCATCTTCATCAACGGTGACGTGAACTACTTCACGATCCTCAAACGATGGGACTTCTACTACAACAACGCCAAGGAAGATATCATAGAGAAGTACACGCAACCTAAGAACAAAAGCGTGAAGTCGGAATGGCGCGGACCGATCGTCATCGGACTGGCCATCTTCATCGTCTTCTACTTGATCGTGGCATTCCTGCTCAGTAACGTCATCATCCGTTTTGCACTGCCTTCCCGCTTCAAGACGAATGTGTTCATCGCCAAGAAACCGTACTACATCTTGGCGTTCTCCTTCGTGCTCTTTGTCGTCGTGCTCCTAATCCTCAGGCTCTTCACCCTGCATAACTTCTTCATGATGGCGAGCGGACTGCTGATCGAGTACGCCGGACTCGTCTCGGCGGTGCTCTTCTCGTTGCTGATACGCTCCAGCGTCAAGCAGATAAAGAGCAGCTTCATCATCTACACGCCTATCCTCCTGATGGGCTTCATCATCATCGTGTTCCGCATCATCTTCGTGACGAACAGCGTGGTGAGCATCCTATTCCCTCCCGTCCTGCTTCTCTTCACCATTTGGCAGACCATCTCACTGAAAAGGCATAGGAAAAAAATACATACCAGCGACGGACTGTACACGCTTGTCTCCCTCGTCATCATCATCACCAGTTGCGTCGCCAGCTGGTGCGGGTACTCCCTGCTCGCCGTGCAGATATTCATCTGGTGGCTGTTCCAGTTGATGGCGATACAGACCATCACCTGCCTCTACTACCTCATCAAGAAATACGAGTTCCGCTTCCTCACCGCGCGGGCCATCAAGAAAGACGAGAGCTTGTCCCTCCGACAGGCTAGGCAACTGGCCTACGAAATGGTGCACCCGAACAAGCACACGTTGGGCGACCATATACGCATCACCTGGCCATACGACCTCTTCATCAAGACCCTGGTGCCTATCTTCATCATCAGCTCCGTCCTGATCTGCGTCGTGCTGGCAGCGGGCATCTTCGACCTCTCGGAGACCTTCAAGATCATGTTCTACACCAACTTCATCAACGTGGAGGGTGTATGCCAACTCTCCCTCTTCAAGATGCTGGTCATCTCCGTCACCTTCTTCGTCTGCCGCTTCATCTGTTACGGAATGAAGGCGCTATACAAGCAATACCGCGTCAAACATTTCACCTTCAACGGGGAGGCCAACATCACGCTGGCGAACAACATCATCTCCATCCTCGTGTGGGGCGGATTCTTCATCTATGTCCTTGTCTTCCTGAAGGTGCCTAAGTCCGGCATCTCCATCGTGACGGCGGGCTTGGCGACAGGTATCGGTTTCGCCATGAAGGATGTCATCGAGAACTTCATCTACGGCCTCTCGCTCATGACGGGACGTGTCAGGGTGAACGACTATATCGAGTGCGACGGCGTCAGGGGAAGGGTGGACACCATCACCTACCAAAGCACGCAGATCGTCACCTTGGACGGCTGTGTCATCGCCTTCCTCAACACGACATTGTTCAACAAGACCTTCAAGAACCTCACCCGAAACCATGGGTACGAGTTCATCAAACTCTCCGTCGGCATCAGCTACGGTTCGGACATCGAGCAAGTCAGGAAGATGTTGGTGGAGGCGTTGACCGTACTGACCAAGGCGGACGAAACCGGCATCTCACCTATCGAGCCTAACCGTGGCATCAACGTGATCGTCGACGAGTTCGGTGACAATAGCGTGGATCTCTTCGTCACCTTCTGGGGATTGGTGGAGAGGAAACTGTTCCTCTGTGGCAAGGCAAAGGAAATTATTTATAACACACTCAATTCTAACAACATAGGTATTCCATTCCCTCAGCGGACCGTCTATATCAAGGAGATGCCTACGGACAAATAAACAAAAGAAGAAGACAATGAAGATAACATTTAATTCACCCATCATACTGACATTCGCCATAGCCTCGGCAATCGCCCTCGCATTGGGTATCCTCACCAACGACTGGACCACTAAGGTGTTTTTCTCCACCTATGATTCGTCCTTGCTCAACCCATTGACCTACGTGAGGTGCTTCACCCATGTGCTGGGCCACGCCTCCTTCTCCCACTACATCAACAACATGCTCTTCTTCCTGCTCTTGGGACCTATACTGGAAGAGAAATACGGCAGCGAGCGTATCATGATCGTCATCGGGGCAACCGCCCTCGTCACGGCCATCATCAACAGCATATTCACATCCTGTGCCCTATTGGGCGCTTCGGGCGTCGTGTTCGCCTTCATCATCCTGGCCTCCATGACCTCCTTCAAAGAGAAAGAAATACCACTGACCTTCATCCTGATCATCTTCCTATACCTCGGCAGGGAGGTCTTCAATGGTATTTTCGCTTCGGACAATATCTCACAATCCGCCCACCTCATCGGAGGAGCCTGCGGCGCCATCGCCGGATTCATCTTCGCGCCGAAAAATTAGAATAATCATGCACATCGAACAGTTTCGCGAATATTGTCTTTCGTTGCCGTGCGTTACCGAGGATTTCCCTTTCAACGAGGATGTGCTGACGTTTCGCGTATGCAACAAGATATTTGCTTGTATAGCAATGAGTAGACCAAATTCAGCTGTTATGAAATGCGACCCCGAACGCGCCATCAATCTCCGCGAACAATACACCGCCATTGAGGGTGCTTTCCATTGGAACAAAAAATTTTGGAACCAAATTCATTTCAATAGCGGCGTGGACGACAAATTGATTCTTGAACTCATTCATCACGCTTACGACGAGGTGGTGAAAAAACTACCAAAAAAAGAGAGGGAATCCCTTCTGAAAACCTCTTAGAGAACAATTCCAAGCACCTGTACATCAACGGTTTGTTCGTTATCGCCCTTTCATTCCCAAAATATGCGTACCATTTGCTGGCGTTGTTCGTCCATAGCTAGGCGGCGGTTTGAAAGCCCGTTTTGTAACCCATACAATCATCTCACTATGTTACCATGATACAAAAATCCTATCGTTTGAACTGAATGTCACAACCGTTCTATGGAGAAAATCATACCTTGCGCTCCGAAACCATAAATTTTTCGCACAATGAACGACACACTTACTCGTATGAAGAAATGGAGCGTACTACTTCTGATCCTCCTCTCCTCCCACAATGCGTTGGCTGACAACCCGATTGTCCGCTACACCTACACACCCGACCCCGCACCGGTGGTCTTCGGTGACACCTGCTACGTCTACACCGGCCACGACGAGGATGGGGCGGAATACTTCGAGATGAACGAATGGCAATGCTTCTGGACGACCGACATGGTCAACTGGACCCCTAGGGGCATCATCATGCGCTACACCGACTTCAAGTGGAGCACGGGTGAGGCGTGGGCTTCCCAATGCATCAGGAGAAACGGTAAGTACTACTTCTACGTCACCGCCGTGAACAATGCGCGGTGCATCGGCGTGGGCGTCGCGGACAACCCCGGCGGACCCTTCAAGGACCCTCTCGGCAAACCGCTCTGCGGACCGATCAACTGGGAACACATCGACCCGACCGTCTTCATCGACGATGATGGCCAGGCGTACCTCTACTTCGGTAACCCGAGCGCCTACTACGTGAAACTGAACGAGGACATGATCTCCTACTCGGGCTCCATCCAAAAGACTAATATGAGCTCCGGCTTCGGACCGAACGGATCCATCTACACGGAGGGCCCTTGGTTCTATCGCCGCAACGGACTCTACTACCTCCTCTACGCGGCATCCGGCATACCGGAGGATATCGCCTACTCCACCAGCGACGGCCCGACAGGTCCTTGGACCTACCGCGGAAAGATCATGTCGAACGGCGAAAGCAACCTCGCCTTCACCAACCACTGTGGTGTGGTGGACTTTAAAGGTCACTCCTACTTCTTCTACCACAACCAATCCATCAGCCACAACGGATTCGACCGATCCACCTGCGTCGAGGAGTTCACCTACAACGCGGACGGCACCTTCCCTACCATCCACGTCTCTAGCCAGGGCCCGAAGCCTATCGCCTACCTCAACCCCTACAAACGGGTGGAGGGCGAAACCATGGCCTACGAGGAGGGCTTGAAGATTCAGGAAAACAGCGCATGCTCCAACAAGATATGCCTCGGCTATATCTCCAAAAACAGCTTCACCAAGGTGGCCAACGTCAACTTCGGAGCGGGCGGCGCCACTTCCGTGACCGTCAACGCCAGCAGTAACAGCAGCAGCGGCGGAAAGGTGGAGTTCCACCTCGACAGCAAAAACGGCGACCTCATCGCCTCCGTGGAGATCTCTTCAACGGGCGGATGGGACACGTTCAAGGACTTCGAGGCGGAGGTGACAGGCGCCACGGGCGTGCATGACCTCTATGTCGTCTTCAAGGCAGATTCGGACTACCCTTGCAACGTGGACTACTGGCAATTCTTCGGCGACGGCTCTGAAGAGGAACTGGAGGAGATCGCGGAGGAGAAGCAAACGCCTTTCCATGGAACACCAGCCCCTATCCCTGGCAAGATCGAGGCGGAGGACTATGACCTCGGCGGCGAAGGAAAAGCTTACCACGACGAAAGCTCAGCGAACGAAGGCGGCGCCTACCGCAAGGATAATGTGGACATCGAAGAGACCTCCGCTTCCAACTATGTCGTGGGCTATAACATCAAGGGAGAATGGCTCGAATATACGGTCGACGTGAAAGAGAGCGCCGAATATGAGTGGACCGCCCGCGTCTCCTCCACCTTCGAGGAGTCCGGCTTCCGCCTCTACCTTGACGACAAGGAGATCACAGACCGCATCACCGTGCCACAAGGCGAGGAGTGGTCCGACTATACCCTCATCAAGGGCAAGACGAAGGAACTCGCGGCTGGCGAACATATCCTGAAACTGGCGGTGGAGAGCTCCTACTTCAACATCGACTACATCGAATTCAAGGGCGGAGACGCGACGGGCATTGAAACCATCAGCCTGACGCCGAACCTCCAACCAGGCGATTACATGATCTACAACGCCACGGGCGAATTCATCGGAAGCGTCCGATTGCCAGAGGAACAATCCTTCCTCGAAAGCAACGGACCTGACCATGGCATGTATATCCTGGTATCCAAAGAGACGGGTACCCATTACAAGATCACTAAGTAAACATAAAATAAGATGATGATGAGAGCGGGTTGGGTTCTGGAAAGATCCAACCCGCTCGTTTTTCCATAGCTCATCCAACAACAGAGGACAACAAAGACTACCACCTAATAGCAAGCGGGGCCGCCACATCGTGACAGCCCCGCGTTCTTTTATATGTTCCGTACGATTAGAAACCGCTCGGCTTCAGCTTCAGTCCGCAAGTCTCCTCCAGCCCGAACATCAGGTTGAAGTTCTGGACAGCCTGACCGGAAGCGCCCTTCAGCAAGTTATCGATCATGGAGATGATCAACAACTTATTGCCATGCTTCTCGACGTGGACGATACCCTTGTTCGTGTTCACCACCTGCTTCAAGTCTGGGTTAGCGTCCATCACGAAGGTGAAGGCCGCATCCTTGTAGAAATCCTTGTAGAGCTTCTGGATCTCCTCGATCTCCAAGTCGCACTCCGTATAGGAGGAGACGAAGATGCCCCTCGCGAAATCACCGCGCACAGGCAAGAAATTGATATCGTGGTTGAAGCTAGGCTGCAACTGACGCATGGTGCGGTTAATCTCCAGCAGATGTTGGTGCGTGAAAGCTTTGTAGATGGAGATGTTGTTGTTTCTCCAACTGAAGTGGGACGTTGCGCCCGGCTTTACACCCGCACCCGTGGAACCCGTGATACCAGTGGTGTGCACCTCGCCCTTCAGCAATCCCTTAGCCGCCAGCGGAAGGAGACCGATTTGGATAGCCGTGGCGAAACAACCAGGGTTCGCCAGCTTATTGGCCTTCTTGATGCGCTCACGGTTCACCTCAGGCAAGCCATAGACAAAGCCGTCGCTCTCGTCGCGGTAATCCTGCGAGAGGTCGATGATCTTCACACGGGAAGGCACCTCGTGCGACTCCAGGAACTTTCTGCTATCCCCATGTCCCGAGCAGACGAACAAGGCATCCACCTTATCCAAAGGGAGCTCGTCGGTGAAGGTCATCTCCGTCTCGCCGAAAAGACCCTCATGGACGTCATAGAGTTTATTACCCGCATTACTGCTACTGTTAACGAAGACCACCTCCACCTGAGGATGGTTCAAAACGATGCGAAGCAACTCGCCTGCCGTATAGCCGGCACCGCCTATAATTCCTATTTTTACCATAATCAATCACAAAAAACGCTGCGCGAAGTTAGGGATATTTTTTAAGTTATCAGACCAATGGCTTTATTGTTTAACTAAAATAGTGGATTTTAGTGCTACCCTACCATGGCTTGTGAGCGCTCAAGAAAGAATCTCTTTGCGCACTCGGAAAAGTTTGCGGTCCAATGGCACCTCCTCCATACTCAAAGACGACCGTCTCGCTGTAGGGTATATACGCCGGATCTTCCATATAATACTCTTTATTCTCTTCGCTCATAGGCTCGTCATACAGGATGTATGAATACAATCCCATGGCTACCCTGCGAAACCATATTACACATGAGGCTCTGTCTTTTCTGGTAATAATTCCGATACAACCCAACTCATCAAGACGGTCCTGTATCTCTTCCAACTCATCGGTGGTAAGTCCCACCAACGCCATAATAGAATCCTTCTTATCCTCAGCATCCTTGTCCCAATGCTCCGACCATGAAACATTCTTGGAGGAAACATGGAAAATAGAGATATCACCATGCTCAAACTCCAACTGAATGGTAGCCGAATCATCCAATGCCTGATTCGTATATTGAACCAACTCCTTCATTTTCACCGCGTTCTTCTCATAATGCTCCGCCATTATATCCGGATCACAAACAGTATTTGGAGCCTCAAACACATTGTAAACAACCACAAGGAGTATATCAATGACTCCCCATACGAAATAGACCTTCCAGCTGGTATTTGCAAAAGAAAAAGATTTTATAAAGAGAACGATTGAGGCACCAATAACAGGAAGAACTATAAAAAAGAGGAATAAGCAGATCAAATCTGCCATGAATTTATCATAGAAATGTAACAAAATAATGATTGTCGTCGCCAGCAACGGAATAAACTTCAAAACCTGCTTCATGCCTAAAAAATAATTAGTTCACGACCCAAAAGTAAAAAGAATATCTCAATATGAAAATATCTTATCCCCGCTGCGGTTATCTGTAAAAACAATTAAAAGTTTCGGTTATAATAGGAAATTATGTCTGTTTCGGTAAAAGTTTCGGTTATAGTAGAAAATTTATTGTTTTTACGGAAAAGTTTCTGTTATGATAGAAACTTTTGTATATTTGTGGAAAAGTTTCGGTTATGATAGAACAAATGGAAAATATTAGAGCCTACAACCCGTGGGGAGGAAACGATATCGCTCTAGGCTATAGGCGTGACTTCTATATGACAAAGATTACCCCTTACATCGGTAATTCTTTGGTGAAGGTGCTTACGGGGCAGCGAAGGACAGGCAAGAGCTACATTCTTCGTCAAATAGCCATGGAGCTTATACACAATGGGATAGCACCTGAAAACATATTGTTCATCAACGCCGAGTTCTCCGCCTTCAACTTCTTGCAGACGCACGAAGATCTTGAGAAACTCATTCAGGAGTACCGCAAGGAATTGTCCCCCAAAGGCAAATTCTTCCTTTTCATCGACGAAGTGCAAAACATAACCGGCTGGGAAAGGAGTGTCAACTCGCTATCCCAGGACTTCACCACCCCCTGCGAAGTATTCATCAGCGGATCCAACTCGACCATGCTCTCGGGAGAACTGGCGACGCACCTATCGGGGCGATATGTTCAGTTTGAAATACTCCCTTTCTCCTATAGGGAGTGGTGCGATGTCCACCATAAGGAGCAAGGCTTTGATAGTTACGAGGAATATCTTCATGACGGGGGACTACCCGAGCTGATACACCTCAACGACGACGAAGTGAGACGTCATTACATGTCCAGCCTCAAAGACACCATCCTGCTTCGCGACATTATCTCACGGTACTCCATCAGAGACCCCAAACTGTTGGAAGACCTTTTCGTCTACACCGTGAACAATGCGACAAAGCTCACAACGCCCAACAACATCGTGAAGTTCTACAAAGGGAAGGGGAAGAAGGTGAACTACGAAACCGTAGCGTCGTACCTCGCCTATATGACGGAGACCTACATTATCCATAAAACCGAGCGATACAACATTCAAGGCAAGGAAACCATTGCGGGGAACTGCAAATACTACATCAACGACCTCTCATTCTACAATTATCTCTACAGAGGCTTTTCTTTCGGGGCTGGCTATGAACTGGAGAATCTAATCTATCTGGAGCTACGCAGAGCCGGTTACGAAGTCTATGTGGGAACCATACAGGGCACCCACACAGATGAGCAAAGCGAGGTCGATTTCGTGGCCATAAACGGAGACAAAAAAATCTACGTGCAGGCTTCATACGAGACAAGCGATCCCAAAACGCTGGAGCGGGAATACTCCTCTTTGGAGCTCATCCAAGACCACTACCCCAAATTCGTCGTAACCCTAGATAAGTTCCAACGTCCCAACAGAAACGGTATTGTGCATGTACTGGCACCGGAGTTCCACAAGGTGTTGGAGAGGATTTGACGGTCAGGAAAATGTGATGGATTCCGCACATCATGGTTAGGAAAATGTGATGATTTTAAGATTTTATGGTTAGGAAAATGTGAAAGTTTTATATATTTGCGGTTAGAAAAATGTGATAAAACAATATGTATAGAACTGATATAGAGAATCTTAAAAAATGGAAAGATAATCCAGAAAGGCAACCGCTTATTTTATTAGGCGCAAGGCAAGTAGGCAAGACATGGTTACTGAAGGAATTCGGCAAACAATGTTTCAAAGACGTCTGCTATATAAACTTCGAGCAACCAGGCCAACTAGCCGACCTTTTCGAAGGCACAATCAACGTCGAACGCATCATAGATTACTTGGGCGTATATTCGGGCAAGAAGATAGAGAAGCAACGTACATTGATCATCTTCGACGAAGTGCAACAGGTGCCACGCGCCCTCACCTCACTCAAATATTTTGCCGAAGAAGCTCCCGAATACGCCATTTGCTGCGCAGGTTCATTATTGGGTGTGACGTTGCACAAGGAGACCTCTTTTCCTGTCGGCAAAGTCGATTTCATGACGCTGCAACCTCTCTCGTTCCGCGAGTTCCTGTTGGCTATTGGAGAGGAGCAGACCATAGATTTTGTCGGCAAATACTATGCGGAAGGGCTTCCCCAGACAGTGATCGAAAAGCTCATCGACCACCTGAAGACATATTTTATCGTAGGAGGAATGCCCAAAGCGGTGGACGAATGGGCCAAGAAACGCGATTTCAACCGCATCACAAAAGTACAGGAGGATATATTGCTGGCATATCAAAATGACTTCTCCAAACATGCTCCCACGAACATCGTGCCTAAACTGCACCACGTCTGGAATTCCATACCCAGCCAATTAGCGAAAGAGAACAAAAAGTTCGTCTACGGAGTCATACGCGATGGCGCGCGTGCCCGAGAATACGAAGATGCGCTGTTATGGCTGAAAGACAGCGGACTGATACGCCGTGTGGGGATGGTATCTGGCGGACGTTTGCCTCTCAAAGCCTACGAAGACCTCAAAAACTTCAAGATATACCATCTCGACGTCGGATTGTTGCGATGCATGTGCGAAATCGACCCAACGGTCATTTTGGGGGATGAACATGTTTTTTCCGAGTTCCGTGGTAGTCTGACCGAGCAGTTCGTGTTGCAGGAATTCACAAGCCTCAACATCGCAAAAAACATTTACTATTGGTCGGAGGGTGCGACATCGGAGGTCGATTTCATCTTCTCCCACAACGGACGGGTGATACCATGCGAGGCAAAAGCGGGACTGAATGTGCATGCCCAAAGCCTGAGAGTGTTCATGAATAAATATAACCCGGAAATAGCATTGCGCACATCGCTTAAAAATTTCCGCCAAGATAATGCGCTGATCAACTTGCCACTCTATGAACTCTGGCTATTACCAAAGATATTAGAGTAACCCAACTGTTATCACAAAAGGCGCACAAAAAAGCCGACAACGCAAAACATTGTCGGCTCCCATCATCATTAACTTAAAACATTTATTCACCCTTTGGCTCCTCCGGGATCACAATCTTGTAGCCTTTGCCATGCACATTGATGATCTCCACTTGAGGATCTGCCTTCAACAATTTACGTAACTTAGTGATATAGACATCCATGCTCCGCGCGTTGAAATAGTTATCGTCCACCCAGATGGTCTTCAGGGCACGGTTGCGCTCGAGGATGTCGTTCTTGTGCTCGCAGAGCAAGGCGAGCAATTCGGACTCCTTGGTGGTCAGTTTCGTGGACTCGCCATCGATGGTGAGGAGCTGCTTTTGGGAGTCGAACGTGAACTTGCCCAACTTCTGGATAGGATCCGCAGCACCCTTCTTGCCGTTCACGCGACGGAGGATCGCCTCGATACGAAGCAACAGCTCCTCCATGCTGAAAGGCTTGGTGATATAGTCGTCGGCACCGATACGGAACCCCTCGACGATATCCTCCTTGAGGGTCTTGGCGGTCAAGAAAAGAATAGGCACCTTTTCGTTCACCTGCCTGATCTCCTGCGCCAACGTGAAGCCATCCTTCTTAGGCATCATCACGTCTAGGACACACACGTCATACTTACCCGCGAAGAATGCGTTGCCACCCTCTTCGCCATCCAGCTTCAGGTCCACATCGTAGCCCTTAGCGTGCAAATACTCCCTCAGCAACATGCCAAGGTTCTCGTCGTCTTCGCACAACAGAATTTTTATCTTCTCGTCCATATCTTATCTCGTCTTTTAAATTAAATATTTTTCTTAATAGGAATCTCAATGATAAACTTCGTGCCCTTCTCGTACTCGCTCTCCACCCGTATCGTGCCGCGATGGTCGGTGACCACCTTCTTCACGTAAGCCAAGCCTAGGCCGAAGCCTTTCACGTTATGCACGCTGCCCGTCGGCACGCGGTAGAACTTATCGAAGATACGTTTCAAGTTCGATTTCTTGATACCGATACCGTTGTCCTCCACCGAGATGCAGAGCTTGCCGTGCTCGTTCCACGTCCTGATCCTCAGCACCAGCGGTCCCTTGCTGTACTTCACCGCATTGTCCATCAGGTTGTAGATGATGTTGGTGAAATGGATCTCGTCCACCATCGTCTCGGAATCCTCCGCATCGAGTTCCGTCTGGATGTCGCCACCCGTGTTCTGCACCTTCAGGGCGAAGTTGCCGGCGATGGTGAGGATGAGGTCGTCGATGTCCATCAGCTCCAGTTTCAGGGCGGAGCTCTCCTTCTCGAAGATAGACATCTGCAGCACCTTGTCGATTTGGCGGGTCAGACGTTTCGTCTCATCGCTGATGGTCTTGGAGAGTTGGTCCACCATGCTCTTCGACTTGGAGATGGAGTCGTCGTTCAACATCTGTGCGGCAAGCGAGATGGTGGAAACCGGCGTCTTCAGTTCGTGCGTCATGTTGTTCATGAAGTCCGTACGCATCTCGGAGAGTTGCTTCTGCCGGGAGATGATCACCAAGGAGAAGACGAACGTGAACAGCAGGATGAGCGTGAAGATAATCGAGACATAAAAAATCTGATTCGACCCTAGGTACCTCGCCTTGGAAGGGGTATAGACCTTCAGCATGTTGGAGGTCGGTGCGGGATCGTTCGGGAAGAGCAGTTGCGTGTAGCACACCATGTCCTTCGGACTCCATCCATCCTCCTCGAAACTGCCGCTGCTATAAATCTCACGGCCCTCCTTGTTCACGACGCAACAATAATACTTCAATTCGCCCAACCCGTTGTTGTCCAGTTCACGGTCGACGAGCTCGTTCAGCTTCTGGAAGTCGATACGTTCCTCAATCGGTTTCACGTAGGTCTCGCTCAGCAGGCGGACCAGGATGTCGTCCAACAAAGCCCTGCTCTGCAAGAATCGTTCCTTAAGCTTGTTCTGGATGATACGGGAGGACTCCTCAATGGAATTCATACCATGCTTCATGGAGATGAAGACGGTAGGGCGCACCCGCACATAGGAGTTGAACGAAGAATCAGTCCGCTGACCAATCTTGCTCATCTGCCCGCCCCCCATAGGCAACGGGGCTACTCCCGGCTTCGTGGTGATGCGGGTCTTGGAAGAAGGGACCGCCAAGTTCTTGTTCAGGTATTGGAGCGTCTCCTCCTCCTCCAGCAGGCGGGCGACCTCGTAAAGGCTACGTTTCACAGCCTCACCGAACTGCTCCTCGCGCATCTCGGCGGTGGAGCGTATGTAGTAAGACTGGAGAAATATCAATCCCAAGAATGAAATCGACATTACAATACCCAATAATATGATCGTCGTCTTCTTCATCGACGCAAATATAAACAAACGATTTTAACATTTCGCGTGGCTTAACTTTATTTAATAAATAGGGGAGTAAATGGGCGGTTAAATGTGAAAAAATGAGTAAATTTGCATGAGGTGAATTATAAAATTCGCTAAATTTACATAGCAGACAGAACCATAGGGTTTAGAAAACATACATAAACCCCACCATAAGAGGAAGATAGCATAATGGAGAATATACCATCGATACTGGCGGATTTAGCACTGATACTCATATCAGGAGGCGTCATGACCATTCTATTCAAATGGTTGAAGCAGCCAGTCGTATTAGGGTATATCGTGGCTGGCTTCCTTGTCAGTTCGCAGATCTCCTTGACTCCTACTATCTCGGGCACCTCCGACATAGGCACGTGGGCGGACATCGGCGTCATCTTCCTGCTCTTCTGCCTCGGTTTGGATTTCAGCTTCAAGAAACTGATCAAGGTGGGTCAGACCGCAGCCATCGGAGCCATCACCATCATCACCTTCATGATTCTGCTAGGGTTCCTTGTGGGTGTCTCCCTGGGTTGGGGCATCTTCAACAGCTTGCTCCTAGGCGGTATGATCTCCATGTCATCCACCGCCATCATCATCAAGGCATTCGACGACATGGGGCTGCGCAACCAGTCCTACACCCGATACGTCTTCGGCATCCTCATCGTGGAGGACCTCATCGCCATCCTCCTGATGGTGCTCATCTCCACGCTGGCCGTCAGCAAGTCATTCGAGGGGGAAAGCCTCATCATGGCCATCCTGAAACTAATATTCTTCCTGGTCGTTTGGCTGATAGGCGGCATCTATTTCATACCGATCATCCTACGGAAGGCGAAGAAGGTGCTGAACGACGAGACCTTGCTGGTCTTCTCGCTGGGCTTGTGCTTCGGCATGGTGCTCTTCGCGAAGACGGTGGGCTTCTCCTCCGCATTAGGCGCTTTCGTCATGGGCTCCATCCTGGCGGAGACATTGGATGCGGAAAGGATCGAACGGTTGGTGCGTCCCCTGAAGGACACCTTCGGCGCCATCTTCTTCGTGTCGGTCGGCATGATGGTGGACTTCGCCGTCATCACGCAGTACATCGTGCCGATCATCATCATCACCCTGGCGATCATCTTCGGACAGATCATCTTCGGCACTTGCGGTCTGCTCTTGGCGAACCAACCCCTGAAGACCGCTATCCAGTCCGGCTTCTGCCTCACGCAGATCGGCGAGTTCGCCTTCATCATCGCCATGTTGGGTATCAACCTCAAGGTCATCGACCCGTTCATCTATCCCGTGATCGTGGCGGTGTCGGTCATCACGATCTTCCTCACGCCTTACATCATGCGGCTTTCGGAGCCGGCCTACAACTTCATATCGTCCCACATGCCTGAGTCCTGGGCGAACGCCATCGAGCGTCGCTCCACCTCCGGGAAGTCCGCACACGTGCAAAACGTATGGTACAGCCTGCTGTCGCAGATCATCCGCATCATATTCGTCTACTCGATGCTGACCATCGCCATCGAACTGCTCTCCATCAAGTACTTCATACCATTCGTCACCAGCAAGATCGAAGGGTATTGGGGCGCCATCGTGGGTGCGGGCATCACCATCCTGATCATCTCCCCGCTGTTGCGCGCGATGGTGGCGAAGAAAAACCATTCGCTGGAATTCAAATATCTATGGAAGACAAGCAAATACAACCATGCGCCATTGCTGGCCACCATCCTGTTGCGTTTCTTCCTCGCCGCCACATTCGTCTACTTCATACTGCTGAAGACGGCGGAACTACTGCACATCAACATTGGATTCCTCTTCATCGCAGCATTCGTCATTTGCGCCGCCATCATCATCGTCCTGATGCTACGGTCCAGACGTATCAAATTGTATTCCATCACATTGGAGCGTAAATTCATGCACAACCTCAACTCGAGGGAATACGAGGAGATAAAGAAATCGAGGGCGAAGGAGGTCTTCGGCAAAAAGGAGCTGGCCAAAAGACTCTCCGCACATGACCTGCATTTGGTCGACTTCGAAGTGCCTCAGTTCTCGAAGGTGATAGGATATACCCTAAGGAGGATGAATTTCCACCAGAAGCACGGTGTCTACGTGGTCTCCATCATGCGAGGCAAGCAACGCATCAACATCCCTTCGGCGGAGGAGGTCATCTTCCCGTTCGATAAACTGCTCGTGCTCGGTAGCGATGAACAATTGAAATCATTCAGCGACGCCCTCAACACCAACAATGAGGAGTGGGTAAGGGATACGAAGAACACCGGCGTCGTCATCGAGCAGTTCCAAATCTCCGAGAAATCCACCTTGGCGGGAAAATCCATCAGCCAATCCGGCATCAAGGAACACTCCAAGTGCATGGTCGTTGGCATAGAGCATGAGGGCGTGACCACCATGAATCCATCCCCTAACACTACCATCGAGCAAGGAGACTTCATCTGGATCGTGGGCGAGGCCCAAAAGATCCAGGAGCTGATGAAGAACTGCGAATCCATCTATGTGCTAGACCAGCAATAAGAGCCTTTCACACCTCCCGAAATCCGTCACCATTAACCGTTAAATCTTAACTAAAAAGAGGGGGTGTGGCCCTATATATCAATTCTATAGATATTGGGTTGGCAATCTCGTTTTTTATACCTAATTTTGCGGATATTTTTACGTAAGGTATTTTTATGTTCAAAATAGGACTTGATATTGGCTCTACTACGGCAAAGATTGTAGTGTTGAACGAAGCGGGGGAAGTAGTATATTCTTCATATAAACGCCACTTGGCTAACGTCAAAGGTGCCATAGCCGCCTTTCTGGAGGAATTGAAAAACACACTCACCACAGAAAAATTCACGCTCTCCATCACCGGATCCGTAGGGTTGGGTGTGTCTGAACGATATGAGATCCCCTTCGTCCAGGAGGTGATCGCCGCCACGGAATTCACGAAACAAGTACACCCGGAAATATCCACCATCATCGACATAGGCGGTGAGGACGCTAAGATTGTGTACCTGCGTGACGGACAAGTATCCGACTTGCGTATGAACGGTAACTGTGCCGGCGGTACGGGTGCGTTCATCGACCAAATGGCGCTTTGTTTAGGCGTGGAGGTATCCGAACTGGATGGCCTCGCCAAGAATGCGCAGCACGTCTACCCGATCGCTTCCCGTTGCGGTGTGTTCTCCAAGACGGACATACAAAACCTCGTGGCGCGCAACGCTTCCAAGGAAGACATCGCCGCCTCCATCTTCCGCGCCGTGGCCGTACAGACCGCCAGCGCATTGTCACACGGCTGCGAGGTGCGCCCTAAGGTGCTCTTCTGCGGCGGTCCGCTCACCTTCATCGGTTCCCTCCGGAAGGCCATCGCGGACTATTTCAGACTCGATATCAACGACGACTGCGTCATCCTTGAGAATGCAAACATCATCCCTGCATGGGGTACCGCTCTCTTCAAAAACGAGATGACCCCGATCAACATCGAGGAACTGACAGAGATATTGAACCGTGAACCGATCAAAAAGAACACGGACAATCCTAATAAGAACAAGACGAACGTCATCCTGCCTCCGATCTTCCACGACGAGGAGGAATACATGGCTTGGAAGGCTGAAAAGGAGAAGTCGCACATCCCTGTGGTCAACCTCAACGAGTGCAAGGGAAAGACCTACTTGGGTATCGACTCCGGCTCCACCACGACGAAGATCGTCCTCATCAACGAGACGGGCGATATCCTCTACAAATACTACACCCACAACGGGGGTAACCCGATCGGTGCGGTGCGCCGCGGATTGGAGAAGCTAAAGGCCCGTTGCATCGAAGAGAAACTGGATTTGGAGATTACGGCAGGCTGCTCCACCGGCTATGGTGAGGACCTCATCAAGGCGGCCTTCTCGCTTGACTTCGGCATGATCGAGACGATGGCACACTATGTGGCCGCCAAGAACATGTGCCCGGATGTCTCCTTCATCCTCGACATCGGTGGACAGGACATGAAGGCCATCTACGTGGAGAATGGTGCGCTGACCCGCATGGAAATCAACGAGGCCTGCTCGTCGGGCTGCGGTTCCTTCATCGAGACATTCGCCCAGACCCTCAACTGCGAGATCACAGACTTCGTCTACCAGGCTTGCCAGAGCCAGAACCCATGCGACCTCGGTACCCGTTGCACCGTCTTCATGAACTCCAAGGTGAAACAAGTGCTGCGCGAGGGCTACTCGGTGAGCGACATCGCCGCCGGTCTCGCCTACTCGGTGGTTAAGAACTGCCTCTTCAAGGTGTTGAAAATCAAGAACTACGACGAATTGGGCAAGAACATCGTCCTCCAAGGTGGTACGATGAAGAACGACTCCGTCGTCAAAGCGTTCGAGAACCTCACCGGCAAAAACGTATACTGCAACAACGTGCCTGAGCTGATGGGCGCCTATGGATGCGCCCTCTATGCCAAGAAGATGCACGACCAGAACAAGAAGGCGACGCCGCTCGACAACTACCTTGTCTCGGCCGACTTCGACTCAAAGGTCTTGTCCTGCAAGGGATGCGACAACAACTGCCAGATTACCAAATACTCCTTCAAGAGCGGTGGCACCTATTACTCCGGTAATAAGTGCGAGAAGATATTCAACAACGGAGGATACAAGGTGAAGCCGGGCATCGACATGAGCGCAAGGAAGTACCACGAGCTCTTCGACCGTGCCGAGCAACCATCCAAACTGCTCACACCGCTCTTCCGCATGGGTATCCCACGCGCGCTGAACATGTACGAGGAGTTCCCGTTCTGGCATACCTTCTTCACGGAGTGTAACATACAAGTGGAGATCTCCTCCACATCCACCTATAGGAACTACGAAAGGGGCGTGCACACCGTCATGTCCGACAACATCTGCTTCCCCGCGAAGCTGGTGCACAGCCACATCTACGAACTGCAGGAGAAGGGCGTGGACCGTATCTTCTTCCCGCGCGTCGTCTACGAGTGTGTGGAGGACAACGCCGCCCACAACAGCTTCAACTGCCCGATCATCATCGGTTACCCGGACGTGGTGCAGAGCGCCATCGACTCGGAGATACCGATCGATTCGCCGGTCATCTCCTTCAAGGATGAGAAACTCCTGCTCAAGCAATTGATCCGTTACATGAAGGGTCTGGGTGTCTCCGAAAAGGTGGTGAAAGCCGCCCACGCCAAGGCGGTGCAGGTATACAGCGAGTTCGGGCTGAACCTCCGTCGCCTCAACGAGGAGGCTTACGAGAAGGCGAAGAAGGAGAACCGTTTGGTCATCGTCCTCGCTGGACGACCTTACCACACCGACCCGCTCGTGCAACATAAGATATCAGAGATGATTTCGCAGATGGGCGTGGACGTCATCACGGAGGAGGTCTCAAGAAAGAACAACTGCGACGAGAAGGAGGCCTTCATCATCAAGCAATGGTCCTTCGTCAACCGTATCCTCAACTCCGCCCAATGGGCAGCAAGACAGGGAAGGAACGTCCACTACGTGGAGACCACCTCCTTCGGTTGCGGACCGGACGCCTTCTTCACGGACGAGGTGCGCAGCTTGCTCAACCGATATGGTAAGTCATTGACTTTATTGAAGATAGACGATATCAACAACGTGGGCTCCATGAAGCTCCGCGTGCGCTCCCTCATCGAGAGCCTCAAGTTCGAGGCCAAGGAAACCACCGAGGTGAAGCCGTTCATCAAGCCTAAACGTTTCGAGGTGGGCGACAACGAGCGCAGGAAGATCCTCGCGCCATTCTTCACGGAATACCTCTCCCCACTCTTCCCGGCCGCCTTCAAATGGGCTGGCTACGACATGGAATCCCTGCCGTTGAGCAATGCGGATTCGAATGATGTGGGACTGAAATACTCCAACAACGAGGTCTGCTACCCAGCCACCCTGATCGTGGGCGACCTGATCAAGGCGTTGCAGTCGGGCAAGTATGACCTGGACAAGGTGGCCGTGGCCGTCACCCAATTGGGACAATGCCGCGCCGCCAACTACCCTCCGCTAATCCGCAAGGCGATCGTGGACGCCGGCTTCGAGCAGGTGCCTGTCATCGGTATCGGCGGAACGGACAACATCGAGGACCAACCGGGCTTCAAGCTGAACCTCATCAAAGCGGCTCCGCTCGTCATATACGCCACCATGTACGGAGACTGGCTCTCCATCTTCTACCACGCCATCGCGGTGCGTGAGAGGAACAAGGGCGAGGCGCGCAAGCTGCGTGACCTCTACTTGGAGAAGGCGAAACCATTGGTCGAGAAGGGTGACACGAAGGGGCTGCTGAAGCTGACCGGCGAGGCCGCCCGGGCCTTCAACGAGGTGCCTATCTACGAAGACCGTGTCTATCCGAAGGCAGGTATCACAGGCGAGATATTCCTGAAATTCAACCCATACGCGCACCGCTACGTGCCAGATTGGCTGATGGAGCATGGTGTTGAGGTCGTGCCGTCCGCTGTGCACAACTTCTTCTTCCGCGCCTTCGTCAACTACAAGTTCAACAAAGAGAACTTCGTGAAGCGTTTCAAGGTGCCGCCATTGGTCATCGACATGGCCTACAACCTCATCCGCAAGGTGATGAAGAAGATCGAGGCGGAAGCCTCCCAATTCAGGTACTACAAGCCAGAGCAGGACATCAAGACCATCAGCGAATACGCGAAGGATGTGATCAGCCTCTCCGCCCAGTTCGGCGAGGGATGGTTGTTGCCGGCGGAGGTCATCGCCTTCATGAAGGACGGATGCAACAACGTCGTCAGCATGCAGCCGTTCGGTTGCATCGCCAACCACATCGTGGCACGCGGTATCGAGAAGAAACTGAAGAAGGAGTATCCGCAGCTGAACATGCTCTCCCTCGACTTCGACGGAGGCGTCAGCGAAGCGAACATCGCCAACCGTCTGTTGCTGTTCACCAGCAACATGAAATAAAGGGAGTACTCATCTACAGAACAATATCTCAAGCGAATTGTCCCAAGCCTGTATAACAGTGCGAAATGGATTTACTTAAATGGGAAAAAGAGAGACATCGGTGCTAAGGAAGAAACGTATGGCCCAGAATAGGATCACATCGACCAAGCATCATGCCAGGTATGCCTTGCTGACGCAATATTTCATGATGGGCTTCGTCTACGCCTCGCTCGTCTCCCGCTACCCGGCCATCAATGCGCACTACGGGATGTCCATCCGCGAACTGAGCTACATTCCCCTCAGCATGGCGATCGGCTCGCTCATCATCACCCCGATGTGTTGCCACCTCTCCGCACGGTTCGGCAGCAAGAAGCTCACGGCGCTGAGCTACGCCTACATGCTGCTGCTTCCCCTGATGACGCTCATGCCCCATAAGTTGCTCGTCTTCCCTTTCTGCGCCCTCTACGGCATGCTCGTGACCATCACGGACGTCGCCATCAACGGCAACTCCATCTTGGTGGAGAACGCCTACAAGCGGCCTGTCGTCTCGATGTTCCATGCGCTCTACTACGTGGGGGTGTGCTGCGGCGCATTGCTTAGCATCCTCTTCATCACCTACGGGTTCCCCGTCTATGTGCACCATCTCAGCGTCGCGCTCTTCAGCGTGGCCGTCATCTTCTACATTCGCCGTTTCTTCCTGCAGGAGACCATCACCCGTACGGAACGGGTGGAGAAGCGTCCCTTCCTCATATTGCCTAAGGGCATACTGCTCCTGATCGCCTTCATCGCCCTCTGCTCGAGGGTCACGGAGGGTAGCTTCACCAACTGGAGCACCGTCTACATGAAGACCATCGTTTCGCTTCCCGAGAACCTCGCACCGTTGGGACTTACCATCTACGCCGCCTTCATGTCCATTGGACGTTCGTTCGGCGACCGACTGCGCCAGCACTACAGTGACCCGACCATCCTCTTCTGGAGCAGCCTCCTCACCGCCATCGGTATCCTCACCATCATCTACAACGTCAGCTTCATCTGCGCCGCCGTCGGTTTCTTCATCGCCGGTCTGGGCATCTCTTGCCTTGTGCCGATCATCTATAGCTTGGCGGGGAAGCAGAAGGGCGTCAACCCGGGCATGGGTATCGCCATGGTCAATACGGTCAGCAGCACGGCCTTCCTTTTCGGCCCGTTCCTCATCGGAGCCATCGCCGACGCAACCAGTATGAGGGTCGCCTACGGATACGTCTTCGGTCTGACACTCATCATGACCTTCCTCACCTACCGGCTGATGAATCATAAATGAGCGATTCGGTAGCGCAGGCCTGAGAGGGTGGCCCTGAGAATGGCCCATAGCCTGCGGCACTTATCCTTTTGGAAAAATAGTATATGATAGGGTTCACCTAAGTAGAAGATTTTCAGGAAGTGTAGTTTTCTAAAGTATTGCGGGTAATCCGCCCATAGCATCCACTGTGACTTCACGATAGTGTACAGACGCTTAGGCGGGTAGGAAACGATCTCCTTGTCGCCCACCTTGATGGTCTCGCCGAAGCGCTGACGGAGCGTCGCACCGCCCACCATCACTACCTGTAGCCCAGCCTTTTGCGCCTTGAAGCAGAAATCCATGTCGATACCATCCACCAGGAACTCCTCACGGTAACCACCGATCGACAGCGCCAGCGGCACGTTGACCATGGAGCCGGAGGTGATGACGTAGTTCTTAGGTTCGAAGCATCCCGGAGCGGCGGATTCGCCAGGCGTCACAGGAGCGAACGAGACGGTCCGTTCGGCAGGCAATTGGCTCTCGATTTGATGGAGGTAATAGCTGAAATCCACGAATTGGCTGTCCTGGTCCATGGTGAGCAGGTAATCGATCCCCTCCTCTTGGCAACGCCTCAACACAGCGTTCAGGGCGCGGGAGATGCCCACGTTGTCCGCCTCGCCCAGCCATTCCACATTATCGCCCAATCCGCCCAGTTCGTGACGGTCCCGCAAAGGCGTGTTTTGCCAGATGAAGACCTTCTCGGCGACCTCACGGTAGCAAGCCACGTTCTTCCGCAACAGCTGCTCGTCAGGATAATATGCGATGACACATGCGCAGAACCTCATGAGGATTTCAGACGGATATTTTTTATAAAATAGTGATTATGAGATATTTCTGACATCACAGACCATATGATAGGCCTCAACGGTATGGCGGAAGCGCACAACCTTCTCCTCCCACTCCTTGGAGCCCGCCTTCTCGGTCAGTTTGTCCGGATGGCAAACCTTCACAATCTCACGGTACGCCTTCCTCACTTCGTCATCCGTAGCATCCGACGCCACGCCCAAGGTAAGGTACGCCTGTTGCATGATGCTTTCGGATAGTTGGTTGAGGCGTTGGTTCTCCTTTTGCCTATCGGCGGATTCCCTCCTCCTGAACTCATATTTGTACTCCAGGGAGAGGAGGTCCCACTCCTTGATGAGAAGGAATTGCGCGATCTCACGCAACTTCACCATCTCGGCGTCGCAGATGCCCTCGGAGGCATAGGCGGTCTTGAAGAGATATTCCAAAAGCTCCAACCGTGCCTCATACGGAGTCCCCGCTCTCACGACATCCAACGCACAGTCTCTGAACGTGGGCAGTTTGCCTTTCAAATATTTCTTCAGCAAGGAGCGCAACACTTTCTTGTCCGTACTAAAAGCCGACATATAGTTGGAGCCCTTGAATCTTTTATCGAAGTATTCATGCGCCACCAAGGCTTCGGAAGCCATGATCTCATTGTCCCTCCGCATCACGATGGCGAACAATATGACAATAGCGCGTATCGCACATTCCGCCTCGTCAGGGGAATAATAACCCCATGGGAAAAGGTCATCGTCGCTTTCTCTTCTAAATGGTTTCATTTTGTGCAACGCATTTCCTTCCTTATTTGTCTTGGATGAGAAAGCTAAAGTTCCACCAACGATAATACAAAAAAGAGCTACATAACATAGACAAACAGATACTATAGCAACTACATTCATCTCCGCAGAGAGTTACTCCTTGTGTCTAGCCTTCAATTCCCTCGCCAGGTCCTCAATTCTATAGCCCTTCTCCGTGAGCAGGACGATCAGGTGGTAGATCAGGTCGGACGATTCGTAGAGGAACTGCTCGCCCGTTCCGTTCGTAGCTTCGATGATGGTCTCGACGGCCTCCTCGCCCACCTTTTGGGAGATCTTGTTCACGCCTTTCGTGAAGAGTTTGGTCGTATAGGAACCCTCCGGCATCTCACGTTTACGCTTCTCGATGAAGTCCTGGAGGTAGGAGAGGAAAGCGAGGTCTTCGATGTTCTTGTCGCCACGGAACGTATCCGCGCCCGTGGTGGAACCCTCCGGCAAAGCCTTGATGATGACGGCGGTCTTCTCCACGTTATAGACCAGAGAGTCCACCGCCAACGGCTTGAAGTACTCTCCGCCCGTGATGGCTTCCAAGGCGGATTGGTCGGCGTTCAGCAAGTAAACCACCTTCTCCGCCTCCATCTTCGCGATCGCCTCGTCATTGACGAAGCCCACGCGAAGGATCTGTTTGGTGCGCACATCCTGCACAACCGCTTGAATTGTATGCATAGTTATATTTTTTACGTTTTACGAAAGCCCATTAGGCATTGGTCAGCACGGTCTTGAGGCGCACGATGAATTCGTCGGCCTCCGCCTTCGTCAAGCAGAGAGGCGGCAGGAGACGAAGCACGTTCGTTCCGCTGCAGCCCGTGAAGACATGTTGTTCGAAGACCAGTTTGCTACGGATCTCCTTATGAGGGCAATCCAACTCGATACCGATCATCAAGCCACGTCCACGGATATCCGTGATGTGAGGCAGTTTAGCCGCCTTCAGCTGTTGCATGATGTAGTCTCCCACCTCGGCAGCGTTCGCCACGAGGTTCTCCTGCTCCATCACGTCGAGCACCGCCAAGCCAGCCGTGCAGGCCATGTGGTTACCGCCGAACGTCGTACCCAACTGTCCGTATACAGGGGTGAATTTAGGAGCGATGAGCAAACCAGCGACAGGGAAACCGTTGCCGATGCCCTTCGCCACCGTGATGAGGTCCGGCTTAACGTCCAAGTGTTGGTGGGCGAAGAATTTGCCCGAACGGCCATATCCACATTGGATCTCGTCGCAGATCAACACAGTGTTATATTCGTCGCAAGCCTTGCGGAGGCCCTGGAGGAACTCTTTCGTCACCATGCGTATGCCGCCCACGCCTTGGATGCACTCCACGATGACGGCGCATACGTCCCCCTTCTTGATCTCCTTCACCCAAGCGTCCAGGTCATTCAACGGGAGGTAAGTGACATGGCCGTTGTCGTTAATAGGGGCGATGATCTTCGGGTTGTTGGTCACCTCGACCGCCAACGAAGTACGTCCGTGGAACGCCTTGTCGGAAGAGAGCACGCGGGTACGTCCGTTGTAGAAGGAAGCCAGCTTGAGGGCGTTCTCGTTCGCCTCCGCGCCGGAGTTGATCATGAAGAACTGGTAGTCCTCGTAACCGCTGGCCTTGCCCAAGCGTTCAGCCAACTGAACCTGCAGTTTGTTGATCACGGAGTTGGAATAGAAGCCAAGCGCATTCAACTGCTTCGTCATCATCTCCACGTAGTGAGGGTGGCAATGCCCGATGCTGATGACAGCGTGACCACCGTACAAATCAAGGTACTCCTGACCCTTGTCGTCCCATACCTTACAACCTTTCCCCTTCACGATATTCACGTCGAAGAGAGGATATACATCGAAAAGTTTCATATTGTAATTATTATTTATTTTTCTACCACCAAACGAGTCGTTCATGCGACCCCTCTGTCATCGCGAAATTACAAAATAATTCTGATAGATGATTGAGGGGAGAGAAAATGACAAAGGGCATAGGAATTTACTATTTAATCATTTACTATTTACTTTTACTGTTTACTATAGTTTCTGGAATCGCAAATAGATCACGGAAGGGCAAAAGAAAAGGGGCGCTTTTCACAAAACACCCCAATCGTACTTGTAATTGAGTTTAGAAGATCTTAATTGTATTTTGTAGTATATGCTTTATCTGTTTTTTCGGAGAGGAAACGTCTCTCCTGTTTCATAAAAAATATGTTTGAGTATTATCGTACCATTTTGATTTCCATTCATTTTACCGTTTTCATAATGGACGGGCGAACTGCCCGCCCCTATGAAAACAGTCGCACATTCTGTGCTAATTAATCACCATACACATCATGATCATTAATCATGCCATAAAACACACTTTGTTCCTTTGCAGTTTTTCCACGCACGTCACGGTATCAATAACGTCAACCATGCCCATGACAATAAGAAAACAGCTGCATAAATAAATAGTAGTTGGATTCTCATAAGCGTTATATTTTGATCGTTACACATCCAAACAAACAGAGCCTATAATGCCGCAAACTACATCCTTGCAAATGCAAACAAGAAACAATCTCTGATTCGCAATTAAACCCTTACTCACATCAACACTATTCATTCGCGACTACGGTTCGAGGATTTCTCTTAATCCCCTTCCCTATGCCCTTTTTACAAATTTAAAAAATTTATAATCCATTATGAATTATTAACGCCATATTCTTATTGACTATTATCAAAAAGCGTTCAAACGGAGCCGTCGCAGCCCGATTTTCCCACATAGTAACTCCCCATATAGACCTAAATGGAGGGGGTAAAGCGAAGGAATCGCGACAAAAAGATTTGCCATGCGACGTGAAAAAAAGCAAACAATACGATGTCGGGTAAAAATATTTATATTATATTTGCCTCGATAGGTCAGTTAATTAACAGATTATATAATAGGAGGTTATAAAGATGAAGAAAATTAAGTTTTTAGCATTAGTTGGGATATGTATGCTTGGTTTCGCTTCCTGCGGAAAATCAGGCTCGGATGGGCTATGCTCCCACAGGAAGGCAGAGGCAGAACCATTCAAAAACTATTTGGAGGCACAAAGCACTCCACAAATTGTAGACTATCGTTCTGAAGAAGATTACATCAATGGGCACCTCCCTAATGCGAAGAGTTTCCCTGTTTCTGTCGTAGAGTTGGACGGAACCAACGGAGATTGTGCCTACGTGAAGAAAGTGATGGCCAAGTTTGATGTGAACAAACCTTTGTTCGTCTATGGAGGCAAGGACGCTTTCGGCACGAATGGTATGGCCGTTCCAGGACAGTTGGCATGCAAATTCTGCACAGTGACACTCTTAGTCGGAGGAATTGACGCATGGAAGAATGCCGGTTTGCCAATCGAGACCGGAAAACCTGCTGAGGACCAATAAAAACCGTTTCGACAACATTATAAGGGGGTGTTCATCCGATGAGCACTCCCTTTCTGTTTTAATAAAGCGTTATGACACTGAATTATGATAGCGCCATCGGAAACTCTTCCAATCACATCGTTCTTTATTAAAAATTATCTATCTTTGCGGAAAAATTTGTACATATGAGTTTCAGTCAAGAAGCAAACAAATTGTTCGACGCTGCGGTTGCAGATTACCATAAGACAGACGATGTGGATGCCGTCATGAAGAATCCCTATCCGGCACAAACGATAGAGAACGTGTTGTACGTCAAGAATTGGATCGACACAGTGCAATGGCACCTGGAAGATATCATCCGAAACCCTGAAATCAACCCGGTGGAAGCATTGTCCATCAAGCGCAGAATCGACAAATCCAACCAGGACAGGACGGACTTGGTCGAGCGAATCGACAGTTACTTCTTGGAGAAATATTCGTCCGTCTCCGTGAAACCGACCGCGGTCATCAACACGGAGAGCCCGGCTTGGGCCATTGACCGCCTTTCCATCCTTTCCCTGAAGATTTACCACATGCGCAAAGAGGTAGAGAGGAAGGATGTCTCCGCCGACCACATTTCATCGTGCCAAAAGAAACTGGATGTGCTGCTGGAACAACGGAAGGACTTGTCCTCCGCCATCGACCAACTCATCAAAGACATCGAGAACGGCGACCGCTACATGAAGGTCTACAAACAGATGAAGATGTACAACGACCCTAATTTGAACCCTATCCTATACGGAAGGAAATAAGATAGATGGAAGCGAGAAAGAATCTTTTGGTGATGAGGCTTTCCGCTATGGGAGACGTGGCGATGACAGTTCCTGTTATCGCCTCTTTTTTGAAGGCATACCCGAAGATGGGCGTTATCATGCTCTCCTCGCCTAGACTCTCTTCCCTGTTCGAGGGAATGGAGCGCGTGACCTTCCTGCCTGTGGATACGAAAAACACCTATAAGGGTCTCTTCGGTATGGTCAAGCTCTACAAACGCCTTAAGAAAGATTTCACCTTCGAAAAAATGATCGACCTCCACGACGTGATCCGCAGCAAAGAACTAAGGACCATGATCAAGATGTCAGGAAAAGAAATATATGTCATAGACAAGGGAAGGAAAGAGAAGAAAAGGCTCGTCTCCTCCCAAAACAAAGAAAAAAAGCAACTAAAAACATCGGTAAGGAGATACGTCGAAACGTTTGAGGCGGCCGGATATCCTTTCGCCATGGACTTCAGCGGACTGACATCCAAGGAGAATGCCCTTCCGGAACGTATCGCCAAAGAAATCCAAACGGACAAGGCACACCGCCTCGCCATAGCCCCCTTCGCCCAACATACGGGCAAAATCCTTCCGTTGGAGAAGACCGAGCAGATCGTCGCCCACTATGCGGAGCGGGACGACACGCAGATTCTGCTGTTCGGAGGCGGAAAAGCGGAAACGGATACCTTCAATGCTTGGACGGCCAAATACCACAACACATTCTCCATGGCGGGCAAGTTCTCGCTCCTCGAGGAGATTCAGGTCCTGAACCATTGCGATGTCCTGCTCTCCATGGATTCGTCTAATATGCACCTCGCCTCGCTCGTCGGTACGCCTGTCGTCTCTGTTTGGGGTGCGACCCACCCTTGCGCGGGCTTTTATGGCTACGGACAAGACCCGTCTGACGCCGTGCAGCTGGACTTGCCTTGCCGCCCATGCTCCATTTACGGCAAGAAGCCTTGCGCAAGAAATGATTACGCCTGCTTGAATGGAATAGATAACAACGTGATAATAAATAAATTAGACAAGTACATCGAAAAAAAACGATGAGAGCAGGAAGAAAAAGTTATCAACAATTTGAAATATCAGATAAAAGGTCTATCTTTGCAATCCGATTTTGGGAGTGAAAATTTAAAAGAATAATATAAATAATAATAATACACGGCAATGAAAAGAACATTTCAACCCTCTATTAGAAAGAGAAAAAACAAGCACGGTTTCCGCTCAAGAATGGAGACCGCAAACGGACGTAGAGTATTGGCATCTCGCAGGGCTCATGGCAGAAAGAAGCTTACGGTTTCTGACGAGTACGCTGTAAAGAGATAATATTTCTCTGAAACAAAGGAAAGATATGGGGCGCATCATGGTATGCGCCTCAATTGTTTTATAGATGCGGACAATATGAACCAGCTACCAGAAGATATAAACATGCTGCTTAGCTTCGTGAACATGAAGCTGCGCGACGAATACGAAGATTTGGACGAGCTATGCGCCACATTGGGTGTGGAGAAGGCATGGTTAATCGACCGCCTCGCAACCGGTGGTTTCGAGTACAACCAACAACAGAAAAGATTCTGGTAGGCGGATACTGAAATCGGAACCCTTTTTCGTCGGAGGAAACGAAAAGTCGATCGCACACCTTCAGTTTTTTTTCGGGAAGGGACCTCTACTGCCCTCGGATTTGCACTGCCGGGAAAAAGATTTGTTCACCTTATGAATATGATATTTTGCCACAGACGTAACTATAAGAGAAAAAAATCGTATTTTTGTGAAAAATAATACGGTTCTTATGAAAATCAATGCTAAGAAAATAATTATCAACCCGTATACAATCAGCTTTTTTGCTGCGTTGTTGATCCTATTCGTTCTTTATAAGTGTACGTTCTCATGGCTGAAAAGCTACACCAACCATGACCAGGAGATTGTTGTCCCTGACCTCTCCGGGATGACGACACTTGAGGCCTCACAAGTCCTGCAGAAACAATCCCTGAAACTCGAAGTGGTCGATTCCGTGTTCATGAAGGGGAAGACCCTTGGCGCTATTGTCGAGCAAACACCGAAGCCGGGAGAAAAGATAAAAGCTGACCGCACGATCTACTTGATCGTCAACTCTTCTGCCATCCGCAAAGTGGCGTTGCCAGACGTGCACGAATTCTCTCTCAGGCAAGCGGAGGCCATGATCAACTCCGTCGGACTGAAGGTCGACAGCATCATCTATATCCCGAACGAGTACAAAGACTTGGTTCAATACGTGAAACAGAACAAACTGGAACTACAACCCGGCACACGCATTCCCGAAGGATCCAGCGTGACGCTTTACGTGGGACGTGGCTTGTCTAACGAAACCCTTGAGGTCGTCAGCTTCAGGAAACTGAACGAGGAACAGGCTATACTTAAAGCTCACTCCGCTTACCTTAACATCGGCAAGGTCATTTATGACGAACAACCGAAGGACGATGCGGACAAGGCGCTCTACTTCGTATACAAACAGCAACCTGCCACAGGTTCCACCATTAACGTGGGTGGCTCCATAAACCTATACCTTTCCAAGGATCCTTCCACACTGGAGTCTCCTGAAGAGATATACTACAACCCGGAAGAGCCGGATGACACAAGTGCGGACACTGATAATATCTTCAAATGATCGACGACAGCATCATCTCTGATGACTTAGATGCGGAAGAGAGGGAGGACGGCGCTGTCCTCGGCAATGACGGACAGTTCCATGAACATTTCCGCTTCACGGTCGAGAAGGGCCATTCTCTCGTCAGAATCGACAAATACCTCGTCAACTGCATGTCAAACGTCTCCCGCAACCGTATCCAGGATGCGGCGGACGCCAAGTGCATATTGGTCAACGGAAAGCCAGTGAAGTCCAATTATAGGGTGAAGCCCCTGGATGTGATATCCATCATGCTCTCCTACCCGCCGTCGGAGTTCGAAATCATCCCGCAGGATATTCCACTGAACATCGTATACGAAGACCAGGATGTCATCCTCGTCAACAAACAGCCGGGCATGGTCGTGCACCCTGGCTTCGGCAACTTCCAAGGCACACTCCTCAACGCATTGGCGTGGCACCTGAAAGACTCGCCGGACTTCAGCGTCGATGACCCCCGCCTAGGACTGGTACACCGTATCGACAAGGACACGTCCGGCCTGCTCATCATCGCCAAAAACGAAGATGCCAAAACCCATTTGGGCAAACAATTCTTCAATAAGACGACCAAACGTCTGTACAATGCGCTTGTTTGGGGCAACTTCACCGAGGACGAGGGAACCATCACGGGCGACTTGGGCCGCGACCCGAAGGACAGGATGCTCTTCACGGTCTTCCCGGAGGGGGAAAACCCCAACGCCAAACATGCGGTCACCCACTACCGGGTGTTGGAACGGTTCGGTTACGTAACGCTCGTGGAGTGTAGGCTGGAGACGGGCAGAACCCACCAGATACGCGTCCATATGAAGCACATCGGACACACTCTGTTCGCCGACGAACGGTATGGGGGAATGGAGATCCTGAGAGGAAACACCACCGCAAAATACAAACAGTTCGTGAAGAATTGCCTGGAAATCTGCCCTCGACAAGCTCTGCATGCCAAAACCTTGGGGTTCGTTCACCCGCGCACGGGCGAGGAGATGTATTTCGATTCGGAATGGCCGGACGACTTCAAACAACTTATCGAGAAGTGGAGACGATTCGCCAATGGCACTGAGGAATAAAATAGTTTGACGTTCCATTCGCACACATACCCTATCTGATATAAAACGCAAAAACCGCATCATGGCAAGGAGAGCCAGCGATGCGGTATAACAAAACAATCATAGAATTTTTTATAATATTGTTCCCTTTTAAGGATTATGAAAAGTCTATTCCTTTAGAGATGATTAATGTCGAATTATTTAACATTTAATCCAACCCTCTCATGCATATTAATACAAAAACTGTGCCAAAATACCCATTTTTACCGACTAAATTAAATAATATATGTCATATAATCGAATATGGCATCCCGTTCCGGGTCTATTTGTTGCCCTTATTTTGCGCGTAATCAATAAAACTAAACGCCTAAGCAAATATAGACACCAACTATTCAGAGAAAATTATCACCGTCAATACAATCACTTGCCTGGCGTTCCATCCGCCACTGAAATGGACAAGCAGGAGAAGGAAATCAACTCATTGAAGGAGGAGAACGCTTCTTTGAAAAGTAGACTTGCAAGTAAATAAGGCTTAATCAATAGTCTGTAAATAAACGAAGGAGGGGAGTCGCTATCATAGCGGCTCCCCTCTCTTTCCCTTAATCTTCCGATTATTAGCTTACTCTGCCTCCGTGAATTGGTCTTTGCCGACGGAGCACAATGGGCACTCGAAATCTTCCGGTACCTCTTCCCATGGTGTGCCTGGTTTGATACCTGCCTCAGGGCAACCTACTTCTGGGTCATATTCCCAGCCACATACTTCACATACGTACTTCTTCATTTTTCTCTCAATTAAGTTATTAAATCGATTTGTTATGTTGTGCGTTTGTTGATGTCTACACTTCCTTCACCCCGAAACCGACTTGCTTGAGGTGTTCCCAGAACTCGGGGTAGGACTTCGTGACCACCATGGGTTGGTCTATCAGCACGGAGCCACGCACCATCGCCATCGGTGCGAAAGCCATCGCCATGCGGTGATCCTCGTAGGTCGCCACGACAGGTTCCTCCTGCGCCGCGCAACGCTCTCCATTCCATGCGAGCATACCTTCTTGGGGCTCTGCCAACAGATAACCGAACTTCGCGCACTCGTTCTTCAGCGCGGCGATGCGGTCCGTCTCCTTGATCTTCAGCGACTGGACACCTAAGAACTCGAAAGGAATCTCCAAGGCGCAGCAGGTCACCACCAATGTCTGCGCCAAATCCGGCTGTCCCACAAAGTCGTAACGGAAGCGCTCCACCGGCTTGCCACTTCGTGAAAGGGTGATACCTCCCCGCTCGAATCGGGTCGATATGCCCAATGGCTCGAAGATCTTCCTCACCGCCGAATCTCCCTGGAAGCTCACTTCCCGCAAGTATGGGAGATGGATACCACTCTGTTGGGAAAGGGCGGCCATCTCGTACCAGTAGGAAGAGGCGGACCAATCGGCCTCCACCTCATAGTCCCCGATCTTGTAGGGTTGCGGGGCCACCCGTATGGTATTATCCTTCCACTCCGATTGGATGCCCATCTCCGCCATCATGCCTAGCGTCATGCGGATGTAGGGGACGGAGACGATATTGCCCTTGAGCTCCAGCGTGAGGCCCTCCTTCATGGAGGGGGCCACCATCAGGATGGCGGAGATGAATTGGCTGCTCACCCCTCCGTCCAAGGCGATGTGTCCGCCTTTCAGTTCTGTTCCATGGATATGCAACGGAGGGAACCCCTCCTGCTCCTCGTAGGTTATTTCAGCCCCCAGCGCATTCAGCGCATCCACCAGGACCGCGATGGGACGGTGCTTCATCCGCTCGCTCCCCGTGATGTGCCAATCGCCCGGCCTGGAAGCCAGGTAGGCAGTCATGAAACGCATGGAGGTGCCCGCCGCCCCCACGTCGAAGTGGTTGCCGCCGGCGGTTAGCGCACATACCAGCACGTCCGTGTCGTCGCACTTCGCCAAGTTGCGGATGGACTGGTGCGAGCGACCCACCGCCCCCATGATCAGGGCACGGTTGCTGATGCTCTTTGAAGCGGGCAGGATGACCTCCGCGAAGAGGTCCTGCTTAGGTGCGGTTATCTTGTATCTCATATGCCTAATGTATCCCTATAGAAATCCAATGCCTCGAAGATATCCTTCTTCTCCACGTTGGTGTTGATTCGGATGTCGCCGATACCGCCCAGCAACGTGAAGAGGATGCGTCCGTCTCCCTCATTCTTCTTGTCGTGGGTCATCAGTTCGTATAATAGATCATACTCTTTGCAGGTGATGTAGAGCGACCCGTAGTGTTCCTTTATCAACGAAACTGCCTGCAGGAAGTCCTCCTTCGGGAAGCCCACCAGTTTGTACGAGAGGTAGAGTTCCGCAAGCATACCCCAAGCGACCGCATAGCCATGCAGCTTCGTCTCATTCTGCTGGATAGCGTAGCTCTCGAAGGCGTGCCCCACCGTGTGACCGAAGTTCAGCGCCTTGCGGATGCCCTTCTCCGTCGGGTCCACCCGCACGATGTCACGCTTCACTTGGATGGACTCCTCCACCAGGGCGGGCAGTTTGGTGTAATCGATTTTCTCCAGATCGAATTGGAGGATATGGTTCCAGACCTCACGGGAGGAGATCAGTCCGTGCTTGATCATCTCGGCGAAGCCTGAGAGGAAGTTCTCCTTGTCCAACGTGCGCAGGAAATCCACGTCGATCAGGACCGATCGGGAAGGATTGATCACCCCCACCTCGTTCTTCAGTCCGCCGAAGTTGATGCCCGTCTTGCCGCCCACAGCCGCGTCGATGGTTCCCAGCAGGGTGGTCGGCACATTGATGTAGTCCATGCCCCGCTTGAAGGTGGAAGCGGCGAATCCGCCCAGGTCGGTGACCATGCCCCCGCCTAGATTGATCATCAAAGACTTACGGGTAGCACCATGTTGGCTGAGGTGGCTCCATACGGAGGCCAGCGCCTCGACATCCTTGTTGTCGTCACCCGCCTTGATGCAGATCACATTCGAGGCGGGGATCCCCAAGCCGGAGAGTTTACCCAAACAGAGACGGTGCGTGTTCTCGTCCGTCAGCACAAAGACGGAATCCAAGGAGCGATTACCCAGCTCCTCCGGCAGGATCTGTTCCAGCCTGCCCAGTTTTATCACTTGTTCATTATCCATAATCGTACCAAAAATCACTTTATCCATTTTGCTGTCCCACGGTTCGGTCGGCACAGCGGAGAGATATTGTTCAGGGAAACACACCCCGATCTTATAGGCTTGCAGTTGAGGCAACAACCGGTCGTAATATCCTTTCCCGCGCCCCAAACGGTTGCCGGAAACGTCGAATCCTACCCCCGGCACGATCGCCAGGTCGATGAGCGGATAGTCAAGGAAGGGTTCGCCGATAGGTTCCAGGATGTCGAATGCTCCCTTCCGCATGCTCTCCATGCCTTTGTAGGACCTGATCTCCAGCGTGTCGCCTATGACAACGGGCAGTAGAATATGCTTTTCAGTGTGCCATTTCTCCACGAAGGCATGGGTATCCACCTCGTCCGGCAACGACCAGAAGAGCAGCACGTACTTCGCCGAGACGAAGCGGGGTTCCTTCTCCACACTCGCCCAAACCTGGGAGGCGCGCATCGCCTTCTCCGCATCGGACAGAGCCTTCACGCTTGCCTTGATGGACTTCCTCAATATTGCTTTCCTATCGTTCGTCATGTATTATCTCTTTACCACACGTAATGTTTCCGTAGAGGATTCGAAAACCAACCGTAGGAAGTACATGCCTGACGGCACATCCATGCGGAAGGAGAGCTCCTCCGACGAACTATCCACAGCAACTTTGCGCACCATCCGGCCCTCCATGTCGATCAGTTCGTAATAGAGAACCGTACGGGAGGAAGGGAAGCGGACATAGACCACATCCTCCACTGGATTAGGGGAGACGGTGGACGCAGGGACACCCGCCGAGTGGTCTGTCACCGCAATGATATCGACAGCTCCCACCTGCACCACCGGTTCGATGTAGAGAGAGGTCGGTTGCTTGTAGTAAGGGTGCGCCTTCTCGAAGGAGTGCCAGCCCGAGTTATCCTTGAAGTACGCAGTGTTCTCACCGGTGAGTTTCTCCTCCGTGTGGCATAATGCGAATTTGTTCTTAGGAGAAGCGACCAGCTTCAGTCCCACGAAGAAGGAGGAGTCCACCTTCAAAGGATGTTTGAGCCGATAGTAGCAGTCCCGGTTCGTCCATTCTTCCACAACCGTTTCATTAAAAACAGTGGATCTTTTGGCTATGGAAGTGTTGGTGAAGGAAACGACCTCCTGGCTCATTACCTCTTCCGGCACCGAATCGCCCCGGTAAACCCTCAGCAGAACGGTATCCCCTTCGGAATAGATGCCCCTCCATGGAGCGACATACACACCATAGAGAACGGACGACTTCCCATCCAGATGAAACCTTTCCGCATATTCAACAATGCCCTTGTTGTTATGGCCTGCGGCGAATTGTTCATGGTCAGACACTTCATGAATCACCTCGCCTTCGTTCCAGTTGGTGATGCGCGAACAAGGAATTATGTGGGCCTCACGGCCATCACACACGCGGCTACCGTTTCTTTTAGAATCCAAACACATGTTGAGGCCTCTCTCCCACACCTCGCTAAATGCCCCGAACGCATCGTAGCCAGGTTGCTCGCACGACTCTTTCGTGTCTCCGCCAGACAAGACTCCCACAAGGAGGTCGTCTGAGCCAAACAAACCGGCACCAGACGAGCCACCCTCCATGATTCCAGTTTCCCAACGGTCGACAATCCAATGCATATTGGAGTCGAAGATATCGTCCACCTTGAAGGTCCCCAGATATGGAGTGTCCTCTTCTATGGAAATCTTCTTCACGTCACAATTAGGGTGGTGGAAAGAGTATACGCCAGGGCCCAAGTCTCGTATGGCGTTCCATCCGGCGTAATAAACCCGATAGTCAATCGGAGGCATCTTCCTCAGCCGCATTAGCAAGACATCGGAAGGGGCGTCGCAGAAGATCACATCTGCACCAGAGACACTCATCGCCAATGAGCCACTCAACTCCTCATGACAATGTGGTCGTTCGTAGTTGAAGTAGAAGATGGATCTTTGCGCCAAAGATCTATCCACCACACCCATCTCCTCATATAGGCAATGAGCGGCGGTAATCATAAATGCCGCATCTTCGTTCGCCGAATTGTTCACCATGTTACCGGAACAGTATCCAGTGCCCGCCACGATGAATGCCACCGTGCTTCTGGCTTGTTGCTCATGGATGCCCAGACAGGAGGCGTCCACCTGACATGCTTTGGAGGAGCCTGTGGAAGGGATAAATTTCAGCCCACGGTAATCATGGTTGACATTGCCAATCCGCAACCGGCTAGTGCTATTCCTAGGTGTTATCAGTTCCACGATGACCTCGTCCCCAGGCACGGGGGTGGTAGGCAATATTCCGCATTCCGAGTTATTCTCCGCAGTGAAGGACCCCAGTATGGTGTTGCGGTCCGGCGTATAGATGAAGAGTTGGGAGGAGTCGTCCAACTGGTATTCGTCGAAGATGAGGTTCAGGGAATAAGCCCCTTCGGAGACGATATGGAGCCGCCATACGTCCCGGCCATCCTTCAGGTGGTAACGAACCCCTGAATTCTCAGGCGTATAGTCCACGTCGAAGGCGTAGGCGAAACGAATACCTCCGACGTTGTTCCCCGACAGGGAATCTTCCCTCCGTAGTTCCTCCACGTCAAACGCAGGCATACGCACAGTCTGCGAACCACGTCTCAGGCATGGTCCCGCATCCAGTTTCTCCGGCAGAGGCAGCCCGCCGTGGCTGATCTGCGCCTGCGCCTCCAGCGTCATGAATAAGGCGGCTACGTATATTATTTTTTTGAGCAAACGCATAAATAAATTAGTCTATAAAGATCATAGATGAATAAGCTGGGATGTTTGCCCAACAAGTTTTTTTCACACGATGGGCGTACCAAGGGATAAATCTTGGCGAAGAGGGACGAAAGCCCGAAACGGTCTATCCGTCTGAAGCAGCGCAATATCTTGATGCTCCCCACCAAATCTTCCGTATATTCTGCCCTTTGGTAGATGAGCCAGAGGTTGGCGACCGCATTCAGGCTCTTTTGCAGGAACACATCGGAGGTGTCGTAGTTGAGGTGCAACAAGGCATTGTCGATGTGCGAGACGGTGATTCCCATGCGCTTGAGGGAGAGTCCGAAGAGGGTATCTTCGTGGCCGTATCCCTTTAGGGACTCGTCAAAGCGGATTTGTTTGAAGAGCGTCTTCCTTATCATGAAGTTGAATGTGGAGAAGGAGTCGTTTGGCCGGGCGCTTCTCTCTTTGGCGCTTTTCTCCTCCCTCTCCTTGCCGTACTTCCAGCGGAGGATATGCTTGTCCGACGTGGGTTGCTCACCATAGCGGTAACCTCCCATCACAACGATGTACCTCTTCATACGAATGTACCGGTCAAGGAAGGAATCATCAAGCGGGAGGACATCACAGTCCATGAAGAGCAGGTAATTGTACTGTGCCTCATCCGCCAACTTGTTGCGTATGGCGGCGCGGCCCACGTTCTGCGACAACCGCACGTAGCGAACCCCCTCCAATGCGTTAAGCATACTATTCTTCTCGTAGAAGGAGGTGGAGCAATCGTCCATCAGCAGGATTTCGAAAGCGCAGGAAGTATGCAGCACTTGGCGATGCAACTCATAGACAAGTGACGTGACATCCTGGTTGTAAACTGGTATGCAGATGGATAACTCCATATCTTCGGGGTATTCACTTTAAACAGACAAAAATACAAAATAGTGGTGAAATAGATTAAATTCGCGTAACGATTATAGACAAAAAAACAAAATGAATATCGAGATAGAAAGAAAATATTTGTTGCGCAACGAGGATTGGAGAGGTTTGGCGGAGGGTGTCTACTACAAGCAGGCCTATCTGAACGAGCGTGGCGGCAACACTGTGCGTGTGCGTATCGAGGGAGACAAGGCCAAGCTGACTATCAAGGGCAAGGCGAAGAATATCTCGCGCGTCGAGATCGAATATGACATCCCGATGGAGGATGCCGAGGCGCTTTTCTCGCTGGCCAAAACACCTTGCGTGGAGAAGTACCGGCATAAGATCCCTTACAAGGGAAACGTTTGGGAAGTGGATGAATTCCTAGGAGAGAACAAGGGCCTTGTCATTGCGGAGATTGAGCTCAAATCGGAGGAGCAGACCTTCGAAAAGCCCGAATGGATAGGGGAGGAGGTCACCTTGGACAAGCGCTACACCAACTCGAATCTAGCGGTGAAGCCTTACTCTTCGTGGCAATAAAAGAAAAAGAGTGATGGAAAACCATCACTCTTCATCATCTCTTCTTCTTCGTCCGCCGAAGTTCCTGCCACCTCTATTGTCGTCGTCATCGTCCCGACGTCTGAAAGGACGCTTGAAGTTATCACGGTTGTCTCGTCCGCCGAAATCCCTACGTCTATTGTCATCCCTATTCCGGTCGTATCTTGGTCTGCCGCGGAAATCATCGTCGTCGCGGTCCTCACGTTTCCTGAACTCTTTTCTACCCTCACCGCCGCGGAAGTCGCCACGGTCACGGTCGTATTGGTTACGGTCAAACGGACGTTCGGAACGTCGTTCGTTCCATTCCGCCTCACGTTGGCTTTTCCTCTCTTGGTACTCTCTCTCCTTTTCGAAGGCTTCGTGTCTGCGGCGTTGGTATTCGCTCTGTTCGTTCTCGTTGTTGGAGCTTCTGTTCCAGGTGTCCTCCTCGACCCTTACGAATGAGCCATCCTCGCGGACAGGGCTGAACTTGCGCTCCTCAGGGTTTGGGGAAGAGAATCTCCTTGGTCTATCGCCCTCCTCCTGGGGGAAGGCACGGCCCTCGTTACGGTCGCGGAGGTAGTCGTTCCTACGCCCCTTGAACATCTCGTATTTCCTGAACTCGCATTCGATGGAGCCGTTGAGCAGGTGGTATTTCACGGAAGGCCTCAGACCGATGTGGTCGGTCGTCTCGCAAGGTACGGTGATGATCCAGGCGGACATATCCGTGAAGTCGTTCTTCAGTTTGGAGCCTATTTCCTCGTAGAGCTTATCCATCTCGAAAGGCTTCAACCGCTCACCGTAAGGAGGGTTGAACATCACCATCGTCTCGTTCTGAGGTCGCTCGCAACCTTGGAACGGCTGGTGTTTCAGTTCGATGTACTTAGTCATGCCCGCGCTCTTCACATTCTCCGTCGCGATGCGCAAAGCGGCGGAAGAGATATCGGAAGCATATATTTTATGGGTGAACTCCCTCTCCTGGGACTCATCGTCGTATAGGTTCTCCAGCATTTCCTTGTCGAAGTCAGGCCATTTCTCGAAGGCGTATCCTTTGCGGTAGATGCCAGGCGCGATGTTCAAAGCCATAAGGGCAGCCTCGATGGCGATGGTGCCCGACCCGCACATAGGATCCATAAAGTCAGTCTGACCGTCCCATCCCGCCAGTTTCAACATGCCGGCGGCCAGCACCTCGTTGATAGGCGCCTCGGTCTGCTCCACCTTATAACCTCTCATGAAGAGCGGTTCGCCGGAGCTATCCAAGGAAAGGGTGCAAACATCCTGGTTGACATGGATGTTCAGCTGCACGTCCGGGTTTTTGATGCGGACGGAAGGCCTTTCGTTGTATTTCTCCATGAAGTGGTCAGCGATAGCATCCTTGGCTTTGTAGGCGAGGAACTTGGAGTGCCTGAAGTTTTCGGAGTGGACCACAGCGTCAATGGCGAAGGTTTTCTTCGTGTCCAAGTATTGTGACCAATCCATAGCTTTGATGATTTGGTAGACCTCATCAGCGTCAGATGCGGTGAATTGATGAATAGGCTTAAGAATGCGTAGTGCTGTGCGGCATCTGAAATTTGCCTTGTACATCATCTCCTTGTCTCCGTAGAAGCGTACACCTCTTGTGATGATCTCCACTTGCTCCGCTCCTATCTCTGTCAACTCATTTGCCAGTACCTCTTCCAATCCTTGAAAGGTCTTAGCAATCATTTCAAAATTATTTGCCATCGCGAAAATTTGTATATTTGTGCCGTTGCAAAGATACGAAGAATTATAATAGTTTTCGTAAAGACAGAAAAAAACCACAACTGACTCTTCACAGAGTGATTGTGGTCGCCTATTTAAAGTATAAATGTTTCCTGACAACGAAATATATAATTCATTTCGTTTTGCATTGCAAATGTAACAACAATACGCATGTGGGAGGGGTGAACCATGTTTCATATAACGGATAATTTTGTTACAAATGCAAAAAACATGCGGTGAAATCGCCTTTTTTAGCACATTTTTAGTTAGATTTGTATCGAAAATATGACAGAAAGAATGAAACAGTTAGTCTTCGCGACAAACAACTCCCACAAGGTGGATGAGGTGAAAAATAAATTAGGTGGAATGTTCGAGATCAAAACGCTCTCGGAAATCGGATGTACGGAAGATATTCCTGAAACATCCGACACATTGCGAGGAAATGCGGGACAGAAGTCACACTACCTATTCGATCGTTTCCACTGTGACTGCTTCGCCGACGACACAGGGTTGGAGGTGGAAGCCTTGGATGGCGCACCAGGCGTCTACTCGGCTAGATACGCAGGACCGGCGAAAGACTCCGAGGCGAACATAGATAAATTATTGTCCGAGCTCAAGGGAAAGGAGAACCGCCGCGCCAGGTTCAGGACAGTCATCTCCCTAATCCTTGAAGGAGAAGAATACTTATTCGAAGGAATCGTCAACGGTACAATCTTGACAGAGAGACATGGCTCCCACGGGTTCGGATACGACCCCGTGTTCCAACCAGACGGATACAACTGCTCCTTCGCGGAGCTTTCCATGGAAGAGAAAAACAAAATCAGCCATCGAGGGAAAGCGACAGAACAACTCATCCGTTTTTTATGTGCAACCAAATAACGATCTCATGAAGAGAACCCTAATACGACTAATAATATTCATATGCGCCATTTGCTGCGCATCATCGAGCTACTCTCAACTGCCGATGGGGAGTTGGCAGACATTCTTCAGCTATAACCATGTCGGCAACCTGACACAGTCCAAGGATAAAGTATATATCCTAAGTAGTGGTAACCTCTTCTCTGTGGATAAGGAATACGAGAGCATCGAAACATACACGAAACTGACGGGCCTCACCGACGGAAACATCTCCAAGATCGCTTACTGCCAGTCCAGGAACACCCTTGTTATCGTGTACGAGAACTGCAACATCGACCTGCTGAACGGCTCTCACGTCACAAACATCAACGACCTGAAACGGACAGAAATGAGTAACAAGAAGGTGAACGACATCACCATCTCGGGAAAATATGCCTATCTGGCCTGCGGTTTCGGTATCGTAGTGATCGATCTGGAAAGGGAAGAAGTGGCCGACACCTATATCCTCGGAGAGGGTGGACGATACCTGAATGTCGAAAAGGTAGTTTTCCTCAACGATTCCATCTACGCACAGTCCGGAAACACAATTCGTTACGCCTACCAGAAAGATGATAATCTGGCAGACTTCAATCATTGGAAAAATTTTTATATCTATTCGAACAAGGCTGACAATACGCAGATATCAGATTTAGACTCTCTGAATGTGGATAGCCTGATAAATGAGGGAGAACTTCTTTCCGTATCAAAGATTTCATCTTTCGGAAAATCCATGCTGTTTTGCTCCAATAATGTCCTCTATAAGAAAGATAGCGTCCTGACCCCTATCAGACCTATCTCCTCTTCCGCACACATATCGGTTGGCGAAAGAATGGTCATCTCAGAAAACGGATCCATGGTCGTCTACAACAGCAACCTGGACACTGTCGCCGAAATATCTACCGACTCGATACTAGAAGCTATATATGACCCACAAAGCAAAGCGTACTGGGCGAGCGCCTGCCAGGAGGATGGGCAATCCCTCCTGCGGAAATATGGAGAGGATGGATCTTTCATCAACCAATATATCCCGAAGGGACCAATGTCAGGTGAAATCGCTTTCGTTAAATACCTTAACGGGAATCTCTACACCGGTAGTGGCGGACCATTTGACCGCCCTCTGGCCACGCCAGGCGTTATCCAGACTCTCATAGGAAACAGATGGTCTATCATCACGGAACAGGGTATGGACTCCACCATCTTAAAAGACAAGAACTTCTTGGATGTGCTCGATATCGCCGTTGATCCGAAAGACCCTGACCACTTCTTCGCATCGACATGGAAGGGCCTTTTCGAATTCCAAGGGGTTACCCTTATCAACCATTATGACGAAAGAAACACACCTATCCATGCGGATGGGGAGAATACTATTGTCGATGGACTGAAATACGACAACGACGGAAACCTCTGGATGATGAACATCTTGTCCCACATCCCTATCCATGTCCTAACCCCTAATAAAGAATGGATTTCATTGATTTACCCTAGAATCCTGAACCAAGAGGGCCTCAGGGACTTGTTCCTCGATAGCAGAGGCTACTTGTGGGTAATACTTTATCGTAAAGGTCCAGGCGTGTTCTGCGCGGACCTGAACGGAACCCCTTTGAATTCAAACGATGATAAGAGCGTGTTCCTATCCGTCTTCCAGGATAAAAGCTCCAACGCCTTGATTCCTACCACCGTCCGCGCGATCGCAGAGGATATGGACGGAGTGATATGGATCGGAACAGACAAGGGCCCTGTGCTAATCTCCGACGCTTCTAAGGTGTTCGACTCCGATTTCAAGGTGGACCGCATCAAGATTACCCGTGAGGACAACCCTAACTATGCTGACTATTTGCTCGAGAATGAACAAATTAACGCAATAGCTATAGATGGTAGCAACAGGAAATGGATCGGAACAAACTCGACCGGACTCTATTTGCTATCCCCAGACGGAAAGGAAACAATCCATCACTTCACAACGGAGAATAGCCCGTTCACATCGAACACCATCATGGATCTATCGATAGATAACGAAACAGGTGGCATCTTCATCGCCACATCCACGGGTCTCTTCCTCTACCAAAGCGATGCGACGAAAGGCTCGGAATCCTACAAGAAAGTGTATGTCTACCCTAACCCTGTCAGAGAGACATACACCGGACCTATCAGCATTATGGGTCTGCTGGAAAATTCCCAAGTTCGTATCTCCGACTCGGAAGGCAGAATCATCCATGAGGGTAACTCCAACGGCGGAACCTATGTATGGGACGGAAAAGACTTGAACGGCAGGAAAGTGAACACAGGTATCTACTTCATCTATGCCGCCTTGTCTGATGGTAGCTCCAAGATGGTCACCAAAATAGCGATTATTAGATAGTGCATATTGGATAGCGCAATGGTAATAAATGACTTATCTTCTATAAGGGAAACCGCAAAAGAGTTTGTCTCCCAAATGGGTGACCACCGGGTTTTCCTTTTCTACGGCTCGATGGGGGCTGGTAAAACCACCTTCATCCGCGCCATCTGCGAAGAATTGGGTGTCGAGGATGTCATCAATAGCCCCACATTCGCAATCGTAAACGAATATACAGACAAAAAGGGTGACCCTATATATCATTTCGATTTTTACCGAATCAACAAAGTGGAGGAGGCCTACGACTTCGGCTACGAGGATTATTTCTACAGCGGCAACGTCTGCTTCGTGGAGTGGCCGGAGATGATCGAGGAACTCTTGCCGCCTGATGCGGTCAGGGTCTCCATCCAGGAAATGCCGGACGGCTCAAGGAACGTCAACATTACCCAACAGGCATGAAAATAGGTTTCGACGCTAAACGGGCTTTCTGTAACACCCGCGGGTTGGGCAACTATAGCCGTGACACCATCCGGCTCCTGACCGAACAGTTCCCGGAGAATGATTATATACTCTTCACTCCGAAGATTAAGGAGTCCATCCGTTGGAACTATAACGAACAATGCGCCTCAACGGTCTTGCCCCAAGGCATCCATGCGAAAAGTATCTTTTCTTCCCTCTGGCGCACCCGAGGGATCTGCAAGGACATCGAACGCCTGGACCTGGACATCTACCACGGACTGAGCCACGAATTGCCTTACGGAATAGAAAAAACACGCACGAAGACGGTCGTCACCATGCATGACTTGATCTTCTTGAAGAACCCGGAATTGTTCCCTCTTTTCGACCGATACTCTTTCCGAAAAAAATATATCCATGGTTGCAAAACAGCGGATAGGGTCATCGCTATCAGCGAGGAGACGAAGCGCGACCTGATGGAGCTCCTGCACGAGGAGGAGTCCCGGATCGACGTGGTCTACCAAGGCTGTAACCCTGTGTTCCATCAACCTGTGGAGGAGGCGGAGCTTGAGACGGTTCGACAAAAATATGCGCTCCCCAACGAGTTCATGCTGATCATCTGCGCCATCGAGCGGAGAAAGAACCATGAACTGATCCTTAAGGCCATGCGCCACCCACAGCTGGACCTCCCGCTCGTCATCGTGGGAAGGCCTTCCGAATACAAAAAACATTTGGAGGAACTCATCCGTGAGTATGGTCTCGAAAATAGGGTGATCTTCTTGGACGCGATGCCTACGACCGCCTTGCCTGCGCTCTATAAGCTTGCCTCCGTGTTCGTCTACCCTTCCCTGTTCGAAGGGTTTGGCATACCGATCCTGGAGTCCCTCACCATGGGTACGCCCGTCGTGACCAGCGAGGGAAGCTGCTTCCGTGAGACGGGTGGGGACGCCGCCAAGTATGTCGACTGCAACAACCCGGACCAGCTGGCGGAGACTCTCATCGACGTGCTCCAACATCAGGAGGTGCGTGACGGGATGATCGCCGCAGGCCTTGCGCACGCCCAGAAATTCACGGATAGAGCGGTCGCCCATAACTTAATGTCAGTCTATAAAAAAATTTCATGATATGTCGGACATCATCACCAACACCCTACAGACCATCGGTATCAATGAGTTGAACGAAATGCAACAGACCTCCCTCCGCGCCAATGAGTCGGGTAGGGACGTCGTGCTCCTCTCCCCTACGGGTTCGGGCAAGACGTTGGCCTTCCTCCTTCCGTTGCTCAAGCAGATGAAGCAGGGCACCGACACGACCCAAGCCTTGGTCATCGCCCCGTCGCGCGAATTGGCGCTTCAGATCGAGGAGGTCTTCCGCTCCTTCAAGAGCGACTTCCACATCACTTGCTGCTACGGCGGCCACCCATTCGAGGTGGAGAAGAACGCTTTGGCCAACCACCCTGAACTGGTGGTCGGCACACCGGGGCGCCTCTTGGACCATATCAACCAAAAGAGTTTTAGCCCCGAAACCATCAAATTCCTGGTGCTGGATGAATTCGACAAGTCCCTTGAACTAGGCTTCCAAGGCGAAATGGAGGCGGTCATCTCCCAGCTGACGGGCGTGAAGAAACGCATGATGCTCTCCGCCACGAAGTCGGAGGAGATTCCTCCCTTCACGAAGATACACCACCCGATGGTGCTCGATTTCCTAGGCAACACGGAGACCCTCCGCTCGCTAAAGGTCCATCTGGTGCAATCCCCTATCAAAGACAAACTGGAGACCCTTTTGAAACTGGTCTGCACCATAGGCAATCAACCTACCCTGATCTTCTGCAACTATAGGGAATCGGTGGAACGTATCGCTAATTTCCTGAAAAAGAATAAATTGGATTGTAAGATGTTCCATGGCGGCATGGAGCAGGTGGATCGGGAGAAGTCTCTGTTCCAATTCAGGAACGGAACCTCCTACTTGCTGGTCTCCACCGACCTAGCCTCCAGGGGCTTGGACATCCCTGAGATACAGAACGTGGTGCACTACCACCTCCCCATCAACAAGGAATCCTACACGCACCGTAACGGAAGGACGGCCAGGATGTATGCGGACGGTAACGCCTACATCATCCTCCACGGGGAGGAACACCTGCCGGACTTCCTCGAAGGGGAGGAACTGAACCCATTCGAGCTGCCGGAAGTGTGCAAGGCGCCACAACCCTCCGAATGGGCCTCCGTCTACATCGGCAAAGGGAAGCGGGACAAACTCAGCAAAGGAGACATCGCCGGCTTCCTCATGAAGAAGGGCGAACTTGGGAAAGATGATTTAGGTAGGATAGAGGTGAAGGAACAATTCTCCTTCGCCACGGTGCGTCGCACAAAGATACAGGCCCTCCTGCAAAAGGTGCGTGGCGAGAAAATCAAGGGGATGAAAACACTATTCGAGGAGGCTATATAGGGGCGAAGAATCTTTCGCGCTTACCATCACCTTTGGCATTCACGGAAAGTCCAATCCAGGGTGCCCATCATTTATTCTTTTCCGAGAAATCGAGTATATTCTTAATCAACAATAGAAACTCATCCTTTTCTCCCCTACACTCCCATGAGGAGAACTTCTGTTCTTTGAAAGCCGCGAGAAGGGAATCCTCCTCACCGACAGTCCCATGAACCTCCTTTTTGCGGCACTCCATCAGATCGCCCTTCTTGTCAAAATAGTAATGATACTGATACTTGGCACGATCCGATTCAGGGTCCATGTCATAACCAGACAGGCTGTCACATACTGCATTAATCCATACCAACTTGCCCTTTTCAAACACACATTCTATATCTGAAGAACTAGGATGCCCCCAATAGCAGTGTTGATGGGAAATCTTCTTGATAGTTAAGTCGAGAGACGGATGGTGGCCACTTTTGATGGATAGGAGATATATATTCTCTTCAGACGCTAACTCATCCTCTGAGTAATCGGAATAGTCTAAATCGAAAAACTTATTAGTAAGATCACATTCTGAATCCATGACAAACTTCAGGCCCGTATAATATTTGTCAACCGCATCACTGGAGAGCGAGGAATTCCCTTCCGACAGGTTTCGGGCGATCATAGGGGAGATAAAAATCCCTAACACTCCTATGTACAATAGTTTTCTCATGGATAAATACTGGCGTATTATTTAACGTTCGATATCACATACAACGGCATATCACTTCTCCACCTCGTACTCCTTCTCCCAGGCCAATATACCGCCCTCCATGTTATATACATCCTTGAACCCGTTCTTCACCATTAGGTTCATGGCGTTGAGGCTTCTCTTCCCGGAGCGGCAATAGACCAGCACCGTCTTCCTCTTCTTGACAGCCTTGGCGATGTTCTTCTCGAAGTCGGGACTGCGGAAATCGACGTTCCGAGCACCCTTGATATGACCGGCGGCGAACTCCTGCGGTGTGCGCACATCCACCACCTGAAGGTTCGGGTCCTTGGTGATCATCTCGTGGAACTCCTGTGGCGAGATGTTCTTTTGGGCGCAAGCCATCATGGACAAAAGAAGCCCTAATATCAAAAACAATCTTTTCATAACTATTAGAATCAAGGTGCATCCAAAGGATTCACCGATTTAATATATATATAACAATCATTCGCCGATCACCTGCGCGATCACCTGCGGGAAGTATTGGTACTCCAGCTCGTGCACGTTATGCGCCACGTCATCCGGCGTGTCGGTAGGGAGCACCTTGCACTTCGCTTGGAAGATCACTTGACCCTCGTCCAGATTCTCGTTCACGTAGTGGATGGAGATGCCGCTCTCCTTCTCGCCGGCGGCGACCACCGCCTCGTGCACGTGCGAACCGTACATACCCTTTCCGCCGAACTTAGGCAAAAGGGCAGGATGGATATTGATGATCCGGTTAGGGAACGCCTCAATGATAGCGGAAGGCACTTGCAACAGAAAGCCCGCCAAGATGACGTAGTCTACCTTTGCCTCCTGCAACCAACCTAAAACGATGCCGTCCTTCAATTCGTCTTTTGTGAAGAGTCTAAAAGGGACGTTCAAACGTTCCGCGCGAACCTTCACATAGGCATCTTTCTTATTACATAATATAAAAGGGAAGGATACATTTTTGTTGCCCGAAAAGTAGCTGATGATGTTTTCCGCATTTGATCCGGAGCCCGAGGCGAAAATGGCTAATTTTTTTTCCATTTGATTACAGATTTCGTTTTAGACATAAAAAAAGATACACATTTGGGGGTAATTGTGCAATATTTTGGATTTTTTGTAAGACATTACACGTTTTATCTCGCCAAAAATGTGTTTCTTTGCACCGCAAATTTAACACATAAATTATTAACTAAAAAATTAAGATTATGTCAGAAGTAGCACAGAAAGTTAAATCGATTATTGTAGAGAAATTAGGCGTTGAGTTGGAAGAGGTAACCGATGAGGCAAGTTTCACTAACGATTTGGGTGCAGATTCATTGGATACTGTGGAGTTGATCATGGAATTCGAGAAGGAATTCGGAATCCAGATCTCTGACGACCAAACGGAGAAGATCTCAACAGTAGGCGAGGCAATCAAGTTGATTGAGTCAGAAATGAAATAAGATCATAGTTTACAACACTATGAATTTCAGAAGAGTTGTAGTAACGGGAGTGGGCGCGATTACGCCAATAGGGAACGATGTTCCGACTTATTGGGGCGCATTACTGAAAGGTGTGAGCGGGGCCGCTCCCATTACGCTCTTTGACGCGACGAACTTCAAGACGACCTTCGCCTGTGAGGTGAAGGGTTTTGATCCGTTAGATTACTTCGACAAGAAGGAGGCGCGTAAGCTCGACAGGCACGTCCAGTTTGCCATCGCGGCGGCGAAAGAGTGCATGGACGATGCGAATTTTGACCTGGAGAAGTTGGATACCGACAGGGGAGGAGTCATCTTCTCAACGGGTATCGGAGGTATCACCTCATTGGAGCAAGGCTTTGAAGAATTCCAATCCTGTGGCAAATTCAATCCGTTTTACATAACGAGGATGATCGCCGACATGGCGGCCGGACATATTTCGATGTTGTATAAGTTCCGCGGTCCGAATTTCGGTATCGTATCAGCTTGTGCGTCATCGACACATGCATTGAGCGCCGCTTGCGACATGATTCGTTTGGGCAGGGCGGATGTGATGATCACAGGTGGAGTCGAAACAGCCATCACGCGTAGCGGCATCGGCGGATTCTGCGCGATGCACGCGCTCTCAACGAGGAATGAGAACCCTCAGACAGCCTCCCGGCCTTTCAGCGCATCGAGGGACGGCTTCGTGATGGGCGAAGGCGCCGGATGCCTGGTGTTCGAGGAATATGAGCATGCCGTCAACAGAGGAGCGAAAATATATGCGGAAGTTGTGGGCGTAGGCGCATCCGCGGATGCCTACCACATGACGGCGACACACCCGGAAGGAGCGGGTGCGGTCTTGGTCATGGAGGCCGCCCTGAAGGATGCGGGTATGCGTCCGGAAGAGATCGACTACATCAACATGCACGGAACATCCACGCCATTGGGCGACCCTTCGGAGGTGAAGGCCATCCTAAGCGTGTTCAAGGAACATTCCTACAAGATGAGCCTGAGCTCCACCAAGTCAATGACGGGACATCTCCTCGGCGGAACAGGCGCAGTAGAGGCTATCGCCTCCATCCTAGCCATCAAGGAGGGTATAATCCCGCCAACCATCAACCACCAAGAGGGTGACGATGACCCTGAAATAGATTACAAACTGGACTTCACCTTCAACAAGGCGAAGAAACGTGAGATTAAGACCGCCATGTCCAACACCTTCGGGTTCGGCGGCCATAATGCGACTATCATATTTAAAAAATTTGAAGGTTAAATTTCTCATAAAAGAGGCTATGAACCGGGCAAGACTTCTTTGGACATTCTCCAAAGAGGATTATTTGGTTATCCAAAAGCAACTCGGCTTCACCCCCCGCAATGTGGATTACTATAATCTTGCGCTCTCCCATAAGTCTGTTATGGTCAGAGCGAAAAAAGATAGCCAATCGAATGAACGTCTCGAATATCTAGGAGATGCGGTCATCGAGGCCATCGTATCGGACATCCTCTACAAACAGTACAAAAATGCGGACGAGGGTGTCTTGACCAATATGCGAGTCAAATTGGTGCAGCGTGAAACCCTGAATAAAGTGGCTAAGGAGATGGGGCTTGAGAAAATCATCAAGACCTCCACCATGAACAAAACACATAACTTCAATGTCTATGGTAACGCTTTCGAGGCCCTAGTAGGTGCCATTTACCTAGACAGAGGGTTCGACTTCACTTATTATTATCTGAAGGATATCGTCCTCAAAAAATTCATGGACATGTCCAAGGTGATAAACGACGACCACGACTACAAGTCCAAGCTCATCGAATGGTGTCAGAAGAACCGTGTGCACATCACTTATTCTGTGATTAACGAATCGAAGGACAAAGACCACAACATCATGTTCAAGTCTGAGGTTCGCCTCAACAACGTACATGGCGGATTTGGCACCGGCTACTCCAAAAAGGAGTCACAGCAGATGGCTTCGCAGGCTGCCTTGAAAAGACTCAAAAAAGACAAGAATTTTTTCCGTAAGGAGAAAAAAAACGATAGTAACGTTCAAAGCCAAGACTCGTCTTGCGCTGAATAAAGTGTATAGGATGGAAAAGCTTATCCATTTCGGAAGTATCGCGTTCGAGAAGGCCAAGGCTTGCGCCAACCGAACCGTCTTCAAATACAAGGATGATGCCACAGGACAATGGAAGAACATCAGTTGGTCTGGGTTTGCGGACCAGGTACGCTCCGTCGCCAAGTCCCTCATCGAATTGGGCATCGAGGAGGAGGACCGTATCGCCATCTTCTCCCAAAACATGGTGGAAATCATTGCGGTAGACTTGGCATGCCAAGCCATCAGGGCCACAACTGTGCCCATGTATGCCACCGCATCCGCCTCTCAAATCGATTATATCATCAACGATGCTAAAATCAGCACCATCTTCGTGGGGGAACAATTCCAATACGACAGGGCGGTGGAGGTCTTGCGTCACTCGCAATACCTGAAACGGATCGTCGCCATCGACCCTTCCGTCCAACTCAACGGTGTGGATGCCGCCATCTCCTTCGAGGATTTCAAGAAACATGGACTGGAGTCGCAGAATGCGGACCATATACTGGAGGAACGGCAGAACCGGCTTTCCCCAAACGACCTCACCACCCTGATATATACGTCAGGAACGACAGGAGAACCTAAAGGAGTAATCCTTCGCCAATCTAACTACCAACAGGCGATGAAAATCCATGACATCCGCCTCAAAAACGTGTCAGACAAAGACGTGTCGCTCTGTTTCCTCCCTCTTAGCCATATCTTCGAGAGAGCATGGACATACTTCTGCATGCATCGGAACATGGTCGTGGCGATCAACAAGAACCCTAAGGAAATCCAAACCGTCATCAAGGAGGTTCAACCAACCATGATGTGCGCCGTTCCTCGCTTCTGGGAGAAGGTCTACATGGGTGTGAACGACAAAATCGAAGGCTTCCCTTCCCCACTCCGCAAGTGGATGCTCCATGCGGTCAAGATTGGTGAACGCCGCAATCTGGGATACAGACGTTACAACAAACCTATCCCTACGATCCTCAACATTCGGTACTGGTTCTACAGAAACACGTTGTTCAAACTACTGAAGAAGGTGATCGGTCTGGGCAAAGGTCGATTCTTCCCGACAGCTGGTGCCGCCCTTTCCGATGATGTGAACATATTCCTCCATAGCGTAGGCATCAATATATGCGTGGGCTACGGGCTGACGGAATCGACCGCCACCGTCTCCTGCTATAACCCGTTCAACGTGGACTACGACATACATTCCGTTGGCGACATCATGCCTGAAGTGGAGGTGAAGATCGGCGAAAACGACGAAATCCTCCTTCGAGGAAAAACCATCACGGAAGGATACTACAACAAACCAGAAGCGAACGAAAGCGGTTTCGTGGACGGGTGGTTCAAGACGGGAGACGCCGGATACCTGACGGAACAGGGCAGACTGGTGATCCGCGAAAGAATCAAGGAACTCTACAAAACTTCCAACGGAAAATATGTGGCGCCTCAACAAGTGGAGAGCAAACTCATCGTGGACAAATACATCGAACAAGCGGCCATCATAGCCGACCAGCGGAAATATGTATCCGCCCTCATCGTCCCTGCCTTCTCCGCCCTCGAAGCATTTGCGGATGCGTCGAAGATAAAATATGGGTCACGGAAAGAATTGCTGGAGAACCCTAAGATACTCGCCTTCTACGAAGCCCGTATCCAACAGGCACAGAAGGACTTGGCAGTGTACGAACAGGTGAAGAAATTCACATTGCTCACCGACGCCTTCACGCCAGACAACGGAGAATTGACCTTGACCCTGAAACTGAAAAGGAAAGTCATCTCCGAGCATTATGCGAAAGAGATAGAAAACATGTATAACAATTAATGCAGTAGTATATGAGCAAGTATAGTTATAATCAATTCGATGACAACAAGTCTGTAGTGTTGTCCAAGATTAAAAGTATATTTTCTATCCCTCTCATTATTGGAGTGGTGATTTTGATTATCATAGCCAATAGTTGTACGACCATCGATTCGGGTTCAGTGGGATTGAAATTCTACAAGTGGTCGAGCGACTCCGACAAACGTGGTGGTGTGATAGGCACCTGTAAGGGATGGGTTTGGTACAATCCTATCACACAAGACGTGTTCGAGTATCCGATCTACGTGCAGCGCAAGACCTACGAAGCGTTTTCCGTGAACGCCAAGGATGCGAGTACGTTCACCATGGATCCGACCATCGCCTATCGCCTGGATGGGGACAGGGCGGAGCAGGTGTTCGTCAAGTATAGAAAATCACTTGCCGACATTGAAGACGGTTATATCCGCACCTGTATCTATGAGGCATATCGTACCTGCGCCAACCGCTACACATCAGACTCCCTGATGGCCAACCGTGGTGGTTTCGAGCTGGAAGTGCGCGAGAAACTTGAGAAATCACTCTCGAACGAGGGTTTCATCGTCGAGGAGTTCACTTCCCAAATCACTCCTCCCAATTCGTTGGCAGAGGCCATCAACGCCAAGAACGAAGCGGTACAGAACGCCTTGAAGGCGGCTAATAAGGTGAAGGAGGCCGAGGCGAATGCCAAGATCGAGATCGCCAGGGCTCAAGGTGAGGCAAATGCCTTGAAAATCAAAGGAGATGGTGAGGCTTATTATAACAAAGTGGTGGCCATGTCCCTCAATGAGTTGCTGGTGCGCCAATACGCTATCGAGAAGTGGGATGGTAAACTACCTACTTACACGTCAGGTGACAAGGGAGCCATTCCGTTTATTAACATGAAATGATTTTAGAGCTCATGATGGTCGGGTGAGCATCATGGGCTTTCTTTTTCACATATAATTTTATAACAATGATTACAATAGACCAACTGAAGAGTGTGTTGGAACGCGAGGACGCGTTGAGGAGGTATCTTTGACATCGATGAGAAGATAGTTCAAATCGAGGAAGAGGAGTTGCGTACGCAGGCCCCGGGATTTTGGGATGACCAAAAGGCCGCCGAGGCGCAGATGAAAAAAATCAAGGACATCAAGAAGTGGGTGGACGGCTATAACGATGTGAAGGCCGCCGTCGAGGAGCTGAAGCTCTCGTTCGACTTCTACAAGGAGGAGGCCGTGACGGAAGAGGAGGTGGATGCCGCCTACGCCCATGCAATCGACCTGACGGAGAAACTGGAGTTGCAGAACATGCTCCGCAAGGAGGAGGATAAAATGGGCGCCGTACTGAAGATCGTGGCGGGTGCCGGTGGCACGGAGGCGCAAGACTGGGGCGACATGCTCATGAGGATGTACCTCCGCTGGTGCGAAGCAAAAGGATACAAGACGGAGATCGCCAACCTGCTCGAAGGAGACGAGGCGGGCATCAAATCCGTCACCATCAAGGTGGAGGGAGACTTCGCCTATGGCTACTTAAAGAGCGAGAACGGCGTGCATCGCTTGGTGCGCGTCTCCCCGTTCAATGCACAGGGAAAGCGTATGACCTCGTTCACCTCCGTGTTCGTCGTTCCGTTAGTGGACGACTCCATCGAAATCTATGTCAATCCGGCGAACCTCTCATGGGACACCTTCCGCTCCAGCGGTGCGGGTGGTCAGAACGTGAACAAGGTCGAGTCGGGTGTGCGTCTGCACTATAAGTTCCACAACGTGCTGACCGACCAAGACGATGAGATCGTCATCGAGAACACCGAGACCCGCGACCAGCCTAAGAACAAGGAAAACGCACTGCGTCTGTTGCGTTCCCAATTGTACGAAATAGAGCTCGAGAAACGTCGGGCGGAGTCCGCTAAAATCGAGGCCGGCAAGAAGAAGATCGAATGGGGCTCGCAAATCAGGAGCTACGTGTTCGACGATAGAAGGGTGAAGGACCACAGAACAGACTACCAGACATCCAACGTGCAGGCGGTGATGGACGGAGATCTGGACGGCTTCATCAAAGCATATCTGATGGAATTCGGTGGAGGCGAGTAATCTCTTCCTCCACCACTTTACACCTCGAAGACAGATAAGACATTCAATTAATGAGAGACTATAAATCATGAGAGCGAACCCTATTTTAATCATTATCGCATTGATCTTTACCACATGGATGACCTCATGCGAGAAACCTACCATGCCAGGAATTTCCGAGGACGAGATAAGTACGGAGGATATCCTTGGAGGTTGGGGAAACCCCGAAATCCTCTGCTACATCTCCCACACGGAGTCTCCCATCACAGAGATTCTGAAGAACAAAATGCAGGAAAACCTCGAAAAAAAAGCCCAAGGATCCGCCCTGTATTTCACCAAAGACACAGCCTATTTCATCGAACGACATGAAACCGGCTATTACTACGTGAAGGCGATCAGTGCTTACCAACTTCATACGAACCCCATGCGCATAGAGATGCAGAACGACCATCTGATGTTCAACTCATATGCGCCTAAACTGTACATCAAGAAGGCGGATGAGAAAATATGCCTTTATCTCCTGAAAGACGAAACGATGGCGATGATAGAGCATGACGCATCGGTCTCCCCCTACATAAGCGTGATTCGTAGCAATGTTGACGATGCACAGTTTGAATTCTATTACCAACAAAACAAATTGGATATTTATCAAGACATCGAAGGGGGACGGTATGTCCACTCGGACTGGAATTGATGGCTAAAAGAGTAATAAACATTCACAATAGATTATACCAATGAAGAAAAAAATAGCAATCGTGGCTGGGGGTGACCAGTCTGAATTAGAGGTCTCCCTTAGGAGTGCGGCAGGTCTTTATTTGTTTATCGACAAAGAAAAATATGACTTGTTCATCGTGACCATCGTAGGAACCGATTGGAAGGTAGAATATGATGGAAAGAAATACGACATTGACAAGAACGACTTCTCCTTCACGGACAGCCAGGGGAAGAAAACCCGTTTCGATTTCGCCTACATCACTATTCACGGTGTGCCAGGAGAGGACGGCAAACTGCAAGGATACTTCGATTTGCTTCGTATACCATACTCCTGCTGTGGCGTGCTGGCGGCAGCGCTCACATTCAATAAATTCTTCTGCAATAAATTCCTGAACGAGTTCAACGTGCCAAGCGCCAAGTCTATCCTCCTCAACAAGGGAGACAAGGTGGACGCCAAGGCCATTGAAGAGGAACTGGGCATGCCTATCTTCGTGAAACCTAACGGAGGCGGAAGCAGTTACGGAACCTCCAAGGTAAAGAGCCAAGAGGGAATCCAAGCGGCGGTGAATGCGGCCCTCGTCGAGAGCGACCAGGTCATCATCGAGTCCTTCATGCAGGGAACGGAAATCACTTGCGGAATCTATAAGACCAAGGAGAAAACCGTTGTCTTCCCTATCACCGAGGTAGTCAGCAAGAACGAGTTCTTCGACACGGACGCCAAATACAACGGCGCGGTGGAGGAGATCACGCCAGCCAGGCTCTCCCAAGTGGTGACGGACCGTGTGCAACGCCTCACCTCCATGATCTATGACTACATAGGGGCGAAAGGTATCATCCGCGTCGACTACATCATCACCGAAGGGGATAAAATCAACCTCTTGGAGGTCAACACCACCCCTGGCATGACCGCCACCAGCTTCATTCCGCAGCAGGTGCGCGCCGCCGGATTGGACATCAAGGATGTGATGACGGATATCATCGAAAATGAACTGACAAAATAGACTGAGCGATATGGCCCTTTATCCGCAACTGATTTTAGACGCATTGAAACACGTGCGATACCCCGGGAATGGAATGGATATCGTCACGGCCGGCATGGTGGATGATAACATTCGCATCGAGGGGAACAAGGTATCCTTCTCCCTTCTGCTGGACAAACCCAACGACCCCTTCGCCAAGTCACTGGTGAAGGCTTCCGAACAGGCCATACTCACCTACGTGGGCAAGGAGGTGGATATCGTGGGGAACATCGGCATAAACTATAAGACGCAGTTGCCACCACAACCCGAGAAGTTGCTTCCTCAGGTGAAGAATATCATCGCAGTATCGTCCGGCAAGGGAGGCGTGGGCAAATCCACCGTCTCGTCCAACCTTGCCGTAGCCCTGGCGAACCAAGGCTACAAGGTGGGATTGTTGGACGCTGACATCTTTGGCCCCTCCGTTCCGAAAATGTTCGGGTTGGAGGATGCGAGACCCTATCTGGAACCCGTGGAGGGAAGAGAGCTTATCCGTCCGGAGGAGAAATACGGCGTGAAAATGCTCTCCATCGGCTTCTTCGTCGACCCGAAAAATGCAGTGCTCTGGAGAGGTGGCATGGCGAGCAATGCGCTGAAGCAGCTCATCTCCGACGCCAACTGGGGCGATTTGGACTTCTTCATCGTGGACCTACCCCCAGGCACCAGCGACATCCACCTCACCATGGTGCAGACCGTCGCGATCACAGGCGCGATCGTTGTCAGCACGCCTCAGGAGGTGGCTTTGGCGGATGCCCGCAAGGGAATCAGCATGTTCATGGGAGAAAAGGTGAATGTGCCTATCTTAGGACTAGTGGAGAACATGGCATGGTTCACCCCAGCGGAACTGCCGAACAACAAATACTACCTCTTCGGGAAGGAAGGCTGCAAACGTTTGGCAGAGGAGTTGAACATTCCGCTACTGGGACAAATCCCTATCGTGCAGAGCATCTGCGAGGGAGGCGACAACGGAGAACCTGTCGCTTGCAACCCGGACTCCATCACCGGACAAGCCTTCGCCGAATTGGCGGAGATGGTGGTGAAACAATTTGAAAAGCGTAATAGGGAGTTGCCGGAAACAAAGAAAGTGAATGTGACTCGTTAATGCAAAAGGTGAAAGCATAAACGCACATCGACATATGCACAGACATAAAAAATGCATGTACCATTCAACGGCACATGCATTTCTTTTTTTACCAATGGAGTTGATGCCTCAGTCTGCTTACTCAGGGCGGGCAACCAACACGTAGTATCCATCAAATCCCGAATTGAAACCTTCCTCAAAATCAAAAGTATGTACCCCCTCGTCTCCCGCTTTGACATGAACCTCTTTGCGGGCAATACCCTGCTTCTTGTCGTTCGCGTCATATGCGTAGAGAATCAAGGCACCATCAAAATCCATCGCGAAATCCAGGTAAATGGAAACTCGCTGTCCCTCTAAGTTCTCCGCATGGTTAATGGTAATGCCAGCTTGTATAACCGAAGAATCGGCTGCCACCGATTCCGTGCCAAGTTCGTTCGACATGCCGGATATGGAACCTTTGACCACCGTCCCCGCAATTTTTCCACCGTTCTCACTCACCTCCTCCATCGTTTCCAGGACACCACTTGAGGTGATGGAATCGATGGCGCTAGAGATAGAACAGGCAATGATCAACCCATTAGCGATTCCGAACACGAAAAAGCCCGCAATACCACCAAACAAAAGTTTCTTATTCTTCTTCACCGCTCCGACAATAGTTAGAATCAGAGAGGCAAGAATTAAAAACCCAATGAAAAAAACACAAATGATTATTAACATAATTGTCTTTTATTAGAAATACTATTATACAAATTTAGCAAAAATTTCAAAACACCAATACCATCACAAATAAGAGAACCGTCTACACAAAGCGCTTCAGAATACGGAGAACAGTCTTGAAATCCCTGCGCAGGAAGACCATGAACATCTTCGGGTCGGTCGGGAGCAGGCGTAGCATCCGCCACAAATAATGTCCAGGATAATGCAAACGCATCGCCCAGGAATGCTCCAAGTGCAGGTCCTTCTTGACGGGTATGTTGCACTCCCGGGTCATCCGCGCCACCCTGATGGCGACATCCAGCCTGTCCTCACACTCTTTCAGGGACATCACCTTATTCGTGAATTGGCTTGAAGCCAACGACCCACTGCGCTGGGTGACAACATAGAGGGGAACGTCCACCACCCGTATCTTGTCCGCCAAGTGGCCCGCCCTGAACGAGAAGAGCACATCGTTCGAGTACATCGTCTCATCGCAACGGATGTTATTGCGCTCTATGAAATCACGGTTGAAGACCTTCCCCCATAGGGAATAGAAATCATACCTCAGGTTAAGCTCCGACCCCGTCTCCGCATATTCCTTGAAAAGGTATTGGTAGAAATCCCTATTGGCGGGCTGGCTCAAATCATCGCTCATGACACTTTTGTGGCTGAAGAAGACGATATCGGAACCCTCCTCCACATGCCCGTCCAAAAGCTCACACAAACCGTCCACGAACAAATCGTCCGCATCCATGAAAAGGACCCACTTCCCCTTCGCATGCTTGAGTCCAAGGTTCCTCGCCCGTCCCGCACTGCCTCCCTTCGGCGTCTGGTAGAATTCCAAGTGTGGCCGGGAAAGTTCAGGGAACCGATCCTTGTAACTATGGGCATCGGGACTACAATCATCCACCACGATGACCTGAACCGATTCCTGCACAGGAATGCTTTTCAGGCACCGCATGAGGAGTTCCGGAATGTTATAATGGGGAATGATGATGGAATATTTATAGTCGCTCATGATTATCTATTTTTTATGGAACAACCCCTCCCTGACTCTTCCGACGAAACTGCGAATGCCTTCCGATGAGAGGTAAGCGAAGCCAAAGGAGAAGATCCCGAACACAGAGCAGAAAGCGAAGCTCTTGATGAGGAACACCTTCCACGTCAGGGTCAATCCTTCAGGCACACCCAGCATGGTGATCACCCATTGCGTGATGAGATAGGCGCATAAGAACGGTAAGGCATTAAAAACTAATAGTTTAACATAATCTATAAAAGGCATCCTAAACCCATCACGATAGAGGTAATACGGTTTCCATACATGCATGAGGAGCAACTGCACGACGACAGGGACAGCCAAGATGCCGACAAGCCCCCAGAACTTCCCCGCGACGACGACAAACAGAAGGGAGATAATCCTACAGACCGGCACCCATACATCGGCTTTCAATCCGTAGCCATTAAGGTACTGCTCCGTCGTATCCCTCAGCAGGTTGAGACAGAAGTCCGCACAAATCAGGGCGACGATGAGCGACTCCAGGACATACTTTTCGCCCAGCCACACCGCCACAAAGTCCGAGTTGAGGTATATCAGGCAGACGGACAAATATAGGACGGCGAAGAACTTAATGGAGAACAACTCCTTATAGCAATCATAGATACGCTTCGGATTCCCTTCGGCGATTAGGTTGCCTATGCCGGCATTGGTGCCGGAGAAGGCCGCATTGACCAACTGGCTGATTTTCGAGTTGACAAGGATGTAATTCCCGTAGAAGGTGACCATGGCTAGGGAGGCATACGCATACACGATAAGGGGCATCACGCTGTTATTGATGAATCCCCCAATCTGATGGACGAAGACACGCTTGACATATTGGATAATCTCCGAGTGCGATTTAATCGCCTCCTTCCCCAATCGGTAATCCGCCTCCACCCAAGGATAGACCTTGTTGAATTTCCAGTTCAGGATGACACTGTTCACGACAGCGAAAACGATGGAGACCGTTATGTAGATGGCACAGCTATTCGTATACAAGGCGAACAACATCTGTATGATGGTGCAGACGAACTGCGTCAGCTGGAAGTATCCATTGACCAGATACTGCCGTTGGTCCGCATTGAAAATCGTATTAGCCTTGTAGTTGAAGAAATAGCCTATCAGGGAGCAGGCCAATTGCCCGTAGAAACAATAATAGACAATGAACCACGACTGCTGCGTCCCCTCAAAGATAAGGGGGAGGAAAAAAGAAAGAACAATACCTGCACATAGGATGAAGAGACCAATGAAGCGGTAGAGATACCCCATGATGGATATGATCTCATTGATTTTACCCTTGTCGTCATCATACAACGGTTTGTACAAAAAATAGGCAATCGAGGCACCCACCCCCAGTTCCGCCAAGTTTAGAAAAGCCAATAGGCTATTGATGGTGGTCGTGAGGCCAATGAACTCATCCCCCAACTGGTCGAGGAAAATCTTCCGGGTAAAAAAGGAGACCACAATTGTCACGAAGTACGCGACAAGATTCACTTTCATGTTTTGCAGCGACTTTTTTACCCTGGACTCTTTGGACATGAATCAATCAGCTTAAGATTTGTACAACTTAACCGTTCCGCAAAGTTAATAAAACAGAATACAAGATGGCATGGAATTGACAAATTTTTGGCAATTGGATTTTGCTTAAAATACAGAAAACGTTACATTTGCTTTATTATTCAAAGTCGTAGAAGATAACGGACATGAATGTTGATATTTCCATAATTATTGCGGTTTATAACAATACAGAATGGTTGAAGATGATATTCTCCATGTTGCGAAAACAAACGTACAAACGTTTCGAAGTCGTGATAGCGGACGATGGATCATCCCCGGAAAACGTAAAGGAAATGGATGCCATGGCGGCCACGGTGGATTTCCCGGTCCAGCATGTTTGGCATGAAGACAAGGGATGGAGAAAGGATATCATCCTGAACAAGGCGGTTGTGGCCAGCAAAGCCGAATACCTTGTCTTTCTGGATGGAGACTGCATACCGGACAAGCACTTCGTGAAGGATCACTACGACCTCCGCCGGAAAGGTTACGTCATAGGCGGCAGGCGGGTGCAACTCACGCAGAAAATCTCAGATCGGCTAACCCCCGAGTTGGTGGAGAAAGGATACATCCGTTCCCAGTTCTTCCCTTTACTGTTCTGCAAAGAGCGTCATTCGGAGAATGTGTTGCGCATTCCTTTGGATATGCGTTTCGGACTGATCAAACCAAAAAACGGCTGCCTTCTGGGATGTAATTTCGGAATGTACAAAGACGATTTGCTCAAAGTGAACGGATTCGACGAGCGTTACCTAGCACCCGCGACAGGAGAGGACACGGACTTGGAAGCTCGTCTGGCACGGGTGGGCATCCCTGTGCTGCGATACAAATTCATCTGCCGCGTCTACCATAGGAAACATATACGGAAGGAAGTGAATCCCAACCCTAACGTGCCTATCCTTGAGGAGAACAACCTCCTTCAGGTAGGCTACACTCCTTATGGAATAGACAAGTCGGGACTCTCAAACTAATACATTTCACTCATGGTAATGGAATCAGATGTGTTTTGATGGATAACAATTAAACTTTCATTTTTGTTGCTTATGAAGAGACTCAAACAAGTTATCTGCCTTATCGTATTGATGATGTGCGCATGCGGAACCTCTTTCGCACAATCACCTCTCCAATACCTGGAACAATCATTCCCACAGTTGACAGAAATTTACCGGAATGACATAGACAAGTGTCATGCGCATTACGTCTTCGCCATAGATGTGTCTGGCTCGATGGACAAATACGAGGGGACCATGGTGCCCTTGCTGAAAAACTTCATCAATGCCTTGCCAAACGGTGACAAGGTGACGATCATCCCTTTCGGCACGGAAGTGAAGAACCCAATGGGCTTCTCGGGCATCATCTCCGAAGAGATGAAACAGACGTTGTGCAGCAACATGGAGCAACTGTACAGGAACCCCAACTACGACCAACTGTTCAAGGACCATACCAACATCTACAAAGCCATCAACGAGATATCCAAGAGCGTCACCACGAATTCGGAGTACAAGGTGAACATCCTGATACCGTTCACCGATTTCCTCAACAATATCCCCAAGGTGCCCCCTCACCAATTCAACAAGCGTAAACTCACGGAAGAGGAGTTGAGCGACATGCGTAAAAACCTCAAGGCCGCCATTGGTGACTCATATGTGCGTTGCATCGCCGTGGAGTTGATCGACGAGGAGGTGGATAATAAAAAACAAAAGGAGTATTGCCTTCAACAACTGAGGGATAATGTCTTCAACATAACGGAAAAGGGGTTGGAAATTGTTCAGACAAGCAATTCGAAGGAAGCGATTGAACAGTGGTTCGAACAACTGCGTCGCGAAATCCTCGTCATAAAGCTGAAAGCGATCGTCGATTCGGAGAACAAGGCGGGGAAAGTCTCCATGAACACGGAAATAGACATCGACGGCAACACGACCGCACATATCTCATGGAGCCCTAACCGATTGTACGCCAAGATTAAAATTGACTCCACCAGTTTGCATCAACCGGGTTTCACCTTCCTCAACGACACCGCCAACTACGGATCGACAAGGGACACCGTGTTGGACATTGAATTGGGCAAAGTGAAACATCGGGAGTATGGATTCCACCGCCTGCAGGACAGCCTGAACTTAGGCATCTTACTGCCGACGGATTTCGACGCTGAATTGGATAAGCTATGCATCGTAAAGCCGATTTCAGGGTCCGTCAGCCATGAGGACCAATGGATCTTCACGTTCATCCTTCCCTTATGGCTCACCATCACGCTGATCATATTGCTGATACTATACCTCATCCTCTTCATCCGCGCCATAGTGATCAATAGCAAAGACAAGATGACGGGTAAGGTGTCGGTCGCTGACGAATATGGCAAGGAAATATTCAGTAAGAAAATCATGCCATGCGAAAACCTGACCATCGGAAACGGCGGGGATTTCCGAGTAGACGATGTGGACTGGAGAATCGTCATCAAGAAAGTAAAACCCACCCCATTCCTATTGTTCAAACGACCATATTACCAATGGTCTTCGGGGAAAGGCTATGTAGGGACGAAAATTGCCCAAGAGGGTCGATTGGACACCCGAAACAATTCCATCGTGAAATTGAATTGCGGAGTGAATAAAAGAGAAATCACCAATAAAACGACCATTAGATTGGTCGAGAATAATTAATAACCTATATTTGAATAATAAAAAATAAACATAAATATGGCAAACGAGAAACACATATTCATCGGATTGGGCGGTTCCGGCTGCCAAACCGTCACACAGGTAAAAGAGAAAGTATATGCCAACCGATACCCGACACATACGGCTACGAAATCTCGCCTAGAGGCCATGAACGAAAACTATCGGTTCCTTTTCCTAGACACTGACCAACGCGACATCGACCAGGCGAACCAGCGCAACCGCAAGGACTTCGAGGAAGGACGCGTCCCTTTTGTCAACCCTCAGTCCGACCTCGTCAACTTAGGTCTCGCCAACCCGCAGGCCATCTACTATGAGGCGACACAAGACACCTCCACGCTCATCAACAAGCGTATCCTGGAGGCTTGCTCCCCTGAATTGGCGGTCAAGATACCTGACCAGCCCTTAGGATTCGGCGCAGGAGCTTTCCGCATGAAGTCCCGTATCGCCTTTGCCCACTCCCTGACTGATTTCCAGACCAAACTACAAGCCGCCATCTCAGCCTTGAACGACGTGAAGACGGTGGGTGGAGAGAGCTGCACCATCTTCTATTGGGTTATCGGTAGCTCCAACGGCGGAACGGGAAGCGGTATCATCAACGATGTGCTCTACCATATCAACCAAACCCACAAGCAAATCGTAGGCGACGGTGACCCCCAGTTGATTCTGATCATGTACATGCCTAAGGTATATATCGACTGCAACGCCACCGAGGAGAAATACGCATTGAACGCATATGCCGTCTTCAGCGAAATACAGGCCTTCAAGGAGATGAGCCAGAAGAAAAGCCAAAACACGGTGATGCACCGCATGGCCTTCGTGAACGACTATAACCTGATCGACAGCAAACGAAAATATTGTCCCTTCTACTATATGATTCCTATCGATATCCAAACGGATAAGGGAACATCATTGGGCAGCACACACGTGATGTACCACAACACGGCGGAGATGATTTACATCCTCCACCACGGCGCGGGAGGCGAGACATTCCGCTCGGACATCGACAACTACATGAACGATATCATGGAACGCAACCATGAGGACTTCCTGGTCCCTATGGGTTACGTCCAATTGCATAAGCCAACCGACCAATTCGCCCGCTACTTCCGCGGACGATTCGAACGTGACGTGCTGCGCACATGGTTGCTCAATGCGGACGCGAAGGAGAACCAGATACCGGAAAGCGTAGTGCCTTCCCTATACAAGAAACTGTTCCAGCAGCTTGACCACAAAGTGCCTAACACTTTGGCATATAAGCTAGTGGCGGCCAAACTGAACGAGTTGGAGGAGGATGTGCTGGACTCCTCCGTGATTTCCGGCAAGGAGGAATTGCCTAGCATCATGAAGCTGGACAATGTGCTGAGCGAACTGGAGACCATAGAGTCGAGCATCAAGGCGAACAAAGTGACACCGGAGCAGAGAAGCGCCAACAAGCAACTATTAGTCAAGGGCGCATGGAAACAGGCGGAGGAGTGGATCCGTGAGAAAGGTCTCATCTATGCGATCAATGCGGTGGACGCTATCCGTACCTTCATCCGCTCCAGATACGACAGCGAAAACGATTCATTCGACAGAAGGAAAACCGAACTCGCCGACAAGTTGGACGCACTGCAGGAACTGGCAAAAGCGGCGGAAAACCGCACATTCGCGGAGAAAACCATCAAATCCAACAACGACGACATCAGAAAATACCAAAGCGAACTGGATTCGTATATCCACGATTATATCGAACGGGCGATCGAGGATTGGGCACATGACTTGTTGGGCGACTTCTGCACGAACGAGAAGAGCGACGAGCTGGCCAAACTGAAGAGCCAACTGATAATGATCAAGGACAAAGCCGCTGAAATGAATGAACAAGCGGTCCGTTACTACGACCGTCTGGCGACCGAATTCGGAAACACCTCCTTGGACGTCACCACAGTATACCTCCCTATGTTGAAAGAGATCTGCAGCGGGAACGGTTGGAAACCGAACAATTTCTTCAGCCGATGCTACCGAAACATCATCCAGGCGGACGACGACAATGCGGAGACACCAAACCGCAACGACATCGCCAAACTGATCAAAGAAGGTATCTACGAGACCAAGAACGAGAAACGGTTGGATCAACTGAAAGCCGATCAATATATCCTCATCCAAAAGGAGAAAACCGGCAGAGGGAAGGAGGAAGAAGTGACGGAAGAGTGCCGCTTCTTCGCCAATCCGACATTGGAAGACCGTAAGCCTGAAGCCATCATCGAGGACTTCCTCGATTTCGCGCAACAAGTGCTTGACGTGGCAACCCGCGAGAATAAGAATATCCAAGAGAATTGGACCAACAAGAAAGTCTCACATTTCTTCCGTGACCTTCCGAACGAGCAAAAGGATGAAGTGCGCAAGAGCCTGAGCCCTGCCCTATTCTTCAACTACAATACTGCCCGCATCGAGGTGACGAAGAAAGAGGAACACCTCGTGTTCGTGGCACAGGATAAAGACCTGGCCAAAGAAATGCTGGGCTATGAAGAGGGAAATAACCGCCACCGTTACGTGTCGGGCGGCGACGCCAATTCAGCCTTGGTGCTGAAATCCAAATACGGACTCTCCTTCAGGGACTACCGCATCTACGATAGCCTGGAGATGGTTTACAACAACGCCACCTTCCGCGAGAAGTACCACTTCCACCACGACTTCGCGCAGTTCCTGGGCAAAATCACCCTGGACGATCTTCCGGACGAGGTGCTCGCGCAACACCGCACATTCGCGAAGATGTTGCTGCTGAAGGAGTACGAGAAAGAACTGAAGCCATTGTTCTTCCAAGACGAGTTCGACCCGGAATCGTTCGAGACCTCCATGTACCTCGTTAACCCGAAGAACCGCACCTCCTTCGAAATCGCCAGACCAGAGGCTTTCTCCATCTACAAGGGAGCCCTTTGCCTGCGCAAGATCGAGAACGGCAAGAAACTCTACGACGAGGTATCAGGAGCAGACTTCAGCCTGCAATTCGAGGAATACTTCAAACTGTTCTACAACAGACGCTACAGCGAGACGCTGAACCGATTGCTGCAAGGCATCCTTCGCCAAAAGAAGACCGCCCTGGACGCTCAAGGCAACATCTTGCTGAACGCAGACGGAACAGCGATCGTCTACAACGGAGAACAAATCCTGAAAGACGGCTATGCGGAAAAACAAAAGGCTGTCCTGAAAGAATTATCCATCCTGAAACAACAGAGCGCCACAGACGATGAAAAGCGACTGTATAACATCTTCTTCAATATTATCCGAAACGATTACGATACCGTTCATAAATTTATCGGATAATAATAAATTATTGTGAATTAACGATTTAGAAAAGATGTTCCCTCTTTGGATAATTGATCTGACAGACCAAGGTGATCGGCAAACCCACTTCCGTGAGCTTGTCGGAAGGTTGCCTGGTGTCCTGCAGGAAGAGCAAGCACAGGATTGGTACGAGGGGGAGGAGCACGACAGACGACAGTGGCTATACACCCGATACGACAACAACTTCAAAGGCATTGATCCGAACGATGCAGAACAGATGTCGCAATGCATCTACGACTTCCAGGAGACGATTGTCCGCAAAGGCCAAGCGTTCATCCAGATGTTGCGCCACTCCAATATTGACGGAACGGAGACGCTGAATATCTGTGTGTTAGGAGACGCCACCCAAAGCTTCACGCAGTTGGTGTTCCCTTCCATCGCAGTCATGCTCCAAAAAGAGAAGGGACGCATCCTTCCGAACCATATCCACCAGGGAATGTCCATCATTGGCGTCTATTACATTCCCTCCAACGTGAATAGTCTGACGGCGGACCAACGTCAGAATGTACATCTAACACTCCGTGAGATAGAAGTGCAACACGCCATACTCTCCGTACGAGGGTACGATCGCATGTTCTTCTACCAAGATGTCCAGAACAGAACAGAATCATACTTCCCCGTCCTGAACGAGAAGGAGCAAGCCGAGTATCTCTTCCAATGCATGGTCCACCTCTATTACGCCTGCGATAAAGTACATCCCCTAATCTCCGGGGGCAGTTCGGACGACCGCTTCTACTTTTCCATGGGATGTTCCTCGTTGTTCTTCGACACCACCGTGCAGGACAAAATAGACAAAGAGACGGTGCTGAACGATATCATCGGCATATTAAGCAAAGAGGGTGACTTGGAACAGACGGATGAGAAAGGCCATATCATCGACTTCAGCAAAGTGAGCGCGGAGAATATCATCGCAAAGTTCCAAAACGTCGATTTTGACCTCTCCGATGCCAGACTGAAGGAGCCTGCCCCACATCCGATCCACAACTTTGCGGACAGCAAGCTGAAGAAGCTTTACTACAACCGTTACCTGAAATATTATCCCGCCAACTTGCGGCTGAAGATCATGGACGTCATCTCCAGCGAATCGGAATCGATTCTGGAGGAAATCAGTTCGATGCGCAGGCAAAACCAGAACATATTCGCTGAAATGACGCTACCCTCCGCCATCGAGAGGCAGTTAGTCACCAGCAACATCCACGTGGGTTGCCTAACCCGCATCACACGCAACCTAAAGGCCTTCAAGACGGAAATCGGGAAAATGAAGAACAGGTTGAACGACCAGATCGAGCAAAACATATGGACGAACCTCTACCAAAGGAACGTCCCCAAGAAACTGAAAGACGACTTCGAATCCTACCATGAGACCTACTGCGCCGATCTAGAAAGCAGGACCCCTTCGCACAGATGCGAGGAGATGAAGCAAACGGCCCAGGAGGATTTTGTGAACATCCTGAAGCAGGAGACCACATTCATGGGAAGACTAGGCCGTTCCTTCCTGATGGGCATCATGGCGGTGCTTACGTTTATGCCTTTCGTCACGTTGGTCTCCCAATACCTATTCGACCTGGGTGATGTGAAGGCCAATGCAGTCTATTGGTCCGCCCTCCTTTTCATGATCCCCCTGATATGCCAGTTCACGAGCCTAGGCCTTTATTACCGGAAAAAAGGGAAGAGAGAGCGCAGGCTGAAGGCCTACTACCTGCATGACGCCTACGCGCGCATCGCAAGCCGCATTGAGACGGAGGCGAACGGGCTGTACGATTACATGGCAGCGTTGTGCGACGAATACCTCAAACGATGCAAATGGATAGAGCGGGATGTCAGACCACTGTCGACCAGCGAGTTCTACTCGGGCATGGAATTGCCGATGACGCTCTTCAACCAACCCGCCGTGGGAGGTTCCTATGCGGGGAATGTCGTGATCAACGAACTGGAGGAAGAGTGCAGGGAGATCTATGTACAGCGCGTGCCAAGGCGCATCAACCTATTGGACGATGAAGACTGCCACCTACTTCTCCATACCTACAAAAACGACGTGATGACCCTGTTCCGCGGCATCACGGTAAGGGATAAGCACGAACGGGTCTTTAACGAAGAACTAGGATACAAGGTGTTCCTTTCCAAGAAGGAGAAGGATAGGATGGAAGAGCAGACATGGTCGGAAAACCAAGACCTCTTCCGCAAACAATTACGGAAACGGATCGACATGGACCTCCTGCCGCACAAACACCCGACGGTAGGCGAAAAGATAGTCTATTACGCCAACAAGATGGACAACGACAAAGTGCTGGCGCCATTCATCCGATCGGCCGCCACCAATGGGGAGCTTACCTCCTCCGCGGATGTCGAACACAGCGACGTGAAAGGCAACATCGCGAAACTACAGTATCTGTTCGAAAGCGGCATGCCTTCCCATCATGCACAATACCAATTTGACAACAACAAGGAATTGCTGCGGAAATACCTCTTCCTCACCCGATGGCGGACATTCGACACGGTCGCACTGAACCGTATCCTGCCTACGGAGGACTTCGACGAGGAGGTACGACAGAGAAGATTGAACGAGGAGGAACAATCCCTCCATAAGAATTCGACCTCTTCCCTCATCCTATGGGCCATCTGCCAAAACGATAATTCGAGCGAATGGCTGAAGCTATTCGATGCGACACACTTCAACGAAAGCATGGCCATCCGTGATATTTATACAAGTAAGTTAAACGTCAAAGATTAACAGAATGTTCGAGGATATAAACAAAGTATACTTTTTGGCTATTGTTATCGGCGTGACATTACTGTACAATTTTGCCCGTCGCAATCATCCGATATGGATCGGTATCTCATCGCCCGGGAAACCGCTTCGTAACATTGGCTATCTGGATGAGGAGAGCATCGATCTGGTGGAGATGAAGCTGGTCAACATGGAATTGGACAAGCCTGTCGCAAGGGTGAAGTCCGACGATGACGAACGCTCGGTGGTCTGGGTCCTCAACGGGGACGTGGACGACGACGCCAACCAATCCGACTACCGCATGCGAGGGTATATCACCTCGGAAGGCCTTATCTACCGACAACACCTAAAGAACACCAAACCCGTTTTGGTGGGCTATACCGCACAGGAAAAGCACCCCGACACCCCTACAACCAAAGGAAAGAGGTCGTGGAAATCACTGTGGCTGGACAGCGACCTATATGTTTTCGAGGGAGCTCCGTCCGAAGCCAACCTCAACGAACCCATGAAGCATAGAGTGGGACATGTTTGTCTGGCAGGTATATCGTTCCATAACAAAAGACCTGTCACTCTAGAAGCCAAGGCTGGCGCATCCGCCTTCTTCTATCGTAAATATGGTCCAAAACTAGAGCGCAACAATATCTACAAAGAGGCGGCATACGGATGGAACGACACGGCTTTGCTCACCTCCATCATCTACAGTGTGCTGTTCCTTATCCTCTATTTCGTTTACCTATGCGTATTGAGGAAGCCATTGCTGGGGGACGATTTCGCCGCAGTGTTCATCCTTAGCGGTTGCTACTTCGCCCTATGGTCAATCATCCGGCAGATTAAGATCGACTGCATAGAACGCTCCCATAGCTTCCAGCCACAATTGGACATGCTGAACAAAGGGTTAGGGCTGGGGAAATTCGATGCGGTGATCGTTTCCTTATGTGGTATATCGGCCTACTATACGCTGCATTACTACGATTACGACCTGATCCCGCTCATCTTCTCGATCTCCTATGGCGTATCCAAAAATGCCTTGAACAAGTCGGTGCAGCGACCTTGGAAAATCATCACGAACTACGAGGATGAACCGACATTCGAGGAGGAAGAAGAGGAACTACTCCCAGCCTTCGCCTCCATCCTTCCACCCAAAGGTGAGATGGTACGAACGTTCGATTGGGACCTCGATTCGTCCAGCAACAAGAAGGTACACGGAAACATCGCCATCCATTTTTCCCTGGAAGACTACAACCGTATGAGGCAGGGAAACCCTTATTTCTCCCAACGGCAGGATAAGACAAAGTACGAATACATCAATGACATGTTCCTCAAGATGGTTTCCGAAAAGTCTTATTCGGAACGTGTACGCTACATCGCCAGCTACATCCATAACGAATGCATCCATGCCCAACTGGACGAGATAGATAGGCTACAGTTCGCCCTCGACTTCGTGCAGGAGCCTAACATAGACTTTATCCTAGACCGGGACAGCAAGAGCATACAGTTCACGCCCGAATATGTCCGATACCCTGACGAGACATTGTACGACCAGGAGGGGGATAGCGACTGCAAGGCGATGCTGGCGGCCATGATCCTCTATTACATGGGTTACAACGTCCTTTATCTCTCCTCCGACAAGAAACAACACGCCGCCATCGGTGTCGAACTGAAGGCACACCCTTGGCTGAGCGGTTATCTGAAGGAGAACGTGCCCCTGAAGGATGTCTCCGTGGAGATAAACCATCGCCTCTACATCTATTGCGAGACGACAGGCGACGGCTATAGGGTGGGTGATCTAGTGGATGATATGCGGATCGATGATTTCGAGACAAGGGTTGAATTTGTACAATTAACTGAAAAAGAAGAAGATACAGAAGAGAATAGCGATAAAATAGAGGAATGATCGAGGATATACTCGTGCCCCGTATCGCTAACTCATTATTCAACTAGTAAACGATTATGAATAAAAAAACAGTCATAACATTAGCCTCCGTCTTCAGCGTCTTTGTCATTCTAGCCTTCCTGATGGGCAAGGTGTATAAAATAGGACAAGACAGGCCACCGCTCAAGTACGCGACCATTCCGGAGAGCACCCAAAGATTCATAAAGGGTCTGATACGGATGGGTGGCCACATGGCAGGTGTGGACATCGTGGAAGGTGGCGGTCCTTATGACTGGGATAATGGGAAAGATGTAGGACAGAGAGAAGGCGAAAACTGGTCCCGCGAGGAGGATGAGTTCTTTATCGTATACTACAAGAAGGACAAGGAAGCCGTATGGCAAGGTCATGCACAAAACATACTGCAAGCCGCCAACGAGAACATCCTGCCACTGACTCGCCTAATGGGGAAATACTACTACCCGGCTGACCAAAACGGGCGAAAACTGCCCATCTATCTAGCCACCAGCCCGCAGGAATATTCGGAGACCGCAAGCAAGTTGCTCGAAAGCCCATACAGAGGGCAAGGGTCTATTGGCGTGACGATATCCCAACTCGGAGGAGCGGGGTGCAAGGCCTCCATCGTAATACATCCCATATGTTTCCAATGCAACCCGAGAGCCAACAATGGTTATGTCACAGTTTTATTGCATGAGATGAACCACTATGTCTTCATGTCATCCCTCGACCTATCCCAAGACGTGGCGTTCTGCAATTGGCAGGTGGAAGGATTAGCGGACTACTGCGCCAACACTTATGTGGGGAACATAGAAACGAGCATGCCAGAGGCACGCATTCAATACATAGACAAATACTGCTCCTTGCTGAAAGACTTCCCTAGCGAGACTATCGCGGAATACTGGGCGGGTGAGTCCTACTTCCGCTACATGGAAGATGCCCACGGAGACACGTTCGTGAAAGATTTCATACAAGCCACATTCAAGAACACGACGGAAAAGACCTTCTCGGCAATGAAGCTCGATCCCAACAACGAGCACACGGGATGGGTGAAGAGCCTGCGTGAAATAAATTCGCAAAAAGAGTAGGATGCTTGGGATATTTTTATAAGTTTGCGATATCTTGTGATTTTAATATGATTTCTGGAAGCATGAAAAGTTTGAAAATATTTGTGATCATGGGCTTGATGCTCCTCTTCGGAGGCACATGTTTTGCCCAACAACAGGAGGAATTCCAAAAGGATTCGATTTGGGGGTTGTTTGCTGATACGACAGCTACAGATGTAGTGCTTCACTTTTATTTTTCTGAGGCGCCATATGTTTTTGATGAAATTTGTTTTCTTCAGTTTTCTGTATGTGGTGATAATAAATTTTTAAATTATTTTTCTATTGAACTAGATACTAAACATACACCTATAGAGAAAACCCCTCTGTCTTCAAAATATAAAACTGTGGAATTGACATATGCAGAGCGCAAGGATGCTGGATATGTTGAGGTGGAAATGAAAATAGACAGGGCTGCATTAGACCATGCCGCAAGGGGTTGGGATGCTATTAGCATTTCTGTTAATTCAAGCCAATATTCCGATTTTGTTTTCCCACTTAAACCCACATCTCTCCTTGATATTAAGTCTGGGAATGAAAGTGATTGCGAACACAGGTATTTTTCCATGTCAGGACATCAGCTAAACGAGCCTCCTCATGTTGGATATTATATAGATTGTTTGTTCTCACGAGATAATCAAGTGGTTGATTGTAAAAAATGCTTGTCACGATAATCAATAAAGAGATGATGAAAAGTTTTTTGAAACTAATATCAGTGTTTTTTTGTC